>NZ_JBXSOW010000008.1:0-395228 GCF_057784375.1 Martinezella sp. CNPSo 3964
GGACCTAGGTCCGATCAAGAGTAGGACTTTAGTCTGATGGAAGCGGCTTCGTTGCCAAAATCAGCGAACGATTGCCGGCTGCGATGGTTTTCAGCGAGACTTTTTACGGGCAATTCCAAGTGGTCTCATTTCGGGAGGCAGTGATTTTGCCGGCGGGCATACCTTCGCCGCAGCTCATCCGCATCTCCATCTGGCATTGATCCATTCAATGCGCCGACACCGGAAAACAGGTGTTTCGCTACTGGCCACGACGAACAGGGACAATGTGAGACACCAATTGGACGCGTCAGCAATTTCAAGGCACCGGCGCGCTCGTGGCTGCTGAACGGTGCGACGACAACGGCTGCGATAACGCATTGTTGAAGTTTACCCATCGTCGATACCGGCGTACCATCCCCTGGCAATTCCGTTGATACGCCGATTTCACCGTCAGGCAGGGATGGAAACATGCTCACTCTGAATATCAATGAGCAATTGCACGAGGTCGATGTCCCGGAGGACATGCCGCTTCTTTGGGTGCTGCGGGATCACCTCAATCTGGTCGGTACGAAATATGGCTGCGGCGTCGCCCAGTGCGGCGCCTGCACCGTACATGTCGCTGGCAAACCGGTGCGCTCCTGCCAGCTGACCGTCGGCGACGTCGGCACCCGTGCCGTGATCACCATTGAAGGAATTGGCAAGACGCCGAACGGCGCCAAGGTCCAGCAAGCCTGGATGGAAGCGTCTGTGCCGCAATGCGGCTACTGTCAGGCCGGTCAGATCATGTCGGCGACGGCCTTGCTCAACATCAATCCCCAACCCGACGATTCCGACATCGATGCGGCCATGGCGGGCAATCTCTGTCGATGCGGAACCTACATCCGCATCCGCCGTGCGATCAAGAACGCCGCCGCCAAGCCGGCCTGATCATGAAGAAAATCATCGGCATCCTCCTTGCGGTCATTGTCATCATCGCCCTTGGCTTTGTGGGATGGTTGCTGCTTGGCCGCGATCCGACCTCCTTTGCCGGCGGCTCGACGGTAGCGCTCGACGATTATCAGGCTGGCACCGTGAGCGGTGTTCCGGCCCAGCTTGCCAGTGCCGATAGCGTGAAGCGCGGCGAATATCTCGCCCATGCTGCGGACTGCCAAGCCTGTCATACAGCGCCGGGCGGCATTCCCTTTGCCGGCGGCTTTGCCTTCAACATGCCATTCGGCACCATCTATTCCACCAACATCACGCCGGACAGGGATACCGGCATCGGCAATTACACCGACGCTCAGTTCCTGGCGGCCGTGCACAAGGGTATTCGCGCCGACGGCGAGAAACTCTATCCCGCCATGCCCTATGCGTCCTACACCTATATGACGGACGCCGATGTGCTGGCGATCAAGGCCTATCTCCTGACGCTGCCGCCGGCCCATGCGCCGGCAAAGCCCGACCAGCTTTCATGGCCGTTCGACCAACGTGGCCTGCTGTCGCTGTGGAGCGCTGCGTTCAACACAGACCAACGCTTCCGCCCCAACACAGGTCAGAGCCCGCAGTGGAATCGCGGCGCCTATCTTGCCGAGGCACTCGGCCATTGCGGCGAGTGTCATACGCCCCGCAATCTTGTCTTCGCGCTCGACAATCACCGCAAATTCGCAGGCGCCATCACCGCCGGCTGGCACGCCTATAATATCAGCAGCGACAAGAATTCCGGCATCGGCGACTGGAGCGACGAGGATATCTACCTCTACCTTTCGACCGGCCACGCCAATGGGCATGGTGGTGCGGCCGGCCCGATGGGCGAAGCCACCGACGACAGCCTCAGCTATCTGGTGCCGGACGACGTGCATGCCTTGGTGACCTATCTGCGCAGCATACCGGCCCACGCAACCGACCTGCCGCGCACCGTCACCACGGCAGCGCCGGCATCACACAAGGAGGGCGTGGCGGATGTCGACCCACGCGGCGAGAAGATTTTTGCCGGCGCGTGCGCCAGCTGCCATGATTGGACCGGCGTGAGCCCGGTCACCGGCTATGCGACGCTCACGGGCGTACGCGCCGTCAACGATCCCAGCGCCACCAACGTGGCGCAGACTGTTATCAACGGCGTTAACCGCACGACCGCCGACGGCAGGATCTTCATGCCCGCCTTTGGCCAGGGTTATTCGGATGAGGACATCGCGGCCGTGGCCAACTATGTGACCGCCCGCTTCGGCGCCAAAGGCGCGCATTTGACAGGCAAGGACGTGGCCAACCTGCGAAGGCAGGCGGCCCAGCAACCTCATCCCCCGGAGGCAAACAATGGCTGACATCAGATCTGATTTCGCCGAGTCCGACGCCTATCTCCAGGCGTTAATGCGCGAGGTACGTTCGCTCCCTGTGGCCTATACCGCGCTGAGCATGGGACGGCGCAGCTTTTTCAAGCTCGCCGGCGGCGGCACGGCTGGGCTGATCCTGGGTTTTTATCTCGGCGGCGAGGCTTCCGCGGCCGAGGCGTCTGACGGCGCGAACCAGGCGATGAATGCGTTCATCCGCATCGCTCCGGACAACACGATCACCATTTTCTCCAAGTGTCCAGAGATAGGCCAGGGCATCAAGACCTCCTTTGGCGTCATCATTGCCGAAGAGCTTGATGCGGATTGGAACCATGTCGTGATGGAGCAGGCCGACATCAATCCCAAGGTCTATGGCAGTCAGGGTGCTGGAGGTTCGACGTCGATCCCACGCGCATGGGACCAGTTGCGGCAGGCCGGCGCCGGCGCCAAGGCGATGCTGATCGCCACGGCCGCCGAACAATGGGGGGTGGATTCATCGCAGATCACCGCTCAAGACTCGGTCCTCAGCCATGCCGCCAGCGGCAGATCCGCAACCTATGGATCACTGGCCGCTGCGGCGGCAACAATGCCAGTGCCCGATCCTCGAAGCCTGAAGCTGAAGGCACGCTCCGAATATCGCCTGATCGGCAAGCGGTATCACGGCGTCGACGATCCGAAGGTGGTCAGGGGCGAGCCGCTGTTCGGCATTGATGTCCAACGCCCCGGCATGGTCTATGCCAACTACACCAAATGTCCGGCGGCGGGCGGCAAGGTCAGATCCTTCAATGTCGACGAGATCAAGGCCGAGCGCGGCGTGTTCGATGCCTTTGCCCTGGACGGGACAGGCCAGGCGGTCGAGGTCATGCCGGGTGTCGCCATCATCGCCAGGGATACCTGGAGCGCCTTCCAGGCGAAGAACAAGCTGCAGGTGGACTGGGACCTCGGCGAGGCTTCAACGGATTCCACTTCGAAATTCTCGGCCGAGGCCAGGAAGCTCGCAGCCCATTTTCCGGAAAAGCCGGACGACGATGTCGGCGACGTGGACAAATCCTTCAGCAATGCTGCCAGGACCGTCGAGGCCTATTATGAATATCCCTTCGCCGCCCATGTGCCGCTGGAACCGATGAACACCACCGCGCACTGGCATGACGGGGTGTTGGAAATGTGGGTCCCCACCCAGCAGCCCGATCGTGGCTTGCCGGTGATTGCTAAGGCAGCCGGCATAGCGCAGGAAAAGATCGTGATGCACCAGACCCGCGTTGGCGGCGGTTTCGGGCGGCGGCTGGTCAATGATTATGCCTGCGAGGCGGCAGTCATCGCGCGGAAAGTCAACGCCCCGGTCAAGCTGCAATGGACCCGGGAAGACGATTTCGGCCACGACTTCTACCGCCCGGCCGGTTACCACCAGTTCAAGGGGGCGATCGATAAAGATGGGGGCCTCGACGCCTGGCAGGAACATTTCATCACCTTCACCGCCGACGGCAAGAAGGAGGCAAGCGGCGCCGGCCTGACCGACAATCTGAAATATTCCATCAAGGCGCCCAACCTGCGCCGCGGCAAGACCATGCTGCCGCTAAAGATCCCGACTGGCGCCTGGCGGGCGCCGGGCGACAATGCCCAGGTCTTTGCTGCGCAAAGCTTCATGCACGAGATGTCGCTGGCGTCGGGCCGCGACCACGTCGAATTCCTCGTCGCTGCCGTGAACCGCGACGTGCCTGAGCTTGCACCCAAGGACAAGAGCGTCAACTTCAGTCCCAGGCGAGCCACCGACGTGATCAGGATGTGCGCCGACAAGGCCGGCTGGGGCAAAAAGCTGCCTGATGGCAGCGGATTGGGTCTCGCCTGGTGCTACTCCCACGCCGGCCATGTCGCGCAGGCCGTCGAGCTTCGCGTCGACGCCCGTAAGCAGATCAGGATCGATCGCATCGTCGTGGTGCTTGATGTCGGCCCCATCATCGATATGGCCGGCTCCGAAGCGCAGGCGCAGGGTGCGTCGACCGACGCGCTCTCCACAGCCATGGGCTTGAAGATCACCATCGAAACCGGCCAGATCCAGGAGCAGAACTACAATGCCTATCCGATCCTGCGCATGCCCTTCGCGCCGATGACGATCGATGCCTATTTCATCCAGTCGGACAATCCGCCGACAGGCATGGGCGAACCTGCCTTCCCGGCATTAGCCCCAGCGCTGGGCAATGCCATATTCGCAGCAACGGGAGAGCGGGTGCGCCGCCTGCCGTTGCGTGATCTGGGTTACTCGCTGGCAAGCTGACATATCGCCTTCGCTCGGCCTTCATCGCCTTGATTCATTTTCATCGTGCTCTCGCCCTTTGCGTCGCAATCGAGGTGCAATCCACTTGCACCAAAGCCCAGATGTACCGGCGTACCTGGGCGGCACCCCATTGCGCATGTGTAGCGGATTACGGAACCTAGATCCGATTCCGCGTCCGCTGTAAGAATGTAAGCCGTCAAGCACGATCCTCGGCAATCCCCTCATCGGGGATGCCACCTACGGCTTTAGAGCAATTCCAGGAAAATGCGGAGCAGTTTTCCGACTGGAATCACGTAAAAACAAAGGGATAGAGTGTTTTCGCGATTCTAAGAAAAGCCGAAAGCTCTAGTCGACAGTTTTCCCGCGAGCCTGTTATTGACGCGCGTATTATCGACCTCTTCAATTCCTCCCAGGCTCGATCTCCATCTATCTCACCGGGGTAGATGGAGATCGAGTGCATACTGTTTGATTGTCGGCTTTCTTCGAGGACCATTTCTCAATAGAACCTGTCATTAAAACATGCTCCATAAGTTCGAGACGCTCCGTCAGATAGAGTTGCGGCTCTCCAATACACCGATCGCAATCCATCAAACATTGCAATAGCGGTCCAAGGACCTACAACCATTCATTGAATACGCGAACTAGTTATTTGCATCGATGAACAATTGTTCGCATTGCTCTTGAAAAATGGCGTTACAGCAGTTGCCTACGCTTACCTCCGCCTTACCTTGTCGACAAATATGGATGTCTGTCGACATGGAGGAGAGCATCGTCATGCCAGGTAAGCAATGGTTGATCGGTTTTGCAGATCAAACGAAACTGCAGTGCCACGAGCAACTCCGCCAGAAAATCGATGCAGCCGTGCAGGAGCTTCTGCAAGACGGATGGGAACCTCAGTGCATAGCGGAAACGCTGCTCGAAATCGCCGACAACTATTTCGACACAGTCATTGGTGACATGGAGATGACGCCTTCGACACCATTGCATTGATCTGACATCGACGCTTCGTGTGGCGCTACAGGTTGTTAGCCCGCGGATTTTGTCCCACCACCTGCTCTGCATCTACGGGTACCTCAACCAGGATGGATGGGTGACCGGAGCTGTAGCTTTCGCGCATGATCTCGGCCAGATTGCTCAGATCCGGCATCAGCTTGCGGCTTGACCAGCCGCATGCGCGCGCCATTGCCCCAAAGTCGATGCGGTGCAGATCGCTATGGTAGCGGCTGGATGAATAGTCGGGAATGACCACGGGCAGGCCCTGCACCATGATACCAAGTGCGCCGTTGTCCAGTACGAACAGGACGATCCCCAATGATCGCGCTTCGGCCAGGCAACCGGCAATCAGCCGAAAGCAGCCATCGCCCGTAAACGCGAAGACGGTCGCGTCCGGTTTTGCAAGCTTTGCGCCGATTGCCGCGCCGAATGCTCCGCCCATTGCCGAACCGCGATAAAGCGAATGGAAGCGGGCGTTTGGATGCGGGCGCTGCGTGACATACTGACGATCTTTGTAGGCAAGGCACACGTCATCGAACGCAATGCTTCCCGGCTGCCATTGACGATCGAGCTCCTGGTAAAACCGGGCAATATCGATCGTTCCAGGGCGTGGTGGCATGATCTTACGATCATTGAGATCAGCCACAAAAGCCGGTGCTGGGGGTCGCGATGGCCGAAGATCCTCGAGCCGGCCGATCGCTTCGCTCAGAACCTGATCGATTGGCCCTCGAACATCGAAATATTCGCCGCGCACACGATGCCGAAACCCGCCCCCGACACTGCCATATGGCGCGACGAGGTTGGTGAAATTCCATGTCGTATGGGCAGGTATGTCAGAAAAATTAAGGGTGTATTCGTCAGGGCAGAACCCGAGAGTAATGACAATATCGTCAGGACCGAGACTTTTCCAGAGCTGCATCGCGCGATCATTGCCGCCGAAGCCCAGATAGCCGAAACCGAAGCTATTGTTGCGCGCCACCGCATTCGCCCCGTTTATGCTCCAGACGATCGGCGCCTGTAACACCTTGCACAAACGTGTGGTGAGGACTGGCATGTACGAATACATGGCCGCCTCTTCGCCAGCGAGAATGACCACCCGACGCCCAACCACTTGCCGCGGGAATTCGGCCAAAAAATGGGCGAGCGACCCATGGTCGATCTTGTTCGGTTTATGAGCATAGTCACCGCGCCAAGGCGTATGGACCGGCTCAGACACCGTCTTTCCGAGCGCCTCCGGCGGCATCAGAAGAGCGACGGGCGAGCCTTGATCGAGATGTTTGCGGGCCTGCTCAAGTTGTTCTCCGATATGGTCTGGATCGTTCAAAACGAATGTGCCTGATGGCAGCTCGGCCTTCAACTGAGCCACGACGTCGGCACCCTCCGGGCTCGTGTCCTGCAGCGGTGCACGGTATCGCGTATCCGCCGGACTGAGAGGAATGAGGTAGATTGCGGGAATATTGTGCAGTTTCGCATCACTCAGGCCGCAGGTCAGCAACCGCGTTGCGGCTCCCGTCGTTGCAATGGCTGCACTGACTTTCCCGCTCGCCAGATAGTATCCCAACGGGATGAAGCCAGCGACATATTCGCCGATATTGAAGAAAACCGGGAGTTCGGCGCCTTCGTCGGGGACGGCCATCGGCTCGAGATGTTTGAGCAAATGGATGACCCCTCCCCCCGTGACACCGGCATAGTGACGCACATGCCAGGTTGCGAGCGTGTCGATCAGGAATTCATACCCTGTTTTCGGCTTGGCTACTCGAATATCGCTTGCCGTTTCGACTACAAGATCCATCGTCATTTGCTCGCTTCTCCGCTATGACCTTCGTTCCAGAATTCCGCAAAGTATTGACGTACGTTCTCCCCGGGCCGGATCTGACCCGCAGCAAGCACGGCTCCGGCACATGGCCGATCCCGATTGCATGTTCTGGAAGCAGAATTACGCGATGCGTTTTTCCGGAGAGAACGCTTCCATACCCACAACCGTCGCCAGAAGATCTTCATCGCGAAGCGATGCCTTTTGATCGGCGATATCCTTGAAACGGGAGAAAGCGAGATCGAGATCGGCATCGGAACCGAACTCGACACCCAACGAGCGCATGCACATGCGAAAACCGTTACGGCCCGAATTCTTTCCGAGCACGAGCCGATACTCATCGGCGCCGACCTCCGCCGCCGTCATGATTTGATAGGTCAACGGGTTCTTCAGCATGCCATCCTGGTGAATGCCGGATTGATGCGAGAAAGCATTCTTGCCGACGATCGCCTTGTTAGGCTGCACAACGAAACCGGTGATCTCCGAGACAAGCCTGGATGCAGCCGTCAATCGACGGGTTTCGACCGATGTCCGGCATCGGAAAAAATCCTCGCGTGTATGCAGTGCCATGACGATCTCCTCAAGCGACGCATTGCCCGCTCGCTCACCGATACCGTTGATCGTGCATTCGATCTGGCGCGCGCCCTGCCGGGTTGCTTCGAGTGAGTTGGAAACAGCCATGCCCAGATCATTGTGACAATGCGCCGAGAACACGGCCTTGTCGGCATTCGGTACGACATTGCGCAGATAGGTAAACAGCTTGCCGTATTCGTACGGCGTCGCGTAGCCGACCGTATCCGGCAGGCTGACCGTGGTCGCACCGGCTTTGATCACCTGCTCCACGAAGCGGGCAAGAAACTCCGGCTCCGACCGGCTCGCATCCTCGCAGGAAAACTCGATATCCTCGGAATAGCGTCGCGCATGGAGCACGGCGCGAACGGCATGTTCGAGCACATTTTCCGGCGTCATCTGCAACTTGTATTTCATGTGAATGGGCGAGGTCGCCAGCACGATATGGATGCGGGACGAGGCCGCAGCGGAAACGGCTTCCGCCGTCAGGTCGATGTCGCGCTCGACTGCGCGGCTCAAGCTGCAAATCGTACTGTCCTTGACGACGCGCGCCACGGCTTTGATCGCCTCGAATTCGCCGGGACTGGAGACGGCAAAGCCGGCCTCGATCACATCGACCTTCAGACCTTCGAGCATAAGTGCGATCTCGACTTTTTCGCCGGCGTCGAGGTTGATGCCGGGGCTTTGCTCGCCGTCACGCAAAGTAGTGTCAAAGATAATGATCTTCTCGGTGTTCATGCGACTCTCCCGATCGATTGAAGCATCGGCGTTGCCGAATTCGTAAGGGTTAGCTGTATGGCATTACGCGGAAGTCACGGATGATCGACGCTTCGGGCGCATTTCGTGCCGGCGGCGAAATCCATCACATGGTGCAAGTCCTGTCAGATCTGATCCTGTTTGCCCCTGGCTTTGCTGGCAGGCTGGAAACCGGACAAACCACTCCACGTTCGGCCGGCGTCGACACCCGCGTCGTCGTTGCAATTCCGCAATTCCTGAAGTGCGCCCCCATCCACATGCCTGGCTTTCGATCTGTGCTGGCATCCGCAACCCATGGCAGCGTCGGCTTCGGAGCAAAAATTTCAAACCCGGAGAATTGAATGTCCATGGCGCACCGAATGGTTACGATGGTGAGAATGGCTGCATTCGAGACGGCGGTATTTTAGAAAACTATGGACTATTTTTAGGAAATAACGGTTTCTGTTTGGCCACCAACAGGTGTCTCCGCTTTGCCACACTTACTTCTGCAGGATTATTTCAATGATATGGCGAGGGCAGTATCTGCCTCGGCTTGCAGGCGGGATGAGACAGCGCGCCCATCACGCACGGCCCTTCGGGCACGCGTTTCGACGCCAGGTTTGAAAATCCCTCGCACGGCCGTCTCCTAGCTTGAAGGCTCCGTTCTCGTTCCCGCCCGGCTTAAGGATTAAGAACCTTTGAATCTACTGGCGCCCTGATGAGCACGACGCCTGCACTTAGGCGCCCCGCACCAAACCGCCGACGCACTGTGCCACGGAAGCATCGTCGCCAGGAGCCGGAAAACGCATGCGCCTGGAAAAAACTCCGTCCGCATCGAGGCAGCAAGGCTTGCCTGCCCTCGAAACGTCGGATGCTTGCAAGAGCACGGATGGCGGTTGCAGCTTACGCGGTCTGCTTGGGCCGCCAGCGCAACAGATAGGCTTCGAGCGCATAGGCAAGCCGGTTAAGGGTGAATCCGACAAGACCGAGCACGAGGACACCGACCATGACAAGCGCCATGTCGAACCGCTCGCGACCGGCAATGACCAGACCGCCGACGCCGGGGCCGACCGCCAGGAAATACTCTGCCCCGACAGTCGCGAGCCAGGCATAGATCAGGCCAAGATGCACGCCTGTCGCGATCGACGGCATCGCCGAGGGAATGTAGATGCGCAATGCTTTCTGCCTTGCATTGAACTTCAGCGCCCTTGCGACCTCCAGAAGATCAGCCGGCGCCTCCCGCATGCCGTCATAGGTATTGAGAACGATGGGTATGAAGGCCGCGAGCGCGACGAAGACGATCTTTGCCTGCTCGCCAAAACCGAACCAGACCGAGATCAGCGGTATCCAGGCAAGAAGGGAGATCTGCTTCAACCCGTTGAAGGTCGGCATGATCAACCGGTCGGCAATCCGCGAGAGCGCCAGCAAACTCGCAAAGCCGACGCCGAGCACGCATCCAATCAGAAAGCCGGCGATATTGCGCATCAGGCTGAAGCCCAGTTCGCCGATGAGATCATTGTCGATCAGCTCGCGCTTGCCTGTGGCGACGACATCCTCCAGCGACGGCAGAAAGCGCGCATCCACCAGACCGATGCGGCTTGAGACTTCCCAGGCGGCGAGGAGAAGGATCGGCAGCGTTATGCCGCGCCGAAACCGGATGAAAGGGCTGGTTTGCGTCATTGTCAAATCTCCTGCCGTTTCCAGCGCTGGATCAACAGCTCCGTGCGATCAAGGCCCTTGTCCATGACAAAGCCGACCAGCCCAATCGCGATCATCGCGACGATGACCGTATCGAGCCAGAACATCTGCCGACCCCAGACCAGCAGGTAGCCGAGCCCCTCGGAAGAGGCGAGCAACTCGACACCGACGAGCGAAGTCCATGAATGGGTGAGGCCATAGCGGATACCCGTGAATATCGACGGAAGCGCACCCGGCAGCACGATCAGACGCAGGGTCTGCCAGCGGCTGAAACGCAGCGCCCTGCCGACTTCGAGATATTTCGGCGACACGCCACGGATTCCGGCGAGCGTGTTCATCGTCATCGGCACGATGGCACCCTTGGCGATGATGATGATCTTCAAGGTTTCCTCGATGCCGACAAGCAGCATGAGAAGCGGAATCCATCCGAGAGTCGGAATTTGCGCAAAGGCGAGGAAAAGCGGCTTCACATAGTCCTCGACCGTTTCGGAAAGCCCCATGGCAATGCCGAGCAACAGACCGAGCCCAGCGCCTATGGCAAAGCCAATGACGACGCGGCCGAGGCTCACTCCGGTATGATAGAGAAGCTCGCCGCTGAGGATCATGTCGCGGCCGGTCTGATAGACATAGGTCGGCGGCGGCAGGATCTGCTCCGGTAGCCAGCCTCTGGCGGAGGCTACCCACCAGAGAACAAACAACCCAAGCGGAAAGATAAGGCCGGTCGCGAAAACCGCGACGCGCCGTAGCCTTGCGGATGATAGCGGGAGGCCGGCTCGACCGGCGGTCTCGGCAACAACGCTCATACAAGCCTCCTTCGCTCACTCGGCTGGCGACGATCAGGAGGCGGCCGGCTTTCCATCGGCGCCATAAGGCTGCCAGAACTTTGTCAGACCAAGCCTTTCCAGCGCGCTGTTGAGGTACTTAGGCTCGAACCAGCCATTGAGATCGACATCACGGCGGATCAGGCCATATTCCTTGCTCTTGATCGCCTGTTCCTTGTACTGCGAGACTAGGAGATCATCGATCAACGGCGAATTGCGATAGGCCAGCGTATCGTTGCGGAAATATTCCTCCAGGATCGGTACGGGCGTGCCGGACTTGTGCCAGAGTTCGAAGAGCGCTGCACGGTTTTGCTCCTCGGACGACCATTGCGCCGCCTTGACGAAAGCATCGACGACACGCTGCGTGATCTCCGGATGGGCGTCGATGAAGGCCTGGCGGCCGATGACACCGGCATTGCGCCCGAAACGCGGATCGTCGCCCTTCGTCGTGTAGATGATATCGGCGCTATCCTTCGCCGCCAGATTGATGAGCTGCGTATCGCCGAAGGCCGCATCGATATCCTTGCTGGTCAGGGCCGCGACCGTGCCGGCTGTATCGAGGTTGACGACCTGGATGTCGCGCTCGGTCAATCCATGCGCCTGCAGGATCTTGATTGCGGAGAGATGGCCGTTGGTGCCGCGCTGCAGCGCGACCTTGCGCCCCTTCAGATCCTCGATCTCCTTGATGCCGGATCCCTTGGCGACAGCGAGATAGAGCGGCTTGCGTGCGCCGCTCGCCAGCAGAAACTTCGTCTTCAGGCCCGTTGCGCGCCCGATCAGCGCGGGAAGATCACCCTGATAGGCAAAGTCGAGCTGGTCGTTGGCAAAGCCTTCATTGACAGCTGGACCTGCCCCCTTGAAAAAAGTCCATTCGATCTTGACGTTCGGATCGTTGGCAAATTCCTTTTCCAGAAATTCGCCGGCACGCGCCGTCGCCGCCGACGTCCCCTCGGCATAGGGCTTGTTGTCGACGCCGATTGCCGCGTATCCGACGTGAATGACGAGGGGGTCCTGCGCCCGGGCGGGGGCGGACAATAGCGTCAAGGCGACCGCCGCACCGGCGACCAAACGGGAAATAATGGACAGTTTCATCTGTTGCTCCGTGATTATTCTGCAGCGACGACGGCAGGCCGGGCTTCGACCACCGGACTTGTAATGCCGGATGAAGCGCGAGGCGTTGATGTCGTGGCGTTGAGGCTCTCAAGAACGCGATTGCGGATTTCGACCAGCCGAGGAGAGGTGCGTTCGCGCGGGCGCGGCAAATCCACCGCAACGATGTCGCGGATGCGACCCGGCCGGGGTGACATGACCACGACGCGATCACCGAGATAGACGGCCTCCTCGACATCATGCGTCACAAGGACCATGGTGATGCGTTCCTTCGCCCAGATCGTCTGCAACTCGTCCTGCAGCCTTGCCTTGGTGATGGCATCGAGCGCACCAAAGGGTTCGTCGAGAAAGAGTACATTGGGGCGGTTGACCAGACCGCGAGCGATGCCGGCGCGCTGGGCCATCCCGCCGGAAAGCTGGTGTGGGTAGGCTTTGGCAAAGCCGGAAAGCCCGACAAGTTCAAGATGGGATTCGACGAGCCTGCTCTTCTCCGCCTTGGACAGGCCGGAGTTTTCCAGGCCGAGCGCGATATTGCGGGCGACCGTCAACCAGGGGAAAAGCCGCGGCTCCTGAAAGACGATGCCACGCTCGAGGCTCGGCTCCTTGACCGGCCGCCCGGCATGACCGACGAAGCCCGATGTCGGAAGATCGAGACCGGCGCCAAGACGCAAGAGCGTCGACTTTCCGCAACCACTCGCTCCGACGATGGTGACAAACTCGCCCTCGGCGATATCGAGGCTGACATCGTCGAGCGCGGTCAATGTCTCACCGTTCACCTTGAACTGGCGGGTGACATGGCCGATCTGAAGGTGCAGGGAATTGCCCATGGCCTGCTACTCCGCAGCAACGGCGTGCTGCGCCGGATGCAGGGGTACTTTCAGTCCGAGATTTTCGCGCAGCGTCGCACCCTCGTAGTCGCTGCGGAAAAGCCCGCGGCGACGCAGCTCCGGCAACACATGCTCGACGAAATCATAAAGGCCGGTCGGCAGTTGCGGCGGCATGACATTGAAGCCGTCGGCCGCGCCCGTCCTGAACCATTCTTCCATCTGATCGGCGATCTCGATCGGTGTTCCCAGAATCTGCCAATGGCCGCGCGCGCCGGCAATGCGAAGGTAGAGCTCTCTGATCGTCAAGTTTTCGCGCCTGGCAAGATCAAGCAGCAATTTCTGGCGGCTTTTGCTGCCATTCGTTTCCGGCAGATCCGGAATGGGGCCGTCGAGCGGATATTGCGAGAGGTCGACACCGCCGGACATGCCGTTCAGCATCGAAAGGCCGACAACCGGATGGACGAGATCCTGAAGCTCTGCAAATTTTTGCCGCGCCTCCTCACGCGTCCGGCCGACGACCGGGAAGATGCCGGGCATGATCTTGAGGTCGTCATGACCTCGGCCATATTTTTGAAGACGGCCCTTGAGATCCGCATAAAAGGCCCGGGCATCCTCGATGGTCTGATGAGCCGTGAAAACAACCTCTGCTGTGCGGGCGGCAAGCTCCCTGCCGGGCTCGGACGAGCCGGCTTGCACGAGAACGGGATGTCCCTGCGGAGCCCGCGCCACGTTCAGCGGGCCGCGGACCTTGAAGTGCTTTCCGTTGTGATTGAGGATGTGCTGCTTATTCGGATCGTAGTAAATGCCGCTCTGCTTGTTGCGGGGAAAGGCGTCCTCTTCCCAGGTGTCCCAGAGGCCGAGCACGACATCGGCGAATTCTTCGGCCCGTTCATAGCGTTCGGCGTGCGCATAATGTTCGTCCCTGCCGAAATTATGCGCCTCGTGATCGCTCGACGAGGTCACGAGGTTCCAGCCGGCACGGCCGCCGCTGATATGATCGAGCGAGGCGAATTTGCGGGCGATATGGTAGGGCTCGTTGAAGGAGGTCGAGGCAGTGGCGACAAAGCCAATGTTTTTCGTCACCGCCGCCAGCGCCGAAAGCAATGTGATCGGCTCGAATTGCGCGACATAGCGCTGCGCCGTACGCTGCAACGCCTCGGTATCGTCTCCTCGGGTGCCGACGCCGTCGGCCAGGAAGATCAGGTCGAATTTCGCGGCTTCGGCAATTTGCGCAAGCTCGACATAATGGGCAAAATTGGAGCCGGCATCTGCCTGCGTCAATGGATGCCGCCAGGCAGCGATGTGATGGCCGGTCGGGTAAAGGAAAGCGCCGAGCTTCAGTTGTCGTTGTTTACCCTTCATCATCGTCTCCGTGATCGCAACGGAAAGAAGGCTAAACTTTAAAGATAATAATCTATAGAAATTATATTCTATTTACCGCCGTTACTTCGGATTCGTTCGTCGCCGGGGATGCCGAACCGGCTAAGATCGTTTCACGGTGATAAGCCCTGAAGGCTGGAAATTGCGGCCGTGGATTGCTCACCGCCTCACCGGGGAAAGAATTTCTTCCCGCCGGATCAAATAGATATTGCTGGACTTGGGCCTGTTATCACCGAACCCTTCGTGCCCGGAAGCGGCGGTGCGCCGCTCACATCCATAGGCGTGAAGTGCACATGTCTTTTACATCAGACCTCTCCGATCCACTCGTCGCCAAAGCGATCGAACTCAGGCAGGCGTTCCATCGGGATGCGGTGGCGCGCGACAAGGCCGGCGGCCGACCAGTTGAACAGATCCGCCTACTGAAGCAGAGCGGCCTGCCTTCCGCGCAGATCCCCACGCGGTACGGCGGCAAAGGCGCTTCCTGGCTCTCCATCCTGCGTGTCGTACGGGAATTTGCCCGCACCGACGGGTCGCTCGCGCACCTCTTCGGCTACCATCACCTGCCCCTGAACGTCGTTCTCTTCCGCGGCTCCGACGTACAGAGGGAGCGCCTGCTCAGGGCCTCCGCGGCAAACAATTTCGTCTGGGGCAATTCCGGCAACGCCATGTCAAAAACCTCGTCTGGACGCCGGATCGACCATGGCTGGCTGGTCAACGGCAAACGACCTTTTTCCTCCGGCTCGCATATATCAGACTATATCCAGATCTCCTTCGAAAATGCCGATGGCGAACGGCTGACGGCTGCCGTTCCCGCCAATCGGAACGGCATTGCCATCGAGGACGACTGGGACGGCATCGGCCAGCGCCAGACCGGCAGCGGCACGGTCAGTTTTCACGACCTCGAGATCGCGGATGACGAGCTCATCAGTTCGCCTGCCGTCCCCCTTACCCCCTACACCTCGCTCACGTCCCTGCTGCAGCAAAGCGTGCTGCTCAACGTCTTCGTCGGCAGCGCCCAAGGCGCTCTGGAAGAAGGCCGGGCCTACACGACGACGTCCTCACGGCCCTGGATCTATTCGGGTGTCGACAAGCATACCGACGATCCCTGGATCAAGCGGCAGTACGGCGACCTCTACATCCGCACGCTCGCCGCCACCGAGCTTGCCGACAAGGCGGCACGCAGCCTCGACGACGCCTTCAACCAGGGACCCGGCCTGACGCATGAAGATCGTGGGGCCGCCGCCATCGATATCGCCACGGCCAATGTCTATGCCGGCGAGGTCGGGCTTGCTGTCTCCAGCGAGATCTTCGAGGTCATGGGCGCGCGCTCGGCAACGACAGCCAATGGCTTCGACCGCTTCTGGCGCAATGTGCGCACCCACACGCTGCACAACCCTGCCGAATACAAGAAGCGGACACTTGGCACCTTCCTGCTTTCCGGTGAACTCCCCATTCCGGCAATGTACCGCTGAAAGGACATCTCATGGCTAGACGCAAGGACCAGATCAAGCTCGGCGCCTTCCTGCTCTTCACCGGTCATCATGTCGCCGCCTGGCGGCATCCGGAAGCGTCCGTCGGGACCGAATTCGAGAACTATCTGGAGCTTGCCAAACTCGCAGAGGCCGCCAAATTCGACACGATCTTTTTTGCCGACGGCGTTGCCGCGCGGCTGAAGGATTTGAATGCGGCAAGCCGCAAGGCGCATAGTGGCATCTATCCGTTCGAGCCGATCACGCTTCTGTCGGCGCTTGCCAGCGTCACCCGCAATATCGGCTTGATCGCAACCGCCTCGACGAGCTTTTCCGATCCGTTCAACCTTGCGCGCCAGTTCGGCTCGCTCGACCGCTTGAGCGGCGGCCGCGCCGGCTGGAACCTCGTGACGTCGTCCGATCCGGATGCGGCCTTCAACTTCGGCCATGACGCTCAGGTCCTGCATGCCGATCGTTATGAACGGGCCGAGGAGTTTGCCGATGTCGTGCTTGGCCTCTGGGACAGCTGGGAAGACGACGCCTTCGTCCGTGATCGCGAGAGCGGCCGCTATTTCGATCCGGAGAAGCTGCATCGGCTCGACCATAAGGGACGCTACTTCAAGGTGCGCGGGCCGCTGAACATTCCGCGCTCGCCGCAGGGACGTCCGGTTGTCGTGCAGGCCGGGGCCTCGGAGCCGGGTAAGGAACTGGCCGCGCGCACGGCCGAAGCGATCTTCGCCGCACAGATTACGCTTGACGAGGCCAAGGCGTTTTATGCCGATGTGAAAGGCCGGCTCGGCAAATATGGCCGCTCGCCGGATGACCTGAAGATCCTGCCGGGCATCTTTCCGGTCGTCGGACGGAGCGAGGCGGAAGCGGAAGACAAGTTCCAGGCGCTTCAGGAGCTCATCCAGCCGGAGGTCGGCCTTAACCTTCTCTCGCAGCTGACCGGCGTCGATCTCAGTTCCTATCCGCTTGACGGTCCGGTGCCGCCCGAGCCGCCGGTCACCAATGCCGGCAAGAGCCGCCAGGAACTGGTTCTCGATCTCGCCCGCCGCGAAAACCTGACGATCCGTCAGCTCTATCTTCGCATCGCCGGCGCCCGCGGTCATTGGCAGGTGGTCGGCACCCCGACGCAGATCGCCGATGTCATGGAAGAACGCTTCGAAAACTACGGCGCCGACGGCTTTAACATCATGGCGCCGATCATGCCCGGCGGGCTTGCCGATTTCATCACGCTCGTCGTGCCGGAGCTGCGTCGCCGCGGGCTCTTCCGCAGCGAATATGAGGGCACGACGCTGCGGGAAAATCTCGGGCTCAAGCGTCCAGCCAACCGTTTTTCCGCAGAAAATGCGGTCGCAGCAGAATAGGAGACCATCAGATGGCGCGTGACAAACTTTTCCTCATTTCACCGGGCTTTGCCGATCCGAAACATCCGGGTGTCAGCTTCGTCTGCCCCTATTGCAACGCCATCGAAGGATTGCTTGCTTCCTTCCCCGATCTCGCTTCGGCAATCGATATCGAAAGAGTCGCCTTCCTGCGGCCGCGCCAAAAGGTGATCGACGTTGCCGGCGAGGAAAACCAGTCTCTGCCGCTCCTGATCCTTGCGGAGAGCCCGCCTGATGATGCCGGCAACTGGCACGGCACGCGCTTCGTCAATTCGACCGATCGCATCCTCGAGCTGCTTGCCGAACGGCACGGCTTTCCACGCGTGCATTAGCAACGAGGCTCACCATGACCATAAAGCCAGACGGCTTCGAACCACCTTATCCCCCGCCCGCCCTTTTCGAGGCCGACACATCGAATCCCCATCTCGCCAAGGCCGTCGAGCTTCGAGATGTGTTCGCGAGCGACGCCATCAAGAGAGATCAATCGGGCGGCAGGCCTGCCGAGCAGATCAAGCTCCTGAAGGACAGCGGCCTCGTCAATCTGGTCATCCCGAAGGAGTTCGGCGGCGCCGGCGAACCCTATTCCACCGCCCTGCGGATCGTGCGCGAATTTGCCAAGGTCGACGGCTCGCTCGGCCACCTCTACGGCTATCATTTCAGCCCATTGCAGAATGCAGTCACCACGATCAAGGACGAGCGATCCCAGGATATCCTACGCCGCTCGGCGGTAGGACGCTGGTTCTGGGGCAATACGACGAACAGCTTTTCCAAGAGCCTCTTCGGCCGGCAAGAAAACGGGAAGGTCATTCTCAACGGTTTCAGGCCCTTCGCCTCCGGCTCGCATGTCGCCGACTATCTGATGGTCGCCTGGGAAGACGAGACGACCAACAAGCGGAGCTTTGCCTATATCCCGGCAGACCGCAAAGGCATCGCCATCACCGATGATTGGGACGGGATTGGCCAGCGACAGACGGGAAGCGGCCGTGTCCTCTTCAAAGACGTGGAAATCGACGAGAGTGAAATCCTGACCGACCGGCCACAGGAACCCATCGCCCTATTGGCACCCTTGCAACAGCAGAGCGTGTTGCTCAATGTCTTCGTCGGCTCGGCACAGGGGGCATTGGCAGCCGCACGCGACTATACCGTGACGAAGTCGCGTCCGTGGATCTATTCCGGCGTCGAGCGGCATGCCGACGATCCATGGATCAAGAGGCAGTATGGCGAGCTATGGATCAAGGTGCAGGCGGCAACGGCGCTCGCCGACCGGGCGCTCACGGCAGTCGATGCCGTCTACGCAAAAGGACAGGATTTGACCACAGACGAACGTGGCAGTGCGGCGATCGCGGTCGCATCCGCCAATGTGCTCGCCGGCCGGGTCGCCCTTGAAGTGACGAGCGAGATCTTCGAGGTCATGGGCGCAAGATCCGCCGTCAGGCCGCTCGGCCTCGATCGCTTCTGGCGCAACGTCCGCATCCACACGCTCCACAATCCCGCCGAATACAAGACTCGCAATGTCGGAACATGGTTCCTGGACGGCGAGTTTCCGGAACCGGGGATCTTCCAGTGAGCCGGAAACGCGAACTTCACCTCAATATCAACATCCTGCACTCAGGATTCTCACCGGCCGCCTGGCGCATGCAGGGAAGCGACCCGCGCGCATCCTTCGATATCAACCACTACATCAACGTCGCCCGCATCGCCGAACGCGGCACTTTCGACGCGATCTTTCTCGCCGATCAGGCGGCTATCTCCGATCGCGTCGATTTCAGGCCGCTGACGTCTCTCGAACCGACCATCGTGCTCGCATCGGTCGCGGCCCATACCGAGCATATCGGCCTGATCGCCACGGCTTCCACCACCTATAACGAGCCCTACAATATCGCGCGCCGGTTCGCGACGCTCGATCATGCGAGCGGCGGTCGCGTTGGCTGGAATATCGTCACCAGCGCCGATCTCTCGCAAAGCCGGAATTTCGGCCTGGAAAAGCCGGTCGCACATCAAAGCCGGTATGAACGCGCAGAGGAGTTTACATCGGTCGTCAAGGCGCTGTGGGACAGCTGGGAAGAGGATGCCTTCATCGGCGATGTCGCCAGCGGGCGGTTCGTCGATACGAGCAAGGTCCATGCGATCGCCCATCGCGGCAAGCATTTTTCCGTGCATGGCCCTCATAATGTCCCGCGCCCGCCACAGGGTCATCCCGTCATCGTGCAGGCCGGCGGTTCGAACGATGGAAGGGAGCTGGCGGCGCGGCACGCCGAAGCGGTGTTTTCTGCTTCGCAATCCCTGGAGGAGTCGCTCGATTATGCGCGTGACCTCAGAACGCGCGCGGCTCGCCACGGCCGTGCCCCGGACAGCCTTCTGATCCTCGCCGGCCTTGCGACCATCATCGGCAGTACCGAGGCGGAAGCCAGGCGGCGACAAGAGGAGCTGCGCGAGCTCATTCCGCTGGAATACAGCCTTGCGCGCCTATCCGGCGTCCTGCAGGTCGATCCCGGCAGGTTGAAGCTGGATGAACCCCTGCCGGACGATATTCCGTTGCCGGCCGACGGCGGCCACACCTTCTTTCGGGCAACCTTGGCCCTGGCACAGCGCGAGCAACTGACGGTGCGCGGTCTGATCCGCGCATTGAACGGCGGGACCGGGCACCGCACCATCGTCGGCACGCCTGAGGCGGTTGCAGACGATATCGAAAAATGGTTCGAGGCAGGCGCTGCCGATGGTTTCAATCTGATGCCCGACGTGCTGCCGCATGGGCTGGAGGCATTCGTGGACGAGGTGGTGCCCATCCTGCGCCGGCGCGGACTGTTCCGGAAAGAGTATAGCGGCCGCACCTTGCGCGACCATCTGGGCCTCTCCCGGCCCGTCAACCCCTATGCCATCGCCGCCGAGTGAAGGAGAAACAGCATGACATCAGCAACGACCGCGAGACTTCCAGACGACGATCGGCTCGCCGCTCTTATCGGAGAGCGTTATCGCAACAGCCAGCATATCGGTGCGGACTGGAACGAAACGATCGAGACGCTGCTCTCCCATCGCACGGTTCGCGACTATCTGCCGAAGGCGGTCTCCGACGATATTCTCCACCTTGCTATCGCAGCGGCGCAATCGGCACCGAGTTCATCCAATCTGCAGGCCTGGAGCGTCATTGCTGTCAGGGACGAGGCGCGCAAGGCCAAGCTGAATGCCGTTGCCGGAACGCAAAGGCAGATCACACAGGCGCCGCTCTTGCTGATCTGGCTTGCCGATCTTTCCAGGCCGCGCCGCATTGCGGCAGATCAGGGTTCCGCGGCCGATGGACTGGATTATGTCGAGAGCTTCCTGCTCGGCGTCATCGACGCAGCGCTTGCGGCGCAGAATGCCGTCGTTTCGCTTGAGTCTCAAGGTCTCGGCACCTGCTATATCGGCGCTATCCGCAACGATCCCGAAACCGTGGCGCGCGAACTGGAATTGCCGGAAGGCGTGTTCCCGGTCTTCGGGCTGACGGTCGGCTATCCCGATCCGGCCACACCAGCCGCCGTAAAGCCGCGACTGCCACAGACGGCCGTCCTGCATCATGAACGCTACGATCGCAGCCGCAGGTCGGACGATCTGCGTCACTACAATACGGTCTTGCAGGACTTTCAGGCCGAACAGCGCATGCCGCGCGTAGACTGGACGGTACAGGTGAAAAACCGGATCGGCACCGTCGAGGCCTTGAAGGGGCGCCATCTGCTCGGGGTTGCTGCGCGCCGCCTCGGTTTCAGGCTGAAGTAATCGGCCTTATTCAGCGGCAGCGATATCGAGTTTGCGGAGCGAGTGCCACGATAAGACATCGCCAATTGCTCGCAATGCCCTGGCCTCCGCCTGCAGCCAATTGCGGAAGAGCTCGACACGCATCAGCCGCGCATTGGCAGCCGTCGTCACGAAGAAATAGGAGAAGCTCACCGGCTGCGGACTGCCAAAGGGACTGACAAGGCGTCCGGCCTTCAGCTCGGCCTCCGCCAGCCGGACCTTGCCGAGACCGAGTCCCTGCCCTGCGAGCGCCGCATCGATGACAAGCGATGACTGGTTGAGGCGGAAGCCGCCCTGCGGTAGCCGACATGACAGCCCTTCGGCCCGCAGCCAGGCACTCCAATCGGGGCAGGAATGATCGTGCTCGACCCCGTCCTCGTGCAGCAGCGGCACACCCTCGATCGCCTGAGGATCATTCCAGAGCCAGTGCCGCTCGGCAAATTCCGGGCTGCAGATCGGCACGACGGCTTCAGGGAAGAGATGGTCGACGACCAGGCCCGGATAACCGCCGCCGCCATAGCGGATAGCGCAATCGGTGTCGCCGCTGTTGAGATCCGTCAGCTGCGTCGAGGCATCGACGAGGATCTGCAAGCCCGGTGCTGCCCGCCTTAGCCCATCCAGCCGCGGGATCAGCCATTTGCTGGCAAAGGACGGCGCAACGGACACCCGGATCGGCAGATCATGATCGCTGGCGACGAATTGCGTCATCGTCTCGAGAACGGCGTCGAAAGCATCTGTCAGCCCGGGAACCAGTGCCATACCGGCAGCCGTCAACTGCAGCTGTCCGCGTGCACGATGAAAAAGCGGCTGTCCGAGATAGTCTTCAAGCAGCCGGATCTGCTGTCCGACGGCGGCCGAGGTGACGTGCAGTTCCTCGGCCGCACCGAGGAAATTCAGATGCCGCGCCGTCGCCACGAAGGCACGCAGCGAGGTCAATGGCGGTAGCCGCGCCAAGGTCGGCTGGATGGCTTTTTTTCGGGTGTGCGCGATCGTGTTCATGACGCGGATTGCAGCACAATACGGCTATCAAAGACGAGAACGCGCTTTGCGTTTACCGGCAAGCGGACGGACATTTTCTTCCATGCCCGGAGAGCATCAGGGAAGCAAAAACTAAAAATCCGGAATAGTCTATATTTTTAATAGATAATCGTATTTGACTATCCCCGGGCGAAACGAATTTCGCGAAGCTTTTCTTTCTCAACGAGCGAGAAAAACATTCTTCCGTTTTACCGGCTTGGGACCCGAAGATGCGCCGACCGCGTGCGGCTCAAGGCCGCTCTGCGCCGTCCGCCACACTTCGCATAGGAACCGCATCTGTTTAGCCGGCAAGGAAATCCAATGACCATCAATCGCCGCCGTTTCAATCACCTGCTGCTACTCTCTACCGCGGCGACGCTCCTCCCATCCTTCGCGGCACGCGCGGCGGAGCCGACACCGGCAAGAGGCGGCACGCTCAATTTCATCGTCGAACCCGAGCCGCCGACCATCCTGGCGCTAGCCCATACCGCCGGTGGAACGCAGAAGATCAGTCCGAAAGTGACCGAAGGCCTACTCACCTACGACTTCGGCCTCACGCCAAAGCCGCAGCTCGCAACCGAATGGTCGGTCGCTCCCGATGGACTGACCTATACGTTCAAGCTCAGACCCAACGTCAAATGGCACGACGGCAAGCCGTTTACCTCGGCGGACGTGGCCTATTCGATCGAGCTCCTGAAGCAGGTCCATCCGCGTGGGCGCGGCTCGTTCGCCAACGTCATCGCGATCGATACGCCTGATCCGCTGACCGCGATATTCCGCCTCTCCAAGCCGGCACCCTATCTCTTGAAGGCGCTTTATGCGGCCGAATCCCCGATCGTGCCTAAACATATCTATGAGGGCGTGAAGATCGCCGATGTTCCGACCAATCCCAACGGCAGCGCGCCCATCGGCACAGGCCCCTTCATTTTTCGGCAATGGGTACGCGGCTCCCATATCATTCTCGAGCGCAATCCCGATTACTGGGATGCCGGCAAGCCCTACCTCGATCAGATCGTCGTGCGTTTCGTGCCCGATGGCGCCGCCCGTGCGGCCGGCTTCGAAACCGGCGAACTTGATCTCGGCGGCGACAATCCCATTCCGCTCGCCGATCTCGAACGCATCAAGGCACTGCCGAATATCGGCATCGATTCGCGCGGCTACGAGACGAAGGGCGACCAGACACAGCTCATCCTCAATCTCGACAACGAGTATCTGAAGGACGTCCGCGTCCGCCGCGCGATCGCCCACGCGATCGACCTCGACGTCATCCTCAATACGGTCTGGTATGGCTACGGGCACGTCTCGCCGACGCCCATCAGCACCTTCCTGCCGCAATATCTGGATACGTCAATCAAGCCCTATGCCTTCGATCTCAAGGCGGCCGAGCGATTGCTGGACGAAGCCGGCTACAAGCGAGACGGCAGCGGCAACCGCTTCTCGCTTCGCCTGACGCACAATTCCTACAATGAAGGCTTCAAGCGCGTTGCCGAATATCTGAAACAGAACCTTGCGCGCATCGGCATCGATGCAAGGATCGACTCCTACGATTTCTCGACCTACATCCAGAAGGTCTATACCGAGCGTGCCTTCGACCTGACGGCGGAATATCTCGGCAACCAGTTCGACCCGACGCTCGGCGTACAGCGCATCTATTGGTCGAAGAACTTCAAGCTGGGATTGCCCTTCTCCAACGCAAGCCACTATCAGAACCCGGAGGTCGATCGCCTGCTCGAGACGGCATCGGTCGAGGTCGATGAAGCAAAGCGCAAGCAGGAATTCAACGACTTCCAGAAGATTATCGCCGACGAGCTTCCCGTCATCAATCTGATCGCGCTCGAAAATGTCACCGTCTTCAACAAGCGCGTCAAGAACCACACGACTGGTGCCGAAGGCGTGCAATCGAATTTCGCCGATGTCTATATCAAGGAAGGCGAAGGCTAACGCGCGGAAACGGCGTATTCTCTTCAGGGGCGGTGCGGCGCCCCCCTTCTTTTCTGTCGGCTTACGAAGCTGCGAGAGCAAGAGGAGTGAGTTTGCTCAGGATACGATCCGCCAGCGCGATCGCCTGAGCACGCTGTTCGGTGATCGAGCTCGACTCCCAGGCAACGCCTCGAAGCGGATGGCCGATGGCGCTAATGTTGCGATGGACACGGCCCTCTTCAGAAATGACATCCCCTTCTACCGTGGCATCGATGCCGAAGCCGGTGCTGTGCGGACGCACTTCGCCGCTTTCGACGAGGCTCCTGACGAAGGGATCGGAAATGCGTCGCCAGTCGTGCAGCTGATGACCACGGCAATCGATAATGCCGCCGAAGGACTGCCTATGAGTGCCCGATCGAGTCTTTAGCGTGGCTGCGATCAAGTCGCCGGCGGGCTTCAGACCGAACAATCGTGCCGGCTGATGCCGGAAGCGGCCCTCGGCAATCGCATCGGTGATGGCGCGATAACTCTCGGGCGCGGCCCGATGGGCGGTCACGTCCCAAAATGCCCGCAGATGGCGGGCAAATCGTAGTCTCTCCGCATCATCAGCCTTTTGCCATAGAGGCAGAATATAGGGCCGGATCGCAAGCGGCAGCGCTTGCCAATCCTTGGCTGCAGCGGCCAATGCGCGGCGCTCGGCCTTGACGATCGATAGCAACGCGCGCGCCGTCCTCGGCAAAGGTCCTTCGGCGAGAAAATCACGCTCGAGCACGGCGTTTCGCCGGCTTTCGATCAATTGGCCGCGCCTGGATATCGCCTGATATCGGCCGCGAAAACCGCGCGCTTCCATGCTGGCGACCGCATCGACCATCGACAGGCTCGACCCGATGAGCAGGATTTCGTCGGCATTCACCACGCGATCCAAGGCAGCTGCATCCCAGGGAGATGCCACAAAAGCGGGATGATCCGCAACGGAAGTTTCCCGTGGATTGAGCGGAGGCTGGAAGACACCAAGCGCCAGGACGACTTCGTCAGCATCCAGGCTCTGACCCGCGCTCGTCGTGATCCGCACTTTGTGCGGAGCGGAAACAAGGCCGGTCGCCGAAGCCTTGACATGCCGGAATGTCGATCCTGCTCGTGCGCCCGTGATTGCACGGTTCAGCTCATCGCGGACATAGGTTCCAAAGATGTAGCGCGGCGGGAAGCTACCGGCGATATCGGCGGGCGGTGTCCAGCCGTATTGGGAGGCATTGCCGGCGAGCCAGCGAACGAGATGATCAGGCTCCTCCGGATGAAGGGAAAATGTGCTCGCCGGCCCATTGACGAGATGAACGGCCTCGGTGGTGCTATAGGCGACTCCGCGCCCGAGCTCCTCGCGAGGTTCCAGTATCGTGATTGAAAGCGGCACCTCCGTCTTGTCGAGCAGCTTGATCGCCGTCAGGGCGCCAGCAAAGCCGCCACCGACGATGACAACGGAATGATGAGAATGCGGGTCGATGTACATGGCTCAGAAGACCTTGCCTTCTTCCAGATGCGCCGTCGTACCGTTGATGTAATAGTCACCCACCACCCGCGCCTTGTGCAGCAAGGGGTTATGGTTCAGCACGGTGCGGATGTTGCGCCAATGGCGGTCGAGATTGAGATGGCGCGATGTCGCCGAACCGCCGCCGAGCTCGAAGACGTTGGTCGCGGCGGCAAGGGCAAGTTGCGATGCGACGATCTGGGTGCGCGCCGTCGTCAGCGCGCTTTCGACCAGAGCCGTCTCCAAAATCTGCGGATCATCGCCGGCGAAGGCCGCAGCCGTCCGATCGAGCGCGCGGGCGCTTTCGCGGATCAGCGTATCGACGGCGAAAGAATTGGCTGCGATCTCGCCCAATATTTTTTGCACGAATGGATCGGCATTGGCTGTCTCGGCCGCACTATGAGCCGCCGAGCGCGCCTGCCTGCGCACGTAATCCGTACCCTCGTTCAGCGCGCCGCGAACCGCACCTGCCATCGAGGCGGCGAGATGAAGCTGACGCAGCGTGGACGTATGCCTGCCGATCAAGGTGTTCAGCCCACGCCTCGAAATCTCATGTGGCAGCACTTCCACGTCATCAAGAAGCACGCCGCCGCTTGCCGTCAGGCGCTGCCCCATGCCATCCCAATCGTCGAGAATGGTGATCCCCTTGCGATCGACCGGCAGCAAGACGCTGACGAGCTGGTCTTCATCGTCCTTGGCGCTGAACGAGGCAAAGTCGGCAAACGCCGTGCCGGTCGCATACCACTTTCGCCCGTTGAGCCTGAAGCTATCGCCGGATTTCGTCAGTCGTGTCGTCACCTCTCCGGGGCGTTTCGTCCTCTGTTCCGTGTGGGCACCACCGAAGAGCTTGCCGCTCAGGACGCGGGCAAGCTGCGTGCGATCGACCGCGCTGCCCGGATTGAGCGATAAGGCCTCGGTGAAATTGAAATGACTCCTGAGCGCATGAGCAACGTTGGAGTCCGCGGCGGCGATCGCCATCACCATCTCGATGTAGTCGAGCACCGATCCGCCAGGCCCGCCAAGGCTCGTCGATATGCGCAAAGCGCCAAGGCCCGCTTGCCTGAACAGCTCGAAAGCCTCATGCGGCAGCTCCCGTTCGAGATCCCGTCTTGCCGCGCCTTTTGCGATCTCCGCAGCAAGATCCGGCACTCTCGCAAGCAGTGTTGCCCGATCGGTTGCGACGGGAACGGCAGGTATGACTGATGAAACGATGGTGGGCATGAACAGTTCTTTTCGCGCCGGAAGGAGAGGCCCTGCTCAAGCAGGGCCTTGGGCTTGGTCGTTACGCGACGGCGCGGGCAAGCGGGACGACGTTTTCAGCATCGCCGGCGGCGCTCACGGGAACCCGGCCTTCGACTGGATGGCTCGGATCATTGAAGCCCGGCGTGGACGGATGGCCTGTCGTGACAAGGCGATCGACCAGGGCTTCGTCCTCGGCGGTAAGCTTGACATCGAGGGCACTTAAATAGCTATCCCAGTGCTCTTCCGTACGCGGCCCCGTAATCGCCGAGGTGATCAGCCGGTTGTTCAGCACCCAGGCAATGGCGAATTCGGTCGGCGTAACGTTCTTGGCGGCAGCATGCGCGGCAATTTCCTGGGCGATGGTGATGGATTCAGGACGCCATTCGGTTTCAAGAATGCGCTTGTCGCCGCGGCCAGCGCGCGTGTCTGCCGCCGGCGCCTGACCGGGCTCATACTTGCCCGTCAGCACGCCACGCGCCAGCGGCGAGTAGGAGACCACGCCGAGACCATAATGATAGGCGGCCGGCAGCTGCTCGGCCTCGGCGGTACGATTGACGATATTGTAGAGCGGCTGGCTCGCGACGGGCCGATCGATGCCGAGCTGGTCGGCAAGATGCGAAATCTCGGCGATGCGCCAGCCGCGGAAATTCGACACACCGAAGTACCTGAGCTTGCCGGCCCGGATAAGATCGGCAATCGCGCGCACCGGCTCCTCCAGCGGCGCGTCGAAGACGGCGCGGTGGAAATAGAGGATATCGATGTAATCGGTGTTGAGGCGGCGCAGCGAGTTTTCGACCGTTTCGATCACCCACTTGCGCGAATGGCCGCCGAGATTGGGGCCTTTCGTGTGCGAGTTGACGAACTTCGTCGCCAGCACCCAATGATCGCGATTTGCCTTGATGCCACGACCGACCACCTCTTCCGATTTGCCGTCATGATAGACATCGGCGGTGTCGATGAAATTGATGCCCTGATCGCGAGCCTTGTCGATGATGCGGAAGGCGACGTCGTCGGGCGTCGGACCGCCGAACATCATGGTTCCAAGAGTAAGGGGCGATACCTTCAGCGCGCTGCGCCCGAGATAGCGATAGTCGACCATGTCATTTCTCCATTTCATTCTGCGTGATGGCAGGCAACCGCATGGCCGCTGCCCATTTGGCGATAGGCCGGATCGTCGGTCCGGCAAATGTCTGTTGCGAGCGGACAGCGCGTGTGGAAACGGCAGCCGGATGGCGGATTGTGTGGGCTTGGCAGGTCGCCGGTGATCGGCGCGGCCTGCTTGCGCCGCGACGGATCAGGCACGGCGGAAAGCAGCGCCTGCGTATAGGGATGCTTGGCATCGCTCCAGAGCCTTGCCGTCGGCGCGCTTTCAACGATGCGGCCGAGATACATGACCAGCACGCGATCGGCGAAGTAGCGCACGACCGAAAGATCGTGGGAGATGAAAAGATAGGAAAGCGACAACTCCGTCTTCATCTCGACGAGAAGATTGAGGATCTGCGCCTGGATCGACAGATCGAGTGCGGAAACGGGCTCGTCGCAGATGACAAGCTCCGGCTGTAGGACCAGCGCGCGGGCAATGCCGATGCGTTGACGCTGGCCGCCGGAAAACTCATGCGGATAGCGATCGAGCGAATCCGGGGGCAGGCCGACATGAGCAACCATCGAAGCCGCTATGGCATCGCGGCTCTTGCGATCGCCGATGCCGTGGACTGCAAGCGGCGCCGTCAGGATCGCGCGGATCGTCTGGCGCGGATTGAGCGAGGCAAACGGGTCCTGGAAAATCATCTGGATGTGCCGGCGGATCGCCTGCAATTCGTTGCCCGACATTGCAGCGATATCGCGTCCCTTGAAGGTCACCTGTCCGGAGGTGGGATCGATGAGGCGCATCAAGGACTTGCCAAGGGTCGACTTGCCGCAGCCGGATTCACCGACCAGCGCCACGGTCTCACCCTCAAGGATCTCAAGCGATACGTCATCCACGGCCCGCACTGTCCCAGCCGCGGCGGGATAGTGCGTGGAGAGCCTATCGACCGACAGAAGCGACATGGGCTCTCTCCACAACGGCTGGAACATAGGGACAGGCGACCTCACGGCTGGCCGAAACTGCGACAAGCGGCGGTACGGCTTGCCCGCAGGCCGGTCGTGCCACCGGACAGCGCGGCCGGAACGAACAGCCCTGCTCGCCAG
Source organism: Martinezella sp. CNPSo 3964 (assembly GCF_057784375.1). NCBI lineage: Bacteria > Pseudomonadati > Pseudomonadota > Alphaproteobacteria > Hyphomicrobiales > Rhizobiaceae > Martinezella > Martinezella sp. CNPSo 3964. Next base: position 29,021 of record NZ_JBXSOW010000008.1, read on the forward strand.
CTGCCGAGACAATCGAACCACGAATTTCGGTCAACGGCCCGTCGCGATAGTGATAGTCGGCTTTCAGCCGCGGCGAAGCGGCAAGCAAGCCTTGCGTATAGGGATGATAGGGCGTCTCGAACAACGCGCCGGGCAGGCCCTGTTCGATCTTTCGGCCAGCATACATCACGACGACACGATCGGCCCATTGCGCGACGATGCCGAGGTCATGCGTGATGAGGATCACGGCCATGTTGAGCTGGCTGCGCAGGCGATCGAGCAATTGCAGGACCTGCGCCTGGATTGTCACGTCGAGTGCAGTCGTCGCCTCGTCGGCGATCAGGAGCCGTGGACTGCAAGCAACCGCGATGGCAATCATCACACGCTGACGCATGCCGCCTGAAAGCTGATGGGGATAGTCATCGACGCGCTTGCCAGGCTCCGGGATGCTGACAAGGTCAAGCAGGTCGATCGCACGCTGACGCGCCTGCTTGCGGCTCAATTTTTCATGAATGCGCAGCACTTCGATGATCTGGTCGCCGATCGTCAGTACGGGGTTGAGCGAGGTCATCGGCTCCTGAAAGATCATGGCGATGTCGTGCCCGCGAATGCCGCGCATCTCGCGCTCGGGCAATTTCAGGAGATCGCGTCCGTCAAAGACGATCTCGCCCGCCATCTTCGCATGCCGGGGCAAAAGCCCCATCAGGCCGAGAGCCGTCAGCGACTTGCCGGAACCGGATTCCCCGACGATCGCCAGCATCTCGCCGGCTGCGGCGCTGAAGCTGACACCCTTAACGGGCTGTGCCGCGCCGAAGCCGACGGAGAAATCGCGAACATCCAGAAGCCCGGTCATTAGCGCTCCTCCGAGAAGCGGGGATTAAGCGCGTCGTTCAGGCCATCGCCGATGAGATTGAGCGACAGGACCGTGAAGACGATCGCAAGGCCCGGCAAGGCGGTGAGATACCAGGCCGTGCGGATCACGTCGCGTCCGGCACCGATCATGGAGCCCCAGGAGACACGGTTGGGATCGCCAAGCCCCATGAAAGACAGAGCCGATTCCATCAGGATCGCGCTGGCGACCATAACCGAGGACGTGACGATCAGGGGTGGCAGGGCATTCGGGAGGATCTCCCGCAAGATGATGCGGGCATGGCCGAAGCCTAGGCTGCGGGCGGCGAGCACATAATCCTTTTCCCGAATGGCGCGGAATTCGGCGCGGGTCAGCCGCGCAACCGTCGGCCAGCTGACGATCGCGATCGCAATCGTCACGGTCGATGTGGTCGGCTGCGCGATCGCAACCAGAACCACGAGGAGAACGAAGCTTGGTATGGTCTGGAAAATTTCGATGAGCTTGACGAGGAGATCATCGACCAGGCCGCCAAAATATCCGGCAAACGCGCCGACGGTCACACCGGCACCAAGGCCGAGCAACGTCGCAGCGATACCGACCGTCAGGGAGATCTGAGCGCCGTGCAGAATGCCAGCAAGAACATCGCGGCCCATGGAATCCGTGCCCAGCGGATAGGTCGGATTCTGCCCCGGCCACAGGAAGGGGCGCGCCACCATCTCCAGCGGATCGCCGGGATAGAACACCGGCGCAAGCAGGGCGGCAAGCACGATGCCGAAGAGGACGGCTAAGCCGAAGAGCGCATTGGGGTTGGCAAGAAAGATCCTGAGCTCGCGCCGGCGCCCCTGCCAGCGCCCGCCCGATACCGCTGTCGTGCGCGCATCGGGCGCGTGAACATGGGTCCAGCGGCGTTCCGGAACAGGCGCAGCCTTTGCCTGTGTTTCTGACGCCTCTGCAGGAAAGTCACGTGCCGTATCCGCATAGACTTTCAGCTCCTGCGCTTTCATCGGCTTGCTCCGATCCTTGGGTCCAGCCAGGCTTGCAGAAGGTCGACTGCAGCGTTGGCGATGATGACGAGAAGTGAGGAGAGAAGCAGGATGCCGAGGAGCACGCTGAAATCACGGGCCATGACCGCCTCGAAGGCCAATCGCCCGAGACCGGGCCAGCTATAAACGGTTTCGACGACGACGGCGCCACCAAGCATCCCGCCAAAATGCATGCCGGCCATGGTGGTGATCGGGATCAACGCGTTGCGCAGCACATGCCGCGTCGTCAGCATGAATGGCGAGACGCCTTTCGCCCGCGCGGTACGCACGAAATCCTGCGACTTGACCTCCAGCATGGCGGCGCGCGTCAGTCTTGCGTAGATGGCGAGATAGAAGAGCGCGAGCGATATGGCCGGCAGCACCATGTAGCGCACCCGGTCAAGCAGCGCCGGCAGACCGGTCAATCGCGAGCCGATGGTGCTGTCGCCGCCGCTCGGCAGCCAGCCGAGCTTCACGGAAAACAGGAGGATCAGCATCAGCCCGATCCAGAAACCCGGGATCGAATAAAAGAGCAGAGAGACGATCGAGATCAGCCGGTCCGGCAGCCGTCCGGCAAAGCTCGCCATCAACGATCCGAGTGTCAGGCCGATCACGATCGCAAAGATGAGCGCGGCCAACATCAGGGTCAGGGTGCCAGGCAAGCGCTGGCCAATCAGATCGGCCACCGGCATGCCGTAGCGCGGCGAAAAGCCAAGGCTGAAATGCGCGAGATTATTGAGATAATTCGCAAGCTGCACGAGGATCGGATTGTCGAGACCGAAACGCTCTCGCAGGGCTGCCATCGTCTCGACCGTTGCCGAACCGGCTTCGGCCGCCATGACATCGGCCGCGTCACCCGGTGCCAGCTTCAGTAGGAAGAAATTCAGGATGACGATGCCGAATACGGTCGGCACTGCCTGAATGGCTGTCCGGCGTAGCGTTCGCCCTATCCGCATATATGCTGACATCAAAACCCCTCGGCAGCGCCACGGATTTCTGGCCGCTGCATCGCAATAGTAGTTGACTAAATCTGTAGGTTTTGTCAAATCAATATCGGTAGATATTTCCATAATTTCTCAAATTATAAGGTGAAATTGGAATAAATCACCAAGTATTAAATAAAATAAAGTTATTTTTCCTAAGAAATCAAACAAAGAGAATAAAGGAACCTACGGGAACCACTCTCATCGAGAAGATAAAACCAGCCGCCGCTGGCAAATCGCAGCGCGGTCACAGAGACACGAGGCAACCTTAGATGATCAGACTCCCAGCAATTTCTCGCCGCAGTTTTCTGCTGTCGTCCGCGGCCTTGGGCGCGACCGTCATGACGGGAACGGCGGTATTTGCTGCTCCAACCCGTGGCGGCTCGGCAACTCTGCTGCTCTCTGCCGAACCGCCGGTTCTGACCACTATCGCCCACACGGCTTTCAACTCGGTCTATGTGTCGCCGAAGGTGACCGAGGGGCTTCTGACTTACGACTTCGACCTCAACCCGCAGCCTCTGCTGGCCAGACAATGGACAGTCAGCGACGATGGCCTTCGCTACAGCTTCAAGCTGCGCGAAGGCGTCAAATGGCATGATGGCAAGCCGTTTACGGCTGACGATGTTGCCTTTTCGATTAGGACACTCAAGGACGTTCACCCACGCGGGCGCAACACGTTTCTCAATCTCGTCGATATCGAAACGCCCGATCCTCTGACCGCAATTCTGGTGCTTTCCAAGCCCGCGCCCTACCTGATTACTGCACTCGCGGCGTCGGAGTCTCCGATCGTTCCCCGGCATCTCTATGAGAGCACGAAGATCGCCGAAAATCCGGTCAATCTGGCGCCCGTCGGCACGGGACCATTCAGGTTCAAGGAATGGGTACGCGGCAGCCACATCGTCTATGAGCGCAATCCCGATTATTGGGACCAGCCTCGCCCCTATCTCGATCAGCTGATCGTCCGCTTCATCCCCGATGCCGCTGCCCGCTCCATCGCGATCGAAACCGGCGAAATCGATCTGGCGCCATCAACGCCCGTCCCCTTGAGCGATCTCGAACGTTTCAAGAGCCTCGACAGCCTCGCTTTCGAGACAAGGGGCTATCAATACGCCAATGGCGTCAGCCGCATCGAATTCAATCTCGAGAAGCCGGTCTTCAAGGATATTCGCGTGCGACGGGCCTTCGCCCATGTCATCGACCGCAAGGTGATCCGCAATACCATCAACTACGGCTACGGCGAGCCTATCCCCGGCCCGATCAACCCCAACCTGGCGAAATGGTATGTCCCCGATCTGAAGACCTATCCGATCGACCTTAGCGCCGCAGAAAAGCTGCTGGATGAAGCCGGTCATCCACGCGGCTCGGATGGCGTGCGCCTTCGCCTCAATCTCGACTATGTGCCGAGCGGTGAACCCTATAGCCGCGGCTCTGAATATATCCGTCAGGCGCTTGCCAAGGTCGGTGTCGAGGTAACTGTGCGCAGCCAGGATTTCGCCACCTATACCAAGCGCATCTACACCGATCGCGACTTCGATTTCGCCTATGAAGGAATGAGCAATCTCTTCGATCCGACCGTCGGCGTGCAACGGCTTTACTGGAGCAAGAACTTCAAGCCCGGCGTGCCCTTCTCCAATGGCTCCGCCTATAGCAATCCGAAGGTTGATGCTCTCCTAGAGGCCTCTGCCATCGAGGTGGACCCGAAAAAACGGGTCGAACAATGGCGGCAAATCCAGGAGATCCTCGTCGAGGACCTGCCAGCTCTCGACATCGTCAGTCAGCCGGAACTGACTATCTACAACAAGCGCATCGCCGATCATACGCTCGGCGGCGAAGGCATAGCGGGCAGCCTTGCCTACGCCTATGTCGCGACCGCCTGAAGCATCGAAAGCACGGAACGCCATGTCCATCCAGCACCCTCCCGGCTCCATCGTGGGTCTGCCGAAATTCGCCGCGCCGACCGATTTTCCAGATAGCCCGCTGTCGCAGGCGCTGAAACAACCCGTGCTGCTCGGCCTCTTTCTGCCGATCCAGGCCGGTGGCTGGACGCAATCGACGCTCGAACGCTCCACCGACTGGCGCTTCGACTATAATAAGGCGCTGACGCTGCGTGCGGAGGAGCTGGGTTTCGATCTCGTGTTCGCACTGTCGCAATGGCTTCCCAAGGGCGGCTATGGCGGCGTCTTCAACGGCCAGGCACTCGACAGTTTCGTCTCGACGGCGGCGCTCGCCGGCCTCACGAAGAAGATCATGCTCATCTCCACGATGCATGTCCTTTACGGGCCATGGCATCCGCTGCACCTTGCCAAGTTCGGCGCCACGCTCGATCACATCACTGGCGGCCGGTGGGGCATCAATGTCGTCACCGGACATCGGGCCATCGAGCACGAAATGTTCGGCTGGCAGCGCATCGAACATGACAAGCGCTATGCGCTTGCGGCCGAATTTCTCGAGGTCGTACAGCGACTTTGGAGCGACGACGAGAACTACTCCTTCGAGGGTCAGAGCAGCTGGAAGCTCGGCGGCGGCTTCGTCACGCCGAAGCCGAATTTCGGCCGGCCGATCCTGGTGAACGCGACCGGCTCGGATGCCGGCATCGCCTTCGCCGCCCGCTATTCCGATATCGTCTTCATCACCAGCCCGACGGGCGCCGATATCGACAGCGCTCTTGCCTCCCTGCCCGCCCATACGAAGAGGGTGAGGGATGCCGCCGCCGATGTCGGACGCACCGTGCGCACCCTGCTCAATCCGATGGTCATTTGTCGGCCGACCGAGAAAGAGGCTTGGGAGCTGGCGGACCGGATCGTCGCCCATGCCGATCAGCGCTCCCCGCAGGGTTTCCAGTCGCTGAACTCCGACGCCCAGGCCTGGAAGGGCCGTGATCCGCAGGACCCCTATCGTTTCGTCGGCGGCAATATCCGCGTCATCGGCTCTCCCGAACAGGTGGTCGATCAATTTCTCAAACTGAAGGCAGCCGGTATCGACGGCCTTCAGCTCAGCTTCTTCGATTTCCGCGACGACCTCGAATTCTTCGGAAGCGAGGTTCTGCCGCTGATGAAACAGGCCGGCCTTCGCAACTGAAAGGAACGTCATGACCAGCAATGCAATTTCCGAAATCTGGTACACGCGTTGCCCCGTTCCGACACCGGTCGGACTTGCGGCACAACTCGGCTATCTCGAAGATGGCTTTCGTGCCGAAGGTGTCGCGCTGAAATCCATCATCGACTCTCCGGATCGCAACATCCGGCAGAGCCATTTCAACCATACGCTCGACTGGTCCTTCCGGCATGGCGGCAATGTGCCGCCCATTCGCGCGCGCTCGGAAGGACGCCGCACCCGCCTCGTCGGCATTACCTGGACGGATGAGTTTCAGGCGATCATCACGCTGCCGGAAACCGGTATCAGGACGACGAAGGATCTCAAGGGTCGGCGTTTCGGCATTGCCCGCCGCCCGGAAGGGATCGTCGACTTCATGCGCGCCACCGCGCTCAAGGGTCTCGTCTCGGCCCTTTCGCTCGAAGGCCTCTCCATCAACGATGTCGAGATTGTCGAGATCGCGCTTGCCGACTCCGTCCTCGCGAGCCAGGAAGGTCCCTCCCTCTTCGGTCTCAAGCGCAGACAGGCCTATGGCGAGGAGATCGCCGCTCTGCTGCGCGGCGAAGTGGACGCCATTTATGTCAAGGGAACCGCTGGCATCAACGTCGCCAATCTCATCGGCGCCATCCAGGTCGCCGAATTCGGTTTCCATTCCGATCCGAAAATCCGCATCAATTCCGGTTCGCCACGCGTGCTGACCGTCGACGACCTGCTGGCCGACGAACGCCCCGATCTCGTGCGAAAGCTGATCGAGGCGATCTTCAAGGCAAGCACCTGGGCAGAGGCGCATCCGGAAGAAACCCGCCGCTTCGTGGCGCGGGAATCCGGGGCGACGGAGGAACAGGTCCTTGCCGCCAATGGCCCGGAAATCCATCGCCATCTCGGCCTGGGATTGGAACCGGAACTCGTCGACGCCGTCGAGCACTACAAGAATTTCCTGCGTGATTTCGGCTTTCTCGCCGGCGATTTTGACATAGGCGAATGGGTGGACCGCCGTCATCTCGACAGTTTTGCCGAACGTGCCGTCGCCTGATTGATGTTGTAACAACGATGGCCGACACAATCACCGATCTGGTCGGCAAGGCCAAATGCCTTGCCGACGATTTTGCCGAAACCGCCGCCCATTATGATGCGAGCGGTGCATTTCCGTTCGAAAACTTCGACAAGCTGTTCGATGCCGGCCTGCTTGGCCTTGTCAGCGGTCGAGATCTCGGCGGCCATGGCGAGGGCCTGACGTCGGCGCAGGCCGTTATCAGTGAGATCGCCCGCGGCGAACCGTCAACCGCACTGGTGCTTGCCATGCACTACACTTCACACTTTGCCATCCGCCGCTTCGGCAAATGGCCGCCGCATCTGGCTGAACGTGTTCTATCGGCAAACAGGCAGGGTGTGGCGTTGATCAACAACGCCCAGGCCGAACCGCGCATCGGCTCACCGGCCCATGGCGCCCTGCCCGAAACGGTCGCGCGCCGCGACGGCGATCGCTGGCGCATCACGGGTCATAAGAGCTATGTGACCGGCATCCCTATTCTTAAATGGGTATCGCTTCTTGCCGTCACCGACGAGCAGGAACCGCGCCTTGCCTCCTTTCTGGTGCCGACGAACGCTACTGGCCTGCGCGTCGAGAAGAGCTGGAATGCGGCCGGCATGCACGCGACGGCAAGCGACGATATCATCCTCGAAGATGTGTCGGTGCCGCTCGACGATCTCATCGAGGCGCAGCCGGCCAGCGAACCGATCCGCCGCGACGAGCATGCAGCCGCCTTCTTCTTCGGCTTGCTGGGCGCGGTCTATCATGGCGTCGCGACATCAGCACGCAATCGCGTTCTTGGCTTTGTGAGCAAGCACGCCCCCGCCAGCCTTGGCGCGCCGATCGCGACCGTGCCGCGCATCCAGGACGGGCTGGGTGAAATCGAGGTACGGCTTGCGACAAATGCACGGTTGCTTCGCTCGCTGGGCGAGGATGTCGACGCCGGCAGGTCAGTGGGGATGGATGGCATGCATGTCCGCCATGTCGTCATCGACAATGCCGTTGCCATTACCAGCCTGGCACTCGAACTTGCCGGCAATCCCGGCCTCAATCGCGACTTCCAGCTCGAGCGCCATCATCGCGACGCAATCACTGCCCGGTCGCATGCGCCGCAAAGCCATATGATCCGCACAATCGCAGCCAGAAACGCATTGAGCCAGCTTGTATAAGCCGGCTCTTTGATAGCGGCGCGTGAACTCTCCGGGCCTCTCAGGCGTTCGGGCTCAGCCATATCTGGCCGAAGCTGTTGTTGATGCCCTGCGCTCCCGGTGCGAAGTTCTTCACCCGCTTGTTGGCAACGATCTGCGCACCTGCCGCCACCAGATCGACGGACACAATATCATCATGGATGATGTGCTGGAACTTGTACCAAAGCTGCCGGCGCTTGTCCTCATCCGGCTCGACGGCGGCAGCTTCAAGAACAGCGTCGACCTCCGGATTGGAATAGTGGCTGGCATTGGAGAACACCAGGCCGATCTTGAAGTTCTTCGACCAATAGGCGCGCTGCACGCCGAGCGTCGGATCGAACGTATTGGATAGGGATTCTATCACCAGGTCCCAGGCGCGATCCGTGTAAACGGTCTTCAGGAAAGTGGCGAGATCGAGCTTCAGGATCTCGGCATCGATGCCGATCGCGGCAAGCGATTGCTTGATGAAATCGGCATAGGAGGGCTGGAGAAAAGAGTTATAGGCAAGACGCAGCTTGAAACGTGTGCCGTTTGCGCCGCGCGGATAGCCGGCATCGTCGAGCAGCTTGTTGGCAAGCTTTGGGTCGGGTTCGCGCGCCTTGATGCTCGGATCATACCATTTCGGCAAAGCGGTGCTGATCGGACTCGGCGAAACCTGCGCATAGCCGAACAGGGCAATATCCACGAGCTTCTGCAGATCGATCGCATGCGCGATCGCCAGCCGTACATCCTTCTTCTTCAAGATCTCGTTCTCATAGTTAAAGAACAGCTGCTGCTGCGGCCCGGAATAGGCGTAGGTCGTGGTATCGACGACAAGGTTTGTATTGGCCTTCAACCGCTCGATATCCGATAGCGGTACGGGATTCGCGCCGATATCGATCTCCCGCGTCTCGAGCGCCGCAGCCCTTGCCGCCGGATCGAGAATGACGCGCAGGACAACGCGGTCGAGATACGGCTTCGGCGCATCCCAATAATCGGGATTTCGGTCGAAGATCAGGTGGCTGCCTGGCACCCACTCCTTGAGGATGAAGGGACCTGTGCCGATCGTCTGCGCAAGGGTCGGCTGCTCGGTCGGTTTGAAGGTCTCGTACACATGCTTCGGCACGATCGGCGATTCCGAACTGCCGAGCGCCGAAATCAGGTAAGGGGCCGGCTTGGAAAGAACAATGACGGCCGTCAGGGGATCGGGCGTTTCGACCGATGTCACGTTCTGGAAGGTGATGCGCCCGCGCGGATGCGCTTCCTTCAGGCGAAAGATGGTGAACTTGACATCCTCGGAGGTGAAGTCCTTGCCATCATGCCATTTGACGCCCTTGCGCAGCGTGAAAGTATAGCGCAGACCATCATCGCTCGCCTTCCACGATGTGGCCAGCAGCGCCGTTGGGTTGAGGTCATAGTCGAAATCCAGAAGGCCCTCGTTGATTTTCGGTCCGATCGCCTGTCCCGTGCCTGAGGACGTGTTGATCGCGATCAGTGCTGTAGGATCGGGATAGTAAGCCCAGTTCAGGGTTCCGCCGCTCACCGGCGTCTCCGCGGCGCCTGCCCATGACGGAATGCCGCCGAAGGCGAGGCCCGCGCCTCCCAGGAGCAGCAATTGGTTGAAGTGACGGCGATTGATCGACATTTGCTCGCTCCGAAATTGGCGTTGTGGGCACGATGACCCGTCGCGAAAATGATCGCCACGAAACCACGAGATCCAAAGTCAGTTTTTCTAGCGCGCTGCGAAAGCAATCCTTCCCGTGCCCGGATATTCGATATTTGCGACGCAGAATGATGCAGGCGCCCACTCGTCTTGCGATCGACGGAAATTATTTTCCCCGGCTTGAACGATATTAGTCTATAAATTCTGTAGGGAACTGCCCGCGCGAACTAGCGTGCATCGCCCTCACGGAACAAAAGGCGCAGCCGCATGACGACCACGAAACGACAGCTCCATCTCAATGTCGGCGTCAACACGACAGGTTACCTCGCCAATGCCTGGCGCTATCGCACCGGCGACCGCCATGACATCAACAACCCCGACTACTATCGCCGGCTGACGGAGCTGGCACATAAAGGCTTGTTCGACGCGGTCTTCTTCTCGGATCATCCCGCCTTGATGACCGATCCGAATGGTCGTCCCTTTCATACGATCGATCCCTTGATCCTGTGCACCGCGCTGGCAGCGCAGGTGCCGGATATCGGCTTCGTTGCGACGATGTCGTCCACCTATAACTCACCCTATAATCTTGCCAGGCGCACACAGTCCGCCGATATCATTTCGGGCGGGCGCATGATCATCAACATCGTGTCCTCCTTCAATCCGAATGTTGCCGCCAATTTCGGCGCGGAACCTTTGCCGCCACGCAGCGAGCGCTATGCGAAGGCGTCCGAATTCCTCGATGTCGCCAAGAAGCTCTGGTCGAGCTGGGACCCGGCACGCGAAGGTGACGTCCCGGAAAATCGCTTCTGGGACGCGGCAAGCGCACAGGCGATCGACCATTCCGGTGATTATTTTACTGTGCAAGGACCGCTGAACGTCCCTGTCGGACCACAGGGTCATCCGGTGATCGCACAGGCGGGCGCCTCCGAGGGCGGCATCGATCTAGCGGCCCGCCATGGCGAGATCATCTACTGCAACATTCTCTCTCGGCCCGCAGGCCAAGCTTTTGGCAGGAAGGTCAAGGATCGGGCCATGGTTCTCGGGCGTGATCCTTCCGGAATACGCATCGTTCCCGGACTGGTGACCATTCTGGGAAAGAGCCGCGAGGAAGCCCTGCGCAAGCATGAGCTCTTTAGCGGTACAGGCTCGGAGGACGGCCTGATTGCCCGCTTCATTAGGGATAACGGCATCGATCCCGATGGCTTCGATCCGGATGCGGTTCTGGATCCTGAGCGCTTCATCCCCGATCCCAATCGCATCCAGGCCGTCGGCATGGGTCTGGGACTATCGGACCTTCTGTCTCACGAAAAGCTGACGGCGCGCCAAGCGGTGCGCCGTTCCGAAGGGCACCATCGCCTCGTGCTCGGCACGCCGGAGGAGGTCGCCGATGCCATCATAGACCTTTGGGCCGACGGTACGGTGGATGGCTACACGTTGCAGCCGCCACGAGCGCCCGACGATATCGAAGAGTTCGTCGCCAACGTCATTCCGCTTCTTCAGGAGCGCGGCGTTTACAGGACGACCTATGACAACAAGACGATCCGCGATCGGTATGGCTTGCCTTATCCATTCAAAGGCGGGAAAAACACCGACATGGACTGACCGCCTTGTCGTAATCCATGGACGCTACGGGCGTTTCGACGAAAGTTGTAATTGCCTCTGGTGACATTGCCATACTGACGCTGACCCACAGATTTATCGCCGCCAGAAACGCACCCGGACACCGCAAACCATTGATCTGTCACCTTGGCCCACTCCGATTGCAATATCAGTCAGGCATGCTGAACCTCACTATTCCAAGGTTGTAAACGCTCCCTATATCGCACTGGAACGCAATCTTGATTGACGACATTCCATGATCATTGGCATTGACCTCGGCATGACGAATTCTTTGATAGGCCGTTGCGAAAACGGCAAATCGGTACTGCTCCCGAATTCATCCGGCAGCGTGCTGACACTTTCTGCAGTTCGCTGGCTGAAGGTGGAGTGTCGTCGGCCACGCGGCGCGCGACCGCCTCGTCAGTCACCTGAATCTCAGCGCTGCTGCGTTTAAGCGCTACATGGGCGCGCCGCGGGAAACCAAGCTGGGCGGGCGTGTATTCCGCCCGGAGGAACTGTCATCCTTTGCTTTGCGCAGCCTGCTTGCCGATGCTGAAGCGGCAACCGGCGAAAAACCGACGAAGGCGGTTATTTCCGTGCCGGCATATTTTTCCAATGGTCAACGCCACGCAACCCGAGCGGCCGCGGAACTGGCCGGTCTGAAAGTCGAGCGCCTGATCAATGAACCCACGGCAGCCGCCCTCGCCTACGGGCTTCAAAGGCGTGAGGATGAAAGCCGGTTCTTGGTCTTCGATCTGGGTGGCGGAACCTTCGATGTGTCGATTGCCGAATGAAACCCTATTCAGGGTGCCGCCGCCGGCGCCACTGGGCGGGACTGATGCTCTCCAGCCTGAGGAAATGCCGCCCCAAATGACTTTGATCAACGAACCCGCACATGACGGCGATCTCGGCGAGGCTTTCCGTAGTCTGCGCCATTAACGACTTTGCCAGCTCGATCCTCCTTCTTGTGATCCACTGGTGAGGCGTCATACCGAACGTGACGCGAAAGGCGCGTGCAAAATAGCTCGCGGAGATACCGCACTCCCGACTAAGCTCAGCAATGGAAGGATCGGCAGCGAGATTCGCCTCGATGAAGTCGCAAGCGCGGCGGGTCTGCCAAGGTGTCAGCCCGCCCGTCGTGCTGGCGCTTCTCCGAATATTGCCATAAGTATAGATGACGTGATCATGCAACGCTAAAGCAATGTACTCCATAAATGCTGTGGTGACCTGCACTGAATTGAGTATGGCAGGCAATACCGTTAGCGCGAGGCGGTAAAGGACGACGTCGTCTTGTCCGAGGCAATCGGCCCGGAGACCTCCAACTCGGGGAAGGCCCCTCTCATAGGCCATGCAGTCGATGGTGGTTTGCGGCAGATGAATGCGTATGCTGTCATAACTTGCCTCCAGGCTAACTTCGTTTCTCGAGGTTAAGTCAAATAGATAGGCTTTTCCCGGATCCTGAACGACGGATTGTCGCCTTCCATCGATAGAGACGATCGGATAGCGGGCCGGCGCTAACGGGATATTGAAGACGAAAGCCTCCTCGCGAGGAGATGGCATGGAAAGGCCACGCTGAGGCTCCAAGTTCTTGAAGTGCGAGAACGCAATTTCCGACGCGCCAGCAATCCGAGCGGCGACGGTCGGAGGCGGCGGGATTCTGTATCCCTTGCTAATGGCGAAGGACACCCGATCGGCGAGCACGCGAACCTCCCATGCGGTCAAGATTCTCTTGGAATTTTCCTGATCCTGTTCCCTGCGCATTGCCGCGCAAAGGAAATGCGAGCCATCAATTGAGATCAAAAACGATCTCGGTTGATTGATACCAACTCGGGCGCCTTCCTACCAGACCTCATCCCATCACATCTCTACCATTTGACGAGTGCAGGCATCCGCAGCCAGCAGTGGAACCGACTGTCCCGAAAGAGTCGCCGCACACTAGGCCATGACCAAGACGTCTGAACCGCCAACCGAGAGGTGACCGCGCATGTCGTTCAATGTCGAAGGTGTTTCGATCCCGGACAGCAAGCTCGCGAAGGAGATCACGGAGCTGGTTCGCACCACAGCCCCGCCGCTCCTCTTTCATCACTCGAGCCGAGTCTACTACTTCGGGGCACTCTCGGGCGTGAGGCGCGGTCTGAAATTTGATCGCGAACTCCTCTATGCCGGAGCGATGTTTCACGACATGGGGCTACTGCACGAACACAGCAGTCCCAACAAGCGCTTCGAGGTCGATGGCGCCGATGTCGCCCGTGACTTCCTCAAAGGCCGCGGCATCTCCGAGGCGGAGATCGATCTGGTTTGGGCCGCGATTGCCCTGCACACGACGCCCGGTATTCCCGAGTTCATGCATCCTGTTGTCGCCCTTGTGACCGCCGGCGTCGAGATGGATGTCCTTGGCCTGACCTATCAGGAGTTTTCCGATGTCCAGCGCGAAGCTGTCGTGAAAGCGCACCCCCGCACGATCCACTTCAAGGAGGACATCATCCAGGCCTTCTACGACGGCATCAAACACAAACCGGAAACAACCTTCGGCAACGTCAAAGCCGACGTCGTCGCCGATAAGGATCACAGCTTTCATCCTGGCAACTTCTGCAGCGTCATTCGCCGCTCGCCCTGGCAAGCCTGAGCCGGATCCGGCGGGCTGCTTGCCGCAGGATTCTCGCAATCACAAATCATCGACCACCGAGGCACACGAACGGAGATTAACATGGGTATTCTTAAACTAAGGGACGGTACCGAACTCTTCTTCAAGGATTGGGGAACAGGCCAACCGCTCGTTTTCCACCACGGATGGCCCTTGTCGGCGGATGATTGGGATGCGCAGCTCATCTTCTTTCTCGACAAGGGCTATCGGGTGATCGCCCATGACCGGAGAGGTCATGGCCGCTCCACACAGACGGATAGTGGAAACGATATGGACACCTACGCTACCGATGTCGCGGAACTCGTCGAGGCCCTCGACCTTCGGGATGCGATCCACATCGGTCATTCGACCGGCGGAGGAGAAGTGGCGCGATACGTTGCCCGTCATGGCAGGGGGCGTGTTGCGAAGGCGGTGCTGGCTGGTGCCGTTCCCCCAATCATGGTGAAGACAGAAAGCAACCCGGGCGGACTGCCTCTTAGCGTGTTCGATGGCATACGCACTGCATTGGCGGCCAACCGCGCACAGCTCTACCGCGATCTGCCAAGCGGCCCCTTTTACGGCTTCAATCGGCCCGGCTCCAAATCTATCCCTGGCGTCGTCGATAACTGGTGGCGTCAGGGTATGATGGGCGGAGCGAAAGCGCATTACGATTGTATCAAAGCGTTTTCGGAGACGGATTTCACCACGGACCTCAAGACGATCGACGTGCCGACGCTGGTGCTGCACGGCACAGACGACCAGATCGTCCCCTATGAGGATTCCGCCCCGCTCTCGGTGAAGCTGCTCAAGCATGGTCGCCTCAAGGTCTATTCCGGTTATTCGCATGGCTTGTTGACCGTCAATGCGGAGGAATTGAATTCCGATATCCTGGCCTTCCTCCGCGAATAATCGTTCTTCGAGCGACCTGCCGGGCGAGATATCGCCAAGGATGCATCGCTCGTGGGGAGACCGCGCAAAGTCATAAATGAACGCGCGATCACATTAGGAGCATATGCTCTCTTGAATATAAGAGCATATGCTCCTATATCGTTTGGAAAGTAAACGCTCCCAAACAGGAAAGGAACAGACCATGAGCGAAGCAACCATTCTCGTCAGCGGCGCGACCGGACGGACCGGAGGCGCCGCGATCGATGAATTACTGAAGATGGGGAAGTCAGTACGCGCCTATGTGCGTTCGGATAACGAGCGGGCGGCGGCGCTGAGGCAGCGCGGTGTCGATATCGCCGTTGGAGACTTCACTGATATAGACGATATTCGAGCCGCCATGGAAGGCGTCCGATCAGCCTATTTTCTTCATCCCATCGCACCAGGGATCATCGGGGCCGCCGCTTACTTCGCGCAGGCGGCAAAGGAAGCGGGCGTCGAGGCAATCGTCAACATGTCGCAGATTTCGGCACGTCGTGAATCGGCAAGCCACGCGGCACAGGATCATTGGGTTTCCGAACGGGTCTTCGACTGGTCCGGTGTCCCGACAACGCATCTTCGCCCGACCTTCTTCGCTGACTGGCTTGTTTATCCGCATTTTGCCAAGGAGATATCGGCCACGAGGAAGATCGAGTTTCCGTTCGAGAATGGCCGTCACGCGCCGATCGCGACCGACGACCAGGGCCGTGTCATCGCCCATATACTGGCCAATCCGGAAAGCCATGGAGGCAAGACCTACACGCTCACCGGCCCGATCGAACTGAATCACACCGAAATCGCTGCCGCGATGAGCGATGTGCTTGGCGCCAGGATCGAATACGCGCCGACCTCGATCGAAGTCTTCAAGGACAAGATGGAAAATCTCTATAAATTCCCTCCTTTCCTTGTGCAGCATCTGGTTGAAGTCGCTCAGAACTATCGCGACGGCATCTTCTCAGGCGCCAGCGATGCTGTGGAGAAGATCACCGGCAAGCCAGCACTCTCGGTCCAGGAGTTCATCGTCAACAATCGTGCCGTCTTCGCGAAAGCATCGTGAAGGCAAGCTGGAGGTTAAACCATGTCAAGTTTGAAAGATGCACGTCACCCCTTTCTCGATGACCTCACCGAGAAGGCTGAATTGACCAGTTCGGTGCTGCGCGGCGCCATTAAAGGACGCGAGGCGATCCGCCTGGTCGTCGACACGGTCGGAACCTTCTACGCGTCGCAGAAACCTACATTTCTTGAAACCGTCGGTTCGCGACTGTTTCTCGAATACGAGGCGGTTCTGACGACCGGAGAGAGCCTGAGCGCCGTTGTCGTCGTCGACCACAATGCGGATGGAACCGTACCCCATGTGAGCGTGCGAATGAGCCCGATTGGTCCGCTATTATCACTTGCGACCCATCTGCGAGAGGCACTGTCAGACCAGCTATCGGAAGATCTTTTTCTTTGAACCCAACCTTCGCGGGCGGCACGGGACTTGGTGTCCTGACCCGCGGCTTTAGGAAAGATAATGCGTCATGGATATCACCAACGCCACCGTCTTCATTACGGGAGCCAATCGCGGCCTCGGCCTAGCTTTCGCACGAGAGGCGCGCAACCGTGGGGCCGCGAAAATTTACGCGGGCATGCGCAACCCGAACGGCTTCGAGGAGCCTGGCATCATACCAGTCAGGATCGATGTCACGGATACCGCATCGATTACCGCCGCTGCCGAAATCGCGAGGGATACGACGCTGCTGATAAACAACGCCGGCACCGCAGCCTTGATCGACGGGCCACTTGCCCGCGATTTCGAAGCACAGTCCAAGCAGCTGTTCGATATCAACTATTATGGCGTGGCTCGCGTCACGCAGGCCTTTGAGCAGATCCTGTCGTCCAAGCCCCGTGCCGGCATCATCAATGTTCTGTCCGACATCGTGTGGCTGCCGCGCCCCTATCTCACGCCCTATGCCGCGTCGAAGGCAGCCGCGTGGAGCTACACGAACCAGCTTCGCTTTCATCTTCGCGACCGCGGCATCGAGGTCCTCGGGCTGCATGTCGGATTCGTGGATACGGACTTGACCAACGGCATCGACGTGCCGAAATCCAGCCCGCAGGATGTGGTCCGCAAGACCTATGACGCACTTGCCGCGGGCAAGAGCGAGATCATGGCCGACGAGGGCACCGCGCTGCTGAAGAGCACGCTTGCTGCCGAGTTGCCCGGCTATATCATGCCGCCAGCAGGGTTGATCTAAGCGCTGGAAATGGCAAGCGTGGCAGTTTACCGAAAGCCATAACGGACGAGGTTCCTTCGGCTGGCCCGTTATGGCCCTAATGGGCGGAAAATTGAAAGGAAAAGAGATGTTGTCAGCAGGTCAACCGCTCGGAATAGATCAATGCAACTGCTTTGCCGCGAGAAAAGCCAGCCGACAGATTTCCCGGTTCTACGACAGTCATCTTGAACCTGCTGGTCTGCGTATTACGCAATTCCTGACATTGGCGGCCCTCGCTGAGGTTGGCAGTGCTGCGGTCAACGTTCTGGCCGAACGACTCGATATCGAGCGGACGGCGATGGGAAAGATGGTGGGCTTCCTGGAGCGCGACGGCTACGTGGCGATAAAACCATCGCCTGCTGATGGCCGTTTTCGTCTCGTGGAATTGACGGATGAAGGCAGGCACCTCCACGAGAAAGCAGCCCCGCTTTGGCAACAAGCACAGCGGGAATTCGAACATTTGAACGGCGCCCAGAATGTCGCAACATTGCGACAGGGACTGCGAGAGGTCGTTGTGGGCGAACTGGCGGCGAACCCGCCTGAAGAGTGATGCACCGTGTTTCAACGATAGCGGCCGGCATCCATTCTCAATTATTACCAGATCCCGCCATCGATCCGGCACCTTCACAGTCAACCGGTTGATTTCTCCACCGATCCGGCTCTCCTAACTTCACAAGAAAGAGCCCCCAAGAACTTGATACATACAGCTCCGCCGCCCTATCTGCTGAGTGGCAGTTGGAGACCCGCCAACGTTTGATCGATTTTCGCCATTACGTCTGCTTGCAACGGCCCCTTCGCGAGCGCACCAGCATTCTCCTCGACCTGGGCAACCGTGCGGAAGCCGGGAATTGGCAGTGTGCGTGGCGAGCGCGCCCACAGCCAGGCAAGCGCACCCTGCGTGAGCGTGCGGCCATCTTCAGTCAGCAGATTGCGGATCGCCTCCAGGCGAGCGGCAAATTCAGGAGCGATCCTACCGTCCTTGAAGTAGATCATCCAATCGAGACTTGCGCCACGCACATCCTTCTCGCCGACGGCCTTGTCAGGCGTGAATTTGCCGCTGAGCAGCCCCATGGCGAGCGGACCACGATTGATGGAAATCAGATCATTACGCTCGATGACATCGATTATCGCCTGAACCGGCTCGAAAACGTTCATCGTATGCTGGATGGACACGAAGCCTGCCCGACGCGCATGACGTGCGGCACGATCCGGATGATCCGTGCTCCAGCCAAAAGCGTCGATCTTGCCTTCGGCCCTGAGCGTTTCGAGTGTCTCGAATACCTCGTCGGACGCTTCGAGCGCAAAATCGTTAAGATGGAATTGCAGCAGATTCAGACGATCGCGGCGCAGGCGACGCAGTGACGTCTCAGCGGACTGCCGTATAAACGCAGGATCGGCAAAGGCGCCCGTCGCTTGCTTGGTCTTCTCGTCCGTCGCGAAACCGAATTTGGTGGCGATCACAACGTCATCTCGATTGCCGATCGCCCTGCCTACCACCTCTTCGGAATGCCCAGCCCCATAATTCGAGGCGGTATCGAAGAAGCGAATACCAAGATCGACTGCCCGCTCGATGGCACGAATCGATTCATCGTCATCGACCTCGCCCCAGCCAAGTGGTACGTCGCCGGCATAGAACGGGCCGCCGATCGCCCAACATCCCATGCCCAAGCGCGGAATCTCGCGGCCGTCCCAGAGAGCTATTGTGGTAGCCGTATCGGCGTTTGTCAGCATGTCATGCTCCACCATTGTCTGCCATTGCAGGTGGAAAATAGGGAAAGATGCCCGGATGATAAACAGCCAAATCCGCAGGGTATTTTTCATTGATGAAAAACGAACATCAATGGCTGCGCTGCGGGAACTGGAGCCTCGCCGGACTAACACCAAGCTAATACGGCTTCAAACAAGCGGATGAGTCTTCGAAAGAGCACAAAGGCCCCGCGTCAGGCGCAAGGGTACCTGGACTCCTATTATTTCCATGCCTCCAAGAGCAGATGGAACGAACCGGCCATCGCCCGCCTTCGCCAGTATCTCGCCGATAATCTCGGTGCTTGCCTCGGCGATAGTAATTCGCTCAGCACCTCGTCAAGCTCTTGAAACCAATTCAATTCTGATTTCACGGTTCGCCGGAATCAGCCTTCCGCAGGGTCTCCTGAAAACCTGAGTTCGTTGCCACGAAGTTAGGCAGATATGCTGCAGCTTATCCGGCGATTAATCGAGACCTTGAAGCAGTCGACAACCTTCCGCTACAGCGTAAAACTCGCCAACGTGACTGACAACCGTCAGCAGCAAACAGGCTGACGCACGGGCAGCAACGATTTCGCGTGTAAGACGAGCGGATTGCTGTCGAATTCAAAACGCCGCCCACTCTTCCAGCGCCCTTTTTACATCATGCTGATAGGAAACCATATTTCCCCTCTCGCAAATTGCGCGCAAGTACAATTCCACAGAACTTCGTCGAAGCCGAGTAAGAAGCGAAAACTTCTCTGAAGGCCCGCACAAGTGGTATGCGAATTCGTGTTTGTAGGCATTATCGAGATCGGCAATCAGATATGCGGGTAGATGAAATCGCATCCCTTCTGCATGGAAAAAAGACGGGCTGCTGGAGTGCCTGTTCAGAATCTCTGCCGTGATTGCGGTCCAATCATTCTTCTCATCATTCGCCCGACATGCTGCACGGACCGCATTGTTCGCATAGTCGTCAAGCGCTTGCGCCTCAGTAAGACCAATGCCATTGCCCAAAGTGACGCCGGCAAATGCATCTCTTATCGCGGCTTTCGCCTGCTCCGTGAGATCATGCGTCGGCTTCAAAGGAAACGCCTATTCAATGATGCGCTCCGTCGCCGTGCGATGTTGGCCACGCTCCGCCTTCGGTGCGCTCGAACTGGAGGCCGGTCAACGAGCCTTCTTGCGAAATCATGGGCCGCACCTGCGCCCGCTCCCCGCGGAGGATACAAAAATAGATGACACCTATGATCAGCGCCAGACCGGAGATAACGCCAGCCACAATCAAACTGATCATTGAAACAAGTTCCATATCGGCTCGGCCCTCGTGATCCATAAGTATCGGTATTTGCAGCCAGAAGCTCTGCGCATTTGGCTGCAGGATATCGATGCGGTAATTTACCACAACGATGAATGAATGGAGGATATATGTTCAAATCGATCTCTGACAGCGCTGCAGCTGCCGACGGAGGATCACTTGCGTTGTTTGTGGAACGACTTGATGGGGAATTGGAACAATTCATCATCAATCGCTCCTTCGCTTCGCGGGGGACACCCGCCTATAACAAGGTCGTGTCAAACCTTCGGCCTCTTTCAGCAGATAATTGCCGGGCAATCGCTGCGGCCCTCGAACCACTCCTAGCAACAACCCCATCGATTCATCCGTTGGCGGATTTCATCGAAACGCTTAAGGAACAGTCCAAGATCGAGAGCGAAGCAGCCACGACGGTTGAAGCGACTGTAGATCAACGGGCCTAAGATCGCGGCAATCGCAAACCTCGATCATCGCAATGAGCGGGATGGCATTTGCGCTGTCCTCTCCCGGGGCCTTGCGCTGGTGCGCTTCCAATTCTTACGAAGCATATGTCCCGAAGCCGGCGGTCTCGATCGTCTGGATCTGGTTGGCGGAAGATAATCGGATATAAATTCGATGATTGTCCGGGCCGTTACGCCAAGCGAAAGTCGAACATGACACGCCAAACCTGACCTCGTCCATTTCGCAGGGTCAACGCAAACAGGCTTCAGGCGCAACTCACGGTCAACTTTACGCTGCCCCGGTTGTTGTCATAAGTCTGCCAGGCGTCATTTGCGAAGGCATAGAGATAGCCGCTGCTCTTAGGCGTAAAATAAGCCCCCGCGCCGATTTCGAAGACCTCATGCGGCGCATAGTTCAGCTGGTCCTCCGGCTTCTCAGTGGGCAGGAACCCATTGGCAACCACGCCAATCAACGAGAACCAGGGATATTGCTCCTCGCGCTTGGTATACCAGAAGTCGACCTGATGATTGCCGGTCAGCTTCGTAAGCAGCTGCTCGCCTTTCCCCCAAAGAGAAGAGGCTATCTGAACGGCTTCGCCGAGATGAAACTTTCCATCCTTCGTTCCGCTTGGCGGACAGGTAATATTGCTATCCATCCACTCGCCGCTTGCCGAGAACTTGTAACGAACGCCAGCCCTCAGATACAGGCCGGTACGGTTCCACCGTTCGCGTGCGAAGACATCGATGGTCGCCTCACCCTTTGGCTCAATAACCCTTGTTTTCCAATAGATGCCCTGCGCAATTGGAGGGTTGTCATGGCGCTCGAGCGCCGACTCGTGCAGTACGCCATTATTTCTGGAGAAGAGCGGAACGTCGCGTGGCCGCGTCTTCAGAAATTTGAATACCCCTGTCACCGAGTCATGAAGCTGACCAAGCGGATATGGCGAAAGCTGCGTCTCGATGTTCTCCCTGAAATTCAGATCAAGTCCTCGAACCTCGTCGATCATCCATTTTAGCGAGCCATCCGAGAGGTCACATCGTCCGTATCCGCCGCCGACGTCACCATGCACGCCGGGAAACCAGATTTGCTTGACCGTCGGCCGATCATCGACATTAGTCCATAGCGTCGGCGTGAAGCTCTGACGCATCTCGTCGATGGCGATCGCGTGACGGGCATTTGCGACGATCGGGCTGAGGCTTGTATTGTGAAAGCTGTGTTTGGCCGGATCATCAATGAGATTGAGCAGTGCCATGTCGTTCGGCACACCAAGGGCGCCGACTGTGTCCCACACGCCGATAAAGTGGATCGGGATCGATTGCTTGGCTGCGTCCCCCGTCTTGACGCCGTGAAACGGCATCGCCTTTGTGGCCTTCACAAGCTTTGCACTCGCTTCCGGTGTACGATAGTTCTGAAAGAGCGCTTCAACGGCAGCCCATATTGTCTTTTCGTCCATACCGGCAGTCTTGAGAAGGCCGCAGCGCGAAATCATGCCGCCAAGACTGCGGACCGTGAAGGCGCCGCGACTAAAACCAAAAAGCCAGATCTTGGCACCAACTTCATAATTGCGCGCGAGCCAGTTATAGCCGCTCATGATATTGTTATCGAGCCCCTCGCCAAGTCCGCCTCCAGCGATACGGTCCCACCAGCCGCCGTCGGTACCGACGCCGGGATGGTAGTAGACCCGCTGCTCCTCGCCGCCCTTATCCTCGGCTGCCAGAGCGTTGCGAAGCTTCACAACATTCGTCGAAGCCGGCAAGCCAGCTTCGGTTTGGTCCGGAGTGTTCCAGGTTCCATCACAAAATACGATCAGATGCACGTTGTCCCCCATTTTTAGGGGCGCAGCTGCCTTGCAGGTGCGGGGCCGCGCCAAATTCAAAGCTTGTCGGAATTCGCTGCCAGACTGTCCGGTTCGGTAGCAAACGCCAAGGTGGCGATCGACTCTTTGCGCTGCGATGAGCTCTTACTTTGGAGGCGCTGGAGCAAGCCCCTTGGCAACCCAGGTTCTCGCATGCTTCAACGGCCCCCTGATGCCCTTTTCAGGCTTGTCCGGCCTATCTTCGAGCACACTTTTGTTTCTACCGAGAGCATCGAGAACGCTTACTGCTCGCGTCAAATCCTCCCTCGATATGGAAGGAATGGCTCCGTCGCGGACGGACGCGATCAGCATCCTATGGGCAGCACTCGTCAACATCCAGACCGTATTCAGACGAGCTCCACCAAGCTTCGGATCCTTGGCAAGCCTATCCAGACAATCAAGAACCGCGGGAAATAGGTCAAGCGGAAGCCGCTCTCGCACGAGCACCGCCGCACCATAAAGTTCATCCAGGCTTCCATCGCCCTTGAGGATCTTTGCGGTGCGATCGAAATCTGTTACCGCGCGAGCCTCCGTCTTGATCACGCGCCTTGCATCCGAAAGTGCTTCGGAGCCGGCCGTGTTGACTTGGACCTCGGCGAGCAAATCATTATAGATCCGCTTTCCGCTTTCAACGTCCTCTTCCAGTTCCGCGATACGCTGTGCATTCGCGTCTACGGTCTTCTTCAATTCACCGAGGGTAAGCTTTACTCCAAAAACATCCAATGTCGTAATTCGTGCGATTACCTCTGGATGTCTCGCCAACCAAATGCAGGCCCCTAGTGCAAACGACGGCCATATAAGATTATCAGCTGCTAACTTTACATAATCATAGACTGTTCCAGTTGGCACATCGACCATATCGCCTCCCCAAGCAACAACCAACTCGCAACAGTCATAAAAGTTTAAGTTGCAGCGTCAATCAAGTGAAAAATAAGCTTGGATCCCTACCGCATTTATGGGTTACTACTTTAGTTGCCTCCGTTTTGATTGCGAAGAGGGGCAGCGATCTCCGCGAATGAACCCCAACTGAATGGTGCCTTCAGCTTCCGTTCCAAAGGCAGTGTCTAAAAGAAAGACGTTCAACCGCGGTCCTATCCGCCTGAGGAGACACAGTCATGATCCGCACGTCTTTCATTGCAACCGCACTCGTCGCTCTCGTCGGCCTCACCGCCGCAGCCCCCGCCATGGCCAACGATGTGCGTATCGAACAATATGGCTGGTCGAACTCTGCCGGTGGCGCGCAGGAAGGGTATGGAAACAGGATCAGAACCTACCAGAACGGTGGCTACAACCGGATTATCGGCCATCAATATGGTCGTCATAACCTGTCGGCCGTCGGCCAGGAAGGTAATGATAACTATGGCGCCACCTATCAGAACGGCGACCGCAACGTAGCTGGCATCGGCCAGTTTGGCTCCAACCACACAACCATCCTTACCCAGGACGGCAATGGCAACATCGCGGCTGGTGTTCAGGTTGGCCGTGGCTGCAGCGCCAATGTCAGCCAGGGCGGCAATGGTAATGTCGCGGCATTCGTCCAGGCCTGCCCGTAAGCGGCTAACGCGATGATATGAAAAAGGTCGAGATCGCAACGACAGACCATTAGGGGAGACGACCCATGCCAAATAGCGTCAAACATCCACGCCGCCTGATGGCGATTCTCGCGCTGGTCCTGCTTCCCGTCGGCGCCGTTGCGGCAATGACGACTGCCAGCCAATCTGACGAAGCGCAGCTTTGCGAAATCAAAGCAACGCCTGGAGCAGGTATGGTGAGGCTGGATGCACTCGTCCACGCCGACAAGCATGTTGGCGGGACTTATACCTTCCATGTCGAAAAAGCAGGCGGCGGCGGAAGCTCAACGATCAACCAGAGTGGCGATTTTGATGCCACAGCCGGACATCCGGCAATCCTCAGCTCCGTCTCGCTCGACTCCAAGGGAGCCGAATACAAGGCAACGCTGAATATCGTGATCGGGGACAAGAGCTTCAGCTGCACGAAGCAGACCGGCAGCAACTAACAGGCCTCCACACCCTGCCAATGCCTTTAAAAGGGCGCCGGTTTCTGGCGCCCTTTTGCTTTCGATCAGGCCGAAACGACTGAACGACAACTGAACGGGCAATTCCGACTAGGTTCAGCTTAAAGATGCGAAAGTTGATCATCGGCCAAGGCAGCCGGCAAATGGAGATCAGGATGACCCGCAACTTGTTTAAGATCCTTACCGTCACTCTTCTTGCCGGAAGCCTGGGGCAAGCAGCCTTGTCTGTGCCAGCCTACGCCGGCGGCCGGATCTCGTTCAACCTCGCGCCGGATAATGCCGAGGACGCCGATCTCTTTTCGACCGGACTGCGCGTCTATTCGCTCTACCGCGGTCTGAAGGACGCCGACATCCGGCAGCTGGGCCGGGGCAACGCGGCTGGCATCGCTCAGGCGGGCCAGGGCAACCTCGGCTTCATCCAGCAACGGGGCAACGGTCATTCCGCAACCTTGCGGCAGAACGGCAGCAACAATGCCTATGGCATTTTCCAGTATGGTCGAAACACTGAAACCGACGTGGTCCAGGATGGGGATAACGGCGTTGGCGCGACCTTCAGCTATGGCTGGTAAGGCAGTTCAGAACAGCCCCGAAACCGATGTCGTGTTGTTTCATCAACGTATGGATAAGGCACTTGCCTGCCACTCAGGCAGAAGCCTTCCGCGGACAATTCCGGCCTCCCGACGACGGTTCGACGAGAAGCCGGCAAGATCGGCATCGGTGATTGGCGTTCAATGCTCCCAATTGGATCAAGGTCGCTGAGAATATCCATCAGGCTGGCGGTTTAACTCCCCGCCCGTGACCGCTCTATGCCAGGGATCCACAGCATCGCCTCGGCCAGAAACTCCACCAGCAACCTGACACGCGTGATGCTCGTTCGTTCGGGCGCGATAAGCATGTTCAACGGTACGGCCGATGGAGTGTAGTCAGGCAGGATCGCCTCGAGTCGACCGTCCGCGAGAAGGTCGTCCACCAGCCAGATATGAGCAGGACCAAAACCGCGGCCCGCGGCAAAGGCTTCGCGTGCGGCGAGCCCGTGATCGACACGCAGATGCCCACTGAAAGGCACGAGGTGCCGCGCGCCTCCCGCCCGTTCGAGCACGAGGGATTCGCTGCCGGCGATATTCGACATGCGGACACCCTCATGGTCCTTGAGTTCCTCGGGTGTTGCCGGCCGGCCATGCCCAGCCAGATAGGCTGGAGAGGCGACAAGGACGCGCCGGCTTTGGCCGATCGCCCGCAGCTTCATGGAACTATCGGTGAGCGGACCAAGGCGCAATGCGATGTCCATGCCTTCGCGGATGAGATCAACGCGCTCATCCGTCAGGCTGAGATCGACTGCGATATCCGGATGGCGATCCTGAAAAGCGAAGATCAATCGACTGACATGCCGGACACCGAGCGCTGCCGTGCAAGAGACGCGAACCGTGCCGGCAGAGACATTCCGCGCGCTTCGCGCTTCGTCGGTTGCCTGTTCCAACAAGCGCAGGATTTGGATGGCGTTGGCATAGTAAAGGCTGCCTTCCTCGGTGAGCATGACACGGCGGGTCGTGCGGCTCAACAGCGCCACGCCCAGGGCTTCTTCAAGCTCGCGCACATGCCGCGTGACACTGGACTGGCCGATGTTCAACTCGCGCGCCACAGCCGACAGGTTCCCGCGTTCGGCGACGCGGACAAAGGTGCGGATGCGTTCGAGTGTGACATCCGATCTATCCATTATTCGGCATTATCCTATCCATTCCTTCAGTATAACGCATGAGTGGAACTTGGCCTAGCTTAGGGAGAGTTTTCTCCAACAAGCAGGTGCCATTATGAATGTGCTCATCGTATTTGCTCACCCCGAACCGAAATCCTTGTCGGCATCGTTACGTGACGTCGCGGTCCAGGAGCTGGAAGCAGCCGGCCATACGGTTCGGATTTCCGATCTCCATGCCATGCGGTGGAAATCCGAAATCGACCGTGCGGACTTCCCACCCTTGGCTCCTGACGAGCGGCTCATACCGGTCGCCGCCTCCAAACATGCTTTCAGCGGCGATACGCTGACGGACGACGTCAAAGCGGAGATCGAAAAGCTGCTCTGGGCCGATACCTTGATCCTGCAGTTTCCGCTCTGGTGGTTCGCCATGCCCGCTATCCTGAAAGGCTGGGTCGACCGCGTGTTTGCATATGGCTTCGCCTATGGCGTTGGCGAGCACAGCGACAAGCGTTGGGGTGATCGCTACGGCGAGGGAACCCTGGTTGGCAGACGAGCCATGCTGGTCGTAACTGCGGGTGGTTGGGAAGAGCACTACGCTCCTCGGGGAATCAATGGGCCGATCGACGATCTTCTGTTTCCGATCAATCACGGGATTCTCTATTATCCGGGCTACGATGTACTACCGCCCTTCGTGACGTACAGCACCGATCGCTTCGACGATGCCCGCTTCGAAGCCGCTGCAGAAAGTCTACGCGACCGGATGCGAACGCTCGAAACAACGTATCCCATTCCTTACCGGCGCCAAAATGGCGGGGATTATCACATTCCAGCTATGCAACTCCGTTCGGAGCTGAGCGAGCCGGGGGCATCAGGCTTTGCACTTCATCTAAAGGATGCCGCTGCATCCAGCTAGCGCGCTCGGCGCGGTCGCCCCTATTTCCAAAAGCGAAATCTTTGCAGCAGAACCACTCAACGCAAGGCGTTCATCCGCTTTTCAAGAGCGAGCGTTCTTAGGCTCAAGTCATGGAGTTTGAACCCCGACGCCGTCTCGTCAGCTGCTCCGGTTGCGCTGTGCTCCGGCTTGCGAATAATCCTGATCTGAACAAGCCAGCGGACACTCACCATGAAGTGCAGATGGGGCATGCTTGATCGAGCGATCGAGGACGAACGGCGACAGAGCATTGCTACGCGACTGAAATGTCGCTTTGCAACAGTAGATTGATACAAATTTCCATTTGCTCTTGAAGGGGGACGAACCGCTGGCTCGCTCGTCTTCCTCCGGCATCAGTCAAAATTCTGGCTCTTGATCTTCAGATTATCGATATCAGGATCCGGGTTACCCTAGCCCGAAGACCCGGAGGCGCTTTCGGATTCTTCCTCACTTTGTGCGGCGCGGTGACGGCATTCTCCAGTGGTTCAGGACCTGCTCTAGCAGTCTGGCTCGCCCGGATAGGACTGGGCTTTAACATCACCCAGTCCCGTCTCGCGATGTGTCGTGGCCTAGCCGATAGCACCTGCTATTTAGCGGGGCTCACCTTCGAGGCGAGAGCGCCGCCGGACTTCTGAACAGTATAATGGACCGCAACCCGCTCACCGACTTTGAA
Organism: Martinezella sp. CNPSo 3964; assembly: GCF_057784375.1. NCBI lineage: Bacteria > Pseudomonadati > Pseudomonadota > Alphaproteobacteria > Hyphomicrobiales > Rhizobiaceae > Martinezella > Martinezella sp. CNPSo 3964. The sequence goes on from NZ_JBXSOW010000008.1 coordinate 56,873, forward strand.
GGACTCGACTTCGATGTTTTCTGGCAGTTTGATTGTTGTTCCCGAGGACAGCGTGATCTGATCCGCCTTCGCATCGATATTGGTGATGGTTCCGGTCTCATCACGGGCAAGCGCCATTCCCGCCGCCAAGGTCGATGTCGCAAGGACACCGATCGCCAAATATCTCTTCAGCATAATTCACTCCTTCGATTTACAAGCATATCGTGGCCTAACCGGCCACTGCCGGCGTCGCCGACCATGTAAAATCTAAACAACGATCCTTCCCTGCGCTTTGCCGGATTCTTACAAATCGGACATCGACGGAGATTTGAGCCAAGGCCAGATAAAGCTATGATTTTTCTATAAAAATCAGCAGAGCATAGTGCGCAGGCTTGGATGTTTTGTGGCGGGGAATCTTCAGGCTTGCCCGATGCAGGGCAACCACGTCTAGTCTTCCGGTGGCACTGGACGAAGATATAGAGGAAAACGAACAATCTCTCGTTCGTGAAATGCAAGAATCCGGCCGAAAAACCTCCGACAATCCACAAGCACGCGGATAGAAAGCGTCAAAAGGTTTTCCTGCCGGAAGTTACTGACCTTGGCGAGCAACATGAACCTCGCCTGTTTGTTTCAACGGCGCGGTTCGCGAGTTCGTTCTAAAAGCGATCCTGCTCGGTTTCCGACGCAGTTTCAGGCTCGTAGGTGACTGTCATGTACATGACAGTCAGTATGATGGCACCTAGAAACAGGACGCTCGTATAGATCGTTCCGAATCCCAGGCCGCCATATTCCAGCGGCTGGGAAAGGAGGTCCCCCAGGGACGCGCCGAGTGGCCGCGTGAAAATGTAAGCCAGCCAGAATGCTAGAATGCCATTCACGCCGAGATTGAAATGGCCGATCGCTATGACGGCAATGATGCCAAGGAAGATCAGCCCGGTCATGATGTATCCGAGACCAAAAACTTCCGCGATCAGATCACCGACGGCCGTGCCCAGTGCAAACGTGAAGAGGATCGCCAGCCAGTAGAATCCCTCGCGCCTTGCCGTAAAGATCGAGTGAATGGACAGCGTGCCTTCCATCTTCCACCAGATGAAGAAGGTGAGTGCAAGGGCAATGGTGAAGCCGATGGTCGAGGCCTGAAGGGGCACTCCCAGATTGTCGGTCAGATTGTCGGTCAAAAGCGTTCCGACAACACTGATCATGACGACGGCGGTCCAATAGACCCAAGGTACATAGCGCTGCTGCAGAAACTGGAGGGTAAGCGCGGCGATCAGCACCGTTGTCATGATCGCGGATGTCGCGGCCAGGCCGAATCCCATATTGACGGCGAGATAATCGGCAGCCGTCTCTCCCATCGTGACGGCGAGCAATTTAATCAACCAGAAGTCGCCGGTGATCCGCGGAACACGATTGAGGACATTGCCTCCTTGGGCATATGACAGTGAGCTCATGGTAGACACCCCGCTTTACTTGCCCATCAGCGCCATTGCCTGTTGCAGAAAGGCGTTGGCGCGTTTGTCGTCGTCCGCATTGCAGCGCTCGACGGCCTTTGCCTCCAGCGCATCGACCTTCGTCTTGACGTCAGCCGTCAGATTTGCGGATCCTTTCGCCGTGCGCATCTCCTTGAGGACATCTTCGCACGGGCGGGCGGCGGCCGCATGACCGGCAACCGGCAGCGTGACAGCGCAGGAAAACAGGAGAGCGTTCAGGAGGCGGATGGCATTGCGCTTGGTCATGAGGGAGGCTCCGATAGGCGGCCAGACTGCCGCTTGATTGATCACCGGTCGCACCGAACATGCGACCGAGGCCTCCAGTTCTATGCGGCGGTCCTTACGCTGCCTTTGCCCGAACAATACCGTTTCGTAAGAAATGCCGCCGCGTGACGACCGCTAGCTTACGCATTTGTAAGACGCCGTTCAGGTTGCAGACATCTTCTTAAGGCATGTCTAGGCAGCAGTCGTATCGCGAATTGACGGAGCCTGGACGGCCATGAAGATCCTGGTGGTGGAAGATGATCGGAAGACCGCCGACTACATCGCGCGCGGGCTTACCGAAGCTGGTCATGTCTGTGACGTCATCAAGGACGGGACCGATGCGCTCTTTCAGGCGACCAGGGAACAATATGACGTGCTGGTGGTCGACCGGATGCTTCCAGGCCTCGACGGCCTTTCTCTGGTAAAGGCCGCAAGAGCGGCGAAGATCAAAACACCGGCAATGTTCCTCACGTCGGTCAGCGGCGTAGACGACAGGGTCGAAGGGCTTGAGGCAGGCGGAGACGATTATCTGACGAAGCCATTTGCCTTCTCCGAGCTTCTGGCACGCGTCAATGCCCTGGCACGCCGGCCGCCGGTCCAGGACAGGAAGACCGTGCTCAGGGTCGCCGATCTCGAGCTCGACGTGATAAAGCGCCAGGTGCATAGACGCGGTATTGCCATCGACCTGCAGCCGCGCGAATTCACCTTGCTGGAGGCGCTCATGCGCGGCGAAGGCCGCGTGCTGACGCGCACCATGCTTTTGGAAAGCGTATGGGATTTCCACTTCGATCCCAGGACGAGCGTCGTGGAGACCCACATCAGCAGGCTGCGCGCAAAGATCGACAAGCCGTTCGACGTCCCCCTCCTCCACACGGTCCGCAACACCGGCTATTGCATACATGCGCCGCGATAGATTGCTGCGCAGCACGCCCTTCAGGCTGGCAATATCGTTCGGGCTTTTCTTCATCGTCGCCTTCCTCGTCGCTGGCTTCGTCGCCTACGGCCTGATGAAGCGCGAGCTGGCGAGATCGCTCGACGTGTCCATCAAGGACACCTATTCGGTTGTGGCCTCGACCTATTCCTCCAACGACCTGGAGGATCTCATCGCGGCGGTCGACACCTATTCGGTCCTTAAGCGCCCGGAAGATCAGGTCTTCCTTTTACTCGATGCCAAGGGAGCAAAGCTCGCCGGAAATGTTCCCGCCGCAACTGTGACGCCCGGCCTTTCGACCGTTGCCGCGACCCTGTTCGGACTTGGCGATGACGATCCGCTGCGCCTTGTCGCCGGCAATGTTGGCGGCAACGCCCTGGTCGTCGGCCAAAGCTACCGCGAAACCGATCGGATCGAGCAGATCGCGCTCATGAGCTTCGCATGGGCCTCGGTCATCATCGTCGCGGCAATCGTCCTCGGCGGAACCGTGCTGGCAACGCGCACGCAACGCCGGCTTGAGGCGATCGAGCGAACTCTGGTCGACGTTTCGGCAGGCAACCTGGCTCGACGAATTCCGATCCGCGGCAATGGCGATGATATCGACGTCGTTTCCATGCATATAAATCAGGCCCTTGGCCGGCTCTCCGCACTTGTTGACGGAATGCGGCAGGTCAGCACGGACATCGCGCACGATCTGAAGACTCCCCTCAACCGGCTCGGATTCACCATTGAACGGGCGCTGCAGCGCCTGGAGCGGTCCGAAAATGTGGAGGACCTGCTTCTCGACGCCAGCGACGAAACAACCAGAATCAACGCTACCTTCGAAGCCCTGCTCCGCATCTCGCAGATCGAGGCTGGCGCCCGAAAGACGCGTTTCAAACCGGTCGATCTGGGAGCCATCATGGCGTCGGTTGCAGAAATCTACGCTGACGTTGCCGAAGACGCCGGGCAATGCTTGGCATTGAAGCCTTTGGCTTCCCGCCCCTGGCCCATAGACGGCGATCGGGAATTGCTTACACAGCTCTTCGTCAATCTTGTCGAAAACGCAATCACCCACTGCCCGCCCGGAACGACCATTACCCTATCGCTGACGCCTGGGGAGCAACATTATCACGCCTGCGTGGCCGATAGCGGCAACGGTATTCCCGAAGAGGAACGCGAACTGGTGTTCCGGCGGCTTTATCGTTTGGACAAGAGCCGGACGACGCCAGGTAATGGGCTGGGGCTTAGCCTGGTCAAGGCAATCGCCGACCTCCATGGTGCGCCCGTTACGCTCGAAGACAACAAGCCAGGCCTGTGCGTTTGCATGTGTTTTCCACCCACGCGTCCCAGAGTCGAAAACGAAACCAAGCACTGAAGAACGGAACCGCCGAGGCGCAGCATCCATGCAAATGCAAAGCTTCCAGCGTGACACCAGCGTTGCGCCAGCGGATCGCATCACGAATGCGACCTTGTACAGCGAGTACCTCACCTGCGAAAACGGCAAATCTTAATCGCCCTCGATGGGATATGAACCGCCGGCGATGCTATTACAAACACCGTCCGTCTCAAATTCGGGAACTTCTTGATACTTCGCAGTACAGGTTGAGGGCTACCGAACGTTCGGCCAGGACCGTCACGCTGCGCCCGGCAGCGCGTTGACGCTCATGGAATAATCAGCGGCGATGTGAGGTTATGAGCAACCACACAGCATGTTTAAGCGTTCGGCTACTGCACCCCGAACTTCCGAACGGCAAAATCCAGAAAGCTTCGCAGCTTCGGTGTCATTCGCCTGTCGGGCGCATAGAGCGCGTGGAGCGGACGGGCGGGCGGTTCATACTCTGGCAAGAGCCTCACCAGGCGCCCGGCTTTGATCTCTGCGACTATCAGCTCATGCGGCTGCAGCAATACCCCCATACCGGCGACAGCAGCGGCGCGTAGCGCTTCGCCGCTATCGGTCGAAAATCTGCCGGCGATCGGGACGGATATGACACCACCCGGTCCATCGAATACCCATTGCGTTCTAAGTGACGTGTGTGAAAACACCAGGCATTCGTGCTGTTGCAGTTCTTCCGGTTTGGTCAGTTTTTCTGCCGACCTCAGATAAGAGGGCGCGGCACACAAAACCAAGCGAAGAGGCGCAAGCCCCCTTGCCAGCAATTGGCTATCCGGGAGTTCTCCGGTTCGGAAGGCAATATCGAAGCCCTCTTCTACGAGGTCTACGGTCCGATTGGTCAGGCTAAGATCCAAGGACACTTCCGGATGCAGCTTTAAATATTCCGGTATTTCAGGCGCGAGCGCGTGACTGCCGAACGTGATCGGCGCACTGACGCGAAGTCGCCCTCTCGGGATCAGGCGGGTCTCGGCAATCAGCGCCTCGGCTGCCTCCATCTCCGCTATGATGTTCTTCGCATGGTCATAGAATATGCGACCACCGTCGGTAAGGCTTTGCCTACGCGTGGTACGGTTCAGCAGCTGAATGCCGAAATCCTGCTCCAGCGCTCTCAGTTGTTTCCCTGCCAATTGGGATGACAAACCAAGCTCCGCAGCGGCAGCCGAAATCGAACCTGTTTCAACGGCTTTCACAAAAACATGCATGCAAGCCAGTCTGTCCATTTGAAACTCAATGTTTTCTATCATGATCCTATTCGGATATTTATCCCCAATATTTTCATATGTACAAGTGCCTTCCATCTGATCGCGTTGCCTTCCGCACAGCCCGCGGTGGGCCTAGTTCAAAGGAGCACTTGATGTCATCATTCGCAAAAAAAGCAGTCGTGGCCGCCGTTCTGGGCAGCTCGGCATTGGCTTCAAACGCAGCCCCCACCGGTGCGGCGGAGGTCGAAAAACCTGTCGTTGTGCTTGTGCATGGCGCGTTTGCCGATGGATCGGCATGGAACAAGGTCATTCCACTCCTTCAAAAGGAGGGATTGAAGGTTGTTTCCGTACAGAACCCGCTTACATCGCTGGCCGATGATGTCGCAGCCACACGGCGCGCATTGGACATGCAGACCGGCCCCGTCGTTCTGGTTGGTCACTCCTGGGGCGGTGTCGTCATCACGGAAGCTGGCCAGCATGAGCGCGTCAAATCGCTGGTTTATGTCGCTGCATTCGCTCCGTCGAAAGGACAGTCGGTTGCAGGTTTGTCCAAGGACTATCCGGTTCCCTCAGGCTTCGCACATATCATCGCGGACAAAGAGGGCTTCCTGACACTCAGCTCTGAAGGGATCGCAAACCACCTTGCCCAGGATCTTCCGGTGGAAGAAACACGGCTGATGGCGGCCACGCAAGGTCCCGTGCGCGGTAAGAATTTCGAGGAGGAAGTGAGCAATGCGGCTTGGAAGACGAAGCCTTCATGGTACATCATCAGCGAGCAGGACCGCATGATTCAGCCGGATCTACAGAAGGCGATGGCAACGAAAATCTCAGCTCACGTCGTGAGCTTGGCGGCAGGACACACGCCACAGCTGTCACAGCCTGCGGAAGTCGCCAAGGTGATTCTGGCAGCCACGTCAGATTTGTCGAAATAACGGTAGGCGATGCGCGCTGTTATCAGCGCGCAGCCATTAACCTATATGCCGCCCTTCGTCAGCGCAGTGTGGTCTGCGCTCACGGATCGCATGCTTGATCACGTTGCGACGGTGTTGATCAGGACCTACGTCAGTTGAATGGCAGCCATCCCGCAACAGTCGCCGCTTCAAGAAGCCATGTGATGGATAAATGCTCATATTTAATAATGGCTTAGTAAGCGATTTTCAGATCGCAGAAACGATCTAACATCGGCGCAGAATGCTTCGCCATCTGCAGTCAAAGGGATCATGATCGCCTTAAATGCCAGCTAGCCACTTCACTCATAGCTTAAAATTGCACAGGTACTCGATAACGATGGTCGGTTCAGTATCTTGGCGCCAACATCGACAACATGCCGAACCATAAAGGTCGTACAAATCTTCGCGGCCGCCAGATCAATTGGACCTCGCCCCACTCCTTGATCATCAGTGCCATGAAGAGCGAGAAGTTGTTCAGTTGAGCCCAAACTCTCTCTGCAGCCACCTATGTCAAACCAGGATAGATCCGAAGACGGCTTGGACGAACTCCTTCAGTGGACGATTACTTTTCTCGGCTTTCATGCGCACCAAGGCACCCTCCCAACTATTCAGCAGGAACCGAGCAAGCAGCGAGGCGGGAAGTTGATTTTTCATCGCGCCAGTCCGCTGCGCTTGCACTATGCATTTTTCAAGAAGGCCGCTCCATGTTTCAAAATGCTCCGCGAGCCGGCCGCGCATCGCCGCACTTTGGTCGGCGACCTCTAGGCTGAGATTTCCGAGCATGCAGCCGCCGGCATATTCGGCGGCCTCGTAACCCTGCATTCTCTCTTCGAAGTAGGTCTGCAGACGCTTTAGCGGTGGGACGTTACCATCACCAAGGAGCGCATGCAGTTCGGGCAGACCTTTTTCAAAGTAGAAATCGATAACCTGCTCTCCGAATGCTTCCTTGCTTTCGAAATGGTTGTAGAACGACCCCTTGGGCAATCCTGCTTCGTCGACAATGTCCTTGATCCCGCTTGCGGTGTATCCCGCCTCGTGAAACATCCGCATTCCCGCCCGGATCAGGTTGTCGCGCGTATTCGGATTGGGCTTCGGCCCACGAGGTGCTGCAGGTTTTTGCGTTTGCACGGCGGCGCTCCATTTCAAGAATATGACCGGTCGTCTTTTATTTCGGCGCTCATGGACCGCCTGTCAAGATTGCCATACCGGCCGCCTCTGCCTATGGCTTGACTAATTCAAGACGACCGGTCATATTAAATTAAGTCGACAGCCTTCAAGGTACGTTCCCCGTCGAAACCGCTCCGGCGCCTCCGCGCCTGCACAAAGGATTTCTCGTCAATGCCTTCTCTCTTTTCGCCTCTTAAACTGGGCCAATACGAGCTTGCCCATCGTGTCGTCATGGCGCCGCTGACCCGCATGCGCGCCGGCCTCGGAAACGTGCCGAACGAACACGCTCCGAAATATTACAGTCAGCGCGCATCCGCGGGCGGGCTGATCATTGCTGAGGCGACCCAGATCACTCCTTACGGCCAAGGCTATCCGCAAACGCCGGGCATCCATTCCCCTGAGCAGATCGAGGGCTGGAAGAAGGTCACTGATGCTGTTCATGCCAAAGGCGGCATCATCTTCCTGCAGCTTTGGCATGTCGGGCGGTCATCGCATTCGAGTTTCCAACCGAATGGCGAACTGCCGGTCGCACCGTCGGCGATTGCGATTACCGGCCAGACATCGCTGACACCCGAATGGAACCAGGTTCCTTACGAGACGCCGCGGGCGCTCGAACCGGGTGAGATCTCCGGGATCATCGAGGCCTATCGCGAGGGCGCGCGCAATGCCTTGGCAGCCGGGTTCGACGGCGTGGAGCTGCACGGCGCCAATGGTTATCTGATCCAGCAGTTCCTGGACGACAGCTCGAACAAGCGCACCGACATCTACGGCGGATCAATCGAGAACCGCGTCCGTCTGCTTGCCGAAGTGACAGCCGCACTGATCGACGTCTGGGGTGCGGATCGCATCGGTGTCCGCCTTTCACCGTTTGGCACCTACAACGACGTGGGCGACAGCGATCCGGTCGGACTCTACGGCCACGCCCTTTCGCGCTTGAGCGAGTTGGACATCGCCTATGTCAGTCTGATCGAGGCACGTGCAGTGGCAGGGATGGAGATCGATGCGCCCCAGGCCGTCGATCAGCTTCGCTCTTTCTGGCGCAAGCCCTTGATCCTCGCCGGAGGCTTCACCGGCGGCTCGGCTGATGAGGCCATCCGCGCGGGCCGGGCCGATGCTGTCGCCTTCGGACGACAGTTCATCGCCAACCCCGACCTACCTCGTCGACTGCAGATCGGCGCCTCGCTCAATCCCCACGACCGCTCGACCTTCTACGGCGGTGGTGCTGCCGGTTATGTCGACTACCCGGCGCTTGACGCCACGCAAGCAGCCGAGTGACGGCAAGCCTGGCCAATATCATCCGTCACCAGCAGCAGAACATCATCTATTCCGGAGAAACACCAAATGCACATCGTTCTCTTAGCTTCAACCGGTCGCGCAGGCCGCACGATTCTCGCCGAGCTTGTAAGCCGCGGACATCAGGTGACGGCAGTTGCCCGCGACCTCGGCAAGCTTCCCGCAGACCTTCCCGAAACCGTAAAGATCGTCCGCGACGATCTAGGCAGCGCGGACAGGATCGCGGAAATCGTCGCGGGGTCGGATGCCGTCGTCAGTGCCTACGGCCCTCCGCGCGACGATCCCAGATTCACATCGGATGAGAATTATACCGACCTGCTGCCCGACACCGTCAAGCGCATCATCACGGCGGTTCGAAAAGCCAAGGCCCCACGGCTCATCGTTGTCGGCGGAGCCGGTTCTCTCGAATTTTCGCCCGGTGTCACCGTACTCGACTCCGGCCATTGGCCGAAGCCATTCATCCCGATCGCCCGATCGCATGTAAAAGCCTTTGCAGCCCTACGGGCATCCGACATCAATTGGACCTATTTCAGCCCTCCGATACTGATCGATCTTGGTGATCGCACCGGCAAGTTCCGTCTCGGTGGCGATAATCTCATCAAAGACGAACAAGGGAAAAGCTGGGTCTCCTTCGAGGACTATGCCATCGCCCTTGTCGACGAACTCGAAAAGCCGGTGCACGAACGAGCCCGATTTACGATCGGGTATTGAAGGAAGACCATGGTCTTAACGTTTGGGCCGCCGGAGATCGAACGTGGCCCAACCCGCTTCCCTCACGAAATGAACCACGTCGCTTAGTTTGCGAAGCAGCCTTCGTAGTCCTGATTGGCCGACTTCCACAATGACCTCTTCGAGAGAGAACCAACGCATCCTCCGTGACGCTTTTCGGGATAGGCGACGCCATGACGACCTCCTGCACGGCCAATAAAGGCTCAATTCCGCGGCAGCAAAGACCGGTCGGCTCAATCTGAGTTTTCTAGCGCCGGAATGGATGACGCTACGGACAAGCTTCCATGACGCCCGATCACCTTGGCACGCTCGCGGCGTGGACAATTGATCCACGCCGCGGGCGAAATCGTCAGCGGTAGAACAGATACTTGACCAGCGCAGCGATCGCCAGCACGACGAGGATGATTGCGAGCAGGCCCGCCAGGCCCATGCCCCACATCATGCCGCCCCCCATCACTTCATTCATCATCGCATCCTCCTTTCATTCGGCTGCCTCGAGACTGCGCCCGTCTGCTTCGGCGAAGCGATCCTCGGAGGACGCGATCGGCAGCCGCCATCCCTTGATGAGACCGTAGACGGCCGGAATGACGATCAACGTCAGCAGCGTCGACGACACCATGCCGCCGATCATCGGCACGGCGATGCGCTGCATGATCTCCGAACCGGTGCCCGTCCGCCAAAGGATCGGTACAAGACCGGCCATGATGGCGACGACCGTCATCATCTTCGGCCGGACGCGTTCGACCGCGCCGACCATGATGGCCCTGTTGAGATCCGATTTCGAAAACGAACGCCCTTCCCTTGCGCAGGTGTCGCGCTGCTCCTTCATGGCGTGGTCGAGGTAGATCAGCATGATCACCCCCGTCTCTGCCGCCACACCCGCAAGCGCGATGAAGCCGACGGCAACAGCCACCGAGGCGTTGAAGCCCATCCACCACATCAGCCAGATGCCGCCGACAAGCGCGAATGGCAGCGACAGCATAACGATCATGGTCTCGGTCAACGCCTTGAAATTCAGGTAGAGCAGCAGGAAGATCAGCGCCAGCGTTAGCGGCACGACGATCGCCAGTCGTGCTTCGGCGCGTTGGAGATATTCGAACTGACCGCTCCAGGCGACGGAGTAGCCTGGCGGCATCTGCACCGATTTCGCCACCGTCCGCTGCGCCTCTGCGACGTAGCCGCCGAGATCACGCCCGGCAATGTCGACATAGACATAGACGGCGAGCTGGCCGTTTTCAGTCCGGATCGTCGTTGCCCCACGCGTGAGCTTCACGTCCGCAACTTCTCCGAGAGGAACGGTGCCACCGCCCGGCAGGGAGATCTGAACGTCCCTTGCGATTGCCTGCGGGTCGCTTCTGAGCGCTCTTGGGTAGCGCACCGCCACACCATAGCGCTCACGACCCTCGACGGTCGACGTCACGACCTCGGAACCTAGCGCCATGCCGATGACACTCTGCACGTCGTTTATGGTCAGGCCATAGCGGCCAAGAGCAGTCCGGTTGGGAACGATGTCGAGATAGTAACCTCCGATCACCCGCTCGGCATATGCGCTCGATGTCCCTGGGATGCCCTTCAGCACACTCTCGATCTGGCGCGCGATTCTTTCCATCTCGGCGAGATCGGTGCCGTAGACCTTGACGCCGACGGGTGTGCGGATGCCGGTCGAGAGCATGTCGATGCGCCCGCGGATCGGCATGGTCCAGGCATTGGAAACGCCTGGGAATTGCAAAGCAGCGTCCATCTCCTGTTTCAGGCTATCGATGGTCACGCCTGGTCGCCATTCCGATTTTGGCTTCAGCGTGATGATCGTCTCGAACATCTCCGTCGGTGCGGGATCGGTTGCCGTCAAGGCTCGGCCCGCCTTGCCGAAGACAGTCTGCACCTCCGGGAAGGACTTGATGATCCGATCCTGGGTCTGCATCAGTTCACCCGCCTTGGTGACCGAAATGCCGGGCAAGGTGGTCGGCATATACATCAGCGTGCCCTCGTCGAGATTGGGCATGAATTCGCTGCCGATATGCTGGGCTGGCCAGGCCGTCGCAGCAAGGATTGCGAGCGCCGCCACGATGGTCAGGGTTTTCACCTTGAGGACACCGGAAATGACCGGTCGATAGATCCAGATTAGAAGCCGGTTCACCGGATTCTTCTGCTCGGGCACGATATGTCCCCGGACGAAGAGCACCATCAGCGCCGGCACCAATGTCACCGAAAGCAGCGCGGCGGCGGCCATCGAGAAGGTCTTGGTGAAGGCGAGCGGACCGAAGAGACGGCCTTCCTGCGATTCCAGAGTGAAGATGGGCAGGAACGACACGGTGATGATCAGCAAGCTGAAAAACAACGCCGGTCCGACTTCGCTTGCGGCCTCGACCAGGATCTCCACCCGCGGTTTGTCGGGCGGTGCCCGCTCCAGATGCTTGTGGGCATTCTCGATCATGACGATGGCGGCGTCGATCATCGCGCCGATGGCGATCGCGATACCGCCAAGGCTCATGATGTTGGCGCCCAGTCCCAACAGCCGCATGGCGATGAAGGCAATCAGGATGCCGACGGGCAGCATGATGATGGCGACCAGCGCACTACGGACATGCAGCAGGAAGGCGATTGTCACCAAGGCGACGACGATGGATTCCTCCACCAACGTGCCCTTGAGCGTTTCGATGGCGGCCTCGATCAGCGTCGAACGATCGTAGACAGGCACGATGTCGGTACCCGGCGGCAGGCTGCCTTTGATCTGATCCATGCTCTTCTTGGCATTGTCGATGACGGTCAGCGCGTTCGCGCCGAAGCGCTGCAACACGATGCCGCCGGCCACCTCACCCTCGCCGTTGAGCTCGGTGATGCCACGCCGTTCGTCTGGGACCAGCTCGACCCTGGCCACATCGCCAAGGCGCAATGGAACGCCATTCTGGCTTTTCAGAACGATGTTCTCGATATCCGGAATCCCCTTCAGGTAGCCACGACCGCGCACCATGAACTCGAATTCGGATAGTTCGATCGTCCGGCCGCCAACGTCCGTATTGCTGGCCCGGACAGCATTGGCGACATCGTTGAGCGACACGCCTTGCGCCTTGAGACGGGAAGGATCGACCACGATGGAATATTGTTTGACAAAGCCGCCGACGCTGGCGACCTCGGCCACGCCTTCGGACTTCGACACGCCGAACCGCACGACCCAGTCCTGCAGCGATCGCAGTTCGGCAAGCGACAGCTCCTTGGCGACGAGAGCATATTCGTAGACCCAGCCGACACCCGTCGCATCCGGCCCAAGCGTGGGTGTGACGCCCTGCGGCAGGCGGCTTGAGGCGGCGTTCAGATATTCGAGCACGCGGCTGCGCGCCCAGTAAGGATCGGTGCCATCGTCGAAGATGACATAGACGAAGGAAACACCGAAGAAGGAGAAGCCGCGTACGACCTTCGACTTCGGCACCGTCAGCATCGACGTGGTCAGCGGATAGGTGACCTGGTCTTCGACCACCTGCGGGGCCTGTCCGGGATATTCGGTGTAGACGATCACCTGCACGTCGGAAAGATCGGGAATGGCATCCAGCGGCAGCGATCGCAGCGCATAGATGCCGCCGGCCACCGCGAGTGCCGCTCCGACCAGGATGAGGACGAGATTATGGGCGGACCACGAGATGACGCGTGCGATCATGGCTTGGCCTCCTCAGTCATGGCGCTGAGCGCCGAGTTGAGATTGCTTTCGGCATCGAGCAGGAAGTTGGCGGAGACGACGACCGTGTCGCCGGCTGCGATGCCGCGGCGAATTTCGGTCCTATCGTCACCGCGCACGCCAAGCTTGACGTCCTTCGGCTCGAACCGACCCTCTCCCTTGTCCAAGAAGACAACCTGACGGTCACCCGTGTCGATAATCGCACCGTTGGGCACCGCGACCACCGGTTCTTGAACTCCGGCCTCGATCGCAACATCGGCATACGTGTTGGCAAGCAGGGTGCCGTCTGGATTGGGGAGTTCTATACGCACCTTGGTGGTTCGCGTCTGCGTCTCGACCTCGGGATAGACGAGATCGACTGTGCCTTTGGACACCATGCCAGGAAGACTGCGAATTTTGACCTCGGCTTGGGCGCCGACCCGCACGGAAGCGAGGTCGTACTCCGGAACATCGGCGATCACCCAGACATGGGAAATGTCGGCGATGCGGAACAGGATATCGCCCGGTTTTGCCATCATGCCTGTTGTCGCAACGCGCTCAAGGACAATGCCGTCGCGCGGCGATGTGTAGGTCATGCTCGTCGGCACCTGATGCGTTCGCGAAATCGTATCGATGACCTCCTGTGGCACGCCGAGATTCCTCAGCCTCAGTGCGGGTCCGGCATCCTCGCTGCCGCGGCTTGCAGCATATTCCGAAGCCGCAGTGGCGATGTCCTTCGAGTAGAATTGGAAGAGCTTCTCTCCCTTGAAAATGTGATCCCCCGTCGTGACGTTGGCGACATCATCCAGGAAGGTGTCCGTTCGCATCGAGACGACGCTGACGCGGCGTTCATCAAGCGCCACCGTACCGGGGATCTGTATCCTGCGGCCGATACTTGCCAACTCTGCAACGGCCGTCTTCACGCCGGTGCGCTGCAGCTTGCCGAGCGAAACCTTGACGGTGGAGGCATCCGCCTGCTCGCCCTCGTAGACGGGAATGTAGTCCATCCCCATCGAGTCCTTTTTCGGCGTTTTCGAGGTGTCGGGCAGGCCCATCGGGTTCCGATAGTAGAGGATGCGGCCTTTGCTGGTTTCTGCCCGAGTTCCGGCATCCGCTACCTTTATGGAGGTGGCGGACGCCTTGGGCTTGTCGTTTGCCACCTCTGCTACGCCCGGCTTGGCGACCGGATTTGCATTGAAGGATAAATCTTCGCTCTCGTGGACGGCGAGGAAATCCCGGCCGTCCGGCGTTTTCTTCGGCTTTGCCGAATAGGCAGGGTGGCCATCCGGATCGCGATAATAGATGATCGGCCCCGATCCGACCGCTGTTGTCGTCGCAGCAGCCGCGACGCTTTCAACGTCGACGGTCGAGCGAAACCATGCAAGGTCAGGCAGCGCGACACCACGCTGCCCGGCCCAAAGGCCCCCTGCCCCCGCCGCCAGCATGGCGACGAGGGTGAGCCCGGTGCGACCGGCTTTTGTCATGGGACGGCCTTGAACTCGAGCTTGTTTTCAAGGCTGTCCGCCTCGCCCTGGAGCTTGGCGCCGAGCGACAAGCGCCAGCCGCCAGCCATCGGAATCTGCGCCTTGAACCGGTAGACGCCGGGCTCGACCGACGGCAGAGCCTCGATCGGCTCGGCCATCATCTCCATGCCGTCGGGCGCCATATCGACACGCTGCGCGAAGATCACCGCGTCGGGAACGAGCTTGCCGGAGCGCTTGTCGACAAGGCGTACGGCAATCTCCGCCGCGCTGCCCGGCTTGATCTCGTTTTTGACAAGCTGGAACTCATAATCCTGGATTTGAGCCCAGGCTGGGGAGGACAGGCCTGTAAAGGTCAGGCCGATTAGCGCTGCGGTGGCCGCAGGCTTCAAGGTGAAAAGCGTCATTGTTGGTTTTCCCAAATTCATCGTTGTTTCGTGCAAATGCACGGGATGGCTATGGCGCAAAGCCACGCCTTCACCGCTCGGCTCGGCCGAACGGCTCTCAAAGTCCGAAAGGACACGATGAATTCAGGTTCGCGGAGGTCGGTCCGGCGGTGCGCCGATCGTCGGATCCCGCATCCGATCCCGGTACGGATTGACATCGGCGCCACGATCAAGACGAAACAGGGCAAACTCCCCGTGTACAAAACCCGGAACGCATTTGGCCATGCAAATGGTCGCGAGCGGACAGGATTTCTGGCAGTCGGGAAGAGGCTGTTTCTGATCCGGGCAGCACGGCATGGTGTCGGGCATTGCCGCCATGTCCATCGACGGTGTCATCGCTTTGGACATCATAGCTTCAGCCGCCGAAGGCACAGCCATCGGAGCGGTCAGAAAGCCCAAGATCGCAAGGATCGAGAGCAGAGGGGCAATAAGGGACCAGAGTCTCATAGCCACAAGGCATGACATATTGTGCACCACGGGGAAAGGCGGGCTATGTTCACGTTTTCGACAGATCGCGGCAACATCTCATTATTTCCGGCACGGCATCATGTGCGCCTTGATGGATCCGAACCGCGGCTTCCTGCAAATTTTTAGCTTCATTGGCGCATTTCCGCTCATATCCCTGGGTAGTTAGCGCTCGCCCCAAGTTTGGGACGCTCTGAATAGCCCCAAGTTTCGTAGACACCCTTGGGTTAGATTTTCTGGTGCCTCTCGAACTCGACGGGTGACAGCGTCCCGTTCCTGACGTGTTTGCGGTTCGGGTTGCAGAACATCTCGATATGATCGAACACGTCTTCCCGTGCCTCATCGCGTGAACGGTAAACCCGGCGGCGTATCCGCTCTCGCTTCAGAAAATTGAAGAAGCTCTCTGCGACTGGGCTGTCATGGCAGTTTCCGCGTCGGCTCATGGGATGAGCCAGATTGTGGTGCTTCAGGAACGATACCCAGCCCATGCTGGTGAACTGGGAGCCTTGGTCCGAGTGGATCAACACCTTACTAAATTCAAACTGGTGGATATGACGCGCGTGGGACGGCCGGATCAGAGCCAAAATGGAGCGGTAATCAGAAGTATGCAAGCAAGCACCACAGCGATAACCGCCAAGGCGCTTTTCCATTCTGGCTCGATATGAGGAGCATCCTCATTCATCTCAATCATCCCTTTACGTATCCAGACTGTAGCCATGAAACGGCGACACTTGCGCTAGCTGCCACCTGGTTGGACATCAAAGACTTTCAATTTTTCGAGCGCCTTTTGCAGAGCAGTGAGTTGTTCCGGCGTCCATTTCGGGCTGTTGTCGCCGGTGGCCTTCCCGCCTTTACCCGCCGGCTTGAGCAGAGAAAAACTTCCCTTGCTCAGATCGGCACTCGCTACGTTTTTGAACGTAACGGTAATAGTGTTCCCGCGATTGGCACTGGAACTTTGATCATGCTCAGCGCTTGCGCCGAATGTGCCGCCTGCAGCGCCAACCGGTATATCCGCGACATTCAATTGAACCTTGCCGCTATCTGCCGCGGTGACGGCGATTGCAAACTGGACTTGTACCTCATCGACCATCATGCCGATCTTTTCTTTGCCGGCATATTTGTGCTGCAGCTTGTGAAGAGACGTCGCAACGTCATTGAGGGCAGTATCGAGCGAGATGTCACTTGGCTTTGCCACTTGCGCAGGCGTGAAACTGGCGCAACTCGCCAATACTGACGATATCAGCGTTAAAATAGAAAACGCTTTGCGCATGACTGTTCCCCTGGTTGAGAAAACCATCATCGCTGCGCGACGCATTTAGTCCATCGCCACAAAAGGCGGTGTTTCTACCACTCTAAGACAATAGATGTTTTCATATGGACCACGCGAAATTCTTCGACGCGGTCGACGCCGAAAACAAGAAGGCGATCGAGCTGACAGTTACCGAGTTGAACATGTCGTCGCGTCCCTCGGCGGCAAGCTGGATACCGCGATCTGCGGACGCAACCGTTTTTAGAAATACATTTCATCCGGTAGGATTCGAAGCGGCCTTTACCGTTTCGATCGTTTGTCTAGCGTCCGGTCAGCGAAATTTGCAGCTCGGATAGGCTTCCGCGACTCGCCTCACGAAACCGGGCTAGATACCGCCTTGGATTATCCGTAACAGGGCTCTGCAGCGGGCTGCAACAGACCGCTCGGTGACGTTGGTAATGCTGAGCAAGAGACCACTCTGCGGATTTGGCCCTTGGTACCAGGGCGAGATCGGCAGGGCACCAAAGCCAGCAAGCTGCGCTCTCTCCGCAATGGCGACATCATCGGTACCCGCCGGAAAAAATAGCCTGACGGAAAGCCCTCCTTCGAATTCGTACCTCACGGAAGGAGGGAGCTCTTCGCGCAATGTCGAAACTAAAAGCGTCTTTCTGGCAAGGTATAACGTCTTCATTCTTCGAAGGTGACGCAGATAGTGGCCACCCGCGATGAAGTACTGGAGCGCCTGTTGGGCGATCAGGGATCCTGCCGGCGTCAGGTGCGCGACAAATTTGCTAAAGCGGCCTATCAGGTGTTCGGGCACGACGAGATATCCCATTCGCAGGCTGGGATTGATGGTCTTGCTGAAGCTGCCAACATGGAAGACACGGCCATCATGATCATCGCCCGCCAGCGCCGGTATCGCCCGGCCCGTCAGCTGCAGTTCCCCTGCATAGTCGTCTTCAATTATCCATGCGTCCGTCTGGCGCGCCCAGTTGAGAAGATCCATTCGCCTGTCTGGCGCCAACGGCATGCCCAGAGGCGATTGCTGGCCCGGCGTGACAATCGCGAGCTTTGCTTCGCCATTCATCATGTTCGGTGACACGCAAATGCCGAACGGATCGACAGGAACCGGTACCGGCGTGATGGCAAGTTCACGGAGCGCCTGGCGGGTTCGCGGGAAACCCGGGTCTTCAACGAACACCTTTTGTCCATGAAAGCCCATTGCGCTCAGGACGATGAATAAACCGCTGCTAAAGCCAGAACTTATGAAGACCCGATCGGCGTGGCAGGAGAGCCCGCGCGCCAATGTCAGATAGCCTGCGATCTCCTGGCGGAGGGCGTAAAGGCCGCGCGGATCGGGCTGGATCATCGGGCGCGACAGATCGGCGGTCATCGCCTTGCGCCAGGCATTGAACCAGGCCTTCAGCGGAAACTCGTCTTGCGCCGGAATCCCCCCCTGGAAATATTGGGGTCTCGCTCGGAAGTCGTAAAACATCCCCGGCTGCTGTGTATTCGTCTCGACCTGGTCAGTCTGAAGCGACGGAGGGGACGAGGTCACCCACGTTCCGGTCGCACCGCGTGTAATGATGAGCTGTTCGTCCTTGAGGAGATCGTAGGCTCTCTTGACCGTTCCGCGCGATACGCCGAGCTGAGAAGCCAGATCCTGCCAGGACGACAGTCGGGCGCCTGGAGCCAGCGAACCGCTGAGAATAGCCTCGCGCATGCCGCGATAGATCTGCTGCGTGATAGAAACGGTCGACCCACGGCTGATCGCCGGAGGGTAGCTCTCACTCATCCGGTACAAAGCCTTTCAACATTCTTGGTTATATAAAAATAGCCGAACTTTTTTCATGCTGCCGCGCAACCTGAAAGGAGTTCACCATGTTCACACGGCCCCCTTAATACCGCCGGCCTTTACCGTGTCAACGCGGATCACTCAAAGTCCGCCACGACAGGCTCCGGCATCAAGGCCTCCAAATCGGTGCATACCGCAGGTGCGCTCGCCTTCGGCGCCGACGATGTCTTTTTCGTTGGTGATATACAAGCTGGCGCCATTCACCTCTTCGCCCTGCAAGACACTGACTTCGACCTCCAGCGTGACGTCGAACTCGGAAACTTCCACACACTACGCATCTAGTGCGAGGGAAGTTTAAAAAATCCATCAATCTTAAGTACTTACCCAACAACCAGGAGAATTCCAATGCTACAGAAAGTATCACGTCGTTTTATTGAGGCGCTCTCATGAAGTCCTCGATTTCAAGCGTGCTGGCGATCGTGCTTGGTCTTGGGCTGGCGTCCGGGAATAGCGCGTGGGCGCAACCAACGGCGGCGCCCGGAGAAGCGGGTGAAGCCTATCAGGGGATGCCGGCGATCGCCCCAATGGGCGTCCGTGTGGACCGATATCTGCCGGTCCCGAACTCCGCCGCGGTGCCGCCGGTGGATCCCGCCAAGGGGTACCGCCTCCAAGAGTTGGGCCATGGTCTCTACATGGTAACCGACAATGCATATCAGTCGATGTTCATGGTCTACGACAAGGGTGTCGTGGTGATGGATGCGCCGCCCAGCTATTCAGCACATCTGAAGCAGGCGATCGCGGAGGTGACGGATCGGCCGATCACCCATTTGATCTACAGCCACGCCCATATCGACCATATCGGCGGCGCGGCAGACCTGGGCGGACACCCCATCATCGTCGCCCAGGAGGAAACAAAACGTTTGCTCGAACGATCAAACGATCCGAAGCGGCCCGTGCCCACGGTCACGTTCAAGGACCGATATACGCTGAAGGTCGGCAGCCAGGTCTTGGAACTCAGCTATCACGGCAACGCCCACGAGCCCGGCAACATCTTCATCTGGGCGCCGGCACAGAAGGTGCTGATGGTGGTCGATATCGTCTTCCCGGGTTGGATGGCGTGGTCGGGCTTCGCCGACGCTCAGGATATCCCCGGCTATTTCAATCAGGTCGCCGAGATCGATAAGATTCCGTTCGAGACCCTGGTCTCGGGGCATGTGGACCGCGTCGGGACCCACGCCGACGTGCGCGAACAGCTCGAATTCATGAATGACGTCAAGTCGGCCACCAGGACGGCGCTTCAGACCACGCCCCCGTATGTCGGGATGGCTGATGCGGACAAGACCAACCCCTGGGCAGTGGCTGACAACTACATCGACCGCGTGGTGGTCAAGTGCGTCGACGCGGTGACGCCCAAATGGCAATCGCGCCTGGCGGCATACGACGTTTTCATCTGGTCTCAGTGCTTTGCCATGCAGCAGAGCCTTCGGATCGACTGAACGCCCGTTTGAGGTGCGCGTTCAATACCGCGGCTCGAGTGTTCAGAAGATCGTTGCACCGGCGCGCGAGGTGCGCGCCGGTTTTGAGTTGGAGCACCGTTATACGGCCCGACGACCGGGCGTAGGAAAAGGAGAATGATATGGATATCGGGCTGAAGGGGCGACAGGCAGTCGTCTGCGCGTCGAGCCAGGGGCTTGGGAGGGCCTGTGCGCAGGAACTGGCGCGGGCCGGCTGCAGTGTGGTGGTCAACGGCCGCGACCAGGCGACATTGGAGCGGACCGCCGACGAGATCCGCACCGAAACCGGGGCCGAGGTGATCGCAGTCGCCGGCGACGTCACCACCCGCGCTGTCCAGGACGCGCTAATGCGGGCCGTGCCCCGGGTCGACATCCTGGTCAACAACAATGGCGGCCCGCCGCTGCGCGACTTTCGCGATATCGATCGCGAGGCACTGCTGGCCGGGGTGGTCGGCAATATGGCGGCACCGATCGAGTTGGTGCAAAGAGTGATCGACGGCATGGTCGAACGGCGCTTCGGCCGCATCGTCAACATCACCTCGGCCACGGTGAAGATGCCGATAGCAAGGCTCGACCTGTCCAGCGGCGCCCGAGCCGGGTTGACGGGCTTCCTTGCCGGCGTGGCGCGGTCGGTGGCACATGCCAATGTCACTATCAACTTCCTGCTGCCCGGGGCGTTCGAAACCAATCGGCGCCGCACGAACGAGCGGACAACAGCAGAACGACGTGGTGTTCCGATCGAGACCGTGCAGCAGGAGAGCCAAGCGGCCATCCCCGCCGGTCGCTACGGCGACGCTTCCGAATTCGGTGCCGCCTGCGCCTTTCTGTGCTCGGCCCAGGCCGGCTACATCACCGGCCAGAGCCTTCTGATCGATGGTGGCGCCTACACCGGGATTTTGTAGAGTCACACAGAGCGCCGGCACCGTTCGGTGCCGGCGCCGCGGTTCCCTGCATCAGCTGGAGCGAGATGGCGGGGCTTGGCAGCAAGCAAGATCGCCGCCTGACCATCTCGATCGAGCCCATCGTCGGTCCGGTTGTCGAGATCGTGAGCCGAGACCGATGCGGGCGTTACGCGCAAGCTGCTCGCGAGGGTGCACCGCAAGCACGCCAAGTGGCTGATCGGTTCCATCTCATGCAGAATCTCCGCGTCGTAATCGAGGAGCAGATGAGCCTTTCCGGCCATGCCACGGGAAGAGCACTGCTGCCGGATAAAAGTATCGGGAGCTTGCAAGTCGATCTGATTCAGGATGATCCGCACGTTGACGCAACGCTCTGGCGCCGGGTGCGTCGCGCTCATCGACAATCACGGCAGGCGATATTCGATACGGTGCACGCTTTGAACAAAGAAGGTCGTCCCATTCGGAGATTGCACGGCGCCCTGGCTGCGGCCGGCGCAGCATCGCGAAATGGCCGACTTTCGAGACGCCACCCGACCGAAAGAAGTCGGCGCTGAGGCCAACATCCCCTTTGTACTTCGAGGCATTCCGCGCGGTCGAGGACAGATGTACCATCAGTTCGGGGTCGTCCACCCAGGCCTTGGCGGATGCGTCAAGCAGCGGCGATCTGAGAGCGCGCGGCTCAAGCGGCGACATACCGCCCTTGGGGCTGACAATGTGCTGCTCACAACCACGCTCGGCGAACACGTCCCATGCATGCGTCAGCTCCGAAAGCCAAAGACCGGTCGGGTGCGACGGCAAGCAAGCTCTGCTACCGAATTCTCGGAAGACCGGGCCTCCTCAACGATCTGCCACGTCTCCTGCGTCGTCGAGTTCCGCTGCCCTCTTCAAGAATTGTCATCCATTCCGCCTTCGTGTCCGCTTATTCCGATAATGGACACTTATTCCGCCAGCAGCACTAATCCGTTGGGCAGCCATAACCCGCCTTTGCGACCCTCTGGCAAATTTGCACGCTCTGCATGTAATACCAGTCTCTTGACATGTGGGATTTTTTCCCATTTAATCATTGAGTAAAGTTTCGAAACAATTTGATGCAAAGCCGCCTGAACCAAGTGGCGCTTAGCATTGATGGCTGGGTGATGATGACGATTAGGTACTGGATCGACGGCATGCTCGCTAATGGCTCTTGTGAATGGCCCTAATTTACAGCATCCCCTCCATTAGCAATCGACATTCGGCCGCATATATCGCGGTGACGCGAAGCAACCAAATTTTGGCATCTGTTATGAAGCAACAACGACCACGGCCCGTCATTTCCGACGCCGCATTGCAGCGTATGTTGGGAAAAGTTCTAAAACCGTTTGTCCGCCTGTCTCTTGCGAGCGGATTAACATTCCCGGCGTTCGCAACGATCCTCAAGCGCTTGTACGTCGATGTCGCGGAAAAAGAATACGGTTTGCCGGGCAAAAAGCAAACTGACAGCAGGATCTCATTGATAACGGGTATCCATCGCAAGGATGTCAGCAAGCTGCGAGTTGGTGACATGCCTTTACCTGCGCCCCCGCCACCCGTGTCGCGCACAAGTCGTATTATCGCAAGGTGGCTTGCCGACGCTCGTTACCTAGACGAAGAAGGGACTCCGCGGGCATTGCCACGGATAGCGGAAAATGGCGCCGCATCCTTCGAGACACTTGTCGAAGATGTAACACGAGATCTGCGTCCCCGCGCTGTTCTCGATGAATGGCTGAACCGCGGAATCGCAACATTGGATATCCATGACCGCGTCCATCTTGGAGCGGCAGCTATAGTTCCAGATCCTGGTGATAGTGCCAAAGAGCATTTTTTCGCCCGCAACATACATGATCATGCTTCTGCAGCGGTTTTAAACATGTTGTCGGCAGATCCCGCATTCTTCGAACGTGCGGTACACTACGATAATATTTCACTGGAGCTCGCGAAAAAGCTGAACGATATAAGCAGGGTGGAATCGATGGATCTGCTTGTTCGCTTGAATCGCCTGGCGAATGAAGAGGTCAAGGCTGATAAGGGAGGTCAGGCTCGCTGGATCACCGGTGTCTACATTTTCACTGAAGCCAAAAGCGATATGGACCTTAACGATGTCGAGGATGATCAATGACATCCATCCGCCTATATCGCCGGCGCTTCTTGAAGCTTGCCTCAGTTTCACCTGTCATTTTGGCTTCTCTTGTAAATGCGCAGGATTTTCCGCCACCGATTGACCATGGGATTGGCGGCACGGGCAACTCCTTGAAGGGTGGCGACGATCATGGCATCGGCGGAACCGGTATTTTCGGGACAATCAAACGCTTTGGCAGCATTTATGTGAACGGGCATCGTATCACCTACTCACCGGATGTACCTATCTATCTTGATGGCATCCGGGCGAATGCACGCGCGATGCGCCTGGGACAAGTCGTAAGAGTAGCGCTTGCTGGTTCGCTCGCAAGTCCGGTTGCTAGCGCCATCTACGTCACGAGTGAGGTGACAGGCCGTGTTGAGGGCATCAATACACATGGCCTCGTTGTACTTTCGCAACGTATCGAATTGGCACCGCAAACTTCGTTGCCGAAATTGAAGCCCGGCATGATCGTATCCGTTTACGGGATTCGCAAGCCGGACGGCGTTATCGTTGCAAGTCTAATCGAGCGCCGTTCCCGTCGAACTCATCCATTGCTTCGAGGTGTGGCGACAAACGATTCCGGTCGACTGAAAATTGGTGATCTTACGCTGGACCTCTCCTCCGACCACCTTGTAGGACGGCGAGTTGTCGTTGATTTTGCTGGTGGATCTGGCGACTTGCATATCCTTCGCGTCAAGGAAGAAGAGTTGGTTCCGGGGCTTAACAACGGTAACATAAATATTGAGACTTACGCAGAAAGCGACGGCCACGCCGTCAACCTTGGAATCGGCATCACATTGAGCGGGGCCAAGGCCGCGTCTCTTGTGTCTCGCTCCCATGTTTATCTAGATCTCGCAATCAGCGGAGGTGATTTCGTTTCGTCTCAGCGCCAAGCTGAACCTTTAGGACCAAATCCACTTCAATCCAAACCACAAATTGAGGGGCCTGCCTCCCAAGACGGGCGTGGACACGGCGCTGGACCAGAGAGGTCAGACGGACCGGGGGGACAACCAAGATAGTGCGGTTTGTCTTGAAGCAGACGGCCTGCATAAGGACAACAGTTTAGCTACGGGGGCGATGCCTGCATGCCAAGCATAACCTTGTGCCGCGTAAAATAGCCAACGCAATCCATCTCATCGACAATGTGAGGCCGGTTAAGGCATCCATGTTGCATGAGAGTACACAATGAATCCGCCCATGAAGCACAATGATTTAGGAAGATAAAGGTATGGAAGCTCCGCGTAGGATAGACGCCGATAGCCAAGGCGAATCAGTTGATGTGATGACAAGATTGAAACTTGCTTGTGCCGAACTCAGCCAAGCGGTCGTTCTGGTGAGCGAGCAGCAAAACACAAATTCGCTAGACATGCCGAAGAGACCGTTTCTGTACAGCGACGGTTACGCTCTGTTCGACCCGGCCTCGGTTGAAGAATTAGTTCGCAATCTCAGAGCCTGCTCGGAGGACCATGCAAGGGTGATTGCCAATATTGGCGATTGGATCTGTGACGGTGCTGTTCGATCAATCAGTCAACGTGTCAGCGCACTCGATGGTCTCGCTGCAACGATGAAAGCTCATGTTGAAAGCGCCCGTGAACGCCAGTGGCAAAATTTCTGCCTTCTCGCCGTTGGAGCTGCGGGATTCGTTATCGGGTTAACAGTCGCAATTGGTCTTCTATACTTTGTTGCATCGGGCCACGATTTTGGACTCCTTGCCAGCCCTGTCGGCTCGACACCGAGGTTTTAGCCAAGTTGAACAACGTTGTGGGAACATGGTGCCGGTGATTGACGGCAGAATTTGTGAAAACGAAAGTCTGCTGCGAATTCCGGGATTCCGGGATATAGTGATGAGCGTGAGTATTTCGTGTCACTCTCCACTTAATTATGAGAAACAGACCTCAACAATTTCAGCGGGTTGCCTGAGTGTTTAACTTAATAATAATGACTCGGATATTGTCACTTTATGCGAGAATCTAGCTCTGGGTATCATCTCGTATCAGTCCGCAATGAGCGACCCATTTAACGAGACGATTTGGCGTGAAGCGTGTTGACGCGCGGATGCAAGCCGCAGCTTCGTGAAGCGAAATCCTATTGGCACGACGGCAGCGCAAGTTCCAGAGTTGGCGGCCGAGCTCAACCTGAGCCAGGCAACGCTTTACCGGCTGATCAAGCTATTCCACGCCGGCGGAATTGTCTTGTCGCCGGTGGATCGCAAACGCGGCCGGCCGGAGGAGCATCGTACTTTGGATGAGAAGCGGTAGGAAACCGTCCGAACGACGACCACACATTCTGCCTATAGCGGGCGCGGCCAAGGCGATATCATTGTCTGCGTGAAGCGCGAGATCATCCAGAAAATTCGCCGCTATTCCTGTCCTCTTCTTGTTTCGTCTTCAAACAAGTTATCGCACTTAGCAGCAGCAAAGCACCTTTGCCTCTGGCTGCCTAACCGCTCTTGGACGCGCCCTGGTCCTACAAGACGCGCTCCATCAGAGTGATCCGATTGCAGCCTGCAAACGCGACGGTTGCCTTGCCGCGCTGCTTCGCAAGCTGTCGAAGGCCAGATAGATGACGGGTGTGGTAAACAAGGTCAGCACCTGCGAGACGATCAGCCCTCCTACGATTGCAATACCGAGGGGAACACGCAATTCGGATCCAGATCCTGTACCCAATGCCAGCGGGATCGCCCCAAACAGGGCAGAAAGCGTTGTCATCATGATCGGACGAAACCGCAGCATACACGCCTGACGTATGGCCTCCTGCGGCGACAAATTCTGCACTCGCTCGGCTACGAGCGCGAAGTCAATCATCATGATCGCATTCTTCTTGACGATGCCGATCAGCAAGATAATGCCGATCATTCCCATGATGGACAGATCGAGATTGGCCAGTTTCAAGGCCAGCAAAGCTCCAAGTCCGGCGGATGGCAGCGTGGAGATGATCGTTAGCGGATGAACGGCGCTTTCATAGAAAACGCCAAGCACGATATAGACTGCGACGATGGCCGCCAGGATGAGCCAGGGCTGGCTTTGCAGCGAGTCCTGAATGCTTGTGCCGTCCCCTGAAACGTGCAGATAACCGTCGCAGGCATGCCCGCGCTCGTCTCGGCAGCTTTAATAGCTGTGACCGCGTCGCCAAGCGAACTGCCGGGCGTCAGGTTGAAGGAGATTGTCGTCGCCGGAATAGACCCCTGATGGTTGATGGACACCGGTAGAACGCCCGTTCTCAACGATCCAAGCACGCTAAGTGGAATAAGCTTTCCAGTGGTCGAGGACTTTGCGTAGAGGTGCGATAGCGCCTCCGGCGACAGGGCGAACTGCGGCGCAAGCTCCATCACGACATGATATTGGCTGACTTGGGTATACATTGTCGCGACCTGCCGCTGTCCGAAAGCATCGTAAAGCGTCTGATCGATCTGTGAAACGCTCACGCCCAGTCTGGACGCAGTCGAGCGATCGATATTGAGCGTGAGACTGGTCGCCGCCTTTTGCCTGTCGGAATTCACATCCTGGATTTCCGGGAGACCCTTCAGGACTTTGGTCATCGCCGCTGCCCACTTGTCGAGCTCTGCCGTGTCTGGATCCTGAAGCATGTATTGATATTGCGACGCGGAAGCGCGTCCACCGATCTGAACGTCCTGGCGAACCTGTAAACCAACGGTCAGCCCCTTCAATCCCGTGGTTGCCATACGAAGGCGCGCCAGAACTTGCGATGCCGGGCTTCTCGTACCGATCGGCTTCAGGTTGATTTGGATTTGGCCGACGCTAGCCGACGGACTTGGATTGATCCAGTAGGCCACGTTGTTGACGGCCGGATCGGCCATGACGATACGAGCGAGCCCCTGCATCTTCGTCGACATGTCCGCAAGGGATATGTCTGTCGCCGCCTGCGCCTGCCCTTGTACCCATCCCGTATCCTGCTGCGGTATAAACCCCTTCTGGATTGAGACGTAGAGCCAGCCTGTTACGATCATCGTCGCAAGCGCAACGAACAGGGTGATCGATCGGAAGCGAAGGGCGATATCGAGTGCTCGACCATATCCAGCGGTGCATTTTTCGAAAAATGCCTCCGACCAGCGGAAGCACGCACCATGTGGCCTGTCTTGATCGTGCTTGATCAGCCACGCGCACATCATCGGAGTAACCGTAAGGGAAACAAGCCCCGATATGATGATTGCAACGCTGATCGTAACGGCGAATTCACGAAAGAGACGACCGACGATGCCACCCATGAGAAGAATCGGGATAAATACGGCAACGAGCGAGACGGTCATTGAAACGATGGTGAAACCCACCTCTCGTGATCCCTCAATGGCCGCTTCGACGGCGGACTTTCCTCCTTCGACGTGCCGCATCACATTCTCGATAACGACGATGGCATCGTCGACGACAAATCCGACGACAATGGTCAATCCCATGAGCGAGAGATTGTCGAGGCTGTAGCCAGCAAGATACATGATGGCAAAAGTACCGATCAGAGACAGCGGGATGGTTGCCGCTGGAATGATCGTCGCCCACAGGTTCCGCAAGAAACTGAAAATCACTAGTACAACGAGGCCGATGGTAATGAGGATCGTTACCTTGACGTCATCGACGGAAGTCTGAATCATCCCGGACCTGTCGGCGACGACTGACAGCTTGATGCCGGCAGGTAGCCCTGCCTCCATCTGCGGCAACTTGGCCTTGATGCCCTGAATGGTATCGAGCACGTTCGAACCGGCCATTTTATGGACATCCAGCATCACCGACCGCGTGCTCTGGAGCCATGCCGCCTGATTGACGTCCTCCGGAGCCGACAGCACGGTCCCGAGATCCTCCGCTCGAATGGGTGAGCCGTTCTTGTAAGCAATCACCATCGAACGAAACGCGGGGACATCCATGATCTGATCGGTCGCATCGAGAACGGTGGTCCGTCCGTTACCCGACAGTTGCCCCTTGGGCTGATTGACGGTCTGCGCGCCGACAGCACTTCGGATATCCTCAAGCGTCAGCCCTCGCGCCGCAACCTTGTCCGGATCAAGCTGGATACGGATCGCCGGCCGCTGCGGGTCATGATAATCTACCAGCCCGACGCCATTCATCTGCGAAACCTGCTGCGCGATGATGTCTTCCGCATAATGATCAAGTTCGGTCGTCGGAATGCGGTCGGATGTGAGCGCCAGCGTCAGGATCGTCGCTTCCGCCGGATTGCTCTTATGAAAGTCCGGAGCAGCCGGCAGATCCTTCGGCAATTGGCCGCTGGCGGCACTGATTGCAGCCTGAACGTCCTGCGCGGCAGCGCTGATATCCCGGTTGAGATCGAACTGCAGCGTGATCGAGGTACGTCCGGACGAACTCGTTGACGTCATCTGGGATACGCTCGAGATCGGCGAAAGTTGATTTTCTAGCGGCGTAGCAACCGATGTTGCCATCGTCTCAGCACTTGCGCCGGGAAAGGAACTCGAAATCTGTATTGTGGGAAAATCGACCTGAGGCAGCGACGCGATGGGCAGTAAGCCGTAGGCGATCGAGCCGACGATCATGAGTCCGGCCGCCAGCAGACAGGTCCCGACCCTGCGCTGGATGAAGATTTGTGAAAGATTCATTGGACAGGCTCCTCGTTGGCAGCCGCTAGCTTCTTACCGTCCGATCCTTGCGTTGAGACAACGGTTCCATCGGTAAGTCTGGACTGATCGGAAGTGACGACGATCTCGCCGCCAGAGACGCCTTGCGTGATTGCGGTGAGGCCCGAATAAGTGATTCCGGTGGTCACGGATGCAGTCGCAACCTTGTTGTCCGGCTTGACGACGAAGACATAAGGTCCCGTCTGTCCGTTCTGTATCGCGGATGACGGCACGACCATCGAATTCGGATCGGTGCGCAGCGTGATGTTCGCAGTTACCAGCTCTCCGGGCCAGAGCGTCAGATCGTCGTTTGCAAACACGGCCTTCAGCTTCACCATGCCAGTCGACGAATCCACCTGGCTGTCGATCGCACTCAGTTTTCCGTCGGCCAGATGTTTGGCGCCATCACGGCTGTATGCAGCAACGCTCAATTGGCCCCTTGCCTGTCCCGCAATCAGATCGGGAAGATCATCCTGCGTCAGCGTGAATTCGACGGCGATGGGCCGCATCTGCGTGACCGTCACCACGCCGGTCGCATCCGTTGTCCGAAGGATACCGCCTTCCTGCTGCTGGCGCAGGCCCGCTCTGCCACTGATCGGAGCTGCGATGGTTGCGAACTCCAGATTGAGTTTCGCAGTATCGAGTGCAGCCTTTCCTGATGCGGCCGTGGCATCCATGACCTTGACTTGTGCCGCTGCGGTCTGCGCCACCTGGGTCGTGCCGCTGCCTGTAGTCGTAAGCTTCTGCGCCCGCACCTCATCGATCTTGGCCTGGTCGAGCTGGGCCAGTTCCTTGTCGTAGTCAGCTTCCGCCTGCGCCACAGCCACCGCGTAAGGACGGGGGTCGATGGTTGCAAGGATGTCGCCGGCCTCGACATCTTGCCCCTCGACAAAAGCAATGTGCTGAAGCTAGCCATCGACGCGGACTTTCACGTCCACTGCCGTCAAAGGCGAGACCACGCCGAGGCCACCGCGCACAACTGGCAGATCCCTTATGTCTGCTTTGGATATCTGCACCGGAACTGGCACACGCTCAGTTGCCGCTGCCTTTGTTTTGCTCAAAACGATCCTAGGCTGAGAAACGATGTAGAAAGCAACCGATGCCGCTCCGATCAACGCGCAAAACCCAATGAGATAAACTCTCCTATTTGACTTGTTTGACCCTGTTGGGGAACGATCCACCGCAAAACTCCATCAAGCGTTCGTAATAGCGCGGCGAGACGAGGCCTTGCCGAGCAATGCTTGGGAATTTGACGGATCACAGGTGGCGGCCAATTCGCGCCAGAATGAATTTTTTTATGTTATCCGGCGGCGCATGGTTATGGCCTGATCAGATATCCAGCACCGGGAACAGTAAGGATCATGCTTGTCGATGCACCCATGTCGATCTTCTTGCGCAGCCGGTGGATGTGCATGTCGACGATGTTGCCGCGCGGATCGAAGTCATAGTCCCAGGCGGCCTCAAGCAACATCGACCGTGTTACGAGAGAGCCCGCATTGCGCATAAGTGCTTGCAGAAACAGGAATTCCCTGAGCTGCAAATCGATGGTGCTGTCGTTCCTGCGGGCGATCCGCCGCCGGATGTCGAGCGATAGGCCGCCAACGACCAAGATGCTCTCATGACCATCAGTTATAAAGTGCTTTGTAATCGCCTCGATGCGGGCAAGAAGTTCCGAAAAGAAGAAGGGCTTGACCAGATAGTCGTCACAGCCGGCGCGCAATCCCTCAACGCGATCCATTGCGCTTGCCAGCGCACTCACCATGATCACGGGAACATTGACATTCATCGCGCGAAGGCGCCGCACAAGCTCGATGCCATCCAGCTTGGGCAGCAGCCGGTCAACGACCAAC
The DNA here is from genome assembly GCF_057784375.1 of Martinezella sp. CNPSo 3964. Classification (NCBI taxonomy): domain Bacteria; kingdom Pseudomonadati; phylum Pseudomonadota; class Alphaproteobacteria; order Hyphomicrobiales; family Rhizobiaceae; genus Martinezella; species Martinezella sp. CNPSo 3964. The sequence continues at coordinate 87,334 of NZ_JBXSOW010000008.1, forward strand.
CCGTCGTAAATCAGCTCCATCGCAAGCGTGAAACCGAGTTCGCCATCGCTCGCAACATCGACAACGTGCCCGGATTCGGAGAGTCCCCGTTTCAGATAGGCCGCACTTCTGTCATCATCTTCAACTACCAGTAGGCGCATTCAACCCTCGTTGAAGACAGTAGTCATTCCAAGCGCTCGCGAAGATGAAATTGATTTCATGTTCAGGCGAACGAATATTCAACATTGATTATCTAGATAATACGCAAAGATAGTCAGCGTTTTTGGAGGAAATGTGTCGAAGATACTCGTGGTCGAGGACGATCTGAGGACCGCATCCGAAATCGAGGCAGCACTTGTGGACCACGGCTGCACCGTCACACAAGCACCTGACGGGCGGGATGGCTTGGTCAAGGCAATTTCAGGTATGTTCGATGCGATCGTGTTGGATCGAATGTTACCCGGAACGCTCGACGGTCTTGGAATGCTGGCCGCCCTGCGAGCGGCTGCAGTACAGACACCCGTTCTTATCTTGAGCGCCCTTTCGGCAGTTGATGAGAGGGTACGCGGTCTCAAGGCAGGCGGCGACGACTATTTGACGAAGCCGTTCGAAGCGCTCGAATTGACGGCCAGGCTGGATGTTCTCATGCGCAGGCGTACAGCCTCCAGCCAGGAGACGGTGCTGCGGGTCGGTGATCTCGAAATCAATCTGCTGACGCATACCGCAAGCCGTGCCGGCGCCGTTATCGATCTTCTGCCACGGGAATATCAGTTGCTTGAGTATCTCGCCCGGCATTCGGGCCAAATCGTCACCCGCACGATGATGTTTGAGGAAGTATGGCACTATCGCTATGGCGAGGCGACGAATGTCATCGATGTGCATATCAGCAAACTTCGCAAGAAGCTGGATCTACCAGGCCTTGTGCCCTTGATCCGGACGCTTCGTGGCTCAGGCTATGTTCTCGATGCGGTCAATTGAGCTTTTTCGGACGAGCGGGGTTCCGATTGGCGCTTATCTTCCTGCTCGTGTTCGGCGCGGCAGCAGGCGCGCTATTCTTGTTTGTCGGCTGGCAAATGCAAGGCTTTCTCGACCAGCGAAGCGACGAATGGCTGACGCGCGAAATGCGATCGCTGCAAAGCCTGCCCGCCAACGAAATCGTTTCGCGCTTGTCAGTCCGAAGCAAGGATCCGACGAACACCGAGCGACCCTTTTCGCTCTTCGACCAAGGCGGCAAGCTCATTGCAGGCGTCCAGCTCGCCTATCCGGACCGAGCTGTCTTCGATACTCCCTTCGATTTTGCCGACCGCAGCCCGACAAGGAAGGGTCACTACAGAGGATTGCTGCGTCGCCGTGCCGATGGCACCGCCATCCTCGTTGCACAAAGCCTGCATGAGCAACGTGAGTTTCGTGAGCGTCTGGAAAATGCGACGCTGTTCGCGTCGCTGACGACCGCAGCTCTTGGACTTGCGGGCGCCATCGCCGTCGGTGTCGGCGCGGTTCGCCGCCTGGATGCGATGTCTGACGCTGCTGCGCAGATCATGAAAGGCGACCTCAAACAGCGGTTACCAACAGGCCGAGCTGGAGGCGACATTGATCGCCTCGCCAATGTCGTCAACGAAATGCTCGACGAAATCGAGCGCCTGATGCACGAAGTGAAGGGCGTCTGCGACAACATCGCTCATGACATGAGAACACCACTCACACGCCTTCTCGCCAGCCTCGAGTGAGCCCGGCGGCGAGCCACCAACATCGACGAATATCATGGTTATGTCGACGAAGCGCTCGAAGAGATCCGCGGCATTCTCAAGACGTTTGGCACACTCCTGCGGATCTCGGAGGTGGAGGATGGCCTTAGAAGGTCAGGCTTCGTAGACATCGACCTGAAAGCGATCGCGCGTGATGCCGTCGATTTCTTCGAGCCCGCGGCTGACGAATCCGGCGTTACCCTGGCATATCACTCCAGCAACGACGAGCCAGCTATCATCTCTGGTGACCCCAGCCTGATCTTCGAAGCGATAGCCAACCTGATCGACAATGCGATTAAGTTCACGCCGCGGGAGGGGCGAGCGATCATGGAGGTCGAAGGCGATGGCCGCATTGCGACAATAACGGTCGAGGACACCGGCATAGGGATCCGCGCGGAAGACGCCGACGCCGTGCTGCGCCGCTTCTATAGAGCCGAGAAAAGCCGACATGCCCACGGCAACGGCTTGGGCTTGAGTCTCGTCTCCGCGATCGCGAGACTGCATGGCATGCGTTTGGAAATCACGACACCGGATATCGGCACCCGGATTCGGCTCGCAACATAGTCGTTAATGTCGAAAAATGAACTAGGGTGTGGTGACAAATTAACGTTTTGGATTCCATCTGAGGCTCAAATCAGATTCAACGCTAGCTTTTGGAGATTAGCGATGGATAGCGAGACACTTCGAGACGATCAGTGGGAGCGGCTGAAACCGTTTGTACCGGGTGGCCGTAAGGGCCGGCGTGGTCCTCGTAGCGACGGTCGCCGATTCTTCGATGCTGTGTTGTGGCTTGCCCGCTCTGGTGCACGCTGGCGCGATCTACCCGAAGATCGTTTCGGTCCTTATCAGACTGTCAAGCGGCGCTACTATCGCTGGATCGAACAGGGCGTATTCGACCAGATCTTTGATACTGTGGCTGCCGATCCGGACATGGAATGGCTGTCCATCGACGCCACAGTCATCCGGGCGCAGGCACAGGCCGCGGGTGGACGTCGAAAAAGGGGGGAGCGCAAACCCAGGCTCTCGGCCGTTCCCGAGGCGGATTTGGGAGCAAAATCCATGCTGTAGTCGATGCGCTGGGATTGCCAGTTCGTTTCCGACTCGGTCCCGGACAACAAAACGACATGGCACCCGCCTGCGACCTCATTCGAGGGCTGCCAGCCAAGCAGGTGCTTGCGGATCGTGCCTACGACGCCGACAGCCTGCATGACATCATCCTCGACCATGGCGGCGAACCGGTCATTCCACCTCGCCGTCACCGCAAGCATCAGCATGCTTACGATCGCCTCGCCTACAAGCAACGATGGGGTATCGAGAGCTTCTTTTCCAAGCTCAAACAATGGCGGCGCATCGCTACACGCTACGACAAGCTCGCCGCCCACTTCCTCGGCTTCATCAAGCTTGCAAGCATCATGCTAGGGATCAAATAGTTAAATCGTCACCACAGCCTAGGCTCTTGAAAGGTATCGAACCGACAACCTGCGGCTTCGAAATGCAACATACCTCGTTATCACACTGCGGTATCAGCGAGGCGCCCAGGCACCAAATTGGCTATTCTTAAGTTTTCAATGTTTTCTAACGGGTGAGACCGGTCCGTTTTTTCCTGACGCGGCATTTGCATTTCACCCAATATGCAATCGTTTCCCCACAGTCATTAGCATCCTGTCGGCACTTCTTGCGCCGAGCAATGACGATGAAACTTTCCCGCCGGAACTAGCGAGTGGAAACGTCAGCTGTGGACAACCGCTTAGGCCTGACAGACACAGAAGCTTGATGCAGCCGGAACGAAACGCTGCGAAGCTTTCCGGCGTAGCATCGCGCTTTGGCGGGCTCATCGCCAATGTCGGAAGAGCGACAACCACGTCATCGCGGAGCAATCGGTCGATCTCTCTGGAAAAATGCTCTCGAATCCGACGCGCCTCGCGCACCTCCCCGACGTCCAGATTCGCTCCTGACAGAAGACGCGCGGCGATGTCGGGTGCGATGGCTTGAGGCCGCCGGTCGAAAAGGGATCTGTTGCTTTCCCAAGCTTCCTTTTGGAGAATAGTGACGAATGCCGAGGCAAGCTCATCCAAATTGAACGAGCTGATCGAGCCTGCTTCGCGAACGGAAATGGCGGCCGATCGAAAACGGGCGATCATTCCGTCTGCCACATCTTCCTCGATGGTATCAAAGATATTCTCGACGACGAGAACGGAGGATGGCCGGTCGTCTGCCGCAGGTATTCCGACAGCACTCATGAGTGCGGCCATCTGCTCCAGGCTTCGCGTCATGAAACCGGGCACATCGAAGCTCGGCGCAAGGGGGCGCAGCCCTCCGTTGTCGAGGCTTCCATGTGTGGGCCGCCAGCCGACGAGACCGTTGATGGCGGCCGGCAGCCGGATGGAGCCGGACGTATCTGTTCCGAGGCCGATATCCGCAAGGCCCGCGGCGACTGCGACGGCAGAGCCCGACGACGAGCCGCCCGGAATGAGATCGGGATCGGAAGGATTGATCGGCATGCCGAAATGGAGGTTGCCGCCGATGAGGGAATAGGCAAGTTCATCCGTATTGGTCTTGCCTACGAACCGGGCTCCCGCATCCAAAAGCGTTTGAACGAGAGGAGCCGTCGATGTCTTGATGCCGGAGGCAGCGAGTAACATGGCATTGCCGGCGGCCGTCGGATAACCAGTAACATCGAAAAGATCCTTGACGGCCAGGCGAAGGCCGGAAAGCGGGCCGGCAGCCGCATGCCCGACATTGGCTTCTGGATAGGGCATGAATGCGTTCCACCGGTCATCCACTTGCCCGCTCCCTAGATTTTCAGATGCTGCAGAACGCGGCCGCGGCTGTCCGGCCCATTGGAACTTTCGTCCTCGATCGTCCCGAGTTTGAGAATAGCCCAGCGATCCGCCACGGAAAGAGCGAAGTCCAGGTTCTGCTCGACCAGAAGGATGGTCGTGCCGCGCTTCTCACTATCATCCTTCAATGCATCGGCAATGTTGTGGACGACGGAGGGTTGCAGACCCTCGGAAATCTCATCGATCAGGAGGAGCTTTGGCCGCAGCATCAGCGCGCGCGCCAGGATCAGCATCTTCTGCTCCCCGCCCGACAGGGTCCCGGCCCTCTGAGCCAGGCGGTCCTTCAGGAACGGGAAATAGCCGTAGACCCTATCCAGAGCGGATGCCAGATCGCGATCGCTCGTGAGCGCCAGCCGCAGATTGTCGCGGATGGAAAGATCCTGAAACAGCGGCAACTCCTGCGGCGCATAGCCGATGCCGGAGGCGATCAGCTCCGTGGGTTTCCTGCCGGTAATAACAGCACCGTCCACCTCGATCTTGCCTTTGCCAACACGCAGGAAGCCAAGAATCGTCTTCAGCAGCGTTGTCTTGCCCATGCCGTTTTTGCCCATGAGGGCGAAGATCTCGCCCGGCCGGATGGCGAGCGACACGCCATTGACGACATCGACCGCACCATATCCACTCGATACGCCGGTGAGCTTGAGTTTGAACGCTTCAGCCATGGGCGCCTCCCGCGTAGATAGTGCGGACCGTTTGGGAATTGACGACCTCATCCACGGTGCCGTCGAGAACGAGCTTGCCCTGATGGAGAACCACGATACGGCTCGATATATTGCGCACGAAATCCAGATCGTGCTCGACCAGGATGGCGGCGAACCCCATCTCGTCCGTCAGCTTCCTGAGAATGGTACCGATGGTCATACGCTCGGTCTTGGTGAGACCCGCCGTCGGTTCGTCGAGAAGAATGACACGGGGTTCCAGAGCAACGACCATCGCCAGTTCGAGAGCCTGCCTTTGACCATGCGACAGCAGCGATACGGGCTTGTCCAGCATATCCGCCATGCCCGTCAGTGTCAGGATCTCGATTGCGGCCGCAGGCAGCGTGATCTCGGCAAGCGATCGCATCGGGCTGGGCGTCTCATGGCTGAGACGCGCCATCTTGAGGCACTGGCCAATGGTCATGCTGTCGAAGATGCTGGCGATCTGGAATTTGCGCCCGACGCCGAGCGCCACGATCCGTTCAGGCGCGCGACCGGCGATGCTCGTGCCACCGATGTCCACCTGGCCTTCGATCTGCTGAGTACCATCCGAGAGACAGCGCATCAGTGTGGTCTTGCCGGCACCGTTCGGGCCAACGAGGCTGACGAGCTCTCCCCTTCCAATTTCAAGATCGATGCCCTTGAGGACGGAGAGGCTGCCATAGGACTTGCCTAGACCACGGATCGACAGAAGGTTTTTGCCTGCGACGCCCCCCTCATTGAGGGCTAAGTGCGCCGGAAATGACTTCAGAGTGCTGTTGGAGCTTGCCGATTGCAGGAAACGCGTCACAAGAGATGCAAGGCCTCCCGGCAAGACGATGATCATAAGGACGAAGAGCGCGCCAACGATCAGCTGCCACAGGAAGGGCAGATCGCCAGAGAGACTGGCGCTCAGATAATCGATACCAACTGCCCCGACCAGGGGGCCGACAATCGTTCCGCGACCGCCGAGCGCTGTCCAGACGACGAGTTCGGTGCCGAAAACGAAACCGGTATTCTCGGGCGCGACGACCCCGGACGCATTGGCGTAGAGGAAGCCCGCAAGGCCGCATACGCCGGCGAGAACACCCGTCAGGGCGATCTTCAGTACAGCAGGATTCATGCCCAAATAGGCGACGCGCGCTTCGTTGTCGCGGATTGCCACGAGCAACCGGCCGGCATCGGAGCGGACAAAAACCATCGCGAGAACAGCCAAGGTGAAGAGACACACGCCTGACAGGCGAAAATAGCCGGGAAGTCCGAGCGGCAGAGTGTCATAGCCGACAAGACCGCTCGAGGAGCCTGTCCAGATACCGCCCGAGAAGACCAGTTGCGTGATGACGATCGGTACGACGAGCGAAATCACGGTGGCATAGAGCGGCGTCGACCCATGATAGAACGACAGCCAGCCGACCGCGAGGCCAAGCAGGAGCGGAACGAGGATGGCGGCGGCAAGCGCGAGGACAAATAAGGTCGGACTTGCGCCGATATGGGTGAGAACCATGGCGGTGGCATAGGCACCAACACCAAAAAATGCCGCCTGCCCGAAGGTGAGCACGCCCGTATAGCCCCAGAGCAAGTCGACAGTGATCGCCAGCATGGCGTAGATCATCGACCGTGTAAGGACGTTGAGACTGAAGCGGCCGAGAAACATCGGTCCAAAGACAATCAGCAGGATTGCTGCGAACGCCAGCACCAGCAAAAGGACAAGCCGGAGTTTCTGTTTGTCAGGCACGGGCAAATCCTTTCGGGCGGATGCGCAGTACGACCGCGCAGAGGACAGCCACGGTAATACCGCCGAGGATGAGGCTGAAATAGGTGCTGACCAGCACCTGAGCGGCACCGAAGATGAGACAGGCGGCAGCAAGCGCACCGAAAGAAGAGCCTGCTACCATCACCAGCATGAATGCGCCCGTCAGCCAGGCGACGCCCATATTGGGATCGACGCTGGTCAGCGGTGCGAGCAGCACGCCGGCCAAGGCGGCAAGGCCGGCGCCGATCATGAAAGTGGCGAGCCGCACCTTTTCCGTATCAATGCCGAGTACGCGCGCCAGCGTTTCGTTCATGATGACGGCGCGGGCGGAAAGACCAAGGCGTGTGCCATCCAAAAGAAGGGTGAAGCCGAGGCCCAGCGCGATCGCGGCGACAATCGCGAAAAGGCGGTAGGACGAATAGCCGACGCCAAACAGATCGAAAGTGCCGGGCAGTAGCGCCGGGGTGAACTGCACATCGCGGCCAAACCAAAGGGTGATGAGCTGGCCGATGACGATGCCAAGGCCCCAGGTCGCAAGAATGGCATCGAGTGGCCGGCGATACAGAGGCCGGACGATGAAGCGTTCGGCGACACCGCCGAGAACGGCTCCGACCAGGAAGGCAAAGGGAATGGCAAGCCATGGATTGAGGCCGAACCCGCCGACGACAACAGCGCAGTAAGCCCCGATGGTCAGCCATGCGCCATGCGCGAAATTGATGATCTTCAGCACGCCGAAGATCGCAAGCAGCCCCGCGGCAACGATGAAGAGAATGGCCGCAGTGCTGACGATATCGAGAAAGAGCGTCATTTCTGGAACTCCGATGCTGGAGGCGGGGCATCCTGCCCCGCCACTCTGGTTTCAGAGCTTCGGGCACTGGTTGCCGGGATCGACGTCCTTGAAGCTATCGACAACCGCGACGCTGCCGTCATCCTTTACCTGGCCAAGATACATGGTCAGCGGCGCGTGGTGCTGCTTGTTCATGGAGATCTTGCCGCGCGGACCGGTGAAGGATACCTCGGGAAGAGCCTTGAGAACCTTTGCCGTATCGGTGCTGCCGGCCTTCTCGACGGCTGCCTTGTAAAGGTAGATCGCCTCATATTGCGGGACGGAAAGGTCGTTGGGCGTGCGCAGCTCCTTGCCGAACTTCTTGTCCATGGCCGAGAGAAACGCCTTGTTTTCGGGGCTGTCGATACCGGTCACGTAGGAAGCGGAGAGAAAGATGCCCTTGGCATCCGCGCCCATGCTCTTGGCGGTACCCTCGTCGACGGCGAGATTGCCGTAAGGCAGGGTGACGCCGGCCGAGCGCAGTTGCTTGGTCAAGGTCACGTTCGGGGCGCCACCGGCCGTCGACGTCATGATGGCATCGGCCCCGGAGGACTTGATCTTGGAGATGATCGCCGTCCAGTCGCTGCCGTCCATCGGCAGATATTCCTCGCCGACGACCTGGGCGCCGGCTTTTTCGATATAGCCCTTGGCAAAGCTCAGCATGCCGCGCCCGAAGGCATAATCCGAGCCGATGAGGAAGAATTTCTTCGCGCCCTGTTTGCTCATGAAATTGTCGACGACGGGCGGAACCTGTTGCTCGGGAACCCACGCATCGACGAAGAGATTGGCGTTGCAGGATTTGCCTTCGTAAAAGGATGTGTAGATATACGGCACGTCGCCTTTGGAAATGATCGGCAGTCCGGCATTGCGAGCAGCACTCGTCTCCATGGAGATGACGACATTCACCTCCTTCTGGAAGACAAGGGAATCGAAGGCCTTTTGCGCGCCGGCCGCACCGGATGCATCGTCGGCGATCTCAAGCGCCAGCGGGCGTCCGAGCACGCCGCCTTTGGCATTGATTTCCTCGACGGCGAGTTCGGCAGCCTGAACGACGGACGGCGCGACCACGCTGTTTGCTCCGGAAAGCCCGACCGGTACGCCGATCTTGATCGGGTCCGCGGCGAAAGCTGCCGTGGCGTATGCCGCCGATGCCAGTGTGAGGACGATGGTTTTCATTTGCATTTTGTTCCCTTTTTCTTGATTTGGGTTGATATCATTACCCGTAGACATCTGCGCGGCGGTCGCCGAGCAGATGATTGAAGCTGTTGAGCGTGCGAGTTTCCGCCACGCTCGACAGATCGATTTGCGCAAGGAGGATTTCCTCGCGATCCGTGCTCGCCGGACCGGACACCGGCCAGCCTTGAGGGCCGACAATAAGGCTGCGGCCGATGAAGGGCTGATCGCGCTCGATGCCGATCCGGTCGGCGCAGGCGATGTACAGGCCGTTGGTGTGGGCGGCAGCCTTGTGCAGAATATTGGCCATCGGCTCGGGAGCGCTTTCCGCGCCGGCCATCGGCACCCAGTTGGTGGGCACGCAGACCAGCTCGGCACCGGCCAGCGCCAGCTCGCGAAACGTTTCGGGAAACCAGCCGTCGTAGCAGATCGCGATACCGATGCGCCCAAAGGGCAGATCGAAAACCGGCAACCCGAGATCGCCTTTCTTGAAAAAACGATTTTCATTGTTCCAGAGATGGAGCTTGCGGTATTTGCCGATATATCCCTCGGGACCGCACAGAAGAGCGCTGTTATAAAACCGATCGCCGTCCCGCTCGGCAATACCGCTGACGATATAGAGGCCGAGCTCGCCGGCAAGGCGGCAGAATACCCCGGCACTCTGGCCGCCTGGCACCGGGCCGGCCAATGCTGCAACCTCGTCGCCGTCCCGGAAGCTATAGCCGCTATCGGCCAGCTCCGGCAGAACAAGGATCTCCGCACCCTGGGCTTTCGCCGTCCTCGCCAGCCGCTCGATGGCAGCAAGATTATGGACACGATCACCGACGATCGGTTCGAACTGGACAGTCGCGACGGTTGCCGTCCGCGCCGTTGAGGCCTTGACGCTCAATCTTGTCTCCAAACGCAAAAAACCTCTGGCACGGAATTCAATCCGTGAACCAGAGGCTACATAGCCACAATGTAAACGCGGCAGCCCTGCCGCTGAGCAAACCTGCTCGTTACCATTAAGTTTTCATGTAACGACGCGACCGTCAAGCGCCCCTGTCAGACATTTTTTAAAAATCGACGAGCGATAGTACCCGGGCTTAGAGTTCACTTTTCCCGCCAATGGACAATCCGAGGCTTTTCATCGTGTCTTGCGCGGCAATGATGGATTCGGCGATTGTCGCCATGGGAACGCGCTTGGACGTTGCCTGGTCGCGCAACAGCTTATAGGCCGCCTCCTCGTCGAGGCCGTTCATGACCCGCAGCGCCGAAACGGCTTTTTCGACCAGCCGGCGGCTTTTCAATGTTTCCTCGAGTTTCTGCACCTTGCCGGCAAGCCTCTTTTCGTAGCTCTGCCGATAACGCGCCAGCGCGAACTGCGTGAGGATGCCGAGCGGCCGTAGCGGTTTGCTGATGACGCCGTGGGCGTTGAGATCGATGATCGCCTGGAGCGCTGTCGGGCTCTCATAGGTCAGGATGGCGATGATCGCCGTTTGCTGGAGGTCGATGATCTGCAGCGCGCGTTCGACGTGCGTGTCCTCGACATGCAGGAAGACCGTGTCTACATCGGGAGGCAACGCCGGTGGCAACGGCCAGGTCGCCCTGACCTCGCAACCAAGGCGTTTCAGATGAGCGATCAATGTGTTGCCGTCTTCATCGCGTGGGTGGACGACCAGAACGCGCGCGCGCCGCAGATCCTGAATGATCCTGCTCGGTCCCGTCATCTCAGGCCTCCAGCCAGACGTCTTCGAAACGCGAAGCCGTCAGATACGGGTCCGGCCGGATCGGACCAGGCGCCTGCCAGGCGATGTCGAACAGCCCGTCGGCCCGCGCCACACCGATGCGCGGATGCAGCCAGAGATGACGGGTATCGGCGTCGAAGTTGATACGGCCTTCCGGTGCAAAAAAATCTTCCATGAGAATTTCTTCGGAAATGCGATGGGTCTCAAGCGAGCCCGCCCGGGCAAGCGCCCGGGCGAAAAGATGAACCTGTGCATAGGCCGGCTGCGACCAGACGCTCGTAGTCACCTCTTCGCCGAAGCGGCTCTTGAAGGCGCTGACGAAACGGTCATTCGCCTCGTTCTCGACCGTCTGGAAATAAGTCGCCGAGAGAATGTGGCCGGTGCAGGCATCGGCTCCTATCTCGCGTATCTCGGTCTCGGCCATGGTCAGACTGGCGATCGGAACCCGCTTGCGATCGATGCCGGCCTCGGCATACATGCGATAGAAGCGCTGTGCCGGCCGTCCTATAATCGTTGAGAAGATGGCGTCCGGCTGGAGGCGAACGATGTCGGAAATGACCGACCGCAGCGTTTGCTCGTCGGCATGAAGAGGAAGATATCGCTCGCTGACGACCTCGCCGCCCTTTGCCTCCACCACGTCCCGCATGACCCGATTGGATTCGCGTGGGTAGATATAATCCGCACCGACGAAGAAAATCCGGCGTCCATGGTTGCGCAGGAGGTATTCGGCGAGCGCAAAGGTGTTCTGATTGAGGGTGGCGCCGGTGTAGACGACATTCTCGGAATATTCAAAGCCTTCGTACATCGAGGGATAAAACAACAACCCGTTGTGCCGCTCGACAATCGGCAGCACGGCCTTGCGGCTGGCCGACATCGACGCGCCGAAGATGATATTGACGTCGTCGTCGGCCAGGAGGCGCCGCGCGAGATTGCGATAGGCGGTTTGATCGCCGCCTGGATCGTAGGCGATCGGAACGATAGGCTTGCCAAGCACACCTCCGGCCGCATTGACCTCTTCGATCGCAAGCGCGGTGCCAAGAAAGTGCTCGGTTTCCGTGATTTCGCTGATTCCGCTTCTGGAAAAAAGCACTCCCACCCGCCATTCGGAGCTTGTCATCTTCGCCTCTTCCGACGTCGCTGGAGATTCGATAGCTGGGAATTCTGTAATCCCGCGCGCTCGACTTCCCTACCCTTAGTGCGTTTCCATAGGATGCTGCAAGCGGGTTGGATGCACGTCATTAGGTTAGCCATCGGCAACGGAAGGAAGTGGTCTACCGTCATGAACCGATCCGGGCATCACATTGCCGGGTATCGGGCAGATGTACGCCTGCCCATCGGTCTTGTCCGCCCATTCGGCCCTGGCCGTGGCCAAGAGTTCTGGCGTTGTCATCAGCGATAGCCCAGTTGTCGCAAGCGTTTTTGCAGCATGCACCATGGCCTTGTGGGCGACTACGCTCTTTCCCTGGGCGACGACCTGCCAGGTATGAGGATTGGTGCCGATCGCCCAGGCCGGCGTCCAGCATTGCGCCGTCGGCGTCACCCAGCTGACATCACCGACATCGGTCGACCCGGCGCGGAAATGCGACTGGCCTTCGAACTCACGCAAGCCAAGATGCAGCGGCGTCGATCCGTCGATCTTCGCATTGGAAAAGACATCTCCCCTGATCTGATAGAGCCGGATGCTGCTCCTGATCGCCTCGTCGGTAAAGGTTTGCTGAATGGATTTGGCAAAAGCGAGATCCGCCTCGTCGAAGGCGATCGGGCCGAGCGCCATCATATTCTCGTGCATGGCGGTTTCGAGCGTGATGTTCGGCAAGAGATTGGTCGAAGCCGTGTCGAACACGATCTCCACCTCCGTTTCCGTCATCATGGCGGCGCCGCGCGCCACTTTCTCGACGCGTTTGGCAAGATCCAGAGCCTGCGGCATTTCCGGAGCGCGGATCAGATAGAGCACCTCAGCCTTTGCCTGAACGACATTCGCCGCCCTGCCACCCGTATCGGTGATCGCATAATGCACGCGGCAATCCTGCGGCATGTGCTCGCGCAGGAAATTGACACCGACATTCATCAGCTCCACCGCATCGAGCGCCGACCGGCCGAGATGGGCCGCGTTCGACGCATGCGCAGCGACACCCTTGAAACGATAATAATATTCGATGACCGCGAGATTGTTGGTCGAGCGCACCCCATTGAACGGCGCCGGATGCCAGGTCAAAGCGGTATCGACATCATCGAACAGATCCGCCCGCACCATGAAGGTCTTGCCTGAGCCACCCTCCTCACCCGGGCACCCGTAATAACGGACGGTGCCAGAGAGATTATTTGCCTTCATGTGCCGGGCAAGAGCAACTGCCGCCATCAGCGAACCGACGCCGAGCAGGTTATGGCCGCAGCCATGCCCGGTCGCGCCATCGACCAGGGCTTGGCGCTCAGCGACATCGGCAACCTGGCTCATGCCGGCCAGCGCATCGAACTCGCCCAGAAAAGCAATCACCGGCTTGCCGGCACCGAAATCGCCGATAAAGGCCGTCTCCATGCCGGCCACGCCGCGCCGGAGCGAAAAGCCATTATCTTCGAGCGCCTTTGCAAGGAGTTCGGACGAACGCGTCTCCTCGAATTTCAGTTCGGCAAAATCCCAGATGCTGTCGCTGAGCTTGGTAAAATCCGGCTTCATTCCTTCGATCGCTGCGGCAATCGATTGCACGGTCTCTTGATTCATCGCGCGTCCTCCTATCGTGCTGGCGCCTGCGAAGGGGCGCACGAAGCCGCTCGCCGCGAGGGCGCTGGCTTCCTCTTAAAAAGATGAGCTGCCCGCGCCGTCATCCGCATCGGCGCGGGCAAGCAATTCAGTCGACCGACACTTCCCAGAGCCGGGCGTTCGACTGCCAGACCGGCTGGCCTTTCAGCGTCTTGCTGGCGCCCCAGACATCGACCATGTCGTAGAGGAAGATGCCCGGCATATCCTTCAGCATGAGTTCGTGGAATTCATCGAAGATCTTCTGCCGCTTGGCCTGGTCCGCCTCGACATAGGCAGCCTTCATCAGTTCGATCGCCTTCGGGTCGTCCCACATCAACGAGGCGTTCTTGTCCTTGTCGCCGACATAGAAGGAATACATCAACGCTGGATCGAGACGTGGCGCCACAGACTGCGAAATGATCTGATAGTTGCCGGAGCGGCGGCGATCGACCTGGGTCGCGTAGTCGAGCACCTCGATCTGCACGTTGAGGCCGATCTGCTGCAGCATGGCCTGCGCCATCACTGCGACCGGGAAGCTCGGCACGTTGCCGCGCTTGTTGGCGATGATCGAGATCGGTTCGCCCTTGTAGCCGGACGCCTCGAGCTCCTTTTTCGCCGCCTCCAGGTCATACGGCAGACGCTTCTTCTGGGTCGCGTCGAAATAGACGGAATCCTGCGACACCATCGATCCATTGGCCTCACCCGTTCCGTTGGATGCGGCGGCAACGAGTTCATCGAGATCGAGCGCCATCGCCATGGCGCGGCGCACGCCGGGCTTACCCAGCACCTTGTCGCGCGTCTGGATGTAGAACAGGTTCTTGCCGTTGTTGCGCGCCACGATGAGCTGCATCTTCGGGTTCGACTTGATTTCAGGGATCAAATCCGGCGAAAGTTCGGCCGTGTCGAGCACACCCGATTCCAGGCCGGCCTTCACGGTCGAAGGATCGGGAATGACCATGAACTTGATGCCGTCGGCGAGCGGTCGCTTGGAGCCGACCATGCCGTCGGGCTTGCCATCATTTGCCGGCGAGACGTAGTCGGCGAATTTCTTCAGGTGTATATATTCGCCCTTCTTCCATTCGTCCCACATGAAGGGACCGGTGCCGATCGGCTTGATGAAACTGCCGTCTGCGCCGACGGAATCGGGCGAGACCATCCCGGTATAACCACACTCCGGACGCGACATCAGACCGAGGAAAACGGCGGAGGGCTTCTCGAGCTTGATTTCGACCGTCGACGCATCGACTGCCTTGACGCCGGTCACATGCGCTGCACCGCCGGCGGCAAAATCGGCGAGGCAGGTCCATTTCGTCTCGGGCTTCAGATAGCGCGTCCAGTTCCACACCACATCGTCCGCCGTCAGCAGCTTGCCATTGTGGAATTTGACATCGGTCCTGAGCTTGAACGTATAGGTAAGACCATCGGCCGAGGTCTCGAAGCTTTTGGCGAGCAGCGGCTTGACTTCGCCACTATTGTTGTAGCCGACGAGCCCCTCGACGATATGCAGAATGACGCCATCGGTATTGCCGTCGCGGTTTACGCCCGGATTGTTGCTGCGCAGGTCCGAACTCTGCGCAACGGTGATATCACGCGCTGCGGCGACATTTGCCAATGCGAGCAGGGCCGCGCCCGCAAGAAGAAGCTTTTTCACTGTTCTACCCTCTTATCTGTCGTTGATTGTTATGACGCAAATCCATCCCAACAGGCACGCGACAGCCTGCCGATCGTCTCGAGCGCCATCGTATATCCCGGCGTGCCGTCCGGCATGGCAAGCGGCACCTCATCGGTGTAGGCGGAGATGATGTAAAACGGCGCATCGTCGCAATAGACGATGCCGGCATTCATGCGGCCGCGCTTGCCGGTGCCGCCCTTGTGGGCGACGACGGTGCCGAAAGGCAGCCGGGACGGGATCGCATAACGCAGGATCTGGTTCTTCAGTGTCTGCAGCGCATAGGCACAGAGTGCGGCCGAGACGCCGAGCTTTTCCTGAACCGCCGTCGAAGTCTGCGCATCGAGGATCATCTGAAGAAGTACGGCCTGGTCGCGCGCCGTGGTGGTCGTCACCGACTTCAGCGCGTGATCCGGCGACAAAGCGAGCGGCGGGATCAGAAAGCGGTGGTGCGTGCCGGCAAGCCCGATCGACTTGCAATAAATGTCGACCTCCTCCAGCGTCAGGCGTTCGAACACCATCTTGGTGCAGACATTGTCGCTGAGCACCATCATGCCGGTGATGGCGTCACGCAGCGAAATGACGATGCCGGGGGTCATATAGCGGAACATGCCGCTTGCCACTTCCTCGGCAAAGCGCGCTTCATAAGTAACAGGCTCGTCGAGATCGAGCCGCCCCTCCTGTGCCGCCTTCAGCGCAGCCATCATGATCGAGGTCTTGCGGGTGCTTGCCGAAGGCGTTTCTTCGTCAGCACATCGTTCGATCGTCTCGCCGGTCAAAAGGTTGCGCATCAGGAAGCGGGTTACGAAGGGTTGCGCGTCGCAGATCTCTGCGAGCCGCTCGGCAACCGAAGCGGAATTGGAAAGACTGACCACATCAATTCTCCAGGCGCCATTTGAGTATCACACCACCCTTTTCATTCTGGTCGAGGGCGGGAATGGCCGAGAGGAGCCGGCGCGTATAGGCCTCCTTCGGGTGATCGAAAATCATGTCGCGGTCGCCTTCCTCGATGATGCGCCCGTCCTGCATGACGACGACGCGGTCGGCGACCTGTTCGACGACACCGAGATCGTGGCTGATGAAGAGGCAGGAGAAGCCGTAGCGCTTCTGCAGATTGGAGAAGAGCTCCAGCACCTGGGCTCTGACCGTGACGTCGAGCGCTGAAACCGGCTCGTCGGCAATGAGAAAGCGAGGGCGTCGCGCGATGGCCCGGGCGATCGCCACGCGCTGCCGCTGACCGCCCGACAGTTCATGCGGGTAGCGGTTGGCGTAGTCACTGCTAAGACCAACCTCCTCAAGCGTTTCCAAGGCCCGCATGCGCTTGGCGTCGCCTTCGAGATCGGGCACAAGCCTGAGCGCCTCTTCGACCAGCGCCTGGATCGTCATGCGCGGATCGAGCGAAGAATAAGGGTCCTGGAAGACCATCTGGCAGTTCAGGCGGTAGTCGCGCCAGTCTTCATCGCGTGACCGGCCCTGAAAGCGAATGTCGCCTCCGCTCTGCTTGACAAGACCGGCAATGGTCCGGCCGAGCGTCGTCTTTCCTGAACCCGATCCACCGACCAGGGCGACAACTTCGCCTTCATGGATATCGACGCTGACACCGTGCAACGCGCGCTTGGGGTTCCCCCTTTTGAGCAGTGACTTGCGACCGGCATAATCGACCACGATGTTACGGGCAGAAACCATCGGCGCCCGCGAGGTATCGACGCGGCGGGTTTCGCTGCGGAACGGCAAAGAAGACAGGAGCTTCTTCGTATATGGGTGCTTCGGTGCCTCAAGCAGATCCTCGGTACGCCCCTGCTCGACGACTGCACCCTTTTCCATGACAACGATATGGTTCGTATATCGCGCCACCATCGGCAGATCGTGACTGATGAGGAGAACGGCCGTTCCCTCCGCCCGCGTGAGGTCGACCATAAGCTCCATCACATCGCGCTGGATGACGGCATCCAGTGCGGTGGTCGGCTCGTCGGCGATGAGGAGCGCCGGCTTCAAGAGCATGACGGAGGCAAGCATGATGCGCTGGCGCATGCCGCCCGAAAACTCGTGCGGGTACGAGATGAGCGCCCCTTCCGGTTCGCGAATCCCGACACGCTTCAACATGTCGAGAATGCGCAGGCGGCGCTCATCGGGCGAGAGCCTGGTGTGGAGAACAAGCCCCTCCTCCAGCTGCCGGCCGATTGTCATCGACGGATTGAGCGAGGTCATCGGTTCCTGGAAGACGACGCCGATCTCGCCACCCCGCAACTCGCGAAGCTCCCGACCCTTCATCGCCAGGACGTCGCGTCCCTTGTAAGTGACGGCTCCGCCGACAACGCCGATCGCCTGCGGCAACAGCGATATCAGTGCACGGGTCGCCAGCGTCTTGCCGGAGCCGCTCTCGCCGACGATGCCGAAGATCTCGCCGGCCGCGATATCGAAACTGACGTCCTTGACCACCCTATGGCCGGATCTTGCGACCTCAAGCGAAAGATCGCGGACGCTGAGAAGAATGTTCCCTGCTGTTTCGGATGTCATTTCAGACCTCTCATGCGCGGATCGAGCCTGTCACGAAGGGCATCGCCCAGAAGATTGATGCCGAGCAGCGTCAATGCGATGCAGAGGCCGGGGAAAAGGCCAAGCCATACGGCCTGCTGGATGAGCGGCCGGCCGGCGGCCAGCATGTTGCCCCAGGTCGGAGCCGGCGGCGGCACGCCGAGACCAAGGAAGGACAGCGCACTTTCAGACAGAATGGCCCAACCGAACATCGAGGTCGCCAGCACGGTTATCGGCGCGAGGCAGTTGGGCAGGACATGGCGAAACATCGTATAAAGCTCACCATTGCCCATCACTCGGGATGCTTCGATGAATTCGCGCTCACGCAGCGAAAGAACAGCACCACGGACGACACGCGCCATGGACGGCGTATAGGCGATGCCGAGCGCAAAGATGATGCCATATTGGTTGGCACCGAAGACTGCGAGCAGGCCGAGTGCCAGCAGAATGCCTGGGAAGGCGAGCAGCGCGTTGTTGACCGCCATGATTGCGCCATCCGCCCAGCCGCGGGCGTAGCCACTGACAAGCCCGATCAGGGTACCAAAAGCCGTTGCCAGGACGACGGTCAGCGCACCGATCCAGACGCTTGCGCGTGCGCCGACCATCAGGCGGCTGAGCACATCGCGGCCGAACTCGTCTGTTCCGAGCGGATGGACAGCGTTTGGTGCGACAAGCCGCGCGGTAAATGAGAGCTTTGTCGGATCGAATGGCGTCCAGAACAGTCCGACGGCGGCGGCGGTAAGCAGGATGGCGACGAGAAGGCCGCCGACCAGCCCGTTGAGAGAAAGCTTCTTCATTCGGCAACCACACGCGGATCAAAGAGAGGATAGAGAAGGTCGACGACGAGGTTGACCAGGACGTAGGAGAGCGACACGAACAGCAGGCAACCCTGAATGACGGGATAGTCGCGTGCGAAAATGCTATCGACCATCAACCGCCCCAGGCCGGGGATGGTAAAGACCGTCTCGATGACGGCGATCCCTCCCAGCAGATTGCCCAGGATGAGACCGATCATCGTCCAGGTCGGGCCAAAGGCATTCTTGAAAGCGTGCCGCCAAAGGACAGCGCCTTCAGACAGACCCTTGGCGCGAGCGTGTGTTATATAGTCGAGACGCAGCACTTCCAGCGTCGAAGCGCGCGCCATGCGGATCAAAACGCCCATCTCGTGAATGACCAACGTCATGATCGGCAATACGAGATAGAGCAGGCCAGCGATGATGTTGCTGCCGATCGAGACATAGCCAAGGACCGGGAGCCAGCCGAGCTTGAGGCCGAAGAAAAGCAACAAAAGCAGCCCGAGCCAGAATGTCGGAACCGACAGCAGGATGGTGGCCGTACCCACCAAAGCCAGATCGGTCAGGCTGTTCTGACGCCATGCCGCGATAAGGCCTGCCGGCACGGCGATCAGGCTCGCCAGGAAAACGGCAACGACCACGATCTCGGCGCTGACGAGAAAGCGCGATGCGACAAGCGGCAGCACGGCCTCGCCGTTGACAATCGATCTGCCGAAATCACCCTGCAGCACATTGCCGGCCCAGATTATGAATTGCTGCGGCATCGACTTGTCGAGCCCGAGCTCGGTGCGCATCGCTGCGATCTGATCGGGTTGCGCCATATCGCCGAGCATCAGCGCGGCGGGATCACCCGGAATGAAACGGATCAAGATAAAAACCGTCACCGCGACAAGGACAATCGTCGGCAATGCCATGAGCAGGCGGTTCAGAATGAATTTAAGCATATGTTCCCCGCGATTGGCGACGAATGGCCGCCATCGGTTTCGTTGCGCAGACTATGATTGATTGAGAAAAAATCCGCAATATTATGCGATTTCGTCATAACGCTATGCAGAACCATGGAGCAGCCGGCACATCTGCTTTCCAAAGGGAAATTGTACTAACAGTATGATATCATTGATCTTTCTGAGAGATCTCCACCTGCCGCTTGAAGGCGTCGCTCAAGGCATGGGCAGCGATCGAAAGCGGCATGCCGACTGCCCTTGCCAACCCGAACTCCTGGGTCGTGCGTGGCGCGAAGGGACGATAGACCACCGGCAGGTGACGATAGAGATTGGCATAGAAGCTGCTGATGATCGTCACGCCGAGACCGTGGGCGACATAAGAGCAAGCCGAACTGTTGGTATGCGTTTCTATCTTCACGAGCTGCTTGACGCCGGCGCGTCGGAAGCTCTGGTCGAGCGCCATGCGGTTCGGCCTTTGCCGCCCGATCAGAATAAGAGGGACATCGCGCAGATTCTTGACCGCGATCTCCTCCAGCTCCGCAAGAGGGTGATCTTTCGGCACGACACACACGCTTTCCCCCGTCGCGACGCGCTCGATCTCGACGCCAGGCCCGCTTTCGCCCTCCATGCGCAGGAAGCCGAAATCGATTACCCGTTGCTCGACGAGCTTGTTGATCGACGTCGTCGTCTCGAAGAAGGTTTCGATGCGCACGCCCGGAAAATCACGAATGTAATCGGCAAGCATTGCCGGCGCGAAATGTTCCCACATGCTGCTCGGCAGGCCGATACGAACGATCTCCGGTCCGGCCGCGCCGCTTCTCAGATCCTCCGCGCGGCTCGACATGCGATCGACCGCCAAAAGTATGTTTTCCGCGTCGAGGGCAAGAATCTGAGCTTCCGGAGTGGGAAGGAGGCGACCCTTGTCACGCACGAAAAGCGACATCGAAAGGTCCTCCTCGAGTTGTTGAAGGAGGCGGCTGACGCCTGATTGGCTTAGACCCATCGTCTTTGCCGCCGCGATCGTCGAACCTGTCGCCAGAAGCGTGCGCAGGACTTCCAGTTGCCTGATGTTCATATGTTTCCGATCTCCCCGAACGATCCAAGCGGCGGCATCATGACCAGCGCGAAATGCTTTGAAGAAAAAGACTGGCGACCTTGGACAAGGGGGACTTTTCCCCGCTGATTACGGTATAGACAACGGGCAGTTCCGGTTCGAATGGGATGAGGCGCAATGGCAAGGTCGCATATTCCCGGGCGATGATCTCTCCGACCAGGGCAATCCCCAGACCCTCGGCCGCAAGCGCACAGGCGCTCGCCACCGAATGCGCCTCCAGCAAAGGCCGCTGCCGGATGCCGGCCTTGTAGAACAGAGCCTCCAATTCATGCCGTACCGGCCGTTCCCTGTTCAACATGATCAGATCCTGCCCCTTCAAATCGTCAACCGACAAAAGGACGCTCTGGGCCTTGGGATGATCGCGATGCAGGGCACAGACGATCCTCGACGGCAAGACCTTCTCCTGCCTCAACCCTGGGCTCGAGAGTGGCAAGCGCGAGAAACCGAGATCGGCCTCGCCATCGGCGACCATGCGCTCTATCGCCAGATAGCTGCCGGAAGCGACTTCGACGCGCATTGGTCCATTTTCTTCGAGAAAACTCTTCACCAACTTCGGAATGCGCGTCGATGAGAGACTGGCCGGAAAAGCGAGCCGCAACATGATCTCGCGCGAGCGGCCGCTCTCAAGCTCCATCGCCGCGGTTTTCAAAGCGCGTAGCCGGTCGGAGATGACGCGGATTTCCGGACCGAGTTGCAGTCCTTCGCGGGTCGGCTGTAGCCTATTCTTTTCCCGGTCGAACAGCCTGACACCGAGATAGTCTTCCAATTGCTGCAACAGGCGACTGGCATTCGATTGCGATATCCCAAGCTCGGCGGCGGCGGCAATCGTCGAGCCGGTTGCGGCGATGGCGTCATAGGCCTCGATATGTTTCAAGCTGATCGCCGCACTGCTGTCGCGTGCCATTCTATCTCCGATATCGATAGTCCTACCCGCAAACCGCATAAGATTGCGAGCTTGCAGAAAGTTGAACATTTTCCGCGGAGAAACAAACTCACGGAAAGACGTTCGTCAATGGCCACCATTCTCCAGAAGATTGCGAAACAGGTTCTATCCCGAGCAACGTTCTCAAACCTTGCCATGGAAAGAGCAAGGGATGCCACGGTGGACACCATCGGCTGTATGATAGCCGGCAGGAACGACGCAAGCGTTGCGGCACTCATCCGTGCGTTCGATCGGGAAATTACCCAAGGTGGTGCCGCGCGGCTGGTCGGAGGCGGTTCAACCTCGTGTTCCCTTGCCGCCTTGATCAATGCAACCTCAGCGCACGCTCTCGATTTCGATGATAATTTTCATCCGGCGCGGGCACACGCATCGGCCGTGTTGGTGCCTGCGCTGCTGGCGGTGTTGTCGACTGACAAAGTTACGAGCGGAAGACAATTCCTCGAAGCCTATCTGACCGGGCTGGAAGCGCAAGCCGCAGTCGGCTTTGGCGTCAATCCCTCTCACTACAACAGGGGTTGGCACGCGACCGCGACGGTCGGCAGTATCGGAGCCGCGGCTGGCGTGGCGCGGCTTCTCGGCGCGGACGAAGAAGCGATCGCAGCGGCCATGAGCCTCGCGACCAGCTTCGCCTGTGGCCCGAAAGGACAATTCGGCACCACCGCCAAGCCGCTGCACGCGGGCCTCGCCGCGCGCAACGCGGTGGATGCGGCGCGCATGGCGCTTGCCGGCATGAGCGGACGGCTTGATATCCTCGAGCGGCCGCAAG
The DNA here is from genome assembly GCF_057784375.1 of Martinezella sp. CNPSo 3964. NCBI lineage: Bacteria > Pseudomonadati > Pseudomonadota > Alphaproteobacteria > Hyphomicrobiales > Rhizobiaceae > Martinezella > Martinezella sp. CNPSo 3964. Next base: position 109,556 of record NZ_JBXSOW010000008.1, read on the forward strand.
GCTTCCTCGATCTTTTCGGAGGAGACGAGGCTAATGGCTGGGAAGGCCTCACATTCGGGGAGATGCATATCATCGAGAGCCGTGGATTGGTAACCAAGCGCCATCCCTGCTGCGCCTCAACTCATCGCGCGGTCGACGCGCTTCTGGATCTGAAACAGGAGCATGAGCTTGCGGCGGATGATATCGTCAGGATCGAGACTAAGGTCGGCATATCAGCGGCCCGCAACCTCGCCTATCCCAACCCCGCCGACGAGATGCAGGCGCGCTTCTCGATGCAATACTGTCTGGCCGCAGCATTCTTAAAAGGCTCCCTCAGCCTTTCGGACTTTACGCCACAGGGGATCGATCGGTTGGGAATCCGGGAATTCATGCCGCGTATCGAAATGCAGGCCTATTCGGCCGAAGAGGAAAAAGGCGTGGAGCGCCTGCCGCATATCGTCACCGTCATGACGCGCGACGGCCGCATCTACAGCAGATCCCGGCTGCACGCGAAGGGCTCGATCGAAGCCCCGATGAGTGACCACGAACGTGAAGTTAAGTTCATCGACTGCTTACGCTGGGCAAATCAGCATGCTTCCGAAGCTTCTTTCCAACGCCTTCGCGCGCTGGCGGAGTTTGAAACATCGTCTTGCCACGACACATTCTGGAACGTGATCTCAAATGGCTGGCATTCCAAAAACGAACGGCGCCATTAGGATACCAAGCCTGGATCGAGGGTAGTTGAGGGAGAAACTTTTCCGCAATGAGCGCCGGGAGTTTCCTTAAACTCCATTCTGCTCTTGAAGAGAGCCGAGCCGATAACCCGATTCTTACGAGAGCTATCTGTTTGAAATTCTTCAGCAGCGAAACCGTGCAGACTTAACTCTTTTAATCGCGCCAGCCCGGCGTGAAACGAGCACGGCGGGATCCGGAAACGATGAAGAGCATCGGAGAAATCGGCCTGACACCGGCCACAGGCGGGGATTTCGGCAATTCTCAAAGTGCAAAGAGCGGAACAAGGGCAGCCGCAGGAGCTTCAACAGAGTGGCCGGAAGGCGAAACGGGATCGACCGCCCCCGCTCTTTGCGCTCCGTTTATCATGGGCAGGAGGGGAGTATGATGGTGTGGAACGCCCCTCCTCAGGCAGCAAAGTTTGCCGCGCATTCCCTTGAAAGTTCAACAAGAAGCCAGATTTATGGATGAGATAGCAACGATTGGTCTCGATTTATCCGAATCGATATTTCAGGTTCATGCTATTGATGCTTCAGCATACGCAATAGCCATCGCGTAGCTCCGATATCGACCATGTTGGCACTTGCGATACCACCTAATTCGGAGAGGTGTCATGCCCGCCCTCGGCTCTTCGAACCAGGCGAGCGACCACCTCAGTCCGGTTCTGCGCCTGCAACTTACGCATTATGTGTTGCAAATGCATCTTCACCGTATGCCCCGACAAATTGAGTTTTCCTGCAATAACCTTGTTTGAGCAGCCACATTGCAACTCTGCAAGCACCTCCGCCTCCCGGGGAGTGAAATCGGCAATAGCCAAATACTGCGTCCTCTCATCCAAGCTTTTCTCGGCCTCGTTTCTGGCCGGAATATGCTCATTTGAGCCAGTTGCAACAGTCCCCAGCAACTGCGGGCAGAATGTTCCTCCCGCCAGAACGAGACGAAGACCGGCAAGAGCGATATCAATGGGAAGTGACGTCGAAAAGAAGCCGCGGATGCCCATCTTGAGCGCCTGACAAACTATGTCGACATCATCCGTACCTAAAAGCAACGTGATAGGAGCTTCGGGAAAACGCTCGGCAATTGCCGCAAGATCGTTATGCAGGCTCGTACTCCCAACGCCTCTGCCAGCCAGATCTAACGCAATCAAACGAACCTCGGCCCCAAGAGCTCTATCGAGACTCTCAGTCGATATCATGTCGATAAAATTCCACCCGGCGAATTCAAGCTCAAGAAGCTTCACCACAGTCGTACGCGCCAATGTGGAATGCTGAATAACGACAATAGTTGGTAAATTGCGCCGCATATGACGCCTGGTTTTTGCACTGTTGGACACCTGCCTGCTCCCCGGAATAGTTGCAGCCCAACAGCGATCCATATTATTTCCGTTCCTATTTCATGTCATGACACAAAAAAGGGGTACTCTCGATATCAATAGTCTTATCTCTCGCGATAATTCTTATAGACTGCGAGAGCTCAGTGATAGACAACCATGGCATGAGTGAGACATTGAAAATATTAATGATGAGAAGATATTGCTCAGATATATCTGAGCAAATTTATGCACATAAATCATATCAACAAAGATTTCAAAGACACTGAAAAGACATAGGATATGATACAAATACACTCAAGAAAATCCAATGGATATAATTAGCTGTCGATCAGTTCGGTTTTAAGTGCAGCTCTCAACTTAAAGCAGCCGCGGCACTGAGCAGGTACCGACAGATACCAGCCAAACGCAGCGGTCGAAATCTACGACAATATGGATAGGTTCATGGTGGAATGTTCGGTACCGCGGTGATCGGGCGTTCCGCAACATGTTTCTATGGAAGGAAAAAGCCAGACGGATGAAACGATCCAGCATATGGTTTGAGAAATGGAGCGGAAGACGGCCTCATGGAGTTGAGCCTCCGCAATGCCAGCAAGGATACTATCTTTCAGGTGTGTATGAAGCCCAGAATGTCGTCTACGAGGGCCGAATGGGCGTCCGTAAGGTTGCCGCCGCCGCCGTGACCGCCGACACCGGCCAATTGAAGTGCATGCTGATCGTAGAGAACATGATCAATCTGCTGGGCGTCCGCCGTCCCACCGGCAGGAACTGCAATATTGATAGGATGGAAATAGGCGAGGTTGACGTCCACCATGCTGCCGGTCGACGATCCAACTCCACCGCCGCCAGCTTCATGGTTGCCGGTAAAAATCGTCCCCGATGACATGTTGAAGCCACCGCCGTTGCCGCCGATGCCGGCAATCTGCATGGTCCCCTGATCAAAAATCGCATTGTTTGTCTGATGGGCTTCCGCCGAACCGCCCGCGGCGCCTACGGCGATGTTGATCGGGGAGAAGATGGCTACGTTCACATCGACCATGCTGCCGACGAAAACTCCGTTGCCGCCATGCCCCGCATAATTGTCACCCGTAAATGTAACTGCGGTTCCCGGGCTCGCCGTCGAGTCGTGGATCGCGACATTGTGGTCCCCGCCGGAGCCGCCGATGCCACCCATCTGGGTTGCCCCCTGCAGGAACATGGCGTTGTTCGTTTGATCGGCGTGAGCCTCAGCGCCAGGGCCAACCGCCACAGCCGTATTCACAGGGGCAAACACCGCAACATCGGAGCTTACGAGCCCGCCAAAAAAGAGGCCGTTGCCACCGGTGCCGGCATGATTGACGTCACCGCCGCCGCCGATGGCAACATTGCCGCTTCCGCCATTCCCGCCGATCCCCGCCATTTCGGTGGGATGCTGATTGATCAGCGCATCGTTACCCTGGAAGGCGTCCGCGCTCGAATGAGGTCCCGCAATGGCCGTATTGGAGGGCACGAAGACGGCCAGTGCGTTGCTGTCGATCACGCCGTCGCTTATCCCATCGCCGCCGCTGCCAGCTGAATTGTAGTTCGGACCCGAAGAGACATCCAATGGAAGCCAGGTCGGCACCAGAGCCAGATGCCCCGCAGCCAAATTGGAGGTGAGGTTCTGATCGGCACCTGCTTTGGGCAAGTCTTCCGATAGGGGACGAATTTCCGTCATAACCATCTCCATTGCACGATCAACCGCACGTCTCACGGAGCGTGCAACTTATGCAGCCAGAATTTTTCGGACATTGTGCATCTGAACGTGAGAAAAGCAGAGCCTGCAATTCGTCTACATCCTGTCGGCTAGTATCATAGCCATTTGGCTATCATGGATGTAGCCCCCCACCATGCGAATTTGAGGGCGTCAAAACCGCCCTTGGAGCGGAGACCCGACATGTTGCCCTGCTTTTCTCGCAACGGTTTTCGGCTCCGAGCCAACCCTCCTCAGAACCCTAGAATCCAGCCTGTTCGCTTGAACCGCCTTTACTTCGAAAGACCAGGTGCGTCGATCAGGTGGCGGACCTGATCGCGACCATATCATCTGGTGCCTATCGCTATGCACCGAGATCAAATTACGCTCCGTCATCTCCAAGCATACGCCCGAAGGAGTGTCACCGAATATCTAGATAGCTCGCAGATTTAACCGCAGGTAATATTCACCCGCGGTTGTATTTGCTGGCGGTGAGATGCTGGATACCCATGCCGTAGAACCCACACGGACGAAACGAAGTTGAAGGAGGGATATCAATGCCTATTCCACAAATATCGGACACGATTCACTTCAGTGACCCGGTTGCCGGCGACGCGAGCGCCGGCAACGGCGGCGATGGCAATAGCCATGGCAATATTGACTACAATCCGGTTGCGTATGTCGCCAACGTGCAATCGGTCGAAGGAGCATCTACCGATCTGCACAACGGCGACCATGTTGGACAGATGGCGGATTGGACTGCCGGCAGCGGCGGACCTGGCGGCTTTGCTCAAGCCCAGAATGGCTTCCTGGCGGCAGTCACGAACAGTGGTTCCGGCGGCGCCGGGGGAGATTCTCACTCCAACGGTAGCCAGGGAAGCGTGAGCGGCGGCGACACGGCAGCGGTAAGCGCTGATACCACGGCGACGCAATATACTCAGCTTCTGGCTGATCAGCATGCCACCATCCTCGCAGGCGTCGGCGGCAACGGTGGTAACGGCAACCTGGCGCGTGGTGGCGACATCTCGGCAGCGTTGGTTCACACGGACCCCTCAACAACCACCGTGAACAATGCTCTCGATCACTTCACGAACGACTTCGGCCATATCGATCTCAGCCATCTTGGCTCATGAACCCAGGCCCTGCGGGTCGCCGGCTTCGGCTGGCGACCCTCATAGGTTGCGGAACCCACCGGCAGCCTTGTCTTATCAGTATCAAGTGGAGCGAGATCGGATAATGGCAACGCCTTCTGTAACGCCATCGCGCCCACAGACACAGCTCGTTGTTGCGCTCCGGGCTTGCGCCGGAGCCCTCGGGTTGGTTTTCCTCTATAGCTGCGGCTACAATCTCTTTCTTCTAGCGCCTTCCGTCTATCTCCTGCAGATCTATGACAGGGTCCTGTCGAGCCGAAGCGCTGATACGCTTCTGATGCTGACAATGATCATCGCCATCGCCGTGGTAGTCGGCGCAACGCTGGATATCATACGCAGGGCAGCTCTTTCGCGCATCGGCAGCTGGCTTGATCACAGGCTGCGGCCCATGGTGCTCACCGCATCATTCGAATATGCCGCGCGCGCCGATGCAGGAGCCGCCACGGAGTGCTACAGGGACCTTGCCACCTTACGCCAATTCCTCGATTCACCAGCAAGCTCCCTCTTTTTTGACGTCCCCTGGGCGCCGGTCTTCCTGCTGCTGCTCTTTCTTGTTCATCCGTTGCTTGGGGCGATCGGTCTTCTGAGCGCACTGGCGCTTCTGCTGTTTGCGTTCCTCACGGAACTGGCGACGCAAGAGCCGCTTGCCCGCGCCAATCTTGCCCTTTCGAGGAGCTATATGCGATTCGCGAACGCCCTCAAAAACATCGAGGTGATCCGGGCAATGGGCATGCAGTATGGTGCGGCGCTGCTGGTCTATCGCGATGCGGAAATGGCAAGAAGGGCACAGGACGTCGCGATGCATCGGACGGAGATCATTCTTGGTTTCTCCAAATCGATCCGGACACTTGCGCAGATCCTGATGATGGGATCCGCCACATGGCTAGTGCTCGCGAGCAACAGCAGCCCCGGCATCATCTTCGTTGCGAGCCTGCTGCTCGGGCGCGGGCTCGCGCCGATCGAAGGCGCGATAGGTGCATGGCGCTCCTTCACGTTTGCTCGCAATGCCTTCAATCGCCTGAACCGAATGCTGATCGCCGTTGCATCGGAACGCGATGCCCGAACGGTGCCGCAACCGGAACCCAATGGCCTTATTCTCGATAACGTCGGCTATATTCAGCCATTCGCCAACAGGCAGATATTGACTGGTATCACATTGCACCTGGCGCCTGGCGATTGCATCGCCCTCATCGGCCCGTCGGGATCAGGAAAATCGACGCTAGGTCGCGTCATAGCAGGCGTTGTGCAAGCAACAAGCGGCTGCGCTCTTCTTGGTGGGGTAGATATTTCGGCTCTGCGCCTTTGCGGAGGGACCCACCACGTCGGATATTTGCCGCAGGACATCGAGCTCTTCGGCGGAGCAATCAAGGATGTGATCGGCCGGCTGGATGGAGGAGATCCCGCCAAAGCAATCGATGCCGCGAAGCTGGTTGGATTGCACGAGGCGATCATGCGGCTGCCAAAGGGCTACGAGACCGATATCGGCGAAGGTGGAAGCCTGCTCCTTCGCGCTCAGCGTCAGCAGCTGGGACTGGCACGGGCGGCCTATGGGAATCCGTCCCTCATCGTTCTCGACGATCCGAACTCGAGCCTCGACTATGACGGCGAACGCATGCTGTACAAGGCGATTGAGCGCATGAAATCGAGGGGGATGACCGTTGTTATCATAACTCATCGGATGGGTATCCTGCCAGTTACCAACAAGATTGCCATTATGCGCAACGGGACTGTGGCTGCCTTCGGCGACAGTGAGCGGATTTACGAAACTCATCTTCAACCGCCATCTCGAACAGGAACATAGGGAGAGACACCATGACCTTTGTTCAACTGGACGCAACGCTGGCGAGATTTTCAAATTCATCAAGAGCGAGCCAGCGGTTCGCGGAACGATCGATTGCGACGCCCAAGCAACTGGCAGCCTACTCGCCGGTGCTCGGGTCGAAGCAGCGCGGACCCGCCCCCCCTTCGCCCATGCCGGGGCTCAGGGGCGTTATATGGACCGGGAACCTGTTGATCGGCGTCTTCATAGTCGGATTGGGAATCTGGTCGGTTCTGGCGCCGCTGAAAAGCGCAGCGGTCGCATCGGGCGTGATCGAACCGGAGTCCAGCCGCAAGACCATTCAGCACCTGGAAGGCGGCATCGTGCGACGGATACTCGTCAAAAATGGCGATGCGGTCACGGCCGGACAAGTCGTGATAGAACTCGACGACACGAAGTCCCGCTCGGAGCGTGACAGTATTCAAGGGCAACTTTGGGACGCCGAAGGAAGCCGCGCCCGCCTGCTTGCGGAGCAGACGGGCGCTGACCATATCGCCTTTCCGCAGGACCTCAGGGCGGCAATGGACAAAGATCCTTCGGTCGGTACAATTATAGCCGGACAACGGAAGATCTTCGAAGCGCGTCGCCAGGTCATGCAAGCGGAAGCTGGTATCACCAACGAGAAAATCGCGCAGGTGCGCCAGGAAATCGTCGGACTTGGCGCACAGAAGGTAGCACTGACCGACAGAGCGGCAATCTCGCAGCAGGAACTGGATCAGGTTACGGCCCTCAACGCCAAGGGATTGGAGCGAAAGAATACCGTTCTCAACCTCCAGCGGGAAAAAGCAGACCTTGCTGGCCAGCAGGGTCAGGTGGAGGCGCAGATTTCCCGCGCCTACCAGGTAATCAGCGAGGCACAGGCCGATCTTGCAAAGCTTGAAAGCGATCGGTTGAGCGAAGTCGCGCAAGGCATGCGCGACACGGAAAACCAGATCATGCAACTGCGCGAGCGTTTGTGGGCGATCGACGACCAGCTTTCAAGGACCGATATCCGCGCCCCCGAAGATGGAACGATCATGAACCTGCGCATCCACACGGCTGGCGGAGTGATCGGCGCGGGCGAGCCGCTCGTCGATCTTGTGCCACGCAACGATCGCCTCATCGTGTCGGCCCATGTGAGACCGGAAGACATCAATCTCGTCCGCGCGGGGCTTGAGGCGCAGGTTCACCTTCTTCCATACAATCAGCGGCGCGTTCCACTGCTGAAGGGCCAGGTCGAGTATGTGTCGGCGGACCGTCTCACCGATGCGCAGAGCGGCCAGCCCTACTTTGCCGCGACGATCCGTGTGACGGACGAGCGGTTGGCGAAAATGAGCGATGTCGAACTGGTCGCGGGCATGCCCGCACAGGCACTGATCGAAACGGGCAAAAGCAGCGTGGCGTTCTATGCCATCAGACCGCTCCTAGACAGTTTCCACAGAGCATTTCGTGAGGACTGAAGCGGTGATGGGCAAGAGAAAATTCGACGACGACCAGATTACCGGCATTCTGAAGGAGCACCAGGCTGGGGTGACGGTAGCGGATGTTTGCCACAAGCATGGCATCAGCGAACCGACCTTCTATCGCTGGCAATCCCTACAGTTTAGAAGCTCTGGTCTCGATACCAAAAGAATGAGAGCATTGGAGGAAGAGAACCAGAAGCTCAAGAAGCTTTTGGCCGAAGCCATGCTCTCGGCAGCAACGCTGAGCGAGATGCTGGCCAAGACATCGAATGGGCGAAACTAACCTCTAATCATAGGATGCGGTCACCTTCGGGCCTTATATACTAGGGCACGGCAGCATGTTTTTGGACACGTGCCTCCGAAATGAAAGGTAAAGGAAAACGGTTCAAAAGTAGCAAGCGCTGTCTCGCCCGTGCCTCAAGAAGCCGACAACGCTTGTTGCCTATGGTCTGTCTCTCCAGCAAAGTCAGCGAAGCGCTTGCCAACAGGGATCAAGTATCGACAGGAAACCGTGGCTGCTACCGCAACTTTGGGGCTATAGGGGCGAGACAATCGCAAGCGTGGCCAGAACGGCCTTCGTGCAGGTGCTCCTTTCCAAGTAGTGCTAGCAGAACACATGTGCGGCGTCGGGATCGAACTCCAGATGCACATTGTCGCCGCGGCTAAGGCCGGAGATTGCTTCGTGGCCGAAGGGTAGGCGCACGGACAGGGTTTCGCCAGCAGCGATCCGCGTCGTCACATGCACGTTGTTGCCAAGGAAAGTGATATCGTTGACCGTTGCACTGAGGCCCTTGCTCGCACCCGCTTGGCGCCCGAGCCGGATGCGCTCCGGCCGTAGCATCAATGCCGCTTTGCTGCCCGACGCCGGCCTGCCATGCACTGGAATGCTGTCGAAAACGGTCTTGTCGCCGAGCGAGATCGTCGCCTGACCATTGTCCGAGGACAGCAGATGACAGGAGATGAAATCGCTGTCACCGATGAATTCTGCCACGAAACGGGTGCGGGGATTGGCGTAGAGTTCCGGGCCTGTGCCGATCTGGTCGATGACGCCCTTGGAGAAAACGGCGATGCGGTCGGACAACCGCAATGCTTCCTCCTGATCGTGGGTCACGTAGAGGATCGTCACTTCCGTCTGCTGGTGGATTCTTTTGATCTCGTGCTGGATCTCCTCGCGCAGCTTCTTGTCGAGAGCCGACAGCGGCTCGTCCATCAAGAGCACCGGCGGATCATAGGCGAGCGCCCTTGCAAGGGCGACGCGCTGCTGCTGGCCGCCCGACATCTGCGCGGGCTTGCGATCCTCGAAGCCCTCCAGGCGAACGAGGCGCAGCATTTCCCTGACCCGGCTGTCGACCTCGGCCTTGGACTTGCGGCGGACCTTCAGCGGAAAGGCGATGTTCTCGCCGACAGTCAGATGCGGAAACAGCGTATAGCGCTGGAACACCATGCCGATATTGCGCTTGTGCGATGGTGTCGACAGCAACGTCTCGCCGTTCAGCAGAATATCGCCCTTGGTCGGATTTTCGAAGCCGGCGAGGATATAGAGCGTCGTGCTCTTGCCCGATCCGGAGGGACCGAGGAAGGTCAGGAACTCGCCACGCTTGACCTCGAGATTGACGTCGTGGACTGCGACGACGGGGCCATACTCCTTGCGGATACCTTTGATCTTCAGGAAAGATTCGCTCATGATTTCAGAACCTTGCGTACAATCGCGGCCAGCGTCATCAACGTGACCGTCAACAGAATGAGAAGCGTGGAGGCAGCGGCGACGACAGGGGTCAAATCCTGCCTGAGCGTTGCCCAGACCTTGACCGGCAGGGTCTGCAATGTCGGGCTCGCCATGAAGATCGCCACGACCACCTCGTCCCAGGATGTCAGGAAGGAGAAGACGGCGGCCGAGAACAATCCGTGGCTGATGGCAGGCAGCGTCACCCTGATCTTCGCCTCGAGCGGAGAGGCGCCGCAAAGCACGGCCGCATCCTCGATCGACTTGTCGAAGCCCTCGAGCGCGCCCGAGATCGACAGAATGGAAAAGGGCAGCGCCAGCACAAGGTGGGACACCACGAAGCCGATCAAGGTGCCTCCAAGGCCAATTCGCAGGAAGAAGGCATAGAGCGCCACGGCGAAGACGACGACCGGGAGGATCATCGGCGTCAGGAACAGCGCCTTCAGCGCATCGCGAAACATGAACTTTCCGCGCACGAGGCCGAAGGAGGTCACCAGGCCGAGCAGCACCGAAAGCACGGTCACAATTAATGCGATCTTGAAGCTGGTCCAGGCGGAGGCCAGCCATTGCGGATCGGAAAGCAGCTCCACGTACCAGCGCCATGTCCAGCCCGGCGGCGGAAAGATCAGCCATTGCGACGAACCGAACGACAAGGCCGCGATGAAGAGGATCGGCATCAGCAGAAAAGCCGCCGTCAGGACCGTGATGACGAGCAGCACATATTTCCACCAGCCGAGGCGGTCGAAATTCAGCAGCATCTCAGCGCCCTCCCGTGCTCTGAACGCCGAAGAACCGCAGTTGCACGGCATAGAGCGTCAGCGTGACGACGAGCAGGACGAAGGCGGCGGCCCCGCCCATGCCCCAATTGACGAGCGACTGCACGAACTGCGCGATGAGTTCGGCGAGCATCATGTTCGCCGTGCCACCAAGCAGCGATGGCGTGACGTAGTAACCGAGCGACATGACGAACACCATCAGTGCACCTGCCATCATGCCAGGTGCCGCAAGGGGTATCAGAATGCGGGTCAGGCATTGCAGACGGCTGGCGCCGCACAGCGCTGCCGCCTGCAGCACGGCCGGGTCGATCTTCCTGATGACGCCGTAGAGCGGCAGGATGATAAAGGGCAGCATGATATAGGTCATGCCGATCGTGACGCCGGTGAGGTTGTTGACCAGCGCGAGCGGCTTGTCGATCAGGCCCATGCCGACGAGGATCTTGTTGATCAGTCCGGTGCGCTGCAAAAGCACCATCCAGGCATAGGTTCGCGCCAGCAGGTTGGTCCACATCGACAGCAGCAGGATCGCAAAGATCACCGAGGCCCATCGCGACGGCATGATCGCCAGCGTCCAGGCGACGGGAAAACCGATCAGGAGGGATATGATGGTGACGAGCCCCGACACGATGAAGGTGTTGGCAAAGATCTTGATATAGGTCGCGGAGCCCAACAGCTCGGCGTAATTGCCGAGGCCGAATGTCGGTTCCATCACGCTGCGCAGGAGCAGCGCGATGACCGGAAATATGAAAAAGATCGCCACGAAGGCGAAAGCCGGCGCCACCTGGGCAAAACCCGTAGGCCTTGCCGCCTTGCGCGCCGGTGCGGCCTCGTCCGCAACGTCCATATATGTCGACATGGCAATTCCTTCCCACCAGGGGCGCCGACGAGCAGCCTTGGCTGCAGCGACGCCCGGATCTCGCATTGCCCCGCCGCGGACCTCGATCCGCGGCGGCCCAGTTGCCTTAGGAGCTTACTTCGCCTGCCAGGCGTACCATCTCTTGCCGATCTCATCACGGTTCGCGGCCCAATAGCTCATATCGGCATTGACCTGGCTTGCCGTCTGCTGGTCGGGCAAAGTCTTGGCCGTCTCCGGATCCATCAGCTTCGCGGAGTCAACATTGATCGGTGCATATCCTGTCGCCTTCGCCATATCGGCCTGCGACTGCGCCGAGGTCGCGAGCGCGATGAACTTCATCGCCGTTTCCATGTTCGGGGCACCCTTGGGGATGACGAGGGAATCCGCCGCCGTAATGTTCTGGCTCCAGGACGTCTCCGTCTTGACGCCGCTATTGGCAAGCGCCGTCATGCGGCCGTTCCACAAGCTGCCGAAAGGTGCTTCGGCCGATGCCAGAAGCTGCTGCGACTGCGCGCCGCTCGACCACCAGACGATATCCGACTTGATCGTATCGAGCTTCTTGAAGGCGCGGTCGAGATCGAGCGGATAGAGCTTGTCGGCGGGAACGCCGTCGGCGAGCAGTGCGGCTTCGATCACGCCAGGCGCGGACCATTTGTAGAAGGTGCGCTTGCCGGGAAACTTCTTGGTGTCGAAGAGATCCGCCCAGGTCTTCGGGCAGGCGCTGACGGCATCGGCGTTGCATCCGATGACGAAGGAATAATAGAAGCTTCCGACCGAATAATCGCTGACGAAGCGCGGATCGAGCTTGGACTTGTCAATGACGGAAAAGTCGAGCTTTTCGAGCAGACCTGCCTTGCCGGCCTGCGCGGCATAATCGCCCTCGACGTCGACCACATCCCAGCTGACCTGACCGGCCTCGACCATGGCTTTCAGCTTGCCGTAGTCCGTCGGACCGTCCTGCATCACGCCGATACCGGTCTTTTCAGTGAACTGGTTGGCCCAGGCGACCTTCTGCGCATCCTGTGTGGTTCCTCCCCAGCTCGTGAAGACCATGGTGTCGGCCTTGGCGGGCATGGATGCGGCCATTATTGCGGCAAAGGCCGCGAGTGCAATTCTTGCTTTCATGTTCCCTTGTCCTTGTTTTTCAGTCTTTGAGGCATGCCTTATGCGGCCACCCGTTCACCCCAAGGGGGAGAAAGCGGCAGGCTTCATAATCTTGTTTTCCGCGACTTCGATCAGGTCGCGGATCTTCGGCAGGAAAGCCTGCCATTTGGGGTCCGCCGCCAGCCGCCCGCGCCGCGCTTCGCGGTCGTCGAGGCTTGTATAGGCCCAGATATGCACGATCTCGTTGATCACCCCGATCTCCGAATGGAAGTAGCCGACGAGGTTGCCGAGATGCGCCTTCTGGATGGCAATTCCTTCCTCCTCCACGACCTTCAGATATTGCGGGATGGTGCCGTTCTTCAGCCGGTAGGTGCGGATCTCGTAAAACATCGGTCTCACCTCATGACGAAGGGATCGGGGATCGGATCATCCGACGTCCGCAGCCAGATGGTCTTGGTGCGGGTATAGTCGAGAGCCGCCGCAAGACCGCCTTCCCTGCCGTGGCCGGAAAGTCCGAAACCGCCGAAGGGCGCGATCGGCGATACCGCGCGATAGGTGTTGACCCAGACGACGCCGGCGCGAATGCCCTTCATCAGGCGATGGGCGCGCGTGAGGTTCTGGGTGAAGACACCGGATGCCAGTCCGTAGCGGGTATCGTTTGCCAATCTCAGAGCTTCGGCTTCCGTCTCGAAGGAGACGACGGACAGGACAGGGCCGAAAAATTCCTCGGCGAGCGACGGCGAATTGACGCCATCGCAATCCAAGATCGTCGGCGGAAAATAGTAGCCGGCGCCGTCGGGCGTTTGCCCGCCAGTTATGAGCCGCGCGCCGCTTTTAATGGACTTCTCGACGAGAGCCGCGACATGATCCTGTTGGCGTTTCGTGGCGAGCGGTCCGACTTCGGTTGCCATGTCGAGCGGCGATCCAATGCGGATCGCCTCGGCCTTGCGCTTGAGGATCGACAGGAAGGTGTCCTTGACGCTGGCTTCGACGATCAGCCGCGAGCCGGCAACGCAGCTTTGGCCGGTCGCTGCGAAAATGCCGGCAACCTGCGCATTGGCGGCACTTTCGAGATCGGCATCGGCAAAGACGATAAAGGGCGACTTTCCCCCGAGCTCTAGGGATGTCGAGGCAAGGTTCTCGGCCGAATTGCGCACGACATGACGTGCCGTCTCCGGCCCGCCGGTAAAGGCGATATGCGCGACTTTCGGATGGCGCCCCAGCGTGGCGCCGCAGGACGGGCCGAACCCAGTGATGATGTTGACGACGCCGGCTGGAAAACCGGCTTCATGAACCAGGCGCGCAAATTCCAGAAGCGGCGCCGGCCCGTCTTCCGACGCTTTCACGACCATAGTGCAGCCTGCCGCAAGGGCCGGCCCGATCTTGACCGCGGACAGGAAGAGCTGACTGTTCCAGGGCACGACCATGGCGACGACGCCGACCGGCTCGCGACGCAGCCAGACATCCATGTCAGGCTTGTCGATCGGCAGATAGGAGCCCTCGATCTTGTCGGCGATGCCGGCATAGTAGCGATAATAGTCGGCGACATAGGCGATCTGCGCCGAGGTTTCGCGAATGATCTTGCCGGTGTCGCGCGTCTCCAGTTCCGCAAGCTTCTGCGCATTGGCCGCAACCAGGTCGGCGAGCTTATAGAGAAGCTTGCCGCGCTGCGTCGCCGTCATCTTCGACCACGGGCCTTCGTAGAGAGCCTTCTCGGCGGCATTGACGGCGCGGTCGACATCGGCCTCGCGCGCTTCCGGCATCTCCGCCCAGACGTCGCCGGTCGCGGGATCGATACTCTGGAAGCGGCCTTCCCCGTCCAGAAACTCACCGTCGATATAAGACTGGAAGCGCTGCATGACGTTCACTCCGCAAATGCCGGCATGACCTCGGCGATGAACCGTTCGAGCGAAGCTTTCTTGCGCTCGAACGACATGCCGGTGTCGATCCAGAAGGAATATTCGTCGTAGCCCATCGCCTCATAGGTCTTCAGCCGGGCAATCACGGTCGAGGCATCGCCGACGACATTATTGCTGCGCATGACCGCATCGGACAGCATGGCGTTGGCGCGGATATCTTCTTCGGGGATGCGCTCGATCAGGCCCTGATGGATCGGCTTCTCGTTCTTGAACCAGGCGAAGAAGTAATTGTAGTAGACGCTGAGCTCATGTGCGGCCCGTGCGATATCGTCCTCCGAGGAGCCGACATAGGTATGGCGCAGAAGCATGATCTTCGGCCGCTCGATATGCGCGTTCTTGGCGCAGGCATCGTTGAAGCGGCCCATCAGCGCCTCGACCTCGTCATCACCCTGCCAAAGCGGCGTCACCTGGACATTGCAGCCGTTGGCGACGGCAAATTCATGCGAATTCGGGTCGCGCGCCGCCACCCAGATCGGCGGATTCGGCTGCTGCAGCGGCTTCGGCGCCGAAGTCGTCGACGGGAATTTGAAGAACTCGCCCTCATGGGCGTAATCCCCCTGCCAGATACCTTTGACGGCCGGGATCAGCTCGCGCATGCGCTGGCCGGCTCCCCAGGCGTCGAGACCCGGCAGCAACCGTTCATATTCGAAAGAGTAGGCGCCGCGGGCAATGCCGATATCGAGCCTGCCGTCGCAGATGATGTCGGCCATGGCGGCTTCGCCGGCAAGCTTGATCGGATGCCAGAAAGGCGCGATCACCGTTCCCGTGCCCAATCTCGCCCGCGACGTGCGCCGCGCCAGATCGGCGATCGTGACGAAGGGATTGGGCGCGATGGTGAAATCCATCCCGTGATGCTCGCCCGTCCAGATCGCGTGCATGCCGCCCTTGTCGGCGATCTCGCAGAGCGCGACGAATTCCTCATAGAGGCTCTTATGGGTCTGGCTCGCGTCAAGGCGTTCCATATGGACGAAGAGAGAGAATTTCATGCCTGCACCGCCTTCCCGGAAACCGGCCGCACCATGCCGGAAGTCTCATCGCCAAAATAGACCCCGAAATTGCCGATCTGGCTTTCCAGCGCGAAGCGAGCGACGATGTCAGCCGTCGAGCTGGTCTTGAACTGTGCCGCCTTCAATGCATCAGGCTTGAGGAACCTGCCCTCGCGCGGCTCGCCCTGCGAGGCAAAGGCGCGATAGACGATGTGATGCTTGCCATCGCTCTTGCCTTCATAGACCGAGTAGAGAAAGCCGACCGTTACTGTCAGGCCGGTCAGCGCAGTCAGATACTGGCCAAGAATGTCGGCCGGGCTGCCCTCCCTGCCCTCGCAATTCGGAAGAGCAAGTACGTCCGTGCCAAGAAGCAGGATTTCGCCATCGCGCTCGACGACCGCGCCGAGCTCGATATTGCCTTCCGCAGCGGCAGAGACCGCCTTGCTCGCCAGGATCGGCGTGAAGTAGCCGCCGCGCGCATAGCCGAGACCATTGCGACCGCTATTGTCGAAGGAGACGATGCGCCCCATCAAAACGACGTGGTCGCCGGCTTCGATGACCTGTTCCATGGTGCATTCGAACCAGGCAGCGACATCGGAAAGGATCGGACAGCCATCCGCACCCGAATTCCACTCGACGGCGGCAAACCTGTCTTCGACGGGCCGCGCGAAGGTGTTGGAGACGGCCTTCTGTGTCTCCGACAGCACATTGATGGCAAAATGCTTGGTGCTCGTCATAGCCTCGAAATTGCGCGAGGTCTTTGCCAGACAGACAAGAAGAAGCGGCGGATCGAGCGACACCGACGTGAAGGAGTTTGCGGTAAAGCCGAGCGGCAGGCCCGCCCGATCGCGCGCCGTCACGACCGTGACGCCGGTCGGAAATGCGCCGAATGCGTCACGCAACGCCCTTGGATCGAAATCTTGTGTCGTCATCTTGCGTCCTCCCCGCATGAAAGCCACTCGGCGAGCAGCTCATTGACGATGTCTGGTGCCGTCAGGTTCACCATGTGGCGGTGACCCTCGACGATCCGCACCCAGCCTCTGGGTGCAGCGCTAGCCATCTGTTCGGCCATCAGCGGCGTCGAATTCGGATCGTCCGAACCCGTCAGGAACAGAGCAGGCGCCCCGATACCGGGCCAGCGATCCGCATAGGTCTCATCACCGCCGGCAAAAGCGGCATAGGCCGTGGCATAGCCCTGCGGATCGACAAGGCTCAGCCAGTTGCGGGTGAGCTCCCGCGCCACCGCGCTTTGGGCATCATCGCCAAACCAGCGCAGCAGCGGGCCTTCCTTGTCGACGCCGGCAAGCGGTATTGACGCTGCACGCGCAAGGACGGCCGCCTTGGCCTCGGGGTCGCGACGATAGACGCCGTTGAGATAGGCGATCCGCTCAATCCGTTCGCCGAAAGTGGCAGCCGCCCCTCCGGCGACAAGCGCACCCATCGAATGGCCGGCAACGTTGACCTTGCCGAGTTCCATCTCATCGAGGAAACCACCGAACCAGGCGACGAAGGCTTGCAGCGGACTTCCGGCAGGCAATGCGACGCTTTCGCCATGCCCAGGCATATCGACGGCTATGACGCGATGGCTTCCGGAAAATGCCTCGATCTGTGGCGTCCAGGCTTCAAGCCGCATGCCGACGCCATGGATGAGAACCAGCGGCTCGCCTTTGCCGACCTCATGATAGGCCGTGCCGCGCACTGTGTGTTTACGGAGCAAGCCTTCCGTCTTCAGATGATCGGGCTTGTTCTGGTCCATGGTTTCCATCGCCGGCATCCAGACATCCGATCCTTACACGCCGGCCGGATTGGAGACGTCTTGTCCCAGATCCTTGAGGTCCTGGTAACGATCGCCGATGCGATGATGCGGCCGACCGCCGACAGAGGCGCCAAGCGCCACGACGATCTCATCGGCGGCAGGCGCATCGGGAACCGAGGTCTGAATCGTCAGGTAATGCGAGCGGCGACCTTCATCGTTCTTGTCCATGAGCGGGATCATGATCGGCGCATTGGCAGGACCGCGCGTGTTGCAGAAGGCAAGATAGGACTTGGCGCCGACAGCATGGCGATAGTGATTGCCGAACCGAAGCGTGTGGATCAGCGCGGAGGCATGCTCGATTTCGCCATCCAGGCCAACGACTGCCGATTTTCCGTAGGCTTCGACCGCCTCACCCGATCCGACCGCGTCGATGATCATCTTGGTGAGCAATTCGCCGAGGACAGGCGCAGCAGCATGGATCTCGGACTTCAGATCCGCGACGAAGCCGCGACCAGCCCAAGGGTTTTTGACGATCGCACAGGCGGAGAAGAGCTTTAGCGGCGTGGCTGCCGCCTTTCCTCCTTCAACAAGCGTCGTTTCGATCTGCAGGACAGTTTTTCGGATCTGAAGGCTCATGGCTCTCTCTCATCTAAGATTAGATATGATGGTATGCCATAATACCAGACTGTCAAGCAGCTTTGAGCGACCGGACTGAAAAACCATGTCGCACCCCAAAAATAATCAGCTATAACAACGCCTTATTGACAGGAAACGACAAGCGCCCGCGAAAGCGATGCTTGCTCGCTGCATATCTTCAGCTGTCGATGTTCCGCTTTTGTATTAGTTATTATGGTATACCGTCACACTGAAGGTATGGGAGAGTCAACCCGCCTCGCCAGGCAAACGACAATTTGATGAGACATGTCATCGACATCATCCGGTGCCGTGCAAGTCGACCAGCCATCACGGCGGGAATTTGCCGGCTCTACCCCTGGCGGACGATGGCGCCGATCGCATTGACAACAATGCGCGCCGCGATGATGGCGGACAGGCCGTCGATGTCGGCAGGAGGATAGAACTCCACCAGATCGAAGCCCACAATATTAGCCCGCCGACCGAGACCCACAATCAGGTCGATGATCTGCGTATAGGTTAAGCCGCCGGGTGTCCGCGCCGCCACACCCGGCATAATGCCGGGATCGATGCTGTCGCAATCCAGCGTGACGACGACCCTTGCTCCCTCCGGAATATGCCGAAGAGCGGCTTCGACCCCTTGGGCGTGGATCTCGCGGGCCGTGACAAAGCGGCTGCCATAGCGCTGCGCCGCCTCGACGTCCGAAGGACGGGCACTGCCGACGCTTCGCAGGCCGACCTGCACCATTCCAGCCACATGCGGCATCTCGCTTGCCCGGCGCATCGGGCTTGAATAGCCATAGCGCTCGCCATGTAGCTCGTCGCGCCAATCGATATGGGCATCGATCTGCAAGATCCAGACCGGACCCTCATCCGCAAAACCGGCAATGAAGGGGATCGTGACGGAACAGTCGCCGCCAAGCAGGATCGGCACGGCCGGCAATGCCAGGACCTCGCGCATCTTCACCTCGATCCGGCTCCGGTTGCCGGCATTGTCATGCATGACGGTCTCAACGTTCCCCACGTCGACGCAGGAAATCGCCTTGCCGTCGAAGAGCGGGCCGCCGAGATCGAAATCCCAATGTTCGACAAGCCCGGCATCATCCTGGCTGGCGGCACGGATAGCACCGGCCGACAGGGCATAGCCGCTGCTGTCCTTGCCAGGATAGGTGCTGCCGTGGCCGGCACCAAAGATCACCACGCTCGGCAGGCGACCATCGTCAAGGCGGTCCGAAAAGCCGAGAAAGGAAGAGGAGGCGGTCATTTGGTTGCCTTGGCGAGAAATCAATCGATCGGCTGTCGCCCGGAAAGCACGGCCTGGGCAATGGCGCTTGCGCTGGTGACATGATCCATCGCCGCCTGATAGGCGCCATCGCCGTCGCCGCGCCTGATAGCATCGACGATACGCGCCATCTGGGCCGGCCCCTGGACATCGCGATTTTGCGTCTTGATCGTCATCGAGCGCAGGTGATTGATGCGCACGGTCAGAAGATTGACGACGCCCCAGGCCACATGGCGGTCGACCATGCTGAACAGTGTCTGGTAGAAGGAGGATGTGTGGGCGAGCACGCCAGCCATGTCCTTCTCGCGGTAGCTGTGCTTTATTTCTTCCAGCGACTTGTCGAGGGCATCGGCGATTGCGGGGTTGTTCTGCTCGGCGCAAAGCCGCGCCGCCATCCCTTCGAGCGCTGCGCGGATTTCGTAGATCTGCTTGGCTTCGTCATGATTGAGCTGAGCAACGATCGGCCCCTTGTTCGGAAGGTTGGCAACCAGACCCTCGGATTCGAGATGGCGTAGAACCTCGCGAACGATCGTGCGGCTGACGCCGAGCTGAGCGCAAAGATCGCGTTCGACCAGGCGGTCCCCCGGACGGAAATAGCCGTTGATGATTGCCTCTCGTACCTTGTCGAGCGCAAGCTCCCGCAACGTCTTGGTGGGACGCTCCACGCGAATTGCGGCGCCGTGCGCATCATCATTCATTTCCGCACCCTCGATCTTCGGATACCATAATATGGCCTACCAAAATCATCCATTGTCGAAATGAAGTCAATGCAGCAGAGCGGTCCTCAGAGCAAGGCCTGTTCGTGAATGCCGAGATGCTCCTTCAACACCTTCCAGCCTTTCGGCGTGACGTCAACGGCACGTGACGAGGGCGATCGCCGTATGCAGCCTTCCGCAAAGAGGAGGTTGGTCAAATGAACGCCAAGCGGTCCAGCAAGATGATGTTGCCGCTCCGTCCAATCGAGGCATTGCCGGGCAAGCCCGTAGCGCGTGGGTTTGATACTGGCCGTGTTCATGCCCATGCGGTCGAACCACTCTGCACCAGCCGCTGTGAGTTCGAACCTCTTCCTTTCGGCCGCAATAAGGAACCCCTTTTCCAACAATCCATGGGTTACGGCGATCCCGACGCGGCCAGCCAGATGATCGTAGCAGCAACGAGCGAATCGAAGCTTTTGCGCGTCCCGGGTCAGCGGCTTTCGTCGCACGGATTCCGCTGGGCCGATCGAAGCCAGGGTCTCAAGCACCAGCGCAACATGGGGACCGGCAAGACGATAGTAACGGTGCCGCCCTTCGGTTTCCACAGCCAGAAGCCCGCCGGCCAACAGCTTTCCGAGATGAGAACTGGCCGTCTGCGCCGTCACGCCGGCAGAATAGGCGAGCTCGCCGGCCGGTCGAGCCCGGCCATCGAGGAGCGCCGACAGCATGGCAACGCGCGCAGGATCGGCAATCAGAAAGGCAACGGCGGCTATATTCGGCTGGGTCGTCATGTCTAGGCCTCTTCATCGCAGGCAGCATCATAGCACCGAAATAGTTCGCATGTTTCGACACGCGTCGAAGCATTGGAGCAGGTTGCCGGCTTAGACTGGGCACACAAGCAATTGGTACGGAATATACCCATGACCAAAGAAATCCTCGCCTTTTTCACCGACACGCATCTCGGCCAGAAACTGGTCGCCAGGAGTGAAATTGCTGGCGACAAGATGGGCTATGAGGAGACGCCGCGAGAGCACGAGCATAACCTGCGCATGGTTCTCGACGACATCGCCGGCAAAGGCATTTCCAGGGTCGTCTTCGGCGGCGATATCGGCACGGCACATTCGGTCGACGGCTTTTTCGAACTCCTGCGCGATTATACCTTCGAAGTGTCGCTCATCCTCGGCAACCACGACACCTATGGCAATGTCGCGCCGTACTGCGACATGGGCGGCAATATCGTGGCAGGGAAACTGTGTTACTCGCGGCAAGATCCGCATCTGAAGCGGATTTTCCTCGATACGTCCGACAACGCCGTCGGCGACGGCCAGCGCAAGTGGCTCACCCGCGAACTAGAGAGTGTGAAGCGGGCCGCAATCTTCCTGCATCATCCGATCCTGCCGCTCGACACGCCGGTCGATCGAACCGGTGCCGCCTTACGCGATCGGGATGAGGTCAGAGCGCTTCTGATCGGCACTGATTGCGAGATATCGTTGTTCTGTGGCCACTACCACATGATCGACGAAGCCCGGGAAGCAAACATCCGGCAATATGTCTCGCCGGCGGTCTCCTATCAGATCGTCAAGCAATCCGCGCGTCTGGAGGCCGATGCAGGAACGTTCGGCTATCGCATTCTCGAGATGGATGAAAAAGAGATCAAAACGCAGGTCGTTCTGTTTTCAAAGACCCAGGCGACGCGGACATCTCGTGGCGCCATCTGACGGCCGCAAGGAGCAAAAGCACTTTCACTCCAGAGCGATGACACTATATCGTATTGAGGCGGTGCGGAATCGCCAGCTGATTTGAAGGATATGACAATGGGCATGCTTCTTTCTCCCGAACTCACGGTTTGCGGCATTGAGGAGCTGCCCGATCAACGGGTGCGAAACGTTACCCACGTGCTTTCCCTCCTCGATCCGGAACATCCCGAGCTCGATGTCTTCCACTCCTATGCCCGGCATCATCGCACGACGCTGCGCTTTCACGATATCATCGCGACGGCTCCAGGCCGCGTGATGCCGCAGCCGGAGCATGTCGACGCGATCCTGAAATTCGGCTCCGAGTTTCAGGCGCAACAAGATCCCGACGCTTCGAGCCATCTGCTGGTCCATTGCCATATGGGCGTATCGCGCTCGACGGCGGCCATGCTGTCGTTGATGGCGCAAGCAAACCCCGACGAATCCGCCGAAAGCCTGTTTGCCCGCCTTGTCGCCATCCGCCCGCAGGCCTGGCCGAACTCCCAGATGATCGGCTTTGCCGACGAGCAGCTCGGCAGGAAGGGCGATCTGAACGCGGCACTCGCCCGTCACTACGGCCGGCAGATCAAGGGGCGACCTGACTTTGTCGACTGGATGACGCGTCTCGGACGCCAGGCGGAACTGAATATGGCGATCCCTGCGTAAGGAGCACCTCTCCTACCTGAGGACTGGCCGCCGGCACGACGACCTCATTATACATCTTCTTCCACCGTGACAGTTCCCTGACAGGAATCGATGTCACCTTGGCTGCAATCTGTAGAGGACAGAGACGGTCGGCTCATGAGCCGGCTAGCCATTGGGGAGGAGATATCATGAAAACCGCGCTCGGTCGCGACTAGCGCCTGTCATCCGGCATCCATCGCCGGTCATCACCAGCCAATCATATCCTATTCACCGGCTTTCCGTCAGGAGGGCCGCGCCGTCGGAGCATGTCCTCAATTCGGGGATGCAGGCAGCAATCGAAATCATGCAGCAGTCAACGGGAGGAATTCAAATGTCACTGCTATTCAATAAATTCAGCATCGTAGCCGCGATCGCCATTGGCCTCAACGGCACGGCCTTGGCGGCAAGCGACGAGCTTGTGACCGCCGCCAAGAAGGAAGGCGTTATCGCCATCTACGCCGCGACCGATCTGTCGCAGGCCCAGGCGCTGCTCGATGCCTTCACGAAGAAATATCCCGGCATCCGCATCGACTACAACGATATCGGCACCAACGGCGTCTACAATCGCATCATTTCCGAAGCCGCTGCCGCACAAGTCGGCGGAGATCTCGTCTGGACGTCGGCGATGGACCAGACGGTGAAGCTTGCGGCGGATGGCTATCTCGCTTCCTATGCCTCGACGGAAATTGGCGCGCTGCCGAGCTGGGCCGTCTACGACAAGACGGTCTATGCCACCACGCTAGAGCCGATCGGCATGATCTACAACAAGCTCGCCCTGAAGGAGGATCAAGTTCCTCGCACCCGCGCGGCCCTGATCGAATTCCTTGGCAAGACGGATGTCGCCGGCAAGGTCGCGACCTTCGATCCGGAAAAGTCCGGCGTCGGCTTCATGATCCAGACGAACGACTCCAAGCAGCGCAGCGACTATTGGGATCTGGTTACGGCATTCGGCACCGCCAAGGGCAAGACCTATTCCTCGACAGGCTCCATGCGCGAAACGGTGGTTTCGGGCGAGAACGTGATCGCCTTCAATCTCATCGGCTCCTATGCGCTCGATTGGGTAAAGAGCGCTTCCAATCTCGGCGTCGCCTTCGGTCAGGATTATACGCCGGCCTTCTCGCGCGTCGCCGCCGTCATCAAGAACGCACCGCACCCCAATGCCTCGCAGCTCTTCCTCGATTTCATGCTGTCTCAGGAGGGCCAGAACGCCATCGCCTCGAAGGGCATGCCGTCGCTGCGCACCGATGTCGACCAGGGGTACAATATCAACACCATCAACGAACTGGTCGGCGGCAACCTCAAGCCCATCGCGCTCGATGACTCGCGCCTGGAGTTCATGGACCCCATGAAGCGCCTCGACTTCCTCAAGAAGTGGCGCGGATCGGTCAAGAGCTGACGCGACGCCCAATCACCTGAGAGCATTCTCGCAGCCCGAACAGAAGCGGGAATGCTCGAAAACAACCACCATCGAGAAGGAGGCGCGCCGATGTCGGCACCGTCGACACCCGTATCGACCCTGTCTCACGCCGGACGGCGATCGGTTCACGCGAACCAGACATTCACATCGATCCCGCAGCCGGCCAATGCCCTTGGCTTCCGGCGTATCGTCATCGGCCTGCTCGCCATCGTCGTGCTGGCGCCGATCGTCCTCATCATCTACCAGAGCCTGCTCGACGGGCCGTTCTTCGCGCCGAAGAGCAAGCTCTCGATAGAGGCCTATCGCTATATCCTGACCGACGAAATGTTCTACGACGCGCTCTGGAACACGGTCATCATGGCGGTCGGCATGGTGGCGATCGCGGTGCCGCTGGGCGCCGCACTCTCCTTCCTGCTGACGCGAACAGACGTCAAGTTCCGCAAGGCGCTCGAGGTCGTCGTCCTCGTGCCCATGTTCATTTCGGCAATCGTGCTTGCCTTCGGCTACACCGTTGCCGTCGGTCCCGCGGGCTTCCTCACCATGCTGTCACGCGACATCTTCGGGGCAGCACCTTGGAACCTCTACTCCCTGACGGGGATCGTCATCGTAACCGGGCTTGCGCACGTGCCGCATGTCTATCTCTACGTGTCGGCCGCCATGCGCAACCTGCCCTCCGATCTGGAGGAGGCTGCCCGATCGATGGGCTCGCCGATCTGGCGGGTCTGCCTCGACGTGACGCTGCCCATGGTTTTGCCAGCACTGGTCTTTGCTACCGCGCTGAACCTTTTGATCGGCTTTGAAATGTTCGGTGTCCCCTATGTCCTCGGCGACCCCAGCGGCATCATCGTTCTGACGACTTACGTCTACAAGCTCACGACGCTGTTCGGCGTGCCGACCTATCAGCTGATGGCCGTCGTCGTCGTGCTGCTCGTTCTCTTGACGCTGCCGCTCGTCTGGTATCAACGCCGCCTGCTGCGCCATAGCCGCCGCTATGCCGCGCTCGGAGGCAAGGGGCCGCGAACGACCGTGATGCGGCTTGGACCGACCGGCCAGATCGTCGCGCTGTCCTTCATCGGCTTCTGGCTCTTCGTCTCGGTCGCACTGCCGATCGGCGGCATCGTGCTGCGCGCCTTCGTCGATGCGTGGGGCCAGGGCGTCAATCCGCTGGCGCATCTGACGGTCGCGCATTTCGCGACGCTGATGGAGGTGCCGACGCTGTTTCGCGGCATCGTCAACACGGTCGTCCTTTCCGTCGTGGGCGGGGCGGCGGCCGTCGCGATCTACCTCCTGATCGGGCTTGCCGGACACCGCCACAGAGGCATGTCCAACACCGTGCTCGACTATATGGTGCTGCTGCCGCGCGCCATGCCGAGCCTGATTATCGGCCTTGCCTTCTTCTGGCTGTTCCTCTTCGTGCCCTTCCTCATTCCACTGAGAACGACGCTGATCAGCCTGTTTGCAGCCTATGTCATCGTCGGCCTTTCCTATGGGCTGCGCCTGCTGCAGGGCACGCTGATCCAGGTCAGCCCGGAGCTCGAAGAAGCAGCACGGACCACGGGCGCAACCATTGGCCGGAGCTGGCGCGACATTGTCATCCCGATCATTCGGCCCGGCCTCGTCGGCGCCTGGGCGCTCATCATGATCGTGTTCCTACGCGACTACGCCACCGGCATCTACCTGATGAGCGCCGGCACGGAGGTCATCGGCTCTCTCATGATGGCGCAGCTCCAGTCCGGCGCCATGGATACGATTGCCGCACTCGCCTTTGTCAGCATCCTTCTTACCGGCGGCGGCCTTGCCCTCGCCCTTCGTCTCGGAGCCAAGATCCATGACTGATCTCATCGTTCAAAACGTCCATAAATACCTCGGCGGTCTGCATATCCTTCAGGGTGCCTCGTTTACCGCCAATCGCGGATCGATCGTCTCGCTGCTCGGGGCTTCGGGCAGCGGCAAGACGACGCTGCTGCGCTGCATTGCCGGTCTCGAACAGCCCGAAGTCGGTCAGATCAAGATCGGCGGCTCGGTGGTCTTCGATGGCGACAAGCGCGTCACCGTCGCGCCGGAAAACCGCAATATCGGCCTGGTTTTCCAATCCTATGCCCTGTGGCCGCACCGCTCCGTCGCGGAAAATGTCGCCTATGGCCTGAAACTCAGGGGCGTCAACAAGGCTGATGCAGAAAAGCGCGTCCTCGACACGCTCGGCAAGATCGGCCTTGGCCACCTCGCCGAACGTTATCCGGATCAGCTTTCCGGCGGACAGCAGCAGCGCGTCGCCATCTGCCGCGCCCTCGTCTACGAGCCGAAGATCCTGCTCATGGACGAGCCTTTGTCCAATCTGGATGCGAAATTGCGCGAAGAAGCCCGCTACTGGATCCGCAAGCTCGTTCTCGATCTCGGTATTTGCGGCGTCCTCGTCACCCACGATCAAGCCGAAGCGCTGGCGGCTTCCGACAATATCCTGCTGCTGCGCAACGGAAAGGTGGCGCAGGAAGGCCCGCCGCAGGATATCTATTCAAAGCCCTCGAGCTTCTACGTCGCCGATTTCCTCGGTGCGAACAATGTTGCCGCGGGACGCATCAAACGCGATGGCCCTACAGCCAGCATTCATGGTAGCAACTGGCAGCTCGATGGCGTGATGATGGGGGATGGGGCGGAAAGCCAAGGCAAGGCCGTCATCCGTGTCGAGCAGGTGGCCGTTCACGACCAACCGGCACCGGGCCGTATCGAGATGCAGCTGGAGGCGTGCCTGTTCCTCGGTGACCGCTGGGAATACCGTCTGTCCTACGGCGATTTCAAGGCCAAGGCATTCGGCCCGAAGCTGATGGCGGCAGGCACGGTCTGGGCGGAGATCCCGCGCGAAAGCGTCTGGCTCTACCCGGAAGCGGCCTGAAGCAGTTCCAGGAAACATACGCAGCGGCTTTCCTGGAGCTGCATGAAAGCAAGAGAGAGCGGTTCGGAGTTCCACGAAGAACCGAACCGCTCGGAAAAGGGAGGAGCTTTGCATCAGGAATTCATGAGGATCGGGCAGGACGGTCGGCATGCGCATTCTGCTCGTTGAGGATACGCAGGATGTCGGCGAGGCAATCTGCCGTCGCTTTCAAGCTGTCGGCCATACGGTCGACTGGCAGACGAACGGCCGTGTGGCTGCCGAAATCCTGGCCTTCACGGACTATGATCTCGTCATCCTTGACGTCATGCTACCTGATCTCGACGGCTTCGAAATCCTAAAGGGGCTGAGGCGCGCCCGCGTGACGACACCCGTCCTCATGCTGACCGCGCGCTCCGAGGTCGATGATCGCGTCGGCGCCCTCGACCTCGGCGCCGACGACTATCTTGTCAAGCCTTTCGACTTTCGCGAGCTTGAAGCCCGAGCCAGGGTGCTGCTACGCAGACGGAGCGGCGACGCCACCAACCTCGTCACCTGCGGCGACATCGTGCTTGATCGCACCAGCCGCTCGGTGAAAGTCGGCAAGCGTGAGGTCCAGCTGAAGCGCAGGGAGATGACGCTACTGGAAATATTTGCTTCGCGGCCCGGGCGCGTGTTCAGCAAGCAAGAGCTGCTCGACCAGCTCTACGGTTTTGACGAGGCCGTCAGTGCCAATGCGATCGAGCTCTATGTCGGGCGGCTGCGCAAGAAGCTCGAAGGGGCAAAGGCGCGCATCGTCACGCTGCATGGCATCGGCTACCAGCTGGTCTCCGATGACGCTTGAACGCTCGCTTTTTGCCCGCCTGGCGGTCGTCATGTCGGTTCTTCTGACCGCCGGCGCGGCAGTGCTCATAACCACAAGCTGGTATTCCGCACGCACGGCGGCCGATGATGCCTACGACCGGGTACTGGTCGGCGCGGCATTGCAGATCGCGGATGGCCTCGCCGTTCAGGAAGGCGCGCTGATCGTCGACCTCAGAGCCTCGGCATTCGAAATGCTGGGGCTCGCCGACCGCGACCGCATCTTCTACCGCATCGTCGACCCCACGGGAAAGACGCTCACCGGACACCGCGATCTCGAAACGAAAATCGATCTTGCCACGGTTCACCGCGAGCCAATCTTGAGCTCCGGCCTTTATAAGGGCGAAGCGGTGCGCATCGCGGTCGTCGGACGCGCCCTCTCGGACCCGGCGGCCTCGGGCTGGGCACATGTGATCCTCGCCCAGACCGTCGAAGCTCGCCGGGCGCTGACACATGAGCTGACGCTTGGTGCAGCAATCACCATCATCATCATGTGCTTCCTGGCGCTCGTGGTGATGATCCTTTCCATCCGCCAAGCGCTGCGACCAGTCAACCAGCTGGGTGGAGCGCTGCGCCGGCGAGATCCGCAGGATCTCACGCCTCTTTCCGTATCGGTGCCGCGTGAACTCCGTCCCTTCGTCGGTTCCATCAACCATTTCATGGGCCGCCTCAACGAACGCGTCGTCCTGCTGCAGCGGTTCATCGCGGATGCAGCGCACCAGATACGGACGCCGTTGACGGCACTTACCGCTCAGCTCGACCTCTTGAACAATGACAAGCTGGACGAGGCGGACAGGCAGCATCTCGGCCGCGTGCAACAACGCACCGATGAGCTGGCGAGGCTGACCAATCAGTTGCTGAGCCATGCCATGGTCATCCACCGTGCCGAATCCGTGCAGCTCGAACCCGTCGACCTCAACGAAGTCGCCAGGCGCGCCTTTCGTGTGGCGGTACCGATCACGGTCGATCCGGATATCGTCGTCTCCTTCGAGGAGGCTGATGTCGAGCTTGCCGTCCTCGGTGATCCCGTCAGCCTGCGAGAGGCGATCGTCAACGTCATCGACAATGCCCTTCGCCACGGAACCCTTTCCAGGCTCGAAGTACGGGTGCGCGATGCCGGCCCCCTTGCCCATGTCGAGGTCGAGGACGACGGCCCGGGCATTCCCTCCGACGAATGGTCGCGCGTCACGCAGCGCTTCCAGACATCGAAAGCCGGCGAAGGAAGCGCCGGGCTTGGCTTTGCCATAGCATCGGAAGTCGCGGCCGCGCATGGCGGGGCGCTGCAGTTTCGCGCCAAGGAAGAGGATGCGCATGGCTTCACCGTCATCCTTGCCCTGCCACGCATTCACCGGGAGGGAAAATGAAAGCTCGACGCCTCCCCTTCTGGCTTGGTTTCGCGGCCCTCGCTCTTGCACCGACGCTCGCAATGGCCGTCGAGGGCACGTCAAAGCTCTTTCCAGCCGTCAATGGCGAAACGGCACGCCTGTCGATCCGTGGCGCGGCCGATCTCCAGGCCATGGAGCCATTGATTCAGGATTTTCAGGCGACGGCGCCGGATATTGCGATCGAATATTTCGACTATGTCACGAACGACCTTCATCAGAAGGCGGGTGTTGCCTGCGAGCAGAACGCGCCGCTTGGCGATCTGTGGCTTTCCTCCTCGCTCGATCAGCTCGTCAGCCTGGCCAATAATGGCTGTGCCTCGGCCTATCATTCATTGGAAACCGCCCAGGTACCCAAATGGGCCAATTGGCGCGACGAGGTCTTCGGCTTCACCTTCGAGCCGGCGGTCTTCGTCTACAATGCGCGCCACGTGCCGTCGAGCGACGTTCCGCGCACCCGCGCCGAGCTTGCCGATCTGCTGCGCCGCAGGCTCGACTATTATGGGGGTCGAGTGGGTACCTTCGACATCAGGACGTCAGGCGTCGGCTATCTCCTCGCCTTCAGCGATGCCCGCCAGGCGACCGCGACCTATGGCCGCCTTCTCGAAAGCATGAGCCGCGCCGACGTCAAGGTCAGCTGCTGCACCGGGACCATCCTGCAGGAGATCGCCAGCGGACGGATCTACCTCGCCTACAATATGATCGGGTCCTATTCCTATGCGGCTGCTCAGGCCAATCCCGATCTCAGAGTCGTCATTCCACGTGACTACACACTGATCCTGAGCCGCGGCGTGCTGATACCGAAGACTGCACAGCGGCCGGACCTTGCCCGGCGCTTTCTCGATTATCTCCTCTCCAAACGTGGGCAGGATGTGGCGCGGCGCAAGGCCTTTTTCTTTGCGGAGAAAGGCAATATCCCCGAAGGGGTCGATGGCCCGTCGACCCTCGGGGAGTTAAGCTTCGTTCAACCGATCCGTATCGGCCCCGCATTGCTTGCCGCACAGGACGAAGCGCAACGGCGTCGCTTCATAGACGACTGGAGCCACTCGATGCTGAACCAGCCGGCGTCATCACCCTGAGCAAGGAGGTGATGCTGGTTACCTACCCGATCATCGCAACGGCCTCGCCGGCCGGTACACTCAATGTGCAGGGGTCGGCTCTGCTTCTGTTTCACGCGCATCCTTCTTGTGATGGTCGGCTGCGAGCAGCATGTAGACTGCCGGCACGACGAAGAGCGTGAACAGCGTGCCGATGGCAAGCCCGGTCGCGATCACGAGGCCCATGTTGAAGCGGGCGGCAGCACCGGCGCCGGTCGCCAGGATCAGCGGCACGACGCCGAGAACCATGGCGCCCGTCGTCATCAGGATCGGCCGCAAGCGGATGCCGCAGGCGCCTTCGATCGCTTCGCGTTTGGTTTTCCCTTCGGCCTGCAGCGTGTTCGCCACTTCGACGATCAGAATACCGTGCTTGCTGATCAGTCCCATCAGCGTCACCAACCCGACTTGGGTGTAGATGTTCATCGTCGCGCCGCCGATGCCGAGGCTGATGAATGCGAGCGCGCCTGCGATAGACATCGGCACCGAGACGAGGATAATGAACGGATCTCGGAAGCTGTTGAACTGCGCCGAAAGCGCCAGGAACACGATGATCAGGGCAAGGGCAAACGTGGTCGCCATGCCACTCGATTCCTGCACGTATTGGCGCGACTGCCCGCCGTAATCGACCGAGTAGCCCTGCGGCAACGTCCGTGCCGCGATCGATTTCAACGTATTGAGCGCATCGCCGACGGCAACGCCCGGCGCCGGCACGCCGGAGATGGTGGCCGAGTTCAATTGCTGGAAGTGCGCGACCGAGCGCGGCGTGGCCTGGAGCTTCGCAGTGGCGATCGCCGAGAGGGGAATCTTGTTGCCGTTCACGTTTGCGATCGGATAGTTCATGATCTGATCGATGGTCTGGCGCGACCGTTGTTCTACCTGCGGGATCACCTGATACGAGCGGTTGTCGATACTGAAATAGTTGACATAGCCGCCACCCAGCATGGAGGCCAGCGCCGAACCGACATTGTTCATGGACAGCCCGAGAGCGGATGCCTTACTGCGGTCGATCTGGATCGAATATTGCGGATTATCGACGTAGAGATCCTTCGTCAGGAAGATGAACTCGCCCGACTTCTGTGCTTCCTGCAGGAAGGCGGTGGAGACCTCGTTGAGTTGTTCGAAACCGCTCGTGCTGCCGATGGCAAACTGCACCGGGAGGCCGCTGGCGCCAGGCAGAGGCGGTATCTGGAAGACCACGGACTGTCCGCCGGCGATCTTTGCCAGATCGGCCTGCACCAGCGGCTGCAGCTGATCTGCAGTTCTCGTGCGCTGATCCCACGGCTTCAGCACCATGCCCTCGAAGGACGTGCCCGGCACCTCGACCTGCAGGGTCTTGTCGGTCTCAGGGAAACTGCGGAAGATCTTGGTGACCTGGTTGGAATTGAGCAGCTTTTGCTGAAGCGTTGCATTGGGAGGGTTCGTCACCTGTGCGGCCAGGAAGCCCTGGTCTTCATTGGGCGCCAGTTCGGTCTTGGCGCTGGTGTAGAGGAAATAGATGCTGCCAAGCACGATGACGGCAAAGACCAGCGCCACCGGCACAGTGTTCAAGCTGCCATGCAGCATGCGCACATAGGGGCGATGGATTTCCGAAAAGCGGCGGTCGATGAAATCTGAGATACGCTCTTCCCAGCCGCTGCGATCGGTCAAATGCGGCTTCAGGATGCGCGAGCACATCATCGGCGTCAGCGTCAACGCGATGATCATGGACACAGTCACGGCGCCGACCAGCGTGAAGGCGAATTCCGTAAACAATGCGCCCGTCAGACCGCCCTGGAAACCGATCGGCACGTAGACGGCAATCAGCACCACCGTCATGGCCAGGATAGGCCCGACCAGCTCGTGCGCCGCGTCCAACGCCGCCCTCATCGGCGTCGATCCCTCTTCGATGTGACGGTTGACGTTCTCAACCACGATGATGGCATCGTCGACGACGAGGCCGATCGCCAAAACCAGGGCAAGCAGTGTCAGAAGATTGATAGAGAAGCCGAAGATCAGCATCATCGCGAAGGTGCCGACCAGCGATAGCGGTATGGCGACGACCGGAATGGCGACCGATCGCGGCGAACCGAGAAAGGCGAAGACCACGAAAATGACGATCAGGAGAGCCTCGACCAGACTCTTCACCACCTCATCGATCGACGTGGTGACGAAGGTGCTGGAATCGTAAACAATGTAACCTTCGAGACCCTGCGG
Source organism: Martinezella sp. CNPSo 3964 (assembly GCF_057784375.1). NCBI lineage: Bacteria > Pseudomonadati > Pseudomonadota > Alphaproteobacteria > Hyphomicrobiales > Rhizobiaceae > Martinezella > Martinezella sp. CNPSo 3964. Next base: position 141,683 of record NZ_JBXSOW010000008.1, read on the forward strand.
CAATTGTTCCTGGATGCTCGGAAACACCGCGCGCACGCCGGCGATCACATCGAGCAGGTTGGCCGTCGGCGCGATCTGGATACCCATGAACACGCCGTCCTGCCCATCGAAGCCGATCTGGACATCGGGATTTTGAGATCCGAGGGCAACGGTCGCGACATCCTTCAGCCGCACGATCGTGCTGCCGATCTGCTTGACCACCATCTCCCTGAATTCGTCAGCCGAATGCAGGTCGGTCTGCGCCGTCAACACCGTCTGCGTCATCTGGCCACGCGTGGTGCCGATGCCTGAGATGTAGTTGTTGGCTCCGAGCGCGGTCCAGACATCACCGGCCGACAGGCCATAAGCGGCAAGCTTGTCCGGCTGCAGCCAGGCTCTCAAGGCAAAGGTCCGCGCGCCGAGGATTTCGGCCGTCTGGACACCATTGACCGCCTGCAATTTCGGCTGGACCACGCGCGTCAGATAGTCGGTGATCTGGTTGCTGGCCAGAACGTCGCTTCGGAAGCCGATATACATGGCGTCGATCGACTGGCCGATGGAAACCGTCATGATCGGCTGCTGCGTGCCCGTGGGCAGCTGATTGAGAACGGAGGATACCTTGGCGTTGATTTCCGTCATCGCCGCATCGGCGCTGTAGTTGAGCCGGAGGTTGACGGTGATCGTCGACGTGCCGCTGGTGCTCGTCGATGTCATGTAATCAATGCCGTTGGCCTGCGCGATGGCATTTTCGAGCGGCGTCGTGATGAAGCCGGCGATAACGTCAGGTGCCGCACCAGGATAGGTGGTCGTCACCGTGACGACCGCATTCTGCGTCTGCGGATACTGGCGCACGGTGAGCGAGCGGAACGACTGGTAGCCGATGACGATAATCAACGCGCTGACGACGAGAGCGAGAACGGGGCGTTTGATGAAGATATCGGTGATATTCATCGTCACACCTCAGTTGGGGTTTGCCGGGTTCGCGTTGGGATCGTTCGACGGCTGCACCTCGTTGTTGATTATGACAGGCGAGCCGTTGTTCAATTTCAGCTGGCCGGAGGTCACCACCACTTCGCCCGCGTTCAATCCCTTGGTCACGGCGATCTGGTCGCCGCGCGCCTGTCCCGTGCTGACGAACTTCTGATTGGCGACAAGCTGCGGCTTTCCATCCGCGCCATTGCCCTTGTCGGTCACCACATAGACGACATTGCCATAGGGATTGATGGTAACCGCAGTCTGAGGCAAGGAGATATACTCCTTCGGCTCCCCGACCACCACCGTTATATTGCCGAACATGCCGGGCAGCAGCTTGCGATCTGGATTGGGAAAGGTTGCCCGAATGGTGATATTACGGCTCTGGGTATCGACGAGCGGGCTGATGGCCGTGATCTTGCCGTCGAAAGTCCGGTTGCCGTAAGCATCGACCGTCGCCGTTACCGCCTGTCCGACCTTCAGCTGCGACAGGGCCTGCTGCGGCATCGAAAAATCGAACTGGATCGGATCGAGCGACTGCAACGTTACGACGGCGGTTCCCGCGGACAGATACTGACCGAGACTGACCAGCCTGATGCCGAGATGGCCATCGAAGGGGGCGCGGATCGAATATTGGTCGATCAATGCCTGCTGCGACGCGACCTGCGCCTGCGCCGCCTTCCAGGTCGCCAGATCGCTATCGACCTGGCTTTGCGCAATGGTGTTCGCCTTGATCAGCCTGGAATCACGATCATAGGCGATTTGAGCATTGGCCATCGTCGCCTTGTATTGATCCAGCGTCGCGATCTGCTGATCGGCAAGCAGCTGCACGATGAGATCACCCTTCTTGACGTCCTGGCCATCCTCGAAGCCGATCTTCTGGACGATGCCCTGGACCTGAGCCGAAAGATTGGCACCTTCGACGGCATTGAAGCTGCCGATCGATTGCAGCGTCGTCTGCCAGGGGCTCATCGCCGCGGTAATGGTCGAGATCGTCTGCGGTGGCGACTTGAGATTAGCCAGATAGGCCGCAATCATGCGGTTCTTGAATGCCTGGAAGCCGAAGATCCCGCCAAGGATCAGGCCTATGATGATCAGCATGATTATCATGCGTTTTATCATGAGTGGTAACTCTACTCTTCGGGAACTGGTCGGGAGAAATTCTGGCGGCGGCGCGACAGGATTTCACGGCAATCCTCTCAGAAACCCGCTGACGCCAAAGCGGTCGCAAGCACATGGTTGCCTGCAGCCAATCTCTGTACGGAAAGCGGCGATTATGGGGACTGGCAGGTTCGATCAGCCAAATTCCTTGGCGAAGACCCTCGCCAGGCAACGGAGCATTTCGCCCGCTGAAGACGGCGCTGACCTTGCAATGATTCCAGCTGGCGGCGTTCCGTGTGGCCATCCTCTGTAAACCTCACCAGTCAAACGCCATTGGCCTGCCTCTGCATTCGATCAAGGATAAGTTGTTATTATCCGATCCACAACAGCCGATTTCATATGCCTAAATGCATATTTAATGGAGTCTTGAATAAAAGCAATCATGGCTCCCATACGGTTGCCATCCCAAATCGCCGCAGCATCAGCAACCTTGATGCGATATGCGCCGGGCAAGCCGCTTCAGCCCTCAGCCATGCCGGGCCGCGTCGATCGCTGCCACATCGATCTTCTTCATGGTCATCATCGCATCGAAAGCGCGCTTTGCCTGATCGCCGCCCTCGCGAAGCGCATCCATCAGAATACGCGGCGTGATCTGCCAGGAGACACCCCATTTGTCCTTGCACCAGCCGCATTCGCTCTCCTGGCCGCCATTGCCGACAATGGCGTTCCAATAGCGATCCGTCTCTTCCTGATCCTCGGTGTAAATCTGAAACGAAAAGGCTTCGTTGTGTTTGAACACCGGGCCGCCGTTCAGGCCGACGCAAGAAATGCCCGCGACCGTGAACTCGACGACCAGCACATCGCCCTGCTTGCCCTCCGGATAGTTTCCCGGTGCGCGGATGGCGGCGCCCATCGCGCTGTCGAGAAAAGTCTCGACATAAAAATTGGCGGCGGCCTCTGCATCCTTGTCGTACCACAAGCAAATCGTGTTCTTTGCCATCCTCTGGTCCTCCTGCTCTCCGTTTCCCGTCTCTCTGAAATAGGCACCAGATCGCACTTCTCCACCCTCATCAGCGCCATTTCGGCTGGGCAATGACCGGCTTCTTGTCGTAGCCTCGACATCCGGCGGACCGTTGAAGGGTTCGGTCATGTCGCGATCGCGCTGCGAGAGATCATGGCAAGGCTGCGGAAAAACAGGCGTCTCTCCAGCCCGAAAACCGATTGGAGTTCACGATGCTAGTCAACATAAGCGGATGGCCAGGCGTTGGTAAGTTCACAACCGGCCGCGAATTGCAGGCGATTCTGGGCGGAAAGCTACTCGACAACCACACTATTTTGAATGTAGGGCGCGCTTTGGCCGAAGGCGGGACAGCGGAGTATTACGATTTAGTCCGTGCCGTCCGATCTGTCGCGTTCGCGGCAATTCTAAGACTACCGCCAGCTCTGCCCATCATTTTGACAAGCGTTGTTGCCCGCGGAGGATCGAACGGATTTCTCGAGGAAAACTGGCAAGCGATCATCGATCTCGCGCAAGCACGAAATTGCCCGCTCTTCTCCGTCACGCTGACATGCTCGCCCGTCGAGAATGTTCGCCGCATCGTCAGCGAAGATCGCGGCAGGCGCGGAAAAAGTCAAAAGGCGGCGATTTTAAATAGGCTTGTCGCCGAGCTCTCGCTTTTCGACGATGGGGCGACATATCGGACGAGCATCGATAACACGACCTCGTCCCCCCGGGAGACTGCGCAACACATTCAAGATTGGATTAAGACTTTCCAATAGGGTTTGTTGGTCATGATCGGCCAGCACGTTCAGCACGGCTCTCAGACGCCATGTCTGCCTGCCTCCCAGCTTCGAGCATGTCGATAATGGCAGCAAATTCATCTCGCAAGACTTGGATCTCTGGGCCTACCACAAGGGCATAGTGCTCGACTTCTCCCGACCGGGCAAGCCGACGGACAACAGCTACATCGAGTCATTCAATGGCAAGTTCTGCACCGAGTGTCTGAACGCTCACTGGCTCCATAACGCCACACCATAGCAACGCGATGGCGGATGACAACGCCCGCTTGAAGATGGAGGATCGATGCGGAGACTATGACGAGCTCCCCCCACACATGCGGTCTGGCTGCTGTGCTCAGCCTGCTGAAGAAGCAAAGCCTGGCTCCGAAGCGCATCGTCACTTACAAACTGCGCCCTTACGAAGCTGCAACGCGGGATGTGGTGCCTGCGATCAAACATCGATTACATAAGGGCCTGAACAATCATACGGAGAATTCTCATATATCACTTCGAGAATGAGAACGGATGATGCGGAGCTTCTGATCTGTCAGCGGTTTAGAACGTTTTGTCTCGGTCTTTTCAGCAGTTATAAACGAATCGCTCTTGATCGGAGTAGAACCTTCGGCACCGCCTGCGAGTGACTAATCCTCTGAATTGACAGCCTTCTGCCGAATCAATGCCGCTAGACAATCAGCGAATAAGCATCAAGTAATGACCCCGGACGCTGCAGCGAAAACAATTGCTTGTTGTGCCTGTCCGCATAGAGACCCCGTATCGACTCAGACGCTGAAGATAAAAAACGCCCAGGACCGTGAATCGAGACGGAGCACTGGAATTCTACAGCAATCCGAGCACCAAGCGCAGAAAACAGTTAATTCTTGAAAACAACGGTGCAAAGCAGCAAATTTTACAGGATTTCTTAAGCCGGTTTTTTCCGGCCGCTGTTTAGCTGACTCAGGATTAGGAACGGGTATGATTCCGATATGATTCTACAACAGCTGCATCCCTCCGCTACCATTTTCAAAGCCCTGCGGAGGGCTATGCTCGGCACGCTGTGCGCCATGGTCGGCTCCGTTGGTCTTTTACTCCTATTAAACCTGTTGATGCCGGATCGACCATTTTTGGTCGGATTTGTCGGGGCAGCACTCGTTTCCGCATTTGTGGCCTTTCCGCTGCTCTTTGCCTTGCAGCTCAACAACAGCGCCATCCGCAAGATGCAGGAAAACGTCACACAGGCGGCGCGCTACGACAGCGTGACGAAGACACTGAACGGCACCGCCTTTGCCGCAGCCGTCGAGCACTTTATCGACCGGCGCAAACATGCTGCCACCGATGCCGGCGGCATCGTCATCGCCGTCATCGTCGACACCTTCGACGACATCAGCCGCCGCTACGGGCCGCAATGGGCCGATACCGTGATGCAATCGCTTGCCTCGATCATCCAGTCCTCGGTTCGTCGCGACGATCTCGTGGCGCGGCTTGCCACCAACGAACTCGGCATCTTCCTGCCTGGCGCCACGATAGAGGACGCCCACGACATCGGCACCCGCATCCGCACGCGCCTCTCGGAGGCCACCTTCAGCGCCGACAGCGGGCCGCTTTCCGTCGCCATCCGCCTCGGCGGCATCTCCTTCGACGGCCCGGCCGACTTCAACCAACTCCGCCAGCTCGCCGACCAAATGGCCATCGAGCGCGGCGACGACAGCGACGAGATCCCGATCATCGTGCTGCCGGCCGCGTGAGGCTGGCGACTCTACCGTCGCGGCAGCAGCCTAGGCTTAAACGGCAAGACCCGTCTTTGATGCGGCGTCAAGGCAGCTAGGATTTCGGTTGGCCCTGTCGATCCGCCGAGGCTGATCAGACCTCGAAGGATGAGGTGTCGGTGTGGGGGTCTCGTTAAACAGCCCTGGAGACGGAAACCTCGCCGCCCAGCCGAGCCGGGCGGAAAGAAGGTCAAATCGGGGCTGAATTCAACAGCCCACGGGCAGCGGCGATAGGTTCACCGCTGCCACAAACTAGGTCACTCAACCGGCTTGATCGAGGCTACGATTGCCTTGACTTCGGCATCATGCTTGTCTTCTTCGCCCTTGTCTCCCCAGTACGTCACCACGAGAGCGTTGTCGGCGCTCACCTGGACGATGAGCAAGCCGACGCTGATTGGACCGTTTTCATCCTTACCATCCCACTCCAGGGTGGCCATCTGCATACCGTTGACCTCGGTGGCGGGCGTCTCCTTTTGAGTAGAGGGGTCGATCGTCACTTTGTTTTTTGCAAGAAAATCGATCGCACCGGTAACAACTTTCTCCATGGATTTGTCGCTGGCGACCTCGGCTGAAAGATAGACCGCAGAATCCTCCGAGGTTCCCTGGACGCCGCCGTCGGTTTCCTCCGGCTTCCAGCTATCTGGAATGGTGATACTTGCGACAGGCTTGTCACCAGGGAATGTCAAGGTCGCAGCGTGCGCCGTGAGAGGAGACGTTAATACAAGCAGGGCCAATGCGATGATTTTCTTCATGGTATAATCCTTAGAGCTTAAAACCGATATACAAAACGGCCATGAGACTTCTAAATACAACATGTTAAGATCGTGACTACCTGGCGAAAAAAGTAGCAATATTAAAGGGAACGTACCCAAAAAAATACGCTATTGTTACTAATTCTATTAGTTATACATCAATCTCTAGTAGCAGTTCGAACCTTCATACTCGGCAGTTGCACAAGGATAGTTGGGTCGCTGATGTTAAATTCCATATTAAATTCACACTATTTCGCTGCCTGACGAGCACGTCAGTTGCGAGTTGGACGGGATTGCCTTGAGGACCGGCTATCCTTGCACGATCGTGTCGGACAACACACGGAACTAACGTCGAACGTCATCCTCAAATGGCAGCAAGACCATGCTGGCGAGTGGCTTTACATTGCTCCGGGCAAGCCGATGCAAATCGGCTTTGTCGAGAGCCTCAACGAACGCTCGCGCGACGAATTTCTCAACGAGAGGCTCTTCGCCAGCTACCGCCATACGAGAGAGAGTATCAATGATGGCGCCATGATATGGCTTCCTTCCCTAAGAAATCTGGTGGATTGGCGCACTTTAGGGAAACAAAAGGCATGCTGATTGGGCGCGGCTACCGAAAATGGCCGCACGCCGGTATCTTTGGGCCTGCCCGGATAAAGGCAAGAGGCCTTAGGATCACAGCAACGCTGCCTGTATTTCTCGTCGCAAACTTGTCGCAGAACCGGTGGTTCGTAGCAGGTTTAGACGAAATCATCCCGATCATAGGGCTGGGGTCCCATTGATTTGACAGATCGGGAACAATCTGGGCGATCGCAAATGAGACATCATTGCGTCTTTTGTTAATATAAGCCAACGCTCACCCTTGCCTGCTAAATTTCGCCACGCTAAATTACGCAAGATTTAGTTGTATTTTGCCGACAGCAAGGTCGGTGCCCGATCACCGCTAATCCGATGGCCTTTTAAGCTGACATGATTTGGAATCATCGCATTACCCGTATCACTGTCGGCCTGCTGCTGCTGGCGCTCGCAATCGTGGTCTCCTTGCCGGCAATAACAGGCTATACAAGCCGGGATGGCACCGTCAACGCCCGCCTGGCACTCGTCAATGCTCCCATCGATGGCGTGATTTCAGGTGAGCCGGCAAAGGTGGGCACTCCTGTCAAAGCCGACGAAAATCTTGCAGAAATCAGCAATCCACGCGTGAATCGTGCGGTCCTGGCTTCACTCGAGGCTGCACGCAATACCGCCCATGATCGTGTTATCGCCCTGAAGAAGGAACGTGATGATCTTTCGCAGCTGCGTGAGCAACTGGGCAATCGATTGGAAATCTTCAAGCAGGCGACAATTTCGAATCTTGAGCGGGAAGTCGAGATCCTCCAAAAGAAAGTAGAAGTTTCACAGGCTCAGGATCTAGCCGCACAGGTGGATCTCGACCGCCGGAAAGAACTTGAAGCTAAGGGCATTCTCACACAAAGGATGGTCGACGCCGCACGCGCCGCTGGTGCGGCAACCGGTGGAGAGGTCGAGGTGAGCAATCTGACCGTCGATCAGTTGCAACAACGGTTGAATGCCGTCCGTCAGGGGATTTTCGTCTTCGGAGACGGTCAAAATGACGTGCCCTATTCTCGCCAGCGCCAGGACGAGGTTATCGTTCACATCAGCGATCTGAACACACGCATCGCCGAGAACGAAACACAGGCGGCAGAGACCGAAAAGCAGCTCACAGAAGAAGGTATCCGCGTTAGCAGCCTCGAATCCGCAACTGCGGTAGCGCCATTCGACGGCGTTGTTTGGAGCAGAAACATCGTGAACGGCTCCAATGTTGTGCTTAACAATGAGCTCATGCGAATTCTGGACTGCCGGGAGCTGTTCGTCGACATCCTTGTTCCCGAAGTTGATTATGACGAAATCTATCCCGGACTGGCCGCGCAGGTTCGGCTGCTTGGCCGCAGCGATGTTTTCAAAGGTTCGGTCGTTTCGGTAAAGGGCAGCTCGGCGGCCACAGAAACCGATTCATTTGCGGCCAGTCTGCCGATTACATCACAACGCAATGCCCGCATCAGGGTTCGTCTCGAACCTTCCTTCATGAATAGTGACTTCGAAAATTTCTGCCAAGTGGGACGTTCGGTCCAGGTCCGCTTTCCAAGGCATGGATTCGGCTTTTCGAATTGGGTCAAGAACCTGTGGTTCAGTATCTTCTAGCGCTCGCTCCGACTTTTCTCGTGATGGCCTTCTTTCTCCTGGGACCATTCAATTGGTCGCGCCATCATAGTTGGACGAGGACAGCCACCTGCGGGTTCGTCGCGGTCGTCGCATTGCGCTACATGCTTTGGCGGTTCACTCAAACCGTTCTTCCCTATCCGTATGGCGGAGCAAATTTCTATTGGGTCTGGCTCGTTTTTATCGTCGAGATATTGGCCTTCATCGACGTCATACTTTTTCTCGTGCTTATGAGCCGCTACGTCAATCGAAGCGCCGAAACCGACGAGCTTGGAAGCATCTTTTTTTCGCGTGACGAGTACGAGCTGCCGACAGTGGACGTCTTCATACCTACTTACAATGAGCCCCTCGACGTATTGGAACGAACAATCGTCGGCGCATTGTCGCTCGATTACCCAGCCGACAAACTCAAAGTCTACGTGCTCGACGACCAGCGTCGTGATTGGCACAAAACCTTTTGCGAACAGAAAAATGCCATTCATGTCACGCGCAGCAACAATGCTCACGCCAAAGCCGGCAACATGAATAATGGCCTGCAAGTCAGCTCGGGCGAATTCGTGGCTGTATTTGATGCCGATTTCGTGCCCTATAAGCACTTTCTTAGCCGAACATTGCCTTTCTTTTCCGACGAAAGCATCGGCATCGTCCAGACGCCCCAGCACTTTTTCAATGCCGATCCCGTCCAGACGAATCTGGGCCTTGAGAACATATGGCCGGACGAGCAGCGCCTGTTTTTCGACGAAATCGCGCCCAGCCGCGATGGGTGGGACGTCAGTTTCTGCTGCGGTTCATGTTCGATCGCCCGGCGGACGGCAATCGACGCGATCGGCGGCTTTCCGACAGAGTCCATCACAGAGGATCTGCTCACCACACTTTCCATGCTCAACAAAGGCTATAAGACGCGCTATTTGAACGAACGCCTGTCGATGGGGCTCGCTGCGGAAAACCTGACCGGCTATTTTGTGCAACGCGAACGATGGTGTCAGGGTGGCATTCAGACGCTCTACTTGCATAACGGCCCGTTGCGCGGCCCAGGACTGTCCGTGTTTCAGCGGATCATGTTCCTGCCGGCTTCATGGATAGTCCAGTATCTAGTTCGCGTGATGATCCTGGTCATCCCGATCGCCTATCTATGGTTCGGACTGCTACCACTTTATTTCACGGATATTGCTGACTACGTATCATACCAGGTTCCGCTGTTGACGGCCTATTTCCTTCTGATGCTTTGGATAACGCCAACACGATATTTGCCGATAATCTCGAGCGCCGTTGGAACCTTCGCCACTTTCCGAATGCTGCCGACCGTCGTGTCGAGTCTGATTAGACCATTCGGCAAGCCCTTCAGGGTGACGCCGAAGGGTAGCGGCAATCAGGCCAACCAATTCGACAAATATACATTTGCCTGGATCGCAACCTTGATCACGATCACGGCCCTCGGGCTGCTCATCGATATTGTCCCCGAGACCACGCAGATTCAGGCGCAATTTTCGCCAATCGCAGCTTTTTGGGCGGGCATCAACATTCTCGTTTTGGTCATCGCCTCTCTGATTTGCTTTGAGAAACCCCAACGATTGTTTCACGCCTTCAAGATGGATGAGCCGGCCGTGGTAGACGATATTCCTGGCCGGCTTGTCAGTCTGGCTCTTGATAAGGCGGTTGTCGCAGTCCCTTTCGACGCACGCTTCGAATCAAAATTGGTCTCCCTGCACCTTGAAGGCTTTGCGCCTTTCGACGCTGAACTGAAGCAGGTCACACAGCGGCGCGGAAGCATTAGCCGGGGCGGAGACAAGCAAGCCTACTATCTCCATCTTCATTTTGGCCTCGACGGTACCATTCGGGACGAAATGATCGTAAAGCTCTATACTGGAGAATATTCGCAGGACATTCACGACATCGACAAGGTCGCCGTATCGGTCAATCTGTTGCTACGCTCCTTTGGTCGAACACGGACATTCTAGTCGATATCGGCATCCAGTCGGCCCTGGCCGATGGTTCAAACGGATCCTTTATGAAATCGGGCTGCAGCACGTCGATCAGTTCCTTCGTGCCCTCGATAAGCGTTCGATTAACTTTACCGACGCCGATTGAAATTGGTGTTTCCAAGCATTCTCGTGTGGCTTTACCGTCGAACTGATGAATAGTTCATCGGAGCAATTGCCTGAATCATAGAAACCCGGACAGTCACACGACTCGGTAAAATAGCCGCCTGAAAGCCAATCTGACGAACGCCGCGATCAGGCATGCTTCCCGATCGACCCGTTGCCGGATCATCGCTGCAACGTCGACTTCAATGAAAAGCGGCGCCTTCAGGAAGCGCCGCTTCGAGATTTGGGTTCGGACAGAAAGCCGTCAGGCGCCAGCGGTCTGCGTATGGGTTGCCAGCTGCTCATCGTGGTTATTGAACAGCACATGCACGGCGTCGTGACCTGTCGGCGTGTAGTTCTGCAACGTGGCGACAACATGGGTTTCCGAACCGGTATTGACGCTGATCTTCGTCGAATTGGCTACGGTATCGACCTCGGCCGTCATCGACGCGACAGCGCTTGCCGCCGTCATGCCCGGATGTTCGCCAACCAGTGCGTTGAGCAAGTTCGAGACATCCAGCTTGTCGCCCTCTCCCTTCGGGCTGAAGTCGGTGATGACGTCGGCCATGTTGAGGTTGTGCAGGGCCTTGGCATCGAGAACGAAGGTATCCGCACCAGCGCCGCCGGTCATTGTATAACCGCCGCCACTCGTCAGCGTGTCGTTGCCGTCTGTCCCATAAAGGTGGCCGATCCCACTGAAGTCGATCTCGGCAGACGCACCGTCGTGACCCAGCGAGAAGTCACTGGCCGAATACTCGCCCGTAAGACCGACCGAGGCGGTATGGGTGCCATCGGTGACGGTCAGCACGCCGCCGGTCTTCGCCGCGTTCTCCGCATAGGAGAAGCTGGCGGTCGCGGCCGAGATGTCGCCGAACCGCAAGGCGTCGTTGCCGTCGAGGCCGGCGATCGTGCCGCTGAAGGCGGCGGCGTGGTCGATGGTGATCGTGGCCTGGGCGTCCTTGCCAAGCGTGATCGCCTCGTTGAACGAGCCGCCGATTTCAAGGTTGGCGTGGCCGGACAAGAGCACGGTGCCGGTGCCGCTGACATTGCCATCGAGATTGACGTCGCCGCCGTTCGCCCAGAGCAGGCCGTTATTGACGACATCGCTATGGATATGGAGACCACCCGTCCCGGTCGCCTCCAGCGTGCCGGTGTTGCTCACCGCATTGACGCCGGTGTCGATGACGAGCGCGTGGCTGCCGTCGGCAATGATCGTGCCCGCATTGACCAGCGTCAGGTGGCCGTCGCCGATCTGGCCGGCGCCGGAGATGGTGTTGTCGACATTCGTCAGCGTAACGTGGTCGCTGCTGCCGAAAATGACATTGGATGCGTTATCGGACAGCGTCACCGTGCCGCCACCGGTCAGCGTGAGACCTTGCTGGACGATTTCGAAGTCCGTCTCGCTGCCAGCCGAAGAGATATGGATGCTGCCGGTGTTGTCGAGCGTACCGCTGAATGGCATCAGCGCACCGTCGGCAACCACCATGTCTCCGGTATTGTGCGTTACAACCGCTTCGTTGAAGACGAAGTCGTCTGCGGTCAGCGCCGCGGCGCTGACACCTGCCAAGGTGATGGTCTCGCCATTGCCGAGCGTGATGACGGCATTGCCGGCGGCGTCACTGGACAGATGAGCCAGAACATCGGCGAAACTGTTGAAGCCCGCAAAGCCGATAAGGTCGATCTTGTCATGCGCCACATCGAAGTTGTGCACGACATCTTTGCCGATGGTGTTTGCAAAGACAAGCGTGTCGTTGCCGCTCGATGCGGTCAGCGTGTCATCGCCCGACCAGGCAAAGATCGGCGAACCCTTGGCATAGGCTTCGACGTTGTCGGCCACCGTGGCCATTCCCGTCGAGCCGTCGGCATTGGTCCAGGTCTCGGTGACCTGGAGAACCACCGCACCGGTTACGCCATCGGGCGAAGTCACCGTCAGCGAGGACGGATTGTTCGTCACCACGGTCCAGGTGCCGTCGGCGTTGTGTGTGCCTTCGCTGAGCACCCAGCCTGCCGGAAGGCCGGCGACGTTCACCGTGACCACGCCGACGTGGTGCGACGGATCTGCAAGCGCTAGGTTGATGGCCTCGCCGGAGGTGCCGGCAGGCATACCTGGGGGCTGCAGCGTGACGTTCGCGGAAGCTGATCCACCATCCCCGTCAGTGATGGTGAAATTGACAGTCCTGCTATCTACCGAATTCGCGGTCGATTTGTATTGAATGTCTTTTAGCAGTGCCGTTATCGCAGTGGGTGTAGCGCTATTCGAGGTGAATGCAATCGTCAGCGTCGAGTTACCATTGCTTAACGTGTAGGTGCCGATTTTCGTCCCGCCGTAATATATATTGCTTCCAATCACACTGATCTGACCTTGATTCGGAATGCTCAATTTGTCCGAAGCATCCGGCGCAGTAACGGTGAGAGTTCCACCATTAAAATTGGACGAGTCGGAGTCCGTGACAAGAGCACGCGGCGCCAGATTAACGGTGGTCTGCCTTGTGTAAGTCAACAGTTCATCGCTTCCGCTCGCTGCGGTATCCAGATCCAACACCGGCGCCACATTTACATGTGGAGCAACGGTGATCGTCGTCGTACTTACACTACTATCGATTGTTCCATCATTGACAGACCAGCTGATCGTCCTGGTGGCCGTGCTAGAACTCGTAGATGAGAACATCACGCTGTCCAAGACTGCTTGGTAATGCGCCAGTGTGTCGTTGCCCGTCAACGTCAGTACACCGGTTACAGCATTGTAGCTTGCAGTAATCGATGTTCCCGCTACGGTTGCTGTCAGTGTGTCACCGCTGATAAAGCCACCAGATACGGAAACCTTGGCCGATGCCAGTGTCGTATTGTCGACGTCATTTGTGGTCGTCGTGCTTGACAGCACTATCGCGGCATTTCCTGCATTATAGGAGGCTGTCGCGGCAACATTGCTCAGTGTCGGCGCATCATTTGTTCCATTCACCGTCACGACGACATCCTTGGTGACCGTTCCGCCGTGACCATCACTGAGTGTTAGAGTATAAGTCTGATTGATATGATCATTGGCGCCCAGTGATTGGATCGCACTATCGTTGACACTGAACGTCCAGTTAACCTTGTTATTCGTGTTGTCGACGCTAGCGGCAAACGTACCGTAGTAGCTACTGCCAGCAGGTGTCGCATAGCTAACCGTATGGGTATAAGATGCATGCGTATCCGTGAATGCGATCGACCCCGTCGTCGTCTCAATACCTGGTGTTCCGGAAACCGCCTTTACCGAGACATCGTCGATGTTGAACGAGCCGAACGGCTGATACGGAGACCAGAATTTAATCAAGGTGCTCGAGTTCGTTGCAACGAAGTTGATCGTATAGAGTACGTAGGGACTATTGCTGGAGTTAGAGTACGTATAGCTGATGGCCTGCGTTTGAGATCCTGTCGTGACATCGAAAATTGCCGCTGCCCCGCCGGGTAGGCTAGTGGCAAAATCCTGCATGTAGAAGCTGAGCTGATATGTCTGCCCAACAACCGTCGATATTGTCTGCGAAAGCGAGTTGATGGAACTGGTATTTGAGACAAGCATTGCTGACGTGGAATCAAGCCGGCCGCCATTCACATCGTAGACTGACCCGGTGAGTGACCAGTTGGTTGGATAGCTGTGATTTCCGGAGAAGTAATAATTCTGGAAATCACCATTCGTTATCAGCTCCGAACCCACGCTGTACGACGCATCCTCCGTCACCGACCCAGTCGTCGTTCCCGTGCCAAACACCGGCGGGTTATCGACGCCCGTAATCGTGACGGTGACGTTGTGCGGCGTTCCGTCGGCCGAGGTCACGGCCAAAGTATCAGTGAGCTTGGCGCCAGCCGTCAGCGCTTGAACCGCCGTGTCATTGTTGTTCAGCGCATAGGTCCAAGTTCCAGTCGCGGAACCATCATTGGTGAAGGTGAATGTCCCATGCGCGCCCGCGATCGAGTTTGAAGACGCGGTCGTGAAGGCGCTTTGGTTTGCATCGACGTCAGAGACAGTGATCGCGCCGCTGATCGGGGTCGTGCTGCCCTCCAGAATGCCTCCGGTATCGCCGGTAAATGTCGGCGCATCGTTGGTGCCGTTGATTGTCACATCGACCGTCTGAGTCGTGACGCCGCCATGGCCATCGCTTACCTGGACCGTAAAGACGTCATGCTTATGATCCGAAGCCGTCAGCGGATCGGCCTTCGACTGATCCAGGACATAGGTCCACTTGCCGGTCTGATCGACGCTCAGCGTGCCATAAGTACCAACCTCGGAACCGGCGCTGTTGGCGCTGTTCTTCGGATCGACAACCGACCAAGTTAAGGACGTATCGTCGACGTCATTCGCCGTCAGAGAGCCCGAAGCCGTGCCCGCACTCACGTCAACATTGACGCCGGCTTCCGAGACCGAACCGGTCGCCGCACCGCTGATCACCGGAGCATCGTTTGAGCCGAGGACGGTGATATTGACCTGCTGCGTCGCAACACCGCCATGGCCGTCCGCGACTCCGACCGTGAAGCTGTCGATCTTCTGATCGCCAAGCTGCAGCGAGTTGGCCGCCGTTTCGTTGATCGTGTAGGTCCACTTGCCGGTGCTCGCATCCATCTGCAGCGTGCCGTAGGTGCCCTGCATCGACGACACGGTCGTCTGGCCCGAAACGATCGACCAGGTCGCGGTATCGCCATGGTCGACATCGCTGCTTGCCATGACGCCCGAAACGGACGATGTCCCAACCGCGGGGCCGGTCGCATCCAGGCCCTGCTCGACGACCGAACCGGTCGTCTGGCTCGATGCCAGGATAACGGGGGCATCGTTGGTACCGGTAACCGTCAGCTCGTAAACCCCGGAGGTGACGCTGCCGTTGCGGTCCGTCACTTCGAAGGGAATGCTGATCTTGGCGATCTCGCCAGCGCCGAGCGCGTCAAAGGCCGTGCCCGGGCTTACCGTGATGGTCGAGCCATCGAAGCTCAGCTGCGGCATGCCGAGGGCAATACCCTGTGGGCCGGAGACCACGGCATGCGTGGTGTCGAAGGTGAGCGCACCCGTGGTGCCTTGACCGTCGGCGCCGTAGTTGAACTGGGCCGAGCCGAAGGTGAAGCTATGGGTATCGTTCTCGTTCATCGCATCGGCGATAACAGGCAGAGACGTTGCCGATGCGGCGGTCAGCGAGACATTAGCGAGATAGGTGCCGATGTTGTCGCTGGCAGTGCCGACTTCGACGAAGGAGATCGTGTTGTCGGTGCCATGTGCCGTCAGCGGCAGGGTGATGGTCGACAGAGGCCCGGCGCCAGGCGTCGGGTTCAGCGTATCGACCAGCTCTCCATTCCACCAGACCTGGACTGCTGCGGTGCCGTTGGCCGGCGTGCCATACTCGAAGCTTAGAACATAGCTTGCGCCATCGGTCAGACCGTGAACGGTCTGCGAAATCGCGATATTGCCCGGAGTAGCGCCGAGATCGACCATCGGCGCGCCATTAGACGAAGTGACATTCTCATAACCGCTGGCAATTTCTTCCAGGCGGACGCCGGTCTGGCCGGGCTCGGTGCCGGAAATCGTCCAGCCGGTGCCTTCCGTCGCCCAGGTGAAGCCGCCGCCATTCGTCCAGGCGGATGCCGTTGCATGGGCGAAATCGCCGTCGACCAGAAGGTTCGAGGCAACGGCATGACCAGCTGCGTCCTGCGCGCCGATGATGACCGGGAAGTCGTCGGAACCGTTGATCGTCACCGTCAGCGTCTGCGTGCTGGTGCCGCCGTGATTGTCGGTAATCGTGAAGGTGAACTTGTCGGTCAGCGTCTCGTTCGGAATGAGATGCTGCACGGCCGGATCGGCATTGTTCAGGACATAGGTGTATGCACCGGTGGTGCTATCCCAGGTCAGCGTGCCGTAGGTGCCGGCGACGCCCGCATGGCCGTCGCTGACGTCACCGACCTTGGCGACCGAGAGGATATCCAGGTGATCGACGTCGCTGGCTCCCGCAAGAAGGCTGCCGGTCGCCGTGACTGCTGTGTCCTCGGTCACCGAAGCCGTCTCGGCAACGGCGATCGGCGCATCGTTTGTGCCGATGACATTGATCGTGAGCGTCGCGGAGCTTTGGGCGCCATGAGCGTCCTGAACCGTATAGTCGAAGACCTCCTTGACCTGTTCGCCCTGGCTGAGGGAGTTGGTCGCATCCTTCGTGTCATCCAGCGCGTAGCTGTAGGTGCCGTCGGCGTAGATGGTCAGCTTGCCATAGGTGCCGTCGACGACGGTTCCGTTGGAGCCCGTCACATTGGCAACAGCAGACGGCGTGGTTCCCGCGCTGATGCCGACGACCGTCAGCGTATCAAACTTGTTGGTGTTCGCATCCGTTGCATGGTTGCCGTGCAGAATGAAACCTTCGACACTCTCGGTGGAGCTGTCTTCGGTTACCGGGCTCAAGGCGGTGAAGTTGTTTGCCACGGGCGCGACGTTCATCAGCTGGCTAAGCGACAGCGTGCCGCCGGCACCGCCGTTTTCGCCCATGAAGGTGAACTGCTCGACATTGGTGACGGTGATCGTCTCGGTGCCGTTCGTCAGCGTGTAGCTGCCGGTGCCGTTGTCGGCACCGTCGTGAGTGACTGTCCAGTCGGCCCATTTGCCGGCAAGCTTCAGCGTGTCGGTGTCGCTGCCTGCGGTTGCAACGGGATCGCTGTCGTTGATGACGATGTGGACATTGCCGGTGAGGCCGGTCATGTCGAACGTATCGTTGCCGCTGCCGCTGTTGACGACGATCGTGTCGGGTGCCAGCGCGGTATCGCTGACATTGCCGAAGACGATCGTGTTGCCGGCGCTGCCGCCGAGATCGAGGTAAAGGTCCTCGATGCCGTCCGCACGGACGCTGCCGCCGCCACTGATGCCGATGGTCAGATCGGCATGGTCGTCAGCCGACGCAATGTTGCCGGCATCGCCAAGGGCAATCTCGCCGATCGTGTAGGTGTGACTGTTGCCATCGCTCACGATGTGCAGTTCGTCGGTGTCGGTTTCCTTCCCGTTCACCAGGGTCGCACCGCCATCGATGCGGTCATTGCCGGAGCCGACGATGTAGTAGATCTTGTCGCTGCCGGTGCCGCCGAGGATCGTGTCGTTGCCCGTACCGGCGACGATGGTGTCGTTGCCGGTGCCACCGATCAGCGTGTCGTTGCCGGCACCGCCGAAGATGACGTCGTCGCCCGCGCCGCCGTCGATGGTAACGCCCCCGCCCGCTGCATCGCTCGTGTAGGTCTTGGAGACTGCGATCAGGTCGTTGCTGTCGGTGCCAACGATGTGTTCGACGCCCTGGAGTTGCAGGCCCGAGGTTGAGCGGTAGTCGAGGACATAGCCGTTAGAGCCGGAACCCTGCAGATAGAGCGTATCGTCGCCTGCACCGCCGTTGACGCTGTCGCCGGTGCCGGACATGTGGTCGAGCGCGACATCGATCTTAATGCCAGCACCGATGTCGAAGCTGCGCGGACCATAGGCCGCGGCATCGGCAATATCGGCGGACATATAGATCTTGTCGTTGCCGGCGCCGGCATCGATGGTGTCAGAGCCCGTGCCGGCCCTGATGATATCGTCGCCGGAACCGCCGATGATGGTGTCGCCGTGGTTCGAACCGACCAGGGTTACGCCGGTCGCATTGCCGGCATTGGTCAGTGTCCAGCCATTGCCGCCCGCCGCCGACAGGTCGATGTTATGGCCGTTGGCATAGATCGTTGCCGTCCCGCTGTTGACCGTGTCGCTCGTTGCGGTCCAGTCGCCGGTGGCGGTGATCGCTGCGGTCGCGCCGTTCAGAACCTTGACGATGTCCTTGTCGTGGAGGTCGGTGACGGTGACCGTTCCGCTGGCGGCCACGAAGGTGTCGTTACCCGCGCCGCCCGTCAGCGTATCGCCGGCACCGCCAATTAGCGTGTCGTCGCCGCTGGTGCCGACGACATGCGTCATACCGGCTACATTGTCCCTGCCGACAACATGGACCGCGCCGGCATCCGTTGCCGTGTTGGCGACGATCGTCTGCGAGCCGACGGTCTGGCTGACGTCGGAGAGGTTGACGGTAACGCCGGTGGAGATGGCCGAGTAGTCGATCGTCTGAGCGGTTACCGTGCCGGCTGCGTTCACTTCGACCGTGAAGCTACCGCTTGCCGTATCATTGTCGCCGTCCGTGGCCGTGTAGCCGAAGGTCAGATCGATCGCATGGCTGCCATTGGAAGCGATGGCGTCGGAATGATCGAGCGGCTGGAGGAGCGTGAACGTATAGGAGCCGGAGAGTGCGAGCGCCACGGTGAAGACCACATTGGCCGCATCCGCCGCTATCGGCAGAGATCCCGTATAGGCCACCAGCAGGCTGCCGATGAAGGCATAGGCCAGCGGCTTGCCGTTCGACGACAGACCGCTCGGGCCTGTCACGTTGCTTGCCGCGGATGCGTTGCTGAAGGCGACGCTCTTGGCGCCATCGGCGCCGAAGCTGATCGCCAGCGAGCCCGTGGCAGTCGGATGCGTCGTTGCCAGGCCGTTTTCACCCACGCCGCCGAGGGTCACGCTGCCAATGGTCGGAACATCATCCTTGAAGGTGATGACGCCGGACAGGTCGGCAGACTTGCTTGCCGTATCACCGTCGCCGTCGGTCACCGTCACCACTGCGCTCAGGGAGCCGGTGGCAAGGTTCAGGTGGTCGACCGGGTTGTTGTTGACGATGTCCTTCAATGCCACGTTTTCCGTGACGCTGAGCGCGCCGCTGCCGGAGTCGATGGAGATCGTAAAGGCAATGTGCGTCTTGCCGTCGGAGCCGGTGTAGACGCCGTTGACCATCCCTGCCGACTGCTGCTGCAGCGTGATCGCATGATTGTCGATGGTCGAGAGGCCGGAATTCCCATTGTTGCCGACCTGCAGAGAATAGACCTGCGAGGCAAGGCCATCGGCGCCGGCATTGACGACCGCTGAGACGATCGAATGCGTTCCGGTCGTGGCGCTGACCGGGGAGGACGGCGTCAGGCCGTGTTCGTCCACGGTGATCGCCTGGCTCTTGTCGACCACGAAGGACGAGATGGACGGGCTGTCGTCGGTGACATCGACCGAGAAGCTCTGCGTGCCGGTCGTGGTGTCGCCGTCGCCGTCATGGCCGGCAACCTGGAAGGTCAGCTTGATATCCGAAAGGTTGGCTTGGCCGTTGACGTCGTCGAGCGCCTTGTAGAGCGTAAAGTTGTAGGCGCCGCTGGCGTGAGCACTATCCTGAGACAGGTCGACCTTGAAGACCCAGCTCGACTGATCGGCGGCATTGCCGCCGGTGTAGGCGATCAGCGTCATGCCGTCGCTGCTGACCGCATAGGACAGCGCATGGCCGCCGGAGCTGAGCTTGGTCGCATCGAGGCTCTGATTGTTGCCGTAGCTCGCGGTGAAATAGCTGCCGTTCGAACGGGCGACAAAGGTAACGGCATGAGCGGCCGGACCATCGGCACCGAAGGCGAAATTGAGCGCAACCGCGCCGGTGCTGACGCCGGAAGGCGAGATCGTGCCCGAATTCGTGACAAGGCTATGCTCGGCAAGTGTCTTCGTCGAGACGGCGTTACCGATCGACGGGCCGTCATCATCGAAGCGAATGCTGCTGCCGATCGAAACGGACTTGCTGACGGTGTCGCCGTCGCTATCGGTCGCGCTCAGCACTGCCGAAAGCTTGCCGGTGAGATCGACCGTATCGCCGTCCGACTTCGACGTGTTCGGGTTGGCAAGCGCCATGTACTGGGCGATGCTGACCTTGCCACTGTCATCGATGCGGATCGCAAAGGCGATCTCTCCGTCCGCGATCTTGCCGACAACCGTGCCGTCGGCGAGCTGAGAGAGCGTGATCGTCTGACCTGCCGTCGTCGTCAGGCCGGAGTCGGCATTGTCGATATGGAGCGTCAGGCTGCTTGTCGCGCCGGCTGCATCGTCGGCGCCCATCGAGACCGACGGAGAGACGACGCCATGCTGTGCGTAGACCGTCGACATGTGAGGATCGTTGCCGCCGGTGATGCCGGCAAACAGGCCTCTGATCGAATTGCCGGCGCTGACGTCGTCATCGCCTCGGCCGCTCTCGTCGATCGTGATCGAGCCCGTCAGGGCAAGACTTACCTTCGGTACGTCGTCAACGATCGTGACGTTCAGGGCACCCTTTAGCGTCACGCTGTCGCCATCACCATCGGTCGCCTGGATGACGGAGCCGAAATCGATGGCCGAGATCGAACCATTGCCGGAGCGCAGGTCGTTGCCGGGGCCGGCGACATTGTCGAGCTGGTCGTACTGCTGGAAGGTGAAGCTGCCGTCGCCTGACAGCGTCAGGGACAGGACGGGCCGGTCGAAAAGCGGATTGAAGCCGCTATGGTGATCGTTATCGACATAGCCGATGATCACATTGTTGACGACGGCATAGGAGAGCGCTTCGCCACCCGAAGTCAGATGCAGCGCGGCAAGCGTCGATGTCGCATTGGAGGTGAAGCTGAAGCCGCCGCCGGCAGCTGCGCCGTCGGCGCCGAAGGAGACGGTGGACGCAACGGAGCCGGATACGGTGGCGGCAAAGCCGAAACCAATCAGAGCAGGCTGCGAGGACGATCCGTCATGCGTGCCGTCGAGCGGGCTGTTGCCCTGCGACAGGGCGTTGTAGATATCGCCTTCGTCGGCCCTGACCGCAACGGTCGTGCCGGAAGCAACCGGGACATCGTCAGTGATCGCGATCGCCAGCGAACCCTTCGCCGCATCGCCGTCGCCATCCGTGACCGTGAAGCCGAAATTCAGCGTCAGGCTGTCTTCGGTGGTCGACGAGGTCGAATGGACAAGCGGCGCATCCGCGGTGAAGCTGTAAGAACCGTCCGAATTGATCGTCAGAACTGCGACGGTGGCATGGCTGGAGGCGCCAGTTGCCGTCCAGGTCGTCACACCATTCGCCGCAGACGACGTCCAGGTGACGCCCTCCTGATGACCGATGCCGTGGCTGTCGAGGTAGATCGCCTTCAGCGTCGGGAGGCTGTCCATCGACACGCTCTTGACGCCATCGGCGCCAGCGGAGAACAGGGCTCCCGCATTGCCGTTGATCGTGTTGACGTCCGCGGTGCCGCCGTCGAGGTTGCCATGTGCCTGTGCGTCGTCGTTAAGCGGCGTCGAGGTGGCATCAACCTTATAGGCGATCGGTGCGTCGTCCTTGACGGTGACCGTGAGCGCGCCGCTGGCCGTATCGCTGTCGCCATCGGTAACAGTGAAGTTGAAGGTCAGATCCTGGGTATTTTCCGCAGTCTGGCTGGCGCCGTGAGCGACCGGCGCACTCAGCGTGAAGCTGTAGGAACCGTCAGCGCCGATCGTCAGCGTCGCGACCGTCTGGCCGCTGTCCTTGCCCGTTGCGATCCAGATCGTCTCGCCGCCCGCCGCCGTCGTCGGGCTGCCCCAAACGACCGACTCGACATGGGCAAAGCCGTCCTTGCCGGTATAGATGGCGCTGAAATCCGTGGTCGCTCCGAGCGTTACCTGATGAACGCCGTCCGCGCCGCCCGTAAAGAGCGTGCCGCTTGCGCCGCTGACCGTATCGGTATCGGCGACACCGACCGTGTCCGGGTTTCCGCCCTTCAGGGCGTCATCGTTCAACGTCACGCTGGTGACGGTGACGGTGTTTGCCAGCGGCACATCGTCCGTAACATGCAAAGTCAGCGAGCCGGTCGACGTGTCGTTGTCGCCGTCCGTCACCGTGAAGGTGAAGGTCAGCGGTAAGCTTTCTTCCGTCGTGCCGGAGGTCGGATGGACGAGCGGCGCACTGGTGCTGAAGCTATAGGAGCCGTCTGCATTGATGGTCAGCGTAGCGACGGTCTCGTGATTGGCGCTGTAGGCAACCCAGGTCGTCGCACCGCCGGAAACCGTCGGCTTGCCCCAGGTCACGTCTTCCTGCTGCGCGAAACCATTGGCATCGACATAGATCGTCTTCAAGGCCGGCAGGCTGGACTGGTCGATCGAGACACTCGCAAAACCATCGGCACCAGCGCTGAACAGGGCGCCGGCAGCGCCCGAGACGCTGTTCGTGTCGGCGCCGTTGCCGTCCAGGTTGCCACCAGTCTGCGCATCGTCGTTGACCGATGAGGCAGTATTGTCAACCGTGTGAGCGATCGGTACGTCATCCTTGACGCCAACCGTCAGCGAGCCCGTTGCCTTGTCGCCATCGCCATCGGTGACGGTGAAGTTGAAGGTCAGGGACAAGGTCTCTTCATCGGCTTGCGCGGTCGGATGGGCAAGCGGCGCGCCGGTCGAAAACGTGTAGGAACCATCGGCATTGATGATCAAGGTGGCGACGGTCTCATGATGTGCGCTGCTCGCAACCCAGGTGGTGCTGCCATCAGCGACCTGCGCCTTGCTCCAGCTCACGGCTTCCTGATGCGCAACGCCATCCGCATCGGTGTAGATCGTGGTCAGCGTCGGCAGATCCGAATGAGCAATCGCGACCTTCTTGAAGCCATCCGCGCCCGTGTCGAACAGACTGCCCGATGCGCCGCTGACGCTGTTATATTCATCGGTCTTGTCGGGGTTGCCGCCCGTGAACATATCGTCATTGAGGAGATGCTCGGCTGTGACGGTGCTTGCGGTCGGAAGGCTGTCGGCGACATTGAGCGTCAGCGAGCCCGTCGACTTGTCGCCGTCACCGTCGGTGACTTCGAAGCCGATCTTGAAGTTCTCATTGTCAGAGCCCTTAGCGTCGGCGAAGGCGCCGGACTGAACATAGGTGTAGCTGCCGTCGGCATGCACCGTCAGCGTGAAGATGACGTGGCCGGAATCCTTGCCCGTCGCCGTGTAGACCGTGTCGCCGGAGTCGTCACGCGAGGTGCTGTAGCTCAGCCCTTCCGTATGCGCGACGCCATTTGCATCGATGTTGATGGCCTTGAGGCCGGTCGGATTGGTAAAGGTCAGTCGTGCGAAGCCATCGGCGCCCGTGTTGAACAGGCTGCCCGATGCGCCGCTGACGCTGTCGGTGTCGCTCGACTGTTCGGCAAGCGGCTGGACGGGAGGCGTCGCCGAGGAAGTCGAGGTGGTGTCGTGCAGACTGCCCGACTCGACCGTCACATTGTTGGCGACCGGAAGGCTATCGGCGACGTTGAGCGTCAGCGAACCCGTTGCCTTGTCACTATCGCCGTCGGTGACTTCGAAAGCGATCTTGAAGTTCTCGTTGTCGGAGCCCTTGGCATCGGCAAAGGCGCCGGACTGGACGTAGGTATAGCTGCCATCGGCGCCAACGGTCAGCGTGAAGAGAACCTGGCCCGACTCCTTGCCGGTTGCCGAGTAGATGGTATTGCCCAGATTGTCCGTCGTGGTGCTAAAGGACAGACCTTCCTTGTGAGCGACACCATTGGCATCGATGTAGATGCCCTTGAGGCCGGTCGGATCGGTGAAGGTGACCTGCTGGAAGCCATCGGCGCCGGCAGTAAACAGGCTGCCCGATCCACTGCTGACGCTGTCGGCGGGACCTTCCGGCGACGTCGGCCCTTCGCTCAGCTCGACGAGCGGGCGGAGCGGCATCTGCTCTGCAGGTGTCGTGTCGTATAGGTTGCCGGTGCCGACCGTGACGTCGCTGGCAACAGGCTTGTCGTCAGCAACGGTGACCGTGAAGCTGTTCGTGGCGCTATCGCCATCAGAGTCCGTTGCCGTGTAGCCGAAGGTCAGCTTGATGGCATCGGAATCCTTGGCGTCGTCCAGCGACTGCACAAGCATGAAGTTATAGTGACCGTTGTCGGTATCCGAGACCGTGGCGTAGAAGACAATGTTCGAGCCCACCGCACCCTTGGCATCTGCGACGGCCGTTGGAGCGACGTCGCCGGTGTAGCCGACCAGCGTACCGTCAGCAAGCAGCACCGTGTGAACGGCAAGACCGTGCGAGCTCAGCGCCTCGCCTTCCTGGCCTTCCGTCGTCACTGTGGCATTGGTGAAGGCGACCGTGCGATCGCCAGCCCCACCTTGGTCGGTGTTGGCGTTATCAGCACCCCAGGAGATGTTGAGCGAGCGGGTCGCCGACGCATCGCTTTCGGAATGCGGAGTCTCGTTGCCATTCGCAAGCGCACCTTCGGTGACGGAGCCGGCATCGCCGGTCGAGGCGACCGGCTTGTCATCCGCAACGGTGACGGTGAAGCTGTTCGCAGTGCTATCGCCATCAGAGTCCGTTGCCGTGTAGCCAAAGGTCAGCGTGATGGCATCCGAACCCTTGGCGTCATCAAGCGACTGCACAAGCGTGAAATTATAATGGCCGTTGTCGGTGTCGGAGACCGTCGCATAGAAGACGACATTGGTGGCGGACGTTGCCGTGGGAGCAGTCTCACCGGTGTACCCAACCAGCGTGCCGTCAGCCAAAAGCGCCGTGTGAACGGCCAGACCGTGCGAGCTCAGCGCTTCGCCGTCTTGACCTGTTGTCGTCACCGTAGCGTTGGTAAAGGCGACCGAGCGGTCACCGGCGCCACCCTGATCCGTGTTGGCGTTGTCAGCACCCCAGGAGATGTTGAGCGAGCCAGTAGCACTCGTATCGCTTTCGACGTGAGGATTTTCATTGCCGCTTGCCAGCGCGCCTTCCGTAACGGAGCCCGCATCACCGGTCGAGGCTACGGGCTTGTCGTCGGCAACGGTAACGGAGAACGTATTCGCGGCCGTGTCGCCGTCGGAATCGGTTGCCGTGTAGCCGAAGGTCAGCGTGATCGCATCCGAGCCCTTGGCGTCGTCGAGCGACTGGACCAGCGTGAAGTTATAGTGGCCGTTGTCGGTGTCAGAGACCGTGGCGTAGAAGACGACATTGGATGCAGAGGTTGCCGTAGGAGCAGTCTCGCCGGTGTAGCCGACCAATGTGCCGTCGGCCAAAAGCACCGTATGAACAGCAAGGCCGTGCGAGCTCAGCGCCTCGCCATCCTGGCCCGTCGTCGAAACTGTGGCGTTCGTGAAGGCAACCGAGCGATCGCCGGCCCCACCCTTGTCGGTGTTGGCGTTGTCGGCGCCCCAGGAGATGTTGAGTGAACCAGTGACCAAAGCGTCGCCTTCGAGATGCGGAGTCTCGTTGCCGTTTATCAGCGCGCCCTCGGTGACCGAGCCGGCATCACCGATTGCTGCGACAGGCTTGTCGTCAGCAACGGTGACTGTGAAGCTGTTCGTAGCAGTATCGCCATCGGAATCGGTAGCCGTGTAGCCGAAGGTCAGCGTGATCGCATCGGAGCCCTTGGCGTCGTCGAGCGATTGGACCAGTGTGAAGTTGTAGTGGCCATTGTCGGTGTCCGAGACTGTCGCATAGAAGACGATGTTCGGGCCGACAGCGCCCTTGCCGTCCATGGCGGCGGTCGGAGCGGTCTCGCCGGTATAACCGACCAGCGTGCCGTCCGCCAAAAGCACCGTGTGAACGGCAAGGCCGTGCGAGCTCAGCGCTTCGCCATCCTGACCCTGCGTCGTCACCGTAGCATTGGTAAAGGCGACAGAGCGGTCGCCGGCGCCGCCCTGGTCGGTGTTGGCGTTATCAGCGCCCCAGGAGATATTCAGTGAACCCGTCGCGGTCGCATCGCCCTCGACATGCGGGGTTTCATTGCCGCTTGCCAGTGCACTTTCGGTGACCGAGCCTGCATCGCCGGTTGCGGCAACAGGCTTGTCGTCGGCAACGGTAACGGAGAACGTATTCGCGGCAGTGTCGCCGTCAGAGTCCGTTGCCGTATAGCCGAAGGTTAGCGTGATCGCATCCGAGCCCTTGGCGTCGTCGAGTGACTGAACCAAGGTGAAGTTATAGTGGCCGTTGTCGGCATCCGAAACCGTCGCATAGAAGACGATATTCGAGCCAACTGCGCCCTTGGCGTCTGCGATCGCCGTTGGAGCGGTCTCCCCGGTGTAGCCAACCAGCGTGCCGTCAGCGAGCAGCACCGTGTGAACGGCCAGACCGTGCGAGCTCAGTGCCTCGCCATCCTGACCCTGCGTCGTCACCGTAGCATTGGTAAAGGCGACAGAGCGGTCGCCGGCGCCGCCCTGGTCGGTGTTGGCGTTATCAGCGCCCCAGGAAATGTTGAGCGAGCCAGTAGCACTCGCATCGCTTTCAACATGCGGGTTCTCATTGCCGCTTGCCAGTGCACCTTCGGTGACGGAACCGGCATCGCCGGTTGCGGCAACAGGCTTGTCGTCGGCAACGGTGATAGTGAAGCTGTTCGCGGCAGTGTCGCCGTCGGAATCGGTTGCCGTATAGCCGAAGGTCAGCGTGATCGCATCGGAGCCCTTGGCGTCATCAAGCGACTGCACAAGCGTGAAGTTATAGTGGCCATTGTCGGTGTCAGAAACCGTGGCGTAGAAGACAACGTTTGATGCGGAGGTTGCCGTCGGAGCAGCATCGCCAGTGTACCCGACCAATGTGCCGTCAGCCAAAAGCACAGTATGAACAGCAAGGCCGTGCGAGCTTAGCGCCTCGCCGTCCTGGCCCTGCGTCGTCACGGTAGCGTTGGTGAACGCGACGGACCGATCGCCTGCCCCACCCTTGTCCGTATTGGCGTTGTCGGCACCCCAGGAGATGTTGAGCGAGCCGGTAGTGATGGCATCGGTTGCGACATGAGGGTTCTCGTTGCCGTTCGCCAAAGCACCTTCGGTGACAGAACCGGCATCGCCGGTTGCTGCGACAGGCTTGTCGTCGGCAATGGTAACGGAGAACGTATTCGCGGCCGTGTCGCCGTCGGAATCGGTTGCCGTGTAGCCGAAGGTCAGCGTGATCGCATCCGAGCCCTTGGCGTCGTCGAGCGACTGGACCAGCGTGAAGTTATAGTGGCCGTTGTCGGTGTCAGAGACCGTGGCGTAGAAGACGACATTGGATGCAGAGGTTGCCGTAGGAGCAGTCTCACCGGTGTAGCCGACCAAAGTGCCGTCGGCCAAAATCACCGTATGAACAGCAAGGCCGTGCGAGCTCAGCGCGCCATTGTCCTCACCCGTCGCCGCAACGGTGGCATTCGTAAAGGCGACCGAGCGATCCCCGAGGCCGCCCTTGTCCGTATTGGCACTGTCAGCGCCCCAGGAGATATTGAGCGAGCCGGTGGCCGTCGCGGCGCCGGTGTCATGGGTCAGGGCTGCGTTGCCCGAAGCCAGCGCCGCCTCGGTGAGCGAACCAGCCGTACCGACAGCCGCAACCGGCACACTGTCTGCGATGTCGACGTTCGCGACGGCCGAAACCGTGTGGCCACTCGTGTCGGAGACCGTGTATCGAAATTGCAGTTCGAGCACATCGCTGGCCGAGTTGGCGCCGCGTGGATGATCGAGGGCAGCGAGCTGGGTGAAGGTGTAGGCGCCGGTCGAGGCGTTGAATACCAGCGTGAAGACAGTAACGCCATTGGCGGTGCCGGTGACGGTCTGGCCGTTCTGGGTGACAACAACCGCAACACCGCCGGAGGTCAGGCCTGACAGCTGTTGTGTGCCGCTGCTGGTGGTTTCTGCTTCGCCGACCAGCGTGACAGTGGTGATCGAGGCGTTGTTGCCGCCGAAGCCGAAACGACCGGTGCTGCTTGAGGTGAGGAAGGCGCCGGTGCTGCTGCCGCGTTCGACCAGCGAAGCCGTTTCGGTCGCCTGCGGGTCAATGAAAGGAACACGGGTCTGAGTGCCGGACAGATTGCCGCCGCTACCACTGCCAAATCCGCCGCCGGGACCGAGGAGACCTAGCAGATTCAGCGGCGTACGGGCATTCCCGGCCTGGCTGTCCGTGAACTGGTGGCCGGAGTCCGTGCTATTGCCGGCGTGAACCGAACCATCGGGACCTTCAGCGACGTTGATGCCCTGCTGCTGAAGCGCTGCAACGACGGCCTGCTGCGGCAGCGTCACTTCACCGATCAGGAAGGTCGGAACGTGCAGCGCACCGTTGATGATGACGATGCGGGTGCCATCGGCCTGGATGAGAACAAGGTTGCGCCCCTCGACGTGAATGTCGTCGATCGAGGTGTTCGGCGGCAGATGGACGACATTGCCCTGATCCGGCACGATCTGGATCGGCGCCGCGGCGGGAGCATTTTGCGGCTCGTTCGCAGCAAGACGCCCCGTCTTGCCATTCGCCTGTTGCTCTTCGGCTTGCGCTACTTCGAAGGCTGCGACATCTGCATTTTGCGACAACGGCAGCGGTTGATTGGCACTGATATCGGCTGCATTGCCCTCGTCTCGGCCGCTTGATGCAAAATCATGCGAAGCAGCTTCGTGGTCTACGGTCGAAATGCGCAAGTCGTCCATGGGTCTGACTCCCGGTGTCTCTCAATTTGCTGCAATCAATTACGGGAGCGGGTTGATTGCAATACTTCATTAACCGCAACGATATAGCCGGTTATGCAGCATCGCAGAATTATTTTACCGATGGTTAACTTAACCAAAGAACAACTCGTTAAGTATACCGCTTGACTTTGCGTCAGCCGCGGTGTGCAAATGCGGCCCCGTAGGCTGTTGCGGCCTGCTGTAGAGAATCGGGGGAGTCGTTGTGCCGTTTGCGATCAGCCTTTCGTTGAGCCTTTTGACCGAGTGGCTGCCGCGCAAACCGCATCGGCGACCGGCGCGCGGTGCGGCCCTGATCCTCTGTGCTGGCCTCGCCAGCTGTCAGATGGACGGCGTCGGGCTGGAGAACAACAGCAAGAAGGACGACATAAAAATGCCGTCCACCGCCATTGAAGAGACCTACGGCGGCGACAGCGGCACGGAAATCACGCTGCTGCTGCGCAAGGGCGCGGCCGGTCTCTACGAAGGTGCATCCCGCGACATACGCGACGGGGCGGTGCTTGGCGTCGGCGAACTCGGCAACAATCAGGTTCGACTACGTGTCAAGGATGTCGGCCCCGGCCTTGCCGGCGTCACCGCACAGGTTACGGCGGCCAAGGGCCGAAATGCCGCTTTGATTGTCAGCTATCTGCCGCCGGCCGAGACTGCTTCCATAGCTGCCATCCCCCCTGCCCAGCGCCCGCCGTTACTTAACCTGGCGCGCGCGACGGCGACGACCGGCGGCGACGTTTTCAACCTCGCCTCGGACGAGATCGACAGCGCAACGGAAGGCGTCAAGGTGGCCGGTCCCGGCGGTCACAAGAAGGTATCGGCGCTGGTGCCCGCCGACTTTTCTCAAGCCGATACAACACGATTGGGCAGCGCCATCTGGAACAGCGGCAACACTTTCATGGGCTTTGGCCGCTACGGCTCAAGCGACCAGGCCGCTGATATCCTGACCAAGAACCGGCCGCTCATACAGTCGGCAGAGATAGTGGTCATCCTCGGTGATACAGCGGAAATCGGTATGGTGGCAAGCGCCGTGCGCAGCGCCGCCATTCCCGGCCAGGCGCTGGTCGGCACCAACGACTGGCCGCAATCGGTCTATGCAACGCCGGCTGTGACGGGTGCCTTCGTCGCGACCGACGATACGCAAAGCAGCGGGCTCATTGCCGAGCGCTATCAGCGCCACTTCAACCACCCGCTGACGACGTCCGCTGCCTACGGTTATGACGCCATGGCAATCGCCTCCGGCCTCATCCGTTCGCAGGGACCACAAGCCGTAACCCCCGCCAACCTTATGAACAAGGTCGGCTTCCGCGGCACGACCGGGCTCTTCCGCTTCTCTGCCTCCGGCGCGGTGGAGCGCAAGATGGTGATCAATACGATCGACGGCGGCAAGCTGAAGGTTTCCAAGCAGCCCTCGCAGTCGTTCTGAAGCAAACCGGTCTCACAGAGCGCCCAATGTGTTGCGGTGTGGCGCCATTGCGATAGCGCCGCTTCAACGACCCGGCGTCCTGCGGAAAGATCACTTTGGCACTCCGGACGATATCATCCTTAATAGTTTCCAACCGAAGACCGTCGAATTTTATACTTATTTGATCGCTTAATTTATACTTAATTTATCTACGTTTTCGAACGTCATATTCAGAAGTGTCACGCATTATTCTCTCAACCAGGGAGAACAATGCGCCGATGGAACGCAAGAACAAAAAAAATATACTTGCAGCACTTGCTGCAGCTTCCTTTGCCCTAGGTCTATCGTCACCGACCATCAGCATGGCGGCAACCGGCGATACCGTCCGCCCTGTCATCAAGCTGCTCCAAGACCCGCTGGTCGATACTGCCATCGATCTCTTTGCGCCTACCATCGGAAACGCCGCCAAGGCAATCAGCGGCGTCGACCTGGCTGCTTTGAACCAAAGCTTCACCGTCGCGCCGGGTGGCCTTCCACACAATGACCTGACCGCATCCGAGCCGGTGCGTCCCGCAAAGCCGAGCAACGCTCCCCTCGGCGACTCTGTGTTCGGAACTGTCGCCATTCCCTTCAAACATCTTGCCGCGCTTAACAATTTCGCAGGTCCGCTCGCCGAAATCCGGTCGGGCAAATCGCTGGATTGCGGTGCAAATGGATGCAACGCCGCTGCAACCGCCATCGCGAACGCTGAGGCGAAGATTGCCGACGCCTCGATCCGCGACAAGATCAACACCATCAATTTCACCGTCAACCATGCGATCCGCTACGCGAGCGACATGCAAACCTATCATGTGGCGGATTACTGGGCGAAACCGAGCGAAGCTCTGTCGCATCAGCAGGGCGACTGCGAGGACTACGCCATCCTGAAGATGGCCGCACTCTACAAGGCGGGCGTCGATCTCGACCACATGACTCTGGTCGTCCTCTTCGATCAGCAGCGCCATTTCTACCACGCCGTCCTGTCGGTCTCCGTCAACGGCAACAATCTTATCCTCGACAACATGCGCGACGAGGTTTTGTCCGACAAGCGGATTGCGGAATATCTGCCGCTCTATTCGATTGTCGCAGGTCGCGGCTATCTGCACGGTTCGCGCGATCCTCGTGCACAAGCGGTTGCCGCCGCAATGCCGCTCGCCAAGGTGATCCCCGGCGAAGGTGAGGTCCACTGACCAAACTCGCCTCCCGGCCTTCCGGGGCGAGCGCGGCGCGTAACTAAAGCGATCGCATTCTCAATAGACGGAAAGATAGCCGATCAGCATCAACGCCTCGTGCGTCGGCGCCAACGCCAGATTGATCTGGCCTGTCAGCGATTGCGAACCCAGGCCAATCTTGAAACCAGTGTTCAATGTCTTACCGCGATTGAGCGATAGGACGGAGAGCACCTCCTGGATCTGGGTGTCGATCGACAGGCGCAACGTGCGCGCCGTCTGCTGGACATCGTCGATCAGCGGCAAGCGATGGCGCAGCATCTTCAGGAAGGCATCGTTGAAGAGCTTGATCCCGCGCTCTTGCGTCAGCACCACGGCGGGCGTCGGCGACGCCTGAAGGACGGCGTTGAGATTGGTTAGCGACGCGACATCCTCGATGGCATCGAGACGGTTCAGCGCCCATTTGAAGCTCAGCACGCGCAGCAGGGACGTCAGATTGCCCGTTTCCGGCATTTCAGCGGCCGTGTTGGAAACCAGATCACCGATGCTGATGCCGCCAGCCTCCGACATTCGTCCGAGACCATCCCAATAGATACGTTCCAGGCGAATGCCGCGACGCTCGCCGCCGCCGGTTACGGCGCGGAAACGTGGCTCCAGCTCATCACCATCGACCGATGGCAAGGCTTCTTCCCGGACTATCATCGCAGCTTCGTCTTTCCCGGCTCCCTTGCGCATGACCGCCCTCACCGTTCCGTCAGCGCTTCGGAGCGCGCCTTGTTGATCGGCTTCATCAGATAGGTCAGGATCGTCTTGCGACCGGTCATGATCTCGGCCGAGGCCACCATGCCGGGGATGATCGGATACTGCTTGCCGTCTCGCTCCAATGCCGATTTGTCGGTCTTGATGCGCACGAGGTAATAGGTTTCATTCTTGTCTTTTTCGACGAGGCTGTCGGCCGAGACGTTGACGACTTTACCGTCCAGAGCACCGAAGATCGAGAAATCATAGGCCGAGATCTTGATGACTGCCGGCTGGTCGATGCGCACGAAAGCAACGTCGCGCGGTGAAATCTTCGCCTCGATCAGCAGAGTGTCCGCTGTCGGGACGACACCGGCGATGACCTTGCCGGCGTCGACATAGGCGCCGATCGTGTTGACCTCCAGCGTATTGACGATGCCATCGACCGGAGACCGGATATCCGTATGTTTGACCCGATCGGATGCCCCGCGGATCGTCTCGTCGACGACGGAAAGTTCAGACAGTGCCTGCCCCTTGTCGGTCAGGGCCTGCTGGCGCAGCTGCAGTCCAAGGTCGGTAGTCTGCAGTGTCGCCTCCTTGACGGCCGCCTGCAAGCGATCGAGGCTTTCGACATAGACTTTAAGCTGTCCCTGCAGGTCGACAAGGTCTCGTTGGACCTTGAGAACTTCAGTTTGGGCAACGAGCTTTTTCTCACCGAGAGGTTTCAGCAGATCATATTGCTTCTGGGCGCCGGCGATATTCTGTGTCAGGCGATCTATGTTGGCGTGGGCTTCATCCAGCTCGTTCTGATGTTGCTTCAGGCGCTGATCGAGAACATCAAGCTTGTTTTTATAGGAAGCACGATCGGCCTCGAAGAGCTTTTCCTCGTTGTCGCAGACGTTTTTCGCTGCGGCAAGAATATCGGCCGGGCAGACGAACTGTGCGTCGAAGGCGCCCGCCTCCTCCAGGGCCAGGCGCTCAACTTTTGCACCGAGTGTGCGAGCCTTGGCAACCGATTCACCAAGCGTCGATGCTGTCGTTGTATTGTCGAGCTGGACCAGAATATCGCCCTTGTGGACGATCTGGCCGAGATTGACATTGATCTGCTGGACGATACCGGGCTCGGACGATTGCACGATCTGCGTCTTCGATACCGGTATCACCTTCCCCTCGCCGCGTGCGATCTCGTCGATGTCGGCGAAGGCGGCCCAGGCGACGAAAGCAACGATCATCAAGGCGCAAAGGCCAAGGATCAGCCGCGCGAACAACGGAGGATTGTCGTGGACATTGCTGTGAGAGGCACGCATCATTGCACCGCCTTGCGCTGCATCGCCTCGATGACGGCGTTTTTCGGTCCATCGGCGATGATGCGGCCCTTATCGATGACGATCAACCGGTCGATCAGCTCCAGCATGCTGTGACGATGGGTTGCTACCAGCAACGTCGTTTGCGGGCCGAATGCATTGGTCAGCTTGCTGATCAGATGACGTTCACTCGCCAAATCCATTGCCCCCGACGGCTCGTCAAGAAAGACGATCTTCGGCCGCGTCAGGAGCAGGCGGGCTATGGTCAATGCCTGCTTCTGGCCGTTCGAGAGGTTTGCGCCGCGCTCGCCGACCGGCATGTCGAAACCGCGTGGGTGAAGAGCAACGAACTCTTCGACGCCGGTCATGCGCGAGACAGCCAACAGTTCCTCGTCGCTGGCGTCAGCCCGGCCGAGCAGCAGATTTTCCTTCACTGTGCCCGAGAACAGGTCCGACGATTGGCCGGCGACAGCTACAGCGGAGCGCACCTCCGCCACATGATACTGGCGTATATCGACGCCATCGATCAGGACGCGGCCGCTGGCCGGCTGGAACAGCCCGTCGAGAAGCCGGCCGAGCGTCGTCTTGCCTGAACCGATGCGGCCGATGATCCCGATCTTTTCGCCGGGCGCAACCGTGAAGGAGAGCTGATTGATGACCGCCTGGTCAGAGCCTGGATATTGGAAGGAAACGTTCTGGAAGCTGAATCCGCCGTTACGGATCTCCCGGTTGACGAAGCCGACGGTCGACGGGCGATCATCAGGCTGCTCCATGATCTTGTCGAGAATGCGCAGCGACATGGTGGCCTGGCGGAAGCGGGCCAGCGTCATCGCAATCTGCCCGAAGGGTGCACCCGCGCGGCTCGCCAGCATGACTGTCGCGACGATCGCACCCATGGCGATTTTGCCGTCGGCAAATTCATACGTACCCGCAACGACGATGAGTACGCTGACCATCTGCTGCAGGAACATCGTCATGTTCATGGCATTTGACGAGATGTGCTTGATGTCCTCGCTGGTGCGGCTCGAATATTTCGTCAGTTCCTGCCAGCGACGCAACATCGTTGCCTCCGCGCGCAGGCTCTTTAACGTCTCGATCGTCGAGATGGTCTCGACGAGCAGCGACTGACGGCGCGATGCCTCGTTCGTCGCCGTCGCCATGCGCTTGCCGATCTGGGCCTGGGCGACGAGGCCGATTACCACCGACAGGACGAAAGCGACGGCTGGAATGACCACGAGCCAGCCGGCGATCAAATAGATGACGATCAGGAAGATCACGACGAAGAGGCTGTCGATCAGCACGCCGATCGTGCTTGAAGTGAAGAATTCGCGCACGAATTCATATTGCGTCACGCGGTTGGCATATTCTCCGGTCGACATCGGGCGGGAGGCCAGCGTCGAATTCAGGATCTTGTCGAAGATCAGCTGCGACAGCCGCAGATCCGCCTTGCGACCCGCATAGTCGATCAGCGATGCGCGGGCTGTCTTCAGCAGAAAATCGAAGAGATAGGCCAGCGAGATGCCGGCGGTCAGCACCCAGAGCGTGGGGAACGCCTTGTTTGGCAGGACCCGATCGTAGACGTTCATGGTGAAGAGCGGCGACGCCAGCGCGATGACATTGATGAACAGCGCCGCCAGCATGACGCGGGCATAGGTGCGCCAGTAGGGCACCAGCGCCGTTGCCAGCCAGTGCCGCTTCTCGATCTCCATCGCATGGCCGACGCGCGCTTCTTCCGAAGAGTTCTGATAATAGAGCGTGAAGGCAAATGCCGATTGCGGATTGAGCGCAGCGAGCTCCTCCCGCGTCAAACGGGTTGCAGTGCCGGCGACCGGTGCAATATCGGTAACGTAAGAACCGCTTTCGGTCATTTCGAGCAACGGCAGAACGCCACCATCAGCAAAGGTGACGATGGCGGGACAGTCGAAATTGCCCAGACGGCAATCTCGTTCCGTATGCTTCAGGACCTGCAGCCCGACGCGTTCCGACAGCCGTTCGACATCGTCCAGTTCCATGACTTCCAGAATTTCGTCCGGAGTGCCCGAAAACAGCACAGTATCCGAGTTCGGGCGACCATAGAACGCAGCGACCGATTTAAATGCCGACTTGAAAGTCCGCAAAGATACGTCCGCAGACACGTCAGGTGCTACGTTTAACATGGAGGACTATCCAGTTCGGAACGCAACGATTAACGAATCGGCTCGAGCAGATCCATCGGCAGGCCGGGCTTCTGATGCGAGTCGTATTTTGTATACCCGGGATCAGCCGTATTCGACGAAACAGCGAACTGATCACGGGCATAAGGCGTCGCCTGATCGACCGGCTTCAGCTTCATCGTCGACAACAGGCTGCCTGATGCTGCAAGGATCTTGTATTCGGCAAAGAGCGATGCGACTTCCGCCGTCTTGGCCAAAACCTCGGTGTTGAAGCGGGTGTTCTGGGCATCCAGCAGATCCAGCAACGAGCGCTGACCGACCTTGAATTGCTCGCGATAGGATGTCACGAGCTGAGCATTTGTCTTTTCCTGCCCATCTAGTATATGAGCCAGCTGGCCCTGGTTGGTACGCTCGCTCCAGGCCGAGCGGACAGATTCATCGACTTCACGGTAGGTCTGGCTCAGCGCGAAACGCTGTTCGGCCGCACGACGAACCATCTCCTGCTGATGGGCCGTATCGATACCACCGTGATAGAGGTTCCACTTGGCGACAACACCGACCTGGACGTCGCTGGTGTTACCCTTGTTGCCGTCGACATCGTCACCGATGCGGGCGCTGCCGACGAGGTCGAGCCGCGGCAGGAATGCAGACTTGGAACCGCGGACATCGGCGTCGGCGGCATTGACGTCAGCCTTGGCCGACGAAATCTGCGGGTTGTTCTTCTGGGCGATGAAGACCGCATCATCGAGCGTCTTCGGCAGGTAGCGGGACACGGATGCCGGGCGATTGGCATTGCTGATCGGCTCGCCGACGACCTGAAGGAAGCGGATCTTCGTCGCGTCGAGCTCTTTCTTTGCTTCCTGAAGACGGGCATTGGCAGCCTGCAGGCGCTCACGGCCCTGAAGACGATCGGCATCGGTCAGGGCACCGCCCTTGATGCTATCCTCGATGTTGCCAACCATCTGCTTGTGGAAGCCGACGTTCTTTTCAGCAGCCGCGACGATCTCCATCTGCAGCTGATATTCAAGATAATCCTGGGTCACTTCCAGCGCTAAGGCTTCCGAGCGCTGTTGAACACGAAAGGATGCACCGTCGACACGAGCGGCCTGCTTGTCCTTCTGTGCCTTGCGGTCGCCGCCGTCAAACAACGTCTGAGTAATGGTCAAGCTTACGTCAGAGGGATTCAGGTAATCATGGGTGCGCGACAACGCTCCGGACGTGACATCCGAGAGTCTACGGCGACCATAGCCAGACTCGAGGTCGACCGATGGCAAGTAAAGCCCCCTCGCTTGACGCAGCTGAAACTCGGTTGCTTCCCGATCCTGCGCCGCCTGCATGATCTGCGGGTTGGTTTTCATGGTCTTTTCAATCGCCTGCTGCAGCGTCATAGCGCCAGCAGAACCACTGGATAAAGGACTCATGGCCATCGAAATCCCGATTGCCGCCATCAATCGCATCTTATAAGCCAAAACTGCGTTCCTTCCCCAAACTATACTTTGTAGATACATTCTATAAATCTTATTCATCTACAACCGTAGACGAACTCACGTATATTTGCAAAATAGATTCCACTTTAATCTCCTGAAACAGTTAATATCGGAGACCGCAAGCCTTTGCGGTAGAAATCTATTGACTATTTTTGGACTATTCACAGTCATTATGTCCGTGTTGCATGGACGCAACAAGCATACCATTCAACCATACAGAGAATTTACATGATCTACGCTACCACGCCGCGTCACAACTAAACTTAAGCACTAAGAAAGCTCAGAAATATTAGAAAGGACTCATCGGCATACGGATCTACCCTGATGCATGGGCGACATCGAAGCGCGATCCACCACACTTCGAAGACTGAAGGGGCCAAAACCTCCTTGGATATAGCCGCCCCAACCCAAGATCCGTAAGTCGGGCCTATTGTATCGGCCATTGACGCAGGCCACATCATCTCCAAACGAAGCGGCGATGCCGCCGAAGCAGGGATCCCCAATGAACAATGTGGGCGTGGCGCCGCCGTTCGACCCGCTGGTGAATGTCGAAGCGCCACCACCCTCGGGTCGATTAACAAGGTGAATGGCAGTCATATTACGAATTCCTTCGACACTGAAAGACTGAGCGAACCGAATCGCCCCACCGACTTTCACCGTCGCGATCCGTCGATTGCCGCGACGCTAAGGCCAGCGACGTTAACTGTCGCCGTCCATTTTTGATCGGACCAAGATTTTTGGATCTATCGCCTTAGGAGAGCGCCGAAGCTCCGGGACGACGACAATTCGATCGTTGGATACCTGCATCAGCTCTTGGCTCGCTCGCCATACAGCCCGAGTTGTGCCGCTCGCGCGGCTTGCGGGTATTAACCGACAACAAGCCACACACCTTCTTACAGGCGTGACCGAAGATCAACAAATTCGATGCCCGGTACCAAGTCCATTCTAGTTGGCTCTTGAACCGATACGAACCATGCACGTTCTTCAACGTGACGATGGGATCACTTTGAAAGCATCCTATGTCTGGCGCTGTGGCGAAAATCCCTTGGCGGGCAGAGGCTCACGCGCTTGGTCGGCGAGCCACGCATTGACCGATACCGCTGCCAAGCAGCTTTGTTCAACAATCTGAGGCACCAGGTCGACGTCGGGCACGCTGCCCAATCCGAGTGGCCCTATCGCAAACAAACCTCGACGCGATTTGGGAGCATCTTTCGTCTGCCCGCATTCGTCGACGATGATGCCGATCCCGAGTTCGTCGCTCGTTGCCAGACCAGCCTCAACGATTGCGCGGATCAAGGCGCTCTCGGTGCCTGCCGAGCGGAGGCGGCAATCGATAACAACATCTGCGGCCATGACCTCAAAATCGGCAGACGTGGAAACCAACACGCCATTGACGGCAATTCGATCCACCCTGCCTCTTTTGACGGCGAGCGTACCCTCATCAATTGCCCGATGCAGCCGTTGATAATGTTCCGGCGGCAAGCGATTGCGATGGCTATCGTAAACGGCCTGAACATGGCGTTTGAAGCGTCTGCGCTCGTCTGGCGTCAGATCGTGCCAAAGCTCGCGAGCCTGCAAGCGAAAGCCGTTCATGATACCTTGCCACCCGAGACCCTGGCTATCAGCGCTTATTGCAGCCTGTCGCAGAAAGCGAAACGCGCCGCGCAGGGTCCGGGGAATGGCTTGTGCAGCCAGGAGCGAGCCCTGGGCCTTGCTGGCATGCGATTGAGGCAAAAAGCCTGACTCCGAAATCAAGGTAACCTGAGATGCCTCACCGCCGTCCAGCAGCGTCAAGGCCTTGTCGACCGCCTGGATGCCCGCACCTATGACGATTGCGCGATGAGCACCGCCGCTTGGCACTGCCGAAGTACCCGATCCTTCTCGGAGCCCATATCCGGTGCACAGGAAGACCGCATCGAAGCGAGCGTTCTGGCCTGCGTCGGTCAAGACTGAAAAGGCACCGCCTTCCCCTTGCTCGATCGAGGTAACCCTGTCGGGCAAGAATTGTATGACCACGTCGATTCGTTTTGTCAGCGCCTTGGAAAAGCGATCATAGACATAGGTCCGAAAAATCTCGCCTGGCACAAATAGATCGTCGATTTCCTCAGTATCGATGGCGCGGTTATGATCGTCTTCCGCCTCCTCCTGTAGCCAGCGGCGAAAATCAGCCGGATCGGCGCGGTCAACGGAGAGATCGCGAACACGGCTTGTCAAAACACTCGTGGAGGATTGCCGCAACGCCTCGCCAATGTCGATCTTCGGTCGGGGATCGAATAGTACCAGGTGGAAAGGACCTTCAACATGCCGCAACAATGCGATTGCTGTCATGATCCCGGAAAACCCTCGGCCGACGATAGCGATCTTCGCTATGCGACCAACATCCTCATTTTGCGAGTTCGAAATATGCGGCGACAGAAGTGTCATGGTTCGGCCCTTCCCAAAGCTGCCCGGCATCAATCTCTATAAAAATTATAGAAATTATTTATTCGTCGGCAAGCCCTCCTTCCAAGTGCATGTGGAAACCATGGCGGCCGACAGTGAACGATCGGAAACTGGCCGCGGCTGCGCATAGCCCTGTGCCGATAATCCGCCGATGGCGTGAAATAGAGAAAATAAATTCTCGAGCTTCGACAACTATAGGCGATCCGTGAGATCCCTTTTGTGCCGCAGCCGCTAATATTGCTTAGGCGGATGCCAGGAACATCGTTCGCTGTTATGAAACAAACTGAAATGGAAAAGAGATTTCAATGGCAGGTCTTCTGTTTGGCCTGAGCAAACTGTCCGCTGAACCCTCGCGGTCGCCGCAGGTGGCCGCTGTGTGGAGCGAGCTCTGCCGCGAGGCCGTTTCAGCCTCCCACAGCGATCCGTCACTTACCCGAGCTCTGAATTCTTCCATTCTCTATCATGCGAGTTTCGCTCAGGCATTGGCGCAACGTATCGCGCTTAAGCTTGCCAATCATGATCTCGACCATGACGAGCTGATTTCAGTGGTCGCGCAGGCC
This sequence comes from Martinezella sp. CNPSo 3964, assembly GCF_057784375.1. Lineage (NCBI taxonomy): Bacteria > Pseudomonadati > Pseudomonadota > Alphaproteobacteria > Hyphomicrobiales > Rhizobiaceae > Martinezella > Martinezella sp. CNPSo 3964. The sequence continues at coordinate 181,850 of NZ_JBXSOW010000008.1, forward strand.
TTTGTCGGCAAGGCCAATCTCGTATCCGATGCTGCCGCGGATCTAGTTGCCATCAAGGACCGCGACCCTTCCAACAGCGAAATTCTTGTGCCGTTTCTTTATTTCAAAGGCTTTATTGCTCTTCAGGGACAGCGCGTCGCCCACTGGCTCTGGCACCATAACCGAGTACACTTGGCAAGGCATCTTCAGAGCCGAATTTCAGAAGTGTTCGGCGTCGATATTCACCCCGCGGCAAGGATGGGCAGGAGTGTAATGCTCGATCACGGGAGCGGGCTGGTTATTGGTGAGACTGCGGTCGTCGAAGACGACGTATCCATCCTGCAAAATGTTACCCTGGGCGGCACGGGCAAGGAGGCCGGCGACCGTCATCCGAAAGTTCGCCGCGGCGCACTCATCGGAGCGGGAGCCACGATTCTCGGAAACATCGAGATTGGCGAAGGTGCAAAAGTCGGAGCCGGCAGTGTCGTCGTCAGCTCCGTCGAACCATATACCTCCGTTGCCGGTGTCCCTGCCCGTCCCGTGGGAAAACGGCACTCCGTCCTGCCAGGCATTACTATGGACCAGACATTGCTGGAACCGGAATATGTCATTTGAACTACATGCACTTTTGGATTCCTTGAGGGGCTATTCGCGCCGGTCGCAGCTTGCGAGGCACCCAAAACCGCAAGGAAACTCCGCGACCAGCACTGATAGTTCCTATGGCAGCGGGTCCTGATTGAGCCGGTCAAACAGGTTCTTTCCCATGCGAAAGAAAGGAACCCATTTCTCGTCGACCAAGACCTGCTGACCGTTCTTCGGGTTGAGAGCAGGATGCGCCGATCTGTTGCGAACGGAAAAAACGCCAAACCCACGCAATTCAACCCTTCCGCCTTCGGCAAGGGTCTCGGTTATTTCATCCAGTACTGTCTCGACGATAAGCTCTACCTCCTGAAATCGAAGGTAGGGATGGCTAGCCGCAACGCTTAAAACAAGTTCAGATTTCAGCACTTGCGACCTCATCGAACGCGCGGCATCAGACGACGCTGGTTTAGCTGTTGTGAACGCGGATCAAACCTGTCGCGAGCCAGTGTCAGGCCGAACAATATGGCTGACATTGCGATATTCCCGGAGACAATGATCCCTGTCAGATAAAACCCACGCATGGCGCCCGCCTCTATAGTCTATAATTTTAATAGACTATAGAGGCGGGCACTGGATCGGCATATTCCATTCTGTGCTAACTTGTGTGGCGGTTTGGAAATCGCGTTCCAATTCCGGCCCATTCATTGTCCCTGATCGCGTCCACGTTTGCATTCGTAACGGAAACGTCATGGCCGGCGATCCGCGGCTTCCAGGGACCTGCAGTCACTGCATGCTCGTTACAGGCTTGGGCCGATCATCGGCGAAAGGATGAACCTATGTGGTGATCTGGCAATCTGTCACCTTCACCGAAAAGCTTTCTGCGAAGCGAGCCCTGTTCATAACCGGTTTTATAGAGACCGCGCTCTTGAAGGACCGGCACCACAATGTCGATAAAGTCCTCAAAGCTCTCCGGCACCACCGTACGGGTGAGATTGAAGCCGTCGATCTCGCCTTCATCCATCCACGACGAAAGCTCGTCGGCAACTGCCGCGGCATCGCCGACGATGACCGGATAACGCCCACCCATGGCAAGCTCCTGCAACAACTGCCGCTTTGTCCAGCCACGCTGTTGAGCGATCTGCGTTGCCGATTGGCTGGCGTTGGACTTGCCGTAGCTGATGGTCTCATCGAGATCGTATCGCGAAAAATCAATGCCCGTACTGGCCGAAAAATGCGCAAGCCCCGCCTCCGGATTGGCATAGCGCAGATACTCTGCATGCTTCTCCCGTGCCGCCGTGGCGGACCGATCGGTTATCACGGTGATGCCGAGGAAGATCTTTATGTCTTCCGGCTTTCGGCCCGCCGCGACAACGGCTTCGCGCAGCGAACGAGAGGCCGCCCGGGCTGCGCTCTTGTCGGGGGCGGCGATGAAGATGCATTCCGCGTGGCGCGCTGCAAACTGCTTCCCGCGGCCAGAAGTTCCAGCCTGATAGAGAACCGGCGTGCGCTGGAGCGACGGTTCGGCCAGGTGATAGGCCTGCGAGCGGTAGAACGGCCCTCGATGGTCGATCGCATGCACCTTTGATGGATCGGCATAGATACGCTTTTCCTTGTCGATCAAGACCGCGTCGTCCTCCCAGCTTCCCTCCCAGAGCTTGTAGAGCAGATCGAGATAGTCGTCGGCGCGATCATAGCGGCCGTCATGCTCGATCTGGCTCTCAAGGCCCAGCCCACGCGCAGCGCTGTCGAGGTAGCCCGTCACGATGTTCCAGCCGATGCGGCCGCTGGTCAGATGGTCCAGGGTCGAGATTCGCCTGGCGAAAATATACGGCGCGTCGGCGCTGGCATTGACGGTGACACCGAAACCAAGGTGTTGCGTCACAGCAGCCATGGCGGAAACGAGCAACAGGGGATCGTTGACCGGCAATTGGATGGATTCACGCAGTGTCAGATCGACGGAGCCCTGGTACACGTCGTAGACGCCCAAGATGTCGGCAAGAAAGATGCCGTCGAACAGCCCGCGTTCGAGCGTGGCGGCAAGCGACGTCCAATAGTCTAGTGTCTTGTAGCGATGGGATTGGTCCCTTGGATGCGCCCATAGCCCATGATTGATGTGCCCGACACAGTTCATGTTGAACGCATTGAGCAATATCTGCTTTTTCTTGGCCGTCATCTTGTTCGCTATTCCGATTTCAGATCGCGCCATGGCGCGGTGGTCGTTTGCCATTGAGATAGTAATTGCCGATGGCCTGATATTTCCAGCGCACCGGGTCATGCAGCGTATGTGTGCGGGCGTTGCGCCAATAACGGTCGAAATTGTCGTCCGAAAGCGTCGACGACGTACCCGACAGTTCGAACAGCTTGTTGGCGGCAAGCAGGCTCGCCTTGGTCGCCAATATCTTCGCTTCGGCGACCGCGATCGAGGCACGCGCAACGCTATCCTCTGTCATATCTGCGCGAGCCGCATCCGTCAGCTCCGCGGCTCGTCTCAGCAAGCCTTCCGCCGCACGCAGCCGCAACCAGACATTTCCAACATTTTGCAGCGTCAGCGGATCTTCGGACGCTTGTTCGACCTTGGAATCCAGCCAGGGTCGAGCCCGTTCGCGGATGAACCGCAACATTTCCCGATAGGCGCCCTGCCCTATTCCGAGATCGATGGCCGCATGCATGATTTGTGCGACCGGGCCGATCGTCGTCGGTCGCTCAAAAGATGATTGAAACGGGACAATCCATTCGGGCTCGATCTCAACCCTGTCGAATTCGACAGAGCCACTTCCGGTAACCCTCTGACCGAAACCGTCCCAATCGTCGATGACCGTCACGCCGGGTGCACTCCGCGGAATGAAGGCGAGGTAGGTGACGTCTTTCTCATCCTCTTGCGCAATGACAAGAGTCGGAATCCAGTGTGCGTAAATCGCCCCCGTGCAGTAAAATTTCCGTCCGTGAACAAGCCATTTTCCCGTCTCGCGAAAGAGCCGGGTTCGCCGCTTGAAATCGCGCTGACCTATTTCCGCCAGCGCGTTGCCGAAGCGTTCACCCGCCAGCACGCGCCCGAAGAAAAAACGCTGCTGCTCAGCCGATGCTCCGACCCGCAGGACTTCAAGCGCGTAGAAATGATTTTGGGGGATCTGCGCCAGCGATCCATCGGCGGCACCGATAATGGCGATCGTCTTGGACAGTGTGTGCGTCGATGCTCCCGCACCACCAAATTCGCGCGGCACGGTGATGCCCCACAGGCCAGTTTCGCTGAAACGCTCCAGTTCACGCCATGGCAGGATGCGATCCCTGTCGCGTTCGGCGCTGCCGGCGGCAAGTTCCGTAGCCAAGGCAGTCGCAACCTCGATGGCCTGGTCGTCACCGGTGATGAGATCAGGTTGCCGCAGCGGTGCCGGCGCGGGTTCGACCGGGATGCGAAAATCGGTGTCGGTCACGGCTTTCCTCGCTAGTTCCATTGATGGTGGGCTGGGAATATGCCGTTGAGCTGATAATTGCCGAGCAGATGATATTTCCAGCGTACGGGGTCGTGAAGCGTGTGCACGCGCGCATTTCGCCAATGCCGATCAAGATTATGGGCCTCCCGCGTCGCTGCCGATCCTGCGACATCAAAGAGTTTTTCGGCCGCCTGCAATGCGACTTCCGTGGTCAATATCTTGGCCTCGGCAACGGCGACGGACGCTCTGGCACTCCCCGCCTCGGTAACAGGCACCTTTGCCACCTCATCTATAACAGCCGCGGCTTCGTAAAGAAGTGATTGCGCTGCGTGTAGATCCGTATGGAGGTCGCCGATTTCATGGAGGATCGTCGGATCGTCGCAGGCCGACTGAAGGCCCGAATCCATCCAGGGCCTTGCGTGATCGCGGACAAAGGCCATGGCCTCGGTGACCGCGGCCGCCGCTATGCCGGAATCGATCGCTGCTTGAATGAGCTGCGAGACGGGACCGGATACCCCTGGCCTGTTCGCATAGGACCAGACGGGGAAAACCAGGGCTTCGTCCACCGGTACGTCGGTAAACTCTACCGATCCGCTCGCCGTCGTGCGCTGGCCGAAAGAGGACCAGTCGTCGATGACGCGCACGCCCGGCGCATCGAACGCGGCCCAGACCTGGACTGCCCGCCCGTCATCGTCTACGGCGCGCGTCGGAATCCAATGAGCAAAGATGGCGCCGGTGGAGTAGAAGCGCCGCCCGGTCAATCTCAACCCATCTGCCCGGCGAATGAGGCGAGTTGAGCTGTGGTTGACCGCCTTCTGCCCACGCTCCGGTCCGGCATTGCCGATACGATAGCCGGCAAGAATATCGCCGTAGATACGGGCCTTCTGCTCCTGCGAGCCCACATCGCGCAGCAGCGCCAGCACGCCGAACTGGTTCTGCGGAATCTGACCGAGAGCGGGATCGGCCGCACAGAGGATTTCGAAGACCCTGGCAAGCGTTACGCAGGAAACTTCGGCGCCTCCGAATTCCTTCGGCACGGTGATACCGCCGAGGCCGCTTGCGGTATATTCCTCCACTTCGTCCCAGGGAAGACGACGATCGCGGTCACGCTCGGCAGCACCCACGGCAAAACGCGCCGCCAGGTCATGAGCGATCTCCAGCGCCTCGGCATCCGAGCGGATCAAATGCGGAGTGCGCGGCGGCAACGGGCGCCTGACGGCACCTTCCTCTTGCGACCCGGTCGCAGCCGGCACAGCATCGCGTTCAGTCATGGGATTCTCCGGATACATTATCGCTGATCTTAGCGCGCTCGCAGGCGCCGCACGGCATAGTCGCCCGCAAACTGCACCAAGCAGACCATGGCGATGAGCACGACGATGACCACCGCCATGACGGTGGTATCGAAGCGCTGATAACCATAGCGGATCGCCATGTCGCCGAGACCGCCGGCGCCGACCGCACCCGCCATGGCCGAGGCGCCGATCATGCTGACGATGGTGATGGTGAAGCCACCGACTATGCCGGGAAGCGCTTCAGGCAGAAGCACATGGCGCACGATGTGCCAGCGGCGGCAGCCGATCGCCTGCGCCGCCTCGATGAGCCCGCCGTCGACCTCACGAAGGCTGACTTCGGCAATGCGCGCAAAAAACGGTGTTGCGCTGATGGAGAGCGGCACGACGGCGGCCCATACACCGATCGTTGTTCCGGTGAGCAGTCGCGTCAATGGCAACAACGCCACCAGGAGGACGATGAATGGGGTCGCGCGAAAGCCGTTGATGACGGCAGCGAGAATGCCATGTAGCCGCGGTGCATGAATGAGGCCACCGGGCGCCGAAAGCACCAGGAAGACGGCAAGAGGAATACCGGCGGCAAATGCGATCAGAGCGGAAACGCCGACCATCGCAATCGTATCAAAAAGCGCCTGCCACAGGCGCTCATACATCATGGTCGACATAACCCAATATCCTGGCTTGATGAGCAAGACCGGCAAATTGCGCAGGGAGCATCGTTTCACCCGCCACCCGGCGAGCTGCAATCAACAACCGGCCATGGACGCGACCCTGAATACGGTCGAGCGCACTCTGCAGCAATCGCACAGAAGCACCGGTCGCGCTGGCTATCCGAGACAGGTCCGGTTCCAACCCGTGCTCACCCGTATAGGCCAGTTCCAGAATGGTCTCCGAATGCTCGTCGCGCGGCGAAGATCGCAGATGCTTGGCGATATCCTCCGGGATATCGCGGTTGAGTGGTCGCAGCAGTGCCTGGGTGGCTGGATGCTGCGGATTGCCGAAAATGCGCCAAACCGGCCCAGCTTCAGCAATCTCGCCTTGCTCCAGAACGAGCACGTGATCACAGATCTCACGGATGACGCTCATTTCATGGGTGATGAGAATGATGGTCAGCTTGAGACGGCGGTTGATGTCCTTCAGCAGGCCGAGAATGGCGAGCGTCGTCTCGGGATCGAGCGCCGAGGTCGCCTCATCGCAAAGGAGGATTTCGGGCCGATGCACGAGTGCGCGCGCAATACCGACACGCTGCTTTTGACCGCCCGAGAGGCGCGAGGGATACGCGCGCTCCTTACCCTCCAAACCCACCAGCGAAAGGACTTCGGCGACCCTCTCTTCAATCTGGCGGCGCGACACGCCGGCGACGATCAGCGGCAGAGCCACATTCCCCCAGACAGTCTTGGCGGAGAGAAGATTGAAATGCTGGAAAATCATGCCGATGCGCCGCCGCAATGCGACCAGCGCATCTTCATCGAGCACCGAAATGTCCTGCCCGTCGACCAGGACCCTTCCGCCAGTCGGCTTTTCCAGGCGATTTATGGTCCGCAGCAAGCTCGATTTGCCGGCACCGCTTCGTCCGATGATGCCATAGATCGCCCCGGCAGGCACATCGAGACTGATGCCCCTGAGGGCGTGGATCGGACCAGCCAGTGACGAATAGACCTTCTCCACACCTTCGAAGGCGACCGAGCCCGCGGAAGAGCCCGGACGCGGCTCGTCACCGACGACCGCGGCGCGCTGCGATGCGTGGCCGCCACTCGGCACCGCACTAGGCTCCAGGTCCCGCCTTACCCGTTCGATCAGTTCAGCCATGGGAGCGTATAAAGCTTCTGATCGTTGGCGAATGCCTTGCCAATTGCCGCGCGCACGGCCGGCGAATTCTGGTAAATCGCCACGAGCTGCTTAATCCCCGGATCATCTGCCTTCTGCTTCTGCACTGCGAAGATGATGGCAAATTGCTTGTCGTCGACACCGGAATAAATAAGGCCCGAGCTGGGATCGAAGGCCTTGGACGCGACAATGAAGTGCGGATAGCCCTGTGCCAAATCCACATCGCCGGTCACGCGCGCCAGCTGCGGTCCCTCGACCTCGTTGAAGGTCAACTTCTTCGGGTTGTCGACGATGTCGTCGAGCGTGCCCTTGAAGCCAACGCCATCCTTGAGTTTGATAAGGCCCGCCTTTTGCAGCAGGAGCAGCCCGCGCCCCTGATTGACGGGGTCATTGGCGATCGCGACCTTTCCGTTTTCCGGCACATCGGCAAAATCCTTGTGCTTCAGCGAATAGATGCCGATGTTGGCAAGAACGCCGATGCCAGCGCTGACAAAATCATAGCCCCGTTCTTTGATTGCATTGTTCAGGAATGGTTGGTGCTGGAAATAGTTGACATCGATATCGCCAGATTGAAGCGCGATATTCGGCGTCGTCCAATCGCTGAATTCGACAACCTGGATATCCAGGCCCTTGGCCTTTGCCTCGGGGATCACCGCTTCGATGGAATCGGCATAGACGCCCGGCACCACGCCCACCTTGATCGTCTCCGCCCGCACGGCCCCTGTCGCTGCAAGAAGAATTGCGGAAATAAGACCTGCAATACGAATTTTCATGTCATCCCCTCGGTTCAATGACATGGGAAGATAAAGATGACAAATTTTATAGGCAAAGACGGAAATACTCGCCGGCCGGCTCAAATGGAATATTTTTTCCCGGACCCGCCCGATACGCCATCATGTCTTTCAGGCGATAGGCGTTCCCTGATGAAAGACAATTTTCCACCCGTCAGTGGTTCGCCGCCAGATGGTCGAACGGCGTGTAACACGTTGCGGCTCGCCCAGGGTGTAGGAGAGCAGGAATAGGCTTTCTGCAAAAGCCATAATAGAGAGATCCCGACAGGGCCAGTCGTGGGGTTCCGGTCCGCTCTCATAACGCTCCAAAAGCGTTTCAATCACAAAGGCGCGCGGATAGATCTTTCAAAGTGTGGTCCAATTGCAAATTGCTCATCTCCACATCATCCCGCGACAGAGTCAGCACCACAATTTAAAAGGAGCTGTTGGCTCCTGGATGATCGGGCACATCCTTCAGGCTCGTTGCGACGGGTCTGGCGCTGCGAGACCTATACGCCACTGATAAGGCGGCGGTGTGCCCATCCTGCGGATGGCGGAGGCCCTGTTCGGCCTGCCGTCCGGCGAAGCAAGCTATGGTTTTTTCACGGGTGAGATCGTCATCCTGCCCTGCGTGGTGGGAGACGATATCGGGACTGTGCCCAAAGGGCTGCTCAGCTGGCGGCAAGACGGTATCTCCGGCCTGGAGGATGCCGGTCCGATGCGGTTTCGCTATGCCCAATCGGACTATTTCGCCCAGACGAAGAGCCAGATCGGCCTTGTGTCGGCGGCGTCCGACCAGGGCGCCGCTCATGCGAGGCTGGAAGCGCGATCGATCGGCGAAAACGAAGCGCTCATAGACATCGTCGTGACATTGGGCGAGAAGTTTCGGATCGATCTCGGGCAGGCCCTGCGCGGCCACCGCTTCGCTTATCGCCCGGCGGTTGAAACCTATGCCGTTCGCTTCGCCGAGCCCAGTGACGAAGCGCCGGTCACGCACCCGCTTTCGGACCTGTTGTCGCTTCCCGAGATCGCAACAGCCGACAGCGGAATCCATATTATCCAACTCCCGGACGATCCGCTTGCCAGCCTTGCGATCCTGGGCAAGATCTATCTGGAAAACACCATCATAAGGGGTGAGGCATCCTGGGACGAAGTGGGACGATCGGGCAAGAAATATGGCGCCCGCTTTGTTCTGCAGCATCGAAGCGCGCTCGAATCCCGATGATCGTCTCGGCAGCAAAGAGCAGAAAGAAGATGCCGTGCAATATTATAGGCTGGTATCCGGCGATACCCAAGCGTTCGCTTCAGCCGCGATTCCGACAATGTCGTATCGAGAACTTCCTGATGAAGGATTGGTCGCGGAGATCCTGACCGCAGCCCTTTATGGAACCGTTCCGCCTTCTGCCATAAAGTCTTGAGCGGGGCCAACGGCGCGGAGGCCTAAAACAGCTTACAACGATGTTCCAATCCTATATTCGCGCGCAAAAGGCACATGTTAACCAGCCCGAGTAGCCAGCTCATTTGTGGACTGCGGCGAGAGGCGACGAGAAACCACTTGGTATCCACCTCAATCTGACTGCCGGAATCAAACTTCTGCCGTCTTACTCGCCTTGGCCAGAGACGCTACGACATCAAGCAGCATATTCGCCCCCGCGACCAAGTCTGTATCGTGCGTCTTTTCTTTCGGATTGTGGCTTATTCCTCCGATGCTGGGTACGAATATCATGGCTGAGGGAGCCATACGCGCGATCATCTGCGCATCGTGACCCGCGCCGGAGGTCATGCGTCTGCATGTATGACCTCGACGGCTTGCCGCGGCTTCGACCAATTCTACAATCTGCCGGTCAAACTTGACGGGCTCAAATCGGGCAAGGCGTTCGACCTCGATCAAAACGTCTTCGTCTCTGGCGACCTTTGCCAGGAACGCCTCCAGCGCCGCCTCCTCTTCCCTGAGGCGATCTTCGTCAGGATCACGGAGATCAACGGTGAAGACCGCGCGTGACGGAATGACGTTGATCGCATTCGGTTCGAAAGTCATGCACCCCACCGTCGCGACAGTGGGAGTGTTCGAGCTCCGGGCACGATCCCTGAGAAACGTGATCACGCGGGCTGCGGCGTGACCAGCATCGCGCCGCATGGAGATGGGAGTCGTTCCCGCATGATTCGCATCACCATTGACCGTCACACGCTGCCAGGAGATTCCCTGCAGGTTTTCGACGGCACCGATCTGTATTCCTTCACGCTCGAGTACCGGACCTTGCTCGATATGAAGCTCAATGTAAGCATGGGGTTGGATGAACCCTGGTTCCATGTCTCCATCGTAGCCGATACGGCGAAGCTCGTTACCCAAGATGGCGCCGTCGATACCCGTGGTGGCAAGGGCAACGTCCACATCAAGACCTCCCGCGTAGACAAGCGAGCCCATCATATCCGGTGCAAATCGCACACCTTCCTCATTGGTGAATGCTGCGACAACGATAGGGCAATCCGGCCGAAACCCGCTCTCTTTCAGCGTCGCGATGATTTCGAGACCCGCAAGCACGCCATAGCAGCCGTCATAGATGCCCGCATCAATAACGGTGTCGATATGAGACCCAAGCATGAGCGGTGCGTTATCGGCGACACCTTCCGGCCGCCAGATGCCGAAGATATTGCCAATGCGGTCGACGGCCACCTCGATCCCGGTTTCCTTGAGCCATGCAACAAACTGATCGCGACCTAGCTTTTCGGTATCCGATGCCGCGAGACGGGCAAGCCTGCCATCTGCGCCGCGTCCGATCTCGCCGAGTCTCTGAAGTCGGCCGAGAAGGCGCTCGTCATTGACGGAAAGACTGTTCATCGGGGTATGGCTCCTTGTGGCTGAAATTGCACCTTCCTGTTGGCGCCATAATAATTCGGAGCGCTGTAAATTTGCGCTGATTTTTCAAGGTCGGCTTGCAACTTTGTATCGTCAGACCGCCAATCGCGAACTTTTGATGCGTCGGATCGTCGTCAACCCAATGGGATTGACAGCCCCACTTTGACGCGATCCATCGCCACGAATGTCCGGAAATGCTTCACGTTGTTGTTCTGGAAGAAAAGGCGCCGGGTCAACGCTTCATAGTCGCTCATCGATCTCACCGAGATCACCAGCATGAAGTCTGCCTCTCCCGTGACATAGTAGCATTGCTGTACCTCAGGCGCCGCCACGAACGAGCGCTTCGCCATTTCGTAAAGGTCGGTCCTCTCGCTCTCCATCGCGACCTGCGCGAAGAGAATGATCGGCTGCCCCACCTTCGCCGGATCGACGATGGACACGTTCGCCTGAATGACACCCGTATCCTCGAGCCGCTTGATCCTGCGCTGCACCGCGGGGGCGGAAAGGTTTACCAGTTCCGCGATCTTGCGTTGGGACATCTTATTGTCGCGCTGGAGAAGATTGAGGATCGCCTTATCCGTCCGATCAAGCGTGATTTCATCGTCTGTGGAATTTTCGCTCATTTTGACCCCGTTTAAGTAGGCATTTCATCAGAAACAGGCGCAAGTTTAAGCGCAAATTCGATCTCGAATGCAATATATATTCATTAACATTTTCCTGACGAGTGGACTGAGAGATGCTTCTGCTGAACGAAAACGCAGACTACCGGACGAAGTTGGATCCGATCGACGCGGAAACCTTGAGCCTTGCTGCTGCATTGGAGGTCGAACGCTTCCTCAACCATCGGGAAGGACATAAGGAGACGCCGCTGGTGGCGCTCCCCGGGCTGGCACGAGAGCTTGGTGTCGCCTCGATCCACATCAAGGACGAAGGTCACCGCCTGGGACTCGGGAGTTTCAAGGCACTCGGCGGCTCGTATGCGGTCATCCGTCTTGTCCTCGAAGAGGCTGCACGCGAATTCGGCAGGGACGTGGATATTTCGGAGCTGCATACTCCTGAAGTCAGAGCGGTCGCGCGCAAGCTTACGGTAGCCTGCGCGACAGACGGTAACCATGGAAGATCCGTGGCTCAGGGTGCCCAGCTTGTCGGTGCAAACTGTGCGATCTTTGTCCATTCCGGTGTCAGCGCCGAGCGCATAGCAGCCATCGCTCGTTTCGGAGCAAAGATCATCAGCGTCGATGGAAACTACGACGGCTCCGTCGCCGAGGCATCTCGCGTCGCTGCCGCTGAAGGATGGCAGACGGTCTCCGATACCTCCTGGCCTGGCTACGAAAGAATCCCCGGTTTCGTCATGCAGGGTTACACGGCCCTTCTAAGGGAGGCCGTCCGGCAGATACCGCAACCCCCGACGCATGTCTTCGTCCAATCGGGCGTGGGTGGCATCGCCGCAGCCGTCGCCGGTTACTTCTCGCTCCTTTACGGCGACGACCGCCCCATCCTCACAGTTGTCGATCCGTCTCGTGCGGCATGCTTGGTCGAGAGCGCCCGGGCTGGAAGGGCCGTCAAGATCCAGCATGGCGAACCGACGGTCATGGCGATGCTTGAGTGCTATGAGCCCTCGCTTGTCGCCTGGAGAATCCTTTCTCGCTGTGCCGACGCCTTCATGACCGTCGATGAAGACGACGCTGTCGGCGCAATGCGCCGGCTCGCCGACCCGGAAGGCGGAGATCCAGCAATCGTCTCGGGCGAAAGCGGCGGTGTCGGCCTTGCCGCCCTCATCAAGGTGTCGGCAGAACAGGATCTGCGCTCCAAGCTCAAGCTCGGCAAGGACAGCCGCGTGCTGCTGATCAATACAGAGGGTGCGACCGATCCCGCGCTCTACGAAAAGCTTGTTGGGGCGTCACCGGAAAATGTGGCCGCCCGGTCCAACACTCAGATGGCAGGAGCACGGGGATGACTGATCTACAGAAGCTCCACGAAGAGACGACCGGATGGAGGCATGACATCCATCAACACCCGGAGTTCGGGTTCGAAGAGAAGCGCACATCCGCATTCGTCGCATCGAAGCTTCGTGAATTCGGACTCGACGTTGCGGAGGGTCTCGGAGGAACGGGCGTTGTTGGAACATTGACGCGTGGGACCAGCAATCGGTCAATCGCGCTCCGTGCGGATATGGACGCCCTGCGCATAACCGAGCAAAGCGATTTGCCCTACAGATCTGCCAATCCGGGCGTCATGCACGCCTGCGGCCATGATGGTCATACGACCATGCTGTTGGGTGCTGCCAAGTATCTGGCCTCAGAAGGCGGTTTCGACGGCACGGTCCGCTTTATCTTCCAGCCCGCCGAAGAATGGGGCAGAGGCGCGCTCTCGATGCTCGAAGATGGATTGATGGACCGCTTTCCATTTGAGGAAATCTACGGGATCCACAACATGCCCGGCGTTCCGGTCGGCGTGCTGCAGACCAAGCCGGGCGCGATGATGTCGGCCGAGGACAACTTCGAGATCGTTCTTCACGGTGTCGGAGGCCATGCCGCCCGTCCCCACTGGGGCAATGAGGTGCTGGTAGCTGCGTGTGCGATAGTTACGAACCTTCAGACGATCGTCTCGCGAAGGATCAGCCCGACGGATATTGCGGTGGTCTCCGTGACCGAACTCCTCACGGACGGCACGCGAAACGCACTCCCGGGCATGGCACGGATCCTCGGGGACGCCCGAAGCTTCAAGCCCGAAATCAGCCAGTCAATCGAGAGGCAGATGCGCATCATCGCGGAGGCCACTGCGGCGGCCTACAATGTGACCGCGGACGTTAAATACACGCGTGAATTCGTTCCGCTCATCAACGATACAGAACTGGTGCAGGAGGTGTTTGCGGCTGCGAGAACCATCCTTCCCGCGGATAATGTCATTGAGGTCGCAGAGCCTGTCACTTCCTCCGAAGATTTTGCGCATTTTCTGAGCCACGTACCCGGTTGCTTTATGAATCTTGGCAACGGTGAAACGTCCGCTCCCCTTCACAATCCCAACTTCGACTTCAATGACGCAGGACTTATCCATGGCGTCAGAACCCATGTCGCGATCGTGCGACGTCGCCTTCCCGAGGTTCCTACATCGGAGGACGCAAATCTCCGGCTCTCGTGAACAGCAACAGGAGAGCCGAGCGAAAAGCTCTGATCTAACTCACTGTCTAAACATTCAAAAAAGGGGAATGACGATGAAGAAGCTACTTTTGGCTGCGACGATGCTTGTTGCGATCGGTACGCCGGCTTTCGCTGACATGACGATCGGCTGGGGTGGGCCGATCACGGGCGGCAGTGCCGCGGTCGGCGAACAAAACCTCAATGGCGTGAAGCAGGCACTCGAGGACATCAACGCATCGGGCGGCATCCTCGGCGAGAAGCTTGTCCTTCAAGTCGAAGACGACGCGGGCGATCCAAAGCAGGCTGTCTCCGTTGCCAATCGTCTTGCTGCAGCCGGGGCTCAGTTCGTAATCGGCCATCAGAACTCCGGGGCATCCATCCCGGCATCGGATATCTATGCCGAAAATGGCATGCTGCAGGTTACTCCTGCTTCCACGAATCCAAAGTTCACAGAGCGAGGTCTCTGGAACACGTTCCGCACCTGCGGCCGGGACGATCAGCAAGGTACGGTCGCCGGAAACTATCTGACCCAACACTTTGCCGGGAAGAATGTCTTCCTCGTCCACGACAAGACTCCTTACGGACAGGGTCTCGTCGAAGAGGTTAAAAAGACAATCAACACGGGCGGCCTGACCGAAGTTGGCTTCGAAGGAATCAACGTCGGCGAGAAGGACTTTTCAGCCCTGATCGCGAAAATTAAAGAAACCAAAGCCGACGTGATCTATTTCGGCGGGGTCTATACCGAAGGCGGACTCATTCTGCGCCAGTTGCACGATCAAGGCATCAAAATTGCGATGGTCGGTGGCGACGCGATGTTTTCCACGGAATTCGCGGCAATCACCGGCCCTGCTGGCGAAGGTACCCTGATTACATTTGGTCCGGACGCCAGCAAGAACCCGGCTGCGGCGGACGTTCTTAAGAAGTTTGCCGAGAAGAAGATCAATCCCGAAGGCTTTACGCTGTATGGATATGCAGCCATGCAGGTCATCAAGGCCGGTATAGAGGCTGCCGGCAAGGCCGATCCTCAGACTGTCGCCGACAAACTTCATAGCGGCATGTCGATCAACACCGTTATCGGCCCGCTTGCCTACACTCAAAAGGGCGATATCACTCGCCTTGATTTCGTCCTTTACGAACTCAAGAACGGCAAGTTCGAGGAACAAGCGACGAAGTAACGCTTCGCTCCGGCTCATCGGCTGTGTCTGGCGCGCATGTCAGTAACCATGCACGCCAGACACAGCCCTATCATCGCTGACATCGATAAAAAATCGAACCCTATCCAGGGCAGTGGCAGTGCATGCTTTTCTTCCGGGAGGACACCTTGGAATACTTCATTCAACAGCTCTTCAACGGGCTGACCCTCGGGTCGATCTATGGCCTCATCGCCATCGGATATACGATGGTCTACGGCATCATCGGTATGATCAACTTCGCCCATGGCGACATCTTCATGCTCGGTGGTTTTGCCGCGATGATCGTCTTCCTCGTGCTCACTTCGGTTTTCGCAGGCCTGCCGGTAGCAGTCGTGCTGCTGGCGATGCTCGTGGTCGCGATGCTCACAACCAGCCTCTGGAACTGGACGATCGAGCGCGTCGCCTATCGACCGCTTCGAGGATCGTTTCGGCTGGCTCCGCTCATCACCGCAATCGGCATGTCGATCGTCGTCTCGAACTTCATCCAGGTCGTGCAAGGGCCGCGCAACAAGCCGATCCCGCAGCTTATTGGCGATGTCTACCATATCGGCGCGATCACCGTATCACTGAAGCAGATCATTATCATCGCCCTGACCTCGCTGCTTCTCGTCGTCTTCTGGTACATCGTCAACAAGACTGCACTCGGCCGCGCTCAACGCGCCACCGAACAGGATCGCAAGATGGCGGCACTTCTCGGAATCGACGTTGACCGCACGATCTCCGTCACCTTCATCATGGGCGCGGCACTCGCTGCCGTCGGCGGCACGATGTTTCTGGTTTACTATGGTGTGGCCAATTTCACCGACGGCTTTGTTCCAGGCGTGAAAGCATTCACGGCCGCCGTCCTGGGTGGCATCGGCTCGCTACCGGGCGCGGTCCTCGGTGGCCTCCTGATCGGCCTCATCGAGTCTCTTTGGTCGGCCTATTTCACAATCGACTACAAAGATGTCGCGACATTCGCAATCCTGGCTTTCGTCCTGATCTTCAAGCCGACCGGCATCTTGGGGCGGCCGGAAGTCGAGAAGGTATAAGGTCATGCAACACACATTGCGCCCCACCACCATCAAGCGCAGCGACGGGCTCGTATTAAGAGGCATCCGTGAGGGTGTCTTCGCTGGCCTCATCTCGCTCGGGCTCTTTGTCCTCTACATTGGCCTTGGCACCCAGCAGAACATGAGCAACCAGTTGATCCTTGTCCAACGTTGGGGTCTTCTTGGGATATTCGTCGCGGTCGCCGCAGTCGGTCGCTTCGCCATGGTTGCTTTCATCCAGCCCAGCATCGACAAGCGGAAGTTGGCCAAGGCGAAACGCGACGAGCAGGAACTCTCAACGGGCCAGAGCTTCTTCCGGCAGCATTTCCTGAAGATCGCACTCGTTACACTTCTGCTCTACCCGATGGTTATCTACGCACTCGTCGGCGCTCAAGGCTCGTTGAAATGGGTCGACAACTTTGGAATACAGATCCTCATCTACGTCATGCTCGCCTGGGGCCTGAACATCGTCGTCGGTCTCGCGGGTTTGCTCGATCTCGGCTACGTCGCATTCTATGCTGTCGGCGCATATTCCTACGCCCTTCTTTCCAGCTACTTCGGCCTATCTTTCTGGCTGCTGCTGCCGCTCTCCGGAATCTTTGCTGCTCTCTGGGGTATGGCCCTTGGGTTTCCGGTGCTGCGTCTGCGCGGCGACTATCTGGCGATCGTGACACTTGCCTTCGGCGAGATCATCCGCCTCGTCCTCATGAACTGGACGGAGGTCACCAAGGGCACCTTCGGCGTCTCCGGCATTCCGAAGGCAACACTCTTTGGCATTCCTTTTGACGCCTCTGCGGGCGGATTTGCCAAGCTCCTCGGTCTGCCTATTTCGGCCGCTTACTACAAGATTTTTCTCTTCTATCTGATCCTAGCGCTTTGTCTTCTCACGGCTTACGTCACAATCCGGCTTCGTCGGATGCCCATCGGCCGCGCTTGGGAAGCGCTGCGCGAGGATGAGATCGCCTGTCGCTCGCTCGGCATCAACACGGTCACGACCAAGCTCACGGCTTTCGCAACCGGTGCGATGTTTGGCGGCTTTGCGGGGGCTTTCTTTGCAGCCCGCCAAGGCTTTGTCTCTCCCGAGTCCTTCGTATTCATGGAATCGGCGGTAATCCTGGCGATTGTCGTTCTCGGCGGCATGGGGTCGCTGACGGGCATCGCGATCGCCGCGATCGTCATGATCGGCGGTACGGAACTGCTCCGGGAAATGGCATTCCTGAAGGCCGTCTTCGGTCAGGACTTCACACCTGAGCTCTATCGCATGCTGCTCTTCGGTCTAGCCATGGTCATCGTCATGCTGTTCAAGCCTCGAGGGTTTGTCGGCTCGCGGGAACCAACCGCCTTCCTGAAGGAACGCAAGGCGGTGTCCGGAAGCTTTACCAAGGAAGGACACGGCTAATGTCGAGCGATACCCTGCTCAAGGTCGAGCACCTGTCGATGAGGTTTGGGGGACTGATGGCCATCAGCGACCTGTCCTTCGAGGCCCGACGTGGCGAAATCACAGCGCTGATCGGCCCAAATGGTGCGGGCAAGACCACCGTTTTCAACTGTATCACCGGATTCTACAAGCCGACGATGGGTATGATCACACTCACCCGGAAGACCGGCAAGCAGCATCTGCTGGAGCGGCTACCGGACTTTCGCATTACTCGTGAAGCCAAGGTCGCCCGTACTTTCCAGAATATTCGTCTATTCTCAGGCCTCACGGTTTTGGAAAATCTCTTGGTTGCTCAGCACAATGAACTGATGCGTGCCTCGGGATACACGATCCTCGGCCTGCTTGGGATTGGAGCCTACAATCGCGCGTCTGCGGCCGCCATCGAGCGCGCCAAGCATTGGCTGGAAAGGGCCGATCTCATCGATCGTGCCGATGATCCCGCGGGCGATCTATCGTACGGCGCTCAGCGCCGCCTGGAAATTGCCCGCGCTATGTGCACAGGCCCAGAACTGCTCTGCCTGGACGAGCCGGCCGCAGGCCTGAACCCTCGAGAATCCCTGGCTCTCAACGGGCTGCTGCAGGGCATTCGCGCCGAGACGGGCACATCGATTCTGCTCATCGAGCATGACATGTCGGTTGTCATGGAAATTTCCGACCACGTCGTCGTTCTCGAATACGGTCAGAAGATCTCCGACGGCACGCCTGAGCATGTGAAAAACGACCCGAAGGTCATCGCAGCCTATCTGGGGGTCGAGGACGAAGAAGTCGAAGCGGTTATTGCGACTGTAGAAGGGGGCATACTTTGATGGCCGGGAAACAGCTTCTCAAGATTCAGGGGGTCGAAACATATTATGGCAACATTCGCGCCCTGGCGGGGGTCGATGTCGAGGTCCGTGAAGGCGAGATCGTCAGCCTGATCGGCGCGAACGGAGCAGGCAAGTCGACACTGATGATGACGATCTGCGGCAGTCCACATGCGCGCAGCGGGTCGATCGTGTTCAACGGCACAGACATCACGCACATGCCGACGCATGAGATCGCCCGTCTCCGGATCAGCCAGTCGCCGGAAGGCCGCCGCATTTTCCCACGGATGACTGTGACTGAGAACCTGCAGATGGGAGCCGGGCTCGACAATCTCAAATTCTTCAGGGAGGACGTCGCAAGGGTATTTGCGATATTCCCGCGCCTGAAGGAGCGTCAGCACCAGCGGGCGGGAACCATGTCAGGCGGCGAGTTGCAGATGCTTTCGATCGCCCGCGCATTGATGGCGCGACCGAAGCTCCTGCTTCTCGACGAACCGTCGCTCGGTCTCGCACCGCTTATCGTCAAGGGCATTTTCGAGCAAATCAAGAAGCTCAACGAACAGGAGGGCCTGACAGTCTTCCTCGTCGAGCAGAATGCGTTTGCAGCCCTCAAGCTCTCACATCGCGCCTACGTCATGGTGAATGGCAAGGTCACGATGAGCGGTTCGGGCAAAAATCTTCTCGCCGATCCGGAAGTTCGCGCAGCCTACCTTGAAGGCGGACGGCACTAGGAAAGAGACAAGGATACGGACATGCAAGGACTATTCTTCGAACCGGACGCAGGTGTCCATCTGATCATCCGCGGCTTTGTCGTTCTCCTCGGCTTGTGGACGGCCTGGCGCGCTGGCAAGGCGGTGGCGGACGCTTGGAGCAGCTATCCTCTTGTACTCTGCCACACCTTTCTCATCGTCTGGGTAATGCAATTCCTCCATCACGCGCTGTTCAGCGGCCCGATGCTCAGCGTATCTTTTTACTTCATTGATTTTGCACTGCTGCTCGTTTTCTCGACGGCGGGATTCCGATTCCGTCGCACCAGCCAGATAGTCAACAATTACTATTGGCTGTACGAAAAGACATCTGCCTTTTCATGGCGCGCCAAGGTCTAAGTACCTTCAAATGGAAGCAACGACGTAGAGTTTTTGCTTTCCATACGTTCTAAGAGAGACTCATCAATGACATTCGATCAAGTTCTTCTTGCTGCCGCCGCATTCGGTGCAGGAGTCCTCAATTCGATCGCCGGAGGTGGAACATTCCTGACCTTCCCGGCTTTGGTCTATACCGGCGTGCCTGTCGTTGCGGCCAACGCCACGAGCGCTGTCGCGGTGTTCCCCGGGTATCTGGGCGCGATTGGTGGTTTTCGCAAAGAGATTACGCAATTCGAGCGGAGCAGGTTGATGAAAATTACTTTGCTGACGATAGTGGGAGGACTCGTTGGATCTCTGCTGCTCCTGGTGTCCTCAAACCAGGCTTTCTCCGTTGTGGTTCCTTTTCTTCTGGCCATGGCGACCCTGGCTTTCGCCTTCGGCGGCCATATCAGACGATGGTTAGCAGATCACAGCGACAGTTATTCCAACAGCCCGCTGAGTATAGTGTTCGTCGCGGTCTATGGCGGCTATTTCAATGGTGGACTCGGGATCGTACTGCTCGCGCTATTCTCGCTCTGGGGAATGCGTGATCTGAACCTGATGAATGGGCTAAAGAACCTTGTCTCCTTCATCATATCGGCAATCTCGGTGGCGACGTTCGCCGCGGCGGGGATTGTCGCCTGGCAGCCGGCGATTTTGATGGCAGTCGCGGCAGTACTTGGCGGCTACATGGGTGCCCCGCTCGCAAGGGTTCTCCCGGTCACCGTTGTCCGGACTATCGTGATCTTGGTTGGATCCGTTCTCAGCGTCGTTTTCTTCCACCGGGCGTTCTTCGCGATCGGATAGGAGAAACATGGATCCACCGTGCCAACACTCACGTCGCAATCGCGATCTCGTCATCGGCTCAAGCCAGCAGCGCGGCTTCCTTCATTCAATCATATCCCATGTCCGATTCCACCAGCACTCAGGTGGCAGCAAATCTTCCCATAGCGGCGAAGACGAGCGGAATGCGGATACCGAGCACAGATCGAAGTTTCCAATATCCTAAGCCACTGCTTGCGCCCCGGTGATCTCAACCAGAGAGCCGCAGATGAAGGCAGCCTCGTCTGACGCCAGGAATGCAACCAATGCGGCAACTTCCTCGGGCTTGCCGATGCGCCCAAAGGGCACGAGCTTGTCCAGGTCCGCAATCGTGCGGCCAGACCGCCTTATGCCCGCTTCCAGCATTGGCGTATGGATTTCGCCCGGGCAAACTGCGTTGACCCGGACCTTGTCTGGCGCATAGTCGCGAGCCAGATTCTGGGTGAATGCCGCAACGGCTGCCTTCGTCGTGTTGTAGGCAATGTGGTTCGGTGCTGGATAGAGCCCCCATTGCGAAGCCGTGTTGACGATCGCCCCGCCCCCGGCCGCAATCATGTGCGGAAGTACGGCACGGCATATGTGGAACATCGAATCGAGATTGACGGTGAAGCTGATGTCCCAATCCTCATCCGACAAGGACAGCAGATTGCCGCGTCGGTTGATGCCGGCATTGTTCACGAGGATATCGACACGATCCTGCAAGCCAAACGCCTGCTCCACGAGATTGAAGCACGCGTCCTTCCTTGCAATATCCGCCGCAATCATCGTCGCAGTGCCTCCCTCGGCCTTGATACCGTCAACGACCTGATTAGCGGCTTCGGCGTTCACGTCCGTCACGACGACGAGTGCCCCTTCGCTCGACAGCCGCCTGGCGATGGCCGAGCCGATCCCTCCGCCTGCTCCCGTAACGATCGCAACCTTGCCCTCAAAACGCTTCATGGGAATCATCTCCATTTATCGAATATAGCTTCCGCCGTTGACATCGAGCGTCGCCCCGTTCAGCGATGACTGGCTCGGGCGCAGGACGAATGCGACGAGTTCAGCCACTTCCGACGGCGTGGCCATTTCGCCGATCGGAATATCCGCAACGGCGGCGGCCTTCCCGTGCGCGGCGATGAAATCTTCCGCCATCTCCGTACGCACCCAGCCGGGAGCGATCGCGACCGCGGTCACGCCTTCACCGCCGAAACTGCGAGCGATCGACTTCGTCAGATTGACGAGTGCCGCCTTGGTCGCCCCATAGGGCATCGCATCGGCTGCGTAACCGCGCTGTCCGGCCCGGCTGGCGATGTTGACGATACGGCCACCGCCATTTGCCCTGAAGTGAAGGATCGCCTCCTTGCAAAGGTCGGCTGCACCGAAAAAATTGATCTGAAACTCCCTCTGCCACGCCGCTCGCCAATCGGCCTGCGAGGCATTGATGGACACCTCCGTCCGAGTGCCGGCATTGTTGACGAGCCCGTTCACACATCCGGCAAGGTCGACCGCCCCTCGCCAGAGTTCGAACGGCCCTTCCGCCGTAGAGAGATCGGCCTGGAGGATCCAGCCGTGACCGCCGATGCGCGCCAGCAAGGCTTCCGCCCCTGCCTTGTCTCGGCCGAAGTGAATGATCGGTCTTGCGCCTTCTGCAGCAAGCCGCTCGACAATCGCGGCACCTATTCCGCCGGATGCCCCGGTAACCAATACGGTCTGTCCTTCAAGTGATCTCTCCATGATTGCCTCTCACCGCAACAGGTCGACCTGCGGTCCCCATGTATCGGAGAGCGCGAAGCCGGCCACGAATGGATCGTCTTCCGAAAAGCGCAGTTGCGAGCGGCCATAGACATAGCCGCGGCCGGTGATGCGGGGAAGGATCGCCTTGCGGCCGCCGACATGCGTTTCGCCGATCACCTCGGCCTTGAACTCCCCTCCAATGATCGAACGCGATGTGCGGATATCTCCGACCGAGACGGCGCCTCTTGCGTAAAGGGCGGCAAGATTGGCGGAGCTACCGGTCCCGCAGGGCGAGCGATCGACGCGGCCGGGCTGCAGCGTCGTGCAGGTTCGAACGGCCCTGTCTGGCTCCAGGTCACGGAACATGACATAGGCAATCTCGGTGATGCCCGGCAGCGTCGGGTGAGCGACCTTGATCTGCTCCCCCACCAGGCGCTTCAGCTCGATGCCGGCTTCAGCCAGCGCGCGCGCATTTCCCGATTCTATTTTGAGCCCGATCTGGTTCACATCGACCAGCGCATAGTAAACGCCGCCGAAGGCGACATCGATCTCGATCCGTCCCCAGGCAGGCGTTTCGATGTCGTGGTCGAGCAATTCCGCGAAACTTGGCACATTGTCGAGGCTCACGCCGAGACAACGGCCGCTTTCGCACCATGCGCGGGCGACGATCAGACCGGCCGGGGTGTCCAGCCGAACCACGGTTTCCGGCTCGCGCATCGATATACGGCCGCTTTCCAGAAGAGCCGTGACCACACAGATGCAGTTGCTGCCTGACATGGGATGCGCACGGTCGGCCTGCAGCACAATGAATCCGGCGTCGGCGTCGGAGCGCGTCGGAGCGACGAGCAGGTTGACGGACATGGCGACATTGGCGCGCGGCTCGAAAGTGACGAAACGCCTGAGACTATCGTCGACCGTATTGATGTGGTTCATCTTGTCGAGCATCGTTCCGCCGGGAATGTCAGGAGCACCGTCAACGAGGACGTGGCCAAGCTCGCCCTGGCAGTGAACGAGCAGCAATTCGAGAGATCTGTCGAAACGCATCCGATCGCGCCTTTACTTGATGTACCAGCCCCAAGGCTTATCGGTGACATATTTGGTGATCTGCTTGGTCTCGAGATAGTTTTCGAGACCCCAGCGGCCGAGCTCGCGGCCGATCCCGGATTCCTTGTAGCCACCCCATGGCGCCTCGGTGAAGGTGGGCTGGGAGCAATTGATCCAGACGATGCCTGCCCGGAAGGCTGCCGCGACGCGCTCGGCACGAGCGTCTTCCTTCGACATGACGGCGGCAGCCAGACCGAAACGGGAATCGTTTGCAAGCTCGATCGCTTCCTCTTCGGTCTCGAAGGGCCGGATGCACACGACGGGGCCGAATATCTCCTCAACCCAGGCGTCGCTGTCGAGCGGAACATCCGTCAATATTGTCGGGCGAAGATAATAACCTTTGTCGAACCCTTCCGGCCGCGTTCCACCGCATGCGACAGTCGCTCCTGCCCTCCGAGCGCTCTCGATCGCGGCAACGATCTGCTCGTACTGGCGCTTGGAAACCAGCGGCCCCAGCAGGGTACCCTCTTCCAGGCCGTTTCCGATCTTGATCTTATTAGTTTCCTCGATCAGGCGCGCAAGAAGGCGCTGGTAAATGGCCTTCTGCACGAGAACGCGCGACGTTGCCGAGCAAACCTGGCCCTGGTTCCAGAAGATGCCGAACATGATCCATTCCACCGCCTCGTCGATATCGGCATCTTCGAACACGACGAATGGCGACTTGCCGCCGAGCTCAAGGCTCACTCGCTTGATGTCACGGGCAGCCGCAGCCATGATCTTGGAGCCAACGGGGCCTGAGCCGGTGAACGCCAGCTTGTCGACGCCCTTGTGGTCGATGATGGCCTGTCCGGCGATCGAACCAGAGCCGGTAAGGATGTTCAGGACACCCGGAGGTAGCCCAGCCTCATCGGCGATGGCGGCGAGCTCCAACGCGGTCAGCGACGTCAGCTCGGCGGGCTTGAGAACGACCGTGCAACCCGCGGCCAGAGCGGGAGCAACCTTCCAGGCGGCCATCAGCAACGGATAGTTCCAGGGAATGATCGCACCCGCAACGCCGATGGGCTCCTTGACTGCCTTGGACGCAAAGCGGTCGTCGGCGAGCGTGATGATTTCCTCCGGATTGTTATCGAGCTGCTCGGCAAGGCCGGCATAGAAGTCGAAGCATCCTGCCGCATCGGCGATATCCCAGTCGGCCTCTGGGAAGGGTTTGCCGTTATCCAGAACCTCCAGTCGGGCGATGTCGGCCTGGCGGGCGCGAATACCACTGGCGATAGCCCTGAGATATTGTGCACGTCGGGCACCGGAGAGCTTCGGCCATCCATCCTTGTCGAAGGCACGGCGAGCGGCCTTCACAGCGGCATCGACATCCTCGGCGGTCGCTGCGGCGATCGTCTGCATGACCTCTTCGGTGGCCGGGTTGACGACGTCGCACGTGCCGTCCTTGATCGGCTTCACCCATCGTCCGTCGATATAGAGTTCGCTTCGCATGTTCTTCCCTCTTTCCTTGCCGTGGCCGCCTGGCTCAAAACCGGTCGACGCGATAGGGTTTCATGTCCACGGGTGGTTCGACGCCCGTGATAAGGTCGGCCATCAACCGGCCGGTGGTTGCTGCATAGGTCAAGCCGAGATGTCCGTGACCTGTGGCGTACCAGACGTTCTTGCGCTTGGCCGACCGCCCCATGACCGGAACCGTGTCAGGCAGAGCCGGGCGGTGTCCCATCCATTCACTCGTCTGCTCGGTTCTCAGCTCGGGCAGTGCCTCCTTGGCGCGTCTGACCAGCACCTTGGCGCGGCGATAATCCGGCGGCGCGTCGAGGCCTGCCATCTCCACCGTGCCGCCAACGCGTATCCCGCCGGCCGTCGGCGTCACCATGAAGGCGCGCGCCGGCCATATGATCGAATGACGCATGGAGATGTGCGGCGCCATGATCTGCGTGTGATAACCTCGCTCCGTCTCGAGCGGGATCGGTTCTTTCAGCATGGCGGACAGGCGGGCGGTGAAGGCGCCGGCTGCGAGCACGAAACTGCCTGCTTCGATCCTGCGCCCGTCTTTCGTTCTGAGCGCTTTAACACCTGTATCTGCCTGCTCGAAACCCACAACTTCGCCCTCTTCGATGCGCCCACCGAGGACCTGGAATTTTTCCGACAGGGCAACGACCAGTTCGTGAGGATCGGCAATCGAGCGGTTGTCGGGAAAAAGCGCGGCCTTGCCGATCTTCGTGGTCAGCGACGGTTCGAGATCGCGGATGGCATTACCGCCAAGGATTTCGTGCCGGAAGCCAAAGCGTTCGAGCATTTCGATATGCTCGCGGTCGGCCCGAAACTCGGCCTCATCGCTATAGAGGCTGAGACATCCCTCCGCACTCAGCATGTGCTGAAGGCCAGTCGTCTTGAGGAGCGCCTCCAGATCCTCGTGGGCGCGCGTGCACAACGTCGCGCCGGCTTCTTCAAGCTCCCTCAACTTCGATGGACGGCTTGCAGCCAGGAAGCGTAGAAACCAGGGAATCAGCCGCGGCACATAGGAGGGCCGGATGCGAACAGGCCCTTCGGGATCAAGAAGCCATTTGGGCATCTGTGCCCAGATACCGGGACGCGAGGCCGGCAAGAATTCCGTCACGGCAATGCTCGCCATGTTGCCATAGGATGCGCCCCTGCCCGGGCTGTCCTTATCGATGATCGTCACGCTCGCGCCGCGACGCTGGAGCTGGTAGGCGATGGCCGTGCCGATGATGCCCGCGCCGACGACCACCAAAGGCGTCTTATTTTCGCTCATATTCGTTCCAGACCCGTGCGCTTCAAACCGTCGTCATCCATGTGTCGGCTACGGTGAACCCCTGCTGGTACGGATCGGTCGGATCCAAACCCATCTGATAAAGACCGGTGATCCATGCCTGTCCGGCGATCGCCGGTATGACGGCGTTATATTTTCCGACCTTGGCGAGTCCGTCGATGGTGCAGGTAAAACGACTGCCGGTAATCGATTCATGGATGAGGGTCTCGCCTGGCGCGATCAGACCTTTGGCATGCAACAGGGCAAGGCGCGCCGAAGAACCGGTGCCGCATGGGGAGCGATCACAACGGCCAGGGGAGACAACCACGCAATTCTTCGAGACGAGTGCATCGTTTTCCCGGCGAATAGGTCCCATAAACTCGGTATTGGTAATGCCGGGGATCGCCGGGTTTTCCGGATGCTCCACCGCAAGCTGCTCGGCTGCGGCAAATTTGAGCTTCTGCCCGACCTCACAAAGGTCCCGCGCCTCCGATGGATCGATCGAAAATCCAAGAGCGGCGGCATCGACCATCGCATAGGTCATTCCGCCGTAGACGATGTCCACACGAACCGTTCCGAAGCCCTCGACCTCGATACTGCTGCCAAGGTGGTAGCAGAAAGCGGGTTGGTTCACGAGCCTGACGCTCGTGACTTTACCATCCGCACATTCGCACCGAACTCTGATGAGGCCGGCCGGCGATTCCAGAACCAGGTGCGTCACCGGCTCCTGCATCGGAAGGATGCCGGTCTCAAGCAGAACGGTCGCTACGCACATGGTGTTCGAACCCGACATCGCCGGATATTCGGTGGTTTCAAGGATCACATAGCCGAAGTCCGCTTCGGGATGATTGGAGGGCAGAACAATATTCGCATTGTGCCAGACGGCGCCACGCGGTTCGAAAAGAACAATCTTGCGGATATCGTCCATATGGGTCTCGAGATGGACCCGCTTGTCAAACATGGTCTTGCCGGGCACTTGGCCGACACCGCCCACGATCACCTTGCCGCTCTCGCCTTCCGCATGGCAGTCGACGACGGACAGCACTTTTTTGAACCGCATAGTCCAATCCTCCTCACTGTTTCGGCCAAACCAAATTCGTTTTGGCTCCGGCCGCCGAAGCGGTCAGAGCTCCCAGCCAAAAATCAGGCCCTCACCAGTTGAGAATTGGCTGCATGGCAGCCCTGAACTCAGCCTTCTCCTCGACCGTCAGTTCGCCGAGGGGTGCGCGGCCGTTGCCGACGGCCAAGCCTTGAAGTTCGCAGCCATATTTGACCTTCTGAACGAACTTGCCGCTCTCGAGGATGTTCATCGCGCGATAGAGCACGATCATCTTCTCGCGCGCGGCTGCGAGATCACCCGAGCGGAAGGTTCGATCGAGATCGACACAAGCCTTTGCCATGCAATTGGCGGGTCCGCAGATCCAGGCATCAGCGCCCCAGAACATGAAGTCGAGAGCGATGTCGTCCGAGCCGGAGATCAGGTCGATGCGGCCCTTGTAACGGGAATGGATGTCGATCGCACGCTGGAGGGAGCCGGAGCTTTCCTTGATGCCCAGGACACGGGGATCGTCCGCGAGCGCATCGAGGATATCAAAGCCGATCTCGACGCCGTCCTTGTAAGGATAGCTATAGAGCACGAGATTGATACCGGTCGCATCGAGCACATTGCGAAAATGAGCGAGCAATTCGTCCTGCGTCGGGCGTGTATAGAAAGGCGTCGCCAGCAGGACGGTGTCGTAACCGATCTCCTTGGCCCGAAGCGTATTTTCAATGACCTCGCGGCTTGCAGGCGCGTTCGTGCCGGCGATCAGGGCTTCGCCTTCCCTGGCAAAATCCTTGACGAACCTCAAGACGTCGTCACGCTCCTCGTTCGACAGCGCGGAATATTCACCGGTCGATCCCATGGGGACCCACCCGGTCACTCCGGCGGCACGCAGCGCCGTGAGATGCCGTTCGAAGGCTTTGAAATCGACCTTGCCGTTCGCGTCGAAGGGGGTGATGAGCGCAGGCATGACGCCGGACAGTTTCATGGAGGTCTCCTGTATGTGAAGCGATTGCGTTTAGATGGCGAGTTTCTTCAGGATGCGCGCCTCGATGAGAGAGACGGCTCGCGTCAGCGGAAATGCGATGACGAAATAGATCAGGGCGACGACCGTCAGCACCTCGACGGGCCTTGCCGTGTTGTTCGAGATGTTTTGGCCGACGAACATGAGGTCCGCCATCCCGACGGCGGAAACCAGGGCGCTCTCCTTGAACAGGCTGACGCAGTTCGACAGCAGCGTCGGAATCGCACGCAACACGGCCTGCGGCAGCACGACATTGACCACCTGGATATTGCGCGGAAGTCCAAGCGCGACGCAGGCGTCCAGTTGCTCAGGTCCGATCGATTTCAGGCTCGCCCGGAAGGTCTCGCTGGTGATCGCCCCCATGTAGAGGGTTAGCGCAATCACACCCGATGCAAGGTTCGACAGTTCGACACCAAGCAGCAAAGGTAGGCAAAAGAAGATCCAGAAGAGCTGAATGAGTACCGGCGTACCACGGAAGAACTCGACATAGACGCTGGAGACAGCTCTTAGCGCCACATTGCTGGAGGTTCTGGCAAGACCCACCAGAAAGCCGAGAGAGCATCCGAGCGCGATGCAGATGACTGTCAATTTGACGGTCATCCAAAGGCCGAGCAAAAGCGCGTGCTCGAAGCGGAGAAGAATCGAGAAGTCGAGCGTCATCCTGGCCTCCTAGCTGACGAGAAGCAGCCGGCGGCGTTCCAGGAAGCCGACGATCTGCGTGATCGGAAAGGAGACGACGAAATAGATCAGCGCCACGACCGTGAATGTTTCGATCGGCCGGTATGTTTCGGTCGCAAGCGTCTTTCCCTGGTACATGAGATCCTGGATCGCCACGATCGCAACCAGCGCACTCTGCTGGAAAATGACGATGCCGTTCGTCAGCAAAACGGGGATGGAAGCGCGAAATGCCGTCGGGAAAACGATGTAGAATACCCGCTGCAGCGGCGACAGGCCGAGCGCGATACCGGCGTCGAGCTGCTCGCGCGGAACTGCCTGGATCGCCGCGCGATAGGCTTCGGCATTGAAGGCCATGAGGTTCAGCCCGAGCGCCATCACACCCATTGTGATCGGGTCGAGAAAGACGTCGAAGATCATCGGAACGCAGTAGAAGATCCAGACGATCTGAATGATGGCGGGCGTGCAGCGGAAAAATTCGACGAACAGCATGAACGGCAGACGGACTAGCCGGTAAGGACTCATGATCAAAAGAGCGAGCACAAATCCCAGACCGATGCCGATGACATTGGCTGCCGCCGTCAGCTCCAGAGACACCCATAACCCCTTGAGCAGCGGCGCGATCGAGACTGCGTTGAAGTCGAAAGTGTAACTCACGCAACCGCCCCCTGCTGCTTGATGTGGAACACGCGGTCGATGAATTCCTTGGTGCGCTCTTCCCTGGGAGAGCCGAGCACCTGTTCGGGAGGGCCATCCTCGACGACGACTCCACCGGCGCAAAAGATCACGCGCGAGGCAATATTCTTCGCAAACCACATGTCGTGGGTGACGATCATCATTGGCATGTTCTGCGATGCCAATTGGAGGATCACCTGCTCCACCTCGCTGACAAGCTCAGGGTCGAGTGCCGAAGTCACCTCGTCGAAAAGCATCAGCTTGGGATCCAGCATCAAGGCGCGGGCAATCGCGACGCGCTGCTTCTGACCGCCGGAAAGCTGGGCGGGGTACGCATTGGCCTTCGCACCAAGTCCGAACCGCTCAAGAAGGGTTTGGGCACGAGCCATAGCCTTCGATTTTGCCTCGCCGCGTACCTTGCAGGGCGCAAGGATGAGGTTCTGGATGACATTCAGGTGCGGAAAGAGCGTGTAGTGCTGAAAGACCATGCCGATCGATCGGCGGACTTCCGTATCGATGAGGGTCTTCTTGCCAAGGCCTTGAGACGATATATAGGCCTTCCCATCAAAGCCGATCGACCCGCTATCTATCTGCTCAAGGCCCATCATTACCCTGAGCAGCGTGCTCTTGCCGCCGCCGCTCGGGCCGATGACAACGACGCGTTCGCCAGGTTTCATTTCGATGTCGATGCCTTTCAGCACCTGGATGGCTCCGTTGCCATAGCTCTTGTGGAGCGCCTGCATTTTGACGAGGGGGAGGCTGAAGGACATGGTCATGGCCGATCTCGGTTTGTCTGAAAAGCGAGAGAATGCGTCGGCGGCTAGGCGCCGACGCCGGACGGGACTTATTTTGCGCCCTTGAGGACTTCATCGACGGCCTTGTGGATCAGCTCGTCGACATGGCCAGTCGCGACCTTCTCTTCGAGAAAGATGTTCACGACTTCGACGTCTGAAGCCGACATATTATGCGGCAGACCGAAGGATACGCCTTGCTTGGCAAGGGCGGGCTTCGGGTTCAGGGCGATGGCCCAATCAGGATTAGCCTGGGTCAGAAGCTGGTTGGTATCGGAGGCGTCGACCAGGATGTCGGCTCGCTTCGAGGTAAGGGCCAGACGTGTCTCGTCATTGCCCGGAAGCCGCATGATCGTGGCATTCTTCACGGCTGCGGAGATTGCCTTGTCCTGGGCAGTTCCAGACATGACGGCGATCGTCACGCCAGCCTTGTCGAGATCGGCCACCGAGGCTGCCGTCGCCGGGATTTTCGGATTGTTTCTATTGTAGGCAAGCGAGATTTGATACTCCATCGCCGGGATGGAGAACTGGACAGCCATGGCGCGCGTCGGCGTCCGGTTCAGTGCCAGCGAAACGTCCCATTTTCCGGCCTGAAGGCCGGCAACGATATTGTCCCAGGTCGTATCGACGAATTGCGGCTTCACCTTGAGAACGTCGGCGAATTCCTTGCAAAGATCGGCAAAGAAGCCTGAATACTCGCCCGTTGCCGGGTCGCGCATGACATAAGGCGGCGCCACGGCCGCGCCACACCTCAAAACCCCTGCCTTCTGCACGCCCTGCCAATAGCCGTCGGCGGTCTGAGCGTGAGCGGTAGTGGCGGAAAGACCCCCCATCAGGGCGAGCGCAGGCAAAGCCCGCAAGGCGGACGTGATCAACTTCGAAAGCATCGGCATTCCTCTTTTGCTGTGCGCGAAGCGCGGTTCCACTCGTCGGCTTTAGCCGTTTCTTTGTGTTTTTTGTCGGCTGCGTGTCGACTGACAAATTTATGTCAACAGCGTGTCGACAAAGTCAAGCGGAAATTTTACATTGCCGACACGCTGCTTTTCTGGCCCAATGCCGCATACGCAAATGAAAGGGACTTAAGTGTCTGACGAGACTGAAGTGAAAAGGGTTCGGGGAACCGGTTGGAAAAGCGTCTATGATACGCTGCGAAACGAAATCCTCGCGCTCACCTTGCCGCCGGGGCAGCTTCTCGACGAGATGAGCCTGGCCGAACGCTTCGACATGTCGCGATCACCGGTGCGGGAAGCCTTGATCCGCCTGGGTGCGGAAGAGCTGGTCGTGACGCTTTCCAACCGCAGCACGATCGTTGCGCCGATCGAAGTCGCGACCTTTCCGAAATATGTGGAAGCGCTCGACATTGCGCAAAGGATGAACACCCGTCTAGCTGCGGCACTGCGAACCGATACCGACCTCAAGCTCATTGCCAAACGGGAAAAGGCATTTGCGACCGCCGTCAAGACTGGAAATCATCTGGCGATGTCGGAGGCGAACAAAGAGTTCCACATGGCGATCGCCTATGCCGGCAAGAACCAGTATCTGGCCTCTTTCTACGACAAGCTTTTGTCCCAGGGTCAGCGCATGCTGCACCTGCATTTCGAATATCTGGAGCGTACCCACGAGGGATATCTCCTCACGGACGAGCATAGCCTGATGCTGGAGGCGATCCGGGATAGGAACGTCGATCTGGCGGATGAGCTCGCCCATGCTCACACCCGGCAATTCCAGGACAACTTCATCAATTTCATGCGCGAGAACTACACGACGGACGTTTCCCTCGGACCCGCGCGAGCGGCTGAATAGGTGGCGCGGATGAAAGTGATCGGTTTTGTCGGCACC
Organism: Martinezella sp. CNPSo 3964; assembly: GCF_057784375.1. Classification (NCBI taxonomy): domain Bacteria; kingdom Pseudomonadati; phylum Pseudomonadota; class Alphaproteobacteria; order Hyphomicrobiales; family Rhizobiaceae; genus Martinezella; species Martinezella sp. CNPSo 3964. The sequence continues at coordinate 213,709 of NZ_JBXSOW010000008.1, forward strand.
GGCGCGATCACGGAAGCCATGGTGGAGGGCCTCCTGGCCGAGCCGGCACACTCCTTCAATATCCATGTCTCGCCTCGCAATGCGGAAATCGCCGCAAGGCTTTCCACCAAGTTCGACAAGGTAACTGTCGCGGCTGACAACCAGGCAGTCGTCGATCAGAGCGACATTGTTGTTCTCGCCATCCGTCCGCAGATTGCCGAAGACATTATTCGCGGGCTTCGTTTCAGAGACGGGCAAAGCATCATCAGCGTCGTCGCCACAATGGAGCGCCAAAACCTGCTCGACTGGATCCAGGCCGATACAGAGCTCGTACAAGCGATCCCTTTGCCATTCGTTGCTAATCGTCGAGGCGTGACCGCCATCTACCCTCCCAATCAAGAAATCGCCGCCCTGTTCGATGCGCTTGGTACGGCCGTTCAATGTGCATCCCGCAAGGAGTATGATCTTCTTGCCGCGGCCAGCGCCATGATGTCGACCTTCTTCGGTATCATGGAGTTCACGAACGACTGGCTGGAAAAGAACGGGCTCGATCGAACGAAGGGCCAAGCCTATATCGCACCGCTTTTTGAAAGCCTGGCGCAGCGGGCCAATGAGAAGACTGTCCATTCGTTTCATTCGCTCAGCAAGCAATTCGCCACAAGGGGCGGGCTGAATGAGCAGGTCCTATCAGATTTCGAGACGAAGGGCGGGCACACCATATTGGTCTCGGCATTGGATCGGGTACTGGCTCGTATCGAAGGACGCGGTGGCGACATCTGAGGGCATGGCCCGTTATAAACGAACTTACCTTCAGAACCCCACGTTATTGCACCGGCTACATTTCCGGCAAGCACTAAACATTTTGCTCTTGAAGGGATAAGAACCAATGATCCTGTTATTGCAAATTCCGTTCGCAACGCATTCATTAGGTGAGCCAAGAGCCTGACCCTGCCGGAATGACTGATTTGAGGTGGTGAACATGGAATGTTGCGAACAAAGATACTCGCCGCATCATGGCGCCCGAGTGCGCGCCGATCTCTTCAGAAATAAGATCAACACAGTTTTATTTTGTCGCTCCGGCCGTGAGGCCCGTGATGAGTTTCCGCTGGAATAGCATGTAGGCAAGAATGAGCGGCCCGATGACGATAACAGCGCCCGCCGTTAACACAGGGGTATTGACCGTATAGCGCCCCTGGAAAAACAACATGCCAATCGGCAGGGTCCGATAGTTATCATCATTGACGAGGACAAGCGGAATAAGAAACTCGTTCCAAGTCCAGATAAACAAGAACAATGCCAGCGTAGACATTGACGGCAGCATCAAAGGGACGATGACCTTGGAAAGAATGTATCGTCTGGATGCCCCGTCGAGAACTGCCGCTTCTATAATTTCCGACGGCAGCTGTTGCATCGCGCTGGCCATGAACATGGTCGCAAAAGGCAATGACATGGCAATTTGAGGAAGGATCAGCGCAGCATAGGTGTTGATGAGGCCGACATAGCGCATTTCATAGTAGAGCGGAATGATGAAGGCCTCGGTCGGCACCATCATGCCAACTGTTAAAAGGACGAAAATGGTGCGCCTGAACGGAAAGGTCAGGAATGCGAACCCGAATCCCGTTAACGTGCCAAGTATGATGCTAATGACTACCACCGGGAAAACAATCATGACGGAATTCAGGAAATAGACATTAAACCGCCCATCGATCCAAGCGTTTGCATAATTTTCGAAGTGGGGATAGGCCGGCAATACGAATGCGCCCTGCAGGAGATCCGTACGACTCTTCAAAGAAGTAAGTATCAGAAGAGCAAAAGGAACAACAGTCAAGATCGCGAACAGCCAAAGAATGACACGCGAGGGCAAGACTGCGCCTATTCCATGAGAAGCTCGGCTCACGATGCACCCCCTTCATTCACCGGCCGCACCAGTCGATGAACGGCATAGTTGATTGTAAAGACCAGAATTGCGCCGATGATGGCAACGGCTGAGGCATATCCATAGCGATTCAATTGGAAACCAAGCTCGTACATATAAATGTTGGGAACGAGGGTCGCATTGGCCGGGCCACCCCGCGTCATCGTAAAGATCAGATCAAAACTCTTGATAGAAGAAATGATAGTGAGAAGGAGCGCGATACGTATCTCGGGCAGGAGGAGCGGCAGTGTGATGAAGAAGAAAATCCTGCTCCCACTGGCACCGTCGACCCTTGCCGCTTCAAACAGCGCCGGATCAATCCGCTGGATGCCGGAAAGAAACAGGACCATGCAGAAACCGAAGAAATACCAGCTTGCGACAAGGCCAACGGCGGGCAAGACAAAGGTGAAGTCGCCAAGCCAAGGTAAAGCGATCGAACCCAAGCCAATCAGCTTCAGCGCCTGATTGATGGGACCGAAAGCGGGATTGTAAAGCCAGTGCCAAATGATGCCAAGGACGGCGGTAGGCATGATATAGGGCAGGAACAGCAGCGTACGTAGCGCGAACTGCTCGCGTTGCCTAAGCGTCCAGACCATCGCAGCAAATGAAAGGCCAACGACAATCGGAATGACGCAGTAAAATACCATGAAAAAAGCATTATTTTTCAACGCTATATAGAACGTCTCATCTGAAAGCAATTTTGCATAATTGCCAATCCCGATCCAGTTGGGCGGACTGATCCCATTCCATTCAGTGAAGCTGATACCGATTGCCGCAACAATAGGACCAAGGACAAGAGCAAAATAGAGCAGCAAACCGGGCAGAATATAAATGAGATTTCTGCTGGCCTTTGCGTCAAGTGGCGAGCGTTTCATGCACCATCTCGGAAATATGCCAGACGCCGAATTGTACTGCTCTGGCCGTGATCAGGATAGACGTACCGAAGTTTCCCGCCGCTGCTTTTCGTCAATGGAGTAGCGCGGCGGGATAGGTGTGCACCGTGGTAATCACTTGCTCTTCATGTAGGCGGCGTAGTCCGCATCGAGCTTGCCGACCAGTTCTTCTGGTGTTTCCTTGTTCGCAAGCAGCAAAGGCGTGTTTTCGTCAAACGTCTTGAGCATGGTCGGGCTCGCCCAATCGGGATAATGTCCAAGGGCATTGTTATCGTTCAACGACTTCCACATTGAGATGCCTTCTTTCAGGAGTGGGGAAGCGCTGACCCCGGCATCCTCCGGAACCGGAGTTGCAGGTAGATAGCCGGCATGGACCCAGGTAACGGACGCGTCCTTGGAGACCATATAGTTAATGTATTCGCCGGCCAGATCCTTCATTTTGTCACTCTTCGCCAGGCTCGTGATCGCCCAGGCAAGGTCGACACCACCAACCGAGAGCGGATGCTTGATGCCGGCGGGTGCCGGGATCGGCATGAAATGGATATCTGGATTGTTTTGCATCTCGCCAAAGTACCAGGTCCCCGAAATCAGGAAGGCTCCCTGGCCAGCGACAAACAGTTGAACGGCATCATCACCTGAGATTCCCTGGTAGCCGTCGAAGAAATAACCGTTCTTTGCCCAGTTCTGGACAAGTCTGGCCGATTCCAGATTACCGGGCGTATTCCAGGTGCCACCACGGCCGTAAATCAAGTCATCGAGCGCTTTTCGATCAGATGCATCGATATGCGCTTGACTGATCCCCGCCAGCATATGGAGCGCCAGGTGGCCCTTGGCGGTACCGATCGTGAGCGGTGCGGTGCCTGCCGACTTGACCTTATCGAGGGCGGCAAGGAAATCGTCAAAGCTCTTGAGCGGAAGTTCGACGCCAGCGGCTTTCAAGACCTTTTCATTGTAATAAAGGCCGACGATTTCGGCGAGCGACGAGATGCCGTAGGTCTCACCGACACCGAACTCGCCCTTGCTCGACCAACGGTCGCGCGCCAGCAGACTATCAGACTGATTTTTATCCCATCCATATTTCTTGAGGTAGGTATCGACAGGAACGAGAAGGTTTTCCTTCACCATCGCCCCCATCGCGCCGGCTCCCTGGTTGACCTTGGTCACCACTGGGCCGTCGCCGGAGGAAACGGCGAGCTTAAGCGTAAGATTGAGATCCTGGAAATCGCGTACGGTGTGGTCAAGCTTAACGTCGGGATGCGCCTTCTGGAAATTGGCGTTGAGCTCGGTCATCACGGCGGCTCTCGACTCCGAATCGTGGTCGTCCCAAACCGTGAGTGTGTCGGCAAAGGCAATAGTCGATATGCCGAACCCCACGAAAGTGACGCCCGCCAAAATTCCTGCCTTCTTTAGAATGAATGCTGCATTGATGGAGATGAAATCGCTAAACATTGATTGGTTCCCTCTAGCTGCGTTTTGGCAGTTTCTATCGATTCCAACCGGCCGGTCTTACTAAGACATGCCGAATGTCTTGCATTGTCAGGCCTTTACTGGCCCAACGAATTTCCTTATTCTTTCCAAAAAGTTTGTGGGCTCTGAGCCCTCAGATGCAGTCCTCAACCTTCTCAGTTTTACCGCCGCTTGACATCAGTTCGCACCGAGCAGCGGCCAGCAAATCGATGATGCCATGCCTCCTAAGATCGACGATTGTTTCATCCGTCCGGCCAACGAGGACGACGTTGACGCCCTCTTCCATATTTGCCTGATGACGGCCGACGCCGGAGCCGACGCGAGCGCGCTTTACAGCAATCCGCGCCTTCCCGGTTATGTGTGGGCCGTGCCCTATCTCAAATTTGCTCCGGATTTTGCGTTCGTTCTCGCCAAAGACGAGCGGGTCATAGGCTATGTTGTCGGTACGCCGGATACTGCAAGCTTCGATGAAGCGCTCGACAGAAACTGGTGGCCGCTTGTTCGGCGAGAGATCGCTGGCCTGACACCGAGCGCTGCAAAAGACGCCGATGTTCTGGAGCGAATCGCCAACCCTCATAGCGGAACGTCGGGTCTTGAAACGACCTACCCTGCGCATCTTCATATCAATATTCTGCCTGAGGCCCAATCGGGTGGGTGGGGACGCCTGATGGTCGAGACCATGCTCAACAAGCTTTCGGGCCACGGCGTGCCTGCGGTCCATCTTGGCGTTAGTCCCGCAAACGAACGCGCCAAGGGCTTCTACAGGCATCTCGGTTTCGAAGAACTCAGCCACAACGACCACCTTGCCTTCGTCATGAAACTGGCTAGGCCGGCAGTTTAAACGCAAGTCCTGCCCCCATCCGCTCATCACCTGTTCTCCGCGTTCGCAGCTTCTAAGCCATATTTAAGGACAACAGCCGCTGGCATCGCGCTCCATCCCTGCAGCAGAGAGCCGCGTCCGTAGGGTGGCGAGAAATACTCGACCGCACCTGCCCAACCATTTGCCAGGCAGGCCTCCCACCAGCGTATAAGCGCATAACGCGCTCCACCAAGGCCGCGGCGTATTCTTTCTTCCGCATAGACGCCGTCCCAATAAGGCCAATCCGATCCATTGTGGTAACGGAAAGGGAAAGCGGTCTTCGATCTCACGTCACTTGCCCGTTTAAATGGTGGGAACGCGCAAAGGACGCCCCAATCGCCATAGGGCTGCTGCTTGTTATTTCGAGCTTCCAGGGCCGCTTCCATCGCCTTCAGGAGGCCAGCGGCGCGCGTCGGCGAAATGGCCCCATAACGGGAGAGCGTCAGGCTGTCGAGCACGAGATGATCTTCAACAAATCCATCAGGGGTGATGAAATCGGCGTAACCGTTTCTGCTCGGGACAAAGAGCTTATCCTCGATTTCGGCACGAGCGTGCTGCGCTGTTTCGCTTGCCTTCCGTGCCAACGCGGGATCGTGCCCCGCCCCCAACTTAGCCACGGCATCTAAAGCGCCGACGAAAAGGCCGAGATTATAGGAGACGAGACCCTCCCGATAGACGTTGTCTGCCCAGTCCCTGTCATTTCGTGGCTTGAGCGGCAGTACGCTACCAGGGCCTGCAAAACCCAGATATCGTTCAACGATAGCCGTGACGAGTGGCCAGTGCAGCAGTGCTTCTGCCGTATCCCCCGTGGCATCCACATAGTCGACGAGAAAGAGGATGAAGAAAAGCGGGCTGTCAAAATGATCGCTCCACCAATCACCTGGACGATTGTGATGCTCCGGAACAGCCTTTCCGTGATATTTTTCGGGGTTCAGCCTGCAATCGAGAACGAAGTTCTGCCAGGCGCGCGATTGCGCCGGTCCGGTCACGATCACGCCGCTTGGCGCCTCCCCGTCGGGCTGGATTCCCTTGGCCAAAAGTCGAATTTCATCGCGTACAGCTTCTGGCGCAAGCTTCAGCAGTATTTGCATCGTCCAGTAGCCATCGCGATAATAGGTGCGTGCGGGCGCGCTGTAGGCCTGCCCAGCAGCCAGGCCGGCAAATACGCCATTCTCGTCAAGACGGATGCTGGAAAAGGCGGCATGCGCGCCCTGCATCACCATGCTGCGCATCACGGGATCGGCCTTGGGCGCGACGTCGCACCGGGCTACATAATCCGCAGCTTCCGCTACGATAGCATCGCCTGCAAGACCAAATGCGGCTTCAGCCTCCTCTTCGGAGGCACCGGCAGCGACACGGATATCACCATTGCTGACCTCAATGATCATCGCTCCCCAGCCGGTTACGACCGTGCGGCGGTTATTGCGTTTGATAATCTTGGCCCGCGGACTGTCCTCGTCAATCTCATGCCACCAGGCACCACGACGAGCCGGATAGATTCCTTCCAGGCGAGCATTGCGGATCAGGAGGATGGGCTTTGACTGGGCCACGAAGATGCCGCCCGCTTCGGCAATGATCCTGTTTGGACCATAGACGTACGGTCCGGCCAGCTTGGAAAAACGTATGCGCCCCAGGCGGCCGCTTCCCCAAAGAGCGAGATCAAGATACCCGTCGGGATGCGCGTCCGCCTGCAGCCGAGGCGCCATGATCGGCAGAATGACCGGGTGCCTGCTGATGATTTCGCCTTGGGACGTGGGGGTCATCATGGCAAATCAAGCACCTTTCACTGCGCGGTGTCGGGAATGGGATGACGTGTGAAATCCAGGCTGCGATATCCAGCAACCTTGCCAGATTGGAGCGCGATGAAGTCCGCAGCGAATGCGGGACTATATCTCCCATCCTTTGACCTCGCTTTCATTACCCCTCCGCAATTTGCTCAGCCATTGGGCAAGTCTACAAATTGGGCGCTTAATTTGTCAATGACATGGACAAATTAAATGATTTGGTTTAGCCAGATAACTGAGATTCACTTGAATTTCAGGACTTTTTCACTTGAAATTGGCACAGCCGCAGCGCGAGATAGATGAATTAGGAAAAGGTCCCGAACTAATTAAGGGTGGAACGCGTGCCAGCAATGATGCCTAATGCGAACCAGACACCGATAGCGCGAAAAATCTCAACAAATTCCGTTATTCGGACCATACTTGCAAAAGGCCCTATTTCCCGCGCGGATATTGCCAAGCAAACGGGCTTGTCCAAACAAACGATTTCCGACGTCGTTCGCAATTTGGAGAACAATGGTTGGTTGAAGCCGAGCGGATATACCGATGGGCGCCTGGGGCGAACTGCAATAACCTATGAGCTTGATGCAAGTGCGGGTTTCGCAGCATCCATCGATCTAGGCGGAACCAAGATTGCCGCCATCATCTGCGATCTGGTTGGTAACATCGTCGCCGAAACCAAAGTGCCCACAAGTTCGCTCGGCGGGGTCCATCTGGTCGATCAATTCCACGCCATTATACAGGACCTTGCTCGGAGCGCCTGCATCGATCTGGCCAAATTGCGCGTCATAGTGCTGGCTACGCCAGGTGTGCTTGATCCGGCCACCGGACATATCAATGTCGCCCCGAACATCCCGGGAGTCGAAACAATTGACTTGCGCGGCCTCTTGAGTGACCGGATGGCAATCCCGGTCATCATTGAAAACGACGTCAATCTTGCCGCACAGGGAGAACGATGGCGAGGGCACGGTTCCACATCAGATAATTTTGCCTTCGTGGCGCTAGGCACTGGTATCGGCATGGGCATCATTGCAAATGGCAGCCTCATGCGCGGCGCACGCGGCGCCGCCGGGGAGATCGCCTATCTACCTCTCGGCGGAGAGCCATTTGATCCGGGTGGCTTTACCCTCGGTACTCTTGAAAGCGCTGTGGGTAGTGCTGCAATGGTGCGGCGTTATTCTGGATATGGTGGGCAGGGTGAGGCAACTGTAGCGGATCTTTTTTCGGCTCTGGCGGCTGGCGAGCCAGCCGCTGTTGCCGTGATCGAGGAAACTTCGCGATCGATTGCGCTTGCCATTGCCGCAATCGGTGCAACGCTTGATCCAGAACTGGTGATCATGGGCGGCAGTATCGGCGCGCGCCCCGAACTTGTCGAAGCTATTCGCAGGTATTTGCCACGTTGCACGCCTTACCCACCCCGTATCGAGATCAGTCAGTTTGGCAATCGGGCTGCTCTCGTCGGCGGCATCGGCATTGCAGTCGAGCACATGCACCAAGAGCTGTTCGGTGTTGATTTGCAAGATCCATGAGATGAGCATCGTATCGCGCAAATGAATTGCTAGAAGACGAATTCAACAGGCAGAGATTGAGGAGATAGCGAGCTGCCGGCGAGTGGCCACAAGAGATATACGAACAACTAGGGAATGCGCAGCCGCGCCCTGCTTGTGTGATTGCACGCCGGACGGAGGCACGGTTATTCGACAGCTGCGCTCACGACAACAAGATTGGGCGACCATATCATCTTGAATAGATTTGGTTCTTCGGCGATCCATCCATCGCTGTACAGCTGGTGCGCCGATATTGCACCTAGCTGATCTTGAAAGGGGCGGAACCGCGGGCTCGCTCGTCTTCCTCCGGCATCAATCAAAATTCTGGCTCTTGATCTTCAGATTGTCGATATCAGGATCCGGGTTGCCCTGCCCCAGGGACCCGTGGGCGCCTTTTAGGGTTCTTCCTTATTGTGGAACGGCCCCATTAAGCCGCCTCCGTATCAGGGGCGCTGTCGGGGGCTGAAGCGCGTTATGCAGGATAAGTGGGAGGATGCCACCGGCTCGGAGAATTTCGACCTCCGCGCTGGTTTCGATCGCTGCTGTCGCGACAAGCTGCGTCTGTTGCCCATCTTTACGTTTCACGACAACCCCTATCTGGCAACGCGGATCGACGCGAGCCGCATCCGCGGAGATCTCGATAACGTCACCCGACACAAGCGCGAGCTCGTCCGGACCAAAACCATCCGGCAGCCGCAGCGGCAGGATGCCCATGCCGATCAGGTTCCACCTGTGTATCCGCTCGAAGCTCAGGGCGAGAACCGCCCTTACCCCGAGCAAGGCAACTCCCTTCGCAGCCCAGTCGCGCGACGATCCCATGCCGTATCGCTCGCCCGCGACAATGACGACGGATCGATCGTCTTCAGAATAGCGTTGAGCCGCCGCCCATAGGGACATCATATCGCCCGAAGGGGCATAGACGGTCAAGCCCGGCGGGATATCCGCGCCGATCAGGTTGCGGACGGTCTTGTTGGTAAACAGGCCGCGGACCATGGTTTCCCAGTTTCCCCGGCGGGAAGCGAAGACGTTGAGATCGGTCGGGTTCTCTCCTCTCTCGACGAGATAGGTCCCCGCATCGCTGCCGACTGAAACGGCGCCGGCCGGAGAAATGTGATCCGTGGTAATATCGTCACCGACGACCAAGATGGGATGAGCCTGATAATTGCCCAGCAACGTGCCCTTACCGAAGCTTGCAAAGGGTGGCCGGCGAATATAGGTCGACTTCTCGTCCCATGGAAAAATGGTCGTGGTCGGCGCATCGAGCTCGCGCCACGCCTTGCTAGCCTCGGCTTTCTCATAGGCAGGTGCGAAGTCCCAGACATTCGCAGCCCGTGCCAGGGCCTTGTCGATCTCCGACGCCTTCGGCCACAGCATCGAAAGCGTGACCGGCATTCCTTCCTGCGAAAGACCTATGGAGTCTGAGAGTATGTCCAGCTCAACGGTGCCGGCCAGAGCAAAGGCGACGACCATCGGCGGAGATGCCAGAAAGCCTGCCTCCAGCTGCGGATGCACGCGCCCAGGGAAATTCCGGTTTCCCGACAGCACCGCCACGGGCAGGATGCCGCGCTCGGCCATGGCCTTTGCGACAGGCTCCGTCAGCGGCCCGGAATTGCCGATGCATGTCGTGCAGCCATAGCCGACGATCCCGAAACCCACCGCCTCAAGATCTTCAAGCAGACCGGCGCGCTCGAGATAGCGCCCGGCAGTCGGCGAGCCCGGCGCCAGCGAAGTCTTCACCCAATGCGGCGGACATAGCCCGTAGGCGCGCGCCTTGCGCGCGAGCAGGCCGGCTGCAACAAGCAGTCGGGGATCGGAGGTGTTCGTGCAGCTCGTGATCGCGGCGATCGCGACGGCGCCGTTGTTTGGCTGTCCCTCAACTTCCACCGATACCTTCATCATGTCGGCGATGGCATGCGCCGTTTCGCCGACAGGGATGCGGTCCTGGGGACGCCGGGGACCAGCGAGACTCGGCTCAATGCTTGCGAGATCGATTTCGAGTGTCGAGGTATATCGTGGCTCGCACGACGGGTCGAACCAGATGCCCACGCGTCTGGCGTAACGCTCAACGAAATCGACATGACCCTCGCTTCGCCCCGTCGCTCTCAAGTATTGCATCGTGTGGCCGTCGATCGGGAAATAGCCGCTGTTGCCGCCGAACTCCGGCGTCATGTTGGCAACGACGGCACGATCGCCTGCTGTCAGCGTCGAAACACCCGGCCCGTAGAATTCGACGAACTTGTCCTGAAGATCGATCTGACGCAGCAGATGGGTGACCACCAATGCCAGATCGGTGGCAAGAACACCCTCGCGCAGGCCGCCGGTCAGGCGCACGCCTACGACATCCGGCACGCGTAGCGTCACCGGCATGCCGAAAAAGACGCTTTCCGCCTCCAAGCCGCCGACGCCCCAGGCAAGCACGCCGATGCCATTGATCATCGGTGTGTGGCTATCCGTGCCGATCAGCGTATCGGGAACGGCCCAGCGCCTGCCGTCCTTCTGCTGGTCGGTCACGACCGTGGCAAGCCGCTCCAGATTGAGGGTATGCATGATGCCCGTCCCGGGGGGATGGACCCTAAAGCCGGAGAGCGTATTGGTCGCCCATTTCATGAAGCTGTAGCGCTCTGCATTGCGCTCATATTCCCGCACCATGTTCCGCTCCAGCGAAGCGGAGCTGCCGAATGCATCGACGGCAACCGAATGATCCGTCGAAACATCCACCGGCACCACCGGATTGAGCAAGGCGGGGTCACCGCCGGCCTCGGCCAATGCCGAGCGCATGCCGGCGATATCGACGAGCGCCGGCCCGCAGGTCGTGTCGTGCATCAGCACGCGGTTCGGCAGGAAGGGGATTTCGACCTCGCTCCTGCCTTCGTCGAGCCAGGCGATGATCGCCGCTTTCGCGCGTTCGGCATCGCCTCCCCCCGTCCGGAGCACGTTCTCCAGCAGGATGCGATGGATATAGGGCATCCGTCCAAGGAGCGCGCCTGCTACCTGCGGCAGATCGATGATATCGTACTGGATGCCGTTTGCGTCGAATTTGCTGATCGTCGTCATGCTCTGAAACTCTGCCTCAGGTTTTGGGTTGCCTGGCGCGCGCGATATGAAACTGCCCAGATGGTCCAGCGTCCTCCGCCGTCTCTCCGTTGGAGACCCGCATGAACCATGTCATCAGGAAGGACAGGAACAGCAGTGCGGCGAGGAACATGAGCCCACCGAGAGCGCTGCCCGTCCAGGTCTTGGCTGCGCCCATGGCGTAGGGACCGACAAAGCCGCCGAGATTGCCGATGGAATTGATGGCGGCAATCGAGACTGCCGCGGTCGAGCGGCTGAGGAAGAGACCGGGCAACGACCAGAAGGGCGACTTGAAGGCATAGATGCCCGCAAGCGCCACGGAGATAAGGCCGATAGCGATATAAGGATCGCGGGTCAGGCCCGTGGCCGCCAAGGCGACACCGGCAATCAGCAATGGTGCTGCGGTATGCTTCTGACGCTCGCCGGTGCGGTCCGAGCTGCGCGACCACAGGACCATGGCGATGGTGGCAACCGCATAGGGCACCATCGCGACGAGGCCGATCTGAAAATGGCTGAGATTAGCGCCGAATCCCTGGATGATCTGCGGCATCCACAGTCCGATACCGAGATTGCCGACCTGATAGATGAAATAGATGGCCGACAAGAACAGCACTTTGGGATTCGAAATCGCCTGCCACAACCCGAGATGCTTGACGTTCTTATGGCTCGCATGATCGGCGGCCAGCTCCTTCGTCAGCCAGTCGCGCTCCTCCGCAGTCAGCCATTTCGCCTTTTCGGGGCGGTCGGTCATGTAGAAATAATTGAAGATGCCGGCCGCAACCGCGGGAACGCCCTCAAGAATGAGCATCCATCGCCATCCAGGAAGGCCGAAGCCGCTGACATTGTCCATGATCCAGGTGCTGAGCGGCGCACCCATCAGATAGGAAACGGGAATGGCGGCCGTGAAGAACGCCACCGTCGTCGCTTGCTCCTTCGAACGGAACCAATAGGTCAGATAGATGATGATGCCGGGGAAGAAACCGGCTTCGGCAACGCCGAGAAAAAAGCGCAGGATATAAAGCTGCATGGCGTTCTGGGCAAAACCGGTCAACACGGCAACGGCGCCCCAGGTCAGCAGGATGCGCGAGATCCAGATGCGCGATCCGTATTTCTGCAGGGCGATGTTGCTCGGCACCTCGAAGAGAAAATAACCAATGAAGAAGATGCCGCCGGCAAAGCCAAAGGCTTCGGCAGACAGCGCCAGATCCTTGTTCATCTGCAATGCCGCGTAGCCGAGGTTGGCGCGATCCAGATACGAGATGACATAAAGCAGGAACGTGTAAGGGACGATCCTCCAGAAGACCTTCCGCATCGTCGTCTTTTCTAGCGCGCTTGTCGCTGTATCGGTCATTGCTACCTCCCAGAAGCATTGATGGCGGCCCGAGGTCAACTCGAGCGCATGTGGCCTATTTACACAATATGATTATAAAATGCAATTGCGACGATGTGCGTGCCGCGCTATGATTTTGGACACAGCATTCAGGGAGGATGTCCGCATGACTGGAGAAAGGACGAGGATCGCCTATGTCGGCACCCGCACGACGAGGGCTCGCAATGCGCGCGGCAACGGGTTGAACGTCTATCGGCTGGCGCAGGATTTGAGCTGGGAGCATCGTCAGCTCCTGGAGATGGAAAACCCTTCCTTCCTCGCCTTCGATCGAACGGGGCATTTCCTTTATACCGTTCACGGCGATTCCGATCGCGTCAGCGCTTTCTCCATCGACCCGGCATCAGGACGCCTGACCTTCCTGAACAAGCAATCGACCGAGGGGCGCAACCCTGTGCATCTCTCGTTCGATCCATCGAACCGGTTTCTGATCGTCGCAAACCACGTCACGTCCACGCTCGCCGTTCTTCGCCGCCAGGAAGATGGGCGACTTGGTTCGGTCGAGAGCCTCACCACCATCGAAGGAGAAGTCGGCCCGCATCGGGTCGAACAGCCTTTCGCCAAACCGCATCAGGTGGAATTCGATCCTTCGGGAAACTGGATTGCGGTGCCGGACAAGGGATTGGACAAGATCCTCGTTTACCATTTGGATCCCGCTTCCGGCATGCTGACGGAAGTGGCGTCCTGCCGCTCCCGGGAAGGCGCAGGCCCGCGTCACATCGCCTTTCATCCGCAGGGGCGCCTTGCCTATGTGATCAACGAATTGGACTCGACCGTCGCGGCCTATCGCTTCGACCCGGCAACGGGCAGCATCGAGCCGTTCCAGATCCTGTCTTCGCTTGCCGACAGCTTTACCGGCAACAGCCGCGGTGCCGAAATCGCGGTTTCCGCCGACGGCCGCTTCGTCTACGCTTCAAATCGCGGCAGCGACACGATCGCAGCCTTCTCGATCGGCGAAGACGGACGCATGACACCCCTGGGCTCGTGGGCCACGGCAGGAAGGACGCCGCGCTTCTTTGCCATGCTCCCAGAGGGCCGGACATTGCTGGTCGCGAATGAGGACAGCGATACGATCACGGCCTGCAGCATCGACAAGGCAACCGGGCATCTCTCGCCGATATCGAGCACCCTTGCCGTTGGCAGCCCCGTCTGCATCCTTTTCAAGGATCTGGATCAGACCTGAGGCGTTTTGATGCGGCTTGCCCCCATAATGTGGGTGTAGAGAAACGCTGCCGCCTCATTGCGGCGGCCATCTTCGACCAGATCGAGAATATGCAGGTGTTCGGTCGTCTGCCGCGGAAGCCGGCTTCTGTCGATCGTGATGTGATATTCGATCAGCCGACGCAGGCGGTTTATGCGTCTGATCGCATCGAGGAAAAACTCGTTGCGCGAGCAAGCCACGAGCATTTCGTGAAACTCGTTGTTTGCCTTGAATATTTCGGCACGGGACCACGTTTGATATCCGCCCTGCCCGAGCTCCGTCTGTACCTGTCTCGCGTGTCTGAAACCTTCGGGGTCGGGCCTGAAGCTCGGCAGCAACATGGCCTGTTGCTCGATGACGGCACGGAAGGCATAGCCATCTTCATAACTCTGGCGTGACGTCAAAGTCTGGCGGAAAGACCAACCGTTGCCGGGCAGCCGCTCAACCCATCCCTCATCGGCAATGCGGTGCAGGATCTTCAGCAACCGGCTTCGCGGCAGATCGTAAAGGCGCATCATTTCGCTTTCACTGAGTCGCTCGGCGAGCTTGCCGGAAAAACGGTCCTCTGCGATCCGGAAATAGATGACTTCATCACCGTCGCCGTCCTTCGGACCATCTGGCCTTGATAATTCCAGATCGTCGCCGTCAACGGCCAGAAAATAACCCCTATTCGGCTCCGCGCGCACAATACCCCGACCCTCCAGGCTCCGCAGCGCACTCATGATCGGAGCGCGGGAGACGCGGAATGTATCAGCCAGCATCTGGAGAGGCAGATGCTGGCCTTTGCGCATCCCATTCGCTTTCACGAATTCGATGATATTGCCGCTGATCTGCGGTGTGAGGCTGCTTCTCGCCATGACTTCCGATTCATCGCTTTCAATACGGGTTTTTTATCACCGCAGAAAACATCAAGACAGCCCTAACGATGCCTGAACCCGATCTTCTTCACCTGGCGTTTTTGACGAATTCCGTCGTATACGTCCTTGAAAGATCGATTTGCTTGCCTTTGACATTCTTGGAGAATTCCGAAGGAATCGTCAGAACAGTTTCGGGGCCTCACTCAGGCATCATCCCGTCCGGCGTGAAGATGCCCTTGCTTGCCTCGAGCGCATTCACATATCCGTCCTTGTGATAATTACTTTAGAAGCCCTCAAAATTGCATTTTATAATTATATTATTTATTTTTAGAACAGGGTGACGAAACGCATTCTGACGGCACCGGATAAATAATTTACGCGACACAAGACTTTAGGTTTCGGCTCGCCCTTGTCGCTTGCCGTCTGGCGATAGCCCGACACTCCGCGTCATCGATCGCAGATCCTCGTTGGCAATCCCGCTGTATCCGACATGCACAAGACCTTCGCTCCTTTCGTTGCGATTGCGACAATCGCCTGGTCAGATGGACCTCGCCACGTCATGAGCCTTCTTCCTGCAGGGCCTGCGAAGCGCATTAATTTTTCAAGCCTCAAGCAGTGAGACTAACGCCGCGCACCAGCACCACGATACTGATCCTGGCCATAACCAAGCTTTTCACTAATCTCACCAGCGGCACGCAATAGGCTGTCAAGGTAGTCATCTCGGTTGCGCACCCCATCCTCCCGAGGAGTGACCAGGCACAACGTAGCAATACAGTTACCGCCTGCTTGATAGATAGGGACGGCAAAACAGCGGGTAAAATTCTCCACCTCGCTATTGAAGGTGAAATAGCCGTCCTGGGCAGCCCCGCGCACCTGCGCGATGAAATTCGCCGGATCCAGACGCCGGCCGTCTGGCAGGATGAAATCCTCAGGCGGGATGAAGTCGACAATCTGCTGGTCGGACAGATGGGAAACGAGCAATCGCCCGGACGCCGTCCAGGGGATGGAAACGAGTTCACCAACATTGGACGAGATACGGAACGGGCGAATACCTTCGCGCATCATGGCAACGGTGTATTTGTTGCCCTCAAGAAGGCACATTTGTGCAGTCTCGCGGGTCTCCTCGGCAAGGTGGGTCAGCATACGCTCGCACTCGCGCATGAGATCGAAATGCTCGGCATAAGCTGTTCCGAGGAAGTAGAGGCGGCGGCCGAGAAATACTCGCCCTTCGTCGCCCTGGTAGTCGAGCATCCCGTGGCTGAGCAAAAGATTGACCAGTTCATACACGGACGACCGCGGCGCACCGATTTCCGCCGCGATCTCGTTGGGTCGCATCGGCTGCCGCTTCACGCGCAGGAATTCGAGTATCTCGAATGCACGATCCAATCCCCTGGTGCGTCGTGCTGCGATCTCGACAGCAGCCTCGGCCATGCATTTCTCCAATCTTCAGGCGCGATCCGCGCGATACGCGACACAATCCACTTCGACCTTGCAGTCGACCATCATGCGTGATTGCACACAAGCTCGGGCAGGAGGATTCTCGCTGAAATATTCGGCATAGACGCCATTGAAGCTCCAGAAGTCCCGCGGATCATCGAGCCATACACCGACGCGTACCACGTCCTGCAGGCGGTAGCCCGCCTCCTCAAGGATGGCAATCATGTTTTCGATGGCCTTGCGGCTCTGGGTGATGATGCCCCCGGGAACGATCTCGCCCTTTTCCATTGGCACCTGACCGGAGACATAGAGCCAGCCGGCGGCTTCGGTTGCTCTGGCGAAGGGAAGCGGCTGACCGCCAGCCCCCGTTTCTCCCGCGCCATATCGCTTGATCGTCATGATATTTCACTTCCCTGCTTAGTTGAAACTTGAAGTCTTCAGAAACTCGGCGAGCCGCTCGGTCCTGGGCTTCACGAACATTTCCCTGGGGTCGCCTTCCTCGCAGATGACCCCCTGGTTCATGAAGATGACCCTTGACGACACCTCGTAGGCAAAACGCATCTCGTGGGTCACGAGCAGCATCGTCATCCCATCTGCGGCCAGTCCCTTGATGACCTGCAGCACTTCCCCCACCAGTTCGGGATCGAGGGCGGAGGTCACTTCGTCAAACAACATCAGCCGGGGAGACATCGCGATTGCGCGCGCGATCGCAACGCGCTGCTGTTGGCCACCGGAGAGCTGACCCGGATAGTGATTGGTGCGCGCCGAAAGGCCGACCCTGTCGAGCCAACGCTCGGCGATCGACCGGGCTTCGGCCTTCGGCGTCTTCTTCACCTTGATTAGGCCGAGCATGACGTTTTCGGCAGCCGTCATGTGAGGAAAGAGATTGAACTGCTGGAACGCCATGCCGGTCAGGGCACGCTGGCGGGCGATCTCCCTTTCGCTCTTGCGGCGGCGCGAAGTCCCTTCGATATGATAGCCGATCTCTTCTCCATCGAGGCTGATCGTGCCACCCTGAAACTCCTCCAGCATATTGACGCAGCGCAGCATGGTGGTCTTGCCGGACCCCGAAGAGCCTATGATCGAGATGACCTCGCCTTCCTCGACCGAACAGTCGACGCCCTTGAGCACCTCGTGGTTGCCGTAGGTTTTCCGCAAACCTTTGATTTCAAGCATGGTCTTGGCCATTGGTCAGCTTCCTCAGGATGGAAGGGCGGTCTTACGCTCGACGAATTTGCCGAAGCGCTCGATGCCGAAGTTGACGATGAAATAGAGGGCACCCGCCAAGAAATAGAACTGCAGGCTCATGAAGTTACGCGAGATGATCTCCTGCGTCCGCAAGAGCAGCTCGGCCACGCCAATGACCGACAGCAGCGTCGATGCCTTGACCATCTCCGCGGCGGTGTTGACCCAGGTCGGCAGGCACTGGCGCAAGGCTTGCGGCCACAGGACGGAGGTAAATGTCTGCCCGAAGGTCAGTCCGATCGCCTTGGCAGCTTCGGTCTGCCCGCGCGGTATCGCCTGAAGCGCGCCGCGCACGATCTCGCCGACGTGGGACGAACAGAAGACCGCCAACGCCAATACGCCGGCAGAGAAAGGCCCCAGATCGACGCCGACGGCGCTCGACACATAGTAGCTGGCGAGAACCAGGACGAGAACCGGCGTGCCTCGGATGATATCCGTATAGGCCCGGACGACCAGCCGGAGCACGGCATTGCCATAGGCGAGCGCCAGCCCGACGAAGACGCCAGCGACAGAGCCCGCCAGGATTGCGAGCAGCGAGATGGAAACCGTCATCATCAAACCGTTGAGGATGACGAAGCGGGCAATCCAGAGCTGTTCCAGGAAAGTGTGTGACATCGGCTTACCTCGGCAGGGCCAGCCGGCGCTCGACAAAGCGCATCGCGGCAGCGATGAGAAGACAGGTCGCGACATAAAGGGCGGTGGTCACCATCCATGTCTCGATGACGCGGAAACTCTCTACATTGATCTTACGGGCCGCGAAGGTGAGTTCCGAAACGGCAATCGTTGCTGCCAGCGACGTATCCTTGAACAGTGATATGATCGTCGAGGACAATGACGGAAGGACATTGCGGAACATCAGCGGCGCTATGATGGAGGTGCGGATCTGGTTGGAGGTCAGGCCAATCGCCAGGCCGGCTTCTGTCAGCCCCCTCGGGATCGAAAGCAGCCCGGCCCGAAAGACCTCTGCCAGATAGGCGCCCGAATAAAGCGAGAGCACCAGAACGAAGCTTTTGATCTTGTCGAGCCTGAAGCCCATTTGCGGAAGCGCGAAATAGGCAAACAGCACCAGCACGAGGATCGGCAGGTTGCGGATCAGGGTCACGTAGCAGCGCGCCGGAACGGCAGCCATGCTTTTCCTGGAAAGCAGGGCGAACGCCACGATCAGGCCGAGCAGAGCGCCGATCAAGATCGAGATCACCGCCAGCCCCAGGCTCAGCGCCAGGCCACTTATGAGAAAATCGAAATTGCGCCAGACCGCGGAAAAATTCAGCGTATAACCCATCTCGGGCTGCCCTTCGAAAGGAGGGAGCGAGGTTTCCCCGCCCCCTCGGAGTCAATTACTTGAATTCGACCGGGAAGCCGATTTGCGGTGGTGTCAGATCCTTGCCGAACCAGGTCTTGTAGGACTTCGCATAAGCATCGAACTCGACGCCCGTCATCGCCTCGTGCAGCGCGGTATTGACGAAGTTCAGCCAATCCTGATCGCCGCGCTTGACGCCGCATGCGTAGGTCTGCGGATTCCAGCCGTAGCCGGCGTCCTTGTACTTGCCGGGGTTCTGGGTCATGTACCAGGCGAGCGAGGACTGGTCGGTCGCAGCCGCATCAGCGCGGCCGGACTCAAGCGCCTGGTAGATCAGGTCGACGGAGTCGTACTGGTCTACCTTCGCATCCGGGAGTGCCGCGTGCACCATGGCTTCGGCGTAGACGTTCTGAAGCACCGACACAGTAACCGACGAGCCCGCAGCCTTAAGCGCGGCGTAGTCGGCATACTGGCCGCCTGCCTTAAGCATGAGGCCCACACCTTCGCGATAGTAGGGAATGGTGAAGGCGATCTGCTGGGCGCGCTCGCCGGTCACGGTCATGAACTGGCAGGTGATATCCACCTTGTTCGTCGTGATGTTGGGTATACGTGCGTCGGAAGACTGGTTGACGTATTCGATCTTGTCCGGATCACCGAATAGAGCCTTCGCGATAATATGGCCCATGTCGATGTCGAAGCCCTGAAGCTTGTCGTCGGCGCTCTTGAAGTGCCACGGCGCGTTGGTGCTGCCGGTTCCCATGATCAGGTGGCCGCGGGTCAGTACTTCATCAAGTTTGCTGCCGTCGGCCAAAGCCGGTGTGGAAAGTGCTGCAACGGCGGCCAGGGCGATCAGGCCGGCACGGAAAGAAATAGTCATCGCGTTCCCCTTTCTTATGAAACATTTTTATGTCCAATATACCAGACGTAAGTCTGTTTTATTGGATTTTCATAGGAAGCTGCATCGGAAATGAATTGTCAATAGAGACTGCCCCAAAAATCTGCAGCGAACGATGCTGGCTGCTTTTTTGGCGGCGCAGCATTCTTCGAGCCGAGGATTCCATGCTCTCGAGCGGCAACATTCCACTGAGATGGATACGCCGGTCGCGATGGTTGATCTGGATGTAACGAAGGGAAATATCGAGCGTTTTCAGAGTTATGCAGATCCTCATAGGTTGTGGGTTCGCCGCATATCGAGACCCACAAGCTGCCTGCCATCGCTGAAATGCATCTCCAGTCCGGCGCTTGCAGCATCAGCTACAAGGAAATGTCGGAAGACGAAGCCATAGGCAGGTCAGCGACGCCATTACCGGTGCAGTGATTGCCTGGAATATCCTCGGTCAAGCCAAGCTGAGGCGACCGCGCGCACTGGCGAACAAAACGCCCATATTGTTTGAGCGATGCTTTCGGGAAACGAAGGCTACGAGATGCGCCAATCCCTTGGCGAAGCCGTGGCATGAGATAACGGGAAGAAGCTTACACGCCCTACAGGGGCAGCAAGTGGCAATGGATGGAATATGGTCACGACTGTCGCTTCCTGAGCCTGACATTATGGACCGGCATGGCGTTATCGCCGATGTCTTCGGGCCATTGAGGTGAAAGCGTGCGAAACCCCATCGAGGCTCGCGCGGCGAATGTCGCGCTGCATCAAGAAGCCGAATATACGTCCGCAATTGTGATCTGATATCCAGAATTTGCCAGGCTTGTTGCAATCGGGCAGGGTCCATATACGCCCCACATATGTGGAAGACCCATTAACCGGCAAGAGCTGCTGTAACGAACGCATTCTCGCGTTTAACTGCCAAACGGCACGGGGATAAAATATGGGATATCTGCAAGCACCAGCTCATGGTGCATGCCACGCCCGTTTGAGACGCCTAGACAGATGCAAAGGGCTGGCGTTAAGCTTTGATTTTGTAACAGCGATGCCAGAACCATGAATATGATTGGATCCCCCGGGCAATCGGGAGAAGACAACGAGGAAAAGATACTGACCAATCCGACACGGCTTGGAGGCCGCCTGAGGCTCGCCCGACAAACCCGTGGCTTGACCCTCAAGGCTCTCGCCTTGGCTGCGGATTGCTCTGAAAGCCTGCTGTCGAAAATCGAGAATGGCAAGGCTTCGCCCTCGTTGCCGATGCTGCACCGGCTTGTCGGTGTTCTGGGCACGAATATCGGTTGGATGTTCGAGGAGGCCGACGGTGAAGAGGGTATCGTCTTTCGTTCCGGAACAAGGCCTTTAATCGGGCTGGACCCATTGCGCAGAGGGGAAGGCATTTCTCTCGAACGGATTATCCCTTATTCGCAAGGTCATCTACTTCAATGTAACATCCACCACATTGAAGCCGGCGGTCAAAGTGCCGGACCGATCCAGCATATCGGCGAGGAGGTCGGATACGTTCTTGCCGGCGAAATCGAACTTATGGTCGGTGAGCGCACGTTCCGGCTCTCCATCGGCGACAGTTTCGTCTTCAACTCGGAACTTCCCCACTGGTATCGCAATGTCGGTGCTGAGCGCGCGAGCATCTTCTGGGTCAACACGCCAGCGACTTTTTAGCTCCCACAGCTGTCACGGGAGCGAACTCGCGATCATCGTCAAAATCATCAATTCAAGTCACTTGACAAGAATTCAAGTTACTTGAATACTCTCCATGCAATCCAAAAACATGGGGAACAATCATGCGTCTTAACAAATACCTGTTCGCTTGCGCGCTTGGCGCAACGCTCACCCTCGCCTGCAGTCCCGGCGCCGCGATAGCGAATACGCTGGCTCTTGTGACAATCAATCAGCAGGCTCTGTTTTTCAACCAGATCAATGATGGCGCCAAGGAGGCGGCAAAGAAGGCCGGCGCCGATCTTGTCATATTCAATGCCAACAACGTTCCGAGCGCACAAAATGACGCCATCGAGAACTACATCACTCAGAAGGTTGACGGCATCATTTTGGTTGCCATCGACGTAAACGGTGTCAAACCGGCAATCACCGCCGCCAAGAAGGCCGGCATCCCCGTTATCGCCATCGATGCTCAGATTCCCAACGGCGACAATATCGCCTTCGTGGGTGTTGACAATACCAAGGCGGGCGAAGAGATCGGCAAATTCTATTCCAACTACGTCAAGGACAAGATGAGCGGTAGCGCCAAAGTCGGCGTGGTCGGCGCACTCAATTCCTTTATCCAGAACCAACGTCTCGACGGCTTCAAGTCTGCGGTAAAGACGGGTGGCCAGAAGGTCGATTTCCTCGATACAGTAGACGGCCAGAACGTGCAGGATGTCGCGCTTAGCGCAGCGGAAAATCTCATCACCGCCAATCCCGACATGACGACACTCTATGCGACCGGTGAGCCGGCACTCCTTGGCGCTGTTGCGGCCGTCACCAGCCAGGGCAAGACGGGCAGCGTGAAGGTCTTCGGCTGGGATCTGACCAAGCAGGCGGTCGAGGGCATTGATCAGGGTTGGGTGACAGCCGTTATCCAGCAGGATCCTGCCGGCGAAGGCAAGGCGGCCGTCGAAGCGCTCGTCAAAGTGAAAAAGGGCGAGAAGATCGATCCAATCATCAATGTGCCGGTGACCATCGTCACCAAGGAGAATGTCGACAAGTTCCGGGGCATGTTCAAATAACTCCCGCACCTCGTCACGTCATGGCCGATCGCTTCGGCCATGACGTTGTGGCATCATGGCTGAGGCCATTTCCGCAAGGCAGCATTGATATGACAAACGCTGATACCTACCGCGTCAAGATGACCGGTATTTCCAAACGCTATGGCACGATGCAGTCGCTGGACAATGTATCGTTGGCCTTGAAACCGGGCGAGGTTCTTGGCCTTGTCGGTGACAACGGCGCCGGAAAATCAACCTTGAGCAAGGTTCTTTCGGGTGCGGTGATCCCGGATTCGGGGACGATCGAGATTGACGGCAAACCGGTTTCCTTTGCTTCGCCAGCCGACGCACGCGCTGCGCATGTCGAGATGGTCTATCAGGACCTGTCTCTTTGCGACACGGTCGACGTGGCGGGCAATCTCTTCCTTGGGCGAGAGCCGAAATGGAAGCTTGCGGGCATTCCGATCCTCGACAAAAAGACGATGCATGAACGGGCGCGCCATATGCTGGAAGGGCTCGGCATCGTCATTCCGGACACGTATTCGAAGGTCGAAAATCTTTCAGGCGGCCAGCGCCAGTCGATTGCGATCGGACGAGCGGCGTCATTTAACCCGTCGGTCCTCATCATGGATGAGCCGACGGCAGCGCTGGCGGTTGCCGAGGTAGAGGCGGTGCTGGAGCTTATCCGCGCGGTCAGCGCGCGGGGCGTCAGCGTCATTTTGATCACGCATCGCCTCCAGGATCTATTTCTCGTCTGTGATCGCATCCAGGTGATGTACGAAGGACGGAACGTGGCCGAGCGCCTTATCGCAGAAACGAATATCGAAGAGGTCGTCAACCTGATCGTCGGTCGTAAGTTCTCTGCGCGCTCGGCCGGTCAATCCACTGAGCGAGGCGCTTCCGCATGACCATGACGTCTTCTCACACTCAAACCGGCCCGTCGTCTCGCCTGCGCAAGGCGCGCCTGTATGACAAGGCCATAGCCAATGGTGGTATCGTTTCGATTGCCTTGTTTTTCATCGCAGTCTGCGTTTTCTTCTCCCTGTTCACCAATGTCTTTCTGACCGCGCCCAATCTTCTCAACGTCGTCAGGCAATCCGCTCCCTTGTTGATCGTGGCGGCGGCAATGACTTTCGTCATCACCACAGGCGGTATCGATCTGTCGGTTGGATCCGTATTGGCCCTTGCCGCAACGCTTTCGGCTGCCTGCCTTCAGGCCGGAATCCCATGGCCGCTTGTTGTTGTTCTGATGATGTTTCTTGGTGGGACAACTGGATTGATCCAGGGATATTTCATCGCTTACGAGCGGATCCCCGCCTTCATCGTCACGCTGGCAGGATTATCGGTCATCCGGGGCCTGGCGCTCCTCATTACCGGCGGCTACTCGATCCCGATCGCTCCGGAAAGCCCGTTCACGGCGATTGGCCAGGCCTGGTTCTTTGGCGTTCCCGTACCTGCAATGATTGCGATCGTGGCCCTTGTCGCAGCCTATGTCGCCTTCAACGAAACGCCCTTCGGGCGATACGTTACCGGTATCGGCGCCAATGCCGAGGCGGTACGTCGCGCCGGCGTCAACACTCGACGCGTCACCTTGTTCGTCTATGTGATATCGGGTGTCGCAGCCTCTGTCGCTGGGATCATTCTCGCAGCGCGTCTGGGCTCCGGCTCTTCAAACGCCGGCCAAGGCTTCGAGCTAGATGTCATTGCCGCGGTGGTGCTGGGCGGCACGAGCCTCTTCGGTGGGCGCGGTTCGCTCGTCGGCACGGTGCTTGGAGCATTGACCGTCGCCGTTATCGCCAACGGTCTGATCCTCTCGCACCTGTCACCCTTCTTCACGCCGATCGTAACTGGCGTCATCATCCTTGTGGCGATCTGGCTGAACTTCCGCCTTTTCAAGGGCGCGACGAGGAGCCGTTGAGCATGATGGATCATCTTTTTTCGGACAACGCCAAAACGCGACATCCCATCGGCGTTCAAACCGGATGCGTTATGACCGTACTAGGCCCGATCCCGGTCGCGGATATGGGCGTGACGCTCATGCACGAGCACATTTTTCTGGACGGGGCGAGTTCGTGGAAATGCCCCTGCCATCCCGATGAAAAGGCGATCGCCGAACGGCCCGTGGGGATAGAGATCATCGGCGAATTGCGGATGAACCCCTATATGAACCGCGACAACGTCTCGCTGGATAATGGGGATCTGGCGCTCGCCGAACTCGGCCGCTTCCAGAAGCTCGGCGGCCACACCGTGGTCGAAACCACCAACTTTGGCATAGGGCGCGATGCCGAACAATTGCGCCGCATCGCCAGCATGTCCGGTCTGAAAATCATTATGGGTACGGGCTTCTATCTGGAGCATACGCATCCAGAATGGTTGAAAAGCATGGATCTGGACGAGGTCACGGCTTTCATCGTCAACGATGTCGGCGGTGGCGAGACTCAGCCGGACATCATGGCTGGCATCATCGGCGAGGTCGGCATCAGCAAGGATTTTACGGCCGAAGAGCAGAAGTCCCTGCGGGCATCGGCGCGAGCCTCGCGGCTGACTGGTCTACCTTTATCCATCCATTTGCCAGGATGGGAGCGCCTTGCCCACCGCGTCCTGGATGTGGTTGAGGAAGAAGGCGCGGATCTGCGTCACACCGTGCTCTGCCACATGAATCCCAGCCACAATGATCTTGATTATCAAAAGAGCCTCGCGGAACGTGGCGCTTTCCTGGAATACGACATGATCGGCATGGACTATTATTACGCCGATCAGGATGCCCAATCGCCGTCGGATGAGGAGAACGCCAAGGCGATCCGGGCGCTCGTCGACTTGGGCTTTGCCGATCGGTTACTTCTGTCTCAGGACGTCTTTCTCAAGATCATGCTGACCCGCTATGGCGGCTTCGGTTACGGCTACATTCTCAAGCATTTCCTGCCGCGACTGAAGCGCCACGGTGTCGATCAGCAGGCAATCGACCAAATGCTGATCACCAATCCCCAATCGGTATTTTCCGCCTCGGCCTGAAGGCTGGGTGCATTCAAGGAGCAGTTATGAGCAAGAAAAAGGTTCTTCTGGCGGGTGAATCGTGGGTTTCGACCGCCACCCACATCAAGGGTTTCGACCAATTTCCGACGGTTACCTATCACACTGGCGCCGACGAGCTGTTGAAGGCGTTGAGGGACAGTGCCTTTGACGTCACCTTCATGCCGGCCCATGAGGCGCAGCGCGATTTTCCGCTGACAGCCGAAGCGCTCGCGGAATATGAAGCGATCGTTCTGTCCGATATCGGCGCGAACACCCTGCTGCTGCACCCGGATACATGGATTCATTCCAGGAGGACGCCGAACCGGCTGAAGCTGCTGCGCGACTATGTGGCAAATGGCGGCGCGCTGTTGATGTTCGGCGGCTACTACAGCTTCCAGGGCATCAATGGGGGTGCGCGCTACCATAAAACGCCGGTCGAGGACGTGCTGCCGGTAAGCTGCCTGTCAATTGATGACCGCGTCGAGGTTCCCGAGGGATTCACGCCGATCGTATCGGGTAATGCCGACCATCCCGTTCTCAAGGGGCTGGGAAGCGATTGGCCTTATCTTCTCGGATTCAACGAGGTCGTCGTCAAACAGGGTGCAGAAATCCTTGCGACCGTTTCCAGCGAATATGGTTCGCAGCCGCTGCTGGTGACCGGCACCTATGGCGCGGGCAAGACGCTTGTCTGGACGTCGGATGTCGGCCCGCACTGGCTGCCACCCGAGTTCATCAGCTGGAACGGCTACAAGACCCTGTTCGAGCAGATGCTGGCCTGGGCGACAGCCAAGGACTGACCGCCATGCGCCTCCATGTCGTCGGCAATGTCTGCGTCGATACGAGCTTCCGCTTACCGCGCCTGCCGCGCCCGGGCGAAACGCTCAACGCGACCTCGGCGATTGAGGGCCTCGGAGGCAAGGGTGCCAACCAAGCCGTTGCGGCGGCCCGAAGCGGAGCAGATGTGCGCTTCTGGGCGCCGGTCGGCGATGACGATATCGCCGAGAAAATGACAAGGATGCTGGCGGGCGACCTTGATGTCGATCGACTGATCCGCCTGCCTCTTGCCACCGATCGTTCGACGATCCTGCTGGAAGAAGGTGGGGAAAACGCCATCGTCAGTGCCGTCGCCTGCGCGCAAGGCTTCGATCCGATCCATCAGACGGATCTGGCCCAGAGCTGGAGGAAGGATGACATCCTCTTGATGCAGGGTAATCTGCCGTGGTTGGCCACCGCTGTCTGTCTGAAACTTGCCAAAGAGGCGGGCCTGAAGACGGTGCTCAATCCGAGCCCCCTGTCAGACGTACACGTCGAGGATCTTGCCGATGTGGATCTTGTCATCGTCAATCAAGGTGAAGCCTCGACGTTGACCGGCGTGGAGACCTCTGCTGCTGCAGACCTGCTCTTCGACAAAGGGGGCAGAAGCGTGGTCGTGACGCTGGGAAGCAAGGGTAGCCTCGTTTGGGATCGGGAGGATGATGCACCTCTTGTTCTTGAGGCGCCCGAAAGCGCCGCTGTCGATACCAGCGGCGCCGGCGACTGCTTTGCAGGTACCCTCGTTGGCTTGCTCGCGCAGGGAAAGAGCTTGGTTGCGGCTGCAAGGGTGGCAACCAAGATCGCAGCCATCTCGGTTACTCGTCTTGGAACGCTCGCCTCCTATCCCTCGCGAGCGGAATTTTCGGAAATCATAAAGATATCAGAACTGGAAAACACATGACTGGGACAATGAAGCCAATCGGGCAGGTGGAGGGCAACGCGCTCATCGATCTCTTTGGGCGTGACAAGGCGATCATCGGCGTCGTTCACCTGGCGCCGCTTCCCGGAGCGCCACGCTATTCAGGAGAGGCGATTGAGACAGTGTACCAGCGCGGCCTCGACGATGCCCGCGCCTATCTTGCCGGCGGCTGCGATGCAGTGATCATCGAGAACCATGGCGACATTCCATTTTCGAAGCCCGATGATATCGGTCCTGAGACTTCGGCCTATATGGCCGTCGTCTCGGATCGCATCCGCCGTGAACTTCGCCGGCCGATCGGGATCAATGTTCTTGCCAATGCCGCCATCCCCGCGCTTGCGATCGCCAGTGCGGCAGGCGCGGGCTTTGTTCGTGTCAATCAATGGGCAAACGCCTATATCGCCAATGAAGGCTTTATCGAGGGAGAGGCCGCGCGTGCGATGCGCTATCGTGCGCGGCTCAATGCCCATGGTATCCGCATCTTCGCCGATGCCCATGTCAAACATGGAGCGCATGCCATCGTTGCGGACCGACCGGTCGAGGAACAGGTCAAGGATCTCGTCTTCTTCGATGCGGATGTGGTTATTGCCACGGGGCAAAGGACAGGGCATGCGGCGGATCTCGATTACATAAGCATGATCAAGCAAGCAGCGGGCCTGCCGACGCTTGTCGGCAGTGGCGTGACGCCGGAAAATGGCAACGATATTCTGTCGGTTGCCGATGGCGTGATCATAGCAAGCTCGCTGAAATACGACGGCGTCTGGTGGAATGCGGTCGACCCGCTGCGCGTGACGAACTTCGTGGCAGGCATCCGCCGATGAATGCATACCCGAAGATCAATGCGCCGCGCCTACTGCAGCGCATTGCCGATTTTGCAGCCGTCGGAGCGACCCCAGCAGGCGGGGTGAACCGTCAGGCGCTGAGCGCGGACGATCGCGCAGCCCGACGGCTGCTTGCGGAACTGGCCGTTGCACGGGGATTTGGCATCTATCAGGATGCGGTTGCCAACCTGTTCATCCGGCGCGGGGGGCGCGATCCCTCACTGCCGCCCGTGCTGATCGGTAGCCATCTCGACAGTCAACCTACAGGAGGTAAGTTCGACGGCGCGCTCGGCACGCTGTCTGCCTTCGAGGTACTGGAATCGTTGGAGGACGCGGATGTCGTTACGGAACGATCCATCGAAGTCGCGTCCTGGACCAACGAGGAAGGCAGCCGCTTTTCTCCCGGCTGCATGGGTTCAATGGCCTTTGTCGGAACGGGCGACATACTGGGCTGGCAGGACATGCATGGCGTCGACGGAGTAAGATTTGGCGATGAACTGGCGGCTACATTGAATGCGCTGCCGGAAGCTGTGACGCGGCCGATTGGCCATTCCGTTTCCGCCTTCGTTGAAGTGCACATCGAGCAAGGCCCTGTGCTTGAGCGCACGGGCGTGCCGATCGGCATCGTCACCGGCGTACAGGGAACCAAATGGCTGGAGATATCCTTCACCGGCGAAGCGGCTCATGCCGGTACGACACCACTGGAATTCCGCAGGGATCCGATGGCGGCAGCGATCGGCGCAATCGCGCGCTTACAGCAAGTCGTCATGCCCGCCGATCCACTGGCGCGGCTGACGGTTGGCCGAATGACCGTTGAACCCAGTTCGGTCAATGTCATCCCGGGCAAGGTCACGTTCACGGTCGACATTCGTCATCCGGAGGAAGGCATGCTTTCCTCCATCGAGGCTCAGGTCATTGCGGAATGCCGGGTGTCGTCGGAACGACATATGGTCGATGTGCATATCGAAAGGCGCTTCGACTTGGCGCCCGGCAAATTCGACAAGGCAATCGTGGATTTGATCGACAACGCTTGTGAACGGCTCGGCATTTCCAGCATGAAGCTGGTCTCGGGAGCTTTCCATGACGCACTTTTTATCACTCGCGTTGCACCGACAGCGATGATCTTTGTTCCATGCCGAGACGGCATCAGTCATAACGAGGCTGAATTCGTTACCCCGGAAAATATTGAGACGGGCGCAAAGGTACTGCTTGAAACCACCCTTTCTTTAGCTGGGGGAATAATGCGCGCCACCGGTTAGAGGCGGCCGACGATGACAGCGTTCCAATAGCCGCACGTTCATGGTTTGGTATGCAGGTCGCCGGCTGCCCAAATGCTCAGCCAATCGCCGAAGTACTGACACCCCAACAAGCACAGTCCCGTGCCATGTGGGAACCATGGCAAGGCGGCTGTCGTCCACACTTTAGATAGGACAGACCGCAAACAGGTATTCTTGAGGGGATTATGAATCTGGCAGCGCGCCCAGATAGGCAAGTTGGTGATATAACACCTTGCCGTAGAAGCTACTATTCCGTTTGAAGATCCTCTTTGTTGCTCGTATCGTCGAAGGCTGGACTTGCGCTTCCGGATTGTCGGCTTGCTCTCAAATCATTCTCGTCGAAGGCGTAGCGACGCAAAAGAGCGAAAAGTGCTTCGTTCATATGAGCCCCGTCCA
This sequence comes from Martinezella sp. CNPSo 3964, assembly GCF_057784375.1. Lineage (NCBI taxonomy): Bacteria > Pseudomonadati > Pseudomonadota > Alphaproteobacteria > Hyphomicrobiales > Rhizobiaceae > Martinezella > Martinezella sp. CNPSo 3964. Next base: position 243,484 of record NZ_JBXSOW010000008.1, read on the forward strand.
AAAGCTCCGGATTATCACAGATCACGTTGATGGTTCGCTGCACAACGCGATCGGCCGCAGCCTCCGAGTCGACGAATTTTCTTGCCCATTTCAGAAGGGTGGCGCGAAGGTCAGGATCTTGCGACATTTCTGCCGGTTTCGGAAGCGGCATAGAATTCCTCGTATTCCTGAGACACCCGGTTCACACGTTGGCCTGTGGTCATGAGCATCTAGAGATTGATGGCAATGGCTTCATACTACGCGTCAAAATACGGGTGTCCACTTGGGAGCCTGATTTTATTACGGCACCCATCCTTGGCCTGAAATGCTCGACGGAACAACAAAGCTGGTCCGTCTACATGGAGAATTCGGCAACTGACCGACGACGTCAGGCTATTGCGGGCGGATCATCGCATAGCAAGGATAACCATCCCGCGCCGAATTACCCAGAAATCTCCTCAAACCTGATATCCTGAGCACCTTCCCATAACACCAGGCGGCCCAGTTCCGGTAGTTTGTCGAGGTTCGATGTAAGCGTGATGAAATGATTGCCGGCAAGCTGCCCCATCTTTGACGAGAAATCGACGCCGCCATAGGCAAGCAGGATTTCCGTTTCGCTGATGCCGCCGGGATAAAGAATGATCTGCCCGGGGGCAGGATGACTGGTATGGTTCTCGTAAGATACGCCGAAATCTCGTTCCCCAAGCGGAATCCACACGCCCTCGCCCGACCAGCGTACGTGTACGATTTTTCCTTCGAAAGGCATCTCCTTCAGAAAGGCCTCGCAGGTCTTGGGCGCCTTTGCCGTCTCCAGCATGGCATCGAATTCAAACGGGCCGGCGGTGATCTTCAGTTTCATTCCACTCTCTCTTGCTTCGGTTGTCTCTATTGTGGTCGGTTCCGGTCGAGGCGATGCGGTTTCCGCCGCATGTGAGCATCCATCAATGCCGGAGGATCTTGCCGAGGAAGGCTTCCGTTCTCGGATTATGACTAGCGGTGAAGAATTCTTCACTCGGCCTATCTTCGACGATCTCGCCCTGGTCGATGAAGATGACGCGGGTGGCCACGCGGCGGGCAAAACCCATCTCATGGGTCACCACCATCATCGTCATTCCGTCCTTTGCCAGGCCGGTCATGACGTCAAGCACTTCAGACACCATTTCCGGATCAAGCGCAGACGTCGGCTCGTCGAAAAGCATCGCCAAGGGGTCCATGGCGAGCGCGCGGGCTATGGCAACGCGCTGCTGCTGGCCACCGGAAAGCTGGCTCGGAAACTTCTTCGCATGATCGATCAGGCCGACGCGATCGAGCAATTGCATGGCCTTGGCCTCGGCCATCGCCGGGCTGCGTCCGAGCACGATCTTCTGAGCCAGCATGATGTTATCGAGGATGCTGAGATGTGCGAAGAGTTCGAAATTCTGGAAGACCATGCCGACGCGCGTGCGCAGGTTCGGCAGATCCGTTTTCGGATCGCCCACCTCGATCCCGTGCACCTGGATGGACCCCTCCTGGAAGGGCTCCAAGCCGTTGACGCATTTGATCAAGGTCGACTTGCCCGAACCGGATGGGCCGCACACCACGACGATCTCGCCGCGCTCGACCTTGACGCTGCAGTTCTTCAGGACCTGAGAGGTGCCGTAGAATTTGGAGACGCCGTTGATCTCGATCATGAGCGGCCTTTCGTAAAACGAGTGATGGAAAAGGGTTGCAGCGCCCTGCCGGTCTCGCGGCCAAGGACGATCTGGGCGGTAAGTTGGCCGACCAGGGGGCCGAGCGTATAGCCGTTGGAGGTCACGGCGTTGAAAAAGCCGGGTTGCAGCGGATGTTCGCCGAGGATGGGCGCGCCGTCGATATTGATATTCATCGCCGCCCAGCTACGGATCACATGGAGTTTGCGCAGCGCCGGCACCACATGCTGGGCCACCCAGAGATTACCTTCAAGGCTCGACAGCAGCGGGCGGGGATGCTGATGCACTGGATCGAGGCCCGCCGTCCAGCCGCCGCCGATGATGAAATTGCCGTTGCTTGCCTGCTTCAATGTCAGATGGCGATCGGCATGAGCAACGAGGCAGGTTATCAATGGGGCAGCCGCCTCCGTGACGACCATCTGCAGCGGTGCGCCGAAGACGGGAATGTCGAGCCCAAGCATAGCACCGATGCGCGAAGAAAAGGCGCCGGCCGCATTGACGATGCGTTTCGCTCTGATTGTCCCGCGCGACGTCGCCACCTCGAAACCAGAGGCATGCGCCGCAATGGCGACGACCTCGCATTTTTCGATGAGGCGCGCTCCCCTTGCGCGAGCGGCCTCGAGGATATGCTGTGTCGCGACGAGCGGGTTGATCTTGCCTTCCTGCGGACAATAGGCGGCCCCGACGAATGCGGGTGACAATGCCGGCTCCAAAGACCGCAACTCGTCTCGATCGATCAGGCGGCACTCGACACCGGCGCGTTGCTCGACGGCGACCTTATCGGCAAGGAAACGCATATGCGCCTCGCTCTCGGCAACCATCAAGCCGCCGGTCACCTTCATCTCAAAATCGCAGCCGAGCTCCCGCTGCAAGGCGGCCCAAAGGGCGATGGAATCGCGCTGCAAGGGCAGCGTCTGCGCCGCCGGCCCGCCACCACCTTCGGCACGCACGCCGTGATCGAAGGATAAAAGCTGCGCATGCAAGCTGCCAGCATTGCCTCCGGAGGCGAGCGAATTGGCAAAGGCACGTTCGACAACCGCAACGTCCTCACCTTCGCGTGCAAGAAAAAGCGCGGTCGATAGACCGGCGATCCCTGCCCCGATCACCAAGGTCGATGTTTCCGAGAACGGCAGAGGCTCAGCCGATTGCAACGGCTGCTTCTCGGGCAGCATTGCGCGCTTGTGTCCTCCCCATTCGGGCTTTTCGACTGCAAGGGCGGCCAGGGGAATGGGCCGCAACGGCATTTGCGGCGCCAAAAAGCCCTGCGTCTCTCCAGCGTTGCGCCTCTCGCCTGCGACCTTAGCCAGCATATGACCACAGTAACGGCTCTGGCAGCGTCCCATGCCGGCGCGCGAAAGTCGCTTCAATGTGGCGATATCCGCTGCACCTTTTGCAATGATCGCTTTCAAGGTGCCGGCTGTTACGCCTTCACAACGACAGATAATCGTCTCATCAGCAAGCGCCCCGCCTCGATCGGCGGTTGACGGCTTGAACGCCGTCCAGAGAGCGACCTGGAAAGCGCGATGGCGGGCAAGCCTGCGTTCGGCTTCATGATCGGATGTGCCGCCAAGACCCAGCTTGCGCGCGACCGCGAGCCCGGCCAGCCGGCCTTGCGCCCTGGCAATATGGGCACCGCCAAAGCGTGCAGCCTCGCCGACGACATGAATGTGAGAACGCGTCGTCTCGCCATCATCGGCGCTCGTAACCGCAAGCTCGCCATCGGCGACTGCGTGGCCGCAACCCAGTAGCCGCGCGAGCTCGTTCGAGGAAGCAAAGCCGCCGCCGATAAGGACAGTATCTGCGTCCAGTTTCCTGTCACCTTTCGGGCCGGATACGATAACGGAGTGGACGCCGGCGGGTCCATCAATGGAGGCAATCCTGCTCTCCCAGTAGAGCGGGGTACCGGCTGCCTGCAAAATCGCAAGCTGTCGGGCGCCGTGGATGGCAAGGCCGCCACCGAGCTTCAGTAAGCTCAAAGTCTCGAAAGGCTTCGACCATGGCGGCGCTGCGGCTTCGACCAGCGCGACCACCGTGCCGCCCGCCCTATGGATCTCATTGGCGACCTGGATATTGAGAGGCCCGTTACCCGCGATGAGGATCCTGCCGCGCGGTACCGTACCGTAGCTTCTCAGGAGGGTCTGCGCTGCCCCGGTCGTCATGACGCCCGCGCGCGTCCAGCCAGGCACCGGGTATGGTCGCTCGTAGGCGCCGGTTGCAATCACGATCATTCGAGGCCTGCAATAGAATGCGCCCGATGGGCGATAGCAGGCGATAACGGTAGCGCCTTCCCCGTTTTCAGCGCCCCAGACGACCGTTTCGCCGATCAGGGTCACGCCGGCCTTGCTGGCACTTCGGATCAGGTCCAGCCCTTCGCGTGCCTGCGCGTCGTGTTCCAGCTGCGCCACGGCCGTCGACGTCGCAGGCTGCTTATAGTATTGGCCGCCTGCAATCTTGCGTTCATCAACGATCGTTACCTTCGCACCGGCGCTGGCAGCCGCTTCTGCAGCGGCAAGACCGGCTGGTCCAGCGCCAATGACCAGCAGATCCATCTCCATGGTTGCGATAGATGCCGGGACGTCACAGAGATTTGCAATTTGCCCGGACGCGATAGCCGGACGCGAAGATGGCCTATGAACATGCATGCCAGCTTCGACGGTGGTCATGCAGGCGCGCTGGCTGACTTTGCCGTCGACGGTCACGAGACAATCATGACAAGCGCCCATGCCGCAAAAAAGCCCGCGCGCCTCGCCCTTCAATCCGCGCGAGAAACCGTGCGGCCCACTGGCCTCGATCGCCGCGGCAATCGTCATGCCGTGCACGGCATGACGAGAACGGCCATCGACGAAGAATTCGATGGTCGGCTCTGCTGCGGATCGAGGAGCGGGTGACACGGACGGCATCCTCAGGCGTCGAATTTCAGGCCAAAATCCTGAACCAGCTTTTTCATGGCCGCATCCTGTTCAGTGGGTAGAGGCAGACGCGGCGGGCGCGGCGCACCGGCGCCAAAACCCATATGCCGCAACAGCGACTTCGAACCGGCAACATAGGCCTGCCCGCCGACGGCCTGAATGATCGGCAGCCAATGGAGATAGAGGGCGCGGGCCTCGTCGATCTTCTTTTCGTCGGCCACCAATTCGAAAATACGCGCCATCGGCCCTGGAGCGATGTTGGAAGCGACCGCCACCCAGCCCTGCGCGCCCATGACGAAGGATTCAAAGCCGAGAATGCCGCCGAAAACTGTCATATTGTCGCCTGCAAGCCGGATGATATCACGCACGCGCGTCACCTCCAGCGTCGACTCCTTGATATAGTCACAGCCATCGATTTCAGCGATCCGCTTCACCAGCTCCGGCTTCAGGTCGACATTGGCCGTTGCGGGATTGTTGTAGACCATGATGGGAATGGAGATCGATGATGCGACGGTGCGATAGTGGTGCACCAGTTCGTCGTCGGTCGGGGTCGAATAAAAAGGCGGGATAATCATGACGCCGTCTGCGCCCATCGCTTCCGCCTTGCGGCTCAGACGAACACATTCCCGCGTGTCTTCCGCACCGGCGCCGATCAGGACCGGCACACGGTCGGCCACGGTTTCGATCACCGTCCGTGCAACGCCATCGCGCTCGTCTTCGCTGAGCGAGAGAAATTCTCCTGTCGACCCCAACGGTATCAATCCGTGGATGCCTTGGCGAACCTGCCAATCGGTGAAGGCGGCAAGCGCCTTCAGATCCACCGCACCATGCTCGTCCAGCGGCGTGATCATCACGGTATAAACACCGCGAAATTTCTTGGTCATGTCGATTATCCTGCTTCTAGCGCTTTTCCGTCATGGACAGCCGGGAGTCTGCCTGACCGAAGCGTTTCTCGATGTGGCTCTGGAAAAAGTCCCAGAGCGTAGTCAAAAGGAGGTAGTAGATGGCGGCTACCGAGAAGAGCTCCAGCACCATGAAGCGCTCCTGGATGAGGACCTGGGTGCGGCGCAGAAGTTCCTCCATGGAGATGACCGAGGTCACCGACGTCGTTTTGAGAAGGCCGTTGACCGAGTTTCCAAGCGGCGGAATGATGACCTTGAACGCCTGCGGCATGACGATATGGCGCATGATCTGACGCTCGGTCATGCCGAGCGCGCGAGCGGCTCTCGCCTGCCCTTCGGGGACGGCTTCGATACCGGCACGAATGATCTCGGCCAGATAGGCCGCCTCGTTGAGCGCCAGACCGATCAGCGCCGCCTCGACAACCGAAAAGCGGATGCCGAACTGCGGCAATGCCGTGTAGATGGCGATCAGTTGGACGAGCAACGGCGTGCCACGGAAAAGCCAGATGTAGGCCTTGGCTACCAGCTGAACCAGACGCGCCTTCGAACGCCGCATCAATGCCAGGGCGAATCCGAGGATCAGGCCTGCACTCAGCGAGACCACCGTCAGCCATATAGTGGTGAAGACACCCCCGAGAATGAACGGGTTGAAGAGGTATCCGAAGAAACCCGACCAGCTCCAAAGCTGCATGAACGTAACCTTCCTTCCGAAGCGCGCGGCCAAGCCGCGCGCAGCCCTTCCGATGGACCGATCAGTCCAATCAGCGGCCGGGCCCCTTCACGGAATAGTCGCCCGTCACCATCGGCAAGCCATACTTGTCGAACAACGTCTTTAGCGAACCATCAGCCTTCATCTCCTTCAAGGTCGCCGAAACGGCATCGGCAAGCTTGGGGCTTTTAAAGGCAAGAGCGACAGGGGCAGGATAGAGGCCGCTCACGGCGCGCTTGAAGTCGCCGCGCGCATCGTAGTCCTTTGCAACGGCATCGATCGAGACCACGCCTTGAACCTGACCGGCGCGAAGGGCCTGGTAGGCAAGCGCGAAATTGTCGAAGGTCTGGATCGTCAGGCCCGGCTTGCCCGCATCCCGCAGTTCCTTGTCGAGCAGACGCGTCTTGGTTTCTTCGAAGCCGCCGATTTCCACACCGATCGTCATGCCGGCCAGATCGTCCTTGCCGGCGATCTTCTTGTCGTAACCCGGCGCGACGGAGACACTGATCGCCTGATCCTCGTAAGGGATCATCTGCATGATCTTGGCACGTTCTTCGGTAAAGAAAATACCGGTATCGATCATATCCCAGCGCCCGGATTGCAGGCCCGGCACCATGGCGGAAAACTCGATGCGAATATATTCGGGCTCAAGGCAGAGGCGTTTGGCGATCTCGGTGCCAAGTTCGATGCGCATGCCTTTCAGATCGCCGCTGGAATCGACGAATTGCAGGGGCGGCAAGGTCGGGTTCGTCGACATGACGAGTTTGCCGGGAGCGATCAAATCGCCTGCCGCAACCTTCGGCGTGCAGGACTGGGCGAAAGCGACTGATGTCGTCAAGGATAGAAGCGAAGCGGCGAGCAGGCCGCGTGACATTGAAAATCGAAACATGCTGACCTCTGGAGTTATTTTTGTTATGCCCAGACACTTGCATTCATCTGGGATCCCAGTTTTATACAACACTTTCCCATCGATGCAAGAGATGACTCGATTGCCGTCAGAAATTTGTGAGAACGCCTTGGCGAACCGCCTCGAGATGACGCGTCATCGCTTGACGCGCGGCCTCGGGATCGCTGCCCGCCAAGGCGGCAAGAATGTCGCGATGCTCGGCAACGCCGGGCTTGGCCCGGACGACAGCCATCTGCCGCTCGAAGATCGTGGTATAGCGGCGCATTTCGCTGATCGTTGCCGCCATGAAACCATTACCGCTCGCATCGGCAATCGACATGTGCAAGGCATCGTCGAATTGCCAGACAAATTCCGGATCCGGCTCGGCATCCGCCTCGATTGCATCGAGCATCGCTTCCAGCGAATGCAGTGTCGTCGCCGGCATGCGCCCCGCCGCGACCGCGGCCGCGCTGGGTTCCAGCAACATGCGCATCGCAAGGCTATCGAGATAATCCTTCAAGGTAATGACGCGCACGCACAGTACGCCCTTATCGTTGCGGACAAGCAGCCCCTCGCCTTCGAGGCGTCCGAGCGCATGGCGCATCGGCGAGCGGGATACGGCATATCGACTTGCCAGCCGCCTTTGCTGCACCACCGATCCGCCTGCAAGCCGAGCCGAGAGAATTTCTGCCAGAAGCAGCCGATAGGTTTCCTCAGCCAGGCTTTCCTCGGCCGCATCGTCCATCCGGTCGTCCATGTATCCCCTTTTTGCTTCTTCATGAGTTCGGCTATCATATGTAACACCAATTGCGCCAAGGAAAGCCGTTCGTTGCCAGCGATGTCGGCTATGCGCAGAGCGAGGAAAAGGTGAGCGACATTTTAACCCTGCAGGATGTTACATCGACTAGCGGACAGCACAATCTCGCCTCGCTCGCATACAAGGCCGTGTCGGACATGATACGCCATCGCCGGCTGAAAGGCGGCCAGGTCATCGTCGAGGCGAAGCTTGCCGAGGCCCTGGGCATTTCCCGGACTCCTTTGCGTGAAGCCCTGCAGCGGCTGGAAGGTGAAGGCTCGGTACGCAAGGGAGACGGCCGCAACTACGTTGTTCGCCGTGTCGATATTGGCGAATATCTGCAGAGCCTGCGCCTGAGACTTTTGATTGAACCTGAAGCAGCCGTGTTGGCAATCCCCAACATCCCGCGCCGGCAACTGATCGTCGTCAGGCGTGAAATCAACGATCTTCTCGACGCAACGGCTTATCACACAGATGCCCATTGGGTATCGGACGACAATCTGCACAATCTCATCATCGACCATTGCGCCAACGCGGTCATGGCAAAGGTCTTGCGGGAACTGCGCGCCACCACGCGCCTGTTCGAGATCGATCGGCTGAAAGATCGGCTCAAGCCGGATTCGACAGAACATCTGCTCATCATCGAAGCATTGGAACGCGGCGATGCCCAACAAACACGCCTCGCTGTCGCTGACCACGTTGAGAGTCTGATTGCTTTTGCGAGAGATCAGTTGGAATGATGGCTTTTGAAGCATTGAACCCGCTAGATCGAGCGCGCGTCCTGATGGGACTGCTTACCACTTCCGCTGCCTAACGAGGAACCAGCGCGCCCTTCAAAATCGCACATTCTTCGTGCAAATTTTCAGATTGCCGAAATTTTCATCAACGGCGTGGCGCCCTTCCTCAAACAAAATCAATAAGTTATGATCTGGCACGCCACTTGCTTTGTGTCTGTCGAGTTGGTGGCTAGGGTTCCGGCGCTTCACACAGAGGCGTGTCTGGTCCGAGAGCCACCACCGGCTGGGGGAGAAATCCCACCGGATGCACGGCGGGATAAAAGCCCGGGAGACCTCGTAAGCCAAGGGATTGGCGGCGCGATGGTCTTTGCCGATCCCTTTTTGAAAAAAGCAAAAGGGGAATTTCAATGCAGACTTTTTCGAAAATCCTTTCCGTCACAGCCCTGTCCGTGTCGCTTGCCCTCGGGCTCGGCTCCGTCGCCAGCGCTGCACCGAAGACCAGCTTCAAGGTTGCCTGGTCGATCTATGTCGGCTGGATGCCCTGGGGCTATGCCGCCGATCATGGCATCGTCAAGAAATGGGCCGACAAATACGGCATCAATATCGAGGTCACCCAGTTCAACGATTATGTCGAGTCGATGAACCAGTACACCGCCGGCGCATTCGATGCCGTGACGCTGACCAATATGGACGGCCTGTCGATTCCGGCGGCGGGCGGTGTCGACACCACAGCGGTCATCGTCGGCGACTTCTCGAACGGCAACGACGCCGTCATCCTCAAGGACAAGGCCAATCTCGCCGACATCAAGGGCCAGAACGTCAACCTCGTCGAATATTCCGTCTCGCATTATCTGCTCGCCCGCGCGCTCGACAGCATCAAGCTCAGCGAACGCGACGTGAAGGTCGTCAACACCTCGGACGCCGACATGGTCGCGGCCTACAAGACGCCTGATGTTTCCGCTGTCGTCACCTGGAACCCGCTGGTTTCGACCATCCTCGAGGACCCGACGGCAAAGAAGGTCTTCGACAGTTCGCAGGTGCCGGGCGAAATCATCGACCTGATGGTCGCCAACAGCAATGTGCTGAAGGACAACCCGAATTTCGGCAAGGCGCTCGCCGGCATCTGGTATGAAACGGCCGCACTCATGAAGGCCGACTCGCCGGAAGGCAAGGCTGCCCGCGAGGCCATGGGCAAGGCGTCGGGCACCGACCTCAAGGGCTTCGAAGCGCAGCTCGCGGCAACGCGGCTTTTCGACAAGCCCGCCGACGCGCTCACCTTCACCACCTCGCTGAACCTGCCGAAGACCATGGACCTGGTGCGCAACTTCCTCTTCCAGAAGGGGTTGCTCGGCAATGGCGCGCCTTCCGCCGATGTCATCGGCATCGAAATGCCCGACGGCAAGGTGCTTGGCGACAGCAAGAACATCAAGCTTCGCTTCACCGACGCCTACATGAAACCCGCCGCCGACGGCTTGCTCTGAGCCTTCTTGAACGGCGGCGCGCCAGCGCCGCCAGCCATTCCTTCCGCGGAGCTCTTCATGCGTTGGATCAATACCAAGCCAAGTCCCGGTGCGCAGCTTGCCTTGACACTTCTGCCCTTTGCGCTGCTGATCATCGCCTATTCGATCGGTTCTGCCGCAAGGCTTGCCGAAAATGCCAATGACAAGCTGCTTCCCAATTTTTCGGGCTTTGCCGACGCCATCAACCGCATGGCCTTCATCGCCGATCCGCGTACGGGGGACTATCTGCTGTGGTCGGATACCGGTGCAAGCCTGGTGCGGCTGCTCTCCGGCCTTGGCATATCGACGGCGATCGCGCTTTGCCTGGGCATGCTGATCGGCATGCTGCCTTATGTGAGGGCGCTTCTGTCACCCTTCGTCGCCGTCATTTCGATGGTGCCGCCGCTGGCATTGCTGCCCATCCTCTTCATCGTCATGGGTCTTGGGGAAACCTCGAAGATCGCGCTGATCGTCATCGGCGTCGCACCGACGATGGTCCGGGATCTCGCCCTGAAGGCGCTGGAACTGCCGCGCGAACAGATCGTCAAGGCCGAGACGCTTGGCGGCTCCTCCTGGCAGATCGCCCTTCGGGTCGTGCTGCCGCAGATCCTGCCGCGGCTCATTACCTGCCTCAGGCTGCAGCTCGGCCCGGCCTGGCTGTTCCTGATTGCCGCCGAGGCAATTTCGTCGGACTCCGGTCTCGGCTACCGCATCTTCCTCGTCCGCCGCTATCTGTCGATGGACGTGATCTTTCCCTATGTCGTCTGGATCACGCTGCTCGCCGTTCTGATGAACTACCTGCTCGATCGCGTCCGCATCGCCGTCTTCCCATGGTCCGAACTGGAGAAGCAGGCATGAGCGAACTCAGAATCGAAAAGGTCTGGAAGGAATATGGCGACCAGATCGTGCTCGAGGATGTGTCGCTGACCGTCGCCTCGCGCGCCTTCGTCGCGCTCGTCGGCCCCTCCGGCTGCGGGAAATCCACCTTCCTTCGCATGCTGCTCGGGCAGGAACAGCCGACGCGGGGCACGATCCTTCTCGACGGCGCACCCCTTCCCTTGGAACCGGGCGCCGATCGTGGCGTGGTCTTCCAGCGCTATTCGGTCTTTCCGCATCTGACGGCGCTCGGCAACGTGCTGCTCGGCAAGGAGCTTGCCGCCTCGCGCTACAAGGCAAGGCTCTTCGGCCAGGCTCGCCGCAGCGCCATCGACGAGGCGCGCGCGCTACTTGCCGAAGTCGGTCTTGCCGGCGCGGAGAACAAATATCCGGCCCAGCTTTCAGGCGGCATGCAGCAGCGCCTGGCGCTTGCCCAGGCGCTCATCATGCGCCCCAAGGTGCTGCTGCTCGACGAACCTTTCGGTGCGCTCGATCCGGGCATCCGCGCCGAAATCCATACGCTGATGAAGCGCCTCTGGCACGAGACGCAGATGACCGTCGTCATGGTGACCCATGACATGCGCGAGGCCTTCACGCTTGCCACCCGCGTCGTCGCCTTCGAGCGCCGCCGCGATCGGCCGGAAGAAAAAGAGCGCTACGGCGCGACAATCACCAAGGACATTTCCATCTGGCCGCCGCGCATCGCCGGCACAGCCTCGATCTTTGGCCCCGACCGGGACGGCCCGGTCTCTTCCCTGGGGCACCGCCGGGACGACCTGGCACCGTCGGGAGACTTTTAGCCATGCAGCACGTCAGACGTTCGCCGGAAGAAATCGCCGCCAATCGCGCGCGATATGAAGATCATCAGAGGAAGGGGCTCAAATTCGCGCCCAAGGCATTGCCGGCGCCAAGTCCGCTTCCAGCCCCGTCCGTCGACCCCACCCTTGTCGTCCACCGGGAAATCCTGCCCGGCGGCTGGTACTGGTCGACACCTATCAAGACGGGCGAGACCTTGCGTATCGCGCAGGAGCAGGGTTTTTCCACCGTATCGCTGATTGCCTGGAACGAAGCGGATAAAAGCGAGCGGCTGAACCTCGTCGATACCGTCAAGATGCAATGGACGACGGCGCTGTCGAAGGGCCGGGTGATCTTTTCCGACATGGGGCGCGTCATGTTCTCGGTGACCGAGGATTCCTCAGGCGCCCATGATTGCCTGATGGGAGGCTCCACCGCCGCCTCTACCCTCGCCAAATTTGGCGAAGGCAAGCGCAACAGCCGCGATAATTTCATCCTGCTTGCGACCAAGGCCGGGTTGGATCGGCGCGACATTCCCGCAGCCCTTGCGCTTTTCGCACCCGTCCGCGTCGATGCGGACGGCAAGTTCGCATGGAAGCCGGAACTCTCGCATGATGGCGACTATGTCCACCTTCGCGCCGAGATGGACATGATCGTCGGCTTTTCCAATTGCCCGCACCCACTCGATCCAAGCCCGCATTATGCGCCGAAGCCTGTTGTCATCAGCCGCCTGGCTGCCCGGCCCGTCGCGTCCGACGATCTCTGCCGGACTGCCACCGCCGAAGCCGTGCGCGGCTTCGAGAACAACGCCTTCGCCAATCTTTGAGCCGGGAGAAGATCATGAGCGATTTCATCCAGACCGCGCCTTCCCGCACACTCGACAAGGCGGTGCAGGATCATTTCATCGCCGCCGAGGCGCCGTTTTCGACCATCGTGCGCAAAGGCCAGACGCTGCGCATCGAGGACAGCTACGGCCAGCAGGCGATCGACACGCTGTTCTACAATGCCGGGGATTATTCCGAGCGCTATTCCAACCAGGACACGATGCGCGAACAGGGTGCCGCCTACATCACCACGGGCACTCGCATCATCTCCAACGAGGGGCGCGTCATGCTGACCATGACCGCCGACAGCTGCGGCCGTCATGACACCTCGGCCGGCGCCTGCTCCTGCGAAAGCAACACCGTGCGCTTCGGCCATGGCACGAAATATCTTCACGCCTGCCGCGACAATTTCGTGCTCGAAGTCTCCAGGCACGGGATGGGCAAGCGCGACGTCGTACCCAACATCAATTTCTTCATGAACGTGCCGATCGAACCCACAGGCGAAATGACGATCGTCGATGGCATCTCCGCTCCCGGCGACTATGTCGAACTGAGGGCCGAGATGGACGTGCTCCTGGTCATCTCGAATTGCCCGCAGATCAACAATCCCTGCAACGGCTTCGACCCGACGCCGATCCGCGTACTCGTATGGGACGGCGAGGCTTGAGATGTTCAAGAAAATATTGATCGCCAATCGCGGCGAGATCGCGGTGCGGATCATCGGGACCCTGCAACGCATGGGCATTGCCTCGGTCGCGGTTTACTCCGATGCGGACCGCTTCTCCAAGGCCTCCCTGATCGCCGACGAAGCCGTCAGGCTCGGCCCGGCGCCGGCTCTCGAAAGCTATCTCGATATCGATGCCGTCATTGCCGCCTGCAAGGCAACGGGCGCCGAGGCCGTACATCCCGGCTACGGCTTCCTTTCGGAAAATATCGGTTTTGCCGAACGACTGGCAGGGGAAGGCATCGCCTTCATCGGGCCGACGCCCGACAATATCGCCGCCTTCGGGCTGAAGCACACGGCGCGAGAACTGGCGCGTAGCAGCGGGGTTCCGCTGCTTCCCGGCAGCGGCCTCGTCGAAACCAGCGAGGCGGCCCTCGCTGCCGCGGCGGAGATCGGCTACCCGGTCATGCTGAAGTCGACGGCCGGCGGCGGCGGTATCGGCATGCAGCTCTGCGACGATGCCGGCAGCCTGAAGGCTGCCTTCGACAGCGTGCAGCGCACCGCCAGGGCGAGCTTCGGCGATGCCCGTGTCTATCTGGAACGCTTCGTTTCCAATGCCCGGCACGTCGAGGTGCAGATCTTCGGCGACGGCAAGGGCCGCGTGATCGCGCTTGGCGAGCGCGACTGCTCGCTGCAGCGCCGGAACCAGAAAGTGATCGAGGAGACACCCGCGCCAGGCCTCTCGCCCTCCGTGCGCGAACGCCTGCATGGTGCGGCGGTCGCGCTCGGCACCTCCGCGCACTATCGCTCGGCCGGCACGGTCGAATTCATCTATGATCCGGCACGCGAGGAATTCTACTTTCTCGAGGTCAATACGAGGCTTCAGGTCGAGCATCCGGTCACCGAGGCCGTCTACGGCATCGATCTCGTCGAATGGATGATCCGCCAGGCCGCCGGCGAAGAGGTGATATCAGGCAATGACCGGCTTGTTCCGAAGGGTGCGGCGATCGAGGCGCGCATCTATGCCGAAATGCCGCATGCGGGCTTCCGGCCGAGCGCCGGCCTTTTGACCGAAGTGACCTTCCCGCAAGACACGCGCGTCGACGGCTGGATCGAGACGGGCACGGAAGTCACGCCCTTCTACGACCCGATGCTCGCCAAGGTGATCGTCGCTGCCGAGGACCGGCCGGCGGCGATCGAGAAACTCAAAACCGCACTTTCGCAAAGCTCCATCTGCGGCATCGAAACCAATCTCGACTATCTGAAGGCGATCGCCGGATCGGATCTGCTCGCCAGCGGCAAAGTGGCGACGACGGCGCTCAAGGATTTTCCCTTCGTGCCCGATGTGATCGAGGTGGTGGCGCCCGGCGCGCAGTCGAGCATCCAGGAACTCCCCGGCAGGCTGGGGCTCTGGCATGTCGGCGTGCCGCCGAGCGGCCCGATGGACGAGCGCTCGTTCCGCCACGCAAACAGACTGGTCGGCAACGCCGACGAGACCGCGGCCCTTGAGCTGACCGTCTCGGGGCCGGTGCTCAAGATCTTCTGCGACGTGACGATCGCGCTTGCGGGCGCTCGCATGCCGATGACCCTCGATGGCGTTCCATTACCTCATGATGAGGCCGTCATCGCCAAGGCAGGGCAGACGCTTGCCATTGGCGCCATAGACGGCCCGGGCCAACGCTCCTATCTCGCGGTAGCGGGCGGCTTTGCCGCGCCGCTCATGCTCGGCTCCAGGGCGACCTTCGGCCTCGGCCAGTTCGGAGGCCACGCCACCGGCACGCTCCAGACCGGGCATGTGCTGCGGCTGGCGCGCACCCCCCAACTTCATATCAAACCAGCGGCGATGCCCGCAGCCCTCACCCGGAGCTGGGAGGTCGGCGTCGTCTACGGGCCGCATGGCGCGCCGGACTTCTTTCTGGATGACGATATCGAGACCCTGTTTTCGACGGATTATGAGGTGCATTTCAACAGCGCCCGCACCGGTGTGCGCCTGATCGGGCCTACACCCAAATGGGCACGCAGCGACGGCGGCGAGGCCGGCCTTCACCCCTCCAACCTTCACGACAATGCCTATGCGATCGGCGCGATCGATTTCACGGGCGACATGCCGATCATTCTGGGTCCCGACGGACCGAGCCTCGGCGGTTTCGTCTGCCCGGCCGTCATTGCGCGCGACGAACAATGGAAGATGGGCCAGTTCAAGCCGGGCGACAAAATCCGCTTTCACCCGGTGGCACGCCGCGAGGACGCCATCGCCGGCCCGACGGTTCGCCGCGCGCCCGAAGAGACCGGAACGGCGATCATCGGCGAGAGCCGGGACGGACCGGTGCCTGTCGTCTATCGCCGGCAGGGCGATGACAACCTGCTGATCGAATATGGGCCGATGACGCTCGACATCGCGCTTCGTCTGCGCGTGCATCTGCTGACGCAGGCGATCGTCGACGCACGCCTGCCCGGCATCATAGATTTGACGCCAGGCATCCGCTCGCTGCAGATCCACTATGACGGGACGACACTGACGCGCAAACGCCTCCTTGGCCTCCTGAGCGAGATCGAGGCGGACCTGCCGACGGCGGATCAGGTGAAGGTCCCAAGCCGGATCGTGCATCTGCCGCTCTCCTGGAACGATCCGCAGGCCGAACTTGCCATGCGCAAATATCAGGAGCTCGTGCGCCCGAATGCGCCATGGTGCCCTTCCAACATCGAGTTCATCCGCCGCATCAACGGCCTGCCCGACGAGCAGGCGGTACGCGACATCGTCTTTGACGCCAGCTATCTGGTGCTCGGCCTTGGCGATGTCTATCTCGGTGCACCCGTTGCAACGCCGATCGATCCGCGGCACCGGCTGGTGACGACGAAATACAATCCTGCACGCACCTGGACACCGGAAAACGCCGTCGGCATCGGCGGCGCCTATATGTGCATCTACGGCATGGAAGGACCCGGCGGCTACCAGCTTTTTGGCCGGACGATCCAGGTGTGGAACAGCTGGCGGCAGACGCCGGCCTTCGCCAGGAATAAGCCGTGGCTTCTCAACTTCTTCGACCAGATCCGCTTCTTCCCCGTCAGCCACGAGGAGCTGAATGAAGCGCGTGCGGCCTTCCCGCATGGTGGCTATCCGATCAGGATCGAGGAGACGGAATTCTCCTATGCCGCCTACGAGGCCAGCCTCACACGCGAGGCGGCGGCGATCCATACCTTCAAGTCGAGGCAGCAAAGCGCCTTCGAGGAAGAACGACGGCGCTGGAAGGAGCTGGGGCTCGACAGCTTCTCGGTTGACGAGGGATCAGGTCCCGCTCTTGCCGGAGATGTGCCGGAAGGCTGCTTCGGCATCGAAAGCGCGGTCCCCGGCAATGTCTGGAAAATACTCGTCGAGGAAGGCCAGCCGGTTGCAGCCGGCGATACTTTGGCCATCATCGAGTCGATGAAAATGGAAATCAACGTCACTGCCCATGCCGCGGGCCGCGTCCGCGATCTGCGCGCCGCACCGGGGCGCAACGTCAAGGCCGGCGACGTGCTCGTCATTCTGGAGGAAATCTGATGCTGCCCACCATTCTCGATCTCACTTCGGTGCGAAACGCCTACAAAGCAGGTCTCTCGCCGCTCGACCTGGTGGAGGAGATTATCGAACGATGCAAGGCATCCGACGATCCGGCTGTATTCATCACCCTGACATCTCCAGAGGCCCTGCGACAGGCAGCCCGGGACTTGCTGGCGAAGGCACCCGAACCCAACAGCCTGCCGCTCTGGGGCATTCCCTTTGCGGTCAAGGACAATATCGACGTTGCCGGCCTGCCGACGACAGCGGCCTGCCCGGCCTTTGCCTATCATCCCGAGGTGGATGCGACGGTGATCGCGCGCCTCAGGGCAGCCGGCGCCATCGTCATCGGCAAGACCAATCTCGACCAGTTCGCAACCGGCCTCAACGGCACGCGTTCGCCCCATGGCGCGCCCCGCTCGGTTTTCGATCGCGCCTATGTCTCCGGCGGCTCCAGTTCCGGTTCGGCGGTCGCCGTGGCCGCTGGTCTTGCCAGTTTCTCGCTCGGGACCGATACGGCGGGCTCCGGCCGGGTACCGGCTGCCTTCAACAATCTCGTCGGCATCAAGCCGACACCGGGGCTCGTTCCCAATGTCGGCGTGGTGCCGGCCTGCCGCAGCGTCGACGTCGTCACGGTTTTCGCCGCGACCGTCGGTGATGGCATCACCATTCGCCGGATCATGGAAGGCTATGACGGGCGCGATCCCTTCTCGCGGGCAGCAACACCGGCGGCCCTGCCGGCAACACGCCCGCGCGTCGGCGTGCTCGAAGGAGCCGAGCGTGAGTTCTACGGCAACGGCCAAGTCGAGGCCCTCTACGATGCGGCTATCGACAGGGCGAGATCGCTCGGCGCCGAGATCGTGCCCTTCGACTACGCCCCTTTCCGACAAGCAGCCGAACTTCTCTACAGCGGCCCCTGGGTCGCCGAGCGCCTGGCGGCGGTCAAGGATTTCCTCGCCACCAACGCCGGCGATTTCGATCCGACGGTCAGAACCATCATCGAAGGGGCAAGGGGCTACGACGCGGTCGCCGCCTTCGAGGGCAAATACAGGCTGGAGGCATTGCGGCAAAAGACGAAGGCGGAATGGCAGAAGGTCGACTTCCTGATGCTGCCGACATCGCCCACGACCTATACGGTCGAGGAGATGCAGGCCGATCCGATCGTCAGGAACAGCCATTTCGGCCGCTATACCAATTTCGCCAATCTGCTTGATTGCGCGGCAATCGCCGTTCCCGCGGGCTTCGATGCCAAGGGGCATCTGCCCGCCGGTGTGATGTTCGTCGGACCTGCCTTCACCGATGATGCGCTCGCACCCTTTGCCGATGCCATGCATCGGACACTCGGCGCCGGAATGGGCAAGGACCGCACCGCCACCCTGCCCGAGGCAAGCCGCGTCGAGCCCGTCCCGGACGATATGCTCCCAATCGTTGTCGTCGGCGCACATCTGACCGATATGCCGCTCAATCATGAACTAACCCGTGTTGGAGGATATAAACTAAAGACCTGCCGAACCGACAACAGCTATCGCCTGTTCGCACTCCCAGACACCGTGCCGCCCAAGCCTGGGCTGGTCCGAGAACCACATTTTTCCGGCGCCGGCGTGGAAGTCGAGGTTTGGGCTTTGCCAGCCGAGGCGTTTGCACGTTTCGTCCAAAAAATTCCGGCACCGCTGGGCGTTGGCAAGATCATGCTCGATGATGGCGATTGCATCACCGGATTCTTATGCGAGGCCCATGCGGTCGTAGGCGCACGAGACATCACCGAATTCGGTGGCTGGCGCCATTTCGTTCTTTCCCACAGCTCGGCTATCTAAGAGGAAACACGATATGCGACTTCTGTCCAAGGCAATGAACCTCGTTCGCCAAGGTCTGATCGCCAGAACCGGTGCCATCGGCATAGGTTATTCCACCAGACGCAATTGTCGACGAAGAGTACCCCGAACCGGAAGCTCTTGAAAGGTGCCGAACCATCGCCCCCATTCTCGAAATTGCGTAAACCTCTGTAACAATTGATATTCCGCAATCTCGAACCAGATTCCCTCGTCCGGGGGGCAAATCAATTCAATTCCTGCTTCCCGCTGCCAATGCATCTGCAATTGAATTTTGGATTTCACGGAACGCCGTTAGCCACGAACTCGGACAGATGTAGCGGTCACCGAGAACAGGAAACGGCTTTAACGTGCTTGCGAGATTAACAACTTATGCCTGCACAGGAAGCGCCGGACAATCCGGCGCTTCCCTCGTGGCTAATCAGCTTGCGTGCTTTTCCGGCATGGCAGACGAATGGTGCGTCGAGATCAGCCACTTGCCGTCCTTGAACTCGTAGGTGAAGGTGTAACGTGCGGGCACCTTGGAGCCGTCCTTCAAGGTGAAGGTGTAGGTTCCGGTGTCGGTCGCCTTGTTGCAGCCGATCTTGATCGTGCGGCTATCGATCTTGCCCTGCGGATGCTTTTTCAGGAATTCGACGAAGTAGTCCCTTCGCTCCTCCTGCGTCAGGCGCGGCTTGTTCGAAACGGTTGGCAGCAACACCGCGTCCGGGGCATAGTTCTCGATCACCTTGTCGGGGTTGAGCGTTGCGAGCGAAGCATTCCAGCGGTCGAACAGCTGCTCCACCTGGGGCTTGGTGATCGGCGCGCATTCGCTTGCGAGAACCGGGGTCGCCATCAGAGCGATCACGGAAGCGGCAAGCATGTGTCTTATCATTTCAGTCTCCATCTTGGGTCTTGTCTTCCGGCAGCACTTGCGCCGGCTTCCAAGAGATGGTCTGCCGCCTCCCGTGTCGCGTCTGCTGGATGGCGCCAATCGAATATGCCGAATGGCCTATGCACCGTGACGGATAGGCATACTATCTAGGGCTATCAGGACGTTCGAAGGATCGGCAAGCAGATGGAAGAGGCAAACGAGGGTGCAATGGCATCCCCCATTCGCGAATTGCGGCGGCTTTACAGAGATGCCGAAGCCAAGGCCGCCCGCCTGAGGTTGATCGTCGACGTCCGCTCCATGCTCGACCGTTCGCCATGGAAAACCTCCGTGCACGAGGTCCTATCCGCGATTGCGGGCTTTGCCGGTGCGAACAGGGCTTCGATCCATTCGCAGACCGGGGAAAATTGGCAATACGGTGCAGGGTCAAGCCCACCAACTGCCGATACCGTCGAGATGCGATTCATCGGCGCGGCATGGATGGGCATAGAACAGTTGGAACTGGCCTTGTCGCGGTCCGCTTTTCCCATTCACGAGGACGATCGCAAGACGATCCAGATCGTCACGGATCAGCTTGCCGGTTCCTTGGCGGCCGAGCGTCAGCACGCCGTCCGCGAGCAACTGACGATTAATCTTCAGGCACGGGAGCGTGAACTGGCCCGCCTGGTGGAGGCCATGATCGGCGCACAGGAACAGGAACGCCGCCGGATCGCCTATGACCTGCACGATGGCGTCGCCCAGTCGCTTGTCAGCCTGCTTTTTCACCTGGAAGCAGCCGGCGTTGCAATGGATGATGCGGACACGGCAAGACGGGCGATCGAAAGCGGCATCGAAATCGCTCGATCGTCCATTCGGGATGTGAGAGGCGCGATTGCAGCACTTCGCCCTGCCGAGCTCGACGATCTCGGGCTCGAGGCGGCGCTGCGGGCACGGCTCGACAGCATTGCCAATATGGATGTTCAGTTTCGGTCGGACCTGAACGGGCGGCGGCTGGCCGGTCCGCTGGAGGTTACGTTTTACAGGGTCGCTCAGGAGGCACTGGCCAATGCCACCAAACACTCCGGATGCAGCAGGATCGATTTGCGGATCGCGTTGGAAAGTCCGCAGTCCGTTTGCCTCACCGTAACCGACAATGGTCGTGGTATTGCCGTTGCTCCCGCCTTCAACGATCAGGAAGGAGGGGGTGTCGGCCTGTCCGCCATGCGCGAACGAATGGCGTTGATCGGCGGCTCACTGACTATCCATTCAACGCCTGGCACGGGGACTGTCGTCGTCGCACAAGCCCCCATTCCCAACCCCATGAAAGAGCTCTCTTGAAGCGCCATCGAATATTGATCGCAGACGATCACGATCTTGCCCGCTCCGGCCTTAAGGCCATCCTGACAACGGCTGATGATCTTGAGGTCATCGCCGAAGCCGCCGATGGCCAAACGGCCGTCTCGCTTTGCTACGTCATCCGGCCGGATATCGCCCTGCTCGATATACGCATGGCCGGCATGGATGGGCTGGAGGCGGCTGCCGAGATACGCCTCAAATCGCCCGACACCCGCGTCATCATGCTGACCATGCATGACAGCGTCGACTATCTGGAAGCCGCCATCAAAGCCGGAGCAAGCGGCTATGCGCTCAAAGATATCAGGCGCGACGAACTGCTGCAGATGATCCGCAATGTCGCCGCCGGGCAGTCCTTTTTCAATATCGAGCTGATGCGCCGCTTATTGCGTCGCGTTTCGCCTGAGGCGACCGACGAAGGTGCGATCGAGAAATTGACCGTGCGCGAGCGAGAGATCCTTGAGCGTCTGACGACCGGTGAAACGAACAAGGAAATTGCCAAGGCGTTGGCGATTTCGCCGGGCACGGTCAAAGTACATGTCGAGCGCATTCTCTATAAGCTTCGCGTCACCGATCGAACGCAAGCAGCCGTCGTTGCCGTGAGAGCCGGGCTGGTCGATCGGGAGCGCCTATGATCCACCGGCGTCTCTTTACCTCGCTTTCGAGGCGCTTTCTCGATCAACCCCTCGCCTTCAAGGGATTGATCGTCATTGCCGTGCCGTTGATCTGCTTTCTCATCGCACTGACTTCGGTCTTTTTCGCGGACCGCGAAAGCCGCAAAGCGGAAAATTACGTCCGGGTTACACTCGCTATCCAATCCGATATTCTCGAGCTGCACGCCCTTCTGGCCGAGGCGGCTTCCGGCGTGCGCGGTTATCTGCTCACCGGCAACGAGACATTTCTTGCGCCGTTCGACAAGGCGCGCTTAGAGCTTCCCGGCGTCTTTGCATCCATGCGGCCGAGGATCAGGGACGGCGAGCAGCTTGCCCGGCTCGATGCGATGGAGCCGCTGGTGACTCAAAAGCTGAAGGGTCTCAGCGCGCTCCGTGACACAGCCGGCAAGGCTGGACAGCCATCAACGGAGGACATTCGCAAAACCCTTGTAGAAAACAAGGTGCTGCTCGATACGCTTCGAACGAAGATCGACGAGATGCGCGAGCGGGAAGATGTGCTTCTGGCGGTGCGCACGGGCGAGGCCGACGCCATCCGGGACCGCTCGCAGTGGATTACCTTGTTCGGCGCCCTCTTCGGACTTCTAGGCGGCATTACGGCCATCATGCTGATGTCCAACGGCATCGTTCGACGCGTCGGGGTGCTCAAAGAGGCCGCCCACAAACTTGCAGGCGGCCAGGAACTTGAGCGCATCCCGACGGCACGCGATGAGCTCGGCGAGCTCGCGGCCGCACTCGAAGATTCGGCGCGCCTGCTCAAGGCTCGTGAAGGTCAATTGCGTGAAAGCGAGGAACGTTTCCGCCTCCTCGTCGACGGCGTGCATGATTACGGCATTTTCGGCCTTGATGACGCTGGCCGTGTCGTTAGCTGGAACAGCGGAGCGGAACGCATCACCGGCTATGAGGCAGACGAGGTCATCGGTACGCATTTCTCGGTCTTCTATCCCGAGGAAACGCGCAGGACCCATCCTCAGCAAGAGCTCTCGCAAGCCAAGGACCACGGCAGGGTCGAGGACGAAGGCTGGCGCATTCGCAAGGATGGCTCACGCTTCTGGGCCAATGTGGTCGTGACCGCCCTTCGGGACGAGCAAGGCAAGTCGCGCGGCTTTTCCAAGATCACCCGCGACATGACGGATCGAAAGAATGCGGAGGAAGCGCTGCTTTCGGCACGGCGGGAGGCCGAGCGCGCAAGCCAAGCCAAAAGCGAATTTCTGTCGCGCATGAGCCATGAGCTGCGCACGCCTCTTAACTCGATCCTGGGTTTTGGCCAGATCCTCGAGATGGACCTTCACGATCCCGATACCCAATCGTCCGTCAAGCAGATCCTGACTGCCGGCCGGCACCTGTTGAGCCTGATCGATGAAGTTCTCGATATCGCCAGGATCGAAGCCGGGCGGATGGATCTGGTATTGGAGCCGATCGATGCGGCCGAAGCCTTGCAGGAAGCATTGGCGCTAGCCCGCCCGCTGGCGGAGGAACGCAGCATCAGCCTGCATCTCGACGATGCGCAGCTTGTGGGGACGTACACGCATGCAGATCGGAGACGGCTGCTGCAAGTGCTCCTCAATCTTCTATCCAACGCCATCAAGTTCAATCACGCTGGCGGCAAGGTCATCGTTGCTGCACGAAGGGATCGGTCCGGCCGGCTTGCGGTCGATATCGGTGATACCGGAAGCGGTATTTCTCCCGACGAAATGAAGCGTCTGTTCCAGCCCTTCGAACGTCTCGGCAAAGATCGCAATGCAACAAGTGGCACAGGATTGGGGCTCGCCTTGTCCAAACATCTGATGGCGGCAATGGGTGGCGAGCTGGAGCTGTTACGGACCTCGGGTCAGGGGAGCATCTTTTCTCTCCATCTGCCTGCTGGTGGGAGTAATGAGTACATGGCGCACACCCAACCGATGCAGATGACGGCAACGGATGCAAAAGGGGTTGGAATTGCCAGGGTCCTGTGCATTGAGGACAACTCTCAAAGCCTTGACCTGATCGAGAATGTCATGGCGCGCAGCTTCGGATGCAGCGTCATACCGGCGATGCTCGGAGAATTGGGTATTGCTCTTGCCGTCCAGCATCGGCCCGATCTGATACTTCTCGATCTCGACCTTCCTGACATCAGCGGCCTTGATGTTCTTAAGCGATTGCAAAATGATCAACGGACGCAGGCAATCCCCGTTATCATCATCAGTGCCGATGCCACGGATACGAGCCGCCAGAAGGCCATGGCAGCTCGGGCTGCAGGCTATCTGACCAAGCCCCTAGACCTGCACCTTCTCATACGGACAATGGAAGACCTTGCATGCAAATGAGCACGACGATCGACATCCCCAGCGAGGCGAAGATACTGATCATCGATGACGAACCGGCCAACATCGCCCTGCTGACACGCCTCTTGCAGCGCGAAGGCTTTGGCAAGATCAGCTCCACATCCGATCCTCGCCACGCACGGGATCTGTTTCGAAGCCTGCAGCCCGACATCGTTCTCCTGGACCTCATGATGCCGCATGTCGACGGCTTCCAATTATTGGAAGCCTTCTCTCGCATCGCCGGCCCGCAAACCTTCATACCGGTCATCGTGCTTACGGCGGATGTTTCGACCGAGACCCGCAGGCGGGCGCTCTCGTTGGGCGCCAAGGACTTCCTCGTAAAGCCGCTCGACGCCGTCGAAACAGTCTTGCGTATCGTCAATCTGCTTGAGACGCGCTTTCTATTTCTGGAACTACAGAGACTGAATGCCAACAAGGCATGATCGCAGTGCGGCATCTCGTATGGCCACAGCAATGGAAACGAAAATGAGACTTCGCTCTCCGCTTCCTTCTGCTCGCCTTGCCCCGACGAGCGAGGCAAGGGCATCGTCGCAAGATACCTGACACGTTATCCGCCAATCAGGCGACTTCCTCCGACAGACGTTCAAAGATCGGCTTCAGCCGTCGATGACGTCCCGCTGGCGGATGCTCAATTTCCACGCGGCGCCCTGATTTCTTCTGTCGTTTCAGCCATTCGCGCAGGGTTTCGGCACTCGTATGATCCAGATAGTGCAGGCGAGCGCCCGCGATCCTGATCTTACGGCCCTCGGGAAGCGTTTCCAGCATGTTGAGCAGGGTGGGAACGTCCTTGCATGTCGCCACGCCGACGAGGTCGAGATGGATGGTTTCCCCATCTTCCAACCTGTCGATGGCAAGTTTGCGACGCAGATATGGAAGGATTTCCAGTATGGACAGCGCAAGGCCGAGCGCCACGCCGACAAGCAGATCCTGAAGCACCACCATCGCCACCGTCGCGGTCCAGATTCCCACGGGAACCCAGCCGTGATGGTCGAAGAGGTGCCGGACGTGATGGAGGCTGATCAGCCGCCATCCAGTCACGAGCAGCACCGCGGCAAGCGCCGTTAGCGGCACCATTGCGAGCAACTGCGGTAAAAATGCCACCAGCCCAAGGATCCAAACACCATGTAGAACGGCTGACACCCGGGTGCGTGCGCCGGCCTGAATATTGGCGGACGATCTGACGATGACACCTGTGATCGGTAGAGCACCCAGCAGGCCGCAAAGCCCGTTGCCGATGCCTTGGGCAAACAGTTCCTTGTTGAAGCGGGTCCGCACGCCATCGTGCATGCGATCAACAGCGGCGGACGACAGCAGCGTTTCCGCACTGGCGATCACCGCGATGACCAGTGTCGTCATAATGATGCCGGATTCGACCATCCTGGAGAAGTTTGCAAGCGTCGGCAGCGAAATGCTTTCGACGAGAGACGACGGCACCTCCACTCTTGCGATCGGCAGCTGCATCGCAGCTGTCAAGATCGTACCGGCTGCCACCCCCACCAGAGCACCAGGCACCAGCAACAGAGACTTCGGCCTGAACTTCTCCCAGGCAATCATGGCAAGCAGCGAAATCAAGCCCACGAGAAGGGCAACCGATTCCCGCGTCAGCCCAGCACCCCATACACGAGCAAGTGTCTGCTCCATGGCTGTGACGTTCTCTATGCCGCCGGCGGCCGGTCTTGCCCCCATCAGCACATGGATCTGGCCAAGAATGATGAGGATGCCAATGCCTGCAAGCATGCCATGAACGACCGCAGGAGATATTGCCCGGAACCACGAGCCAATCCGCAAGAACCCCGCAACGACCTGCAGAAATCCCGCGACGATCAGGACAGGGCCGAGCATGGCGATCCCATATTGCTCGACGAAGCCGAATACAATCACGGCAAGGCCCGCCGCCGGACCCGAGACCTGAAGCGGAGAACCGGCCAGAAGGCCAACGACGATGCCGCCGACAATACCGGAGATAAGGCCCATGGCCACGGGAACTCCCGACGCCACCGCAATCCCCAGGCAAAGCGGTATGGCGACCAGAAACACGACGAGCGACGACGCGAAGTCGCGCGAAAGAACGGAGCTGGAAATCATCGGCCTACTCCGCAGCTTGCGGGATCACATGCGGACGACCACGACCGGTGACCCCGACAGGCAAGGGCCTGTCTTCATGGATTTCCGTGAAACGAGCCGCGGCACCGTCATAGACGAGCACCTCCCCCGTCTGAATATCGAAGAACCAGCCATGCAGAGTAATGTCGTTGGTCGCCAGCTTGGCCGCCACGGAAGGATGCGTGCGCAGGTGATCGAGCTGGACGACGACGTTTTCCATCGCGATGGCGCGTATTCTTTGACGCTCGGATAGGTCTGAGGGGTAGGCCTCGCAAACAATCGAATGGGCGGCATGGCTATGTTTCAGCCAGGCGGCGACATTCGGCATCGGTTTCAAAAGATCGGGATGGCAAAGTCCCTTCATCGCACCGCAATCGGAATGCCCGCAGACGATGACATCCCGAACGCCGAGCGCGATGACGGCATATTCGATGGCCGACGATACGCCGCCGTTCGCCGTGGAAAACGGGGGAACGATATTTCCGGCATTGCGGCAGACGAAGAGTTCGCCGGGACCAGATTGCGTGATCGTTTCGGGCATGACCCGGCTGTCGGCGCAGGAAATCATCAGCGCTTGCGGCTGCTGCCCCTCCTCCGCCAGCTTACGATAAAGTGCCTGATGGTTAGGAAAGACGGCACCGCGAAAGCTGGAGATACCCTTGAGCAAATCACCCATTGTCGAGTCCTTGTGATGGGCCGGACGGCAGGCAGGGGGCATACCCATGCCCGGCGGGTTGGAATGCGCGATCATTTCGCAAGTGCGAGATAGGTATGGGCGACGGGAAGAAAATAGCCCTCGTAAATTTAGGTTGACCTAATTTATAAAAATCTTGTGAGTGGCTTGTGAGATGTTTTCAGTTGACCTTCGAAACACGCGCCACGCGAAAGGTTACGAGTTGCATCGTCGATTGAACGATATGGAGAACCTCATACGGCATGAGGCTCGAAAGGTTTCGGTAGATCGAGATCAATTGGTCCTTGAACAGGCTGGCTGATCCGCTCGACAAGGTATGTCCGTGCCGCCGTTCGGCGGTGCTCGGCAAGAGGTCACGGGATACAAAAGGGAAATCACATCGTCCGCTTCGACCAGAAGAAGTCTCGCCCGTGCGAGGGCCATCCGACCATAAGGAAGGATCCGATCATCGATTGGTGCAAGTTGGTCCACAAAGAGTGCACATCAGTGCAGATTGCAAGCCCCCGCTCCACATCCCATCGACATTCAATAGCTAGCTGCTATCAGCGGCTGTTTCATCAACACGGAGGATCCTCCTTTGCGTAAGAAAATCATCTCGATCGTTTTGGGCTGTGCACTCGCATCTGCGTCTCTGCCCGCCATGGCAATCGCCAGCATTCCGCATGCGGCCGACAACAGCCTGACCGGCGTTGCCGTACCCTCGCAGAAAGGCGTATTGCAGCTTTCCGCAGCCCGCATGTCCGCTGAGCCGGTACAAGTGGCGCTGGTGGATTCCTGCTCCGATGCATGGTACTGGCGCAGCTTGATCGAAGAATTCGCCTGCGGCTTCTCGGGCCAGGGCTGGATCAACTGAACAAGGACTTCGAAAGAGCGCCCGATCGGGGCGCTCTCTCACGACTGCGACCGATCCCTGGAGAGCAGAATGCGGCAAATGCCTTGTCCGCCATTTCGTTGCATCCGGGCCGTCGCCCGATCGATTCCGGCTAAGCTGAGGGGACGAACGGCAAGGATGGACATCCGGACCATTCCTTGAGCAAGGCTTGTGCCAATCCTTTTCTCCAAGTGTTTCCTGCGATATGTCACTTCCGAAAAACAGCCCTCTCCGCGACGAACAAAGCGGCCTCTCGCCTGAGACTCGTTACCCGCTGAATGCGATACCCGCTGTTAAGACCAGCAGGAAACGCAACCGTAGCTGGTTGTGGTTGATCGCCCTGCTTGCTGTCGCAGGCACGGGCTATTGGTTTTGGAACCAATATTCCGCTGGGCCGGCCGCGAGTGCGAAGGCGACACAACCTGTCATTCGCGGCGATATCGATAACGGCGTAACCGCTGTCGGTAAATTGGAGGCGGTCAAATCGGTTGATGTCGGCGCGCAGGTCTCTGGTCAGTTGAAGACGCTTTACGTCCAAATTGGCGACATGGTCGCACAAAACCAGCTCATTGCCGAAATCGACCCGGCGCCCATAGAGCACAAGCTCGAAATCGACGAGGCCGAACTCGCGATGCTCGAGGCCCAGCGCATCGCAAAGAAGGCGCAGCTCGCCCTGAAACAAACCAATATTGATCGGCAGCACACATTGGTCGCGGCCAGAAGCATGGCGCAATCGTCGCTGGACCAGGCCGTTGCGGATCTTGCCACGGCACAGGCCGACGTTGACGCGATCGAGGCACAGATTCGTAAGCAGCAAGCAACGCTTGACAGCGACAAGGTCGATCTCGGCTACACGAAAATCTATGCGCCCATCTCGGGCACCATCGTCGCCAATCCCGCAAAACAGGGGCAGACCCTCAATGCGAACCAGACTACGCCCACCATTGTCACCGTTGCAGACCTGTCGACGATGGTCGTGAAAGCGCAAGTCTCCGAAGCCGACATCGGCAAGCTCAAGCTCGGAATGCAGGCCTACTTCACATTGATCGGCGAGAGCGGCAAACGGTTTCCCGGAACGCTTCGCCAGATTCAGCCTATGCCGAGCACGGACAATAACGTCGTGCTCTACTATGCTCTTTTCGATGTGCCCAACCGCAACGGCGAACTGATGATGTCGATGAGTGCGCAGGTCTTTTTTGTAAAGGCTGCTGCGGCCGGCGTCTTGCTGATCCCTGCCTCCGCGCTCCATCCAGTTGCCGGCAAGCCCGGAGAGGCGCAGGTATTCGTGACAAACCAAAATGGCAGCATCGAAACGCGTCACGTCGACGTCGGCATACGCAACCGCGTGAATGTCGAAATCAAGGACGGGCTTCGCGAGGGTGAGGCCGTAGTCGTCAATGACGACGGCAAAACGAAGCACGCCAGCGATACGCATTCCAGCCCGCTGTTCTAAGGTCGAGACCATGCCCGAGCTGCTGTCGCTGAGAAATGTCTCCAAGAGCTACATTAACGGCGATCTTTCCACCGCTGTCCTGCACGATGTTTCCCTTGATATCGCCGCCGGGGAATTCGTGGCGATCATCGGACAGTCCGGCTCCGGCAAGTCGACATTGATGAACATTCTCGGCTGCCTGGATCAGCCTACCGGGGGTGAATACAGTATCGACGATGAGCCCGTGTCGCAGCTGCACGGCGACGCACTGGCCGCCCTTCGCCGCAAAACCTTCGGCTTTGTCTTTCAAAGCTACAATCTCATCGCGACCGCGACAGCAAGGGAGAATGTCGAGGTTCCGGCAATTTATTCCGGCATGTCCGCTCGCGCGAGGCATGAGCGCGCCGAAAGGCTGCTACATTCCCTGAAACTCGGAGATCGGCTGGATCATCGTCCAAGCCAGCTCTCGGGCGGTCAACAGCAGCGTGTGTCGATCGCACGCGCCCTGATGAATGGCGGCCGCGTGATCCTGGCGGATGAGCCGACCGGCGCGCTCGACAGCGCAAGCGGCAACGATGTCATGGCGCTGCTGCGCAGCATGAACGACAAGGGCCACACGATCATCGTCGTCACCCATTCGCGATCCATCGCCGAACAGGCCGACCGGCTGATCGAGATTCATGACGGCCGGATCGTCAGCGATCGGAGACAAAAGAAACAGGGGAGCGTGGTTCGCCCCCTGCTGTCGCAGCTGTCGGCGGTAGAAGGATCGGCGGCGATCGCCGACATGAGCGAAGCTGTGAAAATGGCGCTGCGGTCGCTCCGCGCCAATCTCTTTCGGACCATCCTGACGTTGCTTGGCATCATAATCGGCGTCTGCTCGGTCGTCGCTATGCTTGCGATCGGAACCGGCGTGCAGGAATCGATCCTGAACCGCATCACTGCGATGGGATCGAACCTACTGATCGTACACCCGAACATGGCCAATTTCCGTGGCAATATCGACAATGCCAGCGCCACGCTGGTATCCGCCGACGTTGATGCGATGCTTGCCATCCCAAACGTCGCCTTCGCGGTGCCTGAAATGCAAAAGGCGGTCACAATCCGTCGCGGCGGCATCGACTATCGTACCACCGCCAACGGCATCGTACCCCAGTTCACGGCCGCGAAATCCTGGCAAGTCCTACGCGGAGAGTTTCTGAACCAGCAGGACGTCGACAGTTATGCGCCGGTGGCGGCGCTTGGCCAGACCGTCGCCAAGGCGCTGTTTATGGAAGGCGAGAATCCGATCGGACAATATGTTCTGGTTGACCAGGTCCCGTTCCAGGTGATCGGGATCATGACGGAAAAGGGAGCGGGCGCAGGCATAAACGACCAGGACGACGTTGTCCTCGTACCTTTGACAACCGGCAGCGTGAGACTTTTCGGCGAGCACAACGTTCGTAGCATCACCGTTCAGGTAAGGGATAGCGCCGCGCTCGAAGCCACCCAGCAGGCAATACAGAAACTGCTGGATGAACGGCACAAGCGTCAGGACACGCAAGTGACCAATATGTCTTCGGTGCGGGAAACCTTTGCCAATACCTTCGCGATGATGAAACTCTTCCTGGGATCCGTCGCGGCGATCTCGCTGCTCGTAGGCGGAATCGGGATCATGAACATCATGCTTGTCAGCGTCAGCGAACGCACGAGAGAGATCGGCGTAAGAATGGCGACTGGCGCGCGTCGACGCGATATATTGTGGCAGTTCATCATCGAAACGATGGTCGTTTCCATCGTTGGCGGGGTGATGGGCATTGCCTGTGGGATCGGCATCGGTCTTCTGGCCCACCTCGGCGGACTGCCGGTGAGCTTTACCCCAGGTCCTATCGTGCTCGCACTTGCCTGCTCGTTTCTGACGGGGCTTCTCTTTGGTCTGCTACCAGCACATAAGGCGTCCCACCTGCATCCGGCCGTGGCCCTTAGCTCGGATTAAAGCCAGCCTGACTGCATCACGCCTTCAGAGTTAGGTAGTAACGCCTGTTGAACTTCTGCCCTGACTTGTCTCTCGCCTGGAGGTGACCCACTCGGCGAAAGCCTGCATATGAATCGCCAGGTCCGGAAGTACGCCCCAGAGACCGAATATCGTTGAACTAGTTTTCGGCATCGAACCGAGCGCCCTGACGGAAGTCGTAGCCCTGCTCGCTCGGAACCTCGGGCACAGGGCGCATGGCAATGGAGAACACGGGTCTCTCCCATCGAAATGCTAGCAGCAGAGCCAGTGAACGCGCCTCATGGTAGGCTTTCGCTATGGGTAAGTTATCTTGCGCTCCGCTCCCGACAACTTTTCTGACGGCAAAGGGCAAGGCCATGAGTAAGCAAGAATCCAACATAACTGCCAGGCGACGCGTCAAATGCCAATGAATACCCGGATTCACGCACGATATGAGGCTTCAGACCGCAGGTGTCGGCTCGCCCAAGGAAAGCATCAGCCGGTTCGCCCAATTGAAGAAGGCAGCCCCATGGATCACGTCCGCTATCTCCAGATCGTCTAGACCCTCCTCGCGCAACCTGACGATCTCTTCGGCTCCGAATTGCGATGGCGTCGCCGTGAGCGCGGCTGAAACCTCGACGACGGCATTCCAGCGGCTGCCAAGGTCCGCCTGAAGCCCATCATCCAGCAGACGCTGCACGTCATCCGTCCGCTTGGAATGATGAGAGGCGAAGCGAGAATGGACCGATGCGCAGAAAATACAGCCATTCGCCCGCGATGCCGCCGTGGCAGCCAGTTCACGCTCAGCGCGGGGAAGGCCCGCCGAGACATTGTAGAAGATATCCTTGTCCGTCTTGGTACGGGCCTGGAGGATGTCGGGGTCGCGCACCAGCAACATGAAGTACGGCGACTTCGCGCGGGATGCGTCCACAAGGCCTGCCCAATGACGCTCGGTCAGATCGGCTTCGTCAATTGGCTGCAGCCAGGGCGTCCAGCCGATTTCGGCTTGGGTAAAGACATTTGGCCGGTTTGCGATTTCGGGATGAATGACGGTTTCGGTCATGAAAGGATTCCTTGTTCGTGCGACTAGAGCAATCCCAGGAAAAATGCGTAACGGTTTTCCGTCCGGAATTGCGTGAAAACAAAGAGATAGAGCGGTTCGAAGATTCAGCGAAAAGCTGAACCGCTCTAGGCTTGCGCGACCTGTCCGATATTGGCCGGGCTCTTCGCGAGCGCCCTCAACCCGGCGACCACCCTGATCTGAAACGCCAGAAATGCCGTGATCTGTGACAAGGTGACAATGCCTGTGGTCGTCCAGCCGGCGTCCAGCAGCTTCTGCAGCGCCGCAGCGCTTGCCTCCCTCGGACGGAAGACCAGAAGATGGCTGTGCTCGAGCGCCGCGCTGAGCTTCAGGTCCAGAAGTTTCCGGCTTTCGCCCGAAACCTCATAGACGAGGCCCGGCCGGTCCTCGCGGGAAAGCGGGCCAGCCGGATAATGGCCGTAAGGTCCGGTTGTATCGCCGGCCTCCAGCTCCGCGCCGATGACGGCAACGAGCTCGGGGCCGTGTGCCTCATCCCGCAGCTTGGAAGAATAGAAATTCGCGATTTCCGGTGCCTTGTGAAGGCCGGCGACAAAGGCGGCGACAGCAAAGCGCTCCGCCGGGGTCACGCGTCCCCAATGCGCGGGCTCGAAAAGAGCTTCATAGCTCTTCTGAGCATTGAGGCGCGTCTCGGGCCGTTGTGCCCGAAGGCTGTCAAGATCGGACCCAGGATCTATTCCTGCAAGGAAATCGATGACGTCTCTGATCTGCAAAGTCATAGTCTATGCCTTTTCTTCGGATGCAGCTATTGGACTTGTGCCGCCAAGCGGCGTTCATTTCCGATGGGGCGCTGTTGTATCCAACCAAGCGCTGGGGCGACATGAGCAGCCGTCAGTTCCAGCGAGCGCAGGATATGTTCATGCGGCGGATCGACGGAATGCACCTGAAAGACCAGGTCCGTGACCCGCGCCAATGCTGTGTCTGCCTGAAGCGATGCAATAACGTCGTCAGGGGTGCCAACGTGAACATCAAACGCTCTGATCAAATCAGCCGTGGTTTCGCCTGGGATCACAAAACCCGTTGCCTTGAAGTGCTCGATGATCCGCCTCAGGCCGATATCGGCAAAATGAAGGGCCTCTTTCCTGCTGTCGGCGACAAAGAGGCTGCGTGAACCCAATATTCGTGGCTGACGCCCTGCCGGCAATGCCGACAGATAGGCATCGATAATGGGATCCTGCAGATCCCACAGCTTGGCGTTCGGCGTCTCGGGCGGCCGAGGCTGCGTGCGCGACAACATCAACCCGTCGCCATCGCGGCCGGCACGTATGCCGCCGCCAACGGAAAATGTCGCCTGCCAGACACGGTCGCGCAAATGCGGCGCTGCCGGATAGAGGTGGTTGCCGCCTGTAAGCTCTCCACCCGCCCAGGCATCGCGCACCAGAGCAAGATGATTGCCGTAGACCTCCGTGCGCTGGCTGCTTTCCAGACCAAAGGGAAGGAAGGCTTGGGGGGTGCCGCCCGTACCGAAGCCGACCTCCAGCCGCCCGCCGAG
This sequence comes from Martinezella sp. CNPSo 3964, assembly GCF_057784375.1. Classification (NCBI taxonomy): domain Bacteria; kingdom Pseudomonadati; phylum Pseudomonadota; class Alphaproteobacteria; order Hyphomicrobiales; family Rhizobiaceae; genus Martinezella; species Martinezella sp. CNPSo 3964. Next base: position 276,976 of record NZ_JBXSOW010000008.1, read on the forward strand.
CAGCTTGTCGAGCACGGCCGTATCCTCGGCGACCCGCACCGCGTTCTCCATCGGCAGCGTAATGACACCCGTCCCCAAACGAATATGCGAGGTCTGCGGGGCCAAGGCTGCGAGAAACACCAATGGCGCAGGCAAGCCACCTTCGTCTCCGTTGAAGTGATGCTGCGCCACCCAGGCCGTATCGAAGCCATGCTTTTCGGCATGGACGATCTGCTCGGCAACCAGCCTGTAGCGGGTTCCGGCATCCACCTGGTCCAGAACCCGGCTGAAGAAGCCCAGTCTCTTCGGTGATGTTGGCGTACTCATGGGATCATCCTGCGCTGATTAAGCTGGGCTTGGTGGCCCGCGGAAACTTCTTGCCTGGCACCGCATCGATCAGCTCGCGCGTGTACGGGCTGCTGGGATTGGAAAAGACGTCTTCGACCCGACCCGTTTCGACCAGCTGCCCGGCGTTCAGCACCGAGACAGTGTCCGCGATCTGTCGCACGACGGCGAGATCGTGGGAGACGAACAGATAAGTCAGCCCGAGCTCGCGCTGCAGCTCGTCCAGGAGAGCAAGGATCTGCGCCTGTACCGTTACGTCAAGTGCGGACACGGCCTCGTCGAGCACCAGGATCTGCGGGTCGAGCACCAGGGCACGCGCAATCGCGACGCGCTGGCGCTGCCCTCCCGAGAGGGCATGCGGCCGACGTTGCAATATGTCGGCTGGCAGCCTGACCTTGTCGAGCGTGGCCGCTACCTTCGCCAGTCGCTCGCGCCGGGATAGGCGTTCGAAATTCAGCAACGGCTCCTCGACGATCCCCGTAATTGTCTGGCGCGGATCGAGCGAACCATAGGGATTTTGATAAACGAGCTGGATCTTCTTGCGCAGCAGTCTCAACGTTTCGCCGCGCAACGAAGACAGGTCGAGCCCGTCGATCAGCACCTGACCCGAAGTCGGCTTCTGAAAGGCGGAAACGATCCTGATCGTCGTCGTCTTGCCGGAACCGGATTCACCGACGATTGCGTGGGTGCTGCCGCGGCGAACACGAAAGGATACATCGTCGACCGCCCGGAAACTGCCGCTACCACCGGCATCGAAATCCTGCACCAGTCTATCGACGACAACGATGTCGTCGGCCGGCGCGACGGATGCAACCGGGTGTGCCGGCGAGGCCTTCGGCCGCGCATTCAACGATGGCGCGTCGGCAAGCAGACGGCGCGTATAGTTGCTTTGCGGGTTTGCGAGGATATCGGCCGTGCGTCCCTGCTCTTGGATGCGGCCGTGCTGCAGGACGATCAGCCTGTCGGATCGATCGGCAGCGACCCCGAGGTCATGGGTCACCAGAAGAACCGCCGTGCCATATTCCCGTCTCAGATCGTCGATCAGATCAAGAATGTGCCTCTGCACCGTGACATCCAAGGCGCTGGTGGGTTCGTCGGCGATGATCAGCGAAGGTTTCAGCGCAATGGCAATGGCGATCAACACGCGCTGACGCATGCCGCCGGAGAGCTCATGCGGATATTGCCTGGCACGCAATTGAGGCTGGCTAAGGCCGACGCGTTCCAGCAATTCGATCGCTTGAACGCGAGCAGCCGCTCCAAAGGCCCTGCCATGCACCGTCAGGATTTCGGCGACCTGTTCGCCGATCGTCCTCACAGGATTGAGCGAATTGCCCGGATCCTGCGGTACGAGGCTGATGATGGACCCGCGAATGCCGTCCAGCCGCTTTTGTGGCCAGCCGGCAATATCCTGACCATTCAGGCGGATGGTTCCCTGCTGGAGAAGGCCACCTTCGGGTAGAAGGCCGATCAGCGCCTGTGCCGTGGAACTCTTGCCGGAACCGGATTCGCCGACGAGGGCGACCACTTCGCCGGCGCGAACCTCAAAGTCAATATCGTGGACAACCGTGCGCTGGACGCTCTTGTCGCGATAGGCAACCCTAAGGCCCGCAACATCGAGGATCGGTGCACCCTTTTCCGCAATCGTTCCAATGATCGGAGCCGTCATTTCCCGATGCCCCCGATTGCCCGGCTGATGCGATTGATGGAAATAACCACCAGGACGACGACAAGACCGGGCGCGGCCGTCAGCCACCAGGCGGTTGCGATATAATTGCGTCCTTCGGCAATCAGCAGGCCCCATTCCGGTGTCGGTGGCGGGGCGCCATAGCCGAGAAAGCCGAGCGTCGCGAGCTGCAGGATCGCCCAGCCGGCCTGAAGTGCCGCAAAGGCGATCACCGAGGTCAGTGAATTCGGCAGGATGTGGCGCCAAAGCACCTTGAGGAATGTCCCGCCGCTTCCGAAGGCGGCCTCGACATATTCGCTTCGGCGCACCGTCACGACTTCGGAGCGAACCAATCGGGCAAACTTGGCGATCAGCGTGCAGCCGACCGCGATCGCGGCATTGACGGTGCCGAAACCGAGCAGAACGATGATGCTGAGCGACAAGAGAAGATCCGGTATCGACAGCATGACATCGACCAGCCTCATGATGACCGTCTCAATCCTGCCGCCGAACGATCCGGCAAGCACGCCGAGCGTCGTGCCGGCCACAAGCGCGATGCCAACGGCAGCGAGCGCGCCCGATAGCGAGTGGATAGCACCATGGACGATGCGGGCATAGAGATCTCGCCCAAGCGAATCCGTGCCCAGGAGATGGGTGGCACTGGGCGGTCGTAGATGTTGCCCGGGCAGGCCCTGGACAGGGTCATAGATCGTAAAGAGGCTTGGGAAGAGTGCCCAAAGGACAGCCAGTGCCAGGATGAGGCACGCAAGGAAGAGACCAGGCTGCATGCGCGGAAAACGCCCGCCAGCTCCGGCGTTCTCGTGAAAATCGGCCTCAAGCGTCACGGGCGATACACTGACTTTCCGGTCGGACGCATCGAGGTCTGCATGATGTCGAGCGGTTTCGATCGTCGCCATCATGCGGCTCCCAGCTTGGTCTTCAGACGTGGATCGAGCACGGGATAGAGAAGATCGACCACGAGGTTGATGACGACGAACGCGGTCGCGGCAATAACGACGATCGCCTGAAGAACGGCGACATCCTGGCTGTCCACAGCCTGTTTCGTCAGCCCGCCGATACCATTGAGGCCGAAGACCGTTTCGGTGATGACCGCGCTGGCGATCAGCTCTCCGAACAGCAAGCCGGCAACGGTTAAAACCGGCAGCAGCGTGTTCTTGGCGACATGCCGCCACAAGACTTTGGCATGAGAAAGTCCCTTGGCCCGTGCCACGGGCACGAAGGGCTTCGTCAGGACCTCGTCTATGTTCTTCAGCAATATCTGCGCGAGCGGCGCCGAAATCGGCACTGCGACCGTCAGGATGGGCAGGAAAAGACCCTCCCATGGACCCGGATTGATGACCGGCACGAGGCGAAGCCGGAAAGAGAATATCTGAATGAGCATGATGCCGAGCCAGAAGGTCGGCACCGATATGAACAGCGACGGAATGGATTGGATCAGGCCACGCAGCCAGGCAAGACCGGAAAGATTGCAGGCGATTGCGATCAGAACGGCAAGAAGCGTCGCCACCATAAACCCCGATGCTGCAAGCAGGAGGGACGGTGGCAGGTTGGTGGCAAGCAGCGAGCTCACCGGAACGCCTGCCTGCAGGGAATAGCCGAAATCCCCCGTCAGAAAATTCCAGACCGCATGGGCATATTGGTGCAGGAACGATCCGTCGGCGCCATAAGCCGCCCTGATATCGGCAAGCTGCTCGGGGCTCAATCCGTAATCCGGGTTCTGGAATTTGATCAGCACCGCGTCGCCTGGCAGCGACTGCAGCAATACGAATGAAACGGTGAAGGCAGCCCACAAGACGAACAAAGCCTGCCCGAACCTCGATAATATGTATCTTGCCATGCCACTACCATGTCTTCGCGGAAGGACGGCCCGGCACCACGCCGGGCCAGCCCCGTTTTTCCTCAATGTTCGGCAAGCCAGGTGCTGTAGAAGGACGGACGTCCGACGGCCTCGAACGCAATTCCCTTCACGTAAGGTGCGCCGGCAAAAACCTGTGGCTCCTCGAAGAACGGGATGACATAGGCCTGATCGAGCAGATATTCCTGCGCGGCCTTTGCCGCCGCCAGTCGCCTGCTACCATCGGTCTCGGAGGCGACGGTTTCCAGGATGCCGTTCAGCTTGTCATCCGAGAAGCTTGCCTTTGGATTGAGGCCACCCTTCTGCAGCAGGGCGTCGCGGTTCTTGGCATAGAACTGGCTCTTGATGACATCAGGATCGGCGCGGCCGACTTCGGCGACGACCAGCGGCGTCTTTGCCGGATCGACATTGTCGGTCACCAGATTTCCCGAGGTGCCAGCAAGAACCTGAAGCTTGACGCCGAACTTGGCCCATTGCTGCGCGACCAGCTGCAATACGGCCTTGTTCTGTGGCTGGGGCAGGGATTCGTAAACGGCAAGCGAAAGCGGCTTGCCATCCTTCTGGCGAACGCCGTCGGCGCCCTTCTTCCAGCCCGCCTCGTCAAAGAGCTTTTCAGCAAGAGCCGGATCATAGATCAGTTTTGACGACAGATCCGCGTAGCCGGCCGCAGCCGACGAGATGATCGATTTTGCCTGCGGATAATTTGCCGAAAACAGCGTATCGACGATTTCCTTGTTATTCGTCGCATGCAGGAGCGCCTGGCGAACCTTGATATCGGCAACGAGCGGATTGTCCGGCCGGAAGGCGACGCTGTCGTTGACGCCGCGGGTTGGCGCCGCATAGATCGAAAAATTCTGGTCGCTTACCTGCTTTTCGTCATAGGCCTGCAGCTGGCGGATGAAATCGGCCTGGCCGGAAAGCAATGCGCCGATGCGCACGCTGTCTTCGCCGGTGACGATGTATTTGATACCGTCCAGATAGGCCCGGCCCTGATGTTCCAGCTTGCTTGGACCCCAGCTATAATCTGTCCGCGCCTTCAGCGAGAGCTGCTTGCCGAGCGTCTCGCTCTCGACGACAAAGGGGCCGGACCCGATGATCTTCGTCGCATCGCCGAGCTGGTCGAAGGACAGCGCCAGCGTCTTCAACGAGACCAGGCCGGACCCGATGACGGACGTTCCCTGCAGAAAACCCGGGGACGACTTCTTGAAATAGAACTTTACGGTATAGGGATCGACGACTTCGCTGTGGTCGTAGTTGTTGATGACCTCGGAAACCGGCTGTTTCAGCTCCTTGTTGCCAAGGCCGAACGTATCATAATTCTTGGCGACGGCATTGGCATCGAGCGGAGTACCATCGGAAAAGGTCACGCCCTTGCGGATCTTGAACGTATATTCCGTCGCCGCATCGTTGACCGCCCAGGATTCTGCAATCCACGGTTCGATCGCGAGCGTCTTGGGGTTCTGATAGGTCAGCTTGTCGGTGATCTGGTTGAGAACGCCGCCGTTCGGATAGAAACCGCCGGCCGGCGGGTAAAGGTTCGTATGCGCCTGCTGCTCAAGGTAAATCAGCGTACCGCCTTTGACCGGCTGGTCATCGGCAAATGCTGCCGGCGCCGCCAATAGCCACACGCTCAGTAAACTTGCCGCTTTGAGTTTGGCTTTGATGCCCATTGTGTAAGCCTCTGTAGGAAAATGCGCATCAACCTACGGCAAACCCCTATCTATCTATAGAATTAATATTCTAATTTCCGCACAGCTCGGGAAACGAACGCGCGACAATCGCACTATGGTCGAATAGGCCCGCCGAGCCGCCTTCGGGCCTATCGCGCCGCAACCTCGGAACCTAGCGGGCCTACGGATCTCAGTCTTGCACCCGGTCGTATCGACCTGGACATCCAACCATTCACGCCGCCTTCAACCTGCTTTCGACAAGACGGGCAAACAAGGTGGCACCGACAGGGAGAATGGCGTCATCGACGATGAAACCGGGATTGTGAGCCGGAACATTGCCGGCGTGCCCCAACGTGAAGAATGCGCCCGGAGCATGCAGCAGCATGTCGGCGAAGTCCTCGCTACCCATCGCCCGCCCAGGCACCGTCGAAACCCGATCCTCGCCAAGAACCTCGCGGCCGATATCGGCGATGATCTCGACATGATCCTGATGATTGGTCAGAACGGAAAAAATGTCGCGGATATCGACGCTGGCTTCGATGTCGTAAGCTGCGGCTATATTGCGGGAAATCGTGGTCAGGCGCTCGCGGATCAGACGCCTGATGTCATCGGAAAAAGCTCGTATCGTTCCGCCGACGCTCGCGCTTTCGGGTATGACATTGTAGGCGGACCCACCGAATATCTTCGTCACGGACAGCACAGCCGGCTCCGTCGGCGGGACGTTGCGGCTGACGATCGTCTGCAGAGACTGCACGAGTTCGGCAATTGCGGGAATTGGGTCGCGAGCGACATTCGGATGAGCGCCGTGCGCACCCTTGCCCTTGAACGTCACGTCAAAAAAATCGGCCCCCGCCAGTACCGCTCCGGCCGAGACATGGAGATGATTGGGCGGCAGTTGCGTCGCATTGTGAAGCCCATAGATTTCGTCCACCGGGAAGCGTTCGAACAGGCCGTCGGCGATCATGGCCCGCGCGCCGCCCAATCCCTCTTCCGCTGGCTGGAAGATGAAGGTCACCGTGCCTGCAAAATCCCTCGTTTCGGCAAGATAGCGTGCAGCACCGAGCAAGATCGTCGTATGGGCGTCATGGCCGCAACCGTGAAACCGGCCGGGATGGACCGAGGCATAGGCAAGACCGGTTTCCTCCGGCATCGGCAAGGCATCCATATCGGCGCGCAGGCCCACCGATCTGTTGCCGGGATGGCGTCCCTTGAGAAGGCCGACAACGCCCGTCTTGCCGATACCACGATGAACTTCGATCCCCCAGGACGACAGCTTTTCGGCGACGATCCCCGAGGTACGCACTTCCTCGAAGCCGATTTCGGGATGGGCATGGAGATCGTGTCGGATTGCGACGAGCTCTGGCTGGTAGCCTTCGATCCGATCGATGATATTCAAAACAGGCTCTCCTGCGAGCGATGCGACGGACTTATTCATGGCGCGGATATCCAAGGATGGAGAAAGACAGAGCAGCGTTCACCTCACGCCGGACGCCTGTGATCGACACGCCCATGTACCTCGTTTCCTCGCTTCAGAAGATTGAGGATTGGGCAAAGCCTCTCCACGGCGGCCTGCAACCTTGCTATCTCCTCCCCGCTTGCAGACGACACCAACGTTACAACGTAATTGATGTCGTGGGGATAGACGGGAATATCGTCATGGCCCTCGGCACCTCCACGCGGATCGATCGAGGCGGAGACTTCCGCTTGCAACGATTCCAACGGTACCCCCTGGTCGGACGCATGAATGAGATATGTATGCGTCAGGCAGCTCGAGAGCGCGCCGAGCAAAAGTTCGGGAGACGAAGGCCCTAGATTGTAGCCGGCAAAATCCGGCGGGCTGTCGGAAATAACCTGAAAGTCCCTGATTCTGATGCGACGCACCCCACTGCGGCCCTCGGCACTTGCACTCGCGTTCAACGTAACTGCGCCAAGCTCCCCGGATTTTACCCGCTTGCGCCGGCTGTGCAGGGCTTCCCGCTTCTGCCCGAGATATTCGTTCAAATTTGTCACTACCGATTTCCTTCACGTCGACGGCTGGCGCCTCAGGCGTCAGTTCAGAACCACAATGATTGACGGCACCATTTATAGCCGGACGCCATCATAATAGTCTATTAAAATTATAGACTATAGGAGCACAGCAATCCCTTTTGACGAGGAGCCGAGACCTCCAGCTACGAAATGGCATCCCTACCCGAACTCCAAAGTCCGATCGATGCCGGATGGCAGCGTCCACGAGCCTTGCATGTTTGACGCGATCGGCTTCCGCCCGGAAATCGAGCGCAGCAATCCCGGTTCGTTAAAGAACACCTGCGCAACCTCCGGCCTCTGCTCTTTAAGAGTCAGCGCATCTTGTATTAGAATTGTTTTTCGCCATGACGCGATTATTTGGCATCATGGAGAATGGTCTTCCGCATTTACCATACATATAATCTATTAAATTGATGGACTAATCGAACTTGGAATGCCCGGATAGTTCGTTCGGAAGAAGCAATTTCAACAGGTGGTGATAATGACCAGACAGGTGATTGAATATGCCGGCATTCCGGTGGGCATCGTCGTTCCGGACAAGGGCGCGCTGAAGTTCATCGCGGTCAAGTTTCATGTCCATGATCTCGACGGCCAACATTTTTCTGCCGCCTCGGACGTGCTGCGAGCAATCCATAAATTGGCATCCACAACGTCTGGCGGCCTCAACCGGGCAGCGTAGAGGAGGCGTATCATGGGCAGGCTGCATCATTTCTTTCGCCTCTCGGCACAACGCGACGAGATAGAGACAAGGCTGCTCGCTCAGGAATATCGGGCGCTCATTCTCGATGATCTTGTCGATGATGGTACTAGCCATGAGCTGCAATCGAAATGCGCCGAACTATCTCATGAGATCGGTTCGCATCGACGCCGGCATTACCGTTGATTAAGAAAATCCTGTCCGATACATATTCATGAGCAGCCACGGATACTCTTCCTCCTATCGACCTTGCAGTCCTGCAACCGACCCTCATCGGTTTGCGAACATGGTTGCTGATGTGATCGCTAAAATCGCGACCTTCCGGATGCGACAATCGTTATCCAGCTCAGCAATAAAAAGGGACTAAGCGGGCCGTTAAGAGCTGCATGAAGCGGTAACAGCACCTACCGGCGCGTCTTCATTGGCAGCGAAAGCACAAGATCGACACCAAAACCAAATGCAGCAATCGACGGGGAACATGGCAGATGCCTTATAGAATGTACATCAGGAACACTTTCTCCATGGCTCTTAGGCTCGGCGCAGCAATCGTTCTGGGCGTCGCCATGCCGATGGTCTTTCACAATACGGCGGCAGCAGGCCAGAAGGTGCTTTTATCCTATGAGGCGACGCCTTCCTCCGGCTTCAACCTGCCGGGGCTTGCTCGCGCAAGCTACGACGATCGTGCGGCGTTCTCGGCGCAAGTGCTAAAGCAGATCATACCGCAAATCATATCGGCAAACGGCATCGATCCGGCGACCTTGGAGACGGAGGTCACGCCCGGCGGCTATCTGCTGAAAACCAATGCGTCGCTTCAAACGGAGGGCGAGCTCGACGATATCACCGCCGATCGGCTGGCCGGCTCGCTTGGCTATGTCTTTCGTCAATACAGCGTGCTCGTCTCTCGCCTCGACGATACGTCGGGCAAGACCGGCTTTGTCATTGTCCAGTTTCCCGAAAACACCCTCAACGCCGCCGTCGCGCAGAAATTCTTCGAGGCGGCCGACGCGACGAAGAAGGGGCTGGGCGGCGGCTACACCGCATTCGGAGATGAGCAGATCTACCTCAACGTAACGAATTCCGAAGGCAAGCCCTATAGCGGCCTTGATGACGACGCCTTCCTGGATGGCCTGAAACAGACGGCTGCGTCTTTTCATGCTCCGAAGCCCGAAATCGCCGCATCCGGCAAGGCGACCGCCCGCTTTATCGGCAATGACTGGGACAAATCCGGAGGTGGTGAAGACTACTTAGGCCAGCTCGGCGGCCCCCATTCCGCCTTGGTGGAAAAACTCGAGACGATTGGCAAGGACTACGCATCTCTCGTCGCGACAACAGCCGAAAAGAATGGGTGGAACCACGATTTGACCTATCTCCATGCCCTAACCTATCTCTATGCCGGGAGCCCCACATATGGCCGTTACTGCCCAACCTCTCATCCTCGATCACGCGGTCGTTGGCGTCCTTGACCGGCTGGACGAGGCAGCCGCTGTCTATCGCAAACTCGGCTTTGCATTGACCCCACGGGGCTACCATACGCTGGGCTCCATCAATCATCTTGCCGTGTTCGGTGAGAACTATCTGGAGTTGCTCGGATTTCCGCCTGACAGTAACGAGAAACGCGCCGATCTCTGGTCTTATCCGACCGGTTTGAACGGGCTTGCCTTTCGAACCGCCGACGCAGCCAGCCTGCAACGCGAATTGGGCGAAGCCGGCAAACCCGTCACCGAATGGCGTGATTTCTCGCGCCCCGTCGACGTGGGAGGTACGCAGAAGTCAGCCAGTTTCCGCACCTTTCAGATCGGCAAGGAGGCGATTTCCAACGGCCGCTTCTTCTTTTGCCAGCACAATACGCCAGACCTGGTATGGCAACCGCGCGACCAGAGCCATCCCAACGGTGTGCTCGATATCGTCGACGTCTTTATCGTCAGCCGCGCTCCCCAGACGCTAATCGAACTGCTAGGCGGATTTGCCAATACCGTTGCTCCTGAAATCACCAGGGACGGCATTGCAATTCACACCGGCATCGTCACACTTCATATTCTGTCCGAGGCTAACGCGACTTCCCGGTTCGGCTTAGCCATTCCGGCAAGCTTTGACGGCAACGAAAGAAAAGTGGCGCTGGGACTGAAAGTGCGATCGCTTCAGGTGACGGCAGACGTCCTGGCGCAAGGGGGCCTTTCATCTCGTCCCTTCGAGGGTGGCCTGCTGGTCGATGCCGATGCCGCCAATGGAGTCGCGCTGTGGTTCAAGGAGTGAAAGAGCCGAAGCGCATACGCGACGCCGGCGCGCAAACAATACGGCAGGAGCTTCCGAACGACTGCAATTGAGATGCCGGTTCCGGCATTGCGGTCATTCAGCGCTTCGATATCGAAATCAATGCAAGGAACGCGACATGGCCAATCAGCCCGTCACCACCCGCATCGTGCTTGCCTCCCGTCCCGTTGGAAAACCGGTGACGGCAAACTTCCGACTTGAACGGGAAACATTGCGGGATCTCGACGAAGGCGAGGTTCTTCTGCAAATCCTTTATCTTTCCCTCGACCCCTATATGCGGGGTCGGATGGACGACGCGAAATCCTATGCCGCGCCGGTCGAAATTGGCGGCGTGATGGAAGGAGGAACCGTCGCGCGCGTCGCCAAATCACGCAATACGGCATTCACGCCAGGAGACATTGTTCTCTCCCATTCCGGCTGGCAGAGCCATGCGATCTCAGACGGCGCGGGATTGCGCAAGCTTGACCCGGATGCAGCACCGATCTCGACGGCACTCGGCATTCTGGGAATGCCGGGCTTTACCGCCTATGCGGGGCTGCGCAATATCGCACGACCCAAAGCCGGAGAGACATTGGTCGTTGCCGCAGCAAGCGGCGCGGTCGGCTCAGCCGTCGGGCAGATCGGCAAGATCTTTGGTGCAAGGGTGGTCGGGATCGCAGGCGGCCCGGACAAGTGCCGCTATATCCACGACGAACTCGGCTTCGATGCCGCAATCGATCACCGGGCCGACGACTTTCAAACCCAGCTCGCGTCGGCTTGTCCGAACGGCATCGACATTTACTTCGAAAATGTCGGTGGCCACGTCTGGAGCGCCGTGTTTCCACTGCTGAACGATTTCGCGCGCGTGCCGATCTGTGGACTGATCGCACACTATAACGAGGATCAGTCCACTTCGCGCGGATCAGACCAACTGCCCGCGGTGATGCGCGCCATCCTGAGAAAGAGCCTGACCATCCGGGGTTTCATACAGCGCGAATTCGCCGATCAGCGTCCCGATTTCTATCGCGAAGCCGGAAAATGGATTTCCGAGGGGCGCCTCAGGTACAAGGAGGACATCGTGGACGGGCTCGAAAACGCTCCGGACGCTTTCCTTGGGCTGCTGGAAGGGCAAAACTTCGGTAAACTGATCGTGCGTGTCGCACAGAGCTGACAGCGATCAGCACGCCACCGAAGCCGGCTGTCTCGGCTCCTTCAGCGCAATCTGCCAGCAATGGCCTGGGCGACGTTTCTTGCCTGCACGCGGATATCCGGCACGGCGGTAATTTCCCAGAATTGGCCCGCAGTCAGTGCGCCAACGGCATAAATGACGGCATCGTTGCCGCTCGAACCAGGAACGCGCGAGCGAGCGTCGACCGTCAACCCAAGACGAAGCGGGTCTGCGTTGATCAGGCCCTTGCGCTGCATTTCCTGCAGCAATGGGGAATGCGCGATGCCTGCCCGTTCCATGCCAGTGCAGTTCACGATCCAATCCGCCTCAATCCATGCGGCGAGGCTTCCGCCGCGAGGCCGGTAATGCAATGCCAAAGCCCCCGCCTCCTCCACATTCTGCAGGTAGCCGGCTCGGACGGAAACCTGGCCGCTTTGCATCATCGTTTCGAATCTCCGGAAGACGTCCGGTGCAACACGGTGACGATGGACGTTCCACCATGGCAACGCATGACGTAAAAAGCGGCGACGCTCGAGTTCGGGCAATCTCGACCAGAGCGCTTGCGTTTTAGGGCGCAACCCATCCATGACGCTGCGCCAGTCGCCCGCATCCTTGCTTTTGCGACGGAGAACGTGCAGGAGTTCGCTCATCCGCGTGGGCAACGCACCGACATCGATCTCCGCCGCCGGCTTCGCATGACTGGCATGATCGAGCGGAACGAGGCCGCGTCGTGACAGCACGACTATCTTGCCCATGAAGCCGTGGGCGGACAGTGCCAAAACCTGGTCGATCATCGTCAGTCCGGAACCGAGGATACAGATCGTATCGATCTTACCCACCCGCCTCAGCCATGACAGCCGCCAAGGATTTTCGATGATGTGGGAGCGTGCGCCAGCGGATAGTCGGGAAACATCAAACGGCAATTGCGCATTTCCAACGCCGAGACAGAGCACGATGCTTCGGCCGGCGATCTCATTGCCATTGTCCAATAAAAAACCGAGTGCGGAACCGTAACGTTCGACGCATCCCGTCGCCTTCGCCTTGATGAAATCGACCCGGCAGCGGCCCTTCCTGTTGCGCAACAGGGCAGCCAAGCTATCTCGAATGTAGAGGCCATAATCCTGTCTGGAGGCGAAATCTCCCGCGTCCAGTGGTCGCTTGCGTTCCCGCAACCATTCGACAAAGGCGTTCGGGCGGTCCGGAAAAAGGCTCATGCGACCGGCCGGCACATTCAGGCGGTGCAGATAGAGTTCTGTCCGATAGGCAGTCCCGCGACCAAATCCGGGATCGTCGCCGACAATGGCGATCGATGCCGTTTCAGGGAGTAGCTCCACGAGATTGCAGACGGTGGAGATGGCGGAAAAACCAGAACCCACGACAACGGCATCATAGATCATCGCTTGCCTCCTCTACGTTCCGACGCGCAGAATGAACAACCGACGCCGCCTCATTTCATCTAGGCGATGGGAACGGATTTTATAGACCCCGTCTCTTGAGCAAGACGTACTAGCTAGACCGTTGATGAGATTGCGAAGGCACGTTCGAGGTCAGCGATAAGATCTTCGACATCCTCCAGCCCGATCTGAAGGCGGATGACCGGTCCTTCCGTGGGCACCTGCGCAATGCGACGATCACTGAGATCGACGCGCAGCGCCAGGCTCTGATATCCACCCCAGGAGTAGCCGAGACCGAACAGCGAAAGCCCATCGAGAAACCTTTCCGCCTTCAGCTTGAAATCCTCTCCTCGACCGGCTGCGAGCACAAAGGAAAACACACCGCCGGCTCCCTTGAAGTCACGCCGCCAAAGCGCGTGTCCAGGAAAGCTTTCCAGAGCCGGATAGAGAACGCGAACCACATCGTTCCGTCCCTCCAGCCATTTTGCAACGGCAAGACTGCCTGCTTGATGCCGCTCCAACCGAACGCCCATGGTGCGCAGTCCACGAAGAACCTGATACGCATCGTCCGGCGTACCGCAAAAGCCAAGCGCGCCATTGGCACGTTTCAACGTTGGCCAATGCTTGGCATTTGCCGAAATCGTACCCATCAGCACATCGGCATGGCCGGCTGGATATTTTGTCGAAGCCTGGATAGACACGTCGACGCCAGCATCAAGGGGTCTGAAGAAAAGCGGTGTCGCCCAGGTATTGTCCATGGTAACAATCGCGTCATGCCGATGAGCGACTTCGACGATCGCGGGAATGTCCTGCATCTCAAACGTGTTTGATCCAGGCGCTTCCGTATGAACCAGTTTCGTGTTGGCCCTAAAAAGCGCCTCGATATCCCGGCCAATCGAAGGGTCATAATACTCAACATCGACGCCGAAACGCGAAAGCATCGTATCGCAAAACTGCCGGACATTGCCGTAGACGGAATCGACGATCAGTGCGTGGTCTCCGCGCGACAGATACGCCAGCAGCGCGGTCGTAACGGCGGCAAGGCCGGACGGGACCAGGATCGTGCCGGCCGCCCCTTCGAGTTCATTGATCGCATCGCAAAGCGCGTCCGTGGTCGGCGTGCCTCGCGTCGCATAGGTGTATTTCTGCCCGTTGCGATCCATCGTTTGCGCATCCGGAAACAGAACCGTCGATGCATGAACCTTCGGTGGATTGATGAAGCCATGATAGTCGAAGGGATCGTAGCCTGCGCGTACAAGCTGGGTATTGGGACCTGCCGGGTTAGTCGGATCATTGCCCCTGGTCATTGTGTCTGCTCCGTCGAAATCGATAAGTAGCGCTCACCGGTATCGGGCAAGATGGCGACGATGACCTTGCCGGCATTCTCGGGCCGGGCGGCCAACTGCGTTGCCGCCCATAGAACCGCCCCCGACGATGTTCCCGCGAATATCCCCTCCTCCGCAGCAAGCGCATGCGCCGTCGCGCGAGCATCGGCAGTGCTGAGAGCGATGATTTCATCGGCGATCGTCGTATCGAAATTGCGCGGCAGCTGCTCCGGCGAGACTTCGCTCACCTTGTGGACACCATCGATCTCATCAGGATAGGGAGCGTCCTCAGTGGGCAGCGACTCTGCCGCCGGCTCCGCAATCACAACCTTCAAATCAGCCTTTTGCGATTTCAGGAACCTGCCTGCTCCAGAGATCGTGCCGCCAGTGCCGACACCGGCAACGAAGATGTCGACCGCGCCATCCGTGTCACGCCAGATTTCCGGGCCTGTCGTTTCAAAATGTGTCTGCGGATTTGCGGGATTGGACAATTGATCGGTGAAGAATGCCGTCGGGTTCTCCTCGCGTATGCGTGCCGAGATTTTGTCCAGTGCTTCGGGATCAAGGAAGAACTCGTTTTGCACCGTAACGATCTCGGCGCCGAAGTGCCGCAGGAGCTTCACCTTATCCCGGCTGATATTGTCACTCAGGTAGAATTTCGTGCGATAGCCGCGCGATGCCGCCACCGCCGCCAGGCCTATCCCGGTATTGCCGCTCGTCACGTCGACGATGAGATCTCCTTGCCGCAGCCTTCCCTCATCTTCCGCCTGCCTGACAAGGCCCCAGGCGATCCGATCCTTCACGCTGCCCGCCGGATTGAAATATTCGATCTTCGCAACGATACGGGCACCGAGCGCCCGGCTCCGGCGATAGTTATGGAGTTCAAGCAGTGGCGTATTGCCGATCAGCTCCGAGAAGCTTTGATAGATTTTCGTCACGCGATACTTCTCCGATATCCGGCAAGCAGGAGCAAAGATCGAGAGGGAGGCGCGAAATTACGCCCCGGCCCCTTCACGCTGTGCGCAGCAATAGAAGCAGTGACAGGAGGAGCGTGAGGCCGACAAGAGCCAACTGTGCAATCGTCCAGGATCCGAGACCCACTGGGCGACGCGTTTGCGTTGTGAGCGAGGCGAGGTAGAGAACAGTATCCATGCGAGCTCCTGATTCCGGCGTCGGCCGCGCACTGAGCCGTTAAACGGCATCGCGGTGGCAAACGCCCATCCAATGCCGAGACATTATCCACAAATCCAGTAGATTAAAGGAATAGGTTTCTGCCGTTACCGCTCGAATCGGCAAAATGAATTTCTTCGCCTTAATATCCAGGTCGGAATCATCACGCCCCGGACCGATGCTGGCGCCTGGAGGCATCTGCTATAATGGATAAATCTCTGCAATAACAACGATACCGATCAAACAAACAGAGACATCTCTATTCTATTGGAGGAAAGAATATTAAAATAATTTTTTGCATTGAACGGGAAAATTAGTTGGCATAACTCAACTTTCATCGAAGGCCAGAACACGGCCGATTTCGGGAGATGACGATGATGAACCCTGCAATGAACATGATGCCGATGATGAACCCCATGATGAGCAACATGCCGATGATGGGCGCGATGCCAATGATGAATCCCATGATGAACCCGATGATGGGTTCCATGATGGGCGGCATGCCGATGATGAATCCGATGATGATGCCCATGATGCAGATGATGATGGGCAAGATGACCTGCAAGATGACGCCGAAGGGCATGGTCTGCGAGATGATGCCGATGGAAGGCATGGACAAGGACATGTTTATGGAATGCTGCAAGCGCATGATGTCCATGATGTCCTCGGGCATGCCGATGATGATGATGTGCGGCAACATGATGATGTGCTGCATGATGGAAGCTGCCTGATATTATCAGGCAGATACGAGCACAAAAGCGGCTCACCGCTCAAACATATCACGCAGAACTGTGCCGCGGCTTTGCGTGATATGCACGAAAGCAATAACCTGAAGCGCAGGAGCGAATCTTAGGAGATCGCGACTGCTTCAGGGATTACCTCTTCATTCGCATGGCGCAAACTCAGCCGCGAACTTCCTCGACATAAGTGGTGACGAGATAGAGCACTGCCTCGTTGCCGGTCATGTTGCGATAGCTGTGGGCAACATCCGCCTCGAATATGATGGCATCGCCTTCGCCAAGGATCTGCGGCGCATGTCTGCCGGCAACGACCTCCACCGTACCGCGCGACACGACGAGATTTTCAACGGTGCCAGACCGATGCGGTTCTGCGGTTTCAGTATGGTGGGGAGCAATTCGCAGCTCGTAGAACTCAACCTTACGCTCGCTCTCATAAGGGAAAAGCGCCCTGGTCTGAAAGCGCCCTTCGGATGCGGAAAGGACCTTTGCTTTCGCGTGCGTCAGCACATGGAGGGTGGCTTCATGCGGCTCGGCGATCAATGAACCACAGGATACTTCGAGGGCAGCCGCGATTTTCCACAGGATAGCGACCGTGGGACTGCTCTTGCCGGTTTCAATCTGCCCGAGCATGGCCCTGCTGACGCCCGATATCTTGGCCAGCCGATCCAGCGAATAGCCCCGCCGTGTTCTCAGACGCCGCAGATTTTGGCCGGTCAACGTCGAGATTTCGTCGATTGCCTCTGCCCTGGAGACCAGATGCAGCGGCCCGCCCAGTTCAGCTGCCATAGGTTTGATTGCCGAACGGCATCACGGGAATAAAGCCGACGAAGGGCACCCACATCAGAAACGGCTGGGCCGGCCAAGTTGCGCCGGCAGACGACACCACCGCTGAGGTTTTCTCGCGGGCATCGCGATAGGCCTGGAAATCAATGATATTGGCAGCCTGACGGGACATTCTAGTTCCTCAAATCTAACATGATAAATCTACTATTTCACTGCACTACTGTGGAGAGAGCCGTACCCAATCTTGGCAAGAGCGGCGGAATGTTTTTGCAAAAGGGCGCGTTTGCGACGAAAGGCCTGCCCGAGAAACGGTCGATCAAGTGGTTGTTGATCCTCCTGTTGCCAGGCAGGTCCCATTCGCGCCGCCGCGGCTGCAGCAATCGCACTCCAGCGCGCTTCATGCGCTCATTGAGAATGGCAAAGTCCGCACTGCACGCGACAGATTTCCCGAACCCCAGCGGCGCAGGATCTCTAACGACGGCTATCTGTCGAAACCTCAAAGGAGACCTCAGCTTCTCGGTTGGCCGGATTCAAAGCATAAATATTCTACAAATTTTATAGAAAAAGAACGACCTGTCTTTCTGCAGCATTCCGGCGACGTTAGCATCCTGTCCACAATCCGGTGAAGCAAACCATAGGGACATAGACATGCCGACCGAATTCATCAGCGTCACCTTTCCAAATGCCTCGACCGAGCTCAACCCTCTCGAAAATCCCGCGCTCGACCCACAATTCATCGAGCGCTATGCCCGTTCGCTCGATGATTATGGCTTCAACTACACCCTCATTCCCTATGACAGCGCGTCCTTCGACCCCTTTACCATCGGCGCGACCGTGGCGGCGCACACCAAGAACATCAAGATCATCATCGCCCTTCGTCCGAATACGATCTATCCAACGGTCGCTGCGAAATCGCTGGCGACGCTCGATCAGCTGAGCGGCGGGCGGGTGGTTGTCCATTTCATTGCCGGCGGGAGCGATGAAGAACAGGCCAAGGAAGGCGACTTCCTCGACAAGCATCAGCGTTATGAACGGCAGGAGGAGTATATCCGCATTCTGCGACGCGTCTGGCAGTCGAGCGAACCCTTTGACTTCGATGGCCGCTACTATCAATTCAAGCAGTTCCACAGCCGCGTGCGTCCAGTGAACGGCACCATCCCGGTGTCGGTCGGCGGCTCATCGGACGACGCCTATCGCATCGGCGGCGAGCTTGCCGATATCTTCGGCCTGTGGGGTGAGCCGCTGGCCGAAACCAAGCAGCAAATCGACCGGATCCATGCAGAAGCCGCCCGCGCCGGTCGCAAGGATCGTCCGCGGATCTGGGTGACGTTCCGTCCGATTGTCGCAGAGACGGATGAGCTTGCCTGGGCCAAGGCGCATCGCACCCTCGACCTTTTGAAGGAAAATCGCGCAAAAGGCCTTGGCAAGGTGCCGCCAACCGCGCCTTCTCCGCAGAATGCCGGCTCGCAGCGCCTGCTTGAAATCGCCTCGCGCGGCGATGTGCATGATCGGGCTCTTTGGTACCCGACGGTGACGGCGACCAATGCGCGCGGTGCCTCCACCGCCCTGGTAGGCTCGCCAAGAACGATTGCGGATTCCATTCTCGATTACGTCGATCTCGGCGCGGATCTGATCTCGATCAGAGGCTATGACAACCTCAACGACGCCATCGACTACGGCCGCTATATTCTGCCGCTCGTCAGGGCGGATCTGGCGGAGCGAGAAGCACCGCGTCAAGCGGTCGCCTGACCGCCGCATTGTCATGCATCAACAAATGAAATTTGGCGAACGCCATTCGGTTTGTGTTTGCAAAGACAGGCCATCGCGCGGCAAAGCCCGCGCATGGCGCCGCTCACTGCTTCAAAAAGGCTGATGCAAAGTGTCCTATAGCACCAACGATCTGGCGGATGTGACCCGCAAGCTTGCTGCCGCAGCTGTGTCGGCAGATGAATCCGGCGCCTTCCCCTGGGCCGGCATCGAGGCCGTCCATGCCGCGGGCCTTCTCGAAAGCACGGTGGCACCACGGTTCGGCGGGAATGGTGCGGGTATTGCCGATGTCGGACGTATCCTCGCAGCTCTTGGGCGCGGCGATCCTTCGGTCGCTCTGATTAGCGCGATGACCATATTCACCCATCTCGGACAGGCCGCGGGCAGCAAATGGCCTGAGCCGCTTTATCGACGTTTGCTCGACGACGCGCGCGATCGTCCGATCCTGCTGAATGCGGCACGGGTCGAGCCCGACCTCGGTTCTCCCGCCCGGGGCGGGCTTCCCGACACATTGGCGCGCCGAACCGCCGGCGGATGGGCGATCTCTGGGCGCAAGCGTTTCGTTACCGGCGCGCTCGGCCTGACCCATTTCCTCGTCTGGGCGCGCACCGATGAAACACCGCAACGCGTCGGCACCTTCGTCGTTCCGTCGCAACGCCCCGGCATCACGGTGATCGAAAACTGGAAAAGCCTGGGAATGCGGGCCAGCGGCTCGCACGATGTCGAGTTCAAAGATGTCGAGGTGCCGCTCGAAGACGTCCTCGATCTGGTCGACACCTCCGTCGGCACGCAGGACAATCGTGCCCATGCTGCTGCTTCCGTCGCGCTGACCGCCATATATCTTGGAGCCGCGGAAGCGGCCCAGGAGGCATTCATCCGCTTCGGTCATGAACGGATCCCCGCCAATCTCGGCGTTCCGATCGCAAAAACCGAAAGGTTCATTTCCGCAGCCGGCGAGATCGACCTGCTCGTGGGCGGCGCAAGACAGATCCTGTTCAACGCGCTCGACCATTCGCTGGATGAAGCGGAAACACTCATCAGGGCGCGCCTTCTTGCGGCACGCAACATACGCGACGCGGTTCAACTCGCCGTGCGCACGCTTGGCAATCCCGGCCTCAACGGTGATCTCGGGATCGAGCGGCATTTCCGCGATATCCAATCGGTTCTTGTCCACGCGCCCCAGGAAGACACTTCTCTTTCCATTCTCGGGCGCTCGGCATGTGACAGATGGAGCCGCAAGACAGAAGAGCAGCCGCATCTTTTCACAGGGGAAAGGGCACACGCTGCACCCCCCGCCCCCCGGCAAGCAGGCGACACACGAGAGCTCGTGAATGCCGTTTCAGGAAGGCGAGCATGACGCGCTACGTCATCATCGGAGCAGGTGCCGTGGGCGCCAGCCTTGCCGCGCAGTTTGAGCTTTCGGGTGTCGACTACGCCCTTGTCGGACGCGGCGCCCAGATCAGGCACATCATCGATCACGGCCTCGCCTACCATCGGCCTGCCGGCATGAGGCGGCTGCGCCTGAACGCCTTCGATACGGCAGAGCCGCCATCACTGCGGCAGTCCGATATCCTGCTGCTGACGGTAAAATCGCAAGATGCCGCCGAAACCCTCGCTTTTTGGGCCTGGCGGCCAATCGACCATTCTCAGGGACTGACAACCTCCGCCCTGCCGATCGTCACATTTCAAAATGGCCTGGCCACGGAAGCGACAGCTCTTAGACTTTTTTCGAATGTCTACGGCGCCAGCATCCTGACGCCCGCCCGCTTTACGGAAACCGGCCATGTCGTGGTCGGAGGCGATCCGCAGGTGGCGATCGTGACCGTCGGTCGTTATCCGCACGGCACCGATGAGACGGCAGCCAAGATCGTCCTGGATCTTAGACGATCGGATTACATCGCCGAGACAACAAGCGATATCAAGCGATGGAAGGCGGCGAAGCTGCTTCACAATGTGCGCAATGTGCTGGAGCTTTTCGACGGAGCGGACGCCGAACGAACGGCATTCGGCACAGCCCTTGTCCAGGAAGCCGAGACGGTTTTGAAGGCGGCAGGCCATGCCTTGGCATCACCCTTGGAACGGACCGTCAGTATCGCGCACTGGAAGATCGCCGAAAACTCCGGCATTCGGCCCGGCCAGCAATCGACCTGGCAGAGTTTCACGCGCGGCGCTTCAAGTGAAGTCGACTATCTGAATGGAGAAATCACTCTTCTCGGGCGTCTGCATGGGGTAGCGACGCCCTATAACCGTGCTGCCCAGGAAATTGCCGGATCGACGGCGCAAAAAGGTGGCTTCACGGCGCTCCTTCCTTTCGCTAGTCTGCGCCGGCTTGCCGAGAACTACCTGTCTTTCTCTACCCCTACCCCTTCGAGGCCGAAAGCACATCAGACGGGCTAGTCCCGAGATCATGCAATGACGGCATCCGGACCGACGCAATGAAAATATCAGATCATATCCTGACCACCGCCGGCACCCTTTTCTACAAGGAAGGCATTCGCGCTGTCGGTATCGACCGCATCGTCGACGAAGCCAATGTTGCAAAAGCCACACTCTACCGGCACTTTCCGTCCAAGGATCATCTTGTCGCGGCCTATCTGACCGACCGTCACGAACGCGTCCTTCTTCAACTGAGAGAGGTCACATCCACTGTGACGCTACAGCCGCGTGATCAGATCGCCCTGATTTTCGAACGCCTGTTCGAAAAGGCCGACAGCCCGGAGTTTCGCGGCTGCGCCTTCGCATTGGCGGTCGCTGAGCACGGTGATTCCGAACGGGTCGTTTCCATCGCTCGCGAGCATAAGAATGCCGTGCGCGATATCTTCCGTTCCGTCATGTCGGCCGCAAGGTGTCCGACCGAACAGGCTGCCGCGCACATGTCGCTGCTTTACGAAGGGGCGCTGGCGACGGTTGCCGTCGGCCGTGATCCCCATGCTGTTCTGGTGGCGCGCGATTGCGCGCTGTCCGTCTTCGATATGGCGACGACAGCGACCTTTAAAGCTACTGCATAATTCATCCCGTCAGGAGAAATGCCTTATGACCAAAACCATTGATTACTTCTTCGGGATCGGATCGCCATGGGCCTATATAGGCCTCGATGCGTTTGTCGAACTCGCTGCGCGATCCGGCGCTGAAATCCGTCCCTATCTCATTCCGCTGATCGTCGAAAATGGCGCGATCTATTCGCGCGATCGCCCCGACGCGCGCCGCGCCTATTGGCTGAAGGATCTCCGGCGCTGGGCCGCTCTTCGCGGCAAGCAGCTCGACTTTACGAATCGGTCGGCGCTGTCCGACCCGACGCCTGCGGGCTTTCTCGTTTTGGCCGCTCAGCTCGAAGGGCAGGATTGGCCCGGCCTCGCCCGCGCGCTACAGCATGCTTTCTGGGGCACCGCCGCGGATATCGGCAATCCCGATGTGCGAAAGGCGATTGCCGACGCCGCAGGCTTTGACGGTGAAGCGCTCGAGGCGCGCGCGGCGCGCGCCGATATCTCCGAACTCTGGAACAACAATCGCGACATTGCCAAGGAGGCGGGCGTCTTCGGCCTTCCGACCTTCCGCTACGAAGGCGAGCTCTATTGGGGGCAGGACAGCCTCCCCTTCCTGGAGCGTCATCTAAATGGTGAGAAGCTGGTGGCCTGACAGGCCGCCAAAAGACTTCAGGCCGAACGGGCCTGAAGTCTGTACCATTCTTTGCCATATCGGAGATGGCAGCGACGATTCCGTATTTGCCATCGGGCCAGAAGGCCAAATATTTTCACGCAAGGCATCGGGAGCTTGTAATTGCTCCAGGGATCGACCGGCAAACTTGCACGGGTCGAGGCGGAATGATTTGCCGGCAAACTACCGCCGGCGCGGATCGTCGAGATCCCTTGTTCAAAATCGATCCTGATAAGAACGGCACCGAGGCGCTGAACACCAACGAGGGTTAAGCCAGCAAATCCCTCACCAAGCCGCCTGAAAAATGCTGATCCCCGCACAAGACCAAACCCGACAAAATAATCCATAAATTTAGTAGAAAAAGAACAACCAGTCTTTCTCCTTTTGGCTCGACCTGAATAGGCTTTGCTTCAGATTTCGCGGAACCCGAACCATCAGGATTTCTCCATGACCGAACGCCTTTTCTCGCTGTCTCTTTCCCGACGCCGTCTGCTGATCACCACTTCGGCCGTGGCGACGGGCGCCCTGGTTGCGATGGCGGGTCTCACACCGGCGCATAGTGCCGGTGAGCCGGCCAATGGCGGCGACATCACCTTCCTCATCGATTCATTGGGCGACAGCTGGATACCGAACAACAGCGCGATTTCCAGTTTTCAGGGTCACATCTGGGGTCACGTAACCGACAAGCTCGTCTACGTGGACGCTGACGGCAAGGTCAGCCCCTGGATTGCGGAGCGTTGGGAGCAGAACGACAGTGCCACCGAGTTCACCCTCCATCTCAAGAGTGGCGTGACCTTTTCGGACGGCACACCTCTTGATGCGTCTGCCACGGTTGCCAACCTCGACATCTGGTATGCCGGACGCAAGAAGGAAAGCATCAATCCGATTGGGCTCTTCCCGAAGACCTACGATCACGCCGAGGCGGTTGACGCAACCACCGTAAAGGTCTTCTTCAAAAAGCCGACGCTCGGCTTCATTCCGACCCTGGGCTATCACGGCTCCATTCTGATCTCTCCCAAGACCATCGCACAGCCGGCCGCGCAGCAAGCCAATCTCAGCAAGACCTCCGGCAGCGGACCTTATGTGGTCGATTCCTGGAAGGAAGGCGACTTCGTCAAGCTCACCAAACGCAAGGATTACAACTGGGGGCCGGCGGCCGTTGGTCATACTGGTCCGGCCTATCTCGATACGATCACCTACAAGTTGGTGTCCGAACCGTCACTGCGCGTCGCCGCGGTCCAGTCCGGCCAGGCAGACATTGCCTATAACGCCTCGCCGCAGGAACTGACGTCACTCAAGCAGGACGGCTTTACCATCGCGACACCACGTTATCTCGGCTTCGTCAACGGCTGGGCGATCAATACGAAACTCGCGCCTTACGATGACGTCAAGGTACGCCAGGCCTTGCAGGCCGGCATCAATCGCCAGGAAATCATCGATACGGTCTATACGCCCGACTGGAAGCTCGCGACGTCATTCATTCAGAGCAACGTCCCCGGAGCGACCGATCACGGCGACCTTTTGGCCTATAATCCCGACAGGGCCGAGAAACTCCTCGACGAGGCGGGCTGGATCAAGGGGGCCGACGGCATACGCGCCAAGGACGGCAAGCAGCTGTCATTGACGCTCAACTCCAACCCCTACCTCGTAACCTCGAAGTCGATCGACGAACTCATCGCCCAGCAGCTCGGCAAGATCGGTTGGAAGGTCGATATCCGGGCCTATGACGTCGTGACATACGGTCAGAAGGTTCAATATGGCGGTGCCGGTGTGCCAGCCTACGAGGTGACGCGCAGCTTCATCGACGCCGGTACCGTTGCAAGCATCCTGACCGACGCCAATAACGGCGAGAACTGGTTCGCACTCGGAGAGAGCGACAAGAAGATCAACGAACTGCGCGACAAGATCGCCAGTGCAGGTTCTCTCGAAATCAGAAATCCGCTGCTGGACGAGCTTCAGAAATATGTTCTTGAGCAGGGCTATTTCATTCCACGCACGCAGATGGTCCAGCGCATCTATGTCCAGTCACCAAAGCTGAAGGGCGAGATATACAACGGCGTCGCCTATGCCAGCTACTACACGGCCACGATCAGTGACTAACCCACAGCACAGCCAAGGAGCGCAAGGAGATGACCGGCATGAACAATGCCTATCTTAGCTATGCCACAAAGCGCCTCGTCCAGGCCGTCATTGTCATCCTGCTGGCCTATGTCTTCACCTTCATCGTCGTCAGCGTTCTGCCGGGCGATCCCGTTACCAACGTTCTGCGCAACCCGCAAAACGGCTTCAGCGAGGCGGAGATCCAGGAAATCATTGCCGCCCAGGGCCTCGACAAGCCGGTTCTCGTGCAATTGTCGACATCGCTTTCCCACTTCCTCATCGGCGACTTCGGTTTGTCGATGCGAACCAACCGTGCCGTGACGACCATGATCGCCGAGGTGCTGCCCTCGACGCTCGTTCTCGCCCTTGTCGGTCTGGTCGTCGCACTGATCCTGGCGACCGCAATTTCCTACGGCACTCAGTTCCTGCCAAAAAGGTTTGGCCAGGGCTTGCTGCGAGGCTTCCCGTCCCTGTTCCTGTCCGTGCCGAACTTTGTGATAGGGCTGGTGCTGATCCACATCTTCGGCTTCCAGCTCGGTCTCTTCCGTGTGATTAACCCGGACAGCTTCTGGGCAACCTTTTTCGCGGCGATCGCGCTCGGCATTCCCATCTCGGCGCAGATCGCCGAGGTGCTCATCGCCAACCTCGATCACGAAACCGGGCAGGAATATGCCGCCGTTGCGCGCAGCCGCGGCCTCGGCCAGCTGCAGCTTTTTGCCAGGCATCTCCTCAAGCCGTCTTCGCTTCCGGTCATCACCGTCGTCGCGCTGACGATCGGCGAACTGCTCGGCGGCTCGCTCATCACCGAGGCGGTGTTCGGACGCAACGGCGTCGGCAGCCTGGTGCAGCGCTCGGTCAGCACCCAGGATCTGCCCGTACTGCAGGCGATCGTATCGCTCGCGGCGATAGTTTTCGTGCTGGTCAACCTGATCGCCGATCTTGTCTACCCGCTGCTCGACCCACGCGTAAAGGTGCTCGGCCGTGCCGCGCATCGACCCGTCACCTCTGATGGGGGTTCCGCGGGAATTTCGAAGTCGGTGCTGTCATGAGCCTGATCTCGACCAACACCTCCTCGCGCCTCACCACGGGCAGCCGGTTTGCCGGTTTCCGATTGCCGGCTGCCGTCGCGCTCTCGTTTGCGATCGTGGCGATCGTGATTGCCTGGTCGCTCGCACCTGGCCTGTTCACGAGCCACAATCCGGCGGTGGGCATTCCCTCTCAGAAACTGCTCGGCCCGAGCGCCGAACACTGGTTCGGAACCGATCAGCTAGGCCGTGATCTCTACACCCGCGTCGTCTATGGCTCTGCCTCTTCGGTCAGGAGCGCACTGATCGCCGTCGTCATCGGTGCGGTCGCTGGTGGCTTCATCGGCCTCAACGCCGGCTTCTTCGGCGGTCGTGTGGACACGGTACTTGCCCGCCTGGTCGACGTCCTGCTTGCAATTCCGAAATTCCTGCTTGCTGTCATCGTCGTCACAGCAATCGGCTTCGATACCACGAATGCCGCGATCGCCACCGGCATCTCGTCAGTGGCCGTCTTTGCCCGCGTCATGCGCTCGGAAGTCATCAAGACGAGGCAGGCGACCTTCATCGAGGCTTCTTTTCTTTCCGGAGGCTCGCGCTGGCACATCCTCTGGCGGCACATATTACCGAACGCATCCCGTTCCGTGCTTCCGCTTGCCGTGCTGCAGTTCGGCGACTCGATCCTGGTGATCGCCAGCCTCGCCTTCCTCGGCTACGGCGATCCACCGCCGGCCTCCGACTGGGGTTTGCTGATTTCAATTGGCAAGGATTACCTGAAATGGCCGTGGCTGGTTTACGCACCCGCCTTCGTCACGATCGCGACCGTCCTCTCTGTGAACAGGATCAGCCGATGGCTTCGCAAGATAGACTAGACATATCTCTCGACCGCGCTGGCGAGCATGCGCGGATAGCGCAGCGGTCAACGCCATTGCTTCAGGTAGACGGTCTGTCCGTTTCCTACGGGCCGAATGAGGTCGTCAGCAATGTCGGCTTCGAACTTGGGCGCGGCAAGAGCCTTGCGCTCATCGGGGAATCGGGCTCGGGCAAGTCGACCATTGCGCGCGCGGTATTGCGATTGCTTCCTCGCACGGGACAGGCGACCGGCCGCATTACGATCGAGGGCCAGGACATACTGCAGCTCTCCGAGCGCCGCTTTCGCCAGCTTAGAGGCCGGACTATCGGCTTCGTGCCGCAGGACCCGGGAAACGCGCTCAACCCGGTGCGGACAATCGGTGCGCAGGCGATGGAAGCCGCAGCCCTTGTCGACGAGCCGAGCAAGGCAATCCGCAAGGCGCTTGTGTTAGAGACGTTCGCCCAGGTCGGGCTGGACAATCCCCAACGTGTCTATGATTCCTATCCGCACCAACTGTCCGGCGGCATGCTTCAACGCGTCCTGATCGGCCTTGCGGTCCTGCCGCGGCCGCTGCTGCTGGTCGCGGATGAGCCGACCTCTGCGCTTGACGTCACGATCCAGAAGCGAATCCTCGACCTGCTCTCACGACTACAGCAGGATCTCGCCATCAGCCTGCTGCTCATCACCCATGATCTCGCTATCGCGGCCGAACGGGCAAACTCGCTGGTGGTGCTCAGGGATGGCGTCGTTCAGGAGGCCGGCAGCACCGCAGCGGTTTTCTCGTCGCCGACATCGGCATATGCAAAAGAGCTGCATGCCGATGTTCCAGCTCTTAATCCCGACCGTTACCACAAGCTTCGAGACCCTGGCTTTCGTTTCCTTGATGTCGACAACAACAAGGCACCGAAGATCGAAGTCAGGGGTATCACCAAGAGCTTCACGGTCGACGGCAAGGTTCTGACGGCCGTCGATGACGTCTCCTTTACCGTTCCGGCAGGCACCACGCACGCGCTGGTCGGCGAGTCCGGTTCCGGCAAGACGACGACGATCCGGCTGCTGCTTGGGCTCGATCAGCCGGACGCCGGCAATATTTCGGTCGCCGGAGAAAAACTGAACGGTCGCTCGCACCAGTCACTGCGTTCGGTGTGGCGCCAGCTTCAATTCGTCTATCAAAATCCGTTCACCTCGCTCGATCCAACCTGGAAGGTCGAACAGCTCGTGCGCGAACCACTCGACAGGTTCGACATTGGAACGCGTGTTGAGCGGACGGAACGAGTCCGCGAGGCATTGGCCAATGTCGGGCTTGGCGAGCACCTGCTTTCACGCAAGCCGCAGGCCCTGTCAGGCGGTCAGCGGCAGCGCGTTGCAATTGCCCGGTCGCTGGTTCTAAAGCCGGAGGTGATCGTGCTTGACGAGCCGACCTCGGCACTTGACGTCAGTGTCCAGGCCGACATCGTCGAAGTATTGCTCTCGCTGCAGGCAAGCCTTGGCCTGACCTATGTATTCGTCTCCCATGATTTGGCCCTCGTACGCCAGCTCGCGCATACCGTGTCCGTCATGCAACGTGGGCGCATCGTCGAACACGGTAACGTCAAGGACATCTTCGACAAGCCACACGAGCCCTACACGGTGTCGTTGCTGGAATCGATCCCAACCGCCACAGGTACTGTTCGAGTACCACCCGCAAAAATCCGCCGGATCATTAGCCAGGAAACGATCGCATGAGTATCGCTGCCCCTGCCAATACGCTGCCCGCGACGTTCCGCCCGAAGCAGCGGCTTGGCTTCAACACCCGCGTGTCGTTCAACGATAAGGCCGGTCCGGCGCAGGGACTGCGCGACGGGATAGAACTGTTCAAGGCAGCCGAACGGCTGGGCTATCAGTCGGGCTGGGCCTACCAGCGCCACTTCGATCACTATTTGTCCTCGCCGATCCCGTTCTTCGCCGCAGCCGGCCAGCATACAAGTCATATCACGCTGGGATCGGCTGTCATCCCGATGCGCTACCAGGACCCGATCCTGCTTGCCGAGGCGGCTGGTACGGCCGACCTGCTCATCGGCGAAAGGCTTGAGCTTGCCATCTCCACCGGCGCCAACGCTGCGTTTGACGCGGTATTCGGCTCGGTCGACACCGATACCCGAACGGAGGCCAAACGCCGCCAGGCGCGTTTTCTTGCAGCAATCGCCGGCGAGGTTCTTCACACCATCGATGGTCCGGGCCAGGGCGCCCCGGAGGGCACCGAGCTGCGCGTGACCCCTCATAGTCCGACGTTGCGCTCCCGGATACGGCAGGGTTCGGCGAGCCTTGCCTCAGCCGTGCAAGCAGCCGAACTCGGGATCGGGCTCATCTCGGGAACCGTGCAGCACGACCATGCTGAGGGCGAGAGCTTCGGTCAGTACCAGGCCCGCGCCATCGAAGCCTTCCGCACGACATGGCGCCAAAAGCACGACACCGAGCCGCCGCCGGTTACCGTCGCAGCATCGATCCTGGTTGGCACCACCGCCGAACTACGGGAGAAATACGCCGCCTACGACCTTGAGCGCCGAACCAAGGGCATCGGGGCGTCCCGGCCCAGTGGCGCCCTTGAACCAACAGCGCCGGCCATTCAGCCACCGGGCATCCAGATTTCTCCAGTCTTCCACGGCACTCCCGACCAGGTGATCGAGGCGGTACTCAAGGACCCGGGCTTGGCGGCTGCAGACGAAATTGTCCTTTTCCTGCCGCCCGCCTTCGGGCTTGCGGAGAACGTACGGCTATTGACTGATCTTGCACAGACGGTGGCTCCAAGCCTCGGCTGGTCGCCCAGCACGTGACGACCTATTTGGGGATGGCGAGAGGCTGATCCTCCGCCTCTTCTGTTTCCGCACAGCGTATCTTGGAGGCCATCATGCATTCCTTTACGATCGAGCGTCCGGGTGCCGAGATGCGATACTCCGAATATGAAGGAGCCGGCATTCCTCTCCTGATGCTCCACGGCCTCGGCTGTGCGTCATCATTCGAGTATCCTCATGTCGCCGCTGCACCCGCCTTACGTGGAAGGCACCTTATTCTTATCGATCTACTCGGCTTTGGCTTCAGTGATCGCCCTGAAGGTTTCGGATATCGCATCCACGACCATGCGCTGCAGGTTCATAGCTTCGTACAGAAACGGGGTTTCCGGCAGATCGATATCTACGGGCACAGCATGGGTGGCTCCATCGCCATAGAAGCAGCAGAGCTGCTTGGAGACAAGGTCAGGAATCTTGTCATTTCCGAAGCCAACCTTGACAGCGGCGGCGGAATATTCAGCCGAGCGATCGCAGCTTCCAGTGAAGCGGATTATGTCAACACCGGCCATTTCGCGACTCTGATTGAAGCTCAGCAGGCGGGAAATGAGGCGTGGGCTGCAATGATGCGCGCTGCATCTGCGCTCGCAGTTCACCGCTGCGCCACGTCGCTTGTCGAGGGAAGTTCCCCAGATTGGCGCTCTCGGTTTCTTGGTCATTCATCTCGGAAGACTTTTATCTTTGGGGATCATAGTTTGCCGGATCCAGACGCTGAGTTTCTGGCGTCCAACGGCATTCAGGTATACATCGTGGCAGACGCGGGCCATTCGATGGCGGTAGAAAATCCGCAGGGGCTGGCAATGGCGATAGCCCAAGCAACGCTAGACACCTGACCTGCGGAGAAAACATGCCGCACGATCCAGCGATGCAATAAGCTCCAAGCCTTGATGGAACGAATTGAGATCTTCCCTTGGCTAAGACCGAAGCATTTACGCCATCTCCGCCGTATTGCCGGCTTCAAACTGAGCTCCCCGCCATATGGCGGAGGCTTCCGAATCGGCAAACAGCAATCGCAAATGAGCGATGAGCTGGCCCGCACGTGGATCGGCCAGACGGTAGACAACCGCCTTCTTGAGCCGCGTCCCCACGATGATTCCAGCATCCCGCAGTTCCCCGATTTGTTGTGAAAGCGTCGGCTGGTGGACATCGAGAATTTCCTCCAGCTCGCCTACCGTCCTTGCACCCTCCATGAGCACGCACAGGACTGCCAGCCGCACCGGATTCGCCATAGCTTTCATGAAATCCGAGGCCGCACCAATGGCGCGGCATTTGACCTTGGGCTCATGCGGTTTGCGTTGGCGGCCTTTGTCGTCTTCAGTCTTCATAATTCGTTTCGGGCCTTGCGTTTGGCGAGAATAGTTTTCTCTGTTTCACCGAATTTTCAGCGTCGAATTTCTCGCCACCAATTCTCTACTCATTATATAAATTTATATAACAACTGGCAACGAGGTAAATCTCTTGGCTTTCAGGATTGGCCACCATCCGAACAATCTGCATCTTCATCTGGCGTCCCTCTGGCCTGGGGCGTTTGCTGCCATGAACCCGGAATTCATCAGCTATCAGGAAGGGCGCGAAACGGCAGAAAAGCTTGTTCGCGGCGAATTCGATATTGGCGGAACAGGGTCCACGCCGCCCATCCTTGCTGCGGCATCAGGGCTTTCGGTTTCCTATGTCGCGGCTTCGGCACCCCGCCCTGCCAATGGTGCGATTCTGGTGACAAAGACCTCCGACATCGAAAGCGTTATCGATCTCAAAGGCGAGGTGGTCGCCCTGGTCGACGGCTCCTTTCTGACTTACTTTCTTGCCAAGCAGCTCGGGGAGGCCGGCCTGACGCTGGGCGATGTCCAGCGCCGCGACATGCCGCCCGTGTCGTCACGGGATGCGTTGAAGGACGGAACCGTCAAGGCTTGGGTCGCCATGGCGCCCCATCTCGAGCAGGCGCTGCTCAGCGGCGAGTTCCGTGTGCTTGCTCATTGCGGCGACCTTATTCCGAACCGTTCCCTGTTCTGGACCATTCGGGAACGACGCCTGTCGAAGGCGATAGCGATCGACTTTGCAGGCGAGCTGAAGCGGCTCGGCAAGGAAATAGCAGCTGATCCGGAAAAGGCAGCCTCACTCCTTTCGAAAGATGGAGACGAAACAGAACGGCGGGCCTGGACGCGTATCGTTTCGAGCAGGAATTGGCAGGTGAGTGCCACCGATGCCATGCTTCTTCGTGAGCAGCAGGCGGAGGCCAACACGCTTTTCGAGCATGGCGATCTGCCGGCCAGACTGACAATAGAGACGACAAGCGACAAAGAGATCTGAAATGAACGTACTCTGGTACATGTGCGCGCCGGATGGTGCCTATCCATGGAAAGCCGAAGGCTCGCGCACGATCAACTACGGCTACTACAAGCAGCTCGCGCAGGCCTATGATCATCTGGGCTTTACTGGCGCCTTGTTTGCAACCGGTGCCCACGACGTCTGGCCACTTGCCGGCGCGCTCCTTCCTTATACGGAGCGGATGAAATTTCTCATAGCATTCCATCCAGGCCTCATCGCCCCGACGCTCCTGGCCAAAATGGCTGCGACCTTCCAGGAGTTCTCGAACGGCCGGCTGATGCTGAATGTCGTCTCCGGGGACGCCAAGATGCTCGGCGCCTATGGCATGATGCTGCCGCACGACGAACGCTATCTAATGGCAGATGAATATCTGACTATCTGGCACCGGCTGATGGCCGGCGAGAGCGTTACCCATAAGGGTAAGTATTTTCAGACGGAAGGTGCAAAGCTCGCACTCCCCGCCGGCACGGGCATCAAGCCGCCGCCGTTGTGGTTCGGCGGTTCGTCCGACAGCGCGATCGAGGTCGCTGCCAAGCACGTCGAGACCTATCTCTCATGGGGCGAGACCCCGGAGCAGATGGGAGACAAAGTTGCCAAGGTGAAGCTTCGCGCCGAAGCTCACGGCCGATCGCTCAACTATGGTATCCGCCTCTATGTCATCGTCCGCCGGACGGACGAGAAAGCCTGGGAGGCGGCGGCAGATCTATACGCGCAAATGGACGAAGCCGCGATTGCGGCCAACCAGCGTTTCGTTTCCAATACGGATTCCGTCGGCCAGCAGCGAATGAGCGCGATGCATGGCGGCATCAAGCCCGCCAATCTGCGCGACCTGGAAATCTCTCCCAATCTATGGGCCGGAATAGGATTGGTACGCCCCGGGCCAGGCACCGCAATCGTTGGCTCGCCGGATACCGTGGTCCGCACGCTGGAGGCCTATCAGAAAGTTGGTGTCGACACCTTCATCCTCTCCGGCATGCCGCTTCTGGAGGAGGCCTACCGCTTCGGCGAACTCGTTCTGCCACGGCTTCCCGTTGAGCGCGCATCGCCAGAACGCAAGCATTTCACCTGGTCGACACTGTTCGATCGCGACCTTGGCGGAAAGCCCGCGCATGGCTGAAATTTCGACGACAGATCGAGACATCTCCCGCCGCCTCAATAGCTCACCCCCGCATCGATCGGCTAATAAAGGATTGGCGCGATTTGCGACCCGCCTCGTCTCGCCGGTCGCAATCATCATTGTCTGGCAGATCGCCAGCATGACGGGACTTCTGTCACCGCACACCCTTGCCTCGCCCGGCGAAATCCTTGGCGCAGCAGATCGATTGATCATGTCGGGCGAACTGATAACAGGCCTCGCAATCTCTTTCTTGCGCGTCTTGCTCGGCTTTTCCATTGCCTTCGTCGCCGGCGTCGCGCTGGCGCTTGCGGCAGGCCTCTCCAGGCTTGGGGAATCCGCCATCGACCCTCCGCTTCAGATGCTGAAGGCCATGCCGTTTCTCGGTCTTTTGCCCCTCTTCATCCTGTGGTTCGGTATCGGCGAAGCGCCGAAGATCGGCCTGGTCGCGTTCGGCGCTGTCTTCCCGATCTATCTGACCCTGCACGGCGGCATTCGCGGTATTGACCGGAAACTCGTCGAAGCCGGCCGCACGCTCGGTCTCGATACATCGGGCATTATCCGCCATATCATCATCCCCGGCGCGCTGCCCTCCCTTCTGATCGGCGTTCGATATGGCCTCAGTGTTGCTTGGTTGAGCCTCGTGGTCGGCGAACAGATCAACGCGTCCAGCGGCATCGGCTACATCATCACCTACGCCCGGGACTTCCTGCAGACGGATGTCATCGTGGTCTGCCTTATGGTCTATGCCATTATGGGGCTGGTAACGGATGGGTTCGTCCGGCTGATCGAAGCCTATGCGCTACGCTGGCGCCCTCAGGTGATCGCATGACGGCGCTGGTCGATATTCGTGGCCTTACGCGCTCCTTCGGCGGTCCGGCAATCCTTAGCGGCATCGATCTGACGATCGCGAAGGGCGAATTCGTTGCCCTGCTCGGCCGCAGCGGCTCGGGTAAGTCCACTTTGCTGCGCGTGCTTGCCGGCCTGGATGATGCGCCGGCTCAGCAATTGCAGCTCCCCCGCCGTCGTTCGGTCGTGTTTCAGGAGCCGAGACTGATGCCGTGGAAAACCGTGATCGACAACATCACGCTTGGCGTCAAACGTCAGGATGCACGCTCCATTGCAGAGCAAGCACTCGAGGATGTCGGCCTTTCGCATCGGCGGAACGCCTGGCCACTCACCCTCTCTGGAGGCGAGGCTCAGCGTGCGGCCCTCGCCCGCGCGCTCGTGCGCGAGCCCGAACTCCTGCTGCTGGACGAGCCTTTCGCTGCCCTCGATGCGTTAACGCGCATGCGCATGCATGGGCTGGTGTTCGATCTCTGGCAAAAGCATAAGCCTGCAGTGCTGCTGGTCACCCACGACATCGGAGAGGCCATCACCCTCGCTGACCGCATCCTGGTGCTCGAAAATGGTCGTTTCACCAAGGAGATACTCGTGACCCTCGACCATCCTCGACAGCGCAACGGCCCGGAAGCCAGTCGCATTGAAGCCGAGCTTCTAACAGAGCTCGGCGTAGAACCTTCACATGCCTGAATTCATCGCTTCTCAGCACGCCATTTCGGCAGATCGGAACAGCAAAATGATCACCAAACGCCAATTCTTCATTGCCATGGCGGTAACGGCCGCAATCGCGAGCCTTGCACCTGCCGCCCAGGCAGCCGATCAGGTCGTGCGCATCGGCTGGCTAAGGGGGCCGAACGACATCACGCTCGCCAAATCACGTGGCACGCTTGAAAAAGCACTCGCTGAAAAAGGCATCAAGGTGGAATGGGCCGGTCCCTTTCCTGCGGCCGCTCCCGCCTTCGAAGCCCTGAATGCCGGCAGCATAGACATTACGGCCGGCAGCTCGACATCCGCAATTGCGGCACTTGCCGCCAAGATTCCGCTGGTCGTCTTCGCCTATCAGAAGATGGCACCGGGATCGGAAGGCATTGTCGTCAAGAAGGATTCCAGCATCAATTCGATCAAGGATCTTGTCGGCAAGAAGGTTGCAGTCAATCGCGGCGGCACGGGCGAATATCTGCTCATGCAAGGTCTCGCGACCAATGGTATCGACCCGAAAAGCGTGGAGCGCGTCTATCTCAGCCCAAGCGACAGCGGCCCGAGCTTCACGCAAGGCCATGTCGACGCCTGGGCGACTTGGGATCCGTTTCTAACGATTGCCGAGAAAGCCTATGACGGCAAGGTTGTTGCCGACGGCACCGCCATACGCTCGGACAATGCCGTCGTCCTGGTCGCAAGCAAGGAGTTCGCCCAATCCAAGTCTGACCAACTGCAACTCGTCTTCGACGTGATCAAATCGGAAAATGCCTGGGCAATCGCCAACAAGACCGAAGCCGGAGCCATCTGGGTCAAGGAAATGAATGTTCCGGCCGACCTTGCTCAGAAAATCGGCGAAAACAATGCTGTACCAACCACTGCGGTCTCCAAGGCCGATGCCGATCAGATCACCAAAGTGGCCGAGTGGTACGCCAGGAGCGGCATCATTCCGACCCTTCCTGACGTCGCCTCGGGCATTGTCTCGCTCAAATAGGTGGCAAGAAGCGATACTTTTTCCAATCCCTACCACGTCGCTGCGGTCACCCCATTCGCCACCCGCCGTTCACTGAAATCACGGTTCCGGTGACAAATGATCCCGCCTCCGACGCAAGCCAGAGTACGGCACCCGCAATGTCGGCCGGGCTACCCGCGCGGCCTATCGGAGTTGCGGCGATGATCTCTGACACACGATCATCCGGCCAGCTCTCGGTAAAACCGGTGCCTGCGATGAAGCCGGCCGCTATTGCGTTTGCGGTGATGGCGCGCGGCGCAAGTTCGCGCGCCAGAGCGTAGGTCAGACCATGCAAACCAGCCTTGGCGGCGGCATAGGCCAACCCTCCGGCTCGACTTCCTCCCGTTTGCGCACCGATCGAGCTGATATTGATGACGCGGCCACCAGGACTGGCAAGCTTCGGCGCCGCGATCGTGGTGGCAAGGAAACTGCCCTTCAAATTGGCATCGACGACAGCGTCCCAATTCCGCTCTGCTTCGTCAGCCTGGGTCGCAAGGCTGACAGGGAGAACAAAGCCTGCAGCATTCACAAGAACGTCTATGCGACTGAAATCCGCAAATGCGCTTTCCACTTCGCTTCGGTTACCAACATCGGCACGACGCCATTGCGTGAACGGGCCTAGACGATCCGCAGCCTGTACAAGCCGGTCTTTATTGCGTCCCACGATCACCACTGTGTAGCCGGCTTGCACCAACGACTGGGCGATGCCAAATCCTATCCCGCTTGCACCCCCGGTCACGATTGCAATCTGCGTTTCTGTCATGCCGACATCTCCTTCGCGCATCGATTTCAAAAAGGATGAGCCAGGCTTCTCAATATGTCGAATACACTTTATCGCATCGTTTGATATGATATATGTATCACATGCTCAGCCTTCGCCAATTCCAGCAATTCCTTGCAGTTGCCGAAACCATGAATTTTCATCGTGCGGCGGAACGCCTCAACATGGCACAGCCGCCACTGACGACAGCCATCCGTCAAATAGAGGAGGAAATCGGCGTACGTCTGTTCGAGCGCACCAACAGGATCACGGGCCTAACCCCAGCAGGCGAGATCTTCCGTGAGGAGGCACGGCGGACCATAGCTCAGGCCGAACGTGCTGTGGCTTTGGCAAAACGTGCCGGCGAAGGCATCATTGGAACGTTGCGCATCGGTTTTGTCGCCAGCTCCATCCACCATCTCGTGCCGCAAATCGTCGCCGAGTTTCGAAAGGCCTATCCCTTGGTCGCGCTGGAATTGGAAGAGGCCACATCCGCACGGCAGCTCACCGCGATCACGGCGGACCGGATGGATATCGGCCTTGTGGCGTTGCCAATCCCTCCTGACAAGAAAACCCGTGTATCGACAAGCGTTCTGCCGCAAAGCCGGCTTGTTGCCGCGATTCCGGCCAGCCATCCTTTAGCATCGGCACCGTTGCTTCCCCTTGCGGCCTTAATAGAGGAATCGTGGGTTCTATTTCCAGAAGGCGAAGGTCCGGGGCTTCATTCCGCAATCATGCGGGCATGCGCCGAAGCAGGATTTTCACCGCGCGTCGGTCAGCGCGCCGTGCAAATGGAAACGATAGTCGGTCTGGTCGCCGCAGGCCTCGGCGTATCGTTGGTGCCTGAAGCATTTCTATCGTCCAAGCGGGAGGGAGTAATTTTTCGGCATCTCGATGGCGTGGGCACGCCCATACCCTATCAGCTAGGTTTCGCGTGGCGGAGCGAACAACCTTCACCCGTCCTATCTTCTTTTCTGCGTTTCCTGGAGCAACTCAGGCAAGGCGGCTTTCTTTCGCTGGCAGGAGCTTGATCATTCCTTGCCTCCTCGAATTCAAATCGCCACCGGCTCTCTTAGTCGTGACAACCCGAGGAAGATCGGAGTGACCCCCTAGGGCTGGACCACGGGACATGGAAAAACTGATACGCTCTATGGGCCTCAATCGGAGAAGGCTCGTGAAGTCCCGAGGATCATATCGACGGCACTCGACACCGTTCGAGTTGCAGCTTTGCCAGGATATTCGAAGCGGCGTCATCGGACGGCACGATGTCTTTCCAGATGTTACAACAGCGGCGAGTCGTTCGATATCGCCCGAATTTAAACTTCCTGCTTTTCGTCGCCCGAACAACGATACGACATGGTTACGAAGCCGTGCCAAGATTTCGGATTTGGTTCTTGCGTTGGTCGGCTCGCCTGGCCGCCAGCCTCAGCCGGATCTTCACCGGCGCGACGCTTCCAAGTTTGGCTTTGGCAATTTTTCTAGCTTACTCAAGGGTAATCACACCAAAATGTCTGATGGTCAGAATGCGCAGTGTCGCTGATCGACCGCCACCATCCGTTCGATACTTAATGATGAAAGCTTTGATGCCTGTGAGGGCAGCGCGAAGACCAAAATCGGAAAGCTCGATATCTCAAATGAGATAGCGGTCATGATCGGGACAAGCTGCATCAGTGACGCGGTTGGTTAAAACACGGTACTTCGCCTGCCCATATTTCACCTCTAGGACCTTGAACGAGATATCACCACGATCAGAAATTGGAGAATAATGGTAGCGGAAAACGCGCCGGTACATCAATACAACATATTGATATAGTTCATAAATCAACATAGCAGATCATTATAGAATAGTCCAAGTCCGTTCGAATATGGAAGGCGAAGTCATATGAAGAAAATCGGATCGCAGATCGAAACGCCACGGCTGCTGCTCCGTCCTTCGCTTCTATCCGATACCGCCGCCCTATTTGAATTTCTGGGCGACAAGGAAGCCATGAAGCATACCCATATGGATGCAACACCTGTCGCCTGCCGTCGCCGGATCGCCGTTCACGAATGGCGCCGCCGACGCGACGGATATGCACCCTGGACCGTTATCAGAAAGGATGATGCAAAAATCATTGGCTGGGGCGGCCTGTACGACGATCCCTTTGAGCCAGGCTGGGGTTGCGAAATCGGATACTTCTTCCGTCGGGACGCCTGGGGCTACGGATATGCATCGGAGCTGGTCGCGGTGGCGTTGCATCGGGCAGACTGGGAACTGCGGATTCGAGAAGTCCGTGCCTTCGCCCACCCTGAAAATGCGGCCTCAAGGAAAATCTTGGAGACGGCAGGCTTCAGGACGGTTCGCTTCGTCCCAGAAATGAACCGCCT
This sequence comes from Martinezella sp. CNPSo 3964, assembly GCF_057784375.1. Taxonomy (NCBI): domain Bacteria; kingdom Pseudomonadati; phylum Pseudomonadota; class Alphaproteobacteria; order Hyphomicrobiales; family Rhizobiaceae; genus Martinezella; species Martinezella sp. CNPSo 3964. Next base: position 315,402 of record NZ_JBXSOW010000008.1, read on the forward strand.
GCTCCTTTCCAGACCCAGACGAGAAGATAACACAGCCGATTGAAGCCAATGAAAGGCGTATCTTCCATCTGGAACGCGCAGGCAGAAGTTGCGAATGCCTGGCGGCTCCATCGCTCAAATCGGCAAATTTATTGCGCAATTCCAACGACCCGGACGCCTCGACCGGATGAGGAAGGTCGAGGCGTCGAAGGAAGCCGTGATCGCAGATCAGGCCACGATCATTCCGCATGTGCATATTCGGCGAAAGCAAAGCCTAGTGGCGGTCGTGGCCATGACCGTGGTCGCCATGATGCTCCGACGAGCTGGACGACGTCGATGGCGCACTCACCCCGACATTGCCTGAGTCAATCAGGTCAGCGGAGGATGCGGTGCGGTCAAGGAGTGCGTCGACCCGATTCAGATCGCCCTCGCATCGTCCCTCCTGCCGATTGTGATGGGCGTCCATCGCGGCGGAATAAAGTCCCATGGCTTCGCTCTTCTGTTGCCCCATCGGAGCATCTCGCAGCTCCGTTCCGGTCAGTTGAAGACCTTCCACGCAGCTCAACGCGGCAAAGCTTGGAACGGATGAAGCCGCAAGAGCGGCAAAACTCGCTCCCAGGACAGCGAAAACGATCGTCGGTTTGGGCATTCTCAACATTGCAACCTCCATCAGAAGCGATTGCCGGTTCTGCCGAACGGGCACGATCTCCGATTTGTGAAAGCCCGGCGGTTTCTGCAACGCCGGCATCTGACAGTCTGAACCGCTTGGGATAGGCCCGATATGATCTGGATCAATGCATTCAACCTTTCGGCTGCATCGATCTAGGCAAATATGTCAGAAGTTGAATTTTCTTTTGCGACCAAGAAAGACGCGATTGCCGCAAGGATGGTGATTGGTCTTGGCGTGCTGCCTACCAGGGGACGAAGCTACCGTCAGCTTAACCTTTGTTCCCAATATGAAATTTCGTCCGGGCAATTACCAAAACGGGGTACGCTTGCGCATATCATCCCCCAATGGCATCCAGTTATTTCCCGTGTGGTCTTTTGCCATTGCATGGGAGTTGAACAAATCATCACAACTGTTTCACTAAGAAGTGCTTGGCTCGTGATACCGATCGCCCGCTGCTCATTACCCTGCTAATATGTTGTAAGATTTCAGGAAATCCTCAAATCTTCCCGGAAAGCGCTGCCTGCTTCTCGCCAATTGTTAATCCGAGTTAAGTTTTCGAAAAATACTCTCCATTATAATATTCTTCGCCGGGGGAGTGTGTCGATCTCGAATGCTGGAAGCATCCTATATGCCGCATGATCTACTTCCACCTGGCAGAAAGTCCGGCATCCCTTCTGCCACGACAAGCCAGAATATGTATCACCTATCCCTGCATATGTCCTACTTGACTAATGGTAGAGGGGCACTGGATGCGCTTGTCACTCGCAAACGCATCTGCATGAAAGGATGTGATATCATCCACGAGGGGAAGGAAGGTCGAAGCGCGTATTTGATTTATAGTGGCTGGGCCTGCTCTTATCGGCTCTTGCGCAATGGAACACGACAGATCATCAATTTCCATGTGCCAGGTGATCTGTTGGGTATTAGGCGACTTATATCCCCCAATTTCGACGATAACCTTTGCGCCATAACATGTATTGAAGTAGGAGAGATCGACATTGATAGCCTTTTAACGATGCTTTGTACCGACAATCGCCTTTCCATGTCTATTCTTTGGTCTGCATTTCGAGAGGAGGCCATCGTAGCCCAACATCTGGTTGATATCGGGCGACGCAAGCCCATCAATAGGGCCGCACATTTTTTTCTCGAACTTGGTGCCAGATTGAACCTTGCCGGCTTCGGCGCGAAGACTGAATATGATTGTCCCTTGACGCAATCTCTGATCGCCGATGCACTGGGGCTGACCGCCGTTCATTTCAATCGCGTTCTAAAGCAGCTGCGCGAGTTGAATGCGATGACATTTCATAACGGGCGAGTGGAATTTCTTGATGATCGAAAGCTGGAGCATCTGGCGGATTTCGACTCGTCTTACCTGCGATAGCCAGCGCGCGATATCGGTCGATTACGCCTGGCTATATGGTATGGACAGCTAAGCCGCACGCTGGAAAAAGGGGCTCCGGACGCTGGCTAGGCAATCTCGGGCTTTCGATAGTCGATGCCGTTTGCTGCAAATCGTTCCCGAATCCATTTCGCCGCCGGGCCGGCCGGACGTTGTTTGTGCCACACGAGTTCGAGCGCGACCGGATGAGCGCCTTCGTCAAACTGAAGCACCGGCATCGCCAGTCTGGAAGCCAGGGGTGAGTTTTCCAGAATATGGGCAGGGATCAGCGCCCAGCCGATCCCCTGCTGCAGGATCTGCAAGATGACCCAGTGGCTTTCGACCCACCATACCTCCGCGGCAACGCGCAAACGATGAGTTTCCGTGCCGTCGCTTCGCTTCGTCACCATGATCTGACGGTGACGTTTGAGCTCTTCCCAGGTAACGGGAGCCTGCGCCAGGGGATGGTCGCGGCCGCAGACCAGAATGAGGGGAACCCAGCCTATGGTGTGAAAGCCGAGCATGGACGGAAGATCTTCCTGCCGCCATATCACGCCGAGATCGGCCTTGCCATCGAGAACGAGACCAACGACATCCTTGGTTGGCGGAAACAACAGTTCCAGTTCGACATGCGGGAAGCGGTTGGCAAAGGCGGCAAACAGCGCCCCGGTCGATGGCTCGGGATACAATTCGTCAATCGCGACGACAAGCCGCGTCTCGACATGCTCTTCGAAGCTTCTTGCAACGCCGATCAAGTGTTCGCGACGATCAAGAAGCAACCTCGCCTCCGGCAGCAGCCGCCTGCCTGCCACAGTCAATGTCGGATTCCGTGTCGCCCTGCTGAAAAGCTTGACGCCGAGATCATCCTCCAATGTCGAGACGAGAAGGCTTACAGCCGACTGCGCCTTGCGCAGATGCCGCGCGGCCGCCGAAAACGACCCGGTTTCGACGGCGGTGACGAAGGCTTCCAACTGCTCAAGCGAAACGGTCATCTATTCGAATTTCAGATACTATTTAACTTTAACTATGAGGAATATCAGATAGAAACACCGTCGACAACAACAGAGGACTTTGAAATGCGTAGCTTCAAGGACCGCGTCCGGCATGCGGTCATGTTCGAACTCATCGGTCTGGCGATCTTTACGCCGGGCGCCGCTTTGCTGTTCGATCAGCCCGTCGAGCATATGGGCGTTGTCGGCATCATCTCCGCCACGGCGGCGACGGTGTGGAATTTCATCTATAATCTGGGCTTCGATAAAGCGATGATGCGCATCCGGGGCAGCGTCCAGAAGACCATCCCGATCCGGGTCGCCCACACCGCTTTGTTCGAAGCGGGCCTGATCATCGTGCTCATTCCCTTCATCGCCTGGTATCTCGGGATCAGCCTGATGGCGGCGCTGGCGATGGATATCGCGATCGTCGCGTTCTACCTGGTTTACGCCTTCTTCTTCAACATCGCGTATGACCGCGTATTTCCCATTGGGATGCTGCCATTACCACGGGCATCCTGAAGACCCGAGGCCCCCTCGTCCCGAAACCTGATCAGCGCACCGCAGTGGTGCGCCGGCTTCAGCATGACGACCGGAGCCTCCGACCTTTGCACATAGTATAGACGCGTGCTCTGTCACCCGGCGCGCTTCATGCAGCTCTCGTCGGGAAAATGCCCAACGAGAGCCTTTTGGTATAAAGAAATAATATGACTGTTTTCCTCTTGTTTGTGACCCGCTGGCAAGGCTATATCGCGCGGCGCTTTCATCCGATCGCGCTGACAATAGCCATCGGGATATTTTCGTGACCATATTGAAATCAGTTTTGACCATTTCAGCTCTTTGCGCGGCGCTCGGCTTTGCCGCAACCACGGCCTCCGCCGCTTCGACCAGCTATCCCCTGACCATCGACAATTGCGGCGTCAAGGTCACCTTCCAGAAGGCTCCGGAGCGCGCGATCGGGCTCGGGCAGAATAGCGCCGAAATCCTTCTCCTGCTTGGCCTTGAGGGCAAAATGGCCGGCACCGCCTTTTGGCCGAGCAAGGTCCTGCCGCAGCTCGCCGAGGCCAATGCCAAGGTCAAATTGTTGACCGTCGAGTTCCCGACTTTTGAATCGATCCTCTCGGAAAATCCTGATTTCGTCGCTGCCGCCCTGCCGAGCCTGATGGGACCGAGCAGCAAGGTCGCCAAGCGGGAGGATTTCGAAAAGCTCGGCATCCCGACCTATCTGTCGCCGAGCACATGCCTCAGCACCGCCGTGGTCAAGGATCAGTATGGCAGCCGCCCCCAGCTTTGGAACATGGACCTCCTCTACAAGGAGATCGACGATCTCTCGCAGATCTTCAACGTGCCGGATCGCGGGCAAACCTTGATTGCCGATTTCAAGGCGCGTGAAGCGGCTCTGCGCTCCACCGTATCCAAGGATGGCAAGCAGCTCTCCTATGTCTTCTGGTTTTCCAGCCAATCGCCCTCTTCCGACGCCTATCTCGGCGGCAAGAACAGTGCATCCGGCTTCATCGCCGATCTGCTTGGCGGCCATAATGCGATTACTGCGGAAGCTGAATGGCCGACGCTCGGCTGGGAAAGCATCATCGCGGCCAATCCGGATGTCATCGTCGTCGCCAGCCTTGACCGCAATCGCTGGGAACTCGACAAGCCGGAAGCCAAGATCAAGTTTCTCACCACCGATCCCGCCGTCAGCCAGCTCCCCGCGGTCAAGAACAAGGCGATCGTCGTCATGGACGGTCAGGCCATGAATCCGACCATCCGGACGATCTATGGCGCCGAGCAGGTCGCCCAGCAACTCAAGACGCTTGGTCTCCTGAAGTGACCAACACATACCGAGCCGTGAAGCAGCTGGCCATTCTCGGCCTGCTGCTTTTTGCCTCTCTTGCGGCGATCAGCCTGACGATCGGTGTCAGCGTCGGCATCGGCGACCTGCCAATCCCGCTTTCAACGACTTTCTATGCCATTACCAACAGGCTGGGATGGACGGGTGTAGAGCTTAACCGCATCCATGAAACGGTGATCTGGGACTATCGCCTCAGCCGAGCACTGGTGGCCGCTTTCTGCGGAGCAGGGCTGGCGCTCTCCGGGGCGATCATGCAGTCGCTCCTCCGCAATCCGCTTGCCGAACCCTATGTGCTCGGCATTTCGGCGGGCGCTTCGACCGGCGCCGTGGCCATCGTCATACTCAATATCGGCGCCGGCGCGGTTTCGCTTTCGGCTGGCGCCTTTGCCGGGGCATTTGCGGCCTTTGCCTTCGTCGCTCTACTTTCAAACGGGACGCGAGGCGGTGCCGATCGTACGATCCTTGCCGGCGTTGCCGCCTCTCAGCTCTTCAACGCTGCGACCTCATATGTCGTGACGACGTCGGGAAACGCACAGCAGGCGCGGGATGTGATGTTCTGGCTGCTCGGCAGCTTCGGCGGCGTCCGCTGGCCGGAATTCATGCTCGTGGCGACCATTATCGGCTTAGGACTCTTGGTCTGTCTGCTCTATGCGCGCGTCCTGGATGCCTTCGCCTTTGGCGACGAGGCCGCCTCGTCTCTCGGCGTCAATGTCGGGCGGGCGCGGATCGGGCTCTTCGCATTGACCGCGATGATGACGGCGACGATCGTGAGCATGGTCGGTTCGATCGGCTTTGTCGGCCTCGTCGTGCCGCATGCGGCGCGCTTCTTCGTCGGCCCGCTCCATATCCGGCTGCTGCCAGCCTGCGCCATCGTCGGAGCGATCTTCATGGTGCTGGCGGATATCGCCTCACGCGCCCTCATTCCCCAGCAGGTTCTGCCGATCGGCGTGGTCACGGCTCTGGTCGGCGTTCCCTTCTTCTCGATCATTCTCTACCGGTTTCAGCGCGCATCATGAGCATCAAGGCCGACAACATCATCTGGAAAATCGGCGCAAAGACCGTACTCGACGGGGTCTCTTTCGAGGCACCCACGGGCAAGATGCTCGGTCTGCTCGGGCCGAACGGCTCCGGCAAGACATCTCTCCTGCGTCTGCTTGCCGGCTTGAAACGGCCGAATTCCGGTCGCATCACGCTCGAGCAGAAGGATCTGCAGCGAATGTCCCGCCGTTCGATCGCAAGGCGCGTCGCCTTCGTCGAGCAGCACAGCACCACCAATGCCAATCTCAAGGTCATCGATGTCGTAAAGCTCGGCCGGTTTCCGCATCGATCGATGTTTTCCGCCTGGACATCGGCAGATGACGAGGCGGTCGAAGACGCTCTTGCGCGTGCCGGCATGAGAGAGAAACGCAACGACCGATGGCAGAGCCTGTCGGGTGGCGAGAAGCAACGCACCCACATCGCACGCGCACTGGCACAGTCGCCGAAGGAACTGATCCTCGACGAGCCGACCAACCATCTCGACATCCAGCATCAGATCAGTCTGATGCGACTGGTTGCCGGACTGCCCGTCACCAGCATCATCGCTCTTCACGATCTGAACCATGCCGCCATGTTCTGCGATGAACTGATCATCATGCAGCATGGCAGGATCGTCGCTTCCGGCACGCCGGAAGACGTATTGACCCAAGATCTGCTCGAAAATGTATTTGCCGTTGAGGCAAGGGTGGAAACCTCTCCTCACCACTCCCGGCCGCATATTCACTATCTGCGATAACGGGAAATCCGGAACCGGTGCCCGATTGTCCTTGCTTGCGAATGGAACGGAGCGCATCTTTCGCAACGATCTCGGCAGGTTCGAGGATGTGAACGGCAAAGGACCGCATGGCGTCGGTCTCAGGCGTGCGGCAGATGGGGGAATGCGTGACGGACAGGCTCAAGGGCAAGATTGCCATCATTTCAGGCGGCGCAACCGGTATGGGCGGTGCGGCGTCGCGCTTGTTCGCGGCGGAAGGTGCGAAAGTCGCGATCATCGACCGAAACGGCGATGCCGCGGCAGAGACCGTGCGCGCAATCCGCGAAACCGGCGGCACCGCCGATCATTGGGTCGCCGACGTCTCGGACGAAGCGGCCGTCAATACCGCGGTCAAGGGCATCGAGGACCGCTTCGGCGCCGTGACCGTGCTCTTCAATCACGCCGGTACCATCGTCATCAAGCCATTCCTCGAAACGACGCTCGAGGAATGGGAGTGGCTGCACGGCGTCAACGTGCGCTCGATGTTTCTCATGACCAAGGCGGTACTGCCGGGCATGATCGCTGCTGGCGGCGGCTCCATCGTCTGCACATCGTCGATCTCGGCGGTCGCGGCGACGCCGATGGAAGTGCTCTACGATACGACGAAAGGGGCGGTGCACATGTTTGCCCGTGCTGTTGCCGTCGAGTTCCGCGACCGCAATATCCGCTGCAATGCCGTATGCCCCGGCTTCATCCGCACGCCGCACGGCCTGCGCGAGGTGGCCGAATTGCAGGCGCTTGGCGTCGATGTCTCGGACGAAGCAATTGCAGCACAGCAGGGCCGGATTGGCGAGCCCGAAGATGTCGCGCGTGCCGCCCTCTATCTGGCCTCGGATGAATCCAATTTCGTCAACGGCATCCACCTCTTCGTCGACAACGGGTTTACCGCCATTTGATCGCAAACAGCGGTATGCTGGTAGCTTTACGCATGGCTTCATTGTCCGGGTATCCTTGGCCACCTATGGCCTGGCCCCAAACACCGGTATGATTGGTGATGGGTCACATGGCGAGTGCGTATGGCGCCTGCTCAGCCTGAAGATAAGCAAGCATCCGCGCAATCCCTTCCTCCAGGCCGACCAAGGGGGTCAGTCCGTAGGAGCGTTGCAGGGCCGTGTCGCCGCAACGATAGAAGACACCTTCCGGATGGTTCGATCGGCCTGTTACGGCTGGCTGCCAGCCGATCTGCCGGCTAATCGTCTCGGCCAGCGCGATGAAGGAAGTGGCAATGCCGGTCGATAGATTGAGGCTTGCCCCGTCGGGAAGCAGCTCCCTCGTTTGCCAGATGAATTCGATGCAGTCCGAGATATGGATAAAATCCCGGCACTGATGACCCGAACCCCATACGAAGACCTCGGACGCACCCTTTTCCGCGAGCAAGCGCCGACAGATCGCCGGAAAAGGATAGGTAAGATCCTGATCTTCGCCGTAACCGCTGAACGGTCTGTAGGCGATGGCACGTCGGCCGTAGCGCTCGACATAGAGCTTCATCAGATATTCGCCGGTCAATTTCGCCCATCCATAGCTGAGATCGGGGACACCGACGGCGGCGTCGAAATTGATCATGTCCTCCGACAGCAACTGATGATTGGCGACGGTTTGTAACGACACCGGATAGGCCGCACTGGAGCTGAAGAATATCACCGAACCGGGTTTGGCGCGTGATGCCCACTGCCACAGTTCCGCATCGACCGCCAGATCCTCGGCGACGTCGAGCGCGCGCGTCTCGAGCATCAAGCGACCCCCGACGAGCGCGGCCAGATGGAAGACATAGTCGAAATGCTCCGGAGGGCGCGAGAAGAACGTCCGGCAATCCTCTTCATAAAAGGTGAAGCGGGAACGCTGAAGCCGCTGCCACAGTTCCGGATGCAGTGCACCCGTTCCCGCGACCAGTGAATCGACGCAGACGACATCCAAGCCCTCAGCAAGAAGCCGCCGGACAAGATGCCGGCCTACGAAACCGCAACCACCAGTCACCAATGCGCGTGCCATTGTCTCCCCCAACCCCTATGCAGAAAAATCACCCCGCCCCAGATAGATATCCACCATGCGCCGCCCCCATTCCGCTCTGCTCGGCGCGATACGACGGCCAAGGGCCAATGCCCCTTCGCTCAGCCGTCGCATCAAGTGGTCGTCATCCGTCGCCACCAGCTTCTCAGCCAGCGAATCCGCGTCGCCACTATCGAAAACGAGACCGGCGCCATTCTCCTCGACCTCCGTCGCGATCAGCGCATTGCTGCTGACGATGACCGGGATGCCGGACATCAACGCTTCAGCGGCGACCAGACCATAAGGCTCGGGCATGCGGGACGGCATGACGAAAACGCGCGCCTTGCAGGCGATCTGAGTTACCTCTTCATCGCTTAGCCAGCCAGGCACATAGCAATGCGGCAACAGCTGCTGCATCTCGGCAAGCAATGGCCCACGCCCGATCAGCGTTGCCGTCCTACCCGTCCTGTTGAGTGCATCCGCCAAGGTGTGAACCCCTTTTTCCCAACACATGCGGCCAAGGAAAACAGTGCGGCGGTTGCGCCACGCCTCTACCGGCGCCGGCGTCAATGGCTGCGTTGGCGTGCGCAGTGTCGTGAAATGCCGGAAGGGGCCGGTGCGCAGAAACGCCTCCATGCTTTCGTGCGCAAGCACGATACCCACCCGGCTCCAAAATCCCTCACCGACACCCTGCTGCGTCAGGGTGCGACGGAAACGCCAAAGCTTATGGAGATAACTGCGCTTGTCGCAATTGGTCGTCAGACAGGCGAGAGACAACGGCTTGATGTCGCAGACCTCGCCGCTGCGGAAATTGATAAGTCCCCCATTTGGACAGGTCAGGAAGAAATCATGCGCCGTGACGATGACTTTGACCTGATGCCGGGCAAGCGCATAGAAAATCGAGGGCGAGAGGATCTGCGACCAGCCGTGTACATGAACAACGGTTTCCTCATCCGACTCCCGCAACAGGCCCTCCATCGCCTCATAGGCTCGACGGTTGTAGTTCTTCGCAAGGATATCAACGGTCGCCGGGCCTTCCCGAAGGGGGCGTTCACCCAGCGCGACCGTCCGGATACCGGCAAAGCGTGGCTTGAGGCCTTCGCCATCATCACCGACTAGTATGGCGCAGGTCAGCCCGGCATCCCTGCTCGCCTCAAGACATTGCAGCGCCACCTTGGTTGCGCCACCGCGAACGGTCGAAACATCATTGACAAGTATGAGACGCATGAGATCAGCAACTCGCCCGCTTGCGTTATCCAGGCGCGGCGAAAGAAATCATCCCCTTACGTTTCGCGCCCTATATATAAGGCGCCCTAACCCAACAGCTTTTCAATTCATCCATTCGCACGAGAGCATCCCGCTTTCAGGTTGAATCCGCAGGATCTCATCGATGCAGGAGAGGGAAATGCCGGTAGCGTATGCTTACAGATCTATGTGCCTTGGCTTCGCCATTCGCGCGGTTGTCAGAACAACCTGTTCCAACCGAAACGTTAACGCATAACCTGGTCCGGTGACCTGACGGGAACATCGAACGGCAGGAAGTGTTTGAGATTGGCGGTAATCACGGTGAGCTTATGAATGCTTGCAGTTCCCGCGATGATCGCATCCGCCGCGCCAGGACTATGTCCGGCAATGACGGCCTTCGCCTCAAGCCTTCCGGATTCAAGAGCCACATCCTTGTCAACGGGCAGGATGCGATCAGCATATCCGGCGATCAGGCCTTGCAGCCACGTATGAATCCCGGCCGCCCTTGCCTTGGCGCCCTTCGCCTCCAATAACCGGACGCCCTTTTCGATCTCATGGATCGTCAGGACTGAAAGGTAAATTGCGTCTTGCCGATCCTGTTCATCCACCCATTCGGCAAAATTGTTTGATGCACTTGCCTTGGACGGAGCGAACATGGAGATCGCGTTGGTATCGAGAAGAAAGCTCACAGATCGACCTCGCGAGAGGGAGCGGGATTCCTGGAGAAAACGTCATCGATTGGATCGAAATCAGCAGGAAAGGTCTTTAGATACTGAATGAGGCTGGGGCGGCCCTTCCGGATCACCTTTTTCGCCTCCTCGGCTGCCTTCACACTGACAACGACGGCGGCAGCACGCCCGTGGCGCGTAATCGTCACGAACTCGCCGGCCGCGGCCTGATCGACGATATGAGAGAACGATGCCTTGGCATCCTTTAAGCTGATCGTTGTCATGGCAAGCTCCTAAAAGAGGTCACTTATGACTACTTTTAGGAGTGTATTTGTGCAAAATCAAGGCGGGGAATAGGGATTGCGGTGACGTTCTATCGCTGCCGTCGACACGGAGCAAAGAAGTCCGCTACTCTCTACCCCCTCGCTTTCTTGACTGCGATCTCCATTTCCTTGAACGGACGGCGGAAGGTGGGCACGCGCTCGTTAACAAGCGGAAATGCGCCGAACGGCTTGTGCGGCTCGGCCTGATACCAGAAGGCGACCGAGGATATATCGTCGGAGCGGCGATTGGCGTGACCGTGTTCGATCGTCACGCGGATGCTCTTCTGGAAGATTGCCGGATCTTCGATATGCCAGCGATAGAGCGTCACGGGTTCGGTCCAGTTCGGGCCGCCTGCGGCGATGATGCCATGATAGGGTGCGCTATATTCCTGCGTCGGGCACCATGCCGTGTTGAAATAATCCTCCGTGCCGGTGCCGTGCAGCGTCGGCGGCCAGGCATCGTTGGCGCCGGGCGCGGATTCCGGCCGAGGCTCGATCAACGTCGCCTTCGGGCCGATGCGCGGATCGGGCTTGCGCACCGTGTCCGGCACGGAAAGCCCCTGTTCGCCGTCGATAAAGATCATATCATCGCCTTCGCCGTACCAGTCCCACACATCAGAGCGGCGGCGCGAATAGACGCTGTAGAGAACGCCGACATAATGGCCGCGTCCCTCTGCCTCAAGGATCGTGTAGTTTTCCTTGCCGTCGACATTCTCGCCGCCGAAGAGATATTCCTCGTTGGTGAGGCTCGCGTCGCTCATGCCCTTCGGCTGCGACTGGCGATACTGCGCGTGGAAGCGTCCCATGCCCTCTTCGAGCTTTTCATGCAGTTCGAGATCGACATAATAGTAGAAGAGCAGATCGTGTTCGGCTTCGTTCGTTACCGTCAGCTTCATGTGCGAACCGAAGGGCATGGGGAAATAGCAATTGAATGCCTTGCCGTCCTCCGGGCTCGCCTGCATCGGCAGGCTGGCGTAATTTGCTGTGCGGCCGTGGCCCATGCCGAAGAAATCGCCGATCGGCGCCTCGATGCTTGGCTCCGCCTCGCCATCCCAATAGGCGCGCAGCACGATCTTGCGCAGGAAATTTTCGCTCTCACAAGCAAGCGTCGCCCAGATATGAGTGATGATACCGGCACCCGAATGCTCCGCGATGATCTCGGTCTTGCCCGGTTCGATGTGGAAGCGGTCGTCATTGCCGCCGGTGCGGTCGTAGCTCGAAAAGCGGCGCGTCTTTGCCGCGCGCAGTTTTGCAAGCCCGCGCAGGGGTGAAAGGCCGAGATTGCTCATGAAGGTCTCCTGTCTTGAATGAAGCCGGCTATTTCAGGCCGCTGGTCTTCAGCGAGTCCATGATTTGCCGCTGGAAAATCACGAAGAGAATGAGGGTCGGAATGGCGACGATGGTGGAGGCCGCCATCATGTAGTTCCAGGATGCCGAATACTGGCTCTTGAAGTTGGCGATGCCGACCTGCACCATCCAGAGATTGGGATTGGAGGTAATGGTGAGCGGCCAAAGGAAGGAATTCCAGTTGGCGAGGAAGAACAGGATGGCGAGCGCCGACATGATCGGCCGGCTGAGCGGCAGGATGATGCTCCAGTAAATACGCCAGTAGCCGGCGCCGTCGATCACCGCGGCCTCCTCGATTTCGCGCGGCAGCGAAAGGTAGTATTGTCGCAGCAAAAAGATGCCGAAGGCATTGAAGATCGCCGGCACGATCAGGCCGGCATAGGAATTGATCATGCCCATCGCCTTGACGATGATGAAGAGCGGCACGATCACGACCGGCAGAGAGACGAGAAAAGTCGAGAAGATTGCTAGGAAGATGATCTCGCGTCCGGGAAAGCGGAGCCGCGCCAGCGCATAGCCCGCCATAGTGTGGAAAAACAGCGCGACGATCGTCACGGTCGCCGAAACGAAGAAGCTGTTGAGCATGTAGCGGATGAAGGGCACGCCGGTCAGCACATAGATGAAATTATCAAGCGTCGGTGCTTCCGGGATCAGCGACGACGAGAAGGATTCGGCTGCCGGCTTGAAGGCGATCGACACCATCCAGAGCAGCGGAAACAGCGTCATCAGTGCGAGTATGGCTGATATCGACATCCACAGGCAGCGCACCAGCGTGACCTGCGATCGCGCGAAATAGGCGTTCGAAGCGTCATTCTGCATGATCGAAACGTCCTCCGCGCGTGACGGCAAAGAAAATCGCGGTGACGGCCATAAGTGCGATGACGAGGATCGACGACATTGCGGCCGCATACCCGAAGGCACCGAAGGAGAAGGCCTGCTGATAGATGTAGACGATCAGCACCGCCGTCGAATTCGCCGGACCGCCCTTGGTCATGACATAGATGATGTCGAAGGCCTGGGCGCCGGCGACGGCGGCAACCATCGACACCATGAAAACGAAGAAGCTGGTGGGCTTCAGCAATGGCAGGGTGATGTAGCGGAAGCGCTTGGTCGGGCCGGCGCCGTCGATCATCGCCGCCTCGTAATACTCTTTCGGTATATCCTGCAGGCCACCGAGGAAGATCAGCATATAGAAGCCCATCAGGAACCAGAGGCTGACGAGCACGACAGTGATCAGCGCGAAGTTCGGATCGCCGAGAAATGAGATTGCCGGCAGACCGAGGCTCGCCATGGTCTGGCCGACGACGCCGATCTTGTCGATCACCATGAATTGCCAGACGAGGGCAACGACGACGAGGCTCACCATGTTGGGTGCAAAGAACATCGAGCGGATGACCGCGTTGAAGCGATTGGTCTGCTGCACGAGAAGCGCAAGCCCCAGGCCCGTGACATAAAGCGACGGCACGAGCATGACGGCATAAAGCGCCGTTACCCTCGCTCCCTTCCAGAACAGGGGATCATGCCACATGCGGATATAGTTCTTGGCGCCGACGAAATTGTAGCCGCCAAATCCGTTGACTTCGTAGACGCTCAGCACGAGCGACAGAAGCATCGGCACGCCAAGAAAGAGGAAGAGGCCGAGCGCATCGGGGAGCACGAAGAGGTAACCCGCGATCCACTCGCGATGCCGGGCGGAAAGGCCTTTACGCCTGCTATTTGCGTGGTGTGCCGTCTCATCTGCAATTGTCGTCATGTTTCGCCTCGAAAAGAGAGGCCGCTCACGCTGGATGCGGAGCGGCCGGCGTTTCCTAGAGGATCGGCGCACCGCTATAGGAGCCGAGGAACGAGTCGAGCTGCTGCGACGCCGAGGTCGCGGTTGCCTGGGGATCGGCGCCGCCGAGCTGCGTCTGCTGGATCGCATCGGAGATGATCTTGTAGACCTCCGGTGGCAGGCGCGGTTCGGCACGGGCGCCGGGATAGACATCGGAGGCGAATTTGCCGATCATTCCGGTCTTGAAGGCATCGCCGCCAGCAGTAAGCGCGCTTTCGCGCGGCGGCATGTCCGACTTGCCCTTGGTGCACCAGTCGGCGACGCGCTGGACGGAGTCCTTCTCCTTGGAAGCCAGCGCCCAGGCGCAGAATTGCGCCGCCGCATCAGGGTTCTTGCTCTTGGCATTGGCGACGAAGGCCCAGCCGCCGCCGACAGTCACGTATTTGCCGTTCGGCGGTGTCGGCAGGCGGAAGACGCCATATTTGAAATCCTTGGCATTGCTCTGCAATTGCGAGATGCCCCAGATGCCGACGTTCTGGATGGCGCAGTAGCCCGAGGCGAGGTTAGCGACCGTGTCGTTCGCGCCGCTGCCCATGACCTGGCGCGGCGCTGCGCCTGAATTGACGGCATCCTGCCAGAACTTCAGCGCCTGAACCGTCGCAGGCGAATCGAAGGCGCTCTTGCCGTCCTTCCCCTGAAATTCGCCGCCGCCCTGCCAGAGGAAGGGATACCAGGTGAAATTCTGATAGTAGCCCGGCTGGGTCTCGAACAGCACGCCGAAGCGCTTCGGCGTCGTCAGCTTCTTGGCCAGCTCGAGCAGGTCGTCCCAGGTCTTCGGAACGTCGTTCTCGTTCAGCTTCGCCTCTTCGAACGCCTTGACCGAGTAGTACATGGCCATCGGCTCGACCTCCATCGGAATGCCATAGATCTTGCCGTCGACCATGCGATTGGCGATCACGCTCTCCGGAAAATCCTCCTTTGCGTCGATATGGGGCGTCAGATCCTGCAGGACGCCGCCATTGTAGTAGCGCAAGAAATCGCCCGGCGAGATGAGGAAGATGTCCGGCCCCTCGCCGGAAGCAAAGGCGGTCGCGAGCTTCGGCCCGTTGATGTATTCCGCATTCGGCACATATTCGAGTTCGACCTTCTGCGGATGGCTGTCGTTCCAGGCCGCGACCGCTTTTTCGAACCAATCGATCTGGCTCTGGACCGGGCCGCCCGGTGCATAGAACTGCCAGAATTTCAACGGCGCGCTCTGTGCGCGGACGGCCATGCGCGACACATAGGGAAACCCGCTCAACCCGGCAGCCGCGCCGGCGGCCAGGATCGCGCCGCCCTTGAGCACGCCGCGACGGGTTGCGGCGGCGATGAACTTGTCCTTACCAGTCATGACTTCCTCCCATTTTCACGTTGCCGCCACCACACTCCTCCCGGGTGACGGTGCCTCACTTCATGCGGTATCGAAGGCGTGCAGATTGCAGGGGATCACGTCCGAACGTGCCGGCCCCGCATAGGCTCCCGAAAGCCTCTCCAAAAGCATCTCGGTTGCGCGATGGGCAAGCAGCGACGGCGTATTGCCGACCCTCGTAATCCGCGGCCTGACATATTCGAGCTGCGGTTGATCGCCGAAGACGGCGATGCCGATATCTTTCGGGACGCTGATGCCGCGATCGAAAAAGGCGGCGAGAGCGCCCGCCGCCATCAGGTAGTTTCCGAAGAAAATCACCGAGGGCAGATTGTCGCCATAGTTCGCCAGAAGCCAATCGACCGCCTCTTCCCCTGACGGGCCGAGATAGCTTCCCTCGCGCCGCAGTTCGGCAATCGGTTCGACACCGCTGTCGCGTAAGCCCTGTTCGAAGCCGGCGGCGCGCGCCATGGCTTCGGCGAAGAAGGCCGGCCCTGTCAGATGCGCGATCCGCCGATGGCCCTTCTTGGCCAGATAGGCTCCCATCTGACGGCCGCCGCCGAAGTCGTCGATCTTGACGCTATCGACCGCCTTGTTCGGCAGGTCGCCGATGAATACTGTGGGAAGATCGATTTCGAGCAACGCATCGTGCATGCCGTGCAGCGCGAAATCGCCGACGATGAGGCCATCGATGCGTCGGCTGCGGATCTGGCGGAGATAGTGCTTGCCGTGCTCCTGGGAATGGCCACCCGGCACGTCGGTGTTGAAGACCAGGAGATCGACCCCGATCGCCTCGAGATCGGATTGCGCCGCCTGGACCATCTCCGGATAGAAGGGGTTGCGAATATCCGGGATCAGCATCGCAACGAGATTGGTGCGGCCGGTCCTGAGGCTTTGAGCGAGCGGGTTCGGAACGTAGCCAAGCTCCGCGATCGCCTCCTGTACGCGCTTGCGCAAATCCACCGAGACACGATCGGCGTGATTCAACACATGCGACACGGTGGTCGGCGACACTCCGGCACGCTTGGCAACTTTGGCGATTGTGGTCATATCGATACGCTACGGTATTGTAAATCGATTTGCAAATGCTTTTGCAAATCGATTTATCTATCAATCTCCCCAACTGTGCCCACACATAATTCGTTCATACACTACCACTCACCCTTGCCGGATTGGCCGGCTGAGCCAAATAGGGATTGTCGCCGAGCTTCCCTGAGTTGCAGGCGGCCAATGCCACTACTCGATCGCATCAGGCAATGACCCCATCGGCTGTCAGCAAAGCGAACAAGGCGCTCTATACCCGGATCATCGCCGGTATCGGCGGGCTGCTGGCGGGCGCACTGTCGCTTGGGTTTTCGATCTACGAAACCCGCACAGGAACGGAGGTGGCGCAGGTGGCACCCGGCAAACCCGTCAATGTGGGCCAGTGGCTGGTTACTCTCAATTCCGGCGGCATCGCCGCGGAGACACCAGATGGCCGACACCTTCCCGATGGCAAGAAAGCGCTGACACTCGATTTGACGCTTGAGAACATGACGGCAGAAAGCTCGAACTTGTATCGCGATACGCTGAAGCTCGAAAATGTCGCAAACCCACCACTTCCACAATTCTATCTTGTCCGGGACAATGACTTGCTTTGGGACCTCCAGCCGATGATGCCGGAAAAGGTCAAGGTCGTCTGGCAATTGCCCGCGACACAAACGCTCCCGAAAGTCCTGAACGTCGCGATCGTCGGAACCACTTACAAGCCGAAGGACAATCTCTACGCCGCGCCGGGCTGGTTCAATCCGAATGACGTGGCGCGCGTCGGCTTGCCGCTTTCAGCCGGGCAAGGAGCAAATCCTTGATACGCCTTTTGCTTTCCCTGTTGCTCGTCGGCGTCACCGCCCTGCTTTTGGCCTTCCTGCAATCGACAACACCGAGCTATGCGGTGCTGACCGGCCCCATCGAGACCGCCGGGTTGCAGAAGGATACCGTGTCGAGCAAGATCTTCAGCGTCAAGGTCGCCAAGGTTTTGCGTGCAAAGACGATCGCGTTTACCTCTTACGGCAAGCCGATTGAACGGCAGACCGAGGGGGTCTGGCTGATCGTCAGTGTCGAGCTGCAATCGAAATATGACACCATGACCATCCAGGCCGCAGCGATTGAAGGGGCTTCCGGTCGCTCCTATCGGCAGACCCATCGTGCCGACGGCGCGCCTCGCCTCATACCATCAAAGGATTTGCAGCCGGGCCTGCCGACGACGGGCATCTTCATTTTCGAACTGCCGGAAGGTGAAACGAGCAATATGACGCTGGTGCTTTCCAGGCAGCCCTCCCCCCAGCTGGACTCGGAAATTCGTGTAAAGCTCGACGGCGGAAGCATCGAAACGCGCGACCGTGCGGAGATCGGCAACAATGGCGTCTAGACGGGAACGGCGGCTCTGGTTGGCATCCTTATTAAGCCTGCCCATCCTGCTGGCGGGCAACTACGCTATCAACGCATGGCGCAACGCCGAAGATTACATCAAGCGAAACGAGCTGCGCATAAACGACAGCCTCAGTGGACAGCCTTATGCCAAGGCCTCCTGGACACTCAACCAGGCAAGACTGATCGGCGATGGACGTGACGGGAAAATCACCTTTCCTGGCCAGATGCGCCTCGTGATCATAAGGCTCGCTGCGACGGCTGAAGACGATATTGGGCAGTCCTGGGCTCAATGCAGCCTGACCCTGACGGACCCAAAGGGACGACGCTGGCAGCCCCTCAATTTCATTCTTTCCAAGGATCTTAGCCGCGACCTCGATCCACAGGCCACACCTATCGATGGCTGCGATACCGTGTCGCGCCAACCGCCCGCCAAGGGCGCAAGTACACTCATGGAGGAAAAATTCGTCGTGCCGGCCGATGCACTCCCGTCTCTGTCGGCACAACTGAGTTTTGCTTCGACGAGGCCGGACGCCATATCCTTCCCGTTACGGCTGAACTGACGCACTTCCGTAAAAGCTGAGCCACTCCAGGCATCAGCTTCCGCCGCGACGCCATTCCCGTCCTTGCGCGAAGCCGATTTCGAGCGCCGCAGCAAGCAGGCAAATCTTGATCGGCATGATGAGGACACCATCGCCCGGCGCGCTTGGATTGCCAAAGACGAGCGAAATGGCCTGCGCAATCATCTGCCACAAGGGCAGATCGTGCGGCCCAATGAGCCTGGATGTAGCGTACCAGGCCCAGGCCGATCCCCAATCCAGCAGCCGATACAGCAGAATGACTGATAGCATCAGCCCAAGACCGGAACCCAGGGTAAGCCCGACGCCCTCGGCCAAGGCACGATAGCGTTTCGCCGTCCCCGCGATGAAATGCGAAATGAAGTCGCGGATCGCTTTCGGCAACGACTGCCAGCGCGAGACGGCACGCGCCACGCGGCCCTCCGTCAGCGGACGTTCGCCATTGATGTCATAGCCATAGACCAAGGCGGCGAGCGTCAGCCAGACGACGGGATAAAGAGCGTAGAGGAACAGGCCGCGCATTTGCCCGGAAAGGGAAAGCGAGGCATCTTCCGCCGTCGGCGGAAAGAGAGTTGCCGCTGCAGCATCGGCGACCGGGTTGAGAAAGCCGAAGAAATGCCCGATCGCTTCGGGAAGCTTGGCGATCCAGGAGCGGATATCGCCTTCCCAGTTTGAAATGACAAAGAGACCGATGAAGGCCCAGTTTGCCTCGCAAACGACGATGATAACAGCCCAGATCGGCGCTTTCGAACGCGCATGCATGAATTTGGCGAAGCGCCTGACCACCCAGGCGACGGCGACCGACACAAGGAGCCAGGCGCTGCTGCCGAATTTCAGGGGATTATAATCCTCGCCGAACAGCATCAGGTCGAGCGAAAGCCTGGAATATTCCCTCACGGTATCGCCGAGAAAGCCCCAAGCTGCGTAGTAGGCGAAGAACGGCACGAGGGTCAGCGCGAGGATCGAGGTGAAGCCGGCCGTCGCAGAACTGTCGCCGGTATCGGTTTCCGGCCGGGCAGCCGCAACGCGCGAGGCGGCGTCAAGCGACGGTAGCCCGGGCCGCACGGTCTCGAACAGCGCGACGATGATGACGAGCTTCAGGAGCACGACAAGGGCCAGGGTGGAGAGCCCCGCCAATGCATTCAGCCGGCCGATCATGACGGCAAGTTCGTTGAGAAGCGAATTACCAATCAGCCCAAGCAGCCAGAGCGCCATCAACTGCGGCCAGAAGCGCCACAGCAGTTGCAGGGTCAGCGATGGCAGCCGGAACAGAAGCCGGAGCGGCGGGCGGGTATCCTGGGAGAGAACCGTCATGACGCGTATAGTAGCAATCGGACCGCCAGTCGCCAAGACGCCGCTCAACCTGCCAAGCGAACGGATCGCCTGCGGCTGACCGCGGGATCCATCAAACCTTTCGCACTTTGCGCCCGGTTCTAACGCCAACCGGTGCGGCAACGGAGGCACGTTTGACAAGCGAGCACTCCAGCTTGGTGATCTGGTAGCGGCGCTCGCGAGGCAGCACAGCCGTTTCGAGATGTTCGATCGCCCATTGGCCCATGGCCATGTGAGGCAGGACCGAGGTCGTCAAGGGCGGCACGAGATGACGGCAAATGTCTTCATCGTCGTAGCCCATGACCGACATGTCCTCCGGAATGTGGAGCCCCGCCTCCTTCAGCGCTTCGTAGCAGCCGATGGCGGTGCGGTCGTTCTGGCAGAAGATCGCAGTTGGACGTTCGGGAAGCGAAAGCAGCTTCATGGTACCGGAATAACCGGCGCTCGCCGACCAGTCGCCTTCGATGACGAGCTCCGGATCGAATGGAATGTCGGCTGTTGCCAAGGCTCGGCGATAGCCGGTCAATCGATCCTGGGCGGCCTGCATCCACGGCTCACCCGTGATCGTCGCAATGCGATGGTGGCCATGCGAGATCAGATGCCGGGTCGCGGTCTGCCCGCCGGCGATCTCGCTCGGAACGACAGCCGGAAAGGCATAGTCGGACGTATAGCAATTCAGGAGAATGATCGGAATATTGAGATCGTAGAGATAATCCGGCACCTCCACCTCACGGGTGAATATCGTCATGTAGATGAGCGCCGAAATACCGCTGTTGCTGAGCGCCTTGATCGCTCTCGGCTCCATAATGGGATCGCTCATGGTCTGTGCGACAAGCAGAACGTTTCCGGCGTTCCAGCATGCCTCCCGAGCCCCCTCGATCGCAACGACGGCTTCCGGACTGGTGGCGAGCTGGTCGACGGCAAAGCCGATGACGCCATCGAGCTTCGATGGCGACAGGAGCGCCGGCGGCGTGGCAAGCACGGGCGCGACATAGCCGAGCTGGCGGGCTGCCTCGATGACCCTCTCCCGGGTCTGCTGCGACAGGCGCATGCCGGGCGTATTGTTAAGAACGAAGGATACTGCGCTCTGCGAACATCCGGCCGCCTTGGCAATATCGGTCATCGTGACCCTGCTGCCGGAACGACGGCCGCTTCGCTTCGATATCCTGTTGTCGACGGCCGTGCGATCGCCGTTTGCGGCCGATATCTTCTTCATAACTGCGTCTCATCTCCCCTGAAGCGAAATCGGCCTACAATCCCCACGGCCGTTTTCATGCGCTAATATTTATTATCATCAATCGAGCAATTTCGGCAACCGGTGCAGATGCGCATACAATCATCACCCACATCTTCAGGCTCAAGATCTTTTGCAATTGAAGCAAATAGCTAGATTTTCGGGACTTCGGCGCTTAACCCGCGCGAAATTGTATTACTAATTCTATTTACTAATCGAAATTAGTCGTATACCGTCGCTCCCGTGGTTGGACGTGCCTTATCTCGCTTGGCGAGAAACCCTAGGAGGGGGTTCAGGACGGACGGCTGCGAGTTGCAACTAGATCCCGTCAGCGGATCTATGGGAGGATGATCATGAAGTACGTAACACGGGGCGCTGCCGCCTTTGCGGCAGGGTTGCTGCTGAGCTATGCAACGGCGACCTATGCCGCCGACAAGCCGACTCTCGCATTTGTGGTCAACGGCGCATCCGACTTCTGGAAGGCGGCCGAAGCCGGCGTCAAGAAGGCCCAGGCCGAACTGCCGGACTTCAATATGGAATTGAAATACCCTGAACAATCGTCGGTCGCGATCCAGCAGCGACTGATGGAAGATCTCGTCGCAGCCGGCGTCAAGGGCATCATGGTTTCCGCCGTCGATCCCAAGACTTCGACGGAGGGGCTGAACAAGATCGGCTCGGAAACCGCGCTGTTTACCACCGATAGCGACGCACCGGATACGAACCGCGTCGCCTATATCGGCTCATCGAACATCGATGCCGGCAAACAGGCCGCCGAAATCGCCAAGAAAGCCATGCCGAACGGGGGCAAATGCATCGGCTTCGTGGGGCTTCTCGGCGCCGACAATGCCAAGGAGCGCATCCAGGGCATGAAAGACGGCCTGGCGGGCACGAAGATCGAATTGACCGACGTGCGCGGCGATGACATCGACCAGACGAGAGCAAAGAAGAACGTCGAAGACGCGCTCGTTGCAAGCCCTGACGTCACCTGCATGGTCGGCTTCTATTCCTACAATACGCCGCGCATCTACGAAGCGCTGCGCGAAGCCGGCAAGCTCGGCCAGATCACCGTCGTCGGTTTCGATGATGATCCGATCACGCTTGGCGGCGTCAAGGAAGGAACGATCGCCGCAACGGTCGTGCAGCAGCCCTATCTCTGGGCCTATCAGGGCATGAAGCTGATGGCCGCCTATCTGAAGGGCGACAAGTCGGGGATCCCGGACGGCAAGCTCATCATCATCCCGACCAAGATCATCGGCAAGGACGATGTCGATGCCTATGCGGCCAATCTGAAGGCTATGGCAGGCAATTAAGGCCAGCCCGCAGCAGCGCCGGTTGCGGGGACCGGCGCTGTTCGAATGCAATTGCTCACGTCGCCGCGGCTCTCGAAGCCACATCGCACAGGCATGATATTCGTTATGAATCAACGCTCGGATACATTGGCATCGGCTGAAACCACAGCACCCTTTCTCAGCCTTTCGGGGATCGGCAAGACCTATCCGGGCGTGGTAGCGCTCGATAATTTCTCGATGGACGTCAGCCCCGGCGAAGTGATCGGTCTTGTCGGCGAGAACGGCGCGGGCAAATCGACGCTCATGAAAATTCTCGGCGGCGTCGTCAAACCGGATCACGGCAGCATTCGGCTCGATGGAGCCGAGCACGGCGCCTTCACGGTCGAAAGCAGCATCGCGTCCGGGATCGCCTTCGTCCATCAAGAGCTTAACCTATTTGAAAATCTCGATGTTGCGGCCAATATTTTCCTCGGCCGCGAACCACTGCGCGGCGGCGCCCTGAAGCTGGTCGACCGTACCCGCCTGCGTGAGATGGTCGCCCCTCTGCTGAAACGCGTCGGCGCCAATTTCTCACCGGATACGCCGGTTGCTGCGCTTTCGCTTGCCCAGCAGCAGATGGTCGAAATCGCCAAGGCATTGTCCATCAATGCCCGCCTCGTCATTCTCGACGAGCCGACCTCGAGCCTGCCGCTCGCCGAGACGGAAAAGCTGCTGGCTGTCATATCCTCGCTGAAGGCCGAAGGCATCAGCGTCATCTTCATCTCGCACCGCCTGCATGAGGTCGAGCGCGTCGCCGATCGCGTCATCGTTCTGCGCGACGGCACGCTTGTCGGCACGTTGCCGAAAGACGCGATCGACCACGATCGCATGGTGAAGCTGATGATCGGTAGGGCATTGGCTGCACGCTCCGTGGAGGCGGCCCGTCCGCCGGGCGATATCGCGCTGAAAATCGCGGCAATTCGCACCGCCGCCTATCCAACGCAGCCCGTCAACCTGGATATCCGTTACGGCGAAATCCTCGGTCTTGCCGGCCTCGTCGGCTCAGGCAGGACGGAGCTCGCACGTGTCCTCTTCGGGGTCGATCACAGCTATGGCGGCAACATCGCCCTTGGCGGACGGGACCTGAGACTGCGATCGGCGAGGGACGCCGTCGCCAATGGCATTTTTCTCGTGCCGGAAGATCGCAAGCTGAACGGCATTCTGCTCGATATGCCGATTTCGCAAAACATATCCCTGCCCAACCTTCCCGCCTTCGCGCGTCGTTCCATGGTTTCGCCGGAGCGCGAAAATGCCGTGGCCGAAACGCAGCGCAGGCAGCTCGCCATCAAGACGCCATCGGTCTCGACCCGCACCGGCACGCTTTCGGGCGGCAACCAGCAGAAGGTCGTGCTCGCCAAATGGCTTGCCATGCACCCGAAGGTGTTGATCTTCGACGAGCCCACCCGTGGCATCGATATCGGCGCAAAGAGCGAAATCTACAGCCTGATGCGCAAGCTCGCGGATGCTGGCGTCGCGATCCTGATGATCTCGAGCGACATGGAGGAGGTGATCGGCGTCTCCGACCGCATCGCGGTCATGCATGAGGGCCGGATCTCCGGCATCCTCGAGAAGGATCAGTTCAGTCAGGAAAATGTGCTTTTGCTGGCCGTCGGCAAGACGCTACACTAGAGCGGTTCGGCTCCCCATGGAATCTTGAACCGCTCTATCTCATTGTTTTTATGCAATTCCGGACGGAAAGCCGCTGCGCAATTTTCCTGGAATTGCTCTAACGGCTGCTGCCAATGGGAATTGATATCGATGAGTAAGAAAGATCTGGGCCTGCTTCTGTTGATCGTCGTCGTCGGCATCGTCGTGACGATCATCAATCCGCGCTTCCTTCTGCCGATCAACCTCGCCAATACGTCGAACCTCATCGGCTTGTTTGGAATCCTGTCGATCGGCCAGGCCTTCGTCATCATCACCGGCGGCATTGAGCTTTCCGTCGGCTCGCTGGTTGCCTTGCTCGGCGTGCTGTTCATCGATTTCATCGCCGTCCAGAACATGCCCTGGGCAATTGCCCTGCCCTTGATCCTGGTGCTTGGCGGCGTGCTGGGGGCGATCCACGGCTGGCTGATCACCCGGCTCAATCTCCAACCCTTCGTCGTGACCCTCTGCGGCCTCCTGATCTATCGGGGTGCGGCGCGCTTCTACACCGCGGACGGCACGGCCGGCTTCGCCTTCGGCCAGAACTTTCCGACCTTGGAATTCCTGACCGCCGGCCGCTTCTACGGTGTGCCGAACACCTTCATCGCGCTCGTGATCATTGCTGCCGTCATGTGGATCGTTCTGCATCGCTCCGTCTACGGCCGCTATCTCTACGCCATCGGCAAGAATGAGGAGGCGGCAAAATATTCCGGCATCCGCACCACGAAGATGGTCACGATCTCCTACATCATCTGTGGCGTGCTGACGGCGCTTTCGGCGATCTATTTCGCCATGTACACCCGCTCCATCTCACCGGCGAGCCACGGGCAGTTCTATGAACTCTATGCGATCGCCGCAGCGGTTCTCGGCGGCTTCTCGCTGCGCGGCGGCGAAGGGTCCCTGATCGGCGTGGTGCTCGGCACGATCCTGCTGCAGGAATTGCAGAACCTCGTCAATCTGCTCGGCATCCCCTCCTCGCTCAACTTCGCCGTGATGGGTGGCGTCATCCTGATCGGCGTCCTGATCGATCAGCAATGGAGCGCCATCCGGGCGCAACGACGCCTGGTGTCTGCCGCACGCCAGACGGAAACGCGCCAGCCTGCCGAACAACCGCAGTCATGATGGTGTTGCAAGCCGAACCGCCGGAAAGATATCACGTGCGGTTAGTAACGCGTTGCCCCGTGCCCAAGGGCTTCAGGAGGGCATCGACCTATTGCAGATTGGGCATCCGTCAGCATGCATGATGATCCCATGGGTTTCACAGCGGCCGAAGTTGCTCTCGGAAAAGGTCGAATGGATTGCCGCATCGTTTGGCCTGATATCGTGTGGTCCAAATGCCGACACAAGCATTCGAAAACGCATCAGGCACGGCATCAACCAGTCTTCTTTCGGCTCGTAGCCCAGCTTTTCCCAACCGATCTTCGATTCGGCGGCGGTAATCGTCCGGATCAGAAAATTCCGATCCTCGGCAAATGTTGCGATGTGCCAGGGCATTTCGGCAATGTCGAATCCCACTGCTCCAAGCCCCAAGACCGCCTGATCCCGCGATGCGATCCATGATGCAAACGCTTGCTCCGATCTCGTCTGCGCCAACGCCGACGCGGCAATGGCGACAACTTCCATGAAGACGTCGGTCAATCCGTTCTGCATCTGAATTGCAGGCAATTCCGGTCGAGCATTGCATGTTATTCGGTTTGCCATGGCTTTGAGATGGCTCCATTCACTGCTGGGTCATCGACGGAAAAGAACAAGCCCGATCTTGCTCAGGTCATCCACTTGCGGTGCTCAACGAAACGCTCCGCCAAGAGGTCGATGAACAAGCGCACTTTCGTCGGCAGATGGCTACGGTTCGGATAGATCGCGCTGATCGTAAACTCCACGGCCCGATAGTCGGGCATGGCGCGCACGAGGCGACCGGCGGCAACCTCGTCATAGACGATGAAACTCGGGGCAAGGAAGATGCCCTGCCCGCTTGCCAGGAGAAAGCGCAATGTCTCGGCGCTGTTGGAGACGACATTGCCAGAGATCTTGACCCCCACCTGCTTGCCATCGGCATCCTCGAAACGCCATTCATCGCCGTAAGGGTAATAGGTATATTGCAGGCAATTATGCTCCGCGAGGTCGGCCGGCACCTTCGGCATGGGATGTGTGTCACGATATTCGGGCGAGCAAACGAGCATATGACGCCAGGGCGCAAGCTTGCGTGCGACAAGCGTCGAGTCCTGCGCAGGCAAGGTTCGGATCGTGAGATCATAACCCTCCTCGACCATGTCGATCGACCGTTCGCCGACGTTGAAATCGAGAGAGATCGCAGGATATTGCGTCATGAATTCATTGACGACGGGGAGCAGGAAGCGGACGATGGCGCCGCTGGTATAGAGCTTGAGCGTTCCCCTCGGCATGGTGCTAAGGGCGCCCGCCGCCCGATCGGCTTCCTCGAGATCGGCCAGGATCTGCGAGGAGCGCTCATAATAATATTTGCCGGTTTCCGTCAGGCTGACCCGGCGCGTCGTCCGGTTCAGGAGCCGCGCGCCGAGACGGTCTTCCAGCGATTGCACATGATTGCCCACCATGGTGACGGACATGTTGAGCCGGCGGGCGGCGGCTGAGAAACCACCACATTCCACCACCCGGCCAAAAACTGCGAGGCTGGTCAA
Source organism: Martinezella sp. CNPSo 3964 (assembly GCF_057784375.1). Taxonomy (NCBI): domain Bacteria; kingdom Pseudomonadati; phylum Pseudomonadota; class Alphaproteobacteria; order Hyphomicrobiales; family Rhizobiaceae; genus Martinezella; species Martinezella sp. CNPSo 3964. The sequence goes on from NZ_JBXSOW010000008.1 coordinate 341,983, forward strand.
ACGATCCATATTGTCCTCGGATTATCCACTGTGACTTGATGATCCTTCCCGATTTGAGGAGATTATCAGAAGGACCGATCGGACGCATCTTCATCGCATCAAAAATGGCCCCATGCAAAAGGGGTGCTGCACTGAAGGAAACGAACAATGGTCGAACTCCCCCGCAACGAGGCGTTCAAGAACGCAAGTCAAGCCGATGCAGCTCCGGCCAGCGAGGTAGCCAAGTCTCCCGGTACCGAGGCTCCGCAGGGTGTAACGACCGAAGCGCCTGTCGCTGCCGCCACGCCCAAGGCAGACAGAAAGCTCATCAAGCGCGGCGTGCTGATTGCTGCGCTGCTGGCCGGCGTCGCGGTCGCAGCCGACTTCGGCTATCGCTACTGGACGGTCGGGCGCTTCATCGAAGCCACCGACGATGCCTATGTGAAGGCCGATTACACCACGATTGCCCCAAAGGTCGCCGGCTATATCAAGGACGTGCTGGTCAACGACAATGACAAGGTCAAGGCCGGCCAGGTGCTTGCCCGCATCGACGACCGCGATTTCCAGGCCGCACTTTCCCAGGCAAAGGCGGATCTCAAGGCCGCGGATGCGGCGATCGCGAACATCGATGCACAGATCCAGCTGCAGCAATCGCTGATCGGGCAGGCCAAGGCAACGGTCGACGCATCGCAGGCCTCTCTGGATTATGCCGTGTCGGATGCCGCGCGTTCGGCTCGCCTGATCACCAACGGTGTCGGCACGCAATCGCGCGCTGAAGAGACCGAATCGGCCAGAAAACAGACCGCCGCCGCTGTCGAGCGCGATCAAGCCGCGCTCGTCGCCGCGCAGAACAAAGTGCCGGTGCTGCAGACCCAGCGAGATCAGGCAGCCGCCCAGCGCGATCGCGCAGCCGCCGCCGTTCAGCAGGCTGAACTTAACCTGTCCTATACGAACATCGTCGCCGCCGTTGACGGCACCGTCGGCGCCCGCTCGATCCGCGTGGGGCAGTACGTGACGTCAGGCACGCAGCTGATGGCGGTAGTGCCGCTGCATTCGGTCTATGTCGTCGCGAACTTCAAGGAAACGCAGCTCACCTATGTACGTCCCGGACAGTCGGTCGAGATCAAGGTCGACAGCTTCCCCGACGCCACCATCAAGGGCCATGTCGACAGTCTCTCGCCGGCAAGCGGGCTCGAATTCTCGCTGCTGCCGCCCGATAACGCTACCGGCAACTTCACCAAGATCGTCCAGCGCATACCGGTGAAGATCGTCATCGACGACGAGCATCTGGCCGGGCTGTTGCGCTCCGGCATGTCGGTGGAGCCGGAAATCGATACCAAGGCCGCCCAAACATCGACCGCTGACGCGCAAGGATTATCCAGCCACGCTGGATGATCCTTCCCGATCTTCGTCGATTATCAGCTCAGCATTGTCATGAGATTATTCCGGCATGACCCCGGAAGGAGACGCGTCGTGGCCACTCTTCAGATCGCCGCAAACAACAATTCAGCCGTATCCCAGGGCGCTGCAACCACTGCCGTTGCCGGAGCTGCCATGAGCCCGCTGCGCATGTGGACCGCTGTGGTCGGTTCGACACTTGGCGCCTTCATGGCCGTTCTCAACATCCAGATCGTCAATGCCTCGCTGGCCGACATCCAGGGCGCGATCGGTGCCGGAACGGATGATGGCGGCTGGATCTCGACCTCCTATCTGATCGCCGAGATCGTCGTCATTCCCCTTAGCGCCTGGCTCGCCCGCGTCTTTTCCGTCCGCATCTACCTGCTGACCAATGCCATCCTCTTCCTGGTCTTTTCGGTCGGCTGCGCCTTTGCGGCCAACCTGCAGCAGATGATCATATTGCGCGCCATACAGGGCTTTTCCGGCGGCGTGCTGATCCCGATGGCTTTCACGATCATCATCACGCTGCTGCCGAAACCCAAGCAGCCGATCGGCCTTGCGCTCTTTGCCCTTTCGGCGACCTTCGCGCCGGCAATCGGCCCGACCATCGGCGGTTACCTCACCGAAAACTGGGGCTGGGAATATATCTTCTACGTCAATCTCGTGCCCGGCATTCTCATGGTCGGCATGCTCTGGGCTTCGCTTGACCGTGCGCCGATGAACCTTTCACTGCTCGCCAAGGGTGATTGGCCGGGCATCATCACCATGGCGGTCGGCCTTGCCGCACTGCAGACCGTGCTTGAGGAAGGCAACAAGGACGACTGGTTCGGCTCGCCATTCATCGTCCGTCTTTCCGTCATCGCCGCGATCTCGTTGACGCTCTTTCTCATCATCGAGCTTCGCGCCGCCCATCCGCTCCTCAATCTGCGTCTGCTGGTTCGCCGCAATTTCGGCTTTGGCATCGTTGCCAATTTCCTGCTGGGCATCGCGCTCTATGGCTCGGTCTTCATCCTGCCGATCTACCTGACACGCACCCAGGGCTACAACTCCGAGCAGATCGGCATGGTGCTTGCCTGGACCGGTATTCCACAGCTGATCCTCATTCCGCTGGTGCCGCGGCTGATGAAGCGTGTCGATGCCCGCCTGCTGATCGTCGTTGGCTTCGCGCTCTTTGCTGCCTCGAACTTCATGAATGTCCATATGACCGGCAACTATGCCAGCGACCAGCTCTTCTGGCCGAACATCGTGCGTGCCATCGGCCAGGCGCTCGCCTTCACGCCGCTGACTGCGATTGCGACGGCCGGAATCGAACAGGAAAATGCCGGCTCCGCCTCGGCGCTCTTCAACATGATGCGCAATCTCGGCGGCGCGGTCGGCATTGCGGCGCTGCAGACCTTCCTTACCAAGCGCGAGCAATTCCACTCGAACATTCTCACCAATTCCGTTTCTGTGTTCGAAGAGGCAACCCGCGACCGGGTAGCAAAATTGACCAACTATTTCATGAACCATGGGGTGAGCGATCAGGCGCTTGCCACGCACAAGGCGATCGTCGCCATCGCCTCCGATCTGCGCGCGCAGGCCAATATCATGGCCTTCAGCGACACCTTCTATCTGCTCGGCGTCGCGCTGGTCATCGCCCTCATCGCCAGCCTGCTTCTGAAGAAACCCGGCCACCTTTCCGGCGGTGCGGCACACTGAGCGCCGCACCTCAAAGAGGAGGAGATAGCCATGACTTTGCTGCATGACATGCCGAAGACCGCAAACGTCAATTCCAGAACGGACCGCGGCGGCGTCAACACCGCGGCTACCTTAAACCTGATCGAATGGCTGACGGGCGACGAATGCCATGCTCTCGATGAGGCCGGCCTCGTTGCCGGGCTCGGCCGTCGCCTGCAGGCCGTTGGGCTTCCCGTCGATCGATTGACGCTGCACCTGACGACGCTGCATCCCGAATTCATTGGCCGCACCTTCGCCTGGGCTCCCGGCGAGCCGGTCGAGATCCATGATCGCGAACATGGCTCGCGCCTCGCGCTCGCCAATACGCCGCTTATGAAGGCACAGGAAATGCGCGAGCCGCTCATCGTCGGTCCCGGCGAGAGCCCCCATGGGCGCTGGCAGCATATCGACATATTTTCCGGCCGAGGGCTGGTTCAACTGATCGTGGCACCGCTTTGCAATGCCGACGGGCCGATCAGCAGCGCCGTCTTCGCCACGCGGCGGCCCGGCGGCTTCACATCCAGCGAGCAGGACCTGATCGAACGCATCCTGCCGGCATTGCGCAACACCTGCGAGCTACGTGTTCTCAGACAATGCGAACTCAGCCTTCTCGACACTTACATCGGTCCGATGACGGCAAGCCGCATCCTGGCCGGACACATCCGTCGCGGGGAAATCGAATCGATGGAGGCAGCACTTCTACTGTGCGACCTGCGCGGCTTCACCGAGCTTTCCAATCGGCTGCCCGGCGAGACCGTGCTTGGGCTCTTGAACGCCTATTTTGACAAGGTAGTGCCGGCGATTACCCATGAAGGCGGAGAAGTACTGAAATTCATGGGCGATGCGGTTCTGGCATTCTTTCCAGGCATCGATGCGACCGGAGCCTGCAATGCCGCGCTGACGGCAGCAAAAACAATCCTCGGTGAAATAGGCGGCTTCGAATATGACGGCATCCACGTCAAGGCCGGCATTGCGCTGCACTATGGCGAGGTGAGCTACGGCAATGTCGGCTCCGGCAACCGCCTGGATTTCACCTTGATCGGCCCTGACGTCAATATCGTCAGCCGTATTCAGAACGTCTGTAGCGAAAGCGGTAAAGCGCTTCTGATGTCCGGCCCATTCCAGCAAAAGGCCGATATCACCGATGCAATCTCGATCGGGCGGCGGCAGCTGAAAGGCTTTGCCAAGGCGATGGAGTTGTTCGCGATCGCATATTGAAGCTGCCGATGAGGCGAGAGAGATGAGCCTTCGGGGCATTCCGTCGGTAGGCCGATTGCCTGGCTGGACTTCCCGTCTGAGTTTTCTCGTCAAGCATGTGTTGCATTAAATCAACAACCGCTTTTTCCGTTTCTGAATGGCTCCAGCTCAGATTTACAAACAATCCGAATGTATATAGCTCTTTCTTCAGGACCTAATTGGCTTGCGATCTGGTGGGGTGTTGTTTCAGCCGCCAGCTAACGAGGTTCCATCGGGGTGGGGATAGTACCGGCAGTCTATTGCAAATGCAGTGCCTGTTTTTTGCTTCCTGTTTATGGGGAGCACTTTCAGGATGGCCTATTATGCTCGCTCCTTGGATTACGTACGAATAGTTACAACCAGGAGTTTACAATGAACATCAAGAGCCTTCTTCTCGGCTCCGCTGCCGCTCTGGCAGCAGTATCCGGTGCTCACGCGGCTGACGCTATCGTAGCAGCTGAGCCGGAGCCGCTGGAATACGTCCGTATCTGCGACGCATACGGTGCAGGCTACTTCTTCATTCCCGGTACCGAAACCTGCCTCAAGGTCGGCGGCATGGTCCGTACCGAAGGCAAGTGGTACGACGCCTACAATGCCAACAGCCATAACGGTACGCTGTGGCATACCCGCGCTCAGCTGAGCCTCGACACCGCAACCGACACCGAATACGGCCCGCTGAAGACCAACACGGTCATCCGTTGGGATTGGCAGGAAGGCAACAGCACCAGCACCAAGCTGCTCTGGGCCAACATCAGCCTCGGCGGTTTCCTCGTCGGTAAGGCAGACTCGCAGTATAACTCCTACATCGGTTATGCCGGCGACGTCATCAACGACGACGTGATCTATGACGGCCCGTACGAACTCAACCAGTTGACCTACAACTACGACGCAGGCAACGGCTTCACGGCTGTCGTCTCGCTCGAAGACAGCAACTCCAGCGGCTCGGGCGCTGGCTATGGCGCAAGCTGGGCATCTGACGACAAGGCCAACCACTACGCTCCTGACGTTGTTGCCGGTGCTGGCTTCAAGTCCGGCGCATGGGGCTTCAAGGTCGTTGGCGGTTACGACTCGATCAAGTCGGAAGGCGCTATCAAGGCTCGCGTCGATGCTGACTTCGGCGTCTTCTCGGCCTTCTTGATGGGCGGCTGGAACACCGATGGCGACAACCTCAACAAGTACGCCGGCACCAACCTGGCTCGCTCTTCTTGCCCGGCTAACGATGCATCGAAGTGCGGCTGGGGTGACTGGGCTGTTTGGGGCGGCGTTGGCGTTCCGATCAACGAAAAGCTGAAGTGGAACCTGCAGCTCGCCTACACCGACTCGAAGATCTTCGCAGCGACCACGAACCTCAAGTTCAACCCGGTCAAGAACCTGCTCATCGAGCCGGAAGTCTCCTACACCAACTTCGATTCTGTGAACCAGGATCAGTGGGCTGGTATCCTGCGCTTCCAGCGTAGCTTCTAATACCGAATTACCTGGTCTACCTGGGACCGGGTACGGGAAGCCTGATGTACCGATCCATCAGGCTTCTCAAAGTGATCGGTTGACCTCCGATCAAAGCCGGAAGGATCCGGTTTCCCTCCGGGTCCTTCTTATTGCCCAAGCAAGATCAACGATGACTACGTCAATCCGGCGCGTAAAATCCCGCCTGATGGGCGGCTCGGTCCAACTCTTCCCTGAAATCGGGATGGGCAAGCGCAATCATCGCCTTTGCCCGCTCTGCCACCGATTTACCCTTGAGATTGGCCCAGCCATATTCCGTCACGACGATATGGATATCGTTGCGTGATGTCGTTACCGGCCCTGTCAGCGTCGGAACGATACGCGAAAGCGTTCCCTTGGCCGCCGTCGCATGGCAGGCGATGATCGAACGGCCGCCGCGTGAGCCATAGGCGCCGCGGACGAAATCCACCTGCCCGCCCGAGCCGCTGAACTGCCTTCCATTGACGAATTCGGAATTGCACGCCCCGTTGAGATCGATCTGCATCGTCGCATTGACTGACACCATACGATCATTCTGCGCGATGACGAACGGATTGTTCACGTAGTCGACGGGATGCGCTTCGACATGGGGATTGTCGTTCAGGAAATCGTAAAGCGGCTTGTCGCCCAGCGCAAAGGTGAAGATGGTTCGCCCGACATGGATCTGCTTGCGGCTATTGTCGACCACGCCCGCCTTGACCAGCGCGGCAAGTCCCGATGTCATCATTTCGGTATGGATACCGACGTGGCGATGGTGGGAGAGACCGGCACAAACCGCATCGGGCAATGCACCGATGCCCATCTGCAGACAATCGCCATCGTCCACAAGCCCGGCAATGATGGCGCCGATGGCATCATCGACTTCCGAACGGGGCGCAGCAGGGAGCACCGGCAAACTTGCGTCGTTCTCGACCAGAGCCGTGACGCTCGACACGGGGATCATGCAATTGCCGCGCACATAGGGCATGTTGGCATTGACTTCGAGGATCAGCCGAGTTCCCGGCTTGCGAGCGACCGCAAGCGCATAATCCGTACTGGCGCCGAGGCTGAAATTCCCGTCCGCATCCATGGGCGAGACGGTTGCGACCAACGTATCGACGCCGACATGCTCGACCAGCGAGCGCGGCACCTGACTGAAGTGGCAAGGCACGAGATCGCCAGCGGGCAACATTTCCGCCATTCGCCTCTTATCGAGGGCACGATCCACCGCTCCATGAAAATAACTCATGGGAATGATGCGGTCGCGCAAGTCGAAGTCGAGCACGCTGGAGCCGGCGACGCCTGTACAGAGCAGGTAGTAGAGCCGGATGTTGTCCACCGCCCCCGCCCGAGCACGCTCGGCCAGCGCCGCAAGAATGGCAGGCGGCTGGCCGGCAGCGATCGGCATGGCGATCTTCGCGCCGGATGGTATGAAGGCAACGGCCTCATGTGCAGAGCGCACGCGTTCGCGATATTGCGTCTGATGATTAGCGGCCATCGAGTCCTCCCCTTGAATGCCACCGTCAGCACAATTGGCATCCACTGCGAGATCGCATACGGCCCTCCTCCGAGGCCGTTGCGAGCGCTTTCGCTGCAATAGGACGCGCTTACATAAAAGCGCCTAACCTGCTGTTTGCGCAAGACCCGAACATCACGCGTACACCGGCGAAAGCGAAATCGGGCCCAACCTTCGAATCGCGGCCGACACCGCAACCTCATCAAGGACAAGTTCCAAAGGTCAGGGAAACAGGAGGGATAATGTCAATCCTCCCTCCAGGCTGCGATTGACGGTGGAGGTCGTCAGGCCTCTACGTCGATTGTGCCCATCATACCGAGATCTTCATGCTCGAGGATGTGGCAGTGATACATGCGCTGCCCCGGTAAATCCTGTCGCAACAGGATACGCACCGTCTCGCCAGCCGCAACGTTCACGGTATCCTTCCAGGCCCGGTAGGGTGGCTTGGCGACCGCCCCATCCTTTACGCGTTCGACAACCTGGAACTGCGTCCCATGGACATGAAACGGATGATCCATATCCGCCTGGTTGGCAATTTCCCAAAGCTCGACCTGCCCGACCTTCGAGACTTCGTCAACGCGGTTCATGTCGAAGCTGGCGCCGTTGATGAGGAACTTCATCTCCATGCCGCCCATGGATTCCGTTAGCGCAAAGCGGCGCGTGACCGCCGGCGCGGCGAGGGGTTCAATGGTGCGCAGCTTCGCCGGCAGCGGCGGCACGGACGGCGCTGCCACCTCCGAGACATTCGCCGTCAGCAAGGTCATGCCGGCCTCTTCGGGCTTGCCCGGCCCCATCCACCCCCGCTCATAGTCGAGCGTGGTGAGCTTTGCCGCTCCCGGCTTGTCGAACGATACGATGAGCTCGACGCGCTCGGCGGGCGCAAGCAGAAACTCGCCGACGCCGACGGGAGCCTCGATAAGACCCCCATCCGTTCCCACGAGCATCATGTCGGCATTCTCGAATGTCAGCCGCAGGAACCGCGCATTCGTCGCATTGAAGAGGCGCAGGCGACGCTTCTCCCCCTTTGCCACGGCCAGGACCGGATTTTTCTGACCATTGACCAGCACATGGTCGCCGACCCGCCCGTTCATCAGATCGATCATGTTGCTCGCCGGCATGCTTCCATCTTCGGCGATCCGAAGATCGGTGAACATCAGGACCGTATCGCCATACTCGGCGGGAATCGGGTCATCCTTGGGTTTCACGAGGAAGATGCCTGCAAGCCCACGATAAACCTGCTCGGCGGTAAGGCCATGCGGATGAGGATGGAACCAATAGGATGCGGCACTCCCCGCTGGTAGATCGAAAGCATAGATGTGCTCGCCGCCCGAAGCGACGGGTTCCATGGGATTGCCATCTTGATCGGCCGGCACCGGCATACCATGCCAATGAACCGTGGTCGGTTGGCCGGGAATGCCGTTCTTGAAGCTGATCTCGATCCTGTCTCCTTCATGCGCTTCGATCACGGGATTTCCACCGTTGTAGAGAAGCACGGGCGTATCGAGCCCCTCGGCGAAGCGAGCAAGCCCCTGCTCCGCGGCAAGCCTTGCCTTGAACAGACCGGCTTGGCTGGCCTCGTTCATCAAGCGTGGCAGCTCGCGCAGAGGCTGGCCTTCCGGCAAGACGAGCTTGTTGCCGGCTTTGGGCATCATGTTGTGAGCGCCGTTTCCGCTCATGCTGCCCATGTCGTGCATCATCTGGGCCGTGGCAGACCCGGAAATCGTAAGGCCCGCCAGCCCCACGAGAAAACTACGTCGGTACATCGATTGCTTCCTCTTGCTCACCTGGAAGCGATACGCCCGTAGGGCCGCTCGCCACGGTGTCGCGCCTTTTGTCTCTGTGTCGAAGGTGACTTCGAGGAGCCACCTTCCGGTCGTCAATTGCCGTGCTCGGCGCACCGCCTCTTCATCACGGCAATCTTGCCTTCCGCCGGCTCTGCGCACTCACCGGGCCTGCGTCGATGAAGATCGGGGAGCCTGTGCATAATCTGAACCACTCAGTTTGCGACTGCCGGATAGCCGGCCTGTTCGAGAGCCTGCTGGAGCATCGGCTGAGAGGCAGCCGTCTCGATCTTGACGGTGCGCGCGTCAGGATTGGTCTCGATCCTGGCGTCTGGATCGACGGATTGGATTGCCTTGGTGACGGACTTGGCGCAGCCGCCGCAGGTCATGTTTTCGATTCTGAGTTCCATGAGAATTCTCCTTGGTTTTGATCTCACGGCGCTCAAGGTGGGGCTTCCAACCATGGTAAGGTCAAGTGTCATCCGACGAAAAAAATGCTATTGACCTTCCAATGGTTGGAAGCCTCACCTTCCCTTCACAATCAAATTCGGAGCGTGAAAGGACCTCCCATGAATAGTTCAGTTCGGCCATTGGATTTGTCGACTGTCATATCTCTGCCTATCGAGGGCATGACTTGTGCATCCTGCGTGGGTAGCGTCGAGCGCGCCTTGAAGAACGTGCCGGGCGTCGATGCAGTATCGGTCAATCTCGCCACCGAAAAGGCGAGCATCACGACACACGCAGGCATCGATCACGCGGCACTCGTCCGGGCCGTCGAAAATGTCGGCTATTCCGTTCCGGAGAATTTCACCGCTGCGACAGGTTCCGTCGAGCTTTCGATCGAGGGTATGACCTGCGCCTCGTGCGTCGGCAGCGTCGAACGCGCCCTGAAGACCGTGCCTGGCGTGAGTGAGGCCACCGTTAACCTTGCAACCGAGCGGGCCACGATCAAAGGGGCGGCGGACGCGGCAAGCCTGATCACGGCGGTCGAGAACGCCGGCTACGAGGCGAAAATTATAAGCGCGGACCGAGGAGACGAAGAGGCCGGACGCGCGCGGAAGAAGGACGCCGAACGGCGGGAGCTCACCCGCGATTTCATCGTTGCCGCGATTTTGACGACGCCGGTCTTTCTCCTGGAGATGGGATCGCATCTCATTCCCGGCGTCCACGGTCTGATTGCAGAGACGATCGGGATGCAGCGGAGCTGGTACATCCAGCTTGCGCTGACGACGCTCGTCCTTTTCGTTCCCGGCATACGCTTCTATCAGAAGGGACTTCCTGCGCTCCTGCGCCTTGCGCCCGACATGAACTCGCTGGTCGCCGTCGGCTCATTGGCAGCCTACGGCTATTCGCTGGTTGCGACCTTCGCGCCTGGCCTGTTGCCATCGGGCGCAATCAACGTCTATTTCGAAGCGGCGGCCGTCATCGTGACGCTCATCCTGCTCGGCCGACTGCTCGAAGCTCGGGCCAAGGGACGCACCTCCGAAGCAATCAAACGCCTGGTCAACCTACAGGCCAAGACCGCGCGCGTCCGCCGCGATGGCAGGGCCGCCGATCTACCGATCGGTTCGGTCGTTTCCGGCGATATCGTCGAGGTTCGTCCAGGCGAACGGGTACCGGTCGATGGCGAGCTCATCGAGGGCGAGAGCTATGTCGACGAATCGATGATCACCGGTGAGCCCATCCCGGCCCTGAAGACGATTGGCAGTAACGTGGTTGGCGGCACGGTCAACCAGAAGGGCGCCTTTGCCTTCCAAGCGACCGCCGTCGGCGGCAATACGGTGCTGTCGCAGATCATTCGCATGGTCGAGGAGGCACAGGGCTCGAAGCTGCCGATCCAGGCCATGGTCGATAAAGTGACCATGTGGTTCGTACCAGCCGTGATGGCCGCGGCCGCCGTCACCTTCGCAGCCTGGCTCTATTTCGGCCCGTCACCCGCTCTCAGCTTTGCGCTGGTCAATGCAGTCGCCGTGCTGATCATCGCCTGCCCCTGCGCCATGGGGCTTGCCACCCCCACCTCGATTATGGTCGGCACCGGCCGCGGTGCGGAGCTGGGCGTGCTCTTCCGCAAGGGCGAAGCCCTGCAGCTGCTCAAGGACGCGAGCGTTGTCGCCGTCGACAAGACAGGCACACTGACTGAGGGCAAGCCGGCGCTGACCGACCTGGAACCGGCGGCGGGCTTCGACCGCTCCGGCGTGCTGCGCCTGGTGGCGGCGGCAGAAGCAAAGTCTGAGCATCCGATTGCCCGGGCGATCGTCGAGGCGGCGATCTCCGAGGATCTGACGCTGCCAAGTGTATCGGATTTCGAATCGGTCACAGGCTTCGGCGTTCGGGCGAAGGCCGGCGACAAACGTGTCGAGATCGGCGCAGATCGCTACATGGCCGAGCTCGGACTTGACGTCACAGGCTTCCGCGAAGTCGCCGAACGTCTCGGCAACGAGGGCAAGTCGCCGCTTTATGCCGCGATCGACGGCAAGCTCGCCGCAATCATTGCCGTCGCCGATCCGATCAAGGAAACGACGCCGGCAGCGATCAAGGCGATGCACGATCTCGGCCTGAAGGTCGCAATGATTACCGGCGATAATGCTCGCACGGCCAAGGCCATCGCCGCACGGCTTGGCATCGATGAGGTCGTGGCCGAAGTGCTGCCCGACGGCAAGGTCGAGGCCGTTCGCCGGCTCAAGCGCCAGCACGGCAAGGTGGCCTTCGTCGGCGATGGCATCAACGATGCGCCGGCTCTAGCCGAGGCCGACGTCGGTCTTGCGATCGGCACCGGCACGGATATAGCCATCGAGGCGGCCGACGTCGTCCTGATGTCGGGAAGCCTACAGGGCGTGCCGAACGCCATTGCCCTGTCCAAGGCGACGATCGGCAACATCAGACAAAACCTCTTCTGGGCCTTCGCTTATAACACGGCCCTGATCCCGGTCGCTGCCGGCGCCCTCTATCCGGCCTTCGGCATCTTGCTCTCGCCGGTCTTTGCCGCCGGCGCCATGGCCTTGTCGAGCGTCTTCGTGCTCGGCAATGCGCTGCGGCTACGTCGCTTCAGGGTCATCAACTAGCAATCGGACGCGGCCGGTCCTTTTCGGGCCGGCTGCCTTATGTCAGGAGAACATTCATGAATATCGGGCAGGCAGCAAAGGCATCGGGCGTCTCGGCCAAGATGATCCGCTATTACGAAGAGACCGGCCTCATTCCGGCGGCCGGCAGAACCGCGTCGGGCTATCGCGACTATTCGGATACCGACGTCCACATGCTGCGCTTCATCCGCCGGGCGCGCGATCTCGGCTTTGCCGTCACCGAAATCAGTGAGCTTTTGGAACTTTGGCGCGACGAAACCCGCCAGAGCGCGGAGGTCAAGCGCCTGGCTCAGGGCCATATCGAAGCGCTGAAGAAAAAGATCGCCGACCTGCAGGATATGGAGCATACGCTCACCATGCTCGTGAATGCCTGCCAGGGCGACCATCGCCCGCATTGCCCGATCCTGCAGCGGCTCGAGACCGATCAGGAAGACGAAAGCCCGGCGATCCGGCCGCGGACCGGCGCAATCCCGCGGCCCCTGCAGTGAGAGCGGACCCGGCGATGTAACCGCCATCGATTCGGCGGCGCTGCAGCTTTCCGGCCTGCGGCCTCTACAGGACTGGCGGCGGGTGCCTGCCAGCCTGGATAGCAATTCCCATATGCAGATCCTTTTACAACAGCGTCCTGCTGCGGTTCGTCAGCGCGCTTGTTGCCGACCCTCGACGCTCGGCCTCTCGGCGGGCGGCCGATGCCAGTCGATCCGCGAGATCTCGGACTGCGAAGAATTCAGGAAGAAGCCGTCGAAGTGAGGCGGGGCACGAGAATTGCGTCTATCGGTACACTCAGCCCTCGCTCGGCGCACGGGTTGTCAATATATCGCCGATCGCTGGACCATCTTCGATGGTGCCGTCTTGACCGCGGCGATATTTGACCCCGACCTCACAGGCGTGCGGCGCCATCTTCCAGATCCAGCCCTTGAGGTGACGGCCGGTGTCGGGAGGCGAGTAAAGCGGCATGTTGAAGCGCAGTCCGTCATCCTCGCCGAGATCGAGCGTGCACATGACCGTGCCTTCGCCATCGTCCTCTTCGTCAAGATTTGGATCGGCGACATGGGTGATCGTGGTACGAAGCGGCTCGACATGGATCATGGCCTGCAGGATGTGCGGAAGATCGTCAAAGGGCGGAGCCGCGCGGCCATCGCTCGGCTCTTCCACGAAAGCCTCATGTAGTGTGACCCGGCGGAAATAATATTCGCTGCGCCCCATTTTGTCCCAGCCGCCGATCGCCGTTGCGATATCGCCCAGCTCGTAGACGCGCAGCAGGAGGCTGGTTTCGCCCGAATGCATTGCCACGAGACGGTCGTCATTGTCGTCGCCACCCGAGGAATCGGCGCGCAAGACGATGTCGAGCGCAACGATCTCGTCACCGTCGGCATTGCCTGAGATTTCGTAGGTCCCGGTGTAGAAACGCACGTCGACCCGTTCCAAACTCCGATAATGGATACGCCAGAACAACAGGCTGTAGCGCCCATCTGGTCGGAGCGCCAAGAGCCTGTGCCAGTCGATATAGGAAGACAGATATAAGCCGGCTAAGCCTTGCCCGTCTGCGATATCCTCAAATGTGGTGCGATGTTCGACCGGCAGGGCATCGGCCACGGTCGTCGGCTTCTCGGCTGTCGGCTTCGGCGGATCGACGGCGTCGCGAAGACGCCGATGCATCTCGAAGGCATCGACCTTTGCGATCCGCAGCATCTGCATCGAAAACAGCATCTGGTCGATTTCATAGACTTCACCCGGTGAAAGCGCCCCACAGTCCTTACGTGCCGATTGTACCAATGTCGGCGAAATGAGGGATTCAAGCGACTGCCTGTCGCAAAGAAACCGATTGAAGAACTCGTCGAGGCTCCAGGCCAGGTCGCTCGTCCTTTTCGATACAGGATCGATGAAGACAACATCCTCGTCGGTTGCCGTCAGCTTGCGGTAATAGAGAAGGACGCCGAAGGGCGTCAGCGCAATCGGGATGCGCCGCACATCATCCGGCGGCGAAACGATCCAACGATGAAGCACGGCCTGCCAAGGCCGCGGGTCGATCAGCGCGAGTTGCATATCGCCATAAAATCCGACCCCCTTGCGGCGCCACAATTCGAGAAGGCTGGCGGGAAGAACGCCTTCATAAGCGGCGACAAGCTCACTGTCGGCTCGGGAAACCTGCCGCGATGGCGGATGCGCTTCGATAAAGCAGTGAAGAGCGGGGCGGCGAAATGGGAGAACAAGACGATCAAACATAAGTTGTATATGGACGGCAGCATCCATCGGACAAGATGCCCGATCGCTCAGCCACACATACACCTTCCCGTCGCCCATGTGATCGGGGCGACAGGCTCAGACTTCCCCGTCAAGGAATTGCCGGAGGCGCGGCACGACGAAATCGAGGAAGACGCGCACGCGCTGCGGCATGCGAGCACCTCCCAGGAAGACCGCGTGAATCTGCTCTTCATCCGGCTCGACGACATCGGCGAGCACCTCGATGAGACGGCCGGCCGCAATGTCGGCCCGGACGTGATAGTCACCCATGCGGGCAAGCCCCACACCTGCCAGCGTCATACGCCGCACGGTTTCGCCATTGTTGGCAAGCAGCGAACTCGTCATGGCACGATCGACGATGCGGCCGCTTTCCCTAACCGGCCAGACGGGCGCAAGGCGGCGGAAATTAAATCCCAGGCAATTGTGCCGTGAGAGATCATCGACCGTCAGCGGTATTCCACAACGATCGAGATAACTGGGCGCGGCGACGATCTTGCGGCGAGCAATGCCGATGCGGCGCGCTATCATTCCCGAATCCGGCAGGGATCCCACCCGGAAGGCAATGTCGGTCCGGTCGAGATAGAGGTCGACGATTTCATCGGATAGCGAAAGGTCGACCACGACATTGGGGTAGATCCGCCAGAATTCCGGCAAGAGCGGCTCGAGGCCGAGCACGCCCAGGGCTACCGAGATGTTGACCCGCAGGGTGCCACCTGTCGTCGTCGCACCCTGCGCCAGCTCCTGTTCGACCTCGTCGAGATCGTGCAGCAGGGCCTGGCTGCGCTCATAATAGATCCGACCCTCCAAGGTCAGCGACAGCCGGCGGGTGGAACGCTCGACAAGCCGCACGCCGAGTCTTGCTTCGATGCGTGAGATCAGCTTGCTGACGGTTGACGGCGTCATGCGCAGCAAGCGTGCCGCTTCGGAAAAGCTACCGGCTTCCACCACGCGAAGAAATACCTGCATCTCGCCCGCACGATTGTCCATGAAACACCCGTCTTTGATTTTGTTTCACAAATAATGTGAAAACTCACCCAATTATCAAGTGCGAATGCTCCCTCTATTTCATAGGCCGAAGAGATTGCGCCCTCGAATCCGGCGCTCGATCCATTCAAGGCGGCCAAAGCCGCCGAGGCTTTCAAAAGGAGTTTTCGATGCTCACCGTTACTGCCCATGGCGCAACAATTCCCGCGCTCGGCTTCGGCGTCTTCCGTATGTCGGACGCAGAAGTGGAGCGCGTCATCCCGGCCGCACTGGAGGCCGGTTTCCGTCATTTCGACACCGCACAGATCTACCAGAACGAGGAAGCGCTCGGCCGAGCCCTTCAATCGGCCGGCGCACGACGCGACGACCTGTTCCTGACCACGAAGGTCTGGGTCGACAATTATAGCAACGAGAAGTTCGCCGCTTCGGTCGAAGAGAGCCTCGACAAGCTCAAGACCGACCGGGTCGATCTGCTCCTGCTGCACTGGCCGACCGACAAGGTGTCGGTCGCCGACCAGATCGAGATGCTGAACACGGTGAAGGCCGCCGGCAAGACCCGTTTCGTCGGCGTCAGCAACCAGAATATCGCGCAGATGCGCGAATCGGTCAGGCTTTCCAGCACGCCGATCGTGACCAATCAGGTCGAGATCCACCCCTACCTGCCCCAGCACGCGCTCGCCGCAGTCGCAAAGGCAAGCGGTCTTGCGATCACCGCTTATTACGGCATGGCCGACGGCGCGGTGCCGAAGGATCAGGTGCTGCAGCAAATCGGCGCCCGATACGGCAAGAGCGCTGCGCAGGTCGGCCTACGCTGGCTGATCCAGCAGGGTCACATCGCCCTCTCCAAGACCGCCAATCCCGCGCGCGCCAAGGAGAACATCGCGATCTTCGACTTCAACCTCGACGAGGCCGATATGGCCGCCATCGCCAATCTCGCTCGTCCGGATGGCCGGATCGTCAGCCCTCCCGGCCTTGCTCCGGAATGGGATGTCTAAGGAGATTTTAACATGAACGCCCACGTTTCGACGGCCGAAAAGGCCCAAACATCCTCTCATGCGCAATGGGCGCTTCTCGCCCTTGCAATCGGCGCCTTTGGCATCGGTACAACCGAGTTTTCGCCGATGGGGCTTCTCCCGGTGATCGCCAAAGGGGTCGACGTCTCGATCCCGACCGCCGGCCTCCTGATCAGTGCCTATGCGATCGGCGTCATGGTTGGTGCGCCCTTCATGACGCTGGCTTTCAGCCGCTTCGGCAAGCGCACCGCGCTGATGCTGCTGATGAGCATCTTCACGGTCGGCAATCTCATGTCGGCCATGGCGCCCGGCTATTTCACACTGCTGCTTGCCCGGCTCGTCACGAGTCTCAATCACGGCGCCTTCTTCGGTCTCGGTGCCGTCGTGGCGGCAAGCGTGGTACCGAAGGAAAAGCAGGCAAGTGCGGTCGCAGCCATGTTCATGGGACTGACAATCGCCAATATCGGCGGCGTTCCGGCCGCGACCTGGGTCGGTCAGGCAATCGGTTGGCGCATGGCCTTTGCCGGGACGGCTTTGATTGGCGTCGCCGCCATCGCGGCGCTGTGGATCGCTCTTCCGAAAGGCGAGCGCGGTGCGATGCCCGATGTCAGGAGGGAGTTGGCCGTGCTTACTCATCCTACGGTGCTCATTGCCATGGCAACCACCGTCATGGGTGCAGGCGCGATGTTCTCGCTGTACACCTATGTTGCTCCGGCGCTCACCGAACTCACTGGCGCATCCAATAGCTTCGTGACCCTCGGGCTGGTCCTGATCGGCGTCGGCTTCACGATCGGCAACTGGCTGGGCGGCCGGCTGGCCGACTGGTCGCTCGACGGCGCAACCAAGATCTTCCTGGCTCTGCTCGCGGCCATCATGTTCGTGCTGCCGCTCGCGATGGTCACCCACGTGGGTGCCGCCATCGGCCTGCTTCTTTGGGGTGGCGCAGCATTTGCCATCGTCCCGCCCGTGCAGATGCGCGTCATGGAAGCAGCAGCAGAGGCCCCGGGCCTTGCTTCCTCCATCAATGTCGGGGCCTTCAACCTCGGCAATGCCTTGGGGGCTGCAACCGGTGCGGCCGTCATCAGCCTTGGCTTCGGCTATGCGGCGGTTTCGATCGCTGGTGGCCTGCTCGCCGCAGCCGGCCTGGCGCTGGTGTTGATCGGCACCCGCAGATCGTCGTCGCTCCCGGCAAATTGCGGCGCCTGATCAATCCGCTGGCCGCCAATCAGGTATCGAGGTTTCTCGATACCCTGCCCACGAAAAGCGAGCCGTCTACGGTCTATTGCCGCAGACGGCTCAACCCAATCGAAGCAGCCATGTTCAAGGCAGCTTGATCTCGAGCGTGATCATGTAGTTGCTGTAGTTGGGAGCTGCCGGCGGCGGGTTATGGTTAGTGGCAGAGAAGATCGAATAGTCTGTTATGCGCGGAGGCGTGGATGGCGGCTTCACGTCCGGCCTCCAGGACGCCTTGATCGTTATCTTGTCCGTCGCGCGATAGGAAAGATTGAGCTCGCGGTTCCTGCTTGCGCCGTCCCGGGAATGCTTGCCTCCCACGGACCATTTGTCCCATGATGCGTCCAGGGTCTCGCTTATCTCCGTACCCTTGCGCTCATAGCTGCCACTCAGGGAAGAATTGTCACCCTTGGTCGACAGCTTGTAGAGCTGATCCTGAACCTTGCCGTTGAAGTCCGTCGTTATCGTGGCACTGCCTTCGGTCTTGCCATCAGACGACCGCGCGTTGAGGTCGAAGATGATGGTCTTGTTGCCGACATAGACGCCGACGTTCGGATTGAGCCCATTCGTCTTGAAGCCGATGTCGCTCTTGGCCTTCGAGTCGAGAACGATGGGACGCTCGGGCGACTGAAAATACTTTCCAAGCAAATCCTGCTGGGGCTTGGTCGGCTCAACGGGTTTGCCCATCGGGTCGAAGGCACCCATGACCGTGCAGCGCTGGCCGCTCACCCAACTGTTGACGGCAAAGATCAGATGTCCGTCATCGCCAATCGCGGCTACGCCCTGATGCAGGCTGTTCCTCAGATTATAGCGACCGCAGCAGGACAGGGAGTTGTCGCTCATTGCTTCGAAGGATCGGCCGGAAAAAAGCACGCCGGATGGCAATCCCGATGCAGCCTCGCTCCCAAGAATAGGGCAGCTGGAGAGCGGTATCAGCCTATAGCTGTTCAAATCCGTTTGCGGCGTCTGGCCCGTTGGCCTGGTGAGCGGTGCTAATCCCATATCTGATCTGCCGTTTCTCGATCCGTTGACGAAGGATGAAAGATGAAATTCCCAAATCGCCATGCCACTAGAGGACAGTGAGCGATACGATTTATGCGTGTCCAACCCGGGGAGTTAGGTCAGCGAACTTATTTGTCCAGACGGTCAATTTTGTTCTGACGGCACAGAGCCGGGCTGGCGGAATTGGCTTGAAGCCATGACCGCCTGATCATTTGACGCGGCTCGTATTGCCAGCACTAGTTGCTTTCGGATAGACCCTCTCCATCTCATCTGTGTTCAGATTCTCCGGAGCATCAAAATGCGTCTTGAACCGCAGCAGCGAATTTATGTCTGCTTCTTCCTCTTTGCGGTATCGATGGGCGCAATGCTGTCGCGCCTTCCCGACCTCCAGGACGCCTTGCAGATCAACAAATCCGAGCTCGGCCTGACACTGATCGGTGCGGCCATCGGCGCTCTGATATCGCTTACCTTCGCCTCCCCCATCGTCGCACGCCTTGGCGCCCGCAAGACGGCATTCATCACCGTGCTCGGAACCTCCGCATCCCTGGCGCTCGTACCCTGGATGGGCGTGGCCCCCCTGGTCTTTGCCGTCCTGTTTTGCGAGGGACTGCTTGCCGGAGCGCTCGAAATCAATCTCAATGTCGAGATCGATCGCATCGAGGCGCAGCTCGGCCGTGGCGTGATGAACCGCGCACATGGGTTCTGGAGCCTCGGCTTTTTCGTCACCGCCCTCGCCTCATCGGCGATACGCCAGGTCGGCATTTCAATGCAGCTGCACCTCGCCCTGATATTCATCTTCGTCCTGATCGTGGGGTCGGTGACGATCGCCGGCATGCGCAATGCGCCGGCACGCCCGACGCAGGATCACCCGGAGGCCGGGCATATCGCGCTGCCGACGCTCGGCCTGCTGCCTCTCTGTGTGATCGGCATCGCTGCCTTCCTGGTCGAGGGTGCGGGGATCGATTGGTCGGCGATCTACATGCGCGACGTCTTTCACGTCGAGCCCTTCATCGGCGGTCTCGGACTGACGCTTTTCACCTTCTTCATGGCGCTGGCAAGACTGTTTGCCGACGGGTTCGTCGATCGCTTCGGCTCCCGCTCCGTTGCGCTTTCGCTGCTCCTCCTTTCGACCGCCGGCCTCTGCGCCGTCTGGCTGGCACCCCACCCCAATGTGGCGCTCCTCGGCTTTGCCTTCATGGGCGCCGGCTGCAGCGCGGTCTATCCGCTTGCAGTTTCGGCCGCCGCCCAGCGCACCGACCGTCCGGCCCACGTCAATGTCGCAGCGCTCGGACAAATGTCCTTCGTCGTCTTCTTCCTCGCCCCGCCATTGCTGGGATTCGTGGCCGAGCATGCCGGCATTCGCACCGCCTACCTCGTGTGCATCCCGGTCATCCTGGCTGCACTCGTGGGCATCGGATCGCTTTCGACGCGCCGCAGCGCGTTTGCGTAAGGGCTCTGCGATCCCACGAGAGTTGCCAGGATCGAATCAGCCAAGATCCGTTATTGGCTGTCGAGGGGGTACGCCATACGCTTCCCCCTCTTCCGCAGCCAGGCGTGGGGCATTGCTCGCCTGCGGTGCTTTCACCAAGTCAGAAGCCTCGGCCCGCTTAACGCAGCGAGCGGAATGCTGCCCTGACTTCGTTGGTGAAAATCGCCGGCTGCTCCCAGGCCGCAAAATGCCCGCCATTATCGGTTTCGTTGAAGTAGATCAGATTGCCATAGCAACGCTCGGCCCAGGTCTTCGGCGCCTGGTAGATTTCGCCCGGAAAGACACTGACTGCGACCGGCAAGGTTGGAATCTGGATGGCGTTGAAGTTGTTGGAATGGTCTTCCCAATAAATCTGGGCCGCAGAGGTTCCGGTTTCGGTAAACCAGTAGAGGGAGATGTCGTCCAGCATCTCGTCGCGGGTCAGGACTTTTTCCGGCTGCTTGCCGCTGTAAGTCCAGGTGGCGAACTTGTCGTAGATCCAGGCCGCCAGGCCCACCGGCGAGTCGACGAGCGAATAGCCAATGGTCTGCGGGCGGGTGACCATCATGTTGGCGTAGCCCGAACTATCGCGATAGAACTCCGCCAGCTTTTCGAAGCAGGCACGTTCCTTGTCCGTCAGATCGGCCGGAGCAGGATCGCCAGCCGCAAGAATATGGGCAATCTCCTTCGGGACGATGCCGGGCATATTGAGATGGATGCCGAGCAATCCCGGCACGTTCTGGAGCGCCATGCGCTGGGAGATGACGGAGCCGCAATCGCCGCCTTGCGAGACGAAGCGCTCGTAGCCAAGACGACGCATCAGCGTGCCCCACGCGCGGCCGATATGGTCCGAACCCCAGCCCCTCGTCGTCGGCTTGCCGGAGAAGCCGAAACCGGGGATCGATGGCACTACGAGATGAAAGGCGTCTTCGGCCTTGCCGCCATGAGCGGTTGGATTCGTCAAGGGATCGATGACCTTGAGCATTTCCAGAACCGAGCCCGGCCAACCGTGGGTCATGATCAGCGGCATTGCGTTTTCATGCGGAGAGCGCACGTGAATGAATTGAATATCCAGCCCGTCGATTTCGGTTATGAACATCGGCAGGGAATTGAGCTTTTGTTCCACCTTTCGCCAATCATAGCCGTCGGCCCAATATCCGACGAGATCACGCAGACGTTCGAGCTGCACGCCCTGGGAGTCGTCAGCAACATTTTCCTTGAGCGGCCAGCGTGCTTTCGCAAGCCTCTGCTTCAACTCGGCAATCGCGCTGTCGGGTATGTGGACCTTGAACGGCTTCACGCCGTCGGGCAAGGCGTCCGATGCGGCAAAGGACATGACAGGCTTCAGGAGCGATGCTGCGCCAGCGACGGCGGCAGCAGTCACAAAGGCGCGTCTGTTCATTGAGAAGGATAAAGGCGACATCAGAATCTCCATATGTTTGGGAGGTTTGTTGAATGCCGCGAAGTTCTGCTTTCGGTGTGTATCCCGGTTGTGTCTTCAACCGCGCCAAATTGTATCCTTCCGTGTCCAGATCGACCAAGGCTACGATGGAATACAGAATTCTGCGCTTTGGCTTTGGCAGCGGCAAGTACGTCCCAAAAGATGGAACTTGGCTCAGTAGACCAGTGAAGAAGGATTTTTCGGGGAGCCGCGACGGTGGGAGATAAGGCAATGCTGGGCTCCCAAAGCCGGAAGCGGAACCAGAGATTGCGCAGGCTTGTGAAAGTCGTCTTCCATGATGATGGAAGCGGCTCGATGACTGCTCGCTGAGAGCAGCGCTCGCCTGTCGGTCAAAATAGGGGACGGCTATCCCGATGGGAGGAAAAATCATGGATAGCCGGCCAGCCGCGATGTGATGAGATCGGGCCAGCAAATTCAATTTAGCCAGGTTGCCGCGTCTTACGGCGCATAGCGCGTAAAGACGTAGTCGTGATCCCTAACATTGCCGACATGGCAGCTGAGACAGGTCTCATGTTGTGCAACGTCGACCGGCTTGCCGTCGACGAACCGCCCGAAGCCCCAACCGTGGCTATCGGGATATTTCTTGGAATCCTTCACCATGACCTGCACCGTCGTCGGCGCTCCCGGCACCGTTGCCGGTGCAAACTCCGTCGATTGCTTGCGTTTGTAGGCCAATTTGACGAGGATCGAACCGTCCGGAAAAGGCAGGGTGCCCTTCTTATAGGCGTCGATGGCGATATCATTGCCGAGCACTGCGCGAAGTTCGTCGAGCGGCGGAGCCTCCTGCGCCGGCGCAATGAAATTCCAGTCCCTATAGCCTTCCGGTATGGTGACGCCGTAGATCGGCGAGGCATTTTCCGGCGGCGTTGCAGAACTTGCGGATTGAGAAGCCGCGATGCCGACGGCGAGGCTTGAGACGGCAAATGCGCCAAGGAATGCGAGTTTCATTTTTGACTCCTGCCTGACGGATGATCTGGCAGAGGATCGCGCGGAATTGTATCCGCGAGATTTCAGGAAACGGCCCGATTGTATCGCAATGTAGCCGGGGAGACCCGTTCGTGTGAGCTACTCGTCGGAAATCGGGTGGCCACCGCTCCGGTTCGGACGCTAGGCTCCAGGTTCTTGCCGCGCCCGAGGGCCTAGAGCGCCCTCGAAAACCCGCCCAAACCGAGGACATGACATGAACACGCAACCATCCAGCTTCGCTCCGGCTTTTGCGGAAACCTCCACAGTGACGCGGGTCGCCGCCTACGATTGGTCGTCGCTGACGGGAGAGCTTGACGGCTTCGGCTGCGCCATCCTTCCGAAGTTGCTCGCACCCGAGGAATGCGATGCGATCTCCCGCCTTTATCCCGAGGAACGTCATTTCCGCAGCCACATCATCATGGCGCGTCACGGCTTCGGAAGAGGTGAATATCGCTATTTCAACTATCCCCTGCCGGGGCTTCTCGGTGGATTGCGCACGGCGCTCTATCCTCATCTCGCCGATATCGCAAACCGATGGAATGAACGCATGGGCGTCGAGGAACGCTATCCCAATGAGCACGCCGCCTTCCTGAAGCGATGCCATGAAGCCGGCCAGAGGCGGCCGACACCACTGCTGCTGCAATATGTGCCCGGGGACTTCAACTGCCTGCATCAGGATCTCTATGGCGAGCTTGCCTTTCCGATCCAGGTCGCAATTCTGCTGTCCGAGCCGGGCCGGGATTTCACCGGCGGCGAGTTCGTCCTGACCGAGCAGCGGCCACGCATGCAAAGCCGCGTGGACGTCGTGCCGCTTCGACAGGGCGATGCCGTCGCTTTCGCGGTCCATAATCGGCCCGTGCGGGGAACGAAAGGGAGCTACCGTGTCAATCTCAGGCACGGGGTAAGCCGGGTGCGCTCGGGCATGCGCCACACCGTCGGCATCATCTTTCACGACGCGCGCTGAGGGCGCTAAGCAGCAGCCGATCTTACCCGACGAAGCCGGCGTAATTTTCTCCCGTAATTCTGCGCATGATAGCCGAGTAAGCATCGTGATTGTGATCGCCCGCCAAGACACGCCCCAGCGACGGCTGCGCGAAAGCCGACATTGGCAGAAGGGCGAGCGGCGTCGAGACGGGCGTGAGGTGAGAACCCTGCCCGGCGCGCAATGTCGTCAGCAGGCCGAACATCTCGCCGGTGATGCTGGGCCTCGACAATATCGCCATACGATACTGCCCGGACGAATTCGTCACGAGATAGATATGCCCCGACAGGTGCGGCACCGACACCGAGCCCTGTTGCGAAAACGAGGCATCGCTGCGCTCGCGCTCCCGAAAGCTCAGGCAGGTCAGTTCGCCATCCCAGGCGATCTCCGTGCAATAGGCGAAGATCGCCTGGGGATCGCCGAAGGACGGGCGAAGCGTCAGGTAGGTGCCTTCCAGCCATGACACCGAGGCGCGGGAATAGGCGCCAAGCTCTTCAGGGGCATGGCCGGGCCTGTCGTTGACGACAGGCGCCTGCGTTCCAACCGGTTCCCGCAGGACGACGCCCATCGCCTGTTCCAGCCGAATGAGGGTCGCAAGCGTGAAAGGGCGATGGCCGGAAAGAGCCTTCTCCAGGGTCGAGAGGCTGATGCGCGCATCATTGGCAAGACGCTGCCTGGAAATACGCCGCCGGGCGATCTCTTCGCGAACCCGCGCCGCCACGGTGCTGTTCTGACTGTCGGACAAATAGGGGTCGCCCTGGACCATTCCTTCGTTTCCTGTTTGCGTAATTTCCTTCACAATTCCACACATGGCCGTAACCGGCAAGACCGTTTGCGGCAAGATGCGGACGAAACAGGGCAAAGCTTACGCTGGCGAGAAAATAGCCTTTGTTCACAATGGCTTCAGTCATTCCACGGCGAACAAGGAGCCTGTCATGTCAGCCTCGCCAAGCATCTCGCGCTACCAAAAGCGGCAAAATTTCCTCATCAGATTCGGCCTGTTACTCTGGTTCAGCAATGCCATCCTGCTGCCGGTGCTTGCTGTCATTTTCGCACTGCTTCATCCGCTGGAATCGCACGCGCAGCCGGCAGCCTTCGTCACCCCGAACGAAATGGGTGCGGGCAGCCTTCTTCTTCAGACCAAGGAAGAAGGAAAATATATCGAAGCGCCTCGTCTTGCGACCGATGTCGACATCGACGTCAACGGCCCGACGGCACGCGCCGTTCTGACGCAAGCTTTCGAGAACACCACCGACAAATGGGTCGAAGCCCTCTACGTATTTCCTCTTCCTGAAGACAGCGCCGTCTATTCCCTGAAAATGGTCGTCGGCAACCGCGTCATTGTCGCCGACATTAAGGAGAAACAAGCCGCCCGCGCTATCTACGAAAAGGCTCGCAAACAGGGGAAGAAGGCCACCTTGGTCGAGCAGCAGCGTCCGAACGTCTTCACCAATGCGGTCGCCAACATCGGCCCGCATGAAAAGATCGTCGTCCAGATCGAATATCAGCAGGCGGTGCGTCTCGCGGATGGTCGCTTTTCCCTGCGGGTTCCGCTCGTCGTTGCGCCGCGCTACACCCCCCAGAATGGATCGCCCATCACACAGCAGGCCGATCTGAAGGCCGGTTGGGGTCGGAGCGAAAACAGCCCTTCACACAATGCTGCCGACAAACCCGTCTCCGCGCCGCTTTTGGCGCCGGACAGCGACCGCACCAATCCGGTCACGCTGAAGGTCAATCTCAATGCTGGCTTTCCGCTCGACGATGTCAAAAGTCTCTATCACACGGTCAGGATCGACAAGGTAAGCGATAACGCGCGCCGGATCGTGCTCGATGGCGATGCAACGGCCGACCACGACTTCGTGCTCGAATGGAGCGCCGTCGCCAGCGACGTGCCGAGCGTCGGTCTCTTCCGCGAACATGTCGGCAAGGATGATTACGTGCTTGCCTATGTAACGCCGCCGGCGGTGGCGGCGCCGCAAAAGGCTGGCCGCGAAGTGGTCTTCGTCATCGATAATTCCGGCTCCATGGGCGGCACGTCGATCGAGCAGGCGCGGGCGAGCCTCGATTATGCCCTGTCGCGGCTCGAGCCGAACGACCGCTTCAACGTCATTCGTTTCGACGATACGATGACCAAGTTCTTCCCGGATTCGGTCATGGCAACGGCTGAGAATATCGCCTCGGCCCGCCGCTTCGTCACCGGCCTGGAAGCTGCCGGCGGCACCGAAATGCTGCCGCCACTTCATGCAGCCCTCGACGACAGCCATCAGGCGAACGGATTGCGTCAGGTCGTGTTCCTGACCGACGGCGAAGTCAATAACGAGCAGCAGCTTCTCGATGCGATCGCTCAATCGCGTGGTCGCTCGCGCATCTTCATGGTCGGCATCGGCTCGGCGCCGAATACCTACCTGATGAGCCGCGCCGCCGAACTCGGCCGCGGCAGCTTCACCCATATCGGCTCGGTCGCCGAGGTGAACGAACGCATGCGCGCCCTCTTCGACAAGCTGGAGAACCCGGCCGTCACCGATGTCGCCGCCAGCTTTTCGGAAAAGAATGTCAGCCTCTCGCCGAACCAATTGCCCGATATCTATCACGGCGAACCGCTGGTGCTTGCCGCCCGGATGGGGAAAGCGGCCGGCACATTGACCGTCAGCGGCAAGATCGGCGACCGGCCGTGGACGATTACCCTGCCGCTCGATCAGGCGAGCAGCGCCAAGGGCATCTCGAAGATCTGGGCGCGTCGCCAGATCGACGATGCCGAAGTCAATCTCACGCTCGGCAAGATCACGCAGGCCGATGCCGACAAGCGCATCCTGCAACTGGCGCTGGATCACCATCTGGTAACGCGCCTGACCAGCCTTGTCGCTGTCGATAGCAAGCGCCTACGCCCGACGAATGCGCCGCTGACGCAGGCCGACATCCCCCTGCAGCTGCCGGCTGGTTGGGACTACGACAAGCTGCTCGGCATCGGCGCAACGCAAGATGCAAAGGCGGAGACCAAGCATCGTCAGACGGCCGACAAATCGCAAGGGGCGGATGGCGACGCGGAGCTTGCGCCGATCTCCGCACCGGCTCCGGCCAGCGTTCCGCTACCGCAGACGGCAACGCCCGGAGAGTTGATGATCCTTCAGGGATTGCTGGCCCTGCTGCTTGGGACGTCGTTGCTGGCCCTCGCATCGCGAAAGAGCAAGGCATGATCGCCACCACTCGCATCCAAACCATCGGGAGCGCGCCAGCGCGCTCCCTTCTGACCTTTGCAGCCGGCATTCTTATCGCGACCGGCCTCTTCCTCGCCGCACAGGGAGGATGGATCTATGCCAAGGCAGCTTTGGCGCAGCTTCTCCTGGAGCGCGCCTTCGCCGAGAGCGTGGCGTCAGGCACGCCGGTCAAGCCCTGGAGCTGGGCCGATACCTGGCCGGTGGCGCGCATCGAGGTTCCCCGCCTTGGCGTTGCCGCGATAGCGCTGAAGGGCGCAAGCGGCCAGGCGCTTGCCTTTGGCCCCGGCCACCTCGACAACACCCCGCAGGCGGGCGAAGAGGGCACGGCCGTCTACGCAGCGCATCGCGATACCCACTTTACCTTCCTGAGGGATATTAAAGAGAATGACCGTATCCGCATCACCCGCAGCGATGGCCGGATCTTTACTTTCCGCGTGAGCCACATGGCCGTTGCCCGCTGGGACGAAGCAGAGATCGACCCCAATGCGGAAGGCGTCCATATCGTGCTGGCGACATGTTTTCCCTTCGACGCCGTGACGTCAGGCCCGCTTCGCTTTCTGGTCTATGGCGATCTTGAAGAAACGGCGGCGAAATAGATCGCCGCCAGGAAGCCATGCTGCATCGGTACTACCCGCTAGCTGCGGGTAGAAGCTTCCGAATAGCGCGCGTCCATGGCCGAGAGGCCATTGGCGTTGGGCTGTGTCAAAATACCATAGAGTTCCGGGCGGCGGCCTCTTATCCAGCGCTGGCCCGTGCATTTGTCGAGCAAAGCCAGATCGATTTCAGCACTCACCCTTGCGTCGGCAGCCGTCCAGGTCTCGACCAGGATCCGACCATAGGGATCGAGGATCATGGCGTTGCCGGTGCGCACCTCGTCTTCATCCTGCCCGACGCCGTTGCTGAAGACTAGGAACATTCCATTGTCATGGGCGCGCGACGGCAGCCAGCGCATGAACCACTCCCGGCCGTTCGGGCCGCGAAACTCCGCCTCGATCGTCTCGGGATCTTCTTGGCGATTGATCCATTTTTCGACCGGTATCCGCCTCAGCCCATGCGGGCTCACCGAATGGCCGCCGCCGGCCTGATGCGGTGCGATCAGCAATTCGGCGCCGAGCAGCGCCGTGGCGCGCGCATTCTCGATCAGATTATTGTCCCAGCAGATCAGGATGCCGGCACGAATTCCCCAGGGTGTGTCGAAGACCGTGAAGGCATCGCCGCTAGAAATCAGGCGATGCTCCCAGGCATGCAGCTTACGATGGCAATGGATGTTTCCATCAGGCATGCAGACTGCATAGCTGTTATAGAGTTTCCCATTCTCGCCCGCCTCCAGGAAACCTGCGCCGATCGCAATGCCTTTCTTGCGCGCGAGAGCTGCGACGCGACTGATCGATGGACCCGAGAGAGGCTCCGCCAGCGCCTGTAGTGCGGGACCATCGAGCTTGGGAACGTGCCAGTATCCGCAAATGCACATTTCGGGGAATACGATGAGCTGGTTGCCGGCCTGAACGGCTTCCTCCGTGAAATGCACGATGCGCGAGAGATTGTAAGCCTTGTCGTTGGCCCGATGCTGAAACTGCACGGATGAAATTTTGAACGCCATGTCCATTGCTCCTTACTGTCGTGAAGCAATTTGACCACGCGGCGTCTCTTTCGTAAAATGACTTTATCGATTAAAATTATTCCGAGATAGAATGGAAATAAAACTCCTCCGCTCCTTCATTCAGCTGATCGATACCGGCCATTACGGCAAGGCATCGGCAAAGCTGTTCGTCACCCAGTCGACCCTGACCAAGCAGATCCAGGCTCTGGAAGCCGCAATGGGCGGAGCATTGTTCGAACGTGGTCGTCATGGCGCGAAGCTGACGCCACTTGGAGAGCTGTTGCAGCGCGAAGCGCGGCCGCTTCTTCGCTTGAACGAAGACGTCGACCGGAAGATGCATCGCGCCATTGCCGGTCTGACCGGATACCTCGATATCGGATTTGGGATATCGACCCTCGTTGCCGCACCGCAGCTGATTGCCGGCTTTCGTGCAGCGACGCCGGATTGCAGCATCACGCTCAACGACCTGCCGTCACGGGAACAGCATCAGCGCCTGCTCGACGGCCGGCTCGATATCGGCTTCTGCCGGGCACCGGAGGAAGATAGCGGTCTGGCGTTCATGCCCGTGCTTGAGGAGCATCTGGCCCTGGTGCTTCCACGCGGGGTGACCATGCCGGCCCAAGACCGGCTGACGGAGCTGAATGAACTCGGCTTTGTGGCACTTTCACCATCGCGCGGACCGGGACTGGCCGACCAGATCAGGCGCTGGTGTTCGCTCACCGGCTTCGAACCTCGCATCGTCCAATATGCTGACGATATCCTGACCGTGCATGCCATTGTCTCCGCCGGCCTGGGCGCGGCATTCCTGCCCTGGCGCGGCGTGCAGGCATTGGCTGGATCCAGCCACAAGCAGCCTCTCTCAGGACCGGAATCGAGATGGCCGGTTGGAATTTGCTGGCATCGCAAACATACGAGCCCCTTATTGGCCCGCTTTATCGATCACGTGTCGAAGAATCATGAATTCGGCCAAGCGCAGGCCGGGTGGCAATCGAGATAGAGCCTGACGCATCGTCATTCTGCAACGCAAAACGACCGCTCTCGTTGCCGACAATGGGGTTATGCACTCCAACCCCATTGTCCGAAAGGCGCTAGACGTGAGCCCATCCGTCGTCATCGGACGGTTCTAGCGCCTTGATGGTCAAAACGAACCGTGTAGCCAAAGCATTGTCGGCGTGCCTAGAATTGCCACCGCAATCACCAGTGAAACTGCCATCTTGATCGCTTTGATGCGCCGTGTCCTGACGCCGCTCCAATCATAACTCAAAATCACTAACCCTCGCAAATCATTCATGATTCGCAAACTAGAGCCGACACGCCTTTCGGCAAGGGAAGGCGGCGATTCGTCCACAGAGGATATTTCTGCGATGCTTCGACATGGGCAACGCCGAGACCATCTGATGGGCGGGGGACAACCGCTGAAATCAGAAGAGAGACTGCCGTGCATGGGCTTCTGGGATGCCGAACCGCAAGATTCCGCACCATACGCTTCACCTGCACCGACTCGGACGGAAAGCCGAAATCTTGAGCGAAATTATCCGTAGGCCACCGACTCACCTGTGGGCCGATATAGTGATTCTCGCCGCTAATCTTAGCCGGGTAGAGGTCGAGCGATCGACGACAACCGCACTTTACTATCAAAAGGTGTGAGTCATCCCCGCAACCATCTTCGGGGACTTCTTGAAGAAAATCCAGGAAAAGCAGTGTATTAAACACCCCAACGGAGAGTCTTCGCTGTCACACGTTAACCGGTCATTAACCGTTAATCTCTGGACGGCCTGACAGAATCGTGTTCTATCTTCTGGCGGGCAAAGGTCGGCAAACCGGCGACAAGCCGCCAAGAGGGACAGATGGCGATAGCAAACCGCACGGAGACTGTAGCTCCTTCAAAGGAAAATGCAGCCAGCAAAATTGCGCGGCACGCAACTGTGCTGTCTGGTCAGCTCCAGCAGCTCAGGACGCGGATGTATCCGCCGAAATCCGAGAAGATGCTGCGCCAGTTCCTGACCAATGAAGTGTCGAAGCTGACATCGATCCCGGATTCGACCTTGAAGCTGATGTCGAGCGAAGGCCGCGGCCCAACTCCCAGCCGCCTGGAGAACAATCACCGGGTTTATACGCTGGCCCAGATCAACGAATTGCGGGAGCTGTTTGCCAAGCAGAAGCCCGTGGAAGCCCTTCGCTTCCTGCCGCGGCGCCGACCGGGCGAACACCTCCAGGTCATGGCGATCGCAAACTTCAAGGGTGGTAGTGCCAAGACGACGACCTGCGTTCATCTCGCGCATTACCTTGCGCTGCATGGCTATCGCGTGCTTGCCCTCGATCTCGATCCGCAGGCCTCGCTTTCGGCCATGTTCGGTGCCCAGCCGGAAATCGATGTCGGCGCCAACGAAACCATCTACGCGGCGCTCAGATATGACGCGGCCGAAAGACGCCCGATCCGCGAGATCATCCGTAAAACCTATTTTGACGGCATCGACCTCATTCCGGGCAATCTGGAGGTCATGGAGTATGAGCATGAAACGCCGCGGGTTCTGGCCCAAAAGTCCGGCGCCGGCGCCATCTTTTTCGAGCGCCTCAAGCTGGCACTTACCGAGGTCGAAGATGATTACGACATCGTTATCCTCGACACGCCGCCTTCGCTCGGGTTTCTAACCCTTAGCGCCATCTATGCCGCCACGAGCATGATCATTACGGTACATCCCGCCATGCTCGACGTGGCATCGATGAGCCAGTTCCTGCTCATGATGGGCGATCTGATCAGCGTGCTCAACGAAAGCGGTGCGCAGCTCGATCAGGATTTCATCCGCTATCTCGTCACGCGCCACGATCCGAATGATGCGCCGCAGTCGCAGGTCGTCGCAATGCTGCGCCATCTCTTCGGCACCGATGTCCTGTTGCCGACGGCAATCGAAAGCACAGCAGTCGAAGCTGCCGGGCTTGCCAAGCGCTCGCTCTACGAACTCGAAATGGGTCAGATCGGCCGGGACACGCACAAGCGCGCCCGCGAGGCCGTGGATGCTGTCAACGAAGCGATCGTTCATCTCATCAATACAAGTTGGGGGCGTGGATGAGCAAAAACCCGAGAAAATCCATCGTCGCCAGTTTCGGTCTGCTTTCAGCGGAATTGGAAAGCGGCGAGAACAAATCGGATTCGACGCTTCCTGCCCCTGCCCCCGCGCAGTCGGGTCGCGTTGGCGCTGGCGTGATCGGCGCCGCGCATCGCGCAATCGGCGACATACGCGCGGAGCGTGATCGGCTGCGTGCCATTGTCGAATCCGGCGAAGGCTGGGTTCAGGATCTCGATCCACATGTGATCGAAGCATCCCCCTATCCGGATCGCCTGCCTGACGACGATCCCCATGATTTCGAGAGATTCAAGCGCTCCATCGAGGAAGAAGGCCAGAAGGTTCCGATCCAGGTTCGGCGGCACCCCACCTCGAGTGATCGATATCAGGTCGTTTATGGTCATCGCAGATGGCGGGCCGCTCTCGAGCTGGGCCGCACCGTCCGTGCCATTGAGGTCGAGATTTCCGATCTCGATCTGGTTCTGGCGCAAGGCATCGAGAATGCCAGCCGTCAGGATCTGACATGGATCGAGCGCGCCTTGTTCGCCTCACGCATGGATGATGCCGGCATCAAGGCACGCCATATCTATGCGGCCCTCTCGATCGAAGATGCGGAACTTGCGCGGATGCGCAGCGTCTATCGGGCGATTCCGGCAGATATCATCGAAGCGATCGGCAGAGCCCCGAAAGTTGGCCGACCACGTTGGCTTGATCTGGCAAAGACGATATCCGCAGCTCCTAATGCCCTCAAGGTGGTACGTGCCGCTCTCTCGAACGCAAGCGAGGCCAAGGAAACCTCCGACCAGCGATTTCAGATGGCGCTGAAGGCAATCAAGCCGGCCTCTGAGGCGCGCAACACTCAGATCGCGATTTCCGATACGTCGGGAACCAGGTTGGGTGTGTTTATGACGTCGCCCCGGGAGGTTCGAATCTCTGCCGAGGGTAAATTGGGTACGGAATTCGTAAGATTTGTCGAGGAAGAGCTGCCTGACCTTGTCGCGCGCTTCACTCGTTCGAGAAACAACCGCAACCCCTGACAGCTGTCAGGGTTTTCTGATTGGAAAGGAAACCTCGCAAAAGAAAAAAGGCCCCCAAACGTTGCCGTCGTGGAAGCCTTCTCTTCAATGTAGCAACTGAAGAATCGCATTTCCTCGAATCCCAGTCAAGAGTCTTTGGCACCGTTTTTGGTGATCGTATTTCTTTTGCCTCTCGAAGGTGAGGAAAATGCAGAATGGAATTGTAACGACGCCTTTTGGGCGGCGGCCGATGACGCTTGCCTTGTTTCGGCAACAGTCTGCCGCGACCATGATCGAGCCCAGCAGGTCGGTCGACAAATGGAAGGTCTTTCGAGATGCATCCGAAGCACGGCAAAAGCTCGGATTGCAGGATCGCAGCCTTGCCGTACTTGACGCTCTGTTGAGCTTCTATCCCGAAAACGAGCTTCGCCGTGACGCCCAGCTCGTTGTCTTTCCGTCCAATGCGCAGCTGACCTTGCGTGCCCACGGCATTGCGGGTGCGACGCTTCGCAGGCATCTTGCGCTTCTCGTTGACGCCGGCCTGATCGTCAGAAAGGATAGCGCCAATGGCAAGCGCTATGCGAGAAAGGGCAGGACGGGCGAGATCGAAAGTGCGTTCGGCTTCGACATCTCACCGCTGCTGCTGCGCGCCGAGGAGCTTGCGATCATGGCTCAGCAGGTCGCAGCAGATCGCATCGCCTTCCGACGTGCCAAGGAAAGCCTGACGATTTGCCGGCGTGACGTCCGCAAGCTGATTGCGGCAGCGATCACGGAAGGAGCCGGCGGCAATTGGACTCTGATCGAAGAAAGCTATAGCGCCCTCGTCGCGCGCATTCCTCGTTCCCCGACAATGTTCGACATCATCTCCATCCTGGAAGATATGGAACATCTCCGCGACGAGATCATCAACCTTCTGGAAACGCAGCAGAAAGTTGAAAATTGTAGCACCAATGATGCCCATAATGAGCGGCACATACAGAATTCGAATCCCGAATCCCTTAATGAACTTGAACCAAGCTTTCGAACAAAGCTGGAAGTGAGTTCCCTGAAAAAAAGTGTATCTCAAGAAGAGTCGATGCGTATCTTCCCGTTAGCTCTCGTGCTGAAGGCCTGCCCGGAAATAAGCTCTTACGGGCCGTCAGGTATTATCAATAACTGGCGAGATCTGATGTGTGCGGCTGTCGTCGTACGATCGATGCTGGGCGTCAGCCCGTCAGCCTATCAACATGCCTGCGAGATAATGGGGCCGGAAAACGCTGCCGCGACGATAGCCTGCATTCTCGAGCGATCAGGGCATATCAATTCCGCCGGCGCTTATTTGCGGGATCTCACCGCCAAGGCAAAACGCGGCGAATTTTCACTCGGTCCGGCGCTTATGGCACTGCTTCGAGCAAATAATGGAGGTGGTGATATCGCATTGAAGGTTTCGTGACGATCTCGAGTGCTTCTGTCCCCAAGAGATCGACCCCTCATAGGCGTTATCGGAATAAGCCTTCGGTGCTATAAGCCGAATAGGCAACTGGCCATGTCATTTCCATCAAATGATACGGCCACAGCCGATACTTCCGCTATGGCCGTCCATTGACCGTCGAACTTTGCCAACGGCACAAATTCGTGTGCTGGATTAACGGCAGACGCGTTCCTTGCGAACGACCCAGTGACCATGGACCTTATGCTTTACGGTCTTCACAAAGCAATCATGGTGATGACGATGGAACGGAGCTGCCTGAGAGGGAGCGCTCACGGCGACAACCGAAGCAAGGGCGATAACGGAAGAGAGAAGCAGGCTTTTCATGTTAAACCTCGTAAGCATTTGGGGGTTGATGCTGCGTGTTTACGCATGACTTTGATGCCCGATTTAGACTTAACCGAAAATGAATAGCACCCTTACAATTTTGTAATGCACTTTGGGAGCTACAAGCCATTCAACGAGCCCATTCATGGGTAATTCCAGGGTGGTTAGTCTCGTTCTTCAGTTTGGTAGCCAGGTTTGGCTTAGCCGAGCATATCCATTGTGCTGTCTCTCCATTGTTTCAGCCGTTAGCGGGCTGTAGCCATGACCATGACATCGAGCGGCCGCAGGCCTTGGGGAGATTTCATTAGTTTGGGATATCTTGAGATTGGCAAATCCGGGCGAAAACTTATCCAAAAGCTGATCAGACTGCCCGTCTGAAGGCCCGTTTGCTCAGATCCTGAAGGCAAGATCGCTACTTTCGCCACAGCGCCTTCTCACCTCTCGGAAGCTTCAACCGACCCTGTATGGCTCATGGAAGCTAACGCCGAGATAGCTTCTCAATTGAAAATTTTCCTTGGGAAATCCGTTACTTAGGCAGCGTCAAATTTGAGCATGAAGAGCGAAGCATTTCGTCTGCCTTGCGTCATATAGCACGTTAGATGGACCGATTAGTCAAGCAAATTGTCGGCCAATGACATCTTTCAAACGGCGTGCAGACGGAGATGCATCGCCTTGCGCAGGAGCGCGATAGCCTCGGGAACGGTCGGTCCCTCGATCGGAGGCGGCTGCAGGCATTCGCAGAATTCGCGCCAGACGAAAAGGGTCAGTTCCGCGCCGTCCGTTTCGGTCCCCCCCTCCCCTTCGGCAAATTGTCCGAGGACCCGATACCGGGCATCATGCCAGAACAGCCTCTCCACCCAATCGTAGATGGGAATGATATGGAAGTGAAAGGCTAGTCCGGAAATATGACCATATCGACCGATATAGACGCGTGGAGCGTGCAGCTCCTGTTTCAGCGTTGCTTGCGATAATGCCAGGAGCGGACCGATCTCGTGCAGGGCACCATCTGGCAGATCAAAGAGGTCATTGGCGGGTCTCTTGGAGGTTATGATGAGATAGCCGGGAAGCGCCGAATTTGCACGATGGCTTACAAGCCATCCGTCGGTCTCTGTGATGAGAAACTGTGAAGCAGCCATCATTTTCTAGCCTCGGTTCCAGCTGTTATTCGTCGGCTACCTTTGCTTCTCACCAAAGCGGGGATAGCGTCGCTCGGAACCAGTAAGCTGAAATCATGCCGGCTTTTTGATGGCCCAATCAATGAGGGACGAACGATATGCGTCCCTCATTGATCGTGATGTTCGTCTAACCCCCGGGAGGCTGGCAGCGCCGGCGAAATAGATTGAGCGGTGAGGTAGTTGCGGGTTGCCGCTCGAGCCGCGAGCATGTGCCGGAGTTTGTCGACCAGCGGAGCCGGCGGCAATCGAAGATGACGGGTACGGCAAGAATAGATGAGATGGACGACACCGGTCCACCATATCCATCCGAAGAACTTACCTGCCGGAGCAATCGCGGTGTTCAGACCCGGCAGTAGGACGAGCGGCATCGTTGCTGCGATGAAAGCTGCATATAATTCGAGCGACATGTCGGAACTCCCTGTGCAAGGTAGCTGTGACGGCGAGATCGGCAAGGGCCGACTTTGGGCATGGGCGGGGAAGATGTTTCCAGGGGCCGTCGCGAGGTGTGCGTTCCTGGCTGGAAACAGGTTGCTTTCAGTGTTCGCCACGAAACCCTGACAGCTGTCAGGGTTTTCCACGCGGCAGATGTTGGAGATATGGTCGCAAGAGATTTGCGCCGTCCGACGTCTGGCAGGAGAGCAATATGTGTTGTGCGCCGCTCTTCCAGCGAAGCTCGGACCAAAACCCTGACAGTTGTCAGGGTTTCAGGTCTGCAAGGTCCGTCACGACATCGCGATCGCCGGACGGACTGCGATAGACGATGGTGCGGGCACTCGTTTCTCTCAGGGTCGGAACTTCCGTCATATCGAAAGCTCCGACCGAGAATGTCGGTCAGTGTCCCATGGATGCCTTCTTGCCAAGCGCTACGTTCCGAAGCGTCAAGGCGAGGGGGATGGCGGCGAGCGAGATCAGCGTCAGGACCCAGAAAGCATCGACGTAGGAGAGAAACGAAGCCTGGCTCTGGATTTGCTGATTGATCCAGGCAAGAGCTTGCTGCTTAGAAGTGAGAAGCGAGCTCCCCTGCGCCATGAAATAGTGACTCAACTGACCATAGGTATCCTGATAGGCGCTGTTTGATGGGACGATATGTTCGACCAGGCGGCTTTGGTGGAACTGTTCGCGATGGGTGATGATGTTCGATATCAGCGACACGCCAATCGACCCGCCGGTGTTGCGAGCGGCGTTCAGCAGGGCGGAGGCCTGGTCGGTCTTGCTGGGAGGAATGCCATCATAGGAAGCCGAGGTGATCGGCAGGAAGATGAATGGCAGGCCAATCCCCTGCAGCATGCGAGCCTCGGCGAGATACCAGAAGTCTACGCCGCTATAGACGCTGGTTACCTGGTACATCGACAGGGCAACGAAGCCGGCACCGATCGCGATCAGATATTTCGGCTGTACTTTCGATGACAGAAAGCCGACCACGAACATCATGACCATGGTGACCACGCCACCGGGAGACAGCATCAGCCCGGCCCAGGTTGCGGTGTAGCCGAGATTCTGCTGAACCAGCTGCGGTAGATACTGTGTCGTGGCGAGCAGCAGCGCGCCCGTCGCCATCATCACCAGAAAGCAGGTGCCGAATTGCCGGCTGACCAGCATTCTGATATCGACCGCCGGATTTTTGTGCTTCAGTTCCCACGGGATCATCAGCAGGAAAGCCAGTCCACAGATCACGGCCGCCGCGACGATGAAGCTGGAGCCGAACCAATCGTCTTCCAGACCCCGGTCGAGCATCAGCTCCAGCATTCCGAGAAAGGTGGCGACGAGCCCAAAGCCGATCCAGTCGAAGCCGGGTTCCTGGCTGCGCTTCTGAGCACGTTCCTGCGCAGCGCCTGCCGGTTCCTTGATCAGCATGGCAACGGCGGCAAGTGTCAGGATACCGACGGGGCCGTTGATCAGAAAGCACCAGTGCCATGAGAAATTATCCGAAAGCCACCCGCCTAATGTAGGTCCCACGACAGGGGCAACGACGACGGCTACGCCGAACAGGGCAAAGCCCTGCCCGCGCTTTTCAGGCGGAAAGCTGTCGGCCAGAATGGATTGCGCCACCGGCACCATGCCACCGCCGCCGATGCCCTGCAGAATCCGGGCAAGCAGCAGGAATTGCAGATTGGGCGCAAAGCCGCACATGACGGAGCTGACGGTAAAAAGAGCGAGGCAGCTGAGAAAGAAAGTCCTGCGCCCGAGGATGCGCACGAGATAGCTTGTGGCGGTCACGATCACGGCGTTGGAGACGAGATAGGTGGTGACCACCCAGGACGCCTCGTCCTGGCTGACGCCAAGGCCGCCTGAAATATAGTTCAGGGCGACGTTGGCGATGGTTGTGTCGAGCACTTCCATGAAGCTGGCAAGTGCGACGACGATCGCAATGATCCAGGGGTTTGCCAACGATCTGGCGGCAGCGTTGGTGCTCACAACACGTTCCTCAAGCTTTCCCACAGGGAGGGGCTGGCATCGGTCCGTACCGTAGGGACGACGGACATGCCCGGTCCTAGCGCGACATTGCTCGGCACGTCATCAAGCTCGATCTTCACCGGCACGCGCTGGACGATCTTCACATAGTTGCCGGTCGCGTTTTCTGCCGGCAGCAACGAAAATGCCGTTCCTGATCCCGGCTGCACGCTTGCGACATGGCCATAGATCGTGCGGCCGCCATAGGCGTCGATAGTCAGCGTTACCGGCTGGCCCGGACGCATGTGATCGAGCTGTGTTTCCTTGAAGTTGGCGGTTACCCAGAGCTTGTCCGGCACGAACATGGCCAGATTCGTACCCGCCTGCACATATTCGCCGTCGCCGGCCGACAGCTGCACCACCCGACCCGGCTGCGCTGCTGTCATCGTCGTATAGGAGAAATTGAGCTTGGCCTGGTCGAGCTGGGCCTGATCCTGCTTGAGAGTGGCCTGAACGTTGGCGATCTGAAAGTCATAGGCGTCAAGCTGGCGCTGCGCAGCGGTCAGCGCGGCTTGATCGGTGTTCAGGGCAGCCTGTTGCTGGTGCAATTGCGAGGTATATTGCTGCGCTTCCTGAACAGTGCCGGAGCCGCTCTTCACCAGCCCCTGATAGCGGTCGTTTTGCTGTTGGGCGAAGACGAGATTGGCTTGGGCCTGTGCAACTTGAGCCTTGCCTTCTTCCACATTCGCTTCCTGAACCCGCTTCTGCGCTTCGGTGTTCTGGATATTGGCATTTGCGGCAGCGACCTGGGCCTGCGCCTGCTCCAGAGCTGTTTGATAGTCGCGATCGTCGATACGGGCGATCACCTCGCCGCTCATGACGTGCTGGTTGTCGGTGACGGGGACGGAAGAAATGTAACCGGCTACTCGCGAGGTGATGGCATATTGCCGCGCGGCGATGAAGGCATCGTCGGTGCTTTCGTAATGCGAAGCGTTGTCCCAGTAGATAAAGGTCACTGCTGCCGCGGCGGCGAGTGCGCTTCCGCCGATCAGGAGCATCCGCAGGCGTCGGGAGGGGCCGCCTGCCTCATTCTTATCGACCGTATCATCCAGAGCTTCGACGTTTCCTTCGAGGATTCGGGTTTGATCGCCGGGTTGTGGCGCTTCAGCCCTTTCTTGCAGGACCGAAGCGCCGCTTTGCTCATGATTTGCCTTGGCGCCGGTCGTTTTCGGCTCCGACACGATCAATTTTCCGAGAATTTCGTCCTGAGGCGTGCTCATCTTCTACCTCTTCCATCACAAGGATTTAAATTGAAACGAAACGTTCAATTTAAATATTGACGTAGAACTGATCGAGGTGTTAGTCAAGAGCTGCAGAGGGTGCTAAACCGCGTCCAAGCCAATCAAAAAGCAGTGAGGTCCGTCATGCCGCAAGAAATGGCAAAACCCCAAATTACATCGGCAAAGACAAGCGCAACGCGACGTGGTCGTCCGCCGCGGGAGAGGGCAGGTGAGGTCGAGGACAGAATTCTGCAGGCAGCCCTCCAGGTCTTCATCGCACGCGGCTATGAGGGCGCGAGCATTGACGAGATTGCCGAGGTGGCGAGAGCCGGCAAGCCGAGCATCTATGCACGCTTCATCAACAAGGAG
The DNA here is from genome assembly GCF_057784375.1 of Martinezella sp. CNPSo 3964. Taxonomy (NCBI): domain Bacteria; kingdom Pseudomonadati; phylum Pseudomonadota; class Alphaproteobacteria; order Hyphomicrobiales; family Rhizobiaceae; genus Martinezella; species Martinezella sp. CNPSo 3964. The sequence continues at coordinate 381,410 of NZ_JBXSOW010000008.1, forward strand.
ACCCTGTTCAGGGAGGTCGTCATCCGCTGGGCGCAGCGATCGGGCGAGATGGTGGGCTCGGCGACATCGGGCAGCATTCTCGAACGCTTCCAATCCGCAGGTGTCTCAATCGTCCAGCGGGCCATAAGGACAGAGACCATTGGGCTTATACGCAGCGTGATCGGCGAAGCGACGCGCCATCCCGATCTGGCAACGACGATCCATTATGCCATGCGGGCGCATGGAACGGCTACCGCGATGAAACTCGTGGCAGAATTGGCCGAGGCCGAAGAACTCAAGTCATTGGCCGCCTTCGCGCCGGCTAATCTTGAAGCCACCACCCGATACTTCATCGATCTGGTGTTGTTGCCGATGATGATGTCCTCGCTGTTTCATGCCGACCTGACGCCTGTGAAGGCGCAGATGGAGGATCATGCGCGCGAGGCAGCCACTTTTTTCTTGCGCGGCTGCGGCTATAGCGGCGTTTGACGGTCGCTGCTTTCGCGGCGCCGTCGGAGCAAGCTCGATCTTCAATATGCGGCGAGCAAATTCGACCCGAAATCCGGCTCGACGCCGAGCAGCGGCGCAGCCTTGCTGATGATGTCGTGGACCATGGGCGCCGCCGTTTCGGCAGCGAGATTCAGGTTGTGTACGCCCGTCAGTGGCTGGTCGATGAAGGCGAGCACCACGTATTTCGGGTTATCCATGGGAAACGCCGCCAGGAACGAATTGAAGCTGAGCTTGTGCGAGTAAACCCCGTGAATGACCTTGTTTGCGGTGCCTGTCTTGCCGCCGACATGATAGCCGGGGACGTCGGCAGCTCTGCCGGTACCCTGCTCGCCATTGAGGCGGAAGAGGTAGCGGATCGTGTCGCTGGTGCTCTTCTTGACGATCATCGTTTCGGTCTTTTCCGCTTCTTCCTGCGTGCGCGGAAGGAAGGAGGGCTCGATCAGCTTGCCGCCATCGATGAGGGCTGCGCCGGCGACGGCGGTCTGCATCGGCGTGGTGGCAACGCCGTGGCCGAAGGCTATGGTGATGGAATTGAGCTTCTTCCAAACCTTTGGCTGGCTGGGTGCCTTTACCTCGGGCAGCTCGGTCTGCATCTTCGTCAACAGCCCGAAGCGGGTCAGGTAGTCCTTCTGAATGGTCATGCCCACCTTATCCATCATCTTGGCCGTGCCGATGTTGGACGAATAGCGGAAGATTTCCGGGATCGACAGGACACGCCGCGGCACGTCACGGTCATCATGGATGGTGAAGCCGCCGTAGTGCAGCGGAGCGCTGGCGTCGAAGGTGTCCGACAGCTTGACCGTACCCGTGTCGATGGCCAGCGCGATCGAGAAGGTCTTGAACACCGAACCCATCTCGTCGGTTCCGTTCGACATGCGGTTCAGCCAGCCTTTGACGTCCGCTTGCGGATCGTTCGGGTCGAAATCAGGGGCTGACGCCATTGCGAGCACTTCGCCGGTGTGGATATCGAGAATGACGGCGCCTGCCGCCTGACTCTGGTAACGGCTGATCGCGTCCGACACTACGTCATGCACGACGTTCTGAACACGAAGGTCGATCGAAAGTCGCACCGGCTCCAGCTGGTCGCGGCTTGTCAGGCCAGTGGAAGCAAGATCCGACAGGCCCTGCATGTCGAGATACTTTTCCATGCCGGCGACGCCGTGATTGTCGATATCGACATAGCCGAGGATATGCGCGGCCGTGCGTCCGCCCGGATAGAAGCGCTTCACCTCAGGCCGAAACCCGATCGCCGGGATACCGAGCGCCAGGATCTCGCTCTGTTCCTTCGGCGTCAGCTGCCGGCGCAGCCAGGCAAAATGCGAGCGGCGATCGGAAAGCTTCTTATAGAGTGATTTGCGGTCGATATCGGGAAAGATCGAGGCGATTTTCTCCACCGCTTCATCTGGATCGACCACGCGGTTGGGCTCGGCAAACATCGAGACGGTGCGGATGTCGGTTGCAAGCAATTCGCCGTTGCGGTCAACAATATCCGGGCGCGCAGCGCTGATGTGATCTGGCGGGATCGCCGACGTATCGGTCCTCGGCTCCATATCGAAATAGGTAAGCCTGGCGAAGATCGCCACATAACAGACGAGCAGCCCACCCGCGAGCATCATGATGCGAGCCTTGGCGAGCTTGGCCTGACCGGTAGCGCGCACCGGCGGGCGCTCGCGCCCCCCTGGACCGAAGGTGATTCTGATGAGGCGACCGCTATTTGCGCTGAGGGCGTGGATGATCGACATGAACGATTATTCGCAAAAAACTGGGAAGGCGGATTTGCCTCTCGATTAACAATCTTTAAACGCAAGATGGTTAACAGGAGTCTAATTATAAGTTCTTCTTACTAACGTTGTGTTTGGGAACGTGGCTCGCGCCTTGCGCGCATGTCAGCTGCAGGCAAGACGGTCTTGCCTGACTATGCCCGCGTCAGAATTCTTTGAACACAGTTTAGAGCGCGAGCCGTTCAGCACCATGGGATCGAGTAAGAGACTCGAGCTCCTCATAAAGCGATTCCGCAAAACTGCGCAGTACCGTCAGCTCGAAATCATTCATGCCGGTGCGCGTGAGCTGCACCGAAATATGCCCGAAAAGCGTCATGGCGCTGCACCCCTCCGGGAAGCTCGATGGATACAGGTCGAGTGCCGTACCCTTGTTGAGCATCCGGGCGGCGTCCGGGCCTGAAACAAGGATACGGATACGGCCGTGGCTTTGGTCGCAAATGAAGGCGCGGCCTGACAGGGCATTCGCAAGAGCCTGTCTTTGAGATTGAGCGAGCTGCTCATCGCCGACGACGAACCATTGCCGGTATCCGGCCGGGCGCACGGAGCTTTCCTTCAGTCCCACCGCAAGCAGATGGGTTGTGATCTCCTCGCTCGTGGTCGCGCCCATCACATGCAGGAGGTGGCCTTCGGGCAGGGCTTCCAGCCGGATTGTCTCGCTCCGCAAAACGATCTTGCCGGCAAGGACCGGCTTTGATGTCGGCAAATCAGGCATGGAGTTTCTCGTTCTGAGGGTCGATGAAGACGGGGCTGCAGATTACTGCATCCGTGAATTCGTTTTTGAGGCCGTTCCAGACGATAATCTTTTCGCCGTGGCGCTCCGGCCCGTTCTTGATGAGGGCGAGCCCGATCGTATGGCCAAGGCTCGGCGAAAAGGCGCTCGATGTCACGTAGCCCTGATCATTTTCGAGCGTCGCCGCCGCGCCTTCCTCCAGGATATGGGCGCCGGTGCGGAAACTGGTTGCCGGGTTCACCGGTTTGACACCAACGAGGCGCGGTCGGTCGGCTGTCTGGAGGCCTTCGCGTTGAAGCATTGCCTTGCCGATGAAATCGGGTTTGGTGGTCGAAACCATGCGGGCAAAGCCAAGATCGCCGGGCGTTACCGTGCCATTGATCTCTGCATGGGTGACGTGACCCTTCTCGATGCGAAGAACGCCGAGCGCTTCGGCGCCATAAGCGCAGATTTCATATTTTCGACCTGCCTGCATGATGGCGTCGGCAACTGATTCGCCATAGGCCGCCGGGACGCCGAGCTCATAGGCGAGTTCGCCCGAGAAGGATATGCGAAAGAGCCGGCCTTCGAGCTTGCCGCCGAACAGCGAAATCGAGCGTGCGCTCATGAACGGGAAGGCGGCATCGGAAATGTCCTCATCGACGATCTCCGAGAGGATCGCCCGCGATTTCGGACCCGCGACCGCCATCTGCGCCCATTGGTCGGTCGAGGAGGCAAAGTAGACATCGAGCTCGGGCCAGAGCGTCTGGGCGCAGAATTCCAGATGGGTCAGCACGCCGGCGGCAAGCGCCGTCGTCGTCGTCATGAAGAAATGGTCTTCGCTCAACCGGCTGGTGGTGCCGTCGTCATAGATCATGCCGTCTTCGCGCAGCATGATGCCGTAGCGCGCCTTGCCGACAGGCAGTTTGGCAAAGCCGTTGCAATAGATGCGGTCGAGGAAGGTCGCGGCATCCTTGCCGAAGATTTCGATCTTGCCGAGCGTCGAGACATCGCAGATGCCGGCATTCTTGCGGATGTTCAGCACTTCGCGATCGACGCTTTCGCGCCAGGTCTTTTCGTCAGCGCGTGGGAACCAGGACGAGCGATACCAGAGGCCAGTCTCGACGAAGACCGCGCTGCTTTTCTTTGCCCATTCGTGCAAGGGGGATTTGCGCGCCGGCTGAAAATGCTTAGCCCGCGAAGTACCTGTCAGTGCGCCGAAAGAGACCGGTGTATAGAAAGGCCGGAATGTCGTGGTACCGACCTCGGCCGGCGAGATGCCGCGGGACTCGGCGAGGATGCCGATGGCATTGATATTGGAGAGCTTGCCCTGGTCGGTCGCCATGCCATTCGTCGTATAGCGCTTGGCAAGCTCGACATCACCGTAGCCCTCGCGCACGGCAAGGCCCAGATCCTTCAAATGCACGTCGTTCTGGTAATCGACGAAGGCTTTGCCCTTGCCGCCTTTGACATACCATAGCGGCGCGGCGGCAGCCGATGTCTCTTCCGCTGAAGCAAAGGCGGGGTCAACCTTGCCAAAACCAATTGCCTGCAATGCCTCGGCAGCCTTGATCGCTCCGTCGCCAAGGCAGCTATCCGTAGAAGCAAGGCCTGCTGCGGAGCCGGCAATCAGCAAGCCATCCTGTCTTTCCGGCGCAAGAAAGGCTCCATGTTTTTCCGACCAGACCGGCCTGGCACCGCGATGGCAGGCGAGATGGATGATCGGGCTCCAGCCGCCGGACATAGCAAGCGCATCGGCATCGATGTCCTGCGTACCTGAGCCGCTCGCAACGCTGACCCCACGGACTTGCTTGGTGCCAAGCGCATCGATGATGCACGCGCCGGTCAAAACCCGCGCCTTGCCATTCCAGCGTTCACCACTATTGGCGCGCGTATCGATGATGGCGGCAACTTCGACGCCTGCAGCCTCGAGGTCGGTGGCGGTCCGGTAGCCGGAACTGTTGGTCGTGAAGATCACAGTGCGTTTGCCGGGAGCGATCGCTTGCCGGTTCAGATAGCTGCGCATGGCGCCAGACATCATCACGCCTGGAATGTCGTTGCCACCGAATACGAGCGGCCGCTCCTCTGCCCCGGTCGCGAGGATCGCCTGCTTGGCGATGATGCGCCAGAGGCGTTCGACCGGCTGGCGAGGGTCGGGCGTTGCCACATGCTTCTGGACACGCTCGACCGCGCCGAAGACATTGTCGTCGTACCAGCCGATGACAGTGGTGCGTGGCAGGCATTGCACATTCGGCAGGCTGGTGAGCTCCTGCAGCATCTCCTTGAGGGGCGAGCTGGGCTCCGAGAGCAAACTGCCGCCGAGAGCGAAGCCTTCGTCGGCGAGAAGAACGCGTGCTCCGGCGCGCCCCGCCGTCAGTGCCGCAGCAAGACCCGTAGGCCCAGCGCCGATCACGAGCAGATCGCAATGCGCCCAGCATTTCTCATAGGAATCGGGATCGACTTCATAGGACGCCTTGCCGAGACCGGCGGCCTTGCGGATCAGCGGTTCGTAGACCTTCTCCCAGAAGGCGGCAGGCCACATGAAGGTCTTGTAGTAGAAGCCGGCGCTCAGGAAGGGCGAGAGCAGCCCGTTGACGGCGCCGACATCGAAGCCGAGGGAAGGCCAACGGTTCTGGCTATGCGCGATGAGCCCGTCATGGAGCTCGATCATCGTGGCACGGGTGTTGGCCTCCGTGCGTCCACCCGTACCGGTCGTGACGAGTGCATTGGGTTCTGCGGCACCAGCTGTCAGGATGCCGCGTGGGCGGTGATATTTGAAGCTGCGGCCGACGAGCTGGATACCGTTGGCGAGCAGGGCAGACGCAAGCGTGTCGCCGGGATGGCCGGCGAGGTCCTTGCCGTCGAAGCTGAAGGCAATGGCTTTGGAGCGGTCGATCAGGCCACCGGAGGAAAGACGATAGCTGCTCACGCGCCACCTCCGAGCTTGGCCAGTGCCGCATCGCTGACGCCGTGGACCTTGTGGGTGACCGTGTCGCGCTCGACGATCAGCCAACGGCGGCAGCCGGAAGAGTGGTGCCAATATTCCCTGTGCAGTCCTTTCGGATTGCCGCGAAGATAGACGTAGTCGTACCAGTCTTCCGCGCCGGCATCCGCTGCCGGGCGGGCGAGGTTCGCGTCACCCTTGATGGTAAACTCTTCCTTGGGTCGGGCGCCGCAATGAGGGCAGGAAATCAGGCTTGCCATCGTGTCATGTCCTCAATGCAGGTTCGGTTGGGCGCCGACGCCCTTTTCATCGATCTGATAGCCGCGCTGGAACCGGTCGAGGCGCAACTGTCGCGCCGTTTCATGCGGCTCGTTGCGGGCGATCAGGTGTGCGTAGCAGTAGCCCGATGCCGGTGTCGCCTTGAAGCCGCCATAGCACCAGCCGGCGTTCAGATAGAGATTGTCGAGATGGGTGCGGTCGATGATCGGAGAACCATCCATGCTCATGTCCATGACGCCGCCCCAGCTGCGCAGATAGCGCACGCGCGTCAGCGCCGGGATCATCGCCACGCCGGCTTCGGCGACATGCTCGACGGTCGCAAGGTTGCCGCGCTGGGCATAGGAATTGTAGCCATCGATATCGCCGCCGAAGACGAGACCGCCCTTGTCGGATTGCGAGACATAGAAATGGCCGGCGCCGAAGGTGACGACGCAGTCGATGAACGGCTTCAGGCCCTCGGAGACGAAGGCCTGAAGCACATGGCTTTCGATCGGCAGGCGCAGGCCCGCCATATCGGCGACGACGGTGGAATTGCCGGCTGCCGCGAGAGCCAGCTTACCGCAGCCGATGAAGCCCTTCGTGGTTTCGACACCTGTGACGCGGCCATTCTCGGAACGAATACCAGTCACTTCGCAGCCGGTAATGATATCGACGCCGCGGCTGTCAGCTCCGCGGGCATAGCCCCAGGCTACGGCGTCGTGACGGACTGTGCCGCCACGCGCCTGCAGCAATCCGCCCATGATCGGGAAACGGGCATTTTCAAAATCGAGGAAGGGTAGCTTCCTGCGAACGGCTTCGCGGTCCAGCAGCTCAGCATCGACCCCGTGCAGGCGCATGGCATTGCCGCGCCGGGTATAGGCGTCGCGCTGCGCATCCGAATGGAAGAGGTTGAGCACGCCGCGCTGCGAGACCATGGCGTTGAAGTTGAAATCCTGCTCCAGCCCTTCCCAGAGCTTCATCGACAGCTCGTAAAAGGGATTATTGCCGGGCAACAGATAGTTGGAGCGGATGATCGTGGTGTTGCGGCCGATATTGCCGGAGCCGAGATAGCCCTTTTCCAGAACGGCGACATTGGTGATGCCGAAGGTCTTGGAGAGATAGTAGGCTGTTGCCAGGCCGTGGCCGCCGCCTCCGACGATGATGACATCATAATGCGGCTTCGGTTGCGGCTGCCGCCAGGCTGGCGCCCAGCCGGTATTGCCGCGTAGGCCGTTGAGAAAGACAGAGAGAGCCGAATAGCGCATGGTCAGGTCCGCTTTGAATTGCGTCCATGATGACAGAGTGGAAAATGCCGACTTGCCCAATTGGGACCTATTTGGATAAAAAAGGGACATGGCTCAGGTCGACATCAGAAATACCCACACTATCGGTTTCATCCTGATCCCGGGATTCGCCTTGATGTCCTTTGCATCCGCGAGTGAGCCATTGCGCGCCGCCAATCTCCTGGCTGGGCGCGAAATCTATCGATTGTCGACCTTTTCGCCGGACGGTGCCCCGGCGGTATCATCGGGCGGGGTGCCCGTGCCGGCCGAGCCTCTTCCGGGTCGCGGATCCGATCTTGGCACGGTCTTCGTCTGCGCCGGCGGCTCACCCCGGGACTGGCACTATCCTGCCGTTCTCGCCTGCCTGCGCCAGCTCGCGCGCGAAGGCGTTCGCATCGGCGGCATTTCCGGCGGTCCCTATCTGCTTGCCGCCGCCGGGCTTCTGGCCGAGCGCGATTTCACCATTCACTGGGAGCATGCCCCGGCCTTGCTCGAAGCCTTTCCGACGCTCTCGCCGCGTCAGGCGCGCTTCGTCATCGACGGCAACCGAATTACCTGCGGCGGCGGCATTGCGCCGCTCGACATGATGCATGTGCTGATATCCGAGCGCATGGGCGCCGATTTTGCCCGGCGCGTCAGCGACTGGTACCTGCACACGGAGGTGAGCGAGCCCGCGGCGCCGCAGCGCGGTTCGCTTGCCGAGCGTTACGGCGTTCACCATCCGGGTCTCCTCAACGTTCTGGAAAAAATGGAAGAGACGATTGAGATGCCCCTCGACCGTACGGCCATGGCACGGATTGCCGGCGTCACGCCGCGTCACCTCGACCGGCTCTTTGCCGCTCATCTCGGCTCGACGTTCCTTGAGCAATATCGGCGGATAAGGCTGCAGCATGCCAGGCGGCTCCTGGAACAGAGCCCGCTTTCGATTTCCGAAATCGCCGTCGCCACCGGCTTTTCCAGCGGCGCACACTTCTCCAGGGCATACCGCTTTCTTTACGGGATCGCGCCCGGCGAAACCCGTCGCATCTGATTTTCGTCGCAGTTGAGAAAATTTCACTGGGAGGATAGAGTCCTTTCCGACAAGCCCTGCCGACAAAAAGGATACAGAATGAAAACCAAGGCAGATAAAATAGCGGCCGACGACCCATCCCACGGCGGACGCTCGGCTTTCCTGCAAAATCCGCATGCGGTGCGCGAGCCCAAGGAAAACAATCTCGAAATGGCGATCGGCCACGAGGTCCGCGCCTATCGCAAGAAGCTTGGCATCACCGTGACGGATCTTGCCGCCGCGACGGGCATCTCGCTCGGGATGCTGTCGAAGATCGAAAACGGGAATATCTCGCCGTCGCTGACGACGCTGCAATCGCTGTCGCGCGCACTTGGCGTACCGTTGACTGCCTTCTTCCGCCGGTATGAGGAGCCGCGCAATGCCGTCTTCGTCAAGGCTGGCCAGGGTGTCGAGCTCGAACGGCGCGGCACGCGCGCCGGCCATCAATATAATCTGCTCGGTCATATCGACAACAATTCCAGCGGTGTCATCGTCGAGCCCTATCTCATCACGCTGACGGCGGATTCCGATGTCTTCCCCACTTTCCAGCATGAGGGCATGGAGTTCCTCTACATGCTGGAAGGCGAGGTGATGTACCGCCACAGCGATCAGCTCTACCCCATGCAGCCCGGCGACAGCCTTTTCTTCGATGCGGACGCGCCGCATGGGCCGGAAGTGCTGGTGAAACTGCCGGCAAAATATCTGTCGATCATCAGTTACCCACAACGCGGCAAGACGGACTGACTTGCCTTAAAAGAAAAAAATATTCTTTTGAGTTGAAAAACCGCATTGGACCTGATAGCCATTTTTGCAGATGCGAAAACGGAGGGTTTGGGCATGTGCGGAATTGTCGGTCTTTTCTTGAAGGATAAGGCGCTGGAGCCGAAACTCGGCGCGCTTCTGTCTTCCATGCTGATCACGATGACCGATCGCGGACCTGATAGCGCAGGCATTGCGATCTACGGCAACGATAGCGGCAACACGGCGAAGATAACCGTTCAGTCGGCCGATCCGGCAAAGGATTTCGACGGGCTGGAATATGAGCTGAGACGGGCGCTCGACGTTCCGGTGGCCGTCGTGGTCAAGAGCACGCATGCAGTCATCACGCTTGCCAAGGACAAGCTTGATGAGGGCAGAGCAGCGCTTGCGGCATTGCGCCCGAATATCCGCGTGATGAGCAGCGGCGATACCGTCGAGATCTACAAGGAAGTCGGCCTGCCGAAGGATGTGGTCTCACGCTTTGGCGTGACCGGCATGTCCGGCACGCACGGCATTGGCCATACGCGCATGGCGACGGAATCGGCCGTCACGACGCTTGGCGCGCACCCCTTCTCCACCGGGTCGGATCAGTGCCTGGTTCACAACGGTTCGCTGTCCAACCACAACAACCTGCGCCGCGAGTTGAAGCGCGAGGGCATGATCTTTGAAACGGAAAACGACACCGAAGTCGCCGCCGCGTATCTCACCGCCGAAATGGCGAAAGGCAAGGATCTCGGTGCGGCGCTCGAAAGTGCTGTCGACGATCTCGACGGTTTCTTCACCTTCGTCGTCGGTACCAAGTCGGGCTTCGGCGTCGTTCGCGATCCCATCGCCTGCAAGCCGGCGGTGATGGCGGAAACCGATCAATATGTCGCCTTCGGTTCCGAATATCGCGCGCTCGTCAATCTCCCCGGCATCGAGGATGCCCGCATCTGGGAGCCGGAGCCGGCAACTGTCTATTTCTGGGATCACGAAAAGGCTGCCTGATCGGGCGCGCTGAAATCGAGAGAGTTTTTCATGCCAGTTTTCGACCTATCCGTCACGCCGCTGCGTGAACTTAACAGCGCACTCCACGGCCTTGCTGCCGGCGCCAACGATACGGCTTTCGAGGTCGTCAATCCGCGTGGTCATCATGCGGTGGCCGCCGGCATCGACGCGCCCGTCACCGTCGATATCAAAGGCTCCGTCGGCTACTACTGCGCCGGCATGAACGATGGTGGCAATGTCATCGTTCATGGCTCCGCCGGCCCGGGCGTCGCGGAAAACATGATGTCCGGCACGGTCGTCATCGAAGGCGATGCCAGCCAGTATGCCGGTGCAACCGGCCACGGCGGGCTGCTTGTCATCAAGGGCAACGCCGCCTCGCGCTGCGGCATTTCGATGAAGGGCATCGACATCGTCGTCTACGGCAATATCGGCCATATGTCTGCCTTCATGGGGCAATCCGGTCATCTGGTCGTGCTGGGTGACGCTGGTGATGCGCTCGGCGACAGCCTCTATGAGGCCAAGCTCTTCGTCCGCGGGTCGGTCAAAAGCCTCGGCTCCGATTGCATCGAAAAGGAGATGCGTCCGGAGCACCTCGCAAAGCTCTCCGAGCTTCTGGAAAAGGCCGGCGTGCGCGGCGTCAGGCCGGAAGAGTTCAAGCGCTACGGATCGGCGCGCAAGCTCTACAATTTCAACATCGACAATGCCGACGCGTATTAAGGCGAAGGGGACCTCATGAGCTACCACAATCCGCATACGCCGCCGCGCAAGTCCGCCACCTTCGACGATCACACGCTGGCCGAAATCCGCCGCGCGGCGGCGACCGGCATTTATGATATTCGCGGCGCCGGCACGAAGCGCAAGGTGCCGCATTTCGACGACCTGTTGTTCCTCGGTGCGTCGATCTCCCGCTATCCGCTCGAAGGCTATCGCGAGAAGTGCGATACGACCGTCGTCCTCGGCAGCCGCTTCGCCAAGAAGCCGATCACGTTGAAGACCCCAATCACCATTGCCGGCATGAGCTTCGGCGCGCTTTCAGGCAATGCCAAGGAGGCGCTCGGGCGCGGCGCGACGCTTGCCGGCACGTCGACCACGACAGGCGACGGCGGCATGACGAACGAGGAACGCGGCCATTCGCAGACGCTGGTCTATCAGTATCTCCCCTCGCGCTACGGCATGAACCCGAAGGATTTGCGTCGCGCCGATGCGATCGAAGTGGTCGTCGGGCAGGGGGCAAAGCCCGGCGGTGGCGGCATGCTGCTCGGTCAGAAGATCTCCGATCGCGTCGCCAACATGCGCAACCTTCCGAAGGGCATCGACCAGCGTTCGGCCTGCCGCCATCCGGACTGGACCGGTCCGGATGATCTCGAAATCAAGATCATGGAGCTGCGCGAGATCACCGATTGGGAAAAGCCGATCTATGTGAAGGTCGGCGGTGCGCGTCCCTATTACGACACCGCTCTTGCCGTAAAGGCTGGTGCCGACGTCGTCGTGCTTGACGGCATGCAGGGTGGCACGGCTGCGACCCAGGACGTCTTCATCGAGAATGTCGGTATGCCGACGCTTGCCTGCATCCGCCCCGCCGTCCAGGCGCTGCAGGATCTCGGCATGCATCGCAAGGTGCAGCTCATCATCTCCGGCGGCATCCGGTCCGGCGCGGATGTGGCCAAGGCTCTGGCGCTTGGCGCTGACGCGGTTGCCATCGGCACGGCGGCGCTGGTCGCAATCGGTGACAACGATCCGAAATGGGAAGAAGAGTATCAGAAGCTCGGCACGACGGCTGGGGCCTATGACGACTGGCACGAGGGCAAGGACCCTGCTGGTATCACCACGCAGGACTCGGAGCTGGCAAGCCGGCTCGATCCCATTGCGGCTGGTCGCCGCCTTGCCAATTATCTGAAAGTCATGACGCTGGAAGCGCAGACGATTGCCCGCGCTTGTGGCAAGAATCACCTGCACAACCTGGAACCGGAGGACCTGTGTGCGCTGACGATGGAAGCTGCCGCCATGGCGCAGATTCCGCTCGCCGGCACCAACTGGTATCCGGGCAAGGGAGGCTTTTGACATTCCGGCCGGGCCGAAAGGCCCGGCCGGTGCATGCATCATCGAAGTGTCTCTAAGAAATCCAAAGGGGAACGAGAATGACACTGGATCTTGCTGCCTTTGCCAAAGACAAGGGCATCAAATATTTCATGATCAGCTATACCGATCTTTTTTCCGGCCAGCGTGCCAAGCTGGTGCCTGCTCAGGCGATTGCCGGCATGCAGGAAGACGGTGCCGGCTTTGCCGGCTTCGCCACCTGGCTCGACATGACGCCGGCCCATCCCGACCTTTTTGCCGTACCAGATGCCTCCTCCGTCATCCAGCTCCCATGGAAGAAGGACGTCGCCTGGGTCGCGGCCGATTGCATGATGGAGGGCGAACTGGTCGCCCAGGCGCCACGCAACGTGCTGAAGAAGCTCGTGAAAGAAGCGGAAGCAGCGGGCAAGCGCGTCAAAACCGGCGTCGAGGCCGAATTCTTCCTAATCACGGCCGACGGCGCCAAGATTTCCGACGAATACGATACGGCGGAAAAGCCCTGCTACGACCAGCAGGCCGTCATGCGGCGCTATGACGTCATTTCCGAGATCTGCGACTATATGCTGGAACTCGGCTGGGGCGCCTATCAGAACGACCACGAGGACGCCAACGGCCAGTTCGAGATGAACTGGGAATTCGACGATGCCTTGAAGACGGCGGACAAGCACTCCTTCTTCAAATTCATGGTCAAGTCGATCGCCGAGAAGCACGGGCTTCGCGCCACCTTCATGCCGAAGCCGTTCAAGGGTCTGACGGGCAATGGCTGCCATTGCCATATCTCCGTGTGGGACAATGACGGCAGGGTCAATGTCTTTGCCGACAGGGAAGCCGAATTCGGCCTCTCGGCCGAGGGCAAGCATTTCCTCGGTGGCATCATGAAACATGCCTCGTCGCTGGCGGCGATCACCAACCCGACGGTCAATTCCTACAAGCGCATCAATGCCCCGCGCACGACATCGGGCGCCACCTGGTCTCCCAACACCGTGACATGGACCGGCAACAACCGCACCCACATGGTACGCGTGCCCGGTCCTGGCCGCTTCGAGCTGCGCCTGCCCGATGGTGCCGTCAATCCCTATCTGCTGCAGGCGGTCATCATCGCTGCCGGCCTCGATGGCCTTCGCAATAGGGCCGATCCGGGACCGCATCACAACATCGACATGTATGCGGAGGGTCACCTGGTGAAGAATGCGCCGCGCCTGCCGCTCAATCTGCTCGATGCTCTGCGTGCCTACGACGAGGACGAGGGGCTGAAGCAGGCGATCGGTTCGGAGTTCTCCGAAGCCTATCTGAAGCTCAAGCATCAGGAATGGAACGCCTACTGCTCGCACTTCACGCAGTGGGAGCGCGACAGCACGCTCGATATCTGAGTGCGCAGCGGAACAATGCCAGAGTTGACCCATGCACCGGGGCGGGCCGCCCCGGTGCAAAAGCGGAATTTTGGCCGCAGACGGCGGAGGAAGATCAGCATGACGAGCTATGTAC
>NZ_JBXSOW010000009.1:0-259233 GCF_057784375.1 Martinezella sp. CNPSo 3964
CTACCGAGTTTAACCTTGGCGAGTTTTCTTGCCTGCTCAACAGTAACGGGACCAAACCGTCCTGTGGTCAAGACCCGCTGGTTGGCGGATCGCCCGCCTCCATCGGTCCGATATTTAATGATGAAAGTCGTCATCCCCGAGGGAACAACACAAAGACCAAAGCCTGAAAGCTCGCTATCCCAAATATGGTAGCGGTCCTGATCGGGTCGAGCCGCGTCGACGGTGCGCTTGGTCAACAGTACAGCACTTCGCTTGCCCGTCTATCACCCCCAAGGCCTGGAACGGGATACCACCGCAAAGGAAAACTGAAGGATGATCGTAGCGGCCACTCGACGACCGCATCAATTTAACTAATTGATATAGTAACGCTATTTGGAATGATCGGATATTGTGGCGTACCTAAATTTCATTCTCCGAGCGGATATAAACCTGCAGCGTATAGCCGATATGCTCGGTCATCAGCGCTCTGGCGCGTACCAGATCCCGGTCGAGGGCCGCCTCCATCAGTGCCGTATGATGCTCGATCGCCATGGCGTCCTGCAAGGCGGCAACCGCTTTTTCATAGCCGATCGAAAGACCAGCTGCCGCGCGCTGCGTCGGCGCGAGGCCGAGAAAACGATGGTGACGGCGAAGCTGATCCGAGATGGTGGACTGGAAGCGTCGGAGCCAGTTCGACGTTGCCGCACTGACAAGCGCAGCGTGAAAGGCATTGTGCTTCTCATCCCATTCGTCCGCCATCTCCTCCGAGGCGGAGTCGGGTACGATCTTGCAGCGTGAGAGGCGATAATGCGCGGTGACAACAGCCGATTCCCAATCCGGACCGCCCTTTTCGATCGACTCCATGAGAAGCGGTAGCTCCACGACCATGCGCGCCCGAGTCAGGTCCTCCAGTTCGGCGCGCGATACCGGAGCGACGGCGAAGCCGCGATTGCTGATCGCAGTAACGAGCTTCTCGGCTTCCAGCCGCGACAGCGCCTCGCGAAGCGGCGTCCAGCCAACGCCGTAAGTATCGCGAAGAGTCCCGAGCCGCAAGGAGGCGCCTGGCCTGAGTTTGGTGTTGAGGATATCGCGCCGCAACAGCCAATAAGCTGCCTCCGTCTTGCTCAACGCATCCTTGTCCTGCATGGCGCTTGTCCCGATCCTCCCCATCCGCAGATTATATATAATATGGCTGCAGCAAGAAAATATATATCAAAGGCGCCTGTGGTGTATATCATATATCACAAATTGACAGGATTGCAGCAGCCGCTATGATCCCTGCCAAGAGAGCCGAGGGAACACGGCTCCTTGTCACATCCGGGAGGAAAATATGCTGAGATCTACGTCCAAATGGCTGGCCGGCCTCGCTGTCGTCGGCGCCTTCGCAGCAAGCGTTGCAACCGCATCGGCGGAGCCCATCAAGATCGCGATCGCCAACTTCGGCGAACATCCGCAGCTCAATGCTTCGATCGCCGGCTTCAAGAAGGCTCTCGCCGACAACGGCTTCGTCGAAGGCAGGGATGTCGTTTATTCCGAAAGCAACACCAGCTTCGACGCCTCGCTCGTTCCGCAGATGATCGCCAAGCTGCAGTCCGAACATCCGAAGCTGATGTACACGGTGACGACGCCCGTGTCGCAGATCGCCAAGAAGGCGCTCGCCGGCTCCGGCATTCCGATCGTCTTTACCGCCGTGACCGACCCGGTCGCCGCCAAGCTCGTCCCGTCGTGGGACGCGGGTGACACCGGCATTACCGGCTCGAGCGACCTGCAGGACATCTCCGCCATCCTGACCTTCACCAAGAAGCTGCTCCCGAATGCCAAGCGCATCGGCGTGCCCTACAATCCGGGTGAAGCCAACGACGTCGCACTGATCGACAAGGTCAAGGCAGCCGCTCCGGCCGCCGGCTTCGAAGTGGTTCCGGTCGGCGTCGATAACGTCAATGACATCCAGCAGCGCATCGCATCTCTCGCCGGCAAGGCGGACGTGATCTACACGCCGGCTTCCAACCTCTTGCAGCCGGCAATCCCGGCCGTTGCCGCCGCCGCCCGCCAGGCACAGATCCCGATCGTCAACTCCGACGACGCGGCTGTCCGCAATGGCGTCGTGCCGGCAAGCTTTGCCGTCAACTACGAGCAGGTCGGCGAAAATGCCGGCAAGATCGCCGCGCAGATCCTCAAGGGTGCCGATCCGAAGACGATCAAGCCTTCCGTTCCGGCCTATAAGGACCACGCGCCGCTCATCAACAAGACCGTGTTGAAGGCATTCGGCGCAGAAGTCCCGGCTTCGCTTGCCGATTGCAATTGCTTCACGAAGTGATAGGCGGCATCTTCTAGGGATCAATCCGATCCATGGCGGCGTCAGGGACGCCGCCATTTCATAACCCTATACTGCAGGGGAGGCACGGATGCTTGATATCAAATCCGCGCGCAAGGTTTTCTATAAAGGCCAGCCTGACGAAAAAGTCGCACTCAACGGCCTGACGCTCTCCCTCAAGACTGGCGAATTCGGCGTCGTCATCGGCTCCAACGGCGCCGGCAAGAGCAGCATGCTGAACGCGATTTCGGGCGCTCTCGGCCTCGATTCCGGCCAGATCCTCATCAATGGCAACGACGTGACGAACATGCCGGTCCACAAGCGCGCCGCGCGCCTGGCCCGCGTGTTCCAGGACCCTATGAAGGGTACCGCCGCCAGCATGACGGTCGGCGAAAACATGCTGCTGGCGGAACTGCGCGGCAAGAGCCGCGGGTTTCGCCCCGGCCTGAATGCCGCCCGCCTTGCCGCCTACAAGGAGCGCCTCGCCGTTCTCGGCCTCGGCCTGGAGAACCGGCTGGACACCAAGGTTGAACTTCTTTCCGGCGGTCAACGTCAATCGCTGTCCCTCATCATGGCGGTCGGCGGTTCGCCCGATGTGCTGCTGCTCGATGAACACACAGCCGCACTCGATCCGCGCACCGCCGATATCGTCATGCAGGCAACGGTGCGCACCGTCGAAACACTGAAGCTGACGACCCTGATGGTGACGCACAACATGCAGCACGCCGTCGATTTCGGCGACAGCATCATCATGCTCGATGCCGGCCGCGTCCATCTCGAAATCACCGGCGATGGCAAGCGGCGCATCACCGTGCCCGAGCTGATCGGCCACTTCGCCGTCAAGACCGACCGCATGCTGCTGGTGAGCTGAGATCATGATGGACTTCATTCAGACAACCGTTTCGAGCTTCGTCTCGCTCATCCCGGTGACGCTGGCGCAGAGCTTCATCCTGAGCTTCGTCGTCCTTGGCATCATGATCCCTTTCCGGATGCTGAGCTTTCCGGATCTGACCAGCGAAGGCGCGTTTCCGCTCGGTGGCTGCGTCTGCGGCATCCTGCTTGCTGCCGGCGTCGCGCCGCCGCTTGCGATTGTCGCTGCTTTCGTCGTCGGCCTCGGCGCCGGCTGCTGCACGGCCTTCATTCACCTGCGCTTCCGCATTCATACGCTGCTCGCAGGCATCCTGATGTCGACGATGCTCTACAGCGTCAATCTTGCCATCATGGGCAAGTCGAACCTCTCGGTCTTCGGCTCGCCGACCGTGTTCGATGTCGTACCATTCACCGAGCCCGGCTTCCCGGCGAGCAAGATCGTCATCGCCGGCCTGCTTGCCGTCATCGTGCTGATCGCCCTCAACCTCTATTTCAAGACGGAAAAGGGCACAGCCATGCGCGCCGTCGGCTCCAATCCCGACATGGCGGAGGCGCAGGGCATCAATGTCTGGGCCGCCACCATCGGCGGCGTCGGCATCGCCAGCGCCTTTTCCGCCGCCAGCGGCGCACTCATGGTCCAGTCACAGGGCTTTGCCGACGTCAACATGGGCATCGGCATCCTGATCAATGGACTTGCAGCCCTCATGATCGGTGAAGCCTTCACCGGCAAGCAGACCGTAGTTCGTCAGTTGCTGGCGCCCTTCGTCGGTTCGATCATCTACTACCAGCTCGTATCGCTCTGCCTTGCCGCCGGTATGCCGCCACCGAACCTGAAGCTCGCAACCGGCCTTTTCGTGCTCATCATGCTGGCACTGCCGAGTATCCGTCGCAGCCGCGGCGGAGCCGCTACCCGAGAAACCATTCGCGAATAAGCTTACGAGGCAACGACAATATGGATAGCCTTCCCGATCTCGCGGCCGTCGAGGCCATGGACGAGGCCGACCCGCTGCGCGGCCTCCGCAACCGTTTCGCCCTGCCCGCCGGCGTCATCTATCTCGACGGCAATTCGCTTGGTGCCGCCTCGCATGAGGTCTTTGCCGAAGTGCGCCAGGCCGCCATGGAAGAATGGGGCAACGGCCTCATCCGCAGCTGGAACAGCGCCGGATGGTTTCATCTGCCACTGGAACTCGGCGATCGCATCGGCCGGCTGATCGGCGCCGCCGAAGGCCAGACCGTGGTGACCGACTCCACCTCGATCAACATCTACAAGACCTTGCACGCGGCCCTTGCGATGCGCCCCGATCGCAACGTCATCGTGGCGGAAGGAGACAGTTTCCCGACCGACCTCTACATGGCGGAAGGCGTCGTTTCCACCCGGCCGGACGTGACGCTCCGACTCGAAGGCCGCGATGGCAACAGCATCGAAGATCTGATTGACGAGAATGTTGCCGTCGTCCTCGTCAATCACGTCAACTACAAGAGCGGCGAACTGCGTGACATGACGGCGCTGACGAAGCGCATCCAGGCGGCGGGCGCACTCGTCATCTGGGACCTGTGCCACAGCGCCGGCGCGCTTCCAGTAGATCTCGATGGCGCAGGCGCTGATTTTGCCGTCGGCTGCACCTACAAATATCTGAATGGCGGTCCGGGCGCGCCGGCCTTCATCTATGCCGCTAAGCATCATCATGCATCGATCGTTCAGCCTCTCAGCGGCTGGTGGAGCCACGCCCGTCCCTTCGCCTTCGAACAGAGCTTCGACGGTGACGCCGGTATAAAGCGTTTTCTCTGCGGCACGCAGCCGATCCTGTCGTTGCGGGCGCTGAAGGGGGCGCTCTCCATCTGGGATGAAGTGGACATGAATGCCTTGCGCCGGAAGAGCATAGCGCTCACCGATTTCTTCATCCGCCTGGTCGAGGCCAAATGCGGCCAATATGGCGTGGAGCTTGAGACGACGCGCGACAGCGAAAAGCGCGGCAGCCAGGTATCTTTCATCCATAGCAACGCCTACGAAGTCATGCAGGCGCTGATCGAGCGCGGCGTCATCGGCGATTTCCGCGCACCCTCGACATTGCGCTTCGGCTTCACGCCGCTCTATGTCTCATATCGCGACGTCTGGCGAGCCGTAACGGTCCTTGAGGACATTCTGAGCAGTGGATCGTGGAAGGAAGCGCGCTTCGCCGTGCGTTCGGCCGTGACCTGACCCCCCAAGCGTCGACCGGCAGAAAGAAGGAGCTGAATATGAGCTATTTCAAGGTCACCGATTGGGAGGCCGCCTATAGCAACGGCGCCTACATCGTCGATGGCGATCAATGGCCGGCGGCATGGGTTGAACCAGCCAAGTCTTTCCGTGACAGGTCGACGGCGACAGGACGTGCAAAGCTCGATCTCGCTTACGGCCCGGCAGCGCGCAATCGCTTCGATCTCTTCTTGCCCGAAAGCCGGCCCAAGGGATTGGTGGTTTTCGTTCATGGCGGCTACTGGCTGCAATTGGACAAGAGTTACTGGTCGCACCTCGCCGCAGGCTCGATTGCGGCCGGCTATGCCGTGGCGATCCCGTCCTACACGCTTTGCCCAGACAATAGCATCGGCGGAATCGGCAAGGAGATCGCGGCAGCCATTACCGCAGCGGCCGATCTGGTCGAAGGTCCGATTGTGCTGACCGGGCACTCTGCCGGCGGCCAGCTTGTCGCCCGCATGATGACGACGACATCGCCGCTCGGCGAAACGGTCCTCAAGCGCATCCGGCATGTGCTTGCCATTTCTGGCGTGCATGACCTACGCCCGCTCATGCGGCGCAAGATGAACCGGGAGCTTCGCATCGATGACGCCGAGGCGAGAGCCGAAAGTCCCGCACTTCTCGAGCCGATCGACGGCATTCGCCTAACCTGCTGGGTCGGCGGCGCGGAACGCGCGGAATTCATCCGCCTGAATGCCCTGCTTGCCAATATCTGGATCGGCCTTGGTGCCGCGACGGCTACGGTGATCGAGCCCGACAAGCATCATTACTCGGTGCTGGATGGTCTGATGGATGCTGCGCATCCACTGACGCGGACCCTGCTCGCTGAATAGCGCCTTCGCAGCCGCATCGAGAGAAGTGCCCTCGGCGCGATCCGCACCGAGGGCGTTATATTATCAGCCGTTGACCGGCGCATTCATCGCCCAGGCGACGCCGAAGGGATCGCGCAGCTGACCCCAGCGATCGCCCCAGAACATCACTTGCGGCTCGACGACGACTTCGGCTCCGGCATCGACGGCGCGCTTCCACCAGAAATCCAGATCATCGACGACAAGCTGCATCGTGAAGGACTGCGGCTTTTCCAACGCATGGCCGTATTCCGGAAAGGCGTCGCCGAGCATCACGGAGCTACCGTTGATGTAGAGATGGACATGCATGGTCCGGCCTTTTTCATCGACGGGATACATGAAGACCTGTTCTGCTCCGAAAGCGCGGCTGTAGAACTCGGCTGCCTTCACAGCGCCGTCGACGGTCAGATAGGCCACGACGCCGCCGCGAACCGGCACTCGGGGCTGCTGGGATTGCGTTTGATCTGTTGCATCGGTCATGTTCGTCTCCTTGGAGCGGTTCATCGTATCATGCCCTTTTCGATGGGCCATCCCGAGGACGTTGCGTGATAACGCATTCCGACAATAGGAGTCGATTTTTTTGAATTATTTCTCCGGAAACTGGGACATACCCCGCGATAGGCAACGAGAGCACCTGGTGTCACTTCTTCCTCACCAATCCGCTGACATTCAGGCCGCCCGGTCCATAAAGGGCGAGTGCGCTGCTGCAGACGGCATCCTCGGGAAAATTGGCCATTGAGGCCTTCAACCGAAGAGCTTCATCCAGCATCTTGGGCTGATCGCGCTCCATGTCTATACCGTTTCCAGTTGCTACCAGAGCAAGCAAGGTCGTCTGCGGCTCGATGCTGTGGCACAGCGAAGCCGCCGCCATCACCTGCGCGATATGATGCATCGCATTCTCTCGATTTCCGGCGAAGCTCTGCGGCGCGATCAGAGTCGCAAGTAACATGGTTACCGAAACTCTCCTCATCCCTATCACCTCCACTCAACCTATTCTTGCATGATGGTCCATTTTCCGGGATGCGCAAGGGGATAAGGAAGGCCGCGATCCGTTAACGCAGAGACTACCCTCGCGCTGGCTTTCGGGCGCGTAAAGTCCGAGCGGGATAGGCCTCACTGAGAATTCGCGCCAAGGCGTCCTCGCGCGCCATTGGCCGCCCAAGCAGGAAACCCTGCACTTCGTGATAGCCCTCTGCCCGCAACTTCGCCAGTTGCGCCTCCGTCTCGATGCCTTCGGCCAGTGTCACGGCGTTGAAGCCGGAGGCGATGCCGACCACGGCCCGCACGATCGCGAGATTGCCGGGATCGGCATCCATGCCGGCGACGAAGCTGCGGTCGAGCTTGATCTTGTCGAAAGAGAAGGAGCGCAGATAGCTGAGCGAGGAATAGCCCGTGCCGAAATCATCGATCGCGATGCGAATGCCAAGCTCCTTCAGGGCACGCAGCAACGACAGGCTTTGCTCGACCTCGGAGAGCAGGATGGATTCCGTGACCTCGATCTCCAGCCGTCCGGGACAAAGACCCGTCTCGCCCAGCGCCGAGACAACGGTGGCCAGCAGGCTCGCATGACGAAACTGATAGACAGACAGGTTGATGGCCACCTTCAGGTTTTCGGGCCACTCCATGGCGGTCCGGCAGGCTTCTCGCAGCACCCAGTCGCCGATCGGCACGATCATGCCCGTTTCCTCGGCGACTGGAATGAACTCAGCCGGTGGGATGAGCCCGTGCTTGGGATGACGCCAGCGGATGAGGGCTTCGAAGCCGGACAGTGCGTCCTCGTCCAGCCGGATGATCGGCTGGTAATGGAGTTCGAATTCATCGTTCTGCAGAGCCTCTCGAAGCTCCAGCGTGAGCTGGTGGCGCCGTTCGGCTTCGAGCCGCATCTCGGTCTGGTAGAAGCGATAGGTCGATCGGCCGCTGCCCTTGGCTGCATAGAGCGCCAGATCCGCATCCCGCATCAGGACATCTGCATCGTTGCCGTGCTCAGGTGCCAAGGCGATCCCGATGCTGCAGGTCACATGTTCGCGGACGCCGTCGAGATCGAAGGGTGCCGAAAGCGATTGCAACAGCAGATCGGCGAAACGGCGGGCACGCCCGGCATCCGTCATCCTCAAGACCAGCGCGAACTCGTCACCGCCCAGGCGCGCGACCAGATCACTTCTCTCGGCAAGCTGCTGGAGGCGCTCGGCAACCTGGCGCAGGAGCATATCACCCGCAGCATGGCCCTTGCTGTCGTTGATATGCTTGAAATGATCGACATCGATATAGAGCAGCGCGATTGGCTTCGCTGGCGTCGCAGCCGCCACCTGCCGCACGATGCTCTCGGAAAAGAAAGCTCTGTTCGGAAGGCCCGTCAGGGAATCGTGCATGGCAAGATGCGCAAGCCTTGCCTCGACGCTGCGTTCCTCGGTCACATCCTGGGAAATGCCGAGAACATAGCGTGGCGCCTGCCCCGTTGGTGCGGGCAGAGCCCGCTTCGCCGTTTTCAGGATACGCAACGCGCCATCCGCCGTGTGGATGGTTTCCTCAAAGTAGACGGTCGCGGCAGTCTCGAAGGCAAGTCTGTCCTGCTCCCGAAAAAGCGCCGTCTGCTCATCGGAGAATATGGCCTTGTCCGATTTACCGATCATATCCTGCGCCGAGTGCCCGACGATGCCGCCGCAGGCTTCGTTGAACAGAATATAACGGCCATCCCGCTCCATATCCTTGACGAAGACGCCGACGGGAAGATTGTCGACGATGCTGTCGAGCAGCGACTGGGTGGCGTCGATCTGTCGTTGGGCCGCATTGACCTCGGTGCGATCCTGAACGATCGCGAGGATCGCCATCTTGCCGTCGAAGCGGATCTCCCGCCCATAGGTCAGAACTTCGAATGTCTCGCCGCCCGCCTTCAGATGCGTCCAGCGTTGCGCCGTCTCAATGTCGGTGCGGTGGTGCACCGCGTCCAGCATGCGCTCGCGTTCCACGGATGGTCTGATATCGAGCACGGTCATGACCGCGAAGTCCGCATGGCCATAGCCATAGAGGTCGAGAGCCGCATCGTTGACGATCAGAAACCTCAACGTCTGCGGATCATAGACCCACATCGGCGACGGATGCGTCTTGAAAAGCGACCGAAAATCGTCGTTCGGGGCGGCGGGCCAAACGGAATTCATGGAAGGTCGACCTTGCCAATTCGAGTTTGAAGACTAGCGAATTGGACATTGATAGACGAAAAAACTAAATAAAATCAAAATTATAACAAGATTAAACTTTAGGCAAAAGCCTATCGAATATGCAACGGGAGGCTTTATTCCGGCTGCCTGATTTCATCGATATGGCATGGCAAATGCCGTGAAGTTCAAAGCCCCGCCTTGCCGATCGCATGGATGACGCCATGCAGCTCGCCAAGACCTTTCAGGCGACCGATGAGGGAATAGCCGGGATTGGTCGGCTTATCGATATCATCGCCGACAAGATGTCCATGATCCGGCCGCATCGGGATCACATGGTCTTCCCGGCCCTCCTTGCGACGCCTTGCCTCCTCCGCGAGCAATGTGCGCAGAATGGCATACATATCGCTGCGCCCTTCCAAATGGGAGGCTTCCACGAATGATCCATCGGCTTCGATCGCAATGTCGCGCAGATGCGCGAAATTGATACGTGACGCGAATTCGCTTGCGATGGCAAGCACATCATTGTCGGCGCGGGACCCCAGCGAGCCGACGCAGAGCGTCAGGCCATTGGCGGCATGGTCGACGGTACCGAGGATACGACGCAGATCTGCCGCCGTCGACACGACGCGCGGCAGGCCGAAGAGCGAAATGGGCGGATCGTCTGGATGGATTGCGAGCCGGGCACCGAATTCGACGGCGACCGGCACGACCTCCCGCAGGAAGGCATCGAGATTGGCCTGGAGATCTTCTGCCGTCATTCCGTCGAAGAGGGCTATGGCTGAGCGGATGGCTTCACGCCCATAGCTGTCCTCACCGCCCGGAAGACCGGCGATGATGTTGTTCTCCAGCCGTTGCACGGCTTCCGGCGAGAGCCCCTTCAGTCGCTCCTCGGCGCGCTGCACCAGGTCCGGCGCATAATTTTCTTCCGCACCCTTCCTGCCCAGGACGAAAACGTCATAGGCAACGAACTCCACCATGTCGAAACGCAGGGCGAGCGCGGTGGTCGGCATTTCGAAGCGCAGATCCGTGCGCGTCCAGTCCACGACCGGCATGAAGTTATAGCAGATGGTCTTTATGCCGGCGCGAGCGAGATTGGCGAGGCTGTCCTTCCAGACGCCGATCGCCGCCCTTGCTCCTGCTCCACCGAGCTTGATGGCGTTTGGAACGGGGATCGATTCACAGACGCTCCAGCGCAATCCAGCCACCTCGACCAGCACCTTTCGTGCCTCGATTTCGGCCGGAGTCCAGACGCGCGAATGTGAGACCTCATGTAGCGCCGTGACGATGCCCGTTGCGCCGGCCTGACGCGCATGCAAGAGCGGAACGAGATCCTTCGGACCGAACCAACGCCAGCAGCTTTCCATACGACATCTCCTCCATTTGTCGGTCAAAATACCGCTGAAAAGCGAAATGTCCATCGTGCTACATTACTTGACACCGCTTATTGACCAACAATATGGTTCCGAGAGTGGAGGAATGATAGTGGCGGACACCGCTGATATCGAGGATAGAGGTTCGGCGGTCGATCAGGTGGTCGACGCGCTGCGGCGACTGATGCGCGAACGCAATCTCGGCCTCGGCGACGCCCTGCCCTCGGAAGCCGAACTCGCTTCCATGTTCAATGCCAGCCGCAATACGGTGCGCGAAGCGATCCGCATCCTGAAGGCCTATGGCATCGTCGAAAGCCGCCAGAAGGTCGGCGCCGTCATAACGGATCGCCGCCAGCAGGCATTGATGGACCTTTTCTCCTTCACCATCGATATATCGGCGGAAAGCTTTCTCGATATTCAGGGGTTTCGTCGCCTCATCGAGGTCAATCTCAGCGATCTTCTCTTCGAAACGATTGATGAAACCGCCATCGAAAGGCTTCGCTCCATCAACGATGCAATGAAAGCCGCGCCGGAACTGGCCGGGGCTGCGGAACTTGATTTCAGGTTTCATGCCGCTCTCGTCGGCTTCGCCGGCAATCAGACGCTGTCACAAGTCTATGGCATTCTCCAGCCATTGTTGCAGCGGCTCATGGAGGCGGGCAAGCGCTCTCGCGAAGCCATCGACAGCGCCTATGATGAACACCGCGCCATCATCGAAGCGTTGGAACAACGGGATCGAATCGCCTACGCCTATCACATGAACCGCCACCTGCAGGCGGGCCTGCAGTTCATCGCGCCAAAGGCTGTTTGAGGCATCCATTTCATAACGGACACATGACATGAAAAGACAGACGCTCGACACCGGCTGGACCATCTCGCGCCTTCGCGCGCCCTCCAGCGCCCCGGCCCTGCCCAACTCGATCCCCGCCGCCGTGCCCGGCAATGTGCATCTCGATCTGATGGCCGCGCAGCTGATTACCGACCCCTATCTCGATGTCAACGAGATCTCGCAGGACTGGATCGGCCGCTCCGCATGGCGCTATCGTCTCGCCTTCGACTGGGATGGCGATGATGACGAGCGTATCGATCTTGCCTGCCTCGGCCTCGATACAGCGGCGCGCCTGGAGCTGAACGGAACCGCACTCGGCGAAACCCGCAACATGTATCGCAGCTATCGCTTCGACATCGGCGATCACCTGAAGAGCGGTCGCAACGAACTGATCGTCGACTTCCAATCCGCCTATGAACATGGCGAGGAGGTCCGCAAGCAGCTCGGCAGCGCCGCCGATATCCCACAGAACTATCCCGGCCCGAGCAATCTCATCCGCAAGATGGCTTGCAATTTCGGCTGGGACTGGGGTCCGACCGTCGTCACCTCGGGCATCTGGAAGCCGATCTTTATCGAGAGCTGGTCGAAGGCGCGTCTCGGCGGCATCCGCCCGGAAATCACCCTGCAAGGCAGCCAGGGCGTGGCGCGCCTGCATGTCGAGATCGAATGGGCCGACAAGGGCACGGATAGCGCGGCGCTCGTCCTGTCCATCGGCGGGAAGCGCGCGGAAGTCCGCGTTGCCCAAGGTGAGACCCATGCGCTGATCGAATGCCGCATCGACAATCCCCAGGTCTGGTGGCCGCATGGCATGGGCGGCCAACCGCTTTACGATCTCGACCTGCAGCTGCTCGGCTCCGACGGCGCGGCGCTCGACGGCTGGAAGCGGCGCGTCGGTTTCCGTTCCGTACGGCTGGATACGACCCCGGATGAGATCGGCTCGGCTTTCACGCTCGTCGTCAACGATGTGCCGGTCTTTGCGCGCGGCGCCAACTGGATCCCCGACGACTGCTTTCTGCCGCGCGTGACGCGTGAGCGCTATCGCGAACGGATCGGCCAGGCCCGCGATGCCAATATGAACATGCTGCGCGTCTGGGGCGGCGGCATCTATGAAACCGATACGTTCTACGAGGAATGCGACGCCGCCGGCATCATGGTCTGGCAGGATTTCCTGTTCGCCTGCGCCACCTATCCCGAGGAAGAGCCTGTCTATAGCGAGATCGAAGCGGAAGCGCGCGAGGCGATCACAAGGCTGATGCCCTACGCTTCGCTGGTCATCTGGAACGGCAACAACGAGAATATCTGGGGCTATTTCGACTGGGGCTGGCAGGATGTACTCGGCAATCGCCCGTGGGGCGCCGGCTACTATCTCGATCTGCTGCCGAAGCTGGTGGCCGAGATCGATCCGACCCGGCCCTATTGGCCGGGCAGCCCCTATTCCGGCTCGATGGAGATCGCCCCGAATGCCGATGAACACGGCTGCAGGCACATCTGGGATGTCTGGAACGAGGTGGGCTACGAGACTTACCGCAACTATATCCCGCGCTTCTGCTCGGAATTCGGCTGGCAGGCGCCGCCGACCTTCGCAACGCTTGCCCAGTCCGTGCGCGAGAAAGACCGTGCGCCGGCCTCTCCCGCGGTCCTGCATCACCAGAAGGCAACCGGCGGCAACGACAAGCTTCTGCAAGGGTTGGAAGGCTGGTTTCCCCACCCGCAAAATTTCGACGACTGGCTCTTCGTCACGCAGCTGAACCAGGCACGCGCGATCAGCTACGGCATCGATCACATGCGCTCGCATCGGCCGACCTGCATGGGCACCATCGTCTGGCAGCTCAACGATTGCTGGCCGGTCACCTCATGGGCAGCCGTCGACGGCGCCGGCAGGAAAAAACCGCTCTGGTACGCCTTGAAGCATAGCTACTCGCCGCATCTCCTCACCATCCAGCCGCGCGGCGATGGTCTGGCTGCTGTCGCCGTCAACGACGCAACCCTGTTCTGGCGCGTGCCCTTCACTGTCGAGCGTTTCGATTTCACCGGCAAGCTGCTTGCCCGCCACCATGTCTGGCGCATCCTGTGCGATCGCTTCGAGAATACCGATATCGAGATTCCAGCCGAAGTCGCCACCCCCGGCGATCCGCGCCGGGAATTCCTGCGCGCGCGTCTCGGCGATGCAGAAGCCTGGTGGTTCTTCGAGAAGGATATGAAGCTGCAGTATCCGCAGCCGCGCTTTGATATCCAGAGCGTCCAGACGACGGACGGGATTACCGTGACTATCACCGCTCAGTCGTTCCTGCGCGATGTCTGCCTCTTTGTCGACCGCATCGGCGCGAATGCCGAAGTCGACGATATGCTGGTCAATTTCGCGCCCGGCGAGAGCAGGACCTTCAAGGTCAAAGGCATCTCCAAGGACGCCTTCGACGATGCCGACCTTTCGGCCATTCTCCGCACGGCCAATCAGGTTGCCGAGCCGCCGCATCAGTGAAATCGGGGATGGTGTCGATCAGAATATCCGGCGAATTGCGCCGGATATGTCCTGATATCATCCGCGATTCATCGCCAGGAATTGCGGATGCCAATAGGAAAATGCCTCCTATGATCGAGCGTCGCCTTGTGATCTAGTGCCCCTCATCCGATCCATGAATCAGCGAGACCACGCTTATGTCCTCGGCCTCCAATCGCAGCTTTCAAACGCCTCGTCGCGAAGAACTCGGTCTTGTCACACTTGACAATACGGCCGGCCTCTCGGCTTCAGCCCTGCCGAACGGCACATTGTTTTCGATCGATTTCGCTGACCAGCAGGGCGGCGTCATGATCAATCAGGTGCTTGGTTCGCCTGTCTATGGCGGCATTGGCCGGCTCTATCTGCGTGTCGGCGGCGCCAGGCCGGCAACAGCCGAAATCGTCGGCCCCAAGGCCGCTGTTCAGTTCGGTCATGGCAAGAGCGGCTTTTCGTGGAGCGGCGAAACGGCCGGCGTCAAGCACACGGTCAGCCTGCGGCTGCACCCAAGCCAGACCGCATGGTTCTGGCAAGTCTCGTTGGAAAACGGCACGAATGCAGCGCTTTCAGCCGACCTTATTCTCGTCCAGGACGTTGGCCTCGGCGATCGCGGCTTCCTGATGAACAGCGAAGCCTATGCCTCGCAATATATCGACCATCATATCGCCGGCCATGCAGCCTTCGGCCCTGTCATCATGGTCAGGCAGAACCTCAAGCAGGGTGGCGGACGAAATCCGTGGCTCGCACAAGGCTGCCTCGAAGGTGCCGCGGCTTACGCGACCGATGCAATCCAACTCCTCGTGCCCTCCAAGGGCAATGACGGCGTCATGGTGCCGGACTTCGGCAGCGATCTGCCAAGCACACGACGCCAGCACGAGGTCGCCTGCCCGGCGATCCAATCGAAACCGCTTTCGCTCGCGGCAGGCGATGCAGCCACCACGACCTTCTTCGGCCTCTTCATCGCCGATCATCCGGCCGCATCCAGCGATACCGATCTCGCCCATCTCGATGGCCTGCCGAAGCTTCAGGGTGAGCTCGTCGTCGACACGATATCAACCGCACAAACGGCGCGCAGCCTTGTGCAGGATGCTCCGCTTGCAGAGAGCGACAGCCTCGATCAGGCTGATATCGATGCGCTCTATCCCACGCGGATGCTGGAGGAACATGCGGACGGGAAGCTGATCTCCTTCTTCGTGCCGGATGGGCCGCATAACAGGCACATCGTGCTTCGTGAAAAGGAACGGCTGGTGGCGCGCCGCCACGGCGCCATCGTCCGCAGCGGCCAGAACATGCTGCTCGACGACCAGACGCTGGCCGCGACCTGCTGGATGCAGGGCATCTTCGCCGCGCAGCTGACCATCGGCAACACGTCCTTCCACAAGCTTTTCTCCGTTTCCCGCGATCCCTACAACCTGACGCGATCGAGCGGTCTGCGCATCCTCGTCGACCTCGGCGAAGGCTGGCGCCTGCTCGGCGTGCCCGCCGCCTTCGAAATGGGCTTGAGCGATACGCGTTGGATCTACCAGCTTCCTGGCCGCACCATTACCGTCTCGGCAATCGCCTCTGGCGACGACCCGGCCATGCAATGGAGCGTCTCGGTGGAGGGCGAAGCCTGCCGCTTTCTCGTGTTCGGCCACATCGTGCTCGGCGAACGAGATTATGAAGCGATTGCCAATATTGCGGTGGACGCCGCGCGCAAGCGCATCTCCTTCCGGCCGCAGCCGTCCTGGCTCTGGGATCGCTACCCGAATGCCGGCTATCACCTCGTTACCTCGACGCCAGACGCGTTCGAGACGGTCGGCGGCGATGAGCTGCTCTATAGCGATGGCACGGCTCGCAACGGCCCCTTCATCGCGCTGAAATCGCACCCGACGAAGGCACTTCGCTTTGCCGTCACGGGATCGATGACCGATCCGGATGCGGCCGAAGCCCTTGCTGCGCGCTACAGCGCCGGTGTCGAGAACGAAGAGATGCTGGCGCCGGCGCTGCGCTTCTGGAGCCATGTGACGCGAGGCGCACGCATCGAGGGCGATGGCCGCGATGTGGTGGCACAAGCGGTCATGCTGCCCTGGATCGCGCATGACGCCATCGTGCATTTGAGTGTACCGCATGGGCTCGAACAATATACGGGAGCTGCCTGGGGGACCCGCGACGTCTGCCAGGGACCGATCGAATTCCTGCTCGCCTACGAGCATGACGAAGAAGTCCGTCAGATTCTCTCCACGCTCTTTTCCGAGCAGTACCGCGACCGTGGCGACTGGCCGCAATGGTTCATGCTGGAGCCCTACGCCAACATCCGCGCCGGCGAGGCGCATGGCGATATCGTCGTCTGGCCGCTGAAGGCGCTCTGCGATTACATCGAGGCGACCGGCGACATCACCTTCCTCGCCGAAACGGTTCCATGGCGTGCCGACGATACCATGCAGCTGACCTCGGAACGTGCGACGATCTCCGATCATATCGAAAAGCTGCTGGACACGGTGCGCAGCCGCTTCGTGCCCGGCACAAGCCTCATCCGCTACGGCGAAGGCGACTGGAACGACAGTCTGCAGCCCGCCGATCCGCATCTGCGCGACTGGATGGTCAGCAGCTGGACCGTTTCGCTCCTGTACGAACAGCTGGTGCGCTACGCCAACATTCTGACGCTTGCCAGCCGTAACGAGGAAGCGCAGTCGCTGCAGGCGACGGCCGTCGCCATGCGCGCCGATTTCAACCGGCTTCTGATGCGGGACGGCGTCGTTGCGGGCTACGGCGTGTTCGATCCGAGCCATGACGGCGTCGAACTGCTGCTGCATCCCGAGGATACTCGCACCGGCCTGCATTATTCGCTGATCGCGATGACGCAGCCGATGATCGGCGGCCTGTTCACGCCCGATCAGCGCCACGCCCACATGAAGCTCATCCGCGAAAACCTGCTCTTCCCGGACGGTGTACGGCTGATGGAAAAACCGGCGACCTATTCCGGCGGCCCGGAAAAGCTCTTCCGCCGCGCCGAGTCATCGTCCTTCTTCGGCCGCGAGATAGGGCTCATGTATGTGCATGCGCATCTGCGCTATTGCGAGGCGCTCGCCCTCGACGACGACGCGGAGGCCGTGTGGGCGGCACTGGCGCTTGCCAACCCGATCGCCGTCAGCGGCCGGGTGGAACATGCGTCGCTGCGCCAGCGCAATACCTACTTCAGCAGCAGCGACGCAGCCTTCGACGATCGCTATCAGGCATCGGCGGAATGGTCGCGCGTCAAGGCGGGTGACATCGCCGTCGATGGCGGCTGGCGCATCTATTCGAGCGGCCCCGGTCTCTACACCAAGAGCCTGATCGGCAACGTCTTCGGCTTCAAGCGGCAGTTCGGCCAGCGTATCCGCAAGCCGCTCCTGCCAGCCTCGATCGGCGCTTGCGAGGTCAAGCTGGACTTCAAGGCCTGAGCCAATCGTTGACAGGAAAAAGGGCCGCATCAGCGGCCCTTTTTTCTTGCCTCGCACGATCCGAAAGCACTAAGCGCGGATGGCGTCGATCGCTTCCTCATCACAGATGATATCTCGGCGCGTTGGCTCGATCGCCGCAGCTTGTGGCTCTGTGGCCCGCCGAACCACCGGCGATGGGTCGGAGGTGTAGTTCTTGACGAAACAACGCATCGCATGTGCGACGCCGCGTGAATTCACTTCGCGATAGTCGGCCTCATAATAGAGACCACCGGCATAACTCCCCGTGATGATCTCGTAGGATGGAAAGTAATCGACCCAATCAAAACGCGATACGACCTGATCGGCAACCACCCGCAGGACCGATTTGCTGTAGGTCGTCGACACAAGCACGTTCCTGTCTTCATAAGTGGCAATAAGGGGCACCGGGGAGACGGTCAGCAGCACCTTGATGCTCGGGTTCTTGTCCTTGAGCTTCTCCAGGAAAGCCAGGAGATCAGCCTCGACATCGGCGACCCCGAAATTGACGAATTCATGCCGCTCTGGATCGAAAGAGCCGGCAACCACTCCCGGCGCAAGCGGAAACACGGAGCCATCGTCCCTGGACCGCCAAGCCTCGGTCAGGCCAAGCGTGAAGACCAGTACATCTGCCTCGGTGAAAACCGCGCGGACACTGGAAAGGTGCTTATGGCGCTCATCTTCCACCGCTTTGATCGTCTTGAACCCATCCGGCTCGATCTGCGGTCGATAGGGGTCGACATAACGCCCATCCTCGCGCAGCCATGCCTTCTCGGCAGGCTTTCTTTTCTCGAAAACCTCCTCGAACAGCTGGAGCAACTGCCGAGCGGTGTAGAGATTGCCGTAGCGCCCGGAGAAAACGCCGAAATTCCGGCGAGTGCGCTCATCCTCCGGCAGTCCCTCCCCATTTTCTGGAACGAAGTAGTGGAAACCGATACGCTGGAGCTGCCGGGAAATGTGCTGGGCGAAACAGCTGCCGGCCGTCGCGATCTTCGTCGCTCTGTTCAGGCGGAATTTCGGATTGACGACCGGATCGAAAAGATGCGTCTCGATCCGCGCCACGGATCGCCGCCAGAGCTGGTAATTCTCTATTCCGGCATAGGGGTTCGTCATCAGGCTGCCTCCGCCACGACTGCTTTGACCTTTTCATAACGCGCACGAACCGCCCCTTCGACGAGAATGGAGCCGGGTGGTAGCCGCGAATAGACGGCGAAGCTGAATTCGATGAACTGCTCCAGGGTGATGAGCCGATAGTCATTCGGCAGCTTGAAGAGATACGAGCCGCGGGCTCCAAAGGCCTCGGCAATCTCAGGATAGACCGGATAGCATGGCCCATTCAGGAGATTATCGGCTGGCATAAGCTCGCCATCGACAGGCTCGACCCCGAGCCGCTTCAGGAAGGCACGGGCAATATCGTAGATGCAATGAACTTTTGGATGGTTCACGGAATACATGAAGGCATCGCCACGAGACCACTGCGTGAACGAGGGCGAAATATCCAAACCATGCTCCGAAAAGTGCTTGAGAAGCTGCGCCCGCTCCTGCTCCCATCGCGCGAAGAAGCCGCAGCCTTCGAAGACATCCCGCCGGAAAAGCTTCCGGGTTGCCTCTATCCCGAGCCCGGCCTCGTATGCCGCCAGAACGATCATGGAATGATAGGACCCCATCGGGCCTTCGATCGGGCCACCCGAAAAGGCATAGCAAATGTCTGGATGATAGGCGTCGAAATTGATCGAGGGAATGAAATCAAGATTCTGCGCAAGGCCGAAATCGAAGTCGAGATTGCGGAACTGCGGATGGAGGACGACCCTGAAATAGCGGGGCAGTTCTTTCTTGTATTTTTCGATGTTTTTCCTGAATGCCCATATGTCCATTGCGTCGATATGAAAACGAGGGCCAAGAAGCTTCAGGGAATTTGCGAGACCGAATGTCTGGCAATTCGAGACCACAAGCCATGTTTCCATGCGAAAACCATCCCAACTAGCCACACGCGGACTTCGTACTATCCTATTGAAATACTGAACAATTACGCCGCTGGAATTTTCCCGGCACAGTGACGCGGTTTAGAAGCCCATTGTTTTATGGCGGGTTTGGCTTGTCTATATCGATGACGTCAGTGCTGGGTGAATTGCGGCAGAAGAGGCATCTTACGCGCACGGAATTCCCTGTTTGGTGAACCGGCCCGCAACAATGTCCAGGCTCGACTTTTGCTGCCCACATTCACGGCTTATCGACCTTCTGGTTAACCGAATCGGCTAATCTCGTAAGGATATGCAAAGCCCGGAGGCGGATTTGGAAACGGCGCTCTATCTCCCGATCAAGTCATTTCTCGAAGCCGCCGGCTATGCGGTCAAGGGCGAGGTCGGCGGCTGCGATCTCGTCGGGCTGAATGATGGCGAACCGCCCGTCGTCGTCATCTGCGAGCTGAAGATGAGCTTCAATCTCGAGCTGATCCTGCAAGCCGTCGACCGCGCCGCAGCCAGCGACGAAGTCTGGATCGCCGCGCGCGTGTCAGCAAAGGGCAAGGGGCGCGAAGGCGATCGCCGATTCCGCGATCTTTGCCGCCGGCTCGGCTTCGGCATGCTGACCGTCTCGGACAACGGCCAGGTCGATGTCATCGTCAGCCCCGTTGCCCCGATGCCACGCAAGAATGTGCGGCGCAGATCACGCCTTGTTGAAGAACATCGCCGGCGCAAAGGGGATCCGGCACTTGGGGGCAGCACGCGAAAGCCGATCATGACCGCCTATCGCCAGCAGGCCCTTGCCTGCGCCACCGCCATCGAAAACGGCGTGCAACGCCCGAAGGATATGCGCGAAGCGGCACCAAAGGCCCCGCAAATTCTGAGAGATAACGTCTATGGCTGGTTCGAGCGCGTCGACCGCGGCATCTACGCTTTGACAGATCTTGGAACGGAAGCGCTCAAGCGGTGGCCAGCGCCGCAGCCTTAAATATGGGAAAATTCCGGCTAACCAACATTAAATTCATGTAATATCTTAACATTTTGCAATATAAACATGATCAATATTTAATTTGTAAAAGACAACTGGCAGATCATATTAATCCTCAGCGCCAGTTCAGTTTTATACTTCGCTTCCCCAAAGTAACGGTGGGAAACAGGGCTCCCGGAACGAACTGACGCGGCTCCATTCGACGCCTGTCCCGGACATGGACAAGACGCCAATTCGCCAACAATCTCGCAAGGGACTTTTGCCATGTCATCTCTCCTCCGCAAACATCGTACTGCCGCCATCGTAGGCGCCGCCATCATCGTCGGCGCCGGCGCGTTGCCCTTTGCCTTCAGCACATCAGCAACCGTCGCTTCGGCCGCCGAACCGGCCGGCATCATCGCGCCCGGCGGCTCCTTCGCCCCGATCGTCGACGCTGACAAGCCGGCCGTTGTCACCGTCACCACAACCATGAAGGCGACCGACACCAGCGCCGACGGCAGCAATTCGCCGATGGACGAACAGTTCCGGCAATTCTTCGAAAATCAGGGCATCCCCTTCCCGAAGCAGATGCCGCGGCAGCAACAGAGCCAGCGCGCCATGGCGCTCGGTTCCGGCTTCATCATCAGCCCGGATGGCATCATCGTCACCAACAACCACGTCATTCAGAACGCGGTTGATATCAAGGTGACGCTGGATGACGGCACCGAGCTGCCGGCCAAATTGCTCGGTGCTGATGCCAAGTCGGACCTCGCCGTCCTGAAGATCAACGCGCCAAAGCCGCTCGCAACCATCGCCTGGGGCGATTCCGACAAGCTCAAGCTTGGCGACCAGATCCTCGCGATCGGCAACCCCTTCGGTATCGGCACGACCGTCACCGCCGGCATCGTTTCGGCCCGCGGCCGCGACCTCCACAGCGGCCCGTATGACGACTTCATCCAGATCGACGCCCCCATCAACCACGGCAATTCCGGCGGCCCGCTGGTCGATCGCGACGGCAATGTCGTCGGCATCAACACCGCTATTTACTCGCCGAACGGCGGCAGCGTCGGCGTCGGCTTCGCCATTCCGTCCGATGAAGCCAAGGCAATCGTCGCCAAGCTGGAGAAGAACGGTTCGATCGATCATGGCTATCTCGGCGTCGCCATCCAGCCGGTGACCTCGGATATCGCCAATGCCATGGGCCTGTCGCAGACCCAGGGCGCGCTCGTCGCCAGCGTCAATAGCGATACCCCGGCCGCACGTGCCGGCATCAAGAGCGGCGATATCGTCACGGCGGTCGGCAATGAGACCGTCAAGACGCCGAAGGACCTGTCGCGACTGGTCGCCGATCTTTCCCCCGGCGACAAGCGCACGGTCACACTGTGGCGCGATGGCAAGAGCATGGACGTCAGTGTCACCATCGGCGGCAATGACGACAGCAAGCAGGCTGCCAATGATGCCGGCGATGGCAAGGTCCAGCCCTCCAATCAGCCGAGCATCGGCGTCGGCCTCGCCAATCTGACGCCCGACATGCGCGAGCAGTTGAACCTGCCGCATGGCGTCGAGGGCGCGGTCGTTGCCAGCGTCAATCCGGACAAGCCAGCCGCGGCTGCCGGCATACAGACCGGCGACATCATCGTCTCGGTCAACGATCAGCCGGTGCGCAACGCCCATGAGGTGCAGACGGCCGTTGCCAAGGCCGGCAAGGACGGCCGCAAATCCGTCCTGCTGCTGATCGAACGCAATGGCGACAAGACCTTCGTCGCCGTGCCATTCTCGGCCGCTTAAAAAGTCTGAGGCATTCTACAGTCGGCCCGCTTCTTTCGACGGAGCGGGCCGATTGCCGTTATGTCACCAGCAATCCCTGCCGTTCCGCAAGGCCGATCGTCGCCAGCGTGCCGGCATTGAAAGGCAGGAAGTCCGCCTCGATGCCATCGCTGAAGATGACGCCATGTTCTGCCATTTCGGACATCACCGTCATCGGGATCTCCGCTCCGATCTGCCCCGAAACCAGCGAGACGCCCGTCGTACGGCTCGGAAACGGTTCCCGCACGAAATAGTGCAGGAAGTCTGCATCCCAGGGAAACGCGGCGTCGGCAATTCCCGCCGGCAGCTCCACGCCGCAGCTTGCAGCCGCTCCAGCCCAACCGGCATAGAGGCTTTTCAGCCATCCCGTCGATCCCATGCCCGTCGAAACGATGATGCCGCTCGACGATTGCCTTTCGTGCCGTTCGCCGACCCGGAGATCGTAGCGGGCCGAAACATGGCTGCGCGGGCCGATGAAGAGGTCGTTGACCGCATAGAGCACTTCGCCCGTGTTGAGCGCGGCCTTGGCCATGCTGACCCGCTTCAGCGGCCGGCGCTGCGCCAAAGCTTCCGGCATCACCTTGCGAACATCTGCCGTCTGAAAGGGCAACAAGACGCCATCCCACCGCTTCGGATCTGGATTCACCCCGACCACATTCTGACCGTCGAGATATTTCAGCGTATTGGCGACGAGGCCATCCTGTCCGAGCACGACGACGAGATCGTCGGCGCCGAAGATGAAGTTTGCGAGATAGCGCCGGTTGAGCGTCTGCACCCGGGCGACAGCGTGCAGGCTGGCTTCGACCTCCCGTACCGCCGCTCGATAGTGCTGCTGTTCCGCCAGATAGTCGCCGAAATCCGCGCCCAGATGTTCGACATAGAACTGCGCCTGCTGAACGGTGTTGAAGCGTGCGATAAGTTCGTCGAGACGGGTGTCGCGCACGATGAGCACGATCTTTCTGTCTTCAGCCTTTCCGCTGTTCGCGACAGGCATGGCTCATCCCCTCGCCTGCGGCTGCAGCATCTCGCGCAGGAGATCCGGGGTGACGTTCAACTGGCCGATCTTGGTGGCGTTGTCGGCAAGATCGCGAAAGGCGAGCGCCATCAACTGACCGGGGTCCATGCCGACCGAAGCCAGCGCCTGCAGCATCTTGGGATCGGCATCGCCGAACGACTTCATCATGGCGGCAAGGCCATAGGCTTTCGCATCGGCCTCTTCGCGCGCATTGCCCGAGGCGAGAGCAACAAGCTCCTTGTTCTGCTCTTCAAGCGCGATCTTGCCGGTCATCTCCTCGCGGCGGATCTGCAGCTGGCGCTCCTGGACCGAGCGTTCCGCATCCATCTGCGCCTCGCGCACCTGACGCTTCTTGTTTTCAACGGCGATTTCGGTCGCCAACTCATTCTCCTTGATGGTTCGTTCCTGTTCGACGCTTGCATTGCGGCGGGCATAGATTGCCTCGTCGGCACTGCGCAGCAGCGCTTCACGCGCACTGGCTTCCAGTGCCTTTGCGGTTTCGGGCTTTGGCTTCACCGCGAGGATCGACAGGCTCAGGAGCTCAAGACCCAGCGCCTGCAGCACCGGATGAGTGTGCAGTGTGGTTGCCACGCGTCCGACCAGCAGTTCGCCGGCAGCGAGCACTTCCTTCAGCGAAAGGGCCTGCACTTCGGCGCGCATGACGACCTGAACCTGGTCAATCAACCGCTGCGACAGCTTCTGCGGATCTTCCGAACCGTAAACGCCCTTGGCGTTGAGCGAGAAATCCAGCAGTTCCGCCGTCCGCTTCGGCTCGGCGATGCGATAGGTGATCTGCCCCTGAACCGTCACTTCCTGGAAGTCCGAGGTGACCTCCGGGAAGATGAAGGGCTCGTTGACGCTGGCCGTCGGTACCACGACCAGCGAGGTCGACGGTGCGAAATACCAGAACGAGAGCCCCGCGCCCTCGCGCTGCGGCCGGCCTCCTTGATACTGGATCACATACTGGGTCGGTTGAGCCTTGATGAAACGAAATCCGAACATGACTGCCTCCTGAAAGCGGCGTTGCAAACTGCGATAACGCGAACAAATACCACTTATTGTATTTTGTCAACTAAGTTAGTTGAAACTTTACACTAAGGATCGATCGCGCTATGTTTGCAGCCATGAACAACATCGAAGACCTTCATCAGAGACCGATCGTTTCGGTCGATCTCGCAATCTTCGCATTGACGCCGGACGGGCTTGAGGTTCTGCTAGCCCGACGCGGTGCGGAACCATTTACTGGTCACTGGGCATTGCCTGGCGGCTGGATTCATGTCGATGAAGATGAGAGCCTGGAGGCTGCGGCAAGGCGCGTGCTCAGCGACAAGACAGGCGTCACGGCGCCCTATTTCGAGCAGGTCGGCGTTTTCGGGGATGCGGCGCGTGATCCCCGCGGCTGGAGCCTGAGCGTGACCTACATGGCATTGATCACGCCGGATGCCGTCATCCTGCAGCATGGCGGCAATGTCACGGATGCCGCCTGGCATCGGATCGCAGGCGAAGCGACGGCGCAGCCCCTCGCCTTCGACCACGCAGCCATCTTGAAGGCGGCGATCACCAGATTGCGCAACAAGGTCGAATATACCACCCTGCCGGTACACCTCTTGCCGGAAGCCTTTACTCTCAGTGAATTGCAGGCCGTCTATGAGCGGCTGCTCGGCCGCCTTCTCGATAAATCTGCCTTTCGCAAACGCATCGCGGAAGTCGATTTCATCGAGCCGATCGTCGGAGAAATGCGCCGCGCCAGCAATCGCCCCGCCCAGCTCTATCGGCTGAAACAGGCACGCTCGACCGTCTTCTTCGACCGGACGATCTAGGCCGGCACATTTCCGCCTGCGAGACAGTTCGTCTTTGACATAGGACTCTTTTTGTCCAAACTCTGCCTTTGTGATGGTACACATAGCGCCAGGGCCGATTGAAACAGACTGGCGGGAAGTTTAAACCGCGCCGGCGGCATCAACGGCGAAAGCTTCGGAAACAGGAATAAGCGGCGGCAGGAGTTGGAGTGACTGATCCATACGATATTCTCGGCGTTGCGCGCGATGCCAGCGAAGAGCAGATCAAGGCGGCCTATCGCAAGCGCGCCAAGGCGGCCCACCCGGATTCCGGCGGTGATACCGATGCTTTCGCGCGGCTGCAGAAGGCCTATGAGCTTCTTCTCGACCCCGTACGCCGCAAGGTGTTCGACGATACCGGTTATGATGTCGAACTGACCGATGCCGTCGACTTGCAGGCGCTGGTCGCTATTGAAAAGCTGATTACGGAGATGGTGCTGGACGAGCGTGAGCCGGGCAGTTTCGATCCCGTCGCCAAGATGCGTGCGAGCCTTCTGGAAGAAATTCGCAAGGCGAATTTCAGCAAGAGCGAGCTCGAGCGCCACTCCAACCGCATCGGCCTTCACCTCGACCGGCTGGGCAGGCGCCCCGGCAAGGACGTGGTCGGCCACATGCTGCGCGCCCGCATCAAGGCCATTGCCACCGCGATTAGCGAAACCGAAGCGAAGATCGGCGCCAGCGAACGCGCCTGCGACATGCTCGAAGGCTATCTTTACGAGATGAACGAGCCTCTGGATGAGGCGGATGCAGCTCCGGAAATCGAGTGGGACGAGCCAAGGGTCCGCTCGGCCGCGCAATAGAGACGGCGCTTTTTCGTCGCCCTGAGGAGACAGATTTCGCGTTTGCCTTGATCGCGGGATCACTTTCAGCAACGCAATGTTGCAATGCAACAATCCTCCCTAGACAAATCGAGGGGCTGGCCTAGATCAAGCATCCAACACGTGGTCCTGTTGCACCGAACGACGGCGCCGCGGCAATAGCGGGTGCCGGAGCTCCGGCGCCGATGACGGTCTATATGGCGAGGTATACGTTTGCTGGCTTCCGAAGCGGATGAAGTCGTCTTTGAACATCTGAGCGAAAACCGATCGCGGGCCGCATTGAGAGGTGCCTTCTGGTCGGCGCTGGATACGCTTATCCCGACGGCGCTCAACAGCCTTGTCTTCGTCGTCACGTCCCGTTTTCTGCTGCCACAGGACTTCGGTCTGGTGGCAC
The DNA here is from genome assembly GCF_057784375.1 of Martinezella sp. CNPSo 3964. Taxonomy (NCBI): domain Bacteria; kingdom Pseudomonadati; phylum Pseudomonadota; class Alphaproteobacteria; order Hyphomicrobiales; family Rhizobiaceae; genus Martinezella; species Martinezella sp. CNPSo 3964. The sequence continues at coordinate 26,332 of NZ_JBXSOW010000009.1, forward strand.
TTGCCTTCGCCGTCGTCAGTTTCGCCTCCGGCTTCGGGCCGACGGCCTTCGGCGAGGCACTGATCCAGCAGAAATCCATTCGGCGCAGCCATCTCGATACGGTCTTCTGGCTATCCTTCGTCTCCGCAGCCATCCTTTATGCCGCGCTGTTTCTGCTTTCGCCGTTTCTCGCCCATTGGGTCGGGCATGACGACATCGTCAAGCTGCTGCTGATCATCGGCCTCAAGATTTTCTTCGACATGATGATCATCGTCCCCAACGCCCTGATCGGCCGGACGATGTCCTTTCATCTTGCCGCGGCCCGCACCGCGATCGCCACCTCCGTTTCGGCGGTTATCTGTCTCTCGCTGATTTTCGCGGGTTTCGGGCTCTGGGCGCTTGCGATCGCCCAGATCGCCGCACCGGCGGCTGCCTGCATCGCCGCTTTCTGGGGCGCAAGGTGGCTGCCTGGTTTCAGGGTAAAGCTCTCAAGCCTGCGCGAACTGTTGCATTACGGCATCTTCGCCTCTGGCAACCGCTTCCTCCAGACCATGAATCTCGACCAGCTGATCATCGGGACGCTGGTAAGCCCAGCCGCTCTCGGTATCTATAATTTCGCCCGGCGACTCTATGAGATGCTCAACAATGTCGTGGCCGGCGGACTGAATTCGGTCAGCCACGTGCTGCTCTCCTCGCTGCAGCACGATAAGGACAAAGTGCGCGAAGCCTTTCTCATGGCGACCTTTGGCTGCTCGCTGGTATCGTTCCCGGCCTTCATGGGACTTGCAGCGGTCGCAGATGATGCCATTCCGCTGATCTTCGGACCGCATTGGGCGGCCGCCATCTGGCCGGTTCGCTTCTTTTGCGTGATCGGCCTGATGGCCGGCATTGGGATCATCCAGGCCTCCCTGATCACCAGCCAGGGCAGATCCGACTGGTGGTTCTACTATCAACTGGTGCGCAACGTCGTTTCGATCCTCACCGTTTTCATCCTCCACAAATATGGTGTCGCGACCGTCGTCTTCGGGCTCATGGTTGGCGTGCTGATGCTGTGGCCGGTGACGCTTTGGATGGTCTCGCGATTGATCGGTCTGAGCATCCTGGAATATTTCAGCCAGTTCCTGCGGCCCATAGCCGCCTATCTCGGCATGCTTGTCGTGGTGCTGGCAGCCTCGTCGGCCTTGTACGACCGCTCCCTCGCAGCACGTCTCATCTGCGAAGTCCTGGTCGGCGGTCTCACCTATTCGGGCCTCATCCTTCTCTTATGCAGGGAAAGGGTCCTCTTCCTCGTGCGGACGACACTGCAAGGTCGCCGTGCAAGGGCACAGTAGCAAGCATCGTGGCCATCGGATCGAAGCATGGCATTCCACATGGGGCCTTCGATCCCTGCGGTAGCAACAGCAAATGTCGGAAAGGCGCCTCATGACACTGGTTACGTTCATTATTCCCGTTCGCCATCAGGCCAATTCCAATGATTGGCCTGCGCTGAAACGGCGGCTGTCGCAAACAATCGCATCGATCGCCGGGCAATCCAACAATAACTGGCGCGGTGTGGTCGTCGCCAACGAAGGCGCCGATCTGCCCGATCTGCCGCCGAATTTTACGTCGGAGCGCGTAACCTTCCCGCCAAACCAGCTGCACGACATCGATGGCGCCGACCGCGAGAAGGTCTACGACGCCTTCCGGCTGGACAAAGGCCGCCGCGTGCTGAAAGGCATGCTTTCGGCGCGCGACACTCGTTTCTTCATGATCGTCGACGATGATGATTTCGTCAGCGCCAATATCGTCGATTTCGCCGCCAGAAATTCCGACGCCAACGGCTGGAAGATCGACCGGGGCTATCTCTGGAACGAAGGCGGCCGGTTACTGCTGCATCACAATGACTTCGCCAATTATTGCGGGACGTCGCTCATCATCCGGTCGGACCTCTACAAGTTGCCCGCGACCTTCGAGGATGCCGAGGTCGATTACATCAAATCCATGCTCGGCAGCCATGTGCGCATCGGCAAGCTGCTTGCCGACACCGGCGCCCCGCTCGGATCGTTGCCCTTCCGCGGTGCAATCTATCGGGTCGGCCATGCCGGCGCCCACAGCAAATCCTCCAATCTCATCAGGACCCATTTCCTGAACCGGTCGGTACTGACAAGTCCACGCCAGTTCCTGGGCAACCTTTCGCGGGTGCGCCCGCTCGATCGAAATTTGAGAAACGAATTCTTCGGCGCGCGCGCTGCGGGATAGCCGGGTGCAATCCTTCCGCTCAACGAGGTTTCGATCAATGCCGGCTGATGCAACGAAACATAGATACGCGGCCCTGGATGCGATGCGCGGCCTGGCGGCATTCGCCGTCGTCGTCTATCACCTCGACAGGCCCTATGCGCCTTCGGCCTATATCGCCGTCGATTTCTTTTTCGTGCTCAGCGGCTTCGTCATCGCCAGAGCGTATGGCGAAAAGCTTGCCAGCGGCATGACCGTGCTCGCCTTCATGAAGGCCCGCTACGCGCGTCTCTATCCGTTATTTCTGATCGGCAGCGTCTACGGCCTTGTACAATTGCTGCTGCATTGGCAGGCATCCGGTGTCGGGCGGGCCGATCTTGTCGCAAGCATCCTTACGACCGTATTCATGCTGCCTTCGCCGAGCTTTCTGACTCGTTCGGCGGGAGATATCTGGGCGCTCTATCCGCTGAATGGTCCAGCCTGGTCGCTGTTTTGGGAGCTGCTGGCCAATCTGGTATTCGCACTGGTGCTTTTCAGGCTGAAAACGCGGAGCCTCGTCCTCATAGCCGCCGCATCTCTGGCAATGCTGATCGGCTCGGTCTTCTTCCACAAATCGCTCGATCTCGGCTGGGAATGGCGCTCGGTGGATGGCGGCTTTGCCCGCGTCTTCTTTTCCTTCACGCTCGGAATGATCATCTATCGGCTTAGAAACGTCGCAGCGCTCGGCCACACGGCGAATACTTATGCTGCCCTGCTGCCGATCGCGGCGATCCTAATCTTGCTGTTTCTTCCCACCTATTCGCTGAAATACGCGCTGGTGTTCTGCATCCTGATCTCGCCGCTCATCGTCCTTGCCGGCACGATGCTCGAACTGCCGGAGAAACTGCAGCGGCTCGGCATCTTTCTCGGCTATCTCTCCTATCCGATCTATATGTGCCATCGCGGTTTCACCGAGATCTACGGGCATCTGATGCGCAACATCCACTTGCCGCAGCCTGTCGACATCGCAATCTATCTCGTCGCGATTTCCATCATTGCGCTCATCTCGGCCAAGCTTGCGACTATCCTCGTCAAGTACGCTTTCCCCTGGAGGGAGGCGCCTAAAGGCGTGGGCATGACCTCGAGCCGCTAGCGCTACCGTTCACGTATGGACGGCGGCAAGTGCGATGGCATCCGCAACATAGTCACGCCGCTCGGAGAGCTTGGCCGTCGCGACACGCAAATGGCTGCTGGACAGGATCGAGAACTTGGCACCGGGATGCACTGCAATGCCCCTGGCAGCAAGCGTCACCATCGCGAAGGGCTCCGACGAGACCGGCACCCACGCGCACAGCCCCTCCCCATGTCGCGCATTGACACCGCGCTCACGAAGCGCACCGATGAGGCCTGCTCGGCGTTCTCGATAGGTCATGCGGGCATGATCGAGGCATGCCGCCGTCGCCGGATCGCGCAGCAGCCAGGCAGCCGCGGCCTGCAGTATGCGGCTGGTCCAGCCGGAGCTGAAGCTTCGATAGGACTGGATCTGGTCGATGATCGCCCGCGAGCTCGACAATACGGCGAGGCGCAGATCCGGTCCGTGCGTTTTCGAAAACGACAGGATATGGATGACCCGATCGGGAAAGAGATGCCCCATCGAATGGCGCGGCGCTGTCGAGATATCGGCAATACCATCGTCTTCCACGATCAATGTATCCTTGTCGCGAAGGATATCGGCGATCCTTGCCATGCGTGCCGGGCTTACGCTCTGGCCGGTGACGGAATGGATGCGCGGCTGAAAGATAAAAGCGACCGGGCGATATTTCAGCGCCTCTTCCAGCGAAGCCGGCAGCGGACCCTCATCGTCGCATTTCACTGGGACGATGCGGGCACCCCGATCTTCCAGAATATCGAGAAGCCGCATGCCCGTCGGGTCCTCGATCGCAACGGCAGCACCCGGCATGACGAGGGCATTGATCAGCGTATAGACGGCATTGTAGCCGCCATTGGTCGCTAGGAACGCTTCCGGCTCGTAGGGCCATGTCTTTCTGACTTCGCCTTCCAGTTCCGGCAGGATGCGATTGCGCTCGTAGCTGTTGAGATTTTCGGCCGAGGCACCGTAGGCCATCGCCGCCTGGAGCTTCGGGAGCAGCTGCACATCGGGAACGGCGGCCGTCAGGTTCAGGGCGTCACTGCCATAATCGCCGACGCTTGCGAGCCGCGCCGGCTTGGCGACGAAGCGGTCGCCGCTGACCCATGTGCCGTTCCTGCCGCGCCCGCTGATGATCTTCTGACGCCTGAGCTCGCTCCAGGCTTCGGACAGGGTTGCTGGGCTCACCCCGAGCACAAAGGCAAGATCGCGGATCGGCGGCAGTTTGGTGCCAACAGGCAGGGCGCCGGCGCGAATGAGCGCGCTCGTCTCGAGCGCTATGCCGCGGATGGTCCGATCGCTCAATTTTTCGGCAAACCATTTTGCGTCCCGATCTTCGCTCATTTTCGCACCATTTTTTAATGTTCAATAACGTAATAACATTTGATCGACATATATTGAACATTTACTCGTTTAGAAAACAAGTTTTCCCGCGAGTGAATTTCATGCCCCTTACTCTTCGACTTGCTCTCCGCGACTGGGATTATATGACACCTCTGGTCCTGGGTGACGTCTCCTCCCCCAAGCTCGACATCAAGGTGGATCGCGTCGGCACGCTGATCTCGCATGTCGGCAAGAGCGACGCCTACGATGCGGCCGAAACCTCCTTCAGCCGCTACACGCAATTGCGCATCGACGGTGACGAGAGCGTCGTCGGCATTCCGAATTTCATCATGCGCGGCTTCCGTCACCGCTGCGTCATCACCACCAAGGACAGCCCGATCACGAGCTTTGCCCAACTTGCCGGCAAGCGCATCGGCGTCACCGGCTGGCGCGACTCTGGCAATACCTGGACGCGCGCAGCACTTCGCCGCGAAGGTGTCGGCGTCGAGGATGCCATGTGGTATGCCGGCCGCCTTACCGAAGCCCATCCGATCACCGATCGCCTCGACGGTTTCGGCCGCCCCGGCCGCATCGAGGCCGCACCCGGCGAGAGGCCGATGGTGGACCTTTTGAAGGAAGGCCTGCTCGACGCGATCTTTACGCCCTTCATGCCGGACGGCTATTTCGCCGGCAATTCCGGTTTCCGCCAGGTGCTTTCGGATTTTCGCGGCGCCGAACATCGCTATTTCGCCGATGTGGGCTATGTACCGGGCATGCACCTGATCGGATTGAAGGCGGAGATCGCCGCCGAGCATCCCTGGGTCATGGCCGAATTGAGCAAGGTGATCGATGAATCGCAGCGTATGTGGCTCAGCAAGCGGCGCAAATATGCCGACACCACGCCCTTCATGCTCGATGAGCTGCTGAAATCAGCGACAGAACTGCCGGAAGGGTGGGATGCGAGCGGCTTTGCCGTCAACCGGAAGATGATAACAGATTTCGCTGGGGAGCTGCATGTGCAGGGGATCCTGCCGCGGCTGATGACGCCGGAGGAGCTGTTTCCGTTCGACGTCGACGGCAGCCGGACGAGCGCTGCCTGACCACCGACTGAAAAATCAGAGACACAAAGCAAAAAGGGGAATGAACATGTCGCTGAAGAAAATGACCTACGTCGCCCTGGCAAGCCTGATGATGTCGGGCGCCGCCTTTGCGGAGGATGCCAGCCTGCCGAAACTTTCGGTCAACAAGGACCTGCAGGCCAAGCTGCCGGAAGCGATCCGCACATCGGGCAAGATGATCTCCGTCAACAACGGCTCTTTCCCTCCCTATGAAATCGTCACCGGCACCAAGCTGACCGGTGCCAGCGCCGATCTGACCGACGCGATCGGCGAAGTGCTCGGCGTGAAGATCGAGCATGAAAGCGTCAGCGGCCTGCCCGCCATCCTCGCGGGCATCAATTCCGGCCGCTATCAGTTCGCCTTCGGTCCGATCGGCGATTTCAAGAGCCGTGAGGAAGCCAATGACTTCGTCGACTGGGTGCAGGAATTCGTCGTTTTCGCAGTCCAGAAGGGCAATCCGAAGGCCATTACCTCGCTCGATAGCGCCTGCGGCCAGCGCATTGCCGTCATGGCCGGTGGATCAGCAGAAAAGGTGATCCAGGTGCAGGCCGAGAAGTGCAAGACCGATGGCAAGGGTGCGATCGAGGTTCAGTCCTTTACCGATCAGCCGAGCTCCATCCTCGCCGTCCGCTCGAAGCGTTCCGACGCCTTCTTCTCCTCGCAGGCCCCGCTCACCTATTTCGTCTCGCAGGCCAACGGCCAGCTGGAACTGACCGGCGTCGGCCAGAAGAACGGCTTCGAGGATCTCTATCAAGGCGCCGTCGTGCCGAAGGGCTCGCCGCTTGCTCCGATTTTGAAAGATGCCGTCAAGCTTCTGATGGATAATGGCACCTACGCCGCCATCATGAAGAAATGGGGCCTTGAGAACAATATGATCAGGGAACCGGGTATCAATCTTGGCGGGACATTGCCGAAATGAGCACGAATACCAAAGACATCGCATCGCCACCTGGCGATGCGGCGGAACGGGATGTGGCGAATGCCCACACACCGTTCCCGATGGGCCGTGTGGCAGCCTGGGTGATCACGCTTGCGATCGCGGCCTATTGGGCGTGGTCGGTTGCCCACAATGAGAATTTTGGCTGGCACGTCGTCGCGCAATATTTCTTCGATCCCGTCGTCATCAGCGGCCTTTATGTTTCGCTTGGCTTGACTGTAGTGGCCATGGCGCTCGGCATCGTGTTCGGCCTGCTTTTGGCGATCGCCAGGCTGTCGAAAGACACGCTGGCAAGCACGCTTGCCTCCCTGTTCATCTGGTTCTTCCGCGGCACGCCGCTGCTCGTGCAGCTGATCTTCTGGTACAATCTCTCGACGCTCTTCCCGACGCTGTCGATCGGCATCCCTTTCGGCCCGACCTTCGTCAGCTGGGATACGAATTCCGTTATCAGTCCGATGACGGCCGCAATCGCCGGCTTGGCGCTCAATGAAGCCGCCTATATGGCCGAGATCATTCGCGGCGGCTTGCTTTCCGTCGACAAGGGCCAGTTCGAAACCGCCGAAGCCTTCGGCATGACGAGAATCCGCGCTCTGCGCCGCATCATCATCCCGCAAGCCATGCGCTCCATCGTGCCGCCCACGGGCAACCAGCTCATCAGCATGATCAAGGCGACCTCGCTCGTCAGCGTCATCGCCATGGCCGACCTGCTCTATTCGGTGCAGTCGATCTACAACCGCACCTTCGAAGTCATCCCGATGCTGCTTGTCGCCGTCATCTGGTATCTGCTGATTACCTCGGTGCTGAACATCGGCCAGAGTTATATCGAGCGTTACTATAGCCGAGCCGACCGACGCACCGGCGCGACGAAGCTTGCAAAGGAGAGTGCGCCGGCGCTCGTACCGGCTCAGGAGGCGGGCCAATGAACGCTCCTATGAACTCAATCGCCAAGGTGAGCCCGCTCGTACAGGCGCGCAACGTCCACAAGTCATTCGAAAATCTCGAAGTGCTGAAAGGCATCGACCTCGATGTGACGCCGGGCGAAGTGGTCGTCATCCTCGGCCCGTCCGGCTCCGGCAAATCGACCTTCCTGCGCTGCATCAACCATCTGGAATCGATCAATCGTGGCTCGATCGAAGTGGATGGAGAGCAGATCGGCTACCGGCTGAACAAGGGGCGTCTGGTCAAGCTGTCCAATCATGCGATCGCGCTGCAGCGGCGCAAGATCGGCATGGTGTTCCAGCAATTCAACCTCTATCCGCATATGACGGCGCTGCAAAATGTCATCGAGGCGCCGATCGGCATCCATGGCGAAAGCCGCAGCCAAGCGATCGAGAACGCGCTGGCGCTGCTCGACCGTGTCGGGCTTTCGGCCAAGGCCAATAATTACCCGCGCCAGCTTTCCGGCGGCCAGCAGCAGCGTGTGGCAATTGCCAGAGCCTTGGCAATCAAGCCGAAGCTGATGCTGTTCGACGAACCGACTTCGGCGCTCGATCCGGAATTGGTCGGCGAGGTGCTGTCGACCATGCGCGATCTCGCCAGCCAGGGCCTGACGATGATCGTCGTCACCCACGAGATCGGTTTTGCCCGCGAAGCGGCCGACCGCGTCGTCTTCATGGATGGCGGCAAGATCGTCGAACAGGGCAAGCCCGAGGATGTGATCGGCAATCCGCAGCATCCGCGCACCAGAAGTTTCCTGTCGCGCTTCATCTAGCGCGGCAGCTCCATCATCAGTGAAGCCTGTACGCTCTATGGCGGACGGCGGCTCAAGCGAACCATTGGAATAGCCATGACCCTCGACAACGATTTTGCCCGCCTGTCGGACTTCGAGCCGATGAAGGCCGAACTGACCGGCATCCGCCAGCATCTGCATGCCAATCCCGAACTTTCCTTCGAAGAGGCGGAAACCGCGCGCTTCGTCGCCGAGAAGCTGGAAGCCTGGGGTTATGAAGTCACGCGCAATGTCGGTGGCCACGGCGTCGTCGCGCGCATGACTGTTGGAGCCGGCAAGAAGAGCATCGCCATCCGCGCCGATATGGACGCCCTGCCGATCACCGAGCAGACCGGCGCCACCTATGCCAGCAAGACGCCGGGCAAGATGCATGCCTGCGGCCACGACGGTCACACGACTATATTGCTCGGGGCTGCCGAATATCTCGCCCGCACCCGCCGCTTCAACGGCACCGTGAACCTGATCTTCCAGCCGGCCGAGGAAGCGGGTGCCGTCAGCGGCGCGCCCGCAATGATCAAGGATGGCCTCTTCGAACGCTTTCCCTTCGACGTCATTTTCGGGCTGCACAATCACCCCGGCGCGCCGGAAGGCACCTGGTTGCTGCGCTCCGGCCCGCTGATGGCGGCAGCCGATACGGTCGAAATCACTATCACGGGCAAGGGCGGCCATGCCTCCCGCCCGCATCTGACCATCGACCCCGTCGTCGTTGCGTGCAATCTCGTCGTCAGCCTGCAGACGATCGTTGCCCGCAGCGTCGACCCCACGCAGACGGCCGTCGTGACCGTCGGTGCTATCCACGCCGGCGAGGCTTCGAACGTCATTCCGGAGAGCGCAAAGATGCTGCTCACCGTCCGCTCCTTCGATCCGAAGGTGCGCGAACTGCTCGAAGCTCGTATCCGCAAGCTGACAGAATCCATCGCTGACGGCTATGGCGCCAGTGTCGAGATCGACTACGTCCACGGCCATCCGGTCGTCGTCAACTCCGAGAAGGAAACGGAATTCGCGCGCATGGTCGCCGAAGAGCTCGTCGGCGCCGACAAGGTCACCACCTGCGGCCTGATCCCCGGCAGCGAAGATTTTTCCCATTACCTGGAGCACAAACCCGGCAGCTTCCTGCGCCTCGGCAATGGCTTGAATTCAGCCATCCTCCACAGCGCCAAGTATGATTTCGCCGACGAAAGCCTGACCGCTGGCGCCGCCATGTGGGCACGGTTGACCGAGCGCTATCTCGATGCCTGAAGCAATTTCGGGGACCAAGTTTCCCTGAAGCCGGCCAAATGAACGACAGCCCTGGGAATAAGCCGGGGCTTGTCCGTTTTCTGGATGAAATGGAAATGGTGGATACCGGGCTATGCCTTCAACAGCATCGCGTGCCCCGCGAGCGCCGTGCGATTGCCGTCTCCAAAAATACTACTTATCGAGGGATGCGAGACTATCGGTCGTTGCAGGCGCAGTATCTGCCGACGTTTCAGCCCGCAGCCCGGTTTCCAGCTGCACATTCTGAGTCTGCATCACCCGCCACTCATTTTCGAGGCGATCAATTACATACGTAGGAATTTCATTTCTTACGTTTTCAAACTCTTGCATCACGACCTCCATTGTCATGCGTCACTGGCATGACATGGAAGAGTTTCTTTGTAAATCAAGGCATTAAATTATTTAAACGATTAAAATATTTTCAATCGTTTGAAATATCCCGGCCTGTGGAAAAGATTCGAACAGCGTTAACACGGGATGCGAGCACTACCGGCGCGACGCTGGGTCATCGACGGCACCAAAGCCTGGGCGTCGAGCAGCCGGCAGTTGTAATCGGCCATTGAGCTCCAGATCCTGCGCACGCCAGATCGAATCATGTTGCTCGCGCATGGCGTCGGCCGCTTCGCGCACCACTTCGGAAATCTGCAGGAGCTGTTTGGTCAGAGGGCTCGTCCTGCGCCAGATCATGCCGATCGTTCGCGACGGCTGCGGACTTTGGAAACGCACGGTCGAAACCGAGGCTGAGCGCGTTTCCACAGCAACCGCCATCTCCGGTATCAGGGTGACGCCGATGCCGGCGCTGACCATCTGCACCAGCGTCGACAGCGAACTTCCATCCATCAATTCCCGTGGGAGCGCCGACTGTATATTGCAGAAGGAAAGCGCCTGGTCACGGAAGCAATGCCCCTCCTCGAGCAACAACAGCCGCATTTCGCGAAGCGCTTCCCGGTTGGGCACTGGCTTGCCCTCATCTTCGCTTGGCCGCACCAGCACGAAGTTTTCCGCAAACAGCGGCACTTCCGTAAGGGATGCCTCGGAGATGGGTAAAGCCACGATCGCCGTATCCAGCCTCCCCTCCTCCAATTCCTCGACCAATTTCGAGGTCAGGGTTTCGCGCACATGAATATCAAGCCCGTCATAGATGCGGGAGAGATTGCCGATGATGCTCGGCAGCAGATAGGGCGCGACCGTCGGGATAATGCCAATACGCAGCCTACCCACAGGCTGATTATGCGACGCGCGGGCAAGGTCTCCCAGTTCGTCGACCGAGCGCAGGATGTCGCGGACACGGATCGCGAAGGCTTCCCCGAAATTGGTCAACCGGACCTGGCGCGCGCCTCTTTCGAAGAGATCGGTGCCGAGCTGCTCCTCCAATTCCTTGATCTGCATCGACAAGGCGGGCTGAGAGATCGCACATAGATCGGCGGCACGTCCGAAGTGGCCGAGCCGAGCCAGCGCTTCAAAATAGCGAAGCTGTTTGAGTGTGAAGTTTGCCATAAGCTCATCTTATCGCGCCAATCAGGAAATCCAACTTAAATTAATGGAAAGCCTTGGCTATAGTACCGCGGCATAGATGAGATGCGGCCGCCTGTCACACGAAGCTCACATTGGGAGCATTGACTGCGTTCAGTTCATCGATGCACGGGCCGGTTGGAAGGCAGGATACCCAAGCTTTGCCTGCTTCCGCGTCTCCGTTTCATGCGAGGCCAGAACAACGAGAGATTCATGCGTCCGACATGTCGCTGCCATACCCGTTTTAGAACCGGGCCACTTCCCGGCGGGCTGGCAAAGCTCCTTCTCCGGTCATCACAATTCAAATCATCGTAAGGGAGAAAATTATGGATACGAAAGTCGAAAATGCCGGCAAGTGTCCGTTTCCGCATGGAAACACGAGCGTTTCGGCCCGTTCGAACCGCGACTGGTGGCCGAATCAGCTGAACCTTCGGATTCTTCACCAGAATTCGGCCCTTTCCAGCCCGATGGGCAAGGCGTTCAACTACGCTGAGGAATTCAAGAAGCTCGATCTGGAGGCCCTGAAAAAGGACCTCACCGCCCTTATGACGGATTCGCAGGAGTGGTGGCCGGCTGACTTTGGTCACTACGGTCCGCTGTTCATCCGCATGGCCTGGCACAGCGCCGGCACCTACCGAACGGGCGACGGCCGCGGCGGCGCCTCCTCCGGAACGCAGCGTTTCGCGCCGCTCAACAGCTGGCCGGACAACGTCAATCTCGACAAGGCCCGCCGCCTGCTTTGGCCGCTCAAGCAGAAATACGGCAACAGCATCTCCTGGGCCGACCTGCTGATCCTGACGGGCAATGTCGCGCTGGAATCCATGGGCTTCAAGACCTTCGGCTTCGGCGGCGGTCGCGAAGACATCTGGGAACCGGAAGAAGATATCTACTGGGGCGCGGAAGATACCTGGCTCGGCGACAAGCGCTACAGCGGTGATCGCGATCTGGAAAACCCGCTCGCAGCCGTGCAGATGGGCCTCATCTATGTCAATCCGGAAGGCCCGAACGGCAATCCGGACCCGCTCGCAGCTGCCCGTGACATCCGCGAAACCTTCGCCCGCATGGCCATGAACGACGAAGAAACCGTGGCTCTCATTGCCGGCGGCCACACCTTCGGCAAGACCCATGGCGCTGGCGATGCCGCCCATGTCGGCCCCGAACCGGAAGCAGCCGGTATCGAAGAACAAGGCCTCGGCTGGAAGAACAGCTTCCGCAGCGGCAAGGGCGGCGACACGATCGGCAGCGGGCTCGAAGTCACCTGGACCTCGACGCCGACCAAGTGGAGCAACAACTTCTTCTGGAACCTGTTCGGCTACGAATGGGAACTGACGAAGAGCCCGGCGGGCGCCCATCAGTGGGTACCGAAGCACGGCGCCGGCGCCGGTTCGATCCCGGATGCACACGACAAGTCCAAGCGCCATGCCCCGTCGATGCTGACGACCGATCTCGCCCTGCGCTTCGATCCGGCCTATGAGAAGATCTCTCGCCGCTTCTTCGAAAATCCGGACGAGTTCGCCGATGCCTTTGCCCGCGCATGGTTCAAGCTGACCCACCGCGACATGGGTCCGCGCGTGCGCTATCTCGGCCCGGAAGTGCCGAGCGAAGAGCTCATCTGGCAAGACCCGATCCCGGCTGCCGGTCACGGATCGATCGATGCCGGCGATATCGCTGCCCTCAAGGGCGAGATTGCCGCATCGGGCCTGACAATCCCGCAGCTGGTCTCGACGGCCTGGGCTTCTGCTTCTACCTTCCGCGGCTCCGACAAGCGCGGCGGCGCAAACGGCGCTCGCATCCGTCTTGCGCCGCAGAAGGACTGGGAAGCCAACCAACCGGCCCAGCTCGCTTCCGTGTTGCAGACGCTCGAAGGCATCCAGAAGAAGTTCAACGATGCCCACGGCAAGACGGTATCGCTGGCCGACCTGATCGTTCTCGGCGGCTCGGTCGCGATCGAACAGGCCGCCAAGAAAGCCGGCCATGACGTGGTCGTGCCCTTCTCTGCAGGCCGCACGGATGCGACGCAGGAACAGACCGATGTCGAGGCCTTTGCCGTTCTCGAGCCGATCGTCGACGGTTTCCGCAACTACCAGCGGCGGGCCTACACCGTCTCTTCTGAAGAGCTGCTGATCGACAAGGCACAGCTGCTGACGCTGACGGCTCCGGAAATGACGGCCCTCATCGGCGGCCTGCGCGCACTGAACGCCAACGTCGGCCAAAGCCAGCACGGCGTCTTCACCAAGCGTCCGGAAACCCTGACCAACGACTTCTTCGTGAACCTGCTCGACATGGGCACGGAGTGGAAGGCGGTTTCGGACGCCAAGGATGTCTTCGAAGGCCGCGACCGCGCGACCGGCGACGTGAAGTGGACCGCAACGCGCGCCGATCTCGTCTTCGGCTCCAACTCGCAGCTGCGTGCGATCGCCGAAGTCTATGGCCAGGCTGATGCCGAGAAGAAGTTCGTGCAGGACTTCGTTGCGGCATGGACCAAGGTCATGAACGCCGACCGCTTCGACATCGCTTGAAGTGACTGAATAACAGGCCCGGACGCGATCGAATTCAGGTCGCGTCCGAGCATGAGGTGATTTCCAAACGCACTACGGACTTCAGCGGGCGGACTGCAGTTGCAGGCGCGAGACGCCGGCTGCGACGTTCAGGCCAGTTCCCGCTTCCGCGCTCAACGGCTGCAGGGCGAAATTCTTGGAATTGCCGCCCACCAGAGCATTCGCGCCGAGGCCAAGGCCTACGGAAGCGCCCGCCGAAGCACCGACATAGGTGCCCGCCAGAGCGCCGTCGCCGACACGCGTCGGCGCGGTATTGACGACGACCCAGCTCAGATAGGTCTTGCGGGTGACCCCGATATCGATGCCAAGCTTGCCGATCGTTCCGGTATAGCGTTCAACTCTGCCGGTTCGCTGCTTGAAAGTGCAGCTGATCGCCTTGTTCGACCCGATGATCATGCCGACGCCACCGGCGACCTCGCAGGACAGCGTTCCGAGCCTTTGCTTCGGCTCGGACACCACTTGTGTCGACTGCCTTTTGGAATGGGTGCTGGCAGCGGAAGCCGCAGAACCAAAGGCGACTGCAATTGCCGCGGTCGCTATAATGAATTTTTTCATGACGTCTCCTTCGGCGTTTTTGGCGCCGCGGTCTGCCCGGACGGCGCGGGGGAATTCGACAGGTCGATCTGCGGATGGCTAAAAGGGTCGCGATCAGCCCGGAGGGTGATGTTGCTGACGATGCGGATCCTGACATATCCGGAAGCTATCGCAATGGCCTGCTGTCGCGCTTCATCGTTCGATGCCACGCCGGAGAGAACGATTGCGCCTTCAATGGCGGCAACATCGATATGACAATCCTCAAGTCCTTCGGCATAGGCGATGAGGCAGCGGATCGCCGCACAGGTTGCATAACGATCCGACGATGTCGTCAGCGATGGGGACTTGGCCAGGAAAAGCATTGGAAGCCTCGATAAATCGCGGACGCAAAGTTTCGCGCGCTTGGCGTCAGCGAAGCGCGTGTCTGATGGCGTCCTTGGCCTTGCCGACTTGCGTCAGGATCTTGCCTTCGACCTTCTCGGCGACACCTTCCATCTTGAGCCGATTATTTCCCGTCAGCTTTCCTGCGGCCTCCTTGATGGAGCCGCTTGCTTCCTTGACTGCGCCTTTGACACGGTTCTTGTCCATTTCTTATCTCCCTGAGCTTTTCAAAAGAGGAGGTATCGGCGTTCCACCGAGACCATGAACAACGAAGTAGGGCGGCAATGCGTGGCTTGCAGAGCAGAATGTACTATTGGTGCTGGTAGAAAATAGCCTTTTTGAGGCTATCGCGCGCATTCATCTGTCGATGGCTGCAACTGTGAGCGCAATACATTCCAATGGGCATTCGGTGACTGTGCTCTGCCGCTCATGCAAAGCCTCCTTTAAACGACCGAGATGTTAGATAGGCCAGTCCGCCGATAAGGAAAGCTATCACGTCGTCAGCAGATGCCGGCGTCCGCCACCATTGGCAAGCCGCGGTTCAGTCCACGCAGCACAGCGGTGCTGCATTTTGCAATGGCAGGGCAACAACGGGATTGGGGATAGTAAGTGCGTCCAAAGTCGCGGTCTGCTCCGGCGAAAGCTGGACCTCTAGCGCGCCGATATCCTCATCGAGTTGTTCCAGCGTATGGACGCCGATAATCGTTGAAGATACACCCAGCCGCGCCATTGCCCAGGCAAGAGCGACGCGTGCGGTGGTCGTACCGAGTTCATCGGCGACGCGGAACAAGGCGTCGACGATCTCGAGATCCTGAGCATCAGGCCTTTGCGCCAGTTGCGCCGCGTGTCCCATCCCCGCGCCCGCATTGTTGGCGCGCGTATATTGACCACTGATGAGACCGCCGCTCAACGGCGAGTGCGAGACGACGCCAAGCCCCAATCCGCGCGCCAGAGGAATAAGCTCGATTTCAAATAGCCGCGCGGCCAGCGAATATTCGATCTGCAGACCGATGAACGGAGCCCAACCGTTGGACTGTGACAAGAGATGGGCATGCGCCACCTTCCAGGCCGGCGTATCGGAAATGCCGAAATAGCGTAGTTTTCCCGACTGGACGAGATTGTGGAGCGCCTCCAGCATTTCTTCCAAAGGCGCCTGTATGTCCCAGTTGTCCAGCCAATAAAGGTCGAGATAGTCGGTACGCAACCGTCGAAGGGCCTGTTCGAAACCAGCTATCACGGCTTTGCGGCCAAACGTTCCACCATGCCGCTCGACATTGAACTTAGCGGCGATGACAAGACGATCGCGCCTGATCGAGTTCTGCGCGACATAGCTGCCGACAACCGTCTGGCCACCCGCTTTCATAGCTCCGTTGCCAGTGTCGAGATAATTTCCACCGAGTTCGAGATAACGCGCCAAAACCGCCGCGGGCTGATTTTCACGCGACTGCCGGGCAAAACCCTCATCGAAAGTCATGGTTCCGAGCGCAAGCGGACTGACACGCAACTCCGAGCGGCCGAGTGCGGCATAGTCATCAAGATGCATGCATAGTCCCCCAGCCGGCTAGCAGCCGATACATAACTTTACACGCTATGTAAGAGCATCCAGCAAAGGAATTAAGCAGCAATTTGCAATTTTACAATTCGGAAATCCGGATAATCAGCCGGGCATCGTTCAATTTTGCAACTGCGTAGCCAGAGAGAAACAGTTCTCTCGCATGCCCACATGTCTTTGGTCACATACGCAGCGCCATTTATGATCAACCGAACTCGGCTCGACCCTCAACGAAGCAGCTAGCCGCGATAGCGCAACGCCTCGACCAACAGAGAGAAGGCGGCCGATGGCTGTCGCCGGCTCGGATAATAGAGATGATAGCCGGAAAATGGCGCGCACCAGTCTTCCATGACACGCACCAGCCGACCCTCCGCCACGTCGGCAGCAACATGGTCCTCCATGACAAAACCAAGACCCAATCCTGCCTTTGCAGCCCGCACGATCATGCCGACATTGTTGAAGACGAGCTGCCCTTCCACCCTGGCACGAAGCTCCCGCCCGTCCTTTTCCAGCTCCCACGCATAAAGGCCGCCGGAACTCGGCAGGCGCAGATTGATGCAATTATGCTCGGCAAGGTCGCTCGGCGTTCTCGGCTCAGGATGCTTCGCAAGATATGCCGGAGAACCGACGATGACCATGCGTACATCGGGACTGATCTTGACCGCGATCATGTCCTTGGCGAGCGCCTCGCCGAGCCGGACGCCCGCGTCGAAGCGATCGGCAACGATATCACGCAGGCTCGAATCGATGCTGAGCTCGATATGGATGTCCGGATATTGCGGCAGGAGCCTTTCAAGGGCCGGCCAGAGAATAGTGGTGGCGGCGTGCTCGGAGGTGGTGATACGGATTGTACCCGTCGGTTTTTCGCGCAGCTCGCGCAAAGAAGCAAGCTCGCTGTCAATGCTTTCAAGGGCTGGGCCAAGTGTGGCAAGCAAGCGCTCGCCCGCTTCCGTCGGAGCGACATTACGCGTGGTGCGCGTCAGCAGGCGCACGCCCAGCCGCGCCTCCAGACGTCGGATCGTATGACTGAGGGATGATTGCGACGTGCCGAGTTTCGCGGCGGCGCGCGTAAAGCTCTTTTCCTCGGCCACAACAGCAAAGGCGTTGAGATCGACCAGTTCTTCCCGCTGCATTCATGAGCCCCAGATATAATTATATGCCATTTATATTGTATGGTCCCAGTTATGCGGCAAGTCTAAGGTGCCTTGAAGAACGGCGTGAAAGCAGCAAGTTCCCTCAAGAGGCGCAGGATATGGACACCAAGCGCAGCGGTTTCCCGCCATCGATCAAAGGGCCGGAAAACTATTTGGCGGGCCTCATTGCGCCATGAGCCATATCGCGATCGCCGAAAAAGAAAACGGCTCACCAATGACATGGCTGGAGAAGGTGAGCGACACGGATTATCTGGGAAAGGCACAATCATGAAGCCCTATGTCATCTGCCACATGGTCTCCTCACTGGACGGCGGCCTGCATCCCAGCCGCTGGACGCATAGCCCTGACGGCAAGCTCGGTGACTGGACGGCACTCTACCAATCCTGCCACGAGAAGCTTGAAGGCGATGCCTGGATGGTCGGGCGCATCACGATGGCCGAGATGAGCAAGGGCGGCCCGCATCCACCGCGCGAGCACGGCAAGATGGCGCGCCCCTTTCATTTCGCCAATCGAAAAGCAGCCAATTTCGCCATTGCCATGGATATTTCCTGCAGGCTGCATTTCATCGCAAATGAAATCGATGGCGATCACATCGTCGTCCTTCTCGGCAGTGACGTGCCGGACAGCCATCTGGCCGAACTCGCGGACGACGGTATTTCCTACATCGTCTCTGAGCAAGCCCAGCCTGACCTCGCCGCCATGCTTGATACGCTGGAACACGAACTCGGCATCAAACGCCTGTTGCTGGAAGGCGGCGCCGGGATCAACGGCTCCTTCCTTGCTGCCGGTCTTGTCGATGAAATCAGCCTGATCATCGCGCCCGCTCTCGACGGACGCGCCGCAAGCCAGAGCATCATCGAACATGGTGAGGAAGGTTTGGCGGGAAAAGTCCAGCTCTCGCTCAAAAGCTGCGAGCCGCTGGCGCATGGCGCGATCCATCTGCGTTATGCGGTCACCCCATCTTGATGTTGACGATGAATCTATTGGCAAACGCGGCAGAGAGTTTGTGGCCGCCGATCGGCGGCCACAGGATTGCTCGTTTCAACGGCCAGTGGTCTTCATCAGTTGCTCGGGGTAGCGCTCGCCCTCGATCGCAATGTCCGCGGCGGCGCGCTTAATTTCGGCAAGTTCCGCCGCGCTCAGCTCGACATTCGCAGCCTCAAGATTTTCTTCCAGACGATGCAGCTTGGTTGTGCCGGGGATCGGCACGATCCAGGGCTTCTGTGCCAGAAGCCATGCGAGCGCGATCTGGGCAGTCGTTGCCTGCTTCCCGCCGGCGATCTGCTTGAGGAGATCAATGAGCGCCTGGTTCTTTTCCATCGCCTCGGGCGTGAAGCGCGGCAGAATGCGGCGGAAGTCATTCTCGCCAAGCTGCGTATCCTTGTCCATCGCACCGGTCAGGAAGCCCTTGCCGAGCGGACTATAGGCGACGAGACCGATGCCCAATTCCTCGCAGGCCTGCAGGATGCCGTTGGTTTCAGGTCCGCGCGTCCAGAGCGAGTATTCGTTCTGCAATGCCGTCACCGGCTGCACCGCATGGGCGCGGCGCACCGTCTGTGCACCGGGCTCGGAAAGGCCGAAATGCCGCACCTTGCCCGCATCGATCAGATCCTTCACCGCACCGGCCACATCCTCGATCGGCACGTCCGGATCGACACGATGCTGATAGAAGAGATCGATGACCTCGATGCCCAACCGCTTCAGCGAGGCATCGGCGACGGCGCGAATATTCTCCGGACGGCTATCGAAGCCGTTCGACTTGCCGTTCTCGATCCTGAAACCGAATTTCGTGGCGATGACGACCTGATCACGGACGGGTTTCAAGGCCTCGCCGACGACCTCTTCGTTGGTGAAGGGGCCATAGATTTCAGCCGTGTCGAAGAAGGTCACGCCACGCTCGACGGCATCACGTATGAGCCTGACACTGTCATCCTTGGCCAGCGCATGGCCGTAGCAGAAGTTCAGGCCCATGCAGCCGAAGCCCACGGCCGAAACTTCAAGGCCGCTTTTTCCAAGTACACGCTTCTTCATCGCATCTCTCCTGCTGTCGCAAGCGTTTCGGGTTCGATGCACATAAGATATGGGAGACCGCATCTAGTGATTAGGCGGCATAATCAGCATGAAGCTATATTCGCGGTTCATAAATACGCTATCGGCCTGGCACCGGCGACCATAGACTTTCAAAGAGCAAGTCGTTGATTTCTGCCCGGAGCACGGTACTTCCACCGAAAATCGCTGGTCTGGCGATGTCAGGCCGAATTCTTCTACCGCTTGCGTATGAATTCGGTGCGGAGAACCAATCCCTTGATCCCCTCGTAGCGGCAATCGACTTCTTCAGGATTGTCGGTCAGTCGAATCGACCTGATAACCGTACCCTGCTTCAGGGTCTGATTGGCGCCCTTCACTTTCAGATCCTTGATGAGGGTGACAGAGTCGCCGTCGGCAAGGACGTTGCCGCTTGCATCGTGAACGATAAACTCCGTGGCGGCAGCAACGGCTGCCATCTCCGCAGCAGGTCGCCACTCGCCGGTCACTTCGTCATAGATATATTCGTCATTTTGGCTGGTCATGCCAAACTCCATCCTGCAAGTTTTCTAACTATTCCAAGGCCGGCAAATGCCTGACCTCCATCTCATTCATGATCTATAAGTGGCGTCTACCCGAGACAATCAGCCTATGCAATAAGCACGGAGCGAAGACTCGATGCGGGCACTCGGCTTTCCTATTTCAGCACGGATGCTGGCCAAGGATTGCGGCCCTCCCGAAGCCACGACAGCGTATCGACCCAGAAACCGGCGACATGGCTGTCGTGAAACAGACCGAAATGGCCGATTGCGTCCCGGCCGAAATCAGCCGGACGGAGCAGCACCGACTGGCGTTGCGCACCGGTATAATAATTCAGCGTGCGGTGAATTGCCGGCACGGTGCCAAGTTCGTCGTCCGAAACGGCAACGGCCAGGATCGACGCTTTGACGGCGCCCATTCGCCGCAGCACATCCCTCCTCTCGCCCGCAGGATGGCTGCGCTCGAACCGGGGGCCACGAAAGCACCATTCGTTTGCCACGCCTTTCGGCAAATCCTCCAGCCAGCCAAGCCGGCGGCCCGGGAAATAACCATGGAGCGCAGTCATCGCAGGCATGACGACATGCCATTTGAGGAAGAGTGCGGCGCGCCGGCGAGGCATGTAATCGCCCCACCAGGCATATTGAGCTCCGACGGTCAGCATCCTGTCGATCACCCTGGCGTTCTCAGCCAGTCCCGGCAAAAAGCCGCCAACGCTGTGACCCACCACCGTGAGCGGGCCGCTGCGACCATGATCAATCATCAGCCGGAGCGCGGCCGCGAAGTCCTGCTCGCCCCAATCCCGCCAGCGATAGCCAGACCCACGCAGTTGCTGCGGACGCGACTGGCCGATGCCGCGGTAATCGAAAGTCAGAACATCGAAACCATGCCGCGTCAGGAATTGCGCGTAACGATGATAATAGCGCGCCAGAACGCCGGTGGCCGGATTGATGATGATGCGACCTTCCGGCCTTTCCGTCTCCGCGAGCCAGAGATGGCCGCCGAGAACGACCCCGTCCCGGCAGGGAATGGAAATCGGCTGGCTGCGCGGCTTTGCAGCTGGTGGAATTGGTTGCTCGCTCATGGGCGACAAGATGGGGCCATTGCCACGTTGTGTATATTCACTACCCGGTATACATTGAGCCATGAGAGACAGCTCGCAGCCGACACGCGAACGCATTCTTCAGGCGGCCAGAAAACTCTTCCATCGCGACGGCATCCGCGCGATCAGTGTCGATGCCATCGCCGAGAAGGCAGGCATTACCAAACGCACCCTCTATTATCATTTCCGCAGCAAGGACGACCTGATCGCCGCGCATCTGCAGGCGCGCGACGAGCCGAACCTTACGCTCTTCAAACGCTGGTTCGAGGAAACGGAAGGCGATATCGCGGAAAAGGCCGCAGGCATTTTCCGCCAGCTGGCACAATCGGCACGCAGCGCCAAATGGAAGGGCTGCGGCTTTCTGCGGACCTCTGTGGAACTCATCAACCTCCCCGGCCATCCGGCTCTGGTCGTGGCCCGTGCTCACAAGAAGCGCGTGGAGGACTGGCTGGGATCGGTCTTCATGGAAGCCGGAGCCGGCAATGACGCCCAGCCGCTCGCGCGCCAGGTCATGCTGCTCCTCGATGGCTCCTTCGCCGTCGTTCTGCTTCATCGCGATCCAAGCTACATGGAAACAGCGGCGGATGCAGTGATACGACTGATTGCCGAACGATTGTCCGACGCAAGAGCAAACGCGAGCCGCGTCCCCGGCGCGGCGTAAGCCATGCTTCAGTGATACTTCAAGCGCTCACGGCCAAGGATGGCGGGAGCATCGACACCGGCGATCGGCTGGGAGAGATCGCTCGAAATGTCGCCGGCAAGCTGCAGATCGAGATAGCGTGCGCAGCAAACCCGCAGGAACGATGTGAAATTGCCGAGATCGTGGCCGGCATCGATCGATTCATGGTGCAGCTTGGTAATCAGCTGCACCACGTTCATGCCGTCACGCCGCGCGATTTCCTCCAGCTTCGACCAGAAGAAGTTTTCCAGCCTGACGCTGGTCACCATGCCGTCGATGCGCAGGGAGCGCGTGGTGCTTTCCCAGAGCCTAGCATCGGCCTTGATGAACAATTCGCACATGCGCGTCTCCCTCTTTAAATTTCAGGCGGCGTTTGCTGCCGACAATGCGTTGGCATCGAGCACGGCCATGAATTGCCGCAGCCAGGACGGATGCGCCGGCCAGGCCGGTGCGGTGACGAGATTACCGTCGGCGACGGCGTCATTAATGGCAATATCGGCATAGATGCCGCCGGCGAGTTCCACTTCGGGACGGCAGGCCGGATAGGCCGAGCAGGTGCGTCCCTTGAGCACGCCTGCCGCGCTCAGCAGTTGCGCGCCATGGCAGATGGCGGCAACAGGCTTGTCTGCCTCAAAGAAATGCTGAACGGCCTTGATGACATCCGGATTCAGCCGCAGATATTCCGGCGCACGGCCGCCAGGAATGACGAGTGCGTCGTAGTCTTCGGCGCGGATGCTGGCGAAGGTGGCATTAAGCGCGAAATTATGGCCGCGCTTCTCGGAATAGGTCTGGTCGCCTTCGAAATCATGGATGGCCGTTGCCACCGTTTCACCGGCATTCTTGCCCGGGCAAACGGCGTGGACCGTATGGCCGCAGGCAAGCAGCGTCTGGAACGGCACCATGGTCTCGTAGTCCTCGGTGAAATCACCTGTAATCATCAGGATCTTTGCTGCTGGCATCGTTGTCCTCCCTCAAAACCAACAGACACCACTTTAGCAAAGCACCAGAGGTCGCGGGTATTAGGCGAATACTACACGCCATTTATGATCCTGCTTACTGCGCTGGCGGACGACGGATGTCCGGGATTGCACAGGCCTCACCGCCGCCGAAGAGGCGGGAACGGGTCAGGAAGCGCTTCTCTCGTCCGTTATCGAGCGAGAACATGCCGCCCCGACCCGGCACGACGTCGATGATGAGTTGCGTATGCTTCCATGCCTCGAACTGGCTGCCGCCGATATAGACGGGCACACCGCCGATCTCGCCGAGCTTGACGTCGTTATCGCCGATCATGAACTCGTTTGCCGGATAGCACATCGGCGAGGAGCCGTCGCAGCACCCGCCCGACTGATGAAACAGGATATCGGGATGGTCCTGTTGTATCTCGCGGATGAGCTCGAGCGCCTTGTCGGTCGCAAGCACCCGCGGCTCCGGTCCATTATCGTCCATGATGACCCTCCGTCACCGCCTGAAAATGCTTGAAGGCTCCCGGCCGCAGCCGGGAGCCTCACTGGCGTCGTTGGGAGAAATCAGAAGAAGCCGAGCGCCTTCGGGCTGTAGCTGACCAGCATGTTCTTGGTCTGCTGGTAGTGATCGAGCATCATCTTGTGCGTCTCGCGCCCGATACCCGATTGCTTATAGCCGCCGAAGGCCGCATGAGCCGGATAGGCGTGATAGCAATTCGTCCAGACACGACCGGCCTGGATTTCGCGACCGAAGCGATAGGCGCGGTTACCGTCGCGAGTCCACACGCCGGCGCCGAGGCCGTAGAGCGTGTCATTGGCGATTTCGAGCGCTTCCTTCTCGTCCTTGAAGGTCGTCACGGAAACGACCGGCCCGAAGATTTCTTCCTGGAACACACGCATCTTGTTGTGGCCCTTGAAGATGGTCGGCTTGATGTAATAGCCGCTCGACAGCTCGCCACCGAGATCGGCGCGCGCGCCGCCCGTCAGCACTTCGGCGCCTTCCTGCTTGCCGATATCGAGATAGGAGAGGATCTTCTCCATCTGTTCGCTCGATGCCTGCGCACCGATCATGGTAGCGGCGTCAAGCGGATTGCCCTGCTTGATGGCTTCGACGCGCTTGACGGCCCGCTCCATGAAGCGGTCGTAGACCGACTCCTGGATCAGCGCGCGACTGGGGCATGTGCAGACCTCGCCCTGGTTAAGCGCGAACATTGCGAAGCCTTCGAGCGCCTTGTCGAAGAAATCGTCGTCTTCGGCTGCCACATCGGCAAAGAAGATGTTCGGCGACTTGCCGCCGAGTTCAAGTGTGACGGGGATGAGGTTCTGGCTGGCATATTGCATGATGAGCCGGCCCGTCGTCGTCTCGCCGGTGAAGGCGATCTTGGCGATGCGCGGGCTGGTCGCGAGCGGCTTGCCGGCCTCCAGGCCGAAACCATTGACGATGTTGAGTACGCCGGGCGGCAGGAGATCGCCGATCAGCTCGGCCCAGACCAAAAGCGAGGCCGGCGTTTGCTCGGCCGGCTTGATGACAACGCAGTTGCCGGCGGCAAGTGCCGGCGCAAGCTTCCACGCAGCCATCAGGATCGGGAAGTTCCAGGGAATGATCTGGCCGACGACGCCGAGAGGCTCGTGGAAATGATAGGCGACGGTATCGTGGTCGATCTCGCCGATCGAGCCTTCCTGGGCGCGAATGCAGGACGCAAAGTAGCGGAAATGGTCGATGGCGAGCGGAATGTCGGCCGCCATGGTTTCGCGGATCGGCTTGCCATTGTCCCAGCTTTCCGCCTGCGCCAGCACTTCCAGCTTGTCTTCCATGCGCTGGGCGATCTTCATCAGGATATTGGAGCGCTCAGTGGTGGACGTCCGGCCCCATTTGTCCTTTGCCGCATGGGCGGCATCGAGTGCGGCGTTGATATCCTTTTCGTCGGAGCGTGGTATCTCGCAGATCTTGCCGCCGGTGATCGGCGTGAGATTGTCGAAATATTTGCCGCCGATCGGCGCGCGCCACTCGCCACCGATATAGTTGCCATATTTCAGCTTGAACGGAGATTCGACGATCTTCTGATGCAGCATGCCATCCTCCCTTGGTCGGCAGGTTCGATAAGCGAACCGAATGGGAGAAGTCTGAGGACATAAGGCGGCAGGCGATAGAGGCAGCCTCACATGCTGCGGCGCACAGTGTCGCAACTCTGCGACAGCCGGCCAGCGCAAAGTACCCTCGCCGGCACTTCAGTGCAGATTGAGCCGCTTCATCTTCCTGTGCAGCGTCGAGCGGCTCATGCCGAGTGCGGCCGCTGCCTGGGAGACATTGCCGCTGGCGCGCGAAAGTGCCCTGAGCAGGGCGGCACGTTCGGCCTCCGCCAGATCTTCACCCATCGCCGCCTGCTCGCGAAGAACGTCGGAGGCAGGAATGCCCGAGGCAATACGGTGATCATCGAGCTTCAACGCAAGGCGAGCAGCCCTGGTCGCGCCGAGCACGAGGTCGTTTCGGTCAACAGCAAGCAGGGCCGAAGTCGACGCCGTGTCCGTCGGCACCATGACGAAGCGGGCGCCGGCAAAGGCACTTCGGAAAAGATTGAGCTCGATGCGGACCGCCGCGTCGCGCACCGTCTGCGACAGGATTGCCAGGGTCGCATCGTTCACGTCGTCGCGGCAGCTCGAAATGTCGAGCGCACCGGCGAGCTGGCCACGATGATCGCGGATCGGCGCCGTGGTGCAGCTGAGATCGATGTTGGAGCAGAAGAAGTGCTGGTCGCGAAAGATCGCCACGGCCCGCTCGTCGGCCAATGCAGTGCCGATGCCGTTGGTGCCGATACTGGCCTCGGTCCAGACCGAGCCAGTCCATAGACCGAGATCGTGGAACTCCTTGTCGTCGCCGGCAGCGCCGCGGCGTTCCAGCGCGATGCCATCGCGATCGGTCAGAAGCAGGCAGCAGCCAGCCTTGCCGACCGCAAGGAAAAGGCGATCCAGTTCATTGGCAGCTTCGGCAACCAGCCGTTCCGATCGCTCCAGCGCCGTTTGAAATTCCTGGCTGGTCAGGCGCGTCGGCAGACGTTTCTCTTCCGGCGCCAGGCGATGCATGACCATGCATCGACGCCAGGAGGCAACGACCGAAGAACTCGCTGCGGTCGATTGCGCGGACGCGTA
Source organism: Martinezella sp. CNPSo 3964 (assembly GCF_057784375.1). Classification (NCBI taxonomy): domain Bacteria; kingdom Pseudomonadati; phylum Pseudomonadota; class Alphaproteobacteria; order Hyphomicrobiales; family Rhizobiaceae; genus Martinezella; species Martinezella sp. CNPSo 3964. Next base: position 52,158 of record NZ_JBXSOW010000009.1, read on the forward strand.
AACCTGATCCGCATGCGCGGAATAGTCGTGCATTTGGCTCCTCCCACCGAACGCTACTCTAATTGTCGCTAAAAATGGCCATTGACGCAATCCTCCCGGCAGCTTTCGCCCGAGATCGCGGGATTGAGCGAGATCTGACCGCCAATCCCGACCTTTCAGGCGGCTGTCAGCGTGTTGCTGTAGCAGCTTTTTCCAAGGGAAACGGAGCAGAAGGCGATTGGTGAGCCGAGCTCCACAGGCAGCTGTCTCGACGGCAATGGAAAGTCGGCTCTATGCAGGCATGGCAGCAAGGCCGAGAGGCTATGAAGGAAATGCTGGGGCGTTGCGCCGACACCGGTCGCAGACGCATGGCTGGCGGCCTTCACTGCTTCTTTCGCACGCCGACCATTAAACCTCCTGCGAATCGCGCATTTCTCGAGCGCCCGATCGTTATCATTGCCATCTTCCTGGCCTTGTCATTGCTCGTCATGTGGACGGCCGACTATCCCTTAGGCGTGTGGATGAAATCGTTTCCCACGCAGTTGCGCGGGACGGCGAAGTGGTTCAGCAGCCTTGGCACGGGGCTATTGGTGCTCTCATTCAGCGGCGCGCTGCTGATATTCGCCATCCTTGCGCCCGCGCACAAACTGCGAAAATCCGTGCGAACAGGGGCAGATCTCATCGCCACGGCAGCTGCCTTCGTTTTCCTGGCGGTCGCCGGCGGCGGCATTGTCGATTCGCTCGCCAAGAACATCATCGGTCGCGCCAGGCCGGAACTCCTGGATACGAACGGTGCCTTCTCCTTCAAGCCTTTTGCTTTCCATGCCGACTTCGCCTCCTTTCCTTCCGGACATTCGGCAACGGCCGGCGCCATGGCGATGTCTCTTGCGCTTGTTTTCCCCCGGCTTCGCCCCGTTTTCATGCCAGTCGGCGTCTTGATCTGCCTGTCGCGGCAATGGGTTGGCGCGCATTGGGCGAGCGACACGCTGATGGGCTGGGGCGTCGGCGTCGCTTTTGCCTTGTGGCTGGCACACGCATTCGCCCGCCGCCGCCTGCTCTTTGCCTATGATTCTAATGGCCGCCTGTGCCCCGGGGAGCAATACAAGGCAATCCTGGCCGTTCTGCGCGCTTTGATCCGACGCATTCCGATCATCGGCAAGAAAGCGGTGCCCACGGCAAAGTCATGTCCGCAACAGGCTCGGCTTTCATCGCGGGCTCTCGATATCCGATCCTGACCTCGCGCCAGCTGCAATTTCCCGCACGGCGCACCGGCCTGTATATCACAAATGCCGGCCTCTTCCCCCGAATGTAAAATGATCGACATGCAGCGACGGATTTGCAGATCGCTGTCGTTTAAGCGCTGAAGGGATAACAGCTTGAAGCTCTTCAAGGACGAATGAGGACATCATGAAAAAGATCATTTTGCTGGCTTTTGCCGCGACCGCCTGCTTTGCAGTCATCTCGCCGGCCGAGGCTCGCGACGGATGCGGCATCGGCTGGCATCGCGGACCATATGGCTATTGCCGCCCAGATGGACGGCCTGTGGTCGTCGTGCCGGCGGTTCCGGCCTATGGCATTTTCTATCCCGGTCGCGGCTACTGGGATGGACATCGCTATTGGGTGCATCGCGAGTGGTGGCATGGTGGCTGGCGTTATCGCTAAGCCGCTCTTCAGCGATGTGTGCGGCCCGATCTTCAAGATCGGGCCGCGTGCCAGCCGACGGACCATCGGATTGCTTCTCTCGATCCTTCCGCGGCCTGGGCGGACGATGCAAAGTTCATTATCCTTTGTCAGTTTGACATGGCAGCCCACGGAAACGTGCAATTGACGGCGGCAATGCAGCCGGTCAAAACTTTGACCAGACCGGTTCACGGAAAACAACGCCGCCAGCATGACCAAAAGCACTATCAGCGACCATCAGGGGCCTATCATCGTCTTCGACGCCATGTGCGTCCTGTGTACCGCTAACGCCCAGTTCGTGCTGCGCCATGACCATCTTGGCCGTTTCCGTCTTGCCTCCATGCAGAATGAAACCGGCATCGCCCTCTATCGCCGCTGCGGCATGGACCCCGCCGACCCGGACAGCCTCATCATCGTTGACGGCGCAAACGTGCTACGCGACAGCGACGCGGTGCTTGCCATCTATGCCGGCCTCGGCTGGCCCTGGAAGGCGATTTCCGTGCTGCGCATCGTGCCCCGCATGCTGCGCAACCCGATCTATCACTGGCTTGCCCGCAATCGCTATCGCATCTTCGGCAAGCGGGAAACATGTTGGCTGCCGACGCCTGAACAGGCGAGCCGCATCCTTTGAGAAAAATCCTCGTCCTCGGTGGCTATGGCGGGTTCGGCGCGCGGCTATCGCGGCGCCTTGCCGGCGATGGTCTCGAGGTTCTGGTCACCGGACGCAATCTTGAAGCCGCACAGTCACTTGCTTCTCGACTGCCAAATGCGATTGGGCTGCAAGCCGATCGAAATGGCGATATCGCTGCAATCCTCGACAAACACAAACCCTTCCTGTTGATCGACGCGGCCGGCCCCTTCCAGCACAGCGACGACCGGGTGGTTCGCGCCTGTATCAAGACCGGCATTCACTACATCGATCTTGCCGATGCGCGCGATTTCGTCGGTTCGATCGGCTCACTTGACGAACAGGCCAAGGCCGCTGGCGTCACCGTCATCTCGGGCGCGTCGAGCGTGCCGGCACTATCGACTGCCGTCGTTGCAGAGTTGAGCAAGGATATGCAGGCAGTCCGCTCGATAGAAATGTCGATCAGCGCCTCCAATCGTGCGACCGCAGGCGCCTCGGTCGCATCGGCGATCCTGAGCTACGTCGGCAAGCCGGTGCGGCTCTGGCGCGGCCGGCGCTGGCAGAATGCGACCGGCTGGCACATGTTGAAGCGCGAAAACTATGTGGTCGCCGGCCATCGCCCTCTGCGCCGGCTGGTGGCGCTCGCCGACGTGCCGGATCACGACCTGCTGGTTGAGGGTATCGCCGGACGCCCAAGCGTCGTCTTTCGGGCCGGGCCTGAATTTACCTTTCAGACACTCGCTCTCTGGCTGCTGTCCTGGCTGGTCGCCTGGGGTTGGCTGGCGTCACTCGGAAGCATTAGCCGCTCTCTGCTGCCCTTGCAGGGCCTGACGGCGCGGTTCGGCACGGCGCGCTCGGCCGTCACGATCGAAGCGAAAGGGATCGCGCAAGGCATCATGCGAGCCCGCCGCTGGACGCTGATAGCCGAAAATGGTGATGGCGTGGAAATCCCGACCCTTCCGGCGCAATTGCTGGCGCGTGCCTTGCGCGATGGTCGCCTTTTACCCGGCGCCCGTCATGCCGGTGGGCTTCTATCGCTCGAGGATTTCCGGACATTGTTCCGTGATCTGGCAATCAGCGAGGAGACGACGGAAACGTCCTACAAACCGCTTTACCTGCGCATCATGGGGCCTGCATTCGCGCATCTGGCTAAGTCGGTGCGCGCCATGCACGAAGTCTTCGGCGATGGCGGCGCCAAAGGCGAGGCCATTGTCACCCGAGGACATTCCCCTGTTGCCCGGCTGGTTGCCAGGGTGTTCGGCTTTCCCGCTGCCGGCAAGTACGCGCTGCACGTCTCCTTCGAGGAACGCGATGGTATTGAGCAATGGACCAGAGACTTTTCCGATCAGCGCTTTCGCAGCCATTTGAGCGACGAGAACGGGCATCTGGTCGAACGCTTCGGCCCCTTCCGCTTTTCCTTCGATCTCCCCATGCGCGATAACGGATTCTGCATGGAGATACGGCGCTGGTCGTTTCTGCGCCTCCCGCTGCCGCTCTTTCTGGCTCCGCAAAGCGTCGCCCATGAATGGGCGGAGGATGGTCGTTTCCAGCTCGACGTGCCGATTGCTTTGCCGTTCATCGGTCTTGTCGTTCACTATCGAGGCTGGCTCGAGCCAATCGACTGACCTCGCAACGCTGACTGGCTAGACCGGTAAAGGTACCGACCAAGGGTTACTTCTGCCGATCGCCTGCCAGGCAGCCGAACATACGAAAATCATGGAAGGCCTCTTTGAACCGCGCCTTCTGCCGCAGCGTGCCCTCATATTGGAATCCCGCCTTTTCAAGAACCCGATCGGATGCGGTGTTTCCCGGCAGCGTCCATGCCTCGATGCGATTGAGCGAAAAGACGTCGAAGCCGCACCGGACGACAGCTCTCGCCGCCTCGCTCATCAGCCCCTTGCCCCAGGCGGTGGGATGCAGCTCATATCCAAGCTCGGCGCACCTGGCGGGCCGATAGATACTGTTGAAACGGATGGCGCCGAGCAAACGGCCGGAAACGCGATCCTCGATGATCCATGAACAGCCAACGCCCTTTGGGAAGATTTTGATCATCCATCGCAACGAGCGCTCGATCTGCGGCATTTTCGGCGCATCGACCCAGTTCGAGAACCGCGTGACCTCCGGTCTGGAAATCAACGCATGGAAGTCGTCGCGATCCTCCATGCTCGCTTCGCGAAGCCGCAGCCGCTCCGTCAGAAGTGTGGGAAACTCGGCTTTTGACGGCGCCATTTTCACGCTCTCAGGAAATTGGCGAGGATGATCTCGCGCCAGACGCGGGTGGGCGTGATCCAAGCGTCCCATGAATTATACTTGCCGGAATAGATGACGGCGGCAATGCCGGCATCAGGCATGAGCCAGAGCCTTTGCCCACCATTGCCAAAACCCGCATACCACTGGCGCGGACCGTCGAACGCCGGCACCGGCGCATCACCTGAGAACCACAATCTGCCATAACTCAAACCGTCCCCGGTCGAAATCGCGGGCGCGAGGGATTGCGTGGTCCACTCCTCCGAGACGATCCTCTGGCCGTTCCACACGCCCTTCTGCAGGAAAAGCATGCCGATCTTCAGCAAATCGGGAGCGGTAAGACGTAACCCGGATGCCGGCGACGCCACGCCGTCATGACCGGCCGACCAGTAGAACTTTGCAATATTGAGCGGCTCGAAGAGAACCTCTCGTGCGAAATCGGGCAAGCGCTTGCCCGTGCCGCGCTCGATGATCGCCCCCACAAGCGCGACGCTGCCGCCGGAGTAAATCCAGCGCGTTCCCGGCTCGACGATCACCGGACGCTCCAGAACGAAGCGATATCGGTCCGCCGCGTTCTCCATCGCAATTTCGCTATTCAGCGGATCGGTATAGGGACGATCCTCGTCCCACTCCATCCCCAGCGTCATCGTCAGGGCGTGACCGACCGTGATCTTGGCGCGCGCGGGATCTCGGGCGAGATCGTCGTATTCCGGAAACTGCTCATAGAGGGGTGCGTCCGGCGGCGGCACCAATCCCCTGTCGAGCGCGATGCCATAAAGAAGACCGGCAATGCTCTTGGTGACCGAGCGAAGATCGTGCAGCGTGTGCGCATCGAAGGCGACGTCTCCGAGCGGCGCTCCCCAATTTTCGTCGGGGCCAACGGCATAGTATTCCAGGCATACGCTCCCTGAGCGGGCGGCAAGCACGACATGCAGACCGCGCAGCAGGCCTGATTCGATGCCGGCTTCAAACTTGCGGCGCAGCCCGGGATCAAAGCCCATCGCCTGCAAGGTTTCGCTATCCGGTGACAAGGGTGAATTGCTCTGCGTCACGGCCATGAAATCGCTCTCCTCCGCTATGCGACCTTCAGCTCAGGCTACAATCCAAGCATGTATTCAGCAAGGCGGCTCTCAAGCGAGCGGGCACCTATATTTCTGGCCTATCCCATCTTCACGTCGTTTTCCGGCGCGAGCGCAAACGCCGCTTCGGTCCTGTTGCGGCCGTTCAACTTTGCTTTCAGCAATGCACCATCCGCACGGTTGATCAGTGTCGTGGTCGGCCCGGAAGCTGGGGACGAGGCGATGCCGACGGAGACGGAAAGCGGACCGACAATCCGCGCGCGATAGGAGAAGGGTGTGGCGAATACCCGCGTGCGCAGCTTCTCGGCGAGCGCAAAGCCCTCCTCGTCGGCGAGATCGGTGGCGATAACAGTCAACTCCTCCCCGCCGAAGCGGTAGACCGTACCGGCTTTCCCGACCGTATCGGCAACGATCTGCCCGACATGTCGCAGCACTTCATCGCCGGCGTCATGGCCGAACTCGTCGTTGAAGCGCTTGAAGTGATCGATGTCGATCATCATGCAGATGACCGTGCGGGCGGATTGATCCCGATGAAGATTATTGAGCGCCTCGTCCAGGGAGCGCCTGTTGAGCAGGCCGGTCAGCGCATCGCGCACAGCGAGATTGATTAGCCTGTCGCGCAGCTGCAGGTTTGCGATGGCAAGGCCGATATTTTCGGCAATCAGCTCCAGATAGAGCCTTGGCGCGTCGGCCGCAGTTGCATCCTTCGTGCGGTCCTCGAAGTAAAGCAGGCCGATCGCCTCGCCGAGAGCCGTCAAAGGAACGCAGAGGCCGGGGACTCCTGATTCGTCCAGATGCTGGCAGGGAATGTCCGTGTCGGCTACGTGGCTGACATGCGGGCGGCCGCGGCGCAGGCCCCAGCATGCGGAAGCGGCAAAGGAAGGCTCGGTATGTTCGGGCTCCAGCCACCGGCTGACTTCGCTCAGCGTCGTCCTGCTTTCGTTCATCGTGTAGAGGCATCCTGCAACACCGGGAAAGATCTGCGGCACGAAGAGCGCAACGACTTCGGCGAGCTCGTTCTGGGCGTAGCAAGCCTGCAGGCGATGCATCATCTGCAGGATAAGATCCTTCGTCTCCAGATCGCGCTTGCGCTCGGCGTCAAGGCGGTTCCGCTCGAGCCCGTTCTCGCGGAAGATCTGTATGGCATCGTTCATCTCGCCGATCTCGTCGCGGCGACGGTCAGTCGGCACTTCGACGGCATAGTCCTGCTTCGCCAGGCGGTTGACGATCCCGGTCATGCGCACCAGCGGCAAGGCAACCCGGCGCCGCAATATGAAATAGAGTACCCCGAGGAATATTACTGCGGTCAATGCCAGCATCACCTTGGCAATATTGGCCCAGAGATCGCTGCGTGCCTGCGCAGAGCGGAAAGCCGCTTCGGTGCGCGCCGTCGCCAGAGTGCGAAACTGATTGACACTGTTGAGCAGCGCCGTCTGGGCGCGCTCGTGTTCGGGGCCAAAGAGCGTATCGCGCGCACCACTCTGATTGCCGCCAGTATAAGCTGCGACTGCTGCTTCCTCTACCTTGTCGAGCGCCTGCGCATTGACCGCCACCTCCTCGATGACCTGCAGCTCGGCATCGGGAATGCCGAGGCCGCGCAGGTTGTTGATGGCGGTGTCGCGGCGGCGTTCTTCGCCCTCATCGACGGTAAAGGCATCCAGATGCCTCTCCTCGCCGCGCATGACATAGAGGCGAGCCTCGTCGGTCGTCTCCTCGGCGCCGAGCGCAAGCTCCTCGCCCATGCTGTTCAGCAACAGATGCTGCTCGACCGCCTGCCGTTCCTGTACGGCACTTCGGGCCGAAAGAATGAACGCCACAGCGGACAGCACGGTCAGAACCACGGTGATGCCGTAGGCCCAATTCGTAATTGTGGTAATTCTCATCTGCCGTCCTCTGCGCCCATTTCAGGCACCCCTAAATTACATGCCTTGCCGAGCCCTCAGTTATGACATCCAGCCACGGGATCAAGCGAGAATATGCAGCGTGGAAAGCTTATTCCAGGTGCATAGGCACGAACCCTCGCCTGCATCGCGCAACGCGGAGAGCTATAGGCGTCGCGATCCTCTGACGGGAACCCCGGTTGCAGCCGAATGCCGCTTCCGAGATTCCCGGCTGTCGTCAGGGGTGAGTACGACAGCCGCGTCAACAAATCGATTTTCAGACCGGCAATCCATAGGCCGACTGGAAGCTGGCAAACACAAGATTAAGTTCCACAAGTGACTGCCCCATTTTGAGACAAGTTTCATACAACGCTAAAATTTATCCTGCCAAGATTAGCCTTGCGCACGGCAATTGTTGTTCGGATCTCATACAAGGGTGATGATTTGAACTTTCCAACTTAACCCATTTTCCTGAATAGCTCCTCGGATTCTGCACAGATTCTGCAAAGGCTGGCGACATCGTCGCGCCATGAACAATACGACCGAGACAATCACAGCTCCGCCCGCCCGCCTGCCACGCAGTCTTCTCAAGGAAGGCTGGTGGCTGGAGGACGACCGTCACCCTCAAGCCGATCCGCCCGCTCAAGGGGCCAAAATCATATCCTTCGCCTTCGCCGAACATCTCGCACGGAGCCGATACCGATGAGCCTATCCGATGCAGCAGCCCTTCCCACAAACTCCACAAACAGCTCCAATCGCAAATTCCTCACATTCATTGCCCTTCTCACCCTGGCTGACCTTCTACTTTTCGACAGGGAGCCTGGCCTCAATCTTTTTATCTTCACCAATGCCGTTGCCGTCGGTCTGCTGATCTCCTCCAGAAGAAGGCAATCCACTCGAAAGGTCGCGATACTTGTCGCCCTCAGCTTCGTCGGGTCCATGCCGCTTGCCGAAGCCACCTCCTGGATGGGCATCACAATCAGCCTTCTCAGCCTTTGCTTGATCTCGCTCGGCGCCGGCGGATTGATCCCACGGCAATGGACCCGCCTGCCGCTCATGCTGCTGCGCTTCCTTTTGGACGTGCCGGCACGGCCTTTCCGCCGCACCAGCTATCGCTGGCTGCAGCGCCTGCAAAAACCGTCACCGCGCGGCATCCGGCATCATCTTCGCAACTGGATCATACCGCTGATTTTTGCCGCCGGCTTTCTCGCCCTCTTCGCAGCCGCCAATCCGCTGATCGACAAGACGCTGCGCAGCATCGACCTTACCTTCCTGCTGCAATTGCTGGATGCATGGCGCATCGGCTTCTGGCTTGTGGTCGCAGCCGTCCTGTCCCTGCTGCTTCGTCCACGCCTGATGCGCCGTCGCCGTCGTCGGCGCGATGTCCCCGATATCGTCGCCGGAGCCGAAGATGTGCTGTTCGGCCATGGTGTGCTGCTGCGCTCGCTGCTCGTCTTCAACGCACTGTTTGCCGTGCAGACGCTGCTCGATCTCACCTATCTCTGGGGCGGCGCGAGCCTGCCCGATGGCATGACCCATGCCGAATATGCCCATCGCGGTGCCTATCCACTGATGCTCACCGCAATCCTCGCCGCCATCTTCGTGCTTGCCGCCATGCGCCGCGGCGGCCCAGGCGACAGAAGCCCGCTGCTTCGCGGCCTGGTGCACCTTTGGATCATACAGAACATCCTGCTCTGCCTTTCCTCCATTCTGCGTCTCGACCTTTATGTCGAAGTCTATTCGCTAACGGAGCTGCGCGTTGCGGCCGGCATATGGATGGGCCTCGTCGCGATCGGCCTCTTTCTCATCCTCCTGCGCATCCTGCTGCGTCGGTCCAACGAATGGCTGGTCGCACTCAGTTCCGCAACGCTCGTCGTCACGCTGTATGCCGCCGCGCTGATCGACATTCCCGCCTTCATCGCCCGCTTCAACGTTGCCCACAGCCGCGAGATATCGGGCGAAGGCATCGTGCTCGACCTTGATTATCTCTCGACACTCGGGCCTGCGGCCATCCCGGCACTCGACACCTATCTGATATCGCTGCCTGCCGACACCCAAGCCCGCAAAGTGCGCGAAGCACTTTTCTGGCAGCATCTCGGACACTCGCACGATTGGCGCAGCTGGACATATCGCGATGCCCGCCTCGACGCTTACCTCAAAAATGATGCAACCCTTGTCAGATGAGGCGGAAACGAAGACAAAGAGCGGAATAACCAAAACAGGCATCGCATGGCACCGCGCATCCTTGTCGCTGACGACGAACCGAATATTCGCGACGTGATCTGCTTCGCGCTCGACCGCGCCGGCATGAAGACGACGACCGCGCGCAACGGCACCGAGGCCATGATGGCCTTTCACAAGGGCGGTCTCGACCTCATCGTCCTTGACATCGGCATGCCTGAGATGGACGGGTTGGAAGTCTGCCGCCGCATCCGCAAGACATCGAACCTTCCGATCCTCTTCCTGTCGGCGCGCGACGAGGAAATCGACCGGATCCTCGGCCTGGAAATCGGTGGTGACGATTACGTCACCAAGCCCTTCAGCCCGCGCGAGCTGGTCGCCCGGGTCCGGACCATCCTGAAGCGCAGTGGGCATGGCTTGGAAGCGGATGCGAATAGCAGCTCCGTTGCCATGGGATCGCTGCGGCTCAATCGCGGCGGCCGCACGGCGAGTTTTGCCGATGTGCCTCTTACCCTGACAGCACTCGAATTCGCGATCCTCGACACGCTGCTGACGCGCCCGGAGATGGTCTTCAGCCGCGATCAGCTGATGGAGGCAGCCTATGGTGTCGACATGCAGGTGGCCGATCGCACCATCGACAGCCATATTCGCAATCTCCGCGCCAAGCTTTCGGCCGCCGGCGGCAGGGGCATCATCGCCACGGTGCACGGCATCGGCTTCAAGCTGACGGCAAACATCGAAGGAAGCGCCTGATGCGCGCGCCACGGGTGAAGTCGAAATGGCGACCGCCTCTCGCCCTCATCGTCTATGCCGTGCTTCTGACCGTGATGATGCTACCGGTCTTGACCGTCATATGGTTTCGCGTTGTGCGCGCCGCCTCCGGCGCCATGGCGCCGGCGGAGATTGCGACACTTGCCGCGGTTCTGATCCTGACCCTCATCGTCGCCTATGTTTTGACACGCACCCTGACCGTGCCGATCAACGCATTGATCGCGCGCACGGACGAGATCGCCCGCGGCGGACGCTCCGCAATCCGGCCGCTGGAAATCTACGGCACGCGCGAGGTCGCGACACTCTCGCAGAGCTTTCTCGATCTCGCCGGCAAGCTGGTCGATCATTCAGACTACGTCCGCTCCTTCGCCGCCCACGTCTCCCATGAGCTGAAGTCGCCGTTGACCTCGATCAAGGGCGCAGCGGAGCTGCTGCGCGACGATGACGACACCAATCCGATGAGCCTGGAGCAGCGCAACCGCTTCCTCCAAAACATCATCGCCGACACCGAGCGGCTGGACCGGCTCCTGTCGCGCCTGCGCGAACTGGCCAAAGCCGAACTTCCATCCGAGCGAGGATCCACCAGCCTTCGGGACATCGTCGCCCAGCTGGAGATACAGTTTCGCCAACTGGCTATCAGTGACGAAAGCAACGCCGAGGAAATACTGGCGCTGCCCAGCGAAGCGGCAGGCATCATCTTCAGCAATCTGGCCGAAAATGCCTTTCAGAACGGCGCCACGACCCTTGCGATCAAGGCAAGCGACGAGGGACGACGGACGACGATCCGGGTGCGCGACAATGGGCACGGCATTGCCGACGGCAATCGGGATCGCATCTTCGAGCCCTTCTTCTCAACTCGGCGGGACGATGGCGGCACGGGCATGGGCCTCGGGATCGTCAGAGCGATGCTCGCTTCGCATGGGGGTAGCATCGAATTGCTCGATAGCGGCAAGGATGGCACGGCCTTTCAGATCGTCCTTCCAAATGCGGCCTGAAAGGGAATAGGCGCGCTCCGCCATGATCTGGCGGCAATAACAAAAAGCGGCCGATGGCTGAAACCACCGGCCGCTCCACTGTTGTAAGATCGGGAGCCTACGCCGCCTGTGACTGCGCCTGAGCTTCCAAAGCCATGGCACGCGCCGTGACGAAATCGACCTTGCCTGAGCCGAGAACCGGCACCTTGCCGACGGTCACTTCAGCGGGAACCATCATTTCCGTGGCACCCTTGGATTTGGCAAAGGCCAGGAAGTCGCTTCGTGTGGCGTTCGGCGCATCGGTCAGGAGTACCAAGCGCTCGCCCTTCTTGGCGTCAGGCACGGCCGAGACGACGCTCAGCGCGCCCGGCCAAAGTTGTGCGGCAAGGGTTTCCATCGCAGCGAGCGAGATCATCTCGCCGCCGATCTTGGCGAAGCGCTTGGCGCGGCCGCGGATCTTGACGAAGCCGTCCTCGTCGATAGTGACGATGTCGCCGGTATCGTGCCAGCCTTCCGGCAGGGGTTCGAGGACACCGGGATTGTCGGCGCGCAGGTAGCCGGCCATCACATTGGCGCCACGGACGACAAGCCGGCCGCCTTCGTCGATGCCGGGAACCGGCTCGAGCTTCCATTCCATGCCCGGCATGATCTTGCCGACCGTTCCCGTGCGATTATACATCGGCGTGTTCAGCGAGATCACCGGAGCAGCCTCGGTGACACCATAGCCTTCCAGGATGCGCAGGCCGAATTTCTCCATATACACTTCGCGGGTCGATGCCTTCACCGGCTCGGCGCCCGAGAAGATGTAGCGGATCGATCTCAAGTCATAAGGATGCGCGGTGCGGGCATAACCATTCAGGAACGTATCCGTGCCGAAAACGATGGTCGCGTTCGAGACGTAAATCAGCTCCGGCACGATGCGGTAGTGCAGCGGCGACGGATAGAAGAACACCGGCACGCCCGAGACCAGCGGCAGGATCGTGCCCGCCGTCAGGCCGAAGGAATGGAACATCGGCAGGACGTTGAACACCTTGTCACCGGGGTGGAAGTCGATGCGCGAAGCGGCCTGGGCAGCGTTCGACAGGATATTGCGGTGCGTCAGCACCACGCCCTTCGGCGCACCTTCCGAGCCAGAGGTAAAGAGGATCACAGCCGGATCGTCCGCGGTGCGCTTCACCAGCGGCCGATACTTACGCGTGAGGCCGACGATCTTGTTGAGGAAGGTCACCTGCGTGCGCAGTTCGTCCAGCCAGACGAATGTCACATGTTTTTCGAGTTCTTCGACCACTGGGCCGAGCTTGGCTTGCGTGATGAAGGCGCGCGAGCAAAGCACATGCTTGACCTCGGCCGTCCGGCAGGCGGAGAGGATGTTGGCAGCGCCGGCCGTGAAGTTCAGCATGGCCGGAACCTTGCCCGCCGACATGACGCCGAGGACGGTTGCGGCCGTGCCATTGGCGTTCGGCAGCATGACGCCCAGCGTCTTCTCGTTGGGGAACATCTTCTTGAACTTGGCGCCGAGTACCGCGGCGCCAGTCAGGAGCTTGGCATAGGAGAGCTTGCCGGCAATCGGATCCTCGACAGCGAGCTTCTTGCCGCCATATTCGTGGGCGCTTTCGATGACGCGGCCGAGGACGGTGTTGTTCGTATCGGCGGTGCGGAACATCAGCGCCGACATGATCTGATAGAGAGCGGCACCGGCGGCGATACGACGCTTCCTGCCCTTGAGTTCTGCGGGAACGTCGAGCTTGACCGGCTCGAGGATCGTCACCTTGACCTTAGGGAAGAGGCGGCGGCGCACATGGCTTGAGGTCAGGTAGGAGGCGTAGCTCTTTTCCAGGCCGTCGATGCGGACGGGCACGATCATCGCGCCGGTCTTGTCGGCGACCATGGCGGCACCGTCATAGACCTTCATCAGCGTACCGGTGACGGTCAGGCGACCCTCGGGGAAGATGCCGACCGGGCTGCCGTCCTGGATGACCTTGATCAGCGAGCGCGTCGCCATGGGCTTGGTCGGGTCGAGCGGCAGGAACTTGCACATCTTCAAAAGCGGCCGCACCCACCATTTCTTGGCAAATGCAGTGTCGATGGCAAAGACAGGCTCTTCCTCGGTGATGGCAAGCGCGAGCGCACCGTCAAGCAGGCTCACATGATTGAGCGCGATGATCGGCGCCGGGCCGGCCTTGCGGATGTTTTCCAGACCCTCGACTTCCAGCCGCATGAAGGCGCGGAAGATGATGGAGATGAGATCGCGGAAGGCGTTGGTCGGCAGCATCTTCAGCATGAGCCAGGCAATCGCCACGTTGAGCACGGAGATGCTGAGGATGATGACCGGGATCGACAGACCCACGGCCTGCAGCACGGCGACAAGGGCGAGGCCAACCGCGATGAAGAGAGCGGAGAGCACATTCGAGGCGCCGATGACACGGGCGCGGCGATCCTCGTTTGCCCAGCTCTGCATGGCCGAGAAGGTCGGGACAGCCAGGAAGGCACCGCCGATTGCCATGCCGGCGAGATCGATGGCAACACGGATGGTCTTCGGCCCGGCAAAGAAGGCAAGAATGGTTTCGGCGTGGCTGGTCGACTGCAGGCCCCAGAGGTTCCAGGCGAGATCAAGGCCGAAGAGCGCGACTATCAGCATGCCGATCGGCGCCGGCAAAAGCACGATGCGGCCGGCAGCCATCCATCCGGCAATGGCCGAGCCGATGGCGACGGAGATGGCGAAGATTGCCAGATAGGCGGGAACGACGATTTCCGAGCCGCCGAGAATATCGGTGACCATGACCGGCAGCATCGACATGATGAAGGCGCCGACGAACCAGAACCAGCAGTTCATCAGCGAGGCGCGCCAGATGCGGCTATCGGCACGAAGCTCGTTGACCAGTCTATAGCTGGAGCGCACCACATTCTTGTCGACGACGAGATCAGGCGCCTTGGAACCGGTCGAAGGGATCATGCGGGCGGAGAACCAGCAGAGAATAGAGAGCCCCATCATCATCGGGCCGAAGATCCAGACATTTTCGCCCTCGCGGAAGGCGACCGCCGCGACCATTGTGCCCGTCAGAATGGCGATGAAGGTGCCGCCCTCGATCCAGGCATTGGCCTTGGGGAGATCCCGGTTTTCCAGGTGATCGGGCAGGATGCCGTATTTGATCGGCCCGAAGAGCGAGGAAATGACGCCGAAGCCGAAGAGGGCAAGCATCAGGATCCAGATCGAGGAGAAGGCAATGCCGACGACCGAGATCGCCGCCACGAGAAGCTCGCAGCGCTTCAGAAGCTCCGCCATCTTGGCCTTGTCGTATTTGTCGGCAAGCTCGCCGGCAATCGCCGACAGAAGCAGGAACGGCACGATGAAGATGCCGCCGGCAAGCGTCACCAGCGCCGCGCCCTCTGTCGCCATCTGCGCGAGGATGACGAAAACCAGAGTTTGCTTCAGGAAATTATCATTGAAGGCAGTCAGGAATTGCGTCCAGAACAGCGGAGCGAACTTCCTCGATCTCATCAGGTGCTTTTGCATGGCGTATCCCTCATTCAGCCAACAAGACGCCACAGAGTTGTTACGCAAAGGTTGAGCGCGGATACAACTCTGCAGCGTCGTTAATAAAGATTAGTCCTGACCGTCACGATTGAACTTAACCAGAAGCTTCTCCGTGCGGGCATCCTCTACCTTGCGGATCAGCTTGTCAGCCTCGCTATTGTCACGGATCGTCTTGGTGACGTTGACCGCCGTCTGCACCAGCATCAGGATGCCCATGGCGAGATAGCCTTTGCCCCAGAGATCGATCGGCATCATGTAGAGGCCGACGAGCAGCATGAAAGCGGCAGCGGCAAAAGAGATGTAGGAGAAGCTGACCCAAGCCTGGGAATGTTTCTGGAAGCTGTCGTTCATGATCGTATCCTCTCGATGATCTAATGTGTTTGATGTGTTCGTTTTCAGGCGGCTGAATTCATACGCTCACGCAGGCGGGCCAGCACGTCGTCGGCAGACGGGCCGAGCGGTGCGCCGCAACCGGCATTGGCGAGTTTTTCGATGATATGTGCCTGCCGGCTGGCGGCATCCATTTCCTTCATGGCCGAGGCTGCGATCTCGCAGCGGCTCTGATAGGCCTGAAGACGGGCAAGCGTTTCCTCGGCGTCGTCGAGCGTCGCCAAGCCGGAATTGTCGTCGCAGGCGGCATTGAGCTTCTGAGTCTGCTCGGTTGCACGCGCCAGGCGTTCGCCGCGCTGCAATTCCTGTAGCCGCGCTTCCGATGTGCGAACGGTTGCCTTGAGCTTGCCGATCGTCTGGCCAAATTGCGCCTGCGCCTTCTCCGACGCATCGCGCTCGGCTTCGAGCTGGGCGATCGCCTCGGCCGCCTCCCGGGCCAGCTCGTCGCTGCCCTTCTGCAGGGCGGCAACGGCGCGTGTTTCCAGATCCGTAATGCGGCCGGCGACCGCTGCGTGACGGCTTTTTTCCTGCTCATTCTGTGCAATGGCAATCGCCACTGCCCGCCGTGCCGATTGGATGGCGCTGGCCGCCTCGCGGATCTGCTGCGCCAGCAGCGGCACGGCGTTCCGATCGATGAACGCCTGCTCCGCATCGAAGGCCCGACCGCGAATAAGCGTCAGAATTGAATTGAACATTTGTCGTCTCCCGTTTATGAACGATGTTCACAAAACGATGTATGCCAGAATCATGAACGGCGTTCAAGGAAAATTTTGAACAACGTTCAAAAAATCGAACTGGAATTGAAAATGGCGAGAAAAACACTGGAAAAGCGCGAGGATCTGAAGCTCAGGCTGATCGAGGCGGCGCGCAATCGCATCGCGGCCGACGGGCTCTCCAACCTCAGGGCGCGCGATGTCACACAGGATGTCGGCTGCGCCCTCGGTGGTCTCTATACGGTCTTTGCCGATCTCGACGATCTTGTCATTCACGTCAACTCGGCGACATTGAAGGGGCTCGAAGCCTCCCTGACGTTGGCGGAAGTCAAGGATCACACGCCGACGGATCGATTGCGCAATCTCGCGCGCGGCTATCTGCGCTTCGCAGTCACCCACCGCAATCTATGGAAGGCTCTTTTCGACCATCGACCGCCGGATAACCGGCCGAGCCCGGAATGGCATCTGGAGGAGCATATGTTCCTGATGGGCGTCATTGCCGAGCCACTGGCCGAATTGCAGCCGAACATGTCGGAGACGGCGCGCGCCATCCGCGCGAGAACCCTGTTTGGTGCCGTGCATGGCGTCGTCAGCATCAGCCTTGAGGGACGGTTTGTCGGCCTGCCGATCGAAAGCTTGGAACAGGAGCTCGACGATTTCATCCTGACGGTCGCGGCCGGCGCTGCGGCGAGACAAGGCTAGCCGGAATCCTGGCAATCATGGGCTCGAGGGCGCATAATTCCGGATGTCGCCGAAAGCGTAGCCGCGATCGCGCAGCTTGCGGATCAGCGACTGCAGGTTTTCGCGGCCGTTGAACTGATCCTGAAACATCTGATCGTGCATCAGCAGGATCATCTTTCCGCGCTGCGTGAAGCGACCGTATTGGAATAGATGGTCGATCTCGTTGACCAGATGGTCCACCGACTGAACCGGCTTGCCGTCGTCGCTGTGCACCCATTCGAAATCCCAGCCGTAGAGATAGAACCCCGCCTCGGCGACAAGCTCGTAGTCAAGCCATTCGCGCTCCCATTGGGCGACGTTGATGGAGAGATCCTCCCGCGACACGGTCGGAAGCCGGAAGACGTCCCTACCCGGCAGCCGCGCATTGACGATCGGCTTCAAGCCGAGCACCTGGTTGGCGTGCAACATGTCGGCAACCACGGCCTGGGTGTTGGAATAGTATCGTCTGTAGCGATTATTGGCGTGGCTGTAGCTGTGATTGCCGACCGTCACCAGCGGCATCGCCTTGGCTTCGGCCAGAAGGTCGCGGCCGGCGGGGATGGTTTCCACGTGCAGGCCGACCATGAACATGGCGGCGGGAACATTTTCCTGGCTCAGCACGGAAAGGACATTTTGCGTTCCCGGCAAGGGCCCATCATCGAATGTCAGGTAGATCGTCTTGTCCGCCGCCTGGGCGGAGATGGCGCAAGCCGCGGCAAGGATGCCGGCGAGCAAGCATCTGAAGACCGCCTTCCACAGTTGATTCAATCCGTCCAAGCCAACCGCCTCCCGCATGATCGCTGCAAACTGGCATATCGGATTGGACAAGAAAAGCGCCGCGAATGCGACAAAAGCAAAGGGCGCTCTACCCATTTCTGGGGAGCGCCCTTGCTTTTTAACCCGGACAGCGAACACCGACTCGACACAAAAATGTCAGCGCGGCAGGCCATCGTTACAGGTGATGACGTGCAAATAATAGCGAATCACACCCTTTGCAAGGGTAAACTTCGAAAAAGTCGAAGTTCCACCACATGGCAAAAACCATGTGGCATCATTCGCACATAGGAGCGGCGCCTTGGCGGCCGTCACGCAGCCTGCAACGCCGCATCACGCGGGATCTCGACGTCGATCTCCAGCATGGAGACGTCCTTGTCGCGATCCATCTTCACCTGCACCTTGTCACGGTCGACCTGTACATGCTTGGCGATGACGGCGAGAATTTCCTCTCTCAGCACGGATACGAGATCCGAGCCCACAGAGGCGCGCTCGTGGGCAAGGAGGATCTGCAGGCGCTCGCGCGCCATCGGTGCAGATCTCTGCTTGCGGAACAGTCCGAAAATGCTCATGCGGCCCTCCTTGCGAAGATTTTGCCGAAGATACCCCGCTTCTCGCCTGGGATGGTGATCGGCACTTGCTCGCCGGCAAGACGGCGTGCGGCTTCGAAATAGGCAAGCGACGGCGCGCAGCGCGCATCGGCAAGCGTAACCGGCGAGCCGAGGTTGGAAGCGCGCAGGACGTCCGTGCTTTCCGGGATGATACCGAGCAGCGGAATGGAGAGGATTTCGAGCACGTCGTCGACCTTCAGCATGTCGCCGCGTTCGGCGCGACCGGCATCGAAGCGGGTCAGCAGAAGATGCTTTTCCATGCGCTCGCCGCGCTCTGCCTTCAGCGTCTTGGAGTCGAGCAGGCCGATGATGCGATCGGAATCGCGCACCGACGAGACTTCCGGGTTGGTGACGACGACGGCAACGTCGGCATGACGCATGGCAAGCGTTGCGCCGCGCTCGATGCCCGCCGGGCTGTCGCAGATCACCCAGTCGAAATAGTTCTTGAGCTCGTTGATGACGCGCTCGACACCCTCGGGCGTCAGATTGTCCTTGTCGCGGGTCTGCGAAGCCGGCAGGAGGAAGAGCGTCTCCAGCCGCTTGTCGCGGATCAGCGCCTGCGGCAGCTTGGCATCGCCGTGAATGACGTTGACGAGGTCATAAACCACGCGGCGTTCCGCGCCCATGACCAGATCGAGATTGCGCAGGCCGACGTCGAAATCGACCACGACGACCTTTTCGTTTCTCTGTGCCAGAGCCGCCCCCAATGCGGCCGTCGAAGTTGTCTTCCCAACTCCGCCCTTGCCCGATGTGACGACGATTACCTTGCCCATCTCGCTCTCCTGTTTTGGCCGGCTTCGGCTCAGATTAGTTTTTCAGCCATGATCGTTTCACCATCCAGCCAGAGCTGGACAGGCTGCCCTCTGAGGCTGGGTGATACGTCTTCCGCCATTTTGTAGATTCCATCGATCGCCAGAAGCTCAGCCTCGAGCTTGCGGCAAAAAATTCGCGCCGAGGCATTGCCGATCGAGCCCGCCATGGCGCGGCCGCGAAGGGCGCCGTAGATGTGGACCGATCCGCCGGCGATGACTTCCGCGCCTGATGCCACCGAACCGATGACGGTGACGTCACCTTCCGGAAAGATCACCGACTGGCCGGAACGCACCGGCTCGCGGATGATCAGCGACTGCGTGACCGGCCGGATTTCCGGCGGCGGTGCCTTGGGTTCGCTGTTGCGGCGCTCCACCACCGGCTCGGCCTCGGAGACCTCGAAATCAGCGGCAGGACGCCCGCCCTTCAGGATCGGCGGCATGCCAGGCCCTGATATCGACGGGCGACCGCCCTCGATGCCCATGATGCTGACATTGCGGGCCGAAAGCTCTGATATCAGCTCCTTGAGCTGCGCCTTGTCGATCGGCAGATCGGTGATGTCGAGCACGACCGGCCGCCCCAGAAAGAAGCCGGCCGAACGGGCTGCTAGATCGTCAAGCCTTGTCAACCACTGATCCAGCGGAAGATCCGGCGAAAGCATGACCGCAAGAAATGAGCGGCCCTTGATACGGATCGAACGAGCGTCTGTTAGCACTTTGGTCATCTATGTGAATAAATCGTTGATCCTGTGTACCGCTCATATGGTTAACAAGTGGTTAATACTGGGCTTCATTCGCGCCCGAACCGCCCCATAAAACAGCGATGCTCGCGAGTGCCGAAGGCTCGTTCGAACCGGGGTCGTAGACGCATGGAGCGGCGAAAATCGCAGCTCCTGCAAGGAGAAGAATGATAGCCTTCATGTGATCCTCCATGCGCAAGGCATGACCTGCCCTGCCTGAAATTCGATGTGATAAAAATTAACGATTCTGCGCGCCGCACCTTTCCGGCGCGGCGCGCAATTGCGAGGCGTGGGTGATTCTCAGGCGAGCTTCAGCTCGACATTGATGTTGCCGCGGGTAGCCTTCGAATATGGGCAGGTCTGATGTGCCTCTTCGACCAGCGTGCGTGCGAGCTCCGGCTCGATGCCGGGCATGCTGACGGTCAGGCGGGCCTGCAAGAAGTAGGCGCCTTCCGTGGTGCCGAGGTCCACTTCTGCATCGACAGCAAGATCGGCCGGAAGCTTGACCTTGCGCTTGCCCGCGGCAAGGCCCATAGCGCCAATGAAGCAGGCTGACCAGCCGGCTGCAAAGAGCTGCTCGGGATTGGTGCCGGCATGGGCGCTGCCCGGAGGCGAAAGCTTGACATCCAGCTGATTGTCATCGCTGCGGGCAGAGCCATCGCGGCCGCCGATGGTGTGGGTCTTGGCGGTATAGAGAACCTTATCGATCTTGGTCACGGAACACTCCTTTGTTGCGTCGCCCGCTCTGTTGTGGCGTGGGGCAACGTCTGTTGACGGAGTTGTTTTTGATGGATCGACGTATCCGGCATGTTTCCGAAATCGCCGGAAGTGTTACAAAACGTAGAGCCTAACAGGCCGGATACAAACGCTTACAAATCGCCCGAAAATCTTTTGAGACCGATCAGGAAATAACGACCTCGGCTGCAAGACCACCGCCTTCGCGATTGTAAAGCCTCACGGAACCGCCCAGCGTCTGGGCGAGCTGCTGGGCAATCGCCAGCCCAAGCCCAGCACCGCCGGTGTTGCGGTTGCGCGATTGCTCCAGCCGGAAGAAGGGCTGCATGGCCGCCTCGATCTGCTCCTGCGGAATGCCGGGGCCACGGTCCAGCACCGTTATAGTGATCTGGCCCGTCTCCCTGCGTTCCACCGCGATTTCCGCCGCGCCGGCGAATTTCAGGGCATTGTCGATGAAGTTGGTGAGGATGCGACGCAGCGCATGCGGCTTCGTTGTCGCCGTCCCCTGGATGAGGCCGAGAATCTCGACGGATTTGCCGGTGTCCTGATAGTCGTAGCTGATGCTTTCGATGAAGGAGGCAAGATCGATGCGCGCGCTCTTCTCGCCATTGCCATGGGCGCTGCGCGCATATGCGATCCCGTCCTGTACCAGACGCTCGATCTCGCCGAGATCCTGCAAAAGCTTGGTCTTCTCGGGCGAATCGTCGGCAATATCGGCGCGCAGGCGCATGCGGGTGATTGGCGTCTGCAGATCGTGCGAGATGGCTGCGAGAATCTGCACGCGCTCTTCAAGATAATGCGCGATCCGGTCGCGCATCGCGTTGAAGGCCTTGGCCGTATGCGCAACCTCGCTTGGCCCCCGATCGCTCAATGCCGGCCCCTTCTTGTTTGGGTCGAGGGCATCGGCGGCGGCGGCGAATTCGGCGAGCGGCCGGATCGCCTGTCGCACCGCAAACCAAGTGCAAAGGACAATCAACAGCATCTGCACGACGAAGACATAGGGCAGCCAGGCCGCAATCGGCATAATGCCCTTCGGCGTGACATCGATCGTCAGCGGACTGCCATCGCTCAGGTTAAGATGCGCCTGCAAGCGCATGACGGGGCCTGGTATCGATTCCATTGTGATGGGAAAGCGATGACCGACGGCATCCTCGATCTTGGAGGCGATTTCTCCGCCACGGACCGACGTATCCGGCACGCCGGGCAGGCCGTCGCCCAGTTCGAAATTGTAATTGCCGCGACTCAGCCAATCGACGAAGTTCGCCCGCTCATCCGCCGGCAGACGATCAAGGACTGCGATCGACGTTGCAACATCGCTCTCCAAGGTGCCGAGCATGACGGCCTTGGCCGACATGTAGCGCTCCAGATAGAGCACGCTGAAGGACAAGCCGTAGGCGATCGCAAGCCCGGCAAGCAGGATCAGAAAGATGCGCGAACGCAGGGTTCTGGGCCACCACGGCCGGTGACCTGAGAGGTCGACCATGCTCATGAGCGAAGCTCCGCAATTTCCACCGGAACGGAGAAAACATAGCCTTCGCTGCGAACCGTCTTGATATACATCGGCTCGCGTGCATCATCCCCCAGCCGCTGGCGGAGACGGCTGACGAGCAGGTCGATGGAGCGATCAAAGAGATCGGCGTCGCGGCCCTGCGTCAGGTTCAGCAGCTGATCGCGATTGAGCACCCGCTGAGGGTGGTCGATGAAGACGCGCAGCAGACGATATTCCGCGCCGCTGAGCGTGATCTCCGTGCCGTCCTTGTCGAGCAGATGCCTCCCAACGGTATCGAGCCGCCAATCCCCGAAGACCAGCATCTGGCCGACTTCGCTGATCTGCAGGTTGGGCGGCAGCATGCGTGTGCGGCGCAGAACCGCCTTGATACGGGCAAGTAGTTCGCGAGCGGCGAAGGGCTTTGCCAGATAGTCATCCGCGCCCATTTCGAGGCCGAGAATGCGATCCATTTCATCATCGCGCGCCGTCAGCATGAGGACGGGTGTCGCCTTGTGCTTTCCGGCGCGAAGCTCGCGACACAACACAAGGCCGTCGTCTCCCGGCATCATCACGTCCAACACGATCAGATCGACCGAATTAGCCTCGAGGAAGCTGCGCATCTGCCGGCCGTCGGCAGCCGTCGTCGCCCGCAAGCCATTCTTTTTCAGATAGCTCGACACCAGCTCACGGATTTCCCGATCGTCATCCACGATCAGGATATGGTCGACATGTTCCATTTCGATTTCCCACTCATCATCGTAAGCATCAAGCTACGAATATTCTTCCCTTACGGCGCCAACAGCTAAAGGCGCCAGCTTAAGCCGGCGCCTTCCCGCACGCTACCGCTGAACTAGAAACGATCAACATCTATCACAGCCTGGGCGAAAGCCTGCGGGGCCTCCTGGGGCAGGTTGTGGCCGATGCCGCCGGTGATGGTGCGGTGCTCGTACTTGCCCGAGAACTTGCCGCGATAAGCCGACGGTTCCGGATGCGGCGCGCCGTTGGCGTCGCCTTCCATCGTGATCGTCGGGATCGAAATCACCGGCCCGGTGGCAAGCTTCTTTTCATAGGCATCGAACTTCGCTTCGCCCTCGACGAGATCAAGCCGCCAGCGGTAATTGTGGATGACGATATCGACATGATCGGGATTGTCGAATGCGGCGGCCGAGCGATCATAGGTAGCGTCATCGAAAGCCCATTGCGGCGAGGCGGTGTGCCAGATCAGCTTTGCGAAATCGTGGCGATTTTCCTGGTAGCCGAGACGGCCGCGCTCGGTGGCGAAATAGAACTGGTACCACCAGGCAAGCTCGGCCTTCGGCGGCAGCGGCTTGCGGTTGATTTCCTGGCTGCCGATGAGATAGCCGCTGACCGAAACCAGAGCCTTGCAACGCTCGGGCCAAAGCGCTGCCATGATGTCAGCGGTACGTCCGCCCCAATCGTAGCCGGCAATGACAGCCTTTTCGATCTTCAGCGCATCGAGAAGGTCGATCATATCAGCGGCAAGCGCGGCCTGCTGACCGTTGCGCGGTGTATCCTTCGAAAGGAAGGTGGTGGTGCCGTAGCCGCGCAGATAGGGAACGATGACGCGATAGCCGGCATCCGCCAAGAGCGGAGCGACATCGACGAAGCTGTAGATGTCATAAGGCCAGCCGTGCAGCAGCAGCACGACCGGACCGTTGGCGGGACCAGCTTCCGCATAGCCGACATTGAGCACGCCCGCGTTGATCTGCTTCAGCGCACCAAAGGAAGTGTGGGTGCCGGCCTTGACGGCAGGCAGAGCCGAAGCGGAAGCCTTGGTTTCCTGTGCGCCGGCGATGCCAGGCAGGCCGAACTCGGCGGCTGCGACAGCGATTGCGGCAATGCCGAAGAAGCGGCGGCGGTTGTGATTGATTTCGTCGGACATCTGTCTCTCCTGTGGATTGGATCGTGAGCTTAAGAAAGCCAGCCGCATGTATCGCCGATGTGTCGCAGACGGCCGCCTTTTGAATATCTGTGTAGCTTCAGGCCGCACAGATACAGTCTGATACAATCCGGTCCCTTTTCTCCCACCGCATCGGCAAGCAGCTGAACCACCAGCGAAATCGCACCCAAATCCGCCAGTTTGTATCGCAATGTATCGAAGCCGGGAACATCGACGTTTCGGTACATTCTCCCATCCAACCAGACACATTCGAGATACGTCGTCGACGGCAGATAGCGTCACTGCTGAACACGGCACGTCGCCGTTGGTAGCCGGTCAATCGCTTCTAAAGGAACAAGACGATGACGCTTCTCATCATTGCCTATCTCGGCGGTGCGCTGACGATCCTCAGTCCGTGCATCCTGCCCATCCTTCCCTTCGTCTTTGCCCGCGCCGGACAGCCTTTCGTCCGTAGCACGCTGCCCATGCTGGCGGGCATGGCGCTCACCTTTGCTGCTGTTGCGACCCTTGCCGCCGTCGGCGGTGCCTGGGCGATCCGTGCCAATGAATATGGTCGCCTCGCGGCAATCGTGCTGCTTGGACTCTTCG
Organism: Martinezella sp. CNPSo 3964; assembly: GCF_057784375.1. Taxonomy (NCBI): domain Bacteria; kingdom Pseudomonadati; phylum Pseudomonadota; class Alphaproteobacteria; order Hyphomicrobiales; family Rhizobiaceae; genus Martinezella; species Martinezella sp. CNPSo 3964. The sequence continues at coordinate 76,602 of NZ_JBXSOW010000009.1, forward strand.
GCCTGAGCTTGATTTCACCGCGCATCGCGACTGCGCTTTCGCGGCCAGTCGTCGATCTCGGCAACAATCTCCTGAATGCCGCCGGTGCTCAGCGCGCGACTGCAAGCGTCCGAAGCTCCTTCGTACTCGGCATTGCGACAGGCCTGCTCTGGGCGCCCTGCGCCGGCCCGATTCTCGGGCTTGTCCTCACTGGCGCCGCCTTGAAGGGTGCCAATCTCCAGACGACATTCCTGCTGCTTGCCTATGGTGCCGGTGCTGCGACATCGCTTGCCGTCGCCCTCTTTGCCGGCGGCAAGATCTTTGCGCGCATGAAGCAGTCCCTTGGTGTCAGCGAACGCATCCGCCAGTTCGCGGGAGCGGCCGTTCTGGCCGGCGTTGCGGCCATCGCGCTTGGATTCGATACCGGGCTGCTCGCCCGCCTTTCCTATGCAAGCACTGGCTCGTTCGAACAGGCTTTGCTCGAGAAGCTGCACAGCAAGGCTTCGGCTCCGGAAACCGAGGTTGCCAGCAATAGCGCCATGAAGGTTGCAACCGACGCCAGACGCCCCTTCCGCAGCGACCTTCCCATCGAAGGCCCCGCCCCTTCCCTCGATGGCGCCGTCACCTGGCTGAATTCGCAACCGCTGACGACGGCCGAGCTTCGCGGCAAGGTCGTGCTGGTCGACTTCTGGACCTATTCCTGCATCAACTGCATCCGCACTATCCCCTATGTTCGTGCCTGGGCGGAAAAGTATAAGGATCAGGGTCTTGTCGTGATCGGGGTCCATGCTCCCGAATTCGCCTTCGAAAAGAACGTCGATAACGTCAAGAAGGCGATCGCCGACTTCAAGATCGGCTATCCGGTCGCAATCGACAACGACTACCGCATCTGGCGCGCCTTCGAGAACAATTACTGGCCGGCCCACTACCTGATCGATGCCAAGGGGCAGATCCGCTACCAGCACTTCGGTGAAGGCAATTATCGCCAGACCGAGCAGGCAATTCAGGATCTCCTGCGCGAAGCCGGCAGCGACATGGCCCAGAGCGGCTCGGTTATTCCGGATGCTAAGGGTGCGGAAGCAAGCCCGGACCTCGGTCATATCCGCTCCGGCGAGACCTATGTCGGCTATAGCCAGGCAACCGGCTTCGTCTCCCCCGAAGGCCTGAAGGCAGATACCGCGGCCGACTATTCCGTTGCCAATCCCGGCCTCAACCAATGGGGTCTGGCGGGCACCTGGACGGTCGGCCCGGAAGAGGCATCGCTGAACAAGGCAGGCGGTGGCATCAGCTACCGCTTCAGCGCCCGCGACCTGCACCTCGTCCTTGGACCCTCGGCTGACGGAAAGCCGATCCGCTTTCAGGTGACCGTGGACGGAAAGGCGCCCGGCGCCAACCATGGCTCCGATATCGACGCCGACGGCAATGGCACCGTGACGGCAACCAAGCTCTACCAGCTCGTCCGCCAGTCTGGAGACGTCACCGCCCGCAACTTCGAAATCCGTTTCCTCGATCCCGGGGTCCAGGCCTACGCCTTCACCTTCGGCTGAAATTCCCTCTTCACCCCAAGCATGAACCTCAACTGACAGGAGTTACACCCATGAAGACCCGTTTTCTTTCCCTCTTCGCCCTCGGTCTTGCCGCAAGCACTTTTGCCTTTGCCGCACAGGCAGCCGAGGTCAAGAACATCGTCATCGTCCACGGCGCCCTTGCCGATGGTTCGGGATGGCGCAAGGCCGCCGATATCCTTGAGAAGGACGGCTTCAACGTCACTGTGGTGCAGGAGCCGATTACCTCGCTTGCCGACGATGTCGCTGCCACCAACCGCGTACTCGACCTTCAGACCGGGCCGAGCCTGCTTGTCGGCCACAGCTATGGCGGCATGGTCATCACCGAAGCGGGCAATCGCCCAGATGTAGCCGGCCTCGTCTATGTCGCGGCGTTTCAGCCGGACAAGGGCGAGAGCCTGATCAGCCTCGCGAGCTCCAAGCCGGCAGGTAGCATGAACATCCGCGAGACCAAGGACGGTCAATATCTCTATCTCGATCCGGCGACATTCGCAGCCGACTTTGCCGCAGACCTGCCGAAGGACGAGGCCGCTTTCCTGGCGAGGTCGCAAGTCTTTGCATCGAAGGCCGCCTTTACCGCCAAAGTCGGCGATCCCTCGTGGAAGGCAAAGAAGAGCTGGGCCGTCGTCGCGACCAACGACCGCTCCATCAATCCGGACCTTGAGCGTGATATGGCGAAGCGCGCCGGCAGCGATGTCACCGAAATAAAGGGAAGCCACGCTGTCTTCGCTTCACAGCCGGAAAAGGTCGCGGCCGTGATCGAAAAAGCAGCCAAGGAAGCCGGCAAGTAAAGCAAACGGCCGGCGGCCCCATGAATGGGGCCGCCGTTTTCCCTTATGCGGGATCGTAGCGGCTGACTTCGATCCCGGAGCCGACCGGCAACAGAATGGACGTGATCCCCGGCTTGGCGCGAACGGCCTCGCCGTATCGCTTCACGTCCTCATTGCCGGGCATGAACATATTGTCGGCAACGATAATCGCGCCAGGATTGAGCTTCGGGTAGAAGGCTTCCAGGCAGGGAATGTAGAGATCCTTCCACAGGTCGACCAGAACGAAATCGACGCCGCCGGGAAGCGCCTTGATCATCTCCACAGCATCGCCGATCTGGAAATCAATATGCTCCGACAGCCCTGCCTTTTCGGCCATCTCCCTGGCAAATTCGGTCTTGTAGGCGTGCAGCTCCATTGAGATGAGCTTCCCGCCGCTTGCGCGCGCGGCTTCGGCCAACCAGATGCCGGAATAGCCGAAGGAGGTCCCAAGCTCGAGAATGATGGGCGCCTTGAGGCTTTTCGCCAGAATATTGAGCAGACGACCGGTCTCCGGTCCGACGGCGCGCAGGCGTCGATCCTGGCCGCCATCGCGCCCGCCTGCCGGAATTTCCCGTGGCTTGCTGTGCTCCTCGCGAATAAGCTCATGATAGGCTTCGAGAACGGCTTCGATGTTCTGGTCCATGGCAAACTCACCTTCCAAGCAATCGTTTCGATAATCTCCGAGGGAACATGGCTACCTCCCGATGTGGCGGCGCTCAAGCGCCATGAAGATTTATGTCCGAAACTTAATCTTTCCTCGGCGTTCCGCTGGAGGCGTTCTGCTCGCGGATCAGCTCAATCAGCGCCCGCAGCCGCGCCGGCATCTGGCGTCGCTGGGCGAAATACAGACTGAGCCCCGGATAGGGTGGGCTCCAATCCTCCAGCACGGAGATCAGCTCGCCGGCGGCTATGTGGTCGGCAACGGCACCCTCGCTGATATAGGCGAGCCCCGCCCCATCGAGTGCGGCGCTCAGCATCAGGTCGGAAGCATCGAGAATGAGGCTTCCCGGCGCATCAATGAGAATGGATTGACCGTGCCGCTCGAACTCCCAGCGATAAAGCTTGCCGCTCGCCATGCGGGCACGAATGCAACGGTGCTGCAGGAGATCGTCGGGAACGAGCGGGCGCGACCTGTTGCCGAAATAGGCAGGCGAGCCGACCACAAGCGAGCGCAGCGTCGGAAGGATGGGTATTGCGACCATATCCGTTGGCACGGACTCGGCAAGGCGCACACCGGCATCGAAGCCTTTGCCGATGACGTCGACGAGGGCGTTATCGGTGACGATCTCGATTTCGACATCGGGATAGCGCCGGCCATATTCGAGGATAAGCGGCGCAAGAAGTATGCGCGCGGCACCCGGCGCCATGTTGAGGCGAAGCGTGCCCGATACCGCACCGGAAGATAGGCCCGCATTTTCGATCGCCCTGTCGATCACAGCCAGCGCCGGAGCCACCTCCGCAACGAAACGTTCCCCGGCATCCGAGAGCGTCACGCTGCGCGTTGTTCTGTTGAATATCCGCACGGACAGGCGCTCCTCCAGCGCAGCAACCGCATGGCTGAGCGCGGAGGAGGACATGCCGAGCTCGCGCGCAGCCGCGCGGAAGCCGCCATGGCGCGCAACGGCCGCGATCGCCTCAAGCTCCGCCAGACTTGCCTTCATTGCGCGATTTTTCTCATCAGCCTGTCCATTTCTGTCCTACTAGACCGAACAGATAGCGCGTCTTACCTCTTTCGAAAAGATAAAGGAGACGCATATGCGCAGGATAGAAACCATCTATATCAACGGCAGCTTCGTTCGGCCGCACGGCACGGAGAGCGCCCCTCTTTTCAACCCGGCCACCGAAGAACAGATCGGCATCGTACATCTTGGCGACGAGCTGGATGTCGACAATGCCGTCCGCGCTGCCAAGACGGCATTTCCGACGATGTCGCAAAGCTCGAAAGCCGAGCGTATCGCCATGTTGCAAAGCTTGCACGATGCGGTCGCAGCACGTACCGCCGATCTCACCGACGCCATGCGCGAGGAATATGGCGCGCCGGCATCCTTCATCGGCTTTTCGGTGCCGCACGCCGCCGGCGCCTTCCTCAATATGGCGAAGACGCTCGAGACCTACGAATTTCGCCGTCGCATCGGCCACGCCGAAGTCGAGATGCGACCTGCCGGCGTCGCCGCCGCCATCACCCCTTGGAACAGCAATTATGGCTTTATCTGCAGCAAGCTCGCGACTGCCATTGCAGCCGGCACGACCATGGTGATCAAGCCCTCGGAAATGAGCGCGATCCAGACGCAGCTCATCACCGAATGCCTGCACGCGGCCGGCCTGCCGAATGGTGTCTTCAACATCGTCAATGGCTACGGCCATGTCGTGGGTGCCGCTCTCAGCAGCCATCGCGACATCGCCAAGATCAGCTTCACCGGTTCGACGGTAACGGGCCGGGCTATCCTTCAAGCCGCATCTGCGACCCTGAAGCGCGTGACACTGGAACTTGGCGGCAAAAGCCCGAACATCATTCTGGACGATGCCGAGCTCGATACCGTCATTCCGCAGGTCCTTGCAGCCGGCTTTGCCAATAGCGGTCAGGCCTGTATCGCCGGCACCCGCATTCTCGCTCCCGAAAGCCGGTTGGCGGAAATCCATGATCGACTGACCCAGGCAGTTGCGACGCTCAAGGTCGGCAACGCCAACGACCCGACGGTCAGCGTCGGCCCGATGGTCAGCCAGAAGCAGTGGGATCGCGTGCAATCCTATATCCGCCTCGGCCAGGAGGAAGGCGCCCGGCTCGTCGTCGGCGGCGAAGGACGGCCCGAAGGGCTCAATCGCGGCTGGTTCGTTCGCCCGACGATCTTCTCCAGCGTCAACAATGACATGAGGATCGCGCGCGAAGAGATCTTCGGACCCGTGCTGTGTGTTATCCCCTATCGTGATGAAGCAGATGCGCTCGAAATCGCCAACGACACGGTCTACGGCCTGCAGGCCTATGTCTTTTCCTCCGATGTCGCCAGGGCAAAGCGGATCGCCGAGCAGATCGACGCAGGCCGCGTCGTCATCAACGGTGCGCCGCACGAGCCGCAAGCCCCCTTTGGTGGCTTCAAGCAATCCGGCGTGGGCCGCGAATTCGGCGTCTTCGGCCTCGAGTCCTTTCTCGAGCCACGCGCCGTGTTGAGCTGATGCAACGAAGTCCCGGAGAAGCTTGATAGCTCTCCGGGATATCTCCCTGGCTAGCAACGCAGAGCGGACCGCCTCAGCCCCCAAAGTGCTCGCATTCAGGTTATCGTTAGAATCATGTTCTACCTTTAGAACAATTCCAATCTAAGGAGATCCGATGCCTGCCAGATCGACCTATTCTGTTCCGCAACGCATTCTTCACTGGCTTATGGCCATCCTCATCTTCTTCAATCTCTTGTTTCCCGATGGCATGAACGCCTGGCGGCGTCTCGTGCGCCACGGGCAGATCCCGACGCCGGCCGATATCTCCAGCGCCAATATCCATGCCTATGCCGGGATCGCGATCCTGCTGCTGGCTATCGTGCGCCTTGGCTTGAGACTGGTGTCCGATGTCCCAGCGTTGCCGGACGGTCAGCCCGCGTTTCTGCACTACATCGCAAGTATCACGCATTTCCTGCTCTATGCACTGATCTTCGCAATGCCCCTATCGGGAATAGCCGCCTATTATTTTGGTATCGATACCGCCGCCTTCGTCCATGGCGGCCCGATCAAGACGCTGCTTTGGATTGTCGTCGTGCTGCACATCTTCGGAGCGTTTGCTCAGCACTTCTATTTCAAATCGGATGTCCTGCGACGTATGACAATCGGCTAGACCGTCCGCGAGATTGGCGGCTAAGCCGATTGGCCGCCAAAGTGCTTCTCGAAGGAGAAGAGAGCCGTCGGCAGTGCGCTGCCGCCTTCAAGCGCCAGGTCGGCGAGAATCTCGCCGACAACGCTCGTAAATTTGAAGCCGTGGCCGGAACAGGCCGACGAGACCACGACATTTGGCTGTCCTGGCATTGTATCGATTAGGAAATCCTCGCTCGGTAACATGGTGTAACGGCAGGTCGTCGCCCGCGCGCGAAACGATGCTGCCTCCGGCAAGCGCTTGCGGGCAAAGCCGTCAAGCAGATCGGTGTCGGCGTCATTGACCGGCGGATTGGGCATGGTCGGGTCGATCGGCTCCCTGAAATGCGCGTGGCGGCCGATTTTGACGCCATCGACACCGATGGCCGGGAAACCGAAATAGGAGCCGTCTGCCCCTTCGTCGCGCAAGAAACAGGGCATGCGCTGCGGCTCGGCGACGAAGCCACCCTTTGGCTGGTACCAGGCGACCACCTGCCGGATCGGCTGCGCATGCGCCTGCAATTGCGGCACCAGCTCGGCGATCCATGCACCGGTTGCCACGATCACCTTGCGAGCGCGATATCGTCCTGTCGAGGAAACCACCGTCACGCCTGCATCATCGGGCTCAATGGCAACAATGCGTTCGCCAAAATGCAGCACAGCACCATCTTCCGCCGCAAGCTTCAGATAGCCCATGACCGCCGCTTCCGGACGCACATACCCGCCCTGCGGATCAAGCAGCCCGACCTCGCCTTCCTCCAGCGCGAAGGCCGGAAAGCGGCGCTTCATGGCGTCACGGTCGAGTATTTCATGCGACAATCCATGCATATCGCAGGAGGCACGTGTGCCACTGACGATCTTGCTGCCGGGAGCGCCAATCTGCAGAACGCCGGTCACCGTCAGGATCTCGGCGCGCAACCGCGCCTCGAGCGAGCGCCAATTTTGATAGGCTCGTTTCAAGAGCGGGACATAGGACGGGTCCTCGAAATAGCCGAGGCGGATCAGACGGCTGTCGCCATGCGAGGAGCTGAGCGCATGAGCGGGGAAATGCGCCTCGATGCCGATTACCTTCGCACCGCGAGCGGCGGCAAAAGACACGGCAGCACTTCCCATCGCGCCGAGGCCGACGACGGCAACGTCGAATTCCGCAGGCATCTTATGCTCCAGTTTCATTTTTGGCAGGTGGCGCGACCTGAGCGATCATGTCCCGCAAGGCTTCCATATCCGCATTCAGCGGGCGATCGTCGCCATAGATCGGCACGCATGAACGAGCCGCCGTGTAGACACGTTCGGTTCCCGCCGCCCGTGTTCCCTGCGAGACGAGAAAATCGTGAGCCTGCGCCGCCGCCATCAGCTCGATCGCCAGGATGTATTCGGCATTGTCGAGGATGGTGAGCAGCTTGCCGGCGGCCGCTGTCGGATGGGCAAGGAAATCTTCCTGAAGGCCGGAGGTCAGGCCGCCATCAAGCGATGCGGGAGCGGCCAAGCGCCTGTTGTCGTTGCTGAGCGCGGCTGCCGTGTATTGCGCGATCATGAAGCCGGAATGGCTGCCGGGATCGCTCGCGAGGAAGGGCGGCAGGCCGCTGACCAATGGATTGACGAGGCGATCCGTCCGGCGCTCGCTCATGGCTGATATCTGAGCGATGGCAATCGCCAGGCTATCGGCGGCCTGTCCGAGGGCCGGAGCCACCGCATGCGCTTCGGAAGAGACGATCGGCTGTTCCGGCGTGCCCGAAACAGCCGGATTATCCGTCACCGAAGCCAGTTCCTGATCGACGATACGAGCCGTCTGCTCGAAGACATCCCAGGCTGCGCCATGCGCGTGGGGGACCGACCGCAGGCTCAAGGCATCCTGTGTCCGCCGGCCAAGAGCCGCAGCGACGAGGCCGCTGCCATTCAGGCGGTTGCGCAGGCTGCGGCCGACCTTGGCAATGCCTGCCGATGGGCGTAACGCCAGCACGTTTTCGTCGAAAGCCGCCATCTGGCAGCCCACGGCCTCCAGCGTCAGGGCGGCAATGGCATCGGCCCAATCCAGCAGGCGGTCGGCGCGGGAGACGGCGAGCGCGGACAATCCGGTGGCGCAGGCCGTGCCGTTCACGAGGCTCAGGCCTTCCTTGGCGCCGAGCACCAGGGGGCTGAGGCCAATTGCTGCAAGCGCCTCGGCGCCGCTCATCGACTTGCCCTTCACGATAGCTTGGCCCTCGCCGATGAGGACGAGCGCCGTATGGGCATTGTGCGTGAGATAGCCGGCAGAACCCTTGGACGGGATTTCCGGAATGCAGTCATGTTCCAGAAATGCCGCAAGGTGGCGGACGATCTCGGGCCGGACGCCGGAATGGCCATGGGCGAAATTGGCGATCTGCGCCGCAATGATCGAACGCACCTCGCGCGCCGGCAACAAGGGACCGACACCGCAGGCATGGCTGAGGATGATGTTGCGCGACAGCCGGCTCTGCGAGTCTCGATCAACAACCGTATCGGACAAGGCGCCGACGCCGGTATTGATGCCATAGGCGCGCACGCCCGTTTCGACGATACGCTCGACGATACGGCTTGCCTGGACAACTCGTTCCCAGGCAACATCAGAGAGAGACAAAGGCTCACCGGCACCGACGCGCGCGACGTCGCGCCAGGACAATAGCTTGTCGATGGTGACGGTCATTGCCCGTTTCCGAAATGACCGATGAACTGGCGGAAGGCTGGCGACGCGCCGCCGCCGAACATCTCGTCCGGCGTGCCGCTGCTTTCGACAAGGCCTTCCTTCATGAAGACGACCCGGTTGGAAACGTTGCGAGCAAAGCTCATTTCGTGGGTCACGACCAGCATCGTCGTACCTTCCTCGGCAAGCGAGCGCATGACGCGCAGCACTTCACCGACAAGCTCGGGATCGAGCGCCGAAGTCGGCTCGTCGAACAGCATCAGCTTCGGCTTCATGGCAAGGGCGCGTGCGATCGCCGCACGCTGCTGCTGGCCGCCGGAGAGATGGGCGGGATAGGCGTGGCGCTTGTCGGCAATGCCGACCTTCTCCAGCAGCGCTTCGGCCTCGGCAATGCATTCAGCGCGTGGACGCCTCAGAACGTGAACCGGACCCTCGATCACATTCTGCAAAATGGTCATGTGGGACCAGAGATTGAAGCTCTGGAACACCATGCCGAGTTCGGAGCGGATATGATCCACCTGCTTGTGGCTCGCCGGATAGCTCTTGCCATTCTTGTGAACCATGCGGATCTGCTCGCCATCCACCCAGATCTCGCCATCGGTGGCGATTTCGAGGAGGTTGATGCAGCGAAGGAAGGTCGATTTGCCCGAGCCGGAAGCGCCGAGCAGCGAAATCACATCGCCATCCTGAGCATCGAGGGAAATGCCGCGCAAGACTTCATGAGTACCGAAGCTCTTACGGATGTTGCGGACGGAAAGTCGGGTGACACCTGGCATGATTTGCCTGCTCCAGTAAGCTTTAGGCCTTCAGCGCCGGCGGGATCGCACGGCGATGGCGGGACAGAGAATATTCCAGCAGGGCCATGGCCTGCAGAATGACGAAATTCAGCACAAGGTAAATGATCGCGGCGCAGATGAAGACTTCCATCGTGCGATAGGTCTGCGAGATGAGCCGCTGGGCGACGCCCGTGACCTCCCAGACCGTGACGAGACTTGCGAGCGCCGTCGACTTCATCATCAGCACGATCTCGGTCGAATAGGCCGGCAGCGCGTGGCGAAAGGCGATCGGCGCAATGATGCGGCGAACGAGCAGGAAGCCAGACATGCCGATGGCGCGCGCCGCCTCGATCTCCTTTGGCGAGACGGCACGGATGCCGCCGCGAAAAATCTCGGCCGAATAGCCGGCGGTGCAAAGTGCCAGCGACAGGATCGCGCAGACGACCGGTTCACGCAGGAACGGCCAGAGGAATGAGTAGCGGATGATCGAGAATTGCGCCAAACCGTAGAACACCAGGAACATCTGGATCAGCAGCGGCGAGCCACGGAACACGAAGATGTAACCCTTGGCAAAGCCGGACAGGATCGGATTGCCGCTGACGCGCATGGCGACGATGACAAGCGCAAGAATGCCGCCACACAGAATCGACAGGAAGAACAGCAGAAGCGTCATCGGCACTGCTTTCAGCAGCGTGACCATCGTGCTCGAGAGAAAATCGAAATCCATATCTTCCTCCTCAAGCCTGGCCGATCGTCGCAGCCGGCATGCTGCGATTGGCGCGTCGTTCGGCCTTGTTGAAGATGCGGTCCGACAGGCTGGTCAGGACCAGATACAGAATGCCGCCGGCGATGAAAAAGAGGAAATATTGGCGCGTAGAGCCCGCAGCCACCTGGCTGGTGCGCATCAATTCCGCAAGGCCGGTCACCGAGATCAAAGCGGAATCCTTGAGGCTGAGCTGCCAGACATTGCCGAGGCCGGGAATGGCGAAGCGGAAGACCTGCGGAATGATGATGCGGCGAAGACGCAAGCCACGATGCATGCCGATTGCAGACGCCGCCTCAAGCTCGCCTTTGGAAATGGCGAGATAGGCACCACGAAAAACCTCTGCCTGATACGCGCCGGAAATGATACCGACGGCGAGAGCACCCGCGGCAAAGGACGGCAGGCCGAGAAAACCCTCGTAACCAAGCCATTTGCCGATCGATGTCACAGCCGACGAACCGCCGAAATAGATCAGATAGATGATCAGAAGCTCGGGAACACCGCGGAAGACTGTCGTGTAGATATTGCCGAGCGTCTTCAGCACCAGGCTTCCGGAAAGCTTCGCGAAAGCAATGATCGCACCCAACACGGCCCCGATGGCCAAAGCCGTCGCCGTGACGGCGAGCGTCATCAAAGTGGCCACGAGCAGCAGCGCGCCCCACCCGTTCGAGCCGAAGCCCAGCAATTGCAAGCTTGCCATAGATCCAATCCCTGTCTGTGGCAGTTTCAGGCGTCAGGATATCATGCGGTCCCCGGCAGCAAAGCCGGAGACCGAAAATAGCGGCCCGCAGGCCGCACGGATCATTCCGGGCTGACGTCGACCTTGAACCACTTCATCGACAGGGTCTTGATGGTGCCATCTGCAAGTGCAGACTTGATCGCCTCGTTGAACTTGTCGCGCAGATCGGTATCGGCCTTGCGGATGCCCAGGCCTTCGCCCTCGCCCCAGATGGAGCCGGCGATTTCCGGACCGGTGAAGGCAAGCGAGTCGTTGGCGCTGGCAAAGGCGTTCGCGAAGTAGACGGCATCGTCGAAGCCAAGATCGATACGGCCATTCTGCAGATCAAGATCGCGGTCGGCGCCGGTCTTGTATTCGCGGATCGTGGCGATCGAGCCGAAATTGTCATAGACGAACTTGGCATAGACGGTTGCGGCCTGGATGCCGATCGTCTTGCCCTTGAAGGCTTCCTTCAGGACGTCGATTTCTTTGACGCCGGTCTGGCCGGGGGTCATCTTGATCGTGGCGCCGGTGCCTGCAGCATTTGCAAGCGGGCTATCCTTGGCGGTCGCGAAGGCGGCGGGCGTTGCAGCGTAAGGAATGGTGAAGCCGATGACCTGCTTGCGCTCGTCGGTGATCGAGAGAGCATCCATGATGACATCGAACTTGCCGGCGTTCAGCGCCGGGATCATGCCGTCCCAGTCGGAGGCGACGAGCTTGCAGTCGATCTTGGCGCGTTCGCACAGAACCTTGGCAAGCTCCGGCTCGAAGCCGCCGAGCGTGCCATCGGCATTTGTCATGTTCCAGGGGGCGTAGGCACCTTCCAAGGTGATCGTCGCCGTCTTCCAGTCCTTGGCGACAGCCGGAGCCGCAAACGCGGCGGCAGCCATGACGCCTGACAAGAGAATTGCACTGAATTTCATTGTGTAGAGCTCCTCTGAGGTTGAAACAGGCCTTGCAGCACTTCCTACCGATCTTCGCCGGCTTGCCCGCTTTCCCAATTAAATTTTTAGGGTTGATTGCGAGGTTGTATAGGGTACCATATGTGATAATTTATGATATGCAAGTGGGAAAGTTGTTTTCGAGGCAGATTCACCCGGTGCGAAGGGAATAGGCAATGAAGCGTTCCGGCGAGATGAAACGCGAACTGGCGGAAAATGATGCCGCACCTCTCTATGCCGGCGTCAAGCAGATGATACTCGACCGCATTCATAGTGGCGAGTGGCCGCCCAAATATCGCGTTCCCTCCGAAAACGAACTGGTGGTCGAACTTGGCGTCAGCAAGATGACGGCCAATCGCGCACTGCGGGAACTGGCCAATGAAGGCGAGCTTGTCCGCATTCAGGGGGTCGGCTCCTTTGTCGCCGAGCGCAAGGGCGCATCGGCCCTGTTCGAGGTTCGCAACATCGCCGAGGAAATCGCCGAACGCGGCCATTCCCACCAGGCAACCGTCATTGTCCTTGCCCAGGAAGCCGCCTCGCCGGACGTCGCCGACGCACTGGAACTCGGCATCGGATCACCGGTTTTCCATTCGCTGATCGTGCATAGCGAGAATGGCGTGCCGGTGCAGATCGAGGACCGGCATGTCCACCCAGACGCTGCACCCGACTACCTGCAGCAGGATTTTACCGACATGACGCCGAACGCCTATCTCTCGGCTGTCGCTCCGCTCAGCGGCTCAGAACATGTCGTCGAAGCCGTCATGCCGCAGGCCTGGGAATGCAAGCTGCTGACGATCCTGAAAACCGAACCCTGCCTGACGATCTGGAGACGCACATGGTCGGCGCGCGGCATCGTCTCTACGGCACGGCTGGTTTATCCAGGACATCGCTATCGGCTGGAGAGCCAAAGCGGCAAGCCATCGGACCGCTAGTTGTATATGGAAGATATGAGCATTCATTTGCTCTGCGAAAGCACGGTGGATGCATAAGGTCGACTGGCTTAATGTGCTGCGGGCAAATTACGACGCCTGCAGCATGCACTCCATGAACAATGCACCCAAAAGCAGACCTGATACCGTCGCAAGCACTTTCAAGATCGCACGCTCGATCCGCAGACACTTCTGCGGCAGGATCAACGCGAGCGCCTCGCTTGCAGCTGCGACCAGTATGCACGCAAGAGCAATGATGCGGCGGTCTTCGGGGTAAGCCATGACAAACAGAAATCCCAAAAGGCCGAACGGGATGACGCTGTCGATGCTCGCCATTGCCATGAACGGATACTTCGCCCCGACCGGGACGACCGTGGTCACAACGATCAGGCCGAGCACGGTCCAGGCAAGGGCGTAGGCGAGTAACGTAAGTTCCATACGAAATCATAACAACAAGCCGCGAGTTTTCAAGCTACGTGGCACGGCGTGCCTGCGCTTCCGTTCGGCTCGACTGCCTGATGGCCGATCCCCGCGCAAGAGAACCAAAATGGCTCGTTATATCGGCCATGGCCGCCAGCGCGATTGACAAAGCTCTGCCATATTGGATGTATCGGCGATGTGGTCCGTCGGCTAGCGGCCGTGCGCTCCTACCGACATCTTTTGCAAATGAGATAGGGTCCAACGATGTCTGACACAAATCCCGCGGCGCAGCCAGCCACCTGGCGCATCGTGCTTGCCGCCATCTTTGATTTCCTGACCGCCTTCCTGGTTTTCGGCTACATTATTGCATCTGTCTTCGGCGGCAAGACGGCGGACGGCTTCCAGCTCAATGGCCTGCCGGCGCTGCTGCTTTTCGTTCTGATCGTCGCCTATTTCATCCTGTTCAATCGCTTCCTGGGCGGCACCCTATGGAAGCGCATATTGCGTGCGCGCCGCTCATAACAGGCCGGTTACGAGCGGCAACCTTTAATGTGCCTATCAGAGGCTGCTCAGCAACAAGCTGGTCTCGCTGTTCGCAACACCATCGATCATCCGCACCTCGCGCAACACGCGGTCGAAGTCGGACAGGCTGGTCGCACGGATATTGGCGACCAGGTCCCAATTGCCGTTCGTCGTATGCAGCGAATAAATTTCGGGCAGGCCCCGCAGCCTACGAATGACCTGCGTCGTCGATTTCCCGACGACTTCGATCATCATGACGGCGTGAACGGTTTGCTCTTCATAGTCTTCCCGGACCCTTACGGTGAAGCCGAGCAGCGTGCCCGTATCGATCAACCGATCCAACCGGTTCTGCACCGTGCCGCGCGCCACACCCAAGGCATCCGACAGTTTGGAGAGCGAAGCACGGCCATCGGCGCGCAGATGAGCGATGATACGCCGGTCGAGGTCATCGGGAATATATTTGGCGAGCGTCATCGCGCGATCCTGATCTTGTCCATTTCGTCAAAAATTATGGGTAATTTGTACAAAGCCATGCCAAAACTGGCACAGTTTTGCGATTTCAGTCAATCGATCCGCTTGGTACCCTAGGGCAAATGATTTCCATCGAGGATACGAGAATGTCCGCACCGCTCCCATCGGAAAGAGCTTTCATTCCCTTCGTCAGCGTCGAGAACATGATGCGGCTCGTCCATCATGTCGGCATCGAAACCGTGCTTATTGAACTCACGGATGCCATCGAAGCCGACTTTCGCCGCTGGGACCAATTCGACAAGACGCCCCGCGTCGCCTCCCACTCGCATGACGGCGTCATCGAACTGATGCCGACCTCGGATGGGGCGGTCTACAGCTTCAAATATGTCAACGGCCATCCGAAGAACATGGCACAGGGACTGCAGACAGTGACGGCCTTTGGCCTGCTTGCAGAGGTTTCGACTGGCTACCCCGTGCTTTTGACCGAGATGACGCTGCTGACGGCGCTGCGCACGGCGGCAACCTCGGCGATGGCGGCAAGACATCTGGCGCCTGCCAATTCGCGCCGCCTCACCCTGATTGGCAACGGCGCACAGGCTGAGTTCCAGGCACTGGCGATGAAGGCGGTTCTCGGTATAGAGGAAGTCCGCCTCTACGACATCGACCCGAGAGCGACGGAAAAGACAGCGCGCAATCTTGCGAAGACCGGCCTGAAGCTTGTGCCCTGCACCTCGGCTCAAGCCGCCATCGAAGGCGCCGATATCATCACGACCTGCACGGCCGACAAGCAGTATGCCACGATCCTCACCGACAACATGGTCGGCGCCGGCGTCCACATCAACGCCATCGGCGGCGACTGCCCCGGCAAGACGGAGCTCCACCGCGATATCCTGCTGCGCTCCGACACCTTCGTCGAATATCCGCCGCAGACCCGCATCGAAGGCGAAATCCAGCAGATGGACCCGGATTATCCGGTCACCGAACTCTGGCAGGTCGTGAGCGGCCGCGCCAAAGGCCGCAGCAGCGACAGGCAGATCACGCTGTTCGACAGCGTCGGTTTCGCGATCGAGGATTTTTCCGCCCTGCGTTACGTCCGCGAAAAGCTCGCCAGCACGGACTATTTCCAGAAACTCGACATCATCGCCGACCCGGACGATCCGCGCGATCTCTTCGGCATGTTGCAGCGCGCAGGGTAAGGAAACATCCATGCCGGCAGCCTATTCGACGCAGGCACCTGCGGCCGTGGTCATGATTCGTCCACACCATTTTTCCGTCAACACCGAAACGGCAGCCGATAACAGCTTCCAGCTTCCCTCCGACGCAGGCGACGATCTCGCATCCAAGGCCTTCGACGAGATCACGCGGGCTTCGGAAACGCTCGAGGGCCATGGTGTCGTCGTTCATCTGTTCGAAGACAAGGGTACCGATACGCCCGATTCGGTCTTTCCCAACAACTGGTTTTCGACCCATGCTGGCGGCCACGTTGCAATCTATCCGATGAAAGCGCCGAGCCGGCGCCGCGAACGGCGTGGCGACATCATCGAGATGTTGAAGCAGCGTTACCGTGTCCAGGATGTTGTCGATTATTCCGGACTTGAACCGGATGGGCTGTTTCTCGAAGGCACCGGCGCGATGGTGCTCGATCACATCGACCGTGTCGCCTATGCCGCGCGTTCCGACCGAACCGATCCGATCGCCCTCGAACGCTTCTGTACCCACTTCAATTTCGAGCCGATGGTGTTCGATGCCCGCGACGATAACGCCGTACCGATCTATCATACTAACGTATTGATGTGCGTCGCGACCTACTTTGCGATGATCGGAACCAGCATGATGACCGATGACCGGAGGCGCGACGAAATCGTCGCCCGTCTGGAGCGTTCCGGTCGTGACATCGTACATCTGACCAATGCCCAGATCGCCAGTTTCGCCGGCAATGCCATTGAGCTTCAAGGCAAGGAAGGCCGGATACTCGCGCTTTCGACGACTGCGCTGGTCGCACTTAACGATAAGCAGCGAACGGCAATCGAAAAGCATGCCAAGATCGTTGCCCTCGATATTCCCGTTATCGAACGCGCCGGCGGCTCGGTGCGCTGCACCTTGGCAGGCATCCATCTCACCCCACGCGGCTAGGCCCACAAAGGCAACGAATGGATACAACAAAGGCGGCCAAGCTTTGGCCGCCTTTGCACTAATTCGCCAAGGCGATTTCAACCCTTGCCGACTGAAGCGGCAATTTGCGGTTCCCGCACCTTGCCATTCAAAGAGAAGGCCAACAGCGCCGACAGTAGCATCAGCGCGCCGACGATGAACATCGGCAATTGATAAAGGCCGGTCGCATCCTTGACGACGCCAGTCACATAGGGCGCGGCAAAGCCAGCAATGTTGCCGATCGTATTGATCAGCGCGATGCCGGCCGCGGCCGCCGGTCCGGTCAGGAAGCGTGACGGAATGGCCCAGAAGTTCGGCAGAGCAGAAAAGATCGCGCAGGCCGTCAGGGTGATCATGACGATCGTCGCTTCTGGCGAGCCCATATAGAGTGCTGCCGGAATGCTGAAGGCACCAACCAGAGCCGGAATGCCGATGTGCCACGGCCGCACACCGCGCCTGGACGCATCACGGCTCCAGAAGAACAGGGCAAACGCCGCCGGCAGATAGGGAACGGCTGTGATCAGCCCCTTGTCAAAGACATCGAACTTCGTGCCGAATTTCGTCTCGAAACCGGCAATGATCGTCGGCAGGAAGAAGGCCAGCGCATAGAGGCCATAGATCAGCCCGAAATAGATGACCGATAGCAGCCAGACGCGGCCATCCGTCAAGGCGAGACCGGTCATCTTGCCATGCACGGCCGCCTTGGCCTTTTCCTCGCCGGCGAGCTCCCGATTCAGCCAATCCTTCTCGGCCTGCGTCAGCCATTTTGCGTCATCGGGCCGATCAGCAAGATAGAACCAGGTGATGATACCGACGATGACAGCCGGAACGGCAACCCCGAAGAACATAACACGCCAGCCCTCCAGACCGAAGAGACCATGCATCTGGATCAGCATCGCCGCGAAGGGCGCACCGATGACCGTCGTGAGCGGCTGGGCGAGATAGAACAGGGCCAGGATCTTGCTGCGATGCTTGGCCGGCACCCACATGCTCAAGAACAGGATCGCCCCCGGGAAGAAACCGGCTTCAGCAACCCCGAGCAGGAAGCGCAGCACATAGAGCTCCGTCGCGCTTGATACCCAGGTAAAGAGCAGCGCAACAATGCCCCAGCTCACCATGATGCGGGCAAGCCAACGGCGCGCACCGTATTTATGGAGCGCGAGATTGCTCGGGATTTCAAGAACGATGTAGCCGAAGAAGAAGATGCCGGCAGCAAAACCGAACTGCGCTGCCGTCAGCGCCAGGTCCGTCGTCATGCCATTCGGCCCGGCGAAGGAAATCGCCGTGCGGTCAAGGAAGTTGATGAAGAACATCAAGGCGATAAACGGCACCAGCCGCTTCGACACCTTTGATATGGCCGAGCGCTCGACCTGTGACATTTCCTGATTACCGGGCTGCAATGAAAATCCCTCCCCCCGTGCTGAAATCCTTACGACGCAGCGATCCGCTTGCGTTGATGACAGAACGGAAACTCCGACTTCCCTTCCAGCTCCTGCCTTCGGCCGCATACGCCCTCGAATAGCCTTGATCTCTAACGGGATGGACAAGCCGCAAGCAAACGATTTAATCTCCCGATCATGTGAGGAAAAATCACATCACGAGACAGCGGAATCGAAAGAATGAGCGGCCCTCTTCCATCCTTGAATGCCCTTAAGGCATTCGAAGCGACTGCCAGGCACCGGTCGATGACATTGGCCGCAGACGAACTCTGCGTCACACATGGCGCGATCAGCCGGCATATACGCGGGCTCGAGGAGACGTTGGGCGTCATCCTCGTGACCCGCCGGGCGCATTCGACCGAGCCGACCCCGGAAGGACTGCGTCTGGCGGAAGGGCTGGCGAGCGCCTTCGGCCTGATGCAGGCAAGCGTCGAGCGTGTGCGCCCGAGCCCGCTGACGCTGTCCTGTTCTTCCTCGATCATGATGGGCTGGATCATTCCGCGCATCGGCCAGTTCCACGAGCGCCATCCGCACATCGCCCTTCAGTTCAACATGAACTACGACCAGATCGACTTTGTCCGGGACAAGATCAGCCTCGCCATCCGCTCGAGCGTCATCGATCCCCCGAAGGATGCGATCATCCGGGAGCTCGGCGGCGAGGCCATCGGCCCTGTCTGTTCGCCCGAATATCTGAGCCGCTCTGGCATTTTGCGTCCCGATGATATGGAACATGCATCGATCCTCTCCACGCAGACACGACCGCAAGCCTGGAGTGATTGGCAGGCCATAGCCGGACAGGCGGATCTGCGTCTGACGCCGCAAGCGGCCTTCGACCATTTCTATCTGCTGATCCAGGCGGCGGCATGCGGGCTCGGCATGGCGGTCGTGCCGCAGATGCTCGTGCTCGATCAGCTGGCGTCGGGCCGGCTTGTGGCACCTTTCGGTTTCCTGCCGGGACCGCGCCGCATGGTGCTCTGGATCGCACCGCACATTGCCGGAAGGCCCGATGCCCTGGCGCTCGAAAGGTGGCTGACGGCCGAAATGCATGCAAGGCCCGACACCTGACCGCCGCAAGCGGATCGGCAACAGATCGATGCTCATCCAAAGTCAAAACGAGCGGTTTACTGAGACTTGCGATCGCGACGAACGATCTACTATAGTATCTACTATGTTATTTAAAATACTTTGAAATCAGCGAATTTTCTCTCTGCACTCCGCGACAGGGAATATGCTATGAGTCCTCGCGAGCGTGGGCGGAACCAAAGCATCCTTTAGAGGATGACTGTCGCTCAAGAGAGGATGCATCCTGAATATCGTGCCCGAACTGGCAAGTCACACCAACGAGATGGCAGCGCTTATCTCTGGCTTCGACTGGGCGGCGACCAGTCTCGGTCCAAAATCGGCATGGCCCCCATGTCTGACCGCCGCCGTCGATATCATGCTCTCCGCGCGAGCCCAGATCGTCATGTTCTGGGGCGAGGATTTTGTTGCGCTTTACAACGACGCCTATGCACCGACGATAGGCGACAAGCATCCCCACGCCTTGGGGCACCCTGCACGGGAAAACTGGGCCGAGCTCTGGAACGACCTCGAACCGCTTTTGCGCTCCGTCCTTCACGACGGCCAGACCGTCGTCGCCAAGGATCGCCCCTTCTACATCGAGCGCTACGGCTATCCCGAAACGGTCTACTTCGACATTTCCTATTCGCCTGTTCGCAATGCGGACGGCAAGGTGCTGGGCGTCTTCTGCATTGTCAATGAGACGACGGAGCGTGTTCGTTCCGAACAGATATTGCGCGAAAGCGAGGAACGGATCCGCGCCGTCATTTCCCAATCCGCGACGGGAATGGCCCAATGCGAACTCGATGGCCGCTTCATTCAGGTGAATGGGCGCTTCTGCGAGATCGTCGGCTACTCCGAAACCGAGCTTCTCGGCATGCGGATGGACGACATCACCTACCCGGACGATCTGCGCGAGAATAGGCGCCTGTTCGAGACGATGATGGCGACCGGCGAGAACTTCGAGATCGAAAAGCGCTATATCCGCAAGGACGGCAGCCTCGTATGGGTTGCAAACGCCGTTTCCGGCCTGCGGGATGGTTCCGGACGCATCCAGCGCGTCGCCGGGGTGGTCACGGACATCACCGAACGCAAGCAGGCACAGCAAATCGAACGGCGTCTGGCAGCCATCATCGCCTCGTCGGACGACGCGATCCTCAGTATCGATCTCAACATGGTGATCAGAAGCTGGAATACCGGTGCGGAAAGGCTTTACGGCCACTCCGCCGAAGAGGCCGTCGGCAGATCGGTCACGATGCTCCTCCCAGATGACCGAAGCGAAGAAGAAACGACGATCCTCGCCCGGATCCGCGCAGGTCAGAGGGTCGAGCCCTATGAGACGAAGCGGCGCCGCAGGAACGGCGAACTTGTCGACGTCCTGCTCAGCGTCTCGCCGATCTATGACACCTATGGCCGGATCGTGGGAGCCTCGAAGACCGCCCATGACATCAGTGCGAAGAAGGAAGCTGAACGCCTGCAGACGGTGCTGGTCGGCGAGCTCAATCACCGCGTCAAGAATGTGCTTGCGACCGTCATGGCCATCGCACGTCAGACCCTCGGGCGCGATGATGTCGACAAGGCATCCGTCGAGACATTCGAAGCGCGGCTCTCCTCCATGGCGCGCGCCCATGACCTGTTGATCCACGGCCAATGGGAGCAGGCGGAATTGACCGCCGTCATCGCTCAGGCGCTTTCACCCTATCCGAAGGACAGGTTCGAAATTTCCGGGCCGGCGATCAAGCTTGCGCCGAGAGCCGTCGTTTCCATATCGCTTGCGCTGCATGAGCTTGCGACGAATGCCGCCAAATACGGTGCGCTTTCAGTGGCGGATGGCCGTGTTGCGATCACCTGGTCCGTGGAAATGGGCGAGACCGACCAGCTCAAGCTGCGTTGGCAGGAATCGGGAGGGCCGGTGGTAAACACCCCGACCCGCAAGGGCTTCGGCTCCCGCTTGATCGAAAGCCTGCTGGCGGCGGAGTTGAATGGCAAAGTCCATGTCAGTTACGAGCCCAGCGGCTTGATCTGTGAGGTCGACGCTGCAGCAGGCATAGGCTGGGACCAAGCCCGCGATACGGCAAAATAGCGTCCTCGATAGGCCGAAACAATCTCGGCCTATTCAACGCAGGCTCTTCGGCCGCGTCGCCAGTACATTGCGGATCGAGAAACTCGAGTGGATTCGCAGCACTCCCGGCATGGTCGACAGAATATCCTTATGGATGCGCTCGAAATCGCCGGGATTGGCAACCTCGACACGCAACAGATAATCGGAGCCGCCCGTCATCAGAAAGCACTCCTTGATCTCGGGGTGTTTACGTACCGCTGCCTCGAAGCGATCGAGGTGTTCCTCCGTTTGCCGTTCGAGCGTGATGTTGATGATGACGGCGATCGATGCCTCCGCCTGGGAGGTGTCCACCAGCGCCGTATAGCCCCGGATCACGCCCGCCTGCTCCATCAGTTTGATGCGCCGCAGGCAGGCCGATGGCGACAGCCCCACCTCGCTTGCCAGCTTGGCATTGCTGACGCGAGCGTCGAGGCGAAGCAGGCGGAGAATATTGCGATCGATCGCATCGAGAGCGGCCATGTGGATTCTTTCAAAAATTCGCAGATCGTTTCAATATCAACGTAATTACACAATAATCAATCACAGTTTGGCGAGCAATTTCACGATCCTTTCAATACTCTTGTTTTGAAAGACGAGGGCGAACATGGACGGCGGCATTGTGGATTCCCGAGCGCTGAAATTGGCGATCGACAACGGAGCGTGTGGTTATCTGACGATCGATCTGGCCGCGCTGTGCCGGAATTACGACAAGCTATCCGCCGTCGTCGTGCCGGCGAAGACAGCTGCCGTGGTCAAGGCCGATTCCTATGGGCTTGGCGCCAGCCAAGTATCGAAAGCGCTCTATGCGCGCGGTTGCCGCCACTTCCTCGTCGCCCACTTCATCGAGGCATTGCGGCTGCGTCCACAGCTCCCGGGCGACGCAACGGTCTTCGTGCTGAACGGCCTGCTGCCCGGTAATGAGGCCACCTGCGCCGACGGCGGCATCGTGCCCGTCATCAATTCGCTCGATCAGCTGCAGCAATGGTCGCAGACGGCGCGGTCTCTTCAGTGCAGGCTGCCAGCGGTTCTGCAATTCGATACCGGCATGTCGCGGGTGGGTATCCCGCCGGAAGACAGAAGCGCCGTCGCTGCTCATCTGCAGACATCGGACGACATCGACATTCTCTTCATCATGAGCCACCTCGCCTCCGCAGACGAGGCCGGCAGCGGACAAAACGCCGACCAGCTTGCCGAAATGCGCCGTGTCGCAGCGAAGTTTCCGCAGTACGATGTTTCGTTCGCAAACTCCGGCGGCATCTTCCTCGGCGGCGATTTTCACGGTGTGCTAGCGCGGCCGGGTATCGCTCTTTATGGCGGCGCGCCCACGAGCGGCGTTACCAACCCCATGGAAGCTATCGTCAGGCTTGATGTCGCCGTCGTGCAGACGCGGACCGTTCCGGAAGGCGCGCGTGTCGGCTATGGCGGCGTGCATGTCACGAAGCGCCAGACCCGGCTTGCGACGATCGCCGCCGGTTATGCCGACGGCCTTCCGCGCAGCCTCAGCGATCGCGGTGCAGTCTATTACAACGGCGTGCGCCTGCCGATCGTCGGCCGTGTGTCGATGGACAGCACAACGATCGATATCAGCGCTCTGCCCGAAGGCACTCTCTCCTTCGGAAGCATGGTGGAAGTTCTCGGAGATCATCAGACACTGGATGATCTTGCGCGGGATGCCGGCTTGATTTCCTATGAAATCCTGACCAGTCTCGGCCACCGCTTCCACCGTCAATATCGCTGATCTTCCAAAGCTCAATTCTCTGAGGACATCATGAAAGTCGTCGTTCTGGGTGCCGGCATTATCGGCGTGACGTCAGCCTATCAGCTCGCCAAGGCGGGTCACGAAGTCACGGTCATAGACCGACAGCAAGGGCCGGCGCTGGAAACGAGTTTTGCCAATGCCGGCGAGGTCTCGTTCGGCTACTGCTCGCCCTGGGCTGCTCCCGGCATTCCGATGAAGGCGATCAAGTGGCTATTCATGCACCACGCGCCGCTGATCCTGCGTCCGAAGGTCGATGGCGCCATGCTGTCATGGCTCGTCAAGATGCTGTCGAACTGCACCTCGGAACGCTATGCGATCAACAAGAGCCGGATGCTGCGCCTTGCCGATTACAGCCGCATTTCGCTGGCTGAGGTTCGCGAGGAGACGGGTATTGCCTATGACGAACGCATGCAGGGCACGCTGCAGCTCTTCCGCACGCAACAGCAGCTCGACGCATCGGCCAAGGACGTCAAGGCCCTGGCGGCCGATGGTATTCCCTATGAAGTGCTCGATCCCGACGGCTGCATTCGGGTCGAGCCGGCACTTAAGCATGTGCGCGGGAAGATCGTCGGTGGGCTCCTGACGCCGAAGGACGAGACCGGAGATTGCTTCAAATTCACCAATGCGCTTGCGGCGAAGGCGGTCGATCTTGGCGTCCAGTTCCAGTACGGCACGACGATCAAGGGGCTCGACGTTGAGGGCGGGCAGGTGCGCGCCGTCATGACCGACCGTGGGCGCATGGACGCCGATGCGATCGTCGTCGCACTTGGCAGCTATTCGCCGCTCCTATTGAAGCCGCTCGGCATCAGCCTCTCCGTCTATCCGGTCAAGGGTTACTCGCTGACGATCCCGATCACCGATGCCTCGCGCGCGCCGGAATCGACGGTCATGGACGAGACCTACAAGATCGCGATCACCCGCCTCGGCGATCGCATCCGCGTCGGCGGTATGGCTGAAATCTCCGGCTATACCAATGATCTCGGCCTTCCCCGCCGGCAGACACTCGAACACTCCGTCACCGATCTCTTCCCCGGCGGCGATGTCGCCAAGGCTTCCTTCTGGTCGGGCCTGCGACCGATGACGCCGGACGGCACGCCCGTCATCGGGCCAACGAAGATCAAGGGATTGTTCCTCAATACCGGCCACGGCACGCTCGGATGGACCATGAGCTCCGGCTCGGCGCGCGTCATCAGCGATCTCGTCAGCGGCCGCAAGCCGGATATCGACGCGACCGACCTCGCGATAAGCCGCTATGCCTGACAAGCAGGATTTTCGCTAAGCGTATGAGAAAAGCGGCGGGCCTATTGCCCGCCGATTTCGATCAATGCCGCGGAATTCGTGGCAGGAAGATCGTGAACAACCCCAAGAGCGGCAGGTACGAGCAGATCGTGTAGACGAAGGGAATGCCGCGCGCATCGGCGAAATCGCCGAGCCAGGCCGCGCCAAGTCCGCCGGCACCGAAGGCAAAGCCGAAGAAGATACCGCCGATCAGCCCGACGCGGCCGGGGATCAGCTCCTGCGCAAAGACCACGATCGCCGGGAAGGCCGAAGCCAGCACGAGGCCGATGATGACCGTCAGGACGCAGGTCCAGAACAGGTTCGCATAGGGCATGAGCAGCGCAAATGGGATGACGCCGAGGATCGAGAACCAGATCACGAAGCGCGCACCCAGACGATCGCCGACCGGGCCGCCCATGATCGTGCCAACGGCGACGGAGCCGAGGAAGAGGAACAGCATCAGCTGCGCGTCGCGGACATCGAGATGGAACTTGTCGATGACGTAGAAGGTGAAATAGCTCGATATGCTCGCCATGTAGACGTTCTTCGTTGCCGTCAGCAGGATGAGGATTGCAAGCGCCCACATCGCCTTGTTGCGCGCGATCGGCAAGGCGCGGCTCGGTGCCGGACGCGCCGATTGCTGGCGACGATGATTGATGAACCAGTTGCCGACCCAGCTCAAAACGATGAAGCCGATAACAGCAAGCACGGAAAGCCAGGCGACGCTCTTCTGGCCGTGCTGCAGAACAAAGAATGCAGCGATCAGCGGCCCGATCGCCGAACCGGCATTGCCGCCCAGCTGGAAGAGCGACTGCGCCAAGCCGTGGCGACCGCCCGACGCCAGACGGGCAACGCGAGACGCCTCCGGATGGAAGATGGCAGAGCCGAAGCCGATCAGGCTTGCAGCGATCAGAAGTACGCTGAAACTGCTGGCGTAACCGAGCAGCAGCAGGCCCGCAAAGGTGCTGACCATGCCGGCCGGCAGCGAATAGGGCATCGGCCATTTGTCGGTAACGATGCCGACCACCGGCTGCAGCAGCGATGCCGTGATCTGGAACATCATCGTCAGCAGGCCGATCTGCACGAAATCGAGCGCATAATTCTCCCTGAACATCGGGTAGAGCGACGTCAGCAGCGATTGCATCGTGTCGTTCAGCAGATGGCACGTGCTGACCGCCATGACGATCGACATCGTCGTCTTCTGATATCGGGCCTGCGCACCCGAAATTTCCGCAACCATGTGAGGAATCCTCCTGCGTCAGCGAGATTTGCCGACGATATGACTTGATCCGCCTTTAACACGTCTTGCGAGTGTCCTTCTTTCGTGTTTTGGTCCAATAGTTTCTCGATTGGGCCAAAATGGAAAAGCTATCGAAACAGTTGCTGGCAACGCTCGACGACGACCATGTCCGGAACGTGCGCTGGATGGAGGAGTCGCCCGCCGATGTGCTCGTCCATAGTGCCGAGCCGCCACAGGGCTACACTGTTCCCTGGCATCATCACCGCCGCACGCAATTGCTTTGCATCTTCTCAGGCGTCGCCCTGATCATGACGGCGCGCGGCCGCTGGATGGTGCCGCCGGGCCATGCTCTCTTCATCCCGGTCGGAATGGAGCATTCGATCGAGATCCTGAGCGATGTCAGCATGAAATCCGTCTATGTGACGCCACGTGGCCAACCGCCGAAGGATGAAGCGCCGCGCGTCGTCGAGGTGACGGATCTTGCCCGCAGCCTGCTTCTGGAGGCCATTCGGCTGGGTGAAGCGCCCGTCAGCCATCGCAAGGCCAAGCTGGTCCTTTCTCTTCTTGTCGAGGAGATCGCGACGCTGCCTGAGCGCCCGCTCGGCCTGCCCTTCCCGTCCGACCGCCGGTTGACGGCACTCTGCCGAGACTATCTCGCCAATCCATCACCCAACGCCAGACTGGACGACTGGGCCGAGAAGCTTTCGGTGAGCCGCCGCACCTTCACCCGACAGTTCCGCAAGGAAACCGGCATCAGCTTCACGACCTGGCGTCAGCAGGCGAGTGTCTTTGCCTGCCTGCCGCAGCTTGCGGAGGGCCAGCCCGTCACCAACGTCGCGCTCGAAGCGGGTTACGAGAGCGTGGCGGCCTTCACCACCATGTTCCGCCGCATGCTCGGCACGTCACCCCGCACCTATATGGCCAGCCGCTGGACCTTCGACCGGCAATCGGCTTGAGCGTCTGCTCTTGAAATGGTCGAGCGCTTCCGGCAAACAGCGCTTGAGAGCGAGGGCAAAGCATATGCGGCATATTCACATCGTCGGTATCGGCACCGGAAATCCCGAACATATGACCGTGCAGGCGATCAATGCACTGAATGCAGCCGACGTCATCCTCATCCCCAGCAAGGGCGCGGCCAAGGCCGAACTCGCCGATGTCCGCAAGGAGATTTGCGAGCGCTATGTCACCAATAAAGCCACGCGCTTCGTTAGCTATGACGTGCCTTCACGCCAGACGGCGGACCGCAGCTATGTGCAGAGCGTCGACGAATGGCATGACGCGATTTCCGCGACCTATGAACAGCTGTTTCTGGAGCACCTGACGGAAAGTCAGAGCGCTGCCTTCCTCGTCTGGGGCGATCCGGGCCTTTACGACAGCACGTTGCGCATTCTCGAGCGTGTCGTTGGTCGGGGGAATATTGCCCTCGATTACAGCGTTATTCCCGGCATCACCAGCATCCAGGCGCTGACGGCGAGCCATCGCATCCCCCTCAATCTCGTCGGCAAGCCGGTGCAGATCACCACAGGCAGGCGGCTCGCTGAAAGCTTTCCCGGCATTGCCGAAACGGCCGTCGTCATGCTCGATGGCGAGCAGGCCTTCAGCAAGATCGAAGATCCCGATGCCTATATCTATTGGGGAGCTTATCTCGGCACCAAGGACGAGATCACCATCGCCGGCAGGCTTGCCGACGTTTCCGAGCGGATTCTTGCGACGCGGGCGGAGGCCCGTGCCCGGCATGGGTGGATCATGGATATCTACCTCATGCGCAAGGGGCAGGATTTCGACGATCTCGCATAAAAGCCAAATGCCAAATCGTTTGCCCGCCGATCCGGTTTGTGCAAGGAAATGTCCCTTATGAAGGGCAGTCTTATGGTTGCGGCTGACACGCAGACGGTAAAGGGACAAACGTGCCTCTCGCAAGGAGAGGCCGGTCACGATGACGTTGCATCGCCCGTACCCTCCATGGTTCGCGGCGCCTGCCCCTCCTTGAGCGCGCCGATGCCGACGGGCGACGGTCTGCTAGTTCGCTTGCGGCCATCGACGCCAGGCCTCGCCGTCGCGCAATTGCGCGCGCTGGCCAAAGCCACTGAAGAACATGGCAACGGCCTGATCGAGATCACCGCGCGCGGCAATTTTCAGCTTCGCGGCATGACGTCCGAGAGCATGCCCGGACTGGCCGCCGATATCGATCGCGCCGGCATCGTGCCGGAGAGCGGTGTTGCAATCGAAGTCCCGCCGCTCAGCGGCGTCGATCCGTCGGAGATCGCTGACGCGCGCGGGCTCACTGAACGTCTGCGGAGCGCCATCGATGCACTTCATCCCAAGCCATTGCTGGCTGCCAAGCTCGCCATCATCGTCGACGCCGGCGGTCGGCTCACACTCGACGAACTGACGGCGGATATCCGGCTGAAAGCCACCAATACCGCCGATGGCCGAGAGCTTTGGACGCTCGCCATCGCCGGAACAAGCGCGACGGCCCCGCGGCTTGCCACCTTGCCTGGCGAAGAGGCGATAGCCGGTGTTGTGACATTGCTCGAAGCCTTGACCGCAATCGGACCCCGCGCCCGTGGCCGCGATCTGGACATTGCCTACGTGCAGGCGCAGCTTCCCACCGTCCGCAGTTTCTCACTCCCCGAAAACACCCCGTTGACCTCCTCTGTCGGCCTTATCCCGCTCGACAAACAGCATTCTGCCCTCGGCCTGCGGCCTGCTTTCGGTCAGATCCACTCCCAGGACCTCATCCGCTTTCTCGACGTAGCCGAGCTTGCCGGAGTGCATGAAATTCGGACGGGACCGGAGCATAGCCTGCTGTTGCTCGGACTCCAACGCGATAACATCGAAGATATCCTGGCGGTGGCCGCCGATTGCGGCCTCCAGACGCATGCCGACGATCCGGCAAATTACGTGGTCCCCTGCTCCGGCGCCGGCGCGTGCGCCTCGGCCCACTATGCAACGAAGCAGGCGGCCGCCGATCTGGTCGATGTCGGAGCCGAGCTGCTTGACGGTTCGCTCAAGGTCCATCTGTCCGGCTGCCCAAAGGGCTGCGCCCACCCATCCCCGGCAATGCTCACCATCGTCGGTGCTGCAACAGGCTATGCTATTGTCGTAAATGGGTCATCATCAGCCGAGCCCGTAGCTTACATCCACAAGGAGGGCCTGAAATCGGCGCTGGTCGCGCTCGGAGAACTGGTACGAAACAACAAAGCTGCTGGCGAATCGGCGCAGCAGTGTCTTAAACGGCTCGGCCGGGACGCAATCGCGACGGCTTTACGACAGGGATAGAAATGCCTGACTATGATTATATCCGCGAGGGAGATGCGATCTATGAACGCTCCTTCGCGATCATCCGCAGCGAAGCCGATTTGTCGCGTTTTCCCGAAGCCGAGGCCGATGTCGCAGTCCGCATGATCCATGCCTGCGGATTGGTGGAAGCCGCAGAGCATTTCCTGTTCTCCCCCGATTTCGTCGCATCCGCCCGCAAGGCGCTGACTGACGGCGCGCCGATTTTCTGCGACGCGGAAATGGTCGCTCGCGGCGTTACCCGCGCCCGCCTGCCGGCCGCCAACGAAGTAATCTGCACCTTGCAGGACCCGCGCACGGCCGAGATCGCAAAGACCATCGGCAACACGCGCTCCGCTGCTGCCATGCACCTGTGGACCGAACGCCTAGCTGGTTCTGTCGTTGCCATCGGCAATGCGCCGACGGCCCTCTTTCACCTTCTGGAAATGCTGCGTGACGGTGCGCCGAAGCCAGCCGCCATCATCGGCATGCCCGTCGGCTTCGTCGGCGCGGCGGAATCGAAGGATGCGCTCGCCGAAAACTCATACGGCGTTCCCTTTGCCATCGTGCGCGGCCGGCTTGGTGGCAGCGCCATGACGGCGGCCGCCCTCAATGCCCTGGCGAGGCCGGGCCTATGAGCGCGCCATCCAATGGACAGTTGATCGGTGTCGGCACCGGCCCCGGTGATCCCGAACTGCTGACGGTCAAGGCGGTCAAGGCCCTCGAACGTGCCGATGTCGTCGCCTACTTTGCCAAGCAGGGCAGAGGCGGCAACGGCAAGGCCATCGTCGGCGAGTTTCTGAGAGCAGACGTAAAACTGCTGCCGCTCTACTATCCGGTCACCACCGAGATCGATAAGGACGCGCCGGAATATCTCAGCCAGATCACCGCCTTCTACGACGCCTCGGCCGAAATGGTGGCGGCGCATCTGCGCGAGGGAAAGACGGTTGCCGTGCTCAGCGAGGGCGACCCGCTCTTTTACGGCTCCTACATGCACCTGCATGTGCGCCTTGCCGATCGCTTTCCAACAAAAGTCATACCCGGCGTGACGGCCATGTCCGGCTGCTGGTCTCTTGCCGGATTACCGATGGTGCAGGGAGACGACGTTCTCTCGGTGCTGCCGGGAACGATGGCGGAAGCCGAGCTTACCCGCCGTCTGGTTGATACGCAGGCCGCTGTCATCATGAAAGTCGGCCGCAACCTGCCAAAAATCCGCCGCGCGCTTGATGCCGCCGGCCGGCTAGGGGAAGCAATCTATGTCGAGCGCGGCACGATGGCGAACGGCGCCATGACGCCGCTTGCCAGCCGCGACGATGCCGAGGCGCCGTATTTTTCGCTGGTTCTGGTGCCAGGCTGGGAAAGCAGGCCATGAGCGGGCGTCTCTATGTGATCGGTACCGGTCCCGGCAAGCCTGAGCAGACGACGCCGGAGGCGCTGGCTGCCGTTGCGGATGCCCACGAATTCTATGGCTACGGCCCTTATCTGGACCGTCTGACGCTTCGCAGCGACCAGATCCGTCAGGCATCCGACAATCGCGAGGAGTTGGACCGGGCCAAGGTGGCGCTGCAGCGGGCTGCGGCCGGCATAAATGTCTGCGTCGTCTCGGGCGGGGATCCCGGCGTCTTTGCCATGGCAGCGGCCGTCTGCGAGGCGATCGATCACGGTCCGTCTGAATGGCGCTCGGTAGACCTCGTCGTCGTGCCCGGTATTACGGCCATGCTTGCAGTCGCCGCCCGCATCGGCGCTCCTCTCGGGCACGATTTTTGCGCAATCTCACTGTCGGACAATCTGAAGCCCTGGCCGCTCATCGAAAACCGGCTTCGCGCCGTCGCCGAGGCAGGCTTCGTGATCGCGCTTTACAATCCGATCAGCAAGGCGCGACCCTGGCAGCTCGGCAAAGCCTTCGAAATTGTCCATGACATTTTGCCTGCTGACACGCCGGTGATTTTCGGCCGCGCCGCCGGCCGGCCCGACGAACGCATGACGGTGGCGCGCCTAGCGGATGCCGAAGCTTCGCAAGCCGATATGGCGACCTGTGTCATCATCGGCTCGGCCGAGACGCGCGTCATTGCCCGCGAAGGACGCCCGGATCTCGTCTATACGCCGCGGTTCATCAGGGAAGAGACGAAATGATCGATCCGATCGAGCGCAGCGTCCACCGTTTCGACCACCGGCAAGCCGGCGGTCTCGGCGCGCTCGACCATGATTACCTTGATGCCGAGATGCCTTGCTGCCTCGATCTTGCCGTAAGTCGCCTCGCCGCCGCTGTTCTTGGCGACGACAACCTCGATCTGATGCTGTTGCAGCATGTCGAGTTCGTCGGCCAGTCGGAACGGCCCCCGGCTGTGGATGTAGCTGACATGAGGCACCGTCAGCGGCGGCTCGACGGGATCGACGCTGCGAACCCAGTAAAGGTGCTGCGGCGCGGCGTTCGCCTGATGCGCCTCTTGCCGCCCGGTTGCCAGGAAAACGCGCAAGGGTGCTGCGCCGAGCGCGGCGATGGCCTGCGAAACGCTATGCACCGAGAGCCAGTCATCGCCTTCGACCGACACCCAGGCCGGACGGCGCAGGGCAAAAGCGGTCACGGCGCATTCAACAGCCGCTTGCGCGGCATTGGTCGAAATGCGGGCTGCAAAGGGATGGGTGGCGTCGACCACCAGATCGATCGCTTCATCACTGACATAGCGAGCAAGCCCCTCAGCGCCACCGAAACCGCCGCTGCGCACCGGAACGGGCTGCGGGGCCGGATCGGCGGTTCTGCCGGCAAGCGAGAGCACGACCTCGAGATCGTCGCGGGAGGCGAGCGACGTCGCGAGCGCGCGGGCCTCCGTCGTACCGCCCAGAATCAGAATGCGGGCCTTGCCCATGGCTGAGACACCTTCAGTTCAACGCTGGCTCACTCTTATCGGCATCGGCGAGGACGGTCCAGCCGGGCTTGGCGACGAGGCCAAGCGGTTGATCGCTGCAGCGCCAATGGTCTTTGGCGGAACGCGACATCTCGACCTGATGAGCCCATTGATAACAGGCGAAACGCAGGCCTGGCTTTCACCATTCGAAAAGTCTGTCGAGACAGTGCTCGCCCGCCAGGGCAAGCCGACAGTGGTTCTCGCCTCCGGCGATCCCTTCTTCTACGGCGTCGGGGTAACACTTTCACGACGCATTCCGGCTTCTGAAATGGCTGTCATTCCGGCGCCCTCCTCTTTCAGCCTTGCCGCATCGCGCCTCGGCTGGCCTCTGCAGGAAACGACGGTTCTCTCGCTCCACGGGCGGCCGATCGATCTCATCCGGCCGCATCTCCATGCCGGCCGCAAGATCCTGGCGCTGACATCCGATGGCAAAGGCCCCGCCGACTTGGCCGCCTTACTGCAAGGCTCAGGCTTCGGCTCCTCCGAGCTTACGGTTCTGGAGGCGCTTGGCGGCCCGCACGAGAGGGTCTCCCGGCAAATTGCGGCTGATTTCACCCTCTCCGACATCAACGATCTGAATATTTGCGCAGTCGAGGTCAAGGCGGAGGCCGGAGCTCGGATCTTGCCGCTGAGCGCTGGGCTGCCCGACGAGCTTTTCGAACATGACGGCCAGATCACCAAGCGGGAGATCCGCGCGATCACGCTGTCCGCGCTTGCGCCGCGCCATGGCGAGCTGCTCTGGGATATTGGCGCCGGCTCCGGTTCGATCTGCATCGAATGGATGCTGGCCGATCCCTCGCTGCGCGCCATTGCCATCGAGGCATCGGCTGAACGCGCAGCGCGCATCCGCCGCAATGCCGCAAATTTCGGGGTGCCGGGCCTGGCGATTGTCGAAGGCGAGGCACCGGCGGCTCTTTCCGGTCTTGCGGCTCCGGACGCGATCTTTATCGGCGGCGGCGGCAGCGACGCTGGCGTGCTCGAGGCCGCGATCGGCCAGTTGAAAAGCGGCGGCAGGCTGGTTGCCAATGCCGTCACCACCGAAATGGAAGCGCTACTGCTGGCCGCACAGGCACGCCGGGGCGGCTCGCTGATCCGCATCGATATTGCCCGCGCCGCACCCGTCGGCCGCATGACCGGTTGGCGGCCAGCCATGCCGGTGACGCAATGGTCGTGGGTGAAGCCATAATTCAGAATGAGGTAGACCGATGACAGTGCATTTCATTGGCGCGGGCCCCGGGGCCGCCGACCTGATCACCGTGCGCGGCCGGGATCTGATCGGCAAATGCCCGGTGTGCCTCTATGCCGGATCGATCGTTTCGCCGGAACTATTGCAATATTGCCCGCCCGGCGCCCGCATCATCGACACGGCGCCGATGTCGCTTGACGAGATAGAGGCGGAATATCTGAAGGCGGCCGCCGCCGGCGAGAATGTCGCGCGCCTGCATTCCGGCGACCTCTCGGTCTGGAGCGCGGTCGCCGAGCAGATCCGCAGGCTAGAACAGCATGGCATCGACTATACGCTGACCCCAGGCGTTCCAGCATTCGCCGCCGCCGCCTCGGCGCTCGGGCGCGAATTGACGATCCCGGCCGTCGCCCAGAGCCTTGTGCTGACGCGGGTATCAGGCCGCGCCTCGCCGATGCCAAACAGCGAGACGCTGGAAAAATTCGGCGCGACGGGTGCGACACTCGCCATTCACCTGGCAATCCACGCACTTGAAAAGGTCGTTAGGGACCTGACGCCGCTTTACGGCGCGGACTGCCCGGTCGCGATCGTCGTCAAGGCATCCTGGCCGGACGAACGGATTGTGCGAGGCACGCTCGCGACGATCGAAGCGCAGGTGGCGGCCGAGCCGATCGAGCGCACCGCATTGATCTTCGTCGGCCCGTCGCTTGGCACCAGCGATTTTCGCGAAAGCTCGCTCTACGACCCCACTTACCAGCGTCGTTTCCGCGGCCGGGAATAAGCTTCGACCCCGTTGCAAATCGCCTCGAAATTTTCTCTAGAGCCGGATGATTTTAGGTCGAATCGACCTAAAATCTGAATCCGCTCTAGCATCAAAGAAGTAGAGCGTGATGTCGTCCGAAAACCGCCTACACTTTTCGGCATCACGCTCTAGTCGATCGCGGCAAGCCGTGGGGCAAAAGAGGATCAGGAAATGCAGCGCATTACCATCACCATTGATGACGATCTTCTCGAAACCATCGACAAGATCAGTGCACAGCGCGGCTATGCAAGCCGCTCGGAGACTTTGCGCGATCTCGTCCGCGATGCAGTAACCCGTGCGCAACCGATCATAGACGGCGAAGCCAGATGTTACGCGGCCCTCACCTACGTCTATGAGCATGAAACCCGCGACCTCTCACGCCGGCTGACGACGGCGCAGCACGATCACCACGATCTTTCGATCTCGACGCTTCATGTTCACATCGATGGACAAGATTGCCTCGAAGTCTCCGTGCTGAAGGGTAAGGCGGACGAGATCAAGACCTTTGCCGACAGCGTCGTGACGCAGCGCGGCGTACGCTTCGGGAACCTGCACATCATCCCATCGGACGATGGTATAGATAGCGCCGAAACGCATTTGCATGACTGAGAGGGCGGGCGAGTTGCCCGCGGACTACTCAGTCGAAGCCAACCCTACCGTATAGGTCATGCTTTCCTTGAGCATGGCAAGCACCCTCAAGCTGAGGTCACTGCTCGCTGCGTGAGATCTCGCGTACAGCACCGCGCGTCTTTCAACACGCGCCAATGACGCTGTAACGCATTGAAATACTACATAATTTCTCTTAGTCGATTCCGATTTAACGGAAATTATGCAGTAGGCCTTGACGAAGGACGGCGAAGCATAAATGTCTTCCTATCACGGCAAATGGGGGAAGCGATGAAGATACTCGGCATATCGGGCAGCCTGCGCAAAGGCTCCTTCAACACGGCCCTGCTCCACGCGGCCGTCGAATTGGCGCCGGATGGCGTCGAGCTGATTGCCCGCACCATTCACGGCGTACCGCTCTACGACGCCGATCTCGAGGCGGCAGAAGGCATTCCGGAAAAGGTACAGGAACTCAAGGATCTGACCATATCCGCCGATGGGCTGATCCTGTTTACGCAGGAATACAACAACTCGCTTCCGGGCGTATTCAAAAACGCTATCGACTGGATGAGCCGCCCCTCCACGGATATCGCCCGGGTCTTCGGCGGAAAGCCGATCGCTGTTCTCGGCGCTTCGCCTGGCAATTTCGGCACTATCCTCAGCCAGAATGCCTGGCTGACAGTGTTGCACACGCTCGGCGCCGACGCATGGTTCGGCGGCCGGCTGATGGTGTCGCGCGCCGGCAGCGTCTTCGATGCGGACGGGGCGATCGTCGACGAGAAAGTGAAACACAATCTTGCGGCTTTCATCGATGGCTTCACGGCTTTCGTTGGGGATCGCAAGAAGGGCTGATGTGCCGCTCGGCAAGGCGGATACAAAGCCTATGATTGAACCGATGAATGACCTAATGTGAATGCGGTGCCGGGTCCCGGCACCTCTGGGGCCTCGCACATCTTCTTCCTTCGAAAGCCATGAAATCCAATAGTACCGGTTACGTCTTCACGCTGTTGGCAATCAGCATATTCGCCATACAGGACGGCATCTCCAAGCACCTTGTCAGCGCCTATCCGCCGCTTCTGGTGGCGATGATCCGCTATTGGGCCTTCATGCTCTTCGCAATTGCAATGGCTTCACGCGCACCGGGGGGCTTGCGACGCAATGTCCGGACCAAGCGTCCTGTCCTGCAGATTGCCCGAGGCCTACTGCTCGCCGCGCAGATCGTCGTCGCCATCTCGTCCTTCGTCATCGTCGGTCTGGCCCATTCGCAGGCGATCTTTTCATCAGGCCCGCTGATGGTAGCCCTGCTATCCATACCGATCCTCGGCGAGAAGGTCGGCTGGCGGCGTTGGCTGGCAATCTGCTTCGGCTTCATCGGCGTGCTGCTGATCCTGAAGCCGGAAAGCGGCGTCTTCGATGCGCGGTTCTTGGTGCCGCTTTTCGGCGCATTGCTATTTTCGCTCTATGTCGTCCTGACACGCTATGTCAGCCGCGAGGACGGCGCCATGACCAGCTTCTTCTATACGGGCGTTGTGGGTGCGGTCGCCATGACCTGCATCGGGCCGTTCTTCTGGACATCGCTGGCCCCACATGACTGGATCTTCATGGGCATTCTCTGTCTGACAGGCGTTTCGAGCCATTATTTCCTCATCCGCGCCTATGACATGCTCGACGCGGTGGTCATCCAGCCCCTGACCTATCTGCAGCTCGTCTTCTCCGCCATTATCGGCGTCACGATATTCGGCGAGAAGCTGAGCGCGCCCATGATTGCGGGCGCGCTCATCGTTGTTGCGGCGGGCATATTCACGATCTGGCGCGAACATGCCCTGGCGAGAACCCGGCTCAAGGCCGACAAGGCATCGGCAGGCTAGAGCGGTTCAGCTTTTCACGGAATCTCCGAACCGCTCTATCTCTTTGTTTTCACGCAATTCCGGACGGAAAACCGCTACGCACTTTTCCTGGAATTGCTCTAAGCGTCCACCTGGGCGCGCGGCTGCGCCTCCGTGTAGTAGCTCACATATTTCTGCCGGTAGCGTTCCGTTCCGCCGAAATCGCTGTAGCGCGGCAGTTCCGACATGTCGGTCTTGTTGAGGATGACGCCGAGGATGCGCGAGTTGATCTGCGGCTCCTGCTCGAGAACATCACGCACCAGATTGGTCGGCGTCGCGCCCCATTCGGTAACCAGCAGGAAGGCATCGACCTGCGGCGCGAAGGCCTTTGCGTCGATGACAGGGCCAAGCGGTGCAAGGTCGACGATAATGTAGTCGAACATCTTGCGTGCATTTTCCATCAGATGCTGCATGCCCTGCGAGGACAGAAGCTCGCTGGTGTGCAGCAGGTGATCGCGTACGGCGACCGGGAGAATGGCAAGCTTGGTGCGCGGATCGACCTTCACGGCACTCGTCCAGGGCACCTCGCCAAGCACAGCCTCGATCAGGCCGGCCTGCGGTGGCGTCTTCAGCGTCCGGCTGAGACCCGGGTTGCGCAAGTCGGCATCGATGAGCAGCGTGCGCTTGCCGCTGCTCGCAAGCAGGGCGGCAAAGTTGGCAGCGGTTGTCGACTTGCCCTCACCGGGAAGTGCCGAGACAACGCCGATGACGCGGTCGGCGCGGCCCTGCAGCATCACATCGCTGGCGAGCTTTGCGTTCCTCAAGGTCTCGGCGAAGATCGAGCGCGGCGCTTCGACGGAGATGCGCATCATGCGCTCGAAGGCGACGCCGTTCTCTCCCTCTTCCGCCGTTGTCGGCTCCGCTCCGGCATCGGCCTTGCGCGGCTTCTTCTTGTTTTTGCTCTGCTGGCCGAGCAGCGGCAGATAGCCCAGGAATTTCAATCCGAGAGCAGCCCGCACGTCGGCCTCGACGCGGAAAAAGCGATCACGGAACTCCTGGAATGCCGCAACACCGCAACCGACCATCAGGCCGAGGATGACCGAAAGCGCCATGACGAGCGTCTTCTTCGGGCTGGACGGCGCCGTCGGTACGCCGGCAACCGAGATGACGCGCGCCTTGGCGATCGGGAAGGAGCGCTGCTGGGTCGCCTGTTCGAAACGGCCAAGATAGGATTCATAAAGCGTCTTCAACGCCGATGCCTTCTGGTTCAGCTCATTGAGATGAACTAGCGACTTGTTAGCCTCGGAATTCTTGCCGACGACCTTGTCGATGCTTTCGCGCAGCGATTCCGCTCGCGACTGCGCGACATCAAGCTCGTTCTTGTAGCTGGCAGTCAGCTGCTGAAGGACCTGATAGATCTGCCGGGTAATGTCCTGCCGCTCGGCCTTGAGCGCGACGGCTTGCGGATGGTCGGCGCCGAAGTTCTGCGTAACGTCCTGCTCGCGCTTTTCGACGGCGAGATAGCGTGTCTTCAGATCCTGCAACACCGAGTTGTCGGTCGAGCTCGACGAGATGGTCGCGTTCTTGACGGCGTTGTCTGGGCCCTGGTCGATGATCGACTTATATTGATTGTAGCGGGCGGCTGCGCTGGCGGTATCGGCCTGTGCGATGATCAATTGCTTGTTCAGATCGGAAATCTGCTGTTCCGACATCAGCTCGCCACCCGTGGAGGTCAACCCATTGTCAGCCTTGTATTTTTCGACTTCAAGCGAAGCCTCCTGGGCGCGCTGGCGCAGATCGTTCAAGCGTTCCTGCAGCCAGACCGAGGCGCGCTCAGTAGCGTCGAAATTGGCGTTCAGCTGATCGGTCAGATAAGCGTCGGCATAGGCGCGCGTAACCGCGGCGGCAAGACGCTTGTCGGTGGAGCTGTAGGAGACGGCAACGACCGAGCTTCGCGTGACGCGCTCGACCTTCAGATTGTCCTGCAAAACGGCAGCAACCTTCTGACGTTGAGCCTCGCGCTGCTCCTCGGGCGTCATCGGCGGGCGACCGGGCGTAAAGACGCTGACGATCAGGCTGACGCCGGATTTGAGCAACGCCGCCGGAGATACCGGCGGATTAAGCAATGTATTGTTGTCGGCAAGGCCGGCAGTGTCGACGACGCGCAGCGCCATTTCGTTCGATTTGAGGATTTCCACTGCACTGGCGATTTCCATATCCGCCTGCTGGCTGCTCGCCGCCGGCGGCTGATCCTCGGCATATTTCGTCATGGTTTCGTCGAGCAATATCTGCGTCATCGACGTATAGCTCGAGGTGGCGGTGAGCAGATAGGCGACGGCCAGAATGACAAAAGCGGCCACGGCAAAAATGATGGTGCGGATGCGCCGGACCACGACGGCCATCAGCCGGTCGAGATCGATAAAGCTATCCTGCGACTCCGCTTGCGGAAGAGCGCTGTGGAAAGTGAAGTTCTTCTGATGCATGGCGACCACCTTGTCGGAGAAGCCCGAATGAACAATAGCCATGGCCTGCGGCCTTACCGGCCGCAGGCCACAATGTGAACAGGCTTAAGCGGCGGTCATCTGCGCTTCGTGCGAGACGACCAGGTTGCGGATCGAGTCATAGACCAAGCCGCCGATATCGGAGCGAGCGAGCGCGAAGGCAACGTTCGCTTCGATGAAGCCGTGCTTGGACCCGCAGTCGAACGTGCGTCCGTTATAGACCTGGGCATGAAAGGATTGCGTCTCGGAGAGGCGCAGCATGCCGTCGGTCAGCTGGATCTCATTACCAGCGCCGCGCTCCTGACGGGCCAGAATGTCGAAGATCTCAGGCTGCAGAATATAACGGCCATTGAGGTAAAAGTTTGAAGGCGCCTCGGACGGATGCGGCTTCTCGACCATTTTGGTCACGGCAAAGCCATGGCGCACGGACTCGCCCTTGCCGATGATGCCGTATTTCGAGGTTTCTTCTGGAGCGCATTCCTCGACGGCGACGATATTGCCACCGGTCTCATTATAGAGGTCCATCAGGCCGGCCATGCAGCCGCGCATGCCGTAGCAAAGCATGTCAGGCAAGAGCAAGGCGAAGGGCTCGTTGCCGATCAGATCGCGGGCACACCAGACGGCGTGGCCGAGGCCGAGCGGAGCCTGCTGGCGGGTGAAGCTGACGGCGCCCGGCCGCGGCAGAAGACGTTCCAGCTCGCTGACCTGGTGGCTTTTGCCTGCCCTCTGTAGTGAGGAAATCAGCTCCGGCGTGTCGTCGAAATGGTCTTCAATCGCCGACTTGTTGCGGCTGGTGACGAAGACGATGTGCTCGATGCCGGCTTCGATGGCTTCATCGACGGCATATTGCACGACCGGACGATCGACGATCGTCAGCATCTCCTTTGGCATCGCCTTGGTGGCGGGCAGGAAGCGTGTTCCATTGCCGGCAACCGGGATGACTGCTTTTCTCACACGATGTTTGGGGTCCATGGCTCTATCCTTTGTTAGAGTGAGGGCCTGCGCCCATATTGGGCAGGGGGGAGGAAAGTGAAGAGGTAGGCGACGGCTGGCGGCCGCTCCGCAGAGACGCGGCCAACCGACGAAAACGCGCAAAGATCGGCATGCTGAGATGGCGCACCGCCCGCGGGTTGAGGCATGCGATCTTGAGCATCGCCTGCAATTCGCGCTCCTTGATGCTGTCGACCAGCTTCAGGAATGCGATAACGTCCCTCAGATTGCGCGTGCGTCGCCGCTGTGCGGCAAGGGCAGCGGCCCCGAAGGGATGATCAGCGAAGAATCTGCTGTCGGCAGCAAGCATGGCCTCGACATGGTCTTGTTTGAGAACACGCGAGATCGACCCGTCGCGAATGTAGTACAAGTAGCCTACGGTCGGCTCGACGACGCAGACGCCGCCACGAGCAAGAGCGGAAGCGAGGAAAATGTAATCCTCGCCGATCCGCAAGGTCTCATCGAAGCGTAGGCGATGCTTCTCGACGAAGGCACGCTCGAAGACCGGCTTCATGTAACCGAAATTGTGCTCCGACTGAAAAATCATATTCGAGGCGATGAATTTTGCCAGCGTCAGCGTCGGCATGCGTGCCAGCATCGCCTCCGGGAACATCGGCAGCATCGTGCCGACGTCCTCGCGAATGACATCGAGATTGTCGACCGCGATCTGCGCATCGGCCTTTTCCGCCCTAGCAATCAGACGTGCCATACGGTCCGGCCGCAGGGCATCATCGGAATCGAGCACGGCCACCCAGCGACCCCGGGCCGCATCGAGCCCGGCATTGCGAGCCGCGCCCGGACCGCCGTTGCGGGCCATGGCAACGAGACGCACCCGCGGATCAGGATGGTTGCCGGCAATCTCCCGCGTACCATCGCTCGAGCAATCGTCGACGACGATCACTTCCATGCTGACGGCGCCTTGCGCCAACGCGCTGTCGATGGCGCGCTCAAGCGTTTCCTCGGCATTATAGGCAGCGATGACGAAGCTGACATCAGGGATGAAATCCGTCATTGCGGTGCCTTCTCCAGATTTCCGTATTGTTCGATCTCGCGAACTCCAAAGAGACCGCTGACGACGCCGGCGTGCATGATGCCGCGCAAACCGTAGCGATGCCGCTTGATCGGGGACGCGGAAAGCAGCGCCGCGGCAGCAAAGCAATAGGCGGACTTCGTGCCCGCGAGCGCAATCGCTCGCCAGCGCCCGAAGCCCCCCCTGGCTTCCAGCAACATGCGCCCATGCGTCTGCCCCATGCGATAGCGGCGCTTGGAGAGCCAGGAGACGCTCGCGCGCGTGTTAGGGACGGGCTCATAGACGAGCGCGTCCGCCGCATAAGCGATCCTGCCGCCCGCCTTGTGCATATGGGTGAAGAACTCGGTATCTTCGCCGCCGCTGCGCCCGAGCGCGATATTGAACCGCCGGCCGGCAAGCGAAGGCGCACCGCGGCGCAGCAGCACATTGCAGGTGTAGCCGGTCAGGATTTCCCCGGCGACCCAAACAGGCAAGGTCGAATGAAAGTCGCCACGCTGCATCCAGGCCGGGGCGACGTTTGCATACACCGCCTGCACGGGACCGAGAACGGCGTCGGCGCCGGTCGTGTCGGCCATGATCAGCATTTCCGTCAGCCAGTCTTCCGAGGCCGTCTCGTCGTCATCGATGAAGGCGAGAAAATCGCCGCTCGCATGATCCAGGCAAGCATTGCGGGCAATCGAGATGTTCGAAGCCGGGCAATGGACATAGACAATCTCGAAGGGCACGGCCGAACGCATGGCGTCGACGCGGCCCCGCGCGCTCGGCGTCACATCATTATCAGCAATGATGATCCGGATGATCGCACCTGTGGGGACGCTGAGTACGGCCAGCGACAGCAGCGTCTGATCGAGCTCTGCCCGCCGATAGGTGCAGACCGCGATGTCGATCCTTATCGGGCGTCGATGGACTTGTGTCATCACGCCACCCTGCGATTGCGGAAGCTGAAGACTTCCATCCAGAAGCCCATGGACCAGGCGAAATGCATGACCATAGCGGAAATTGCGGCCAGCGGGCCGTAAGGATTCTTCTGGCCGAGAGCGATCCAGAAGCCGTAGGCGATGCAGGCCACCGCCCACAGGCCAACCGGAATAACCGCAATCCAGTTAAGGACGGCCAGGAAAGCACCGATGAAAATCGGCACGACCGCAAGCGGCAGCATCTGGCGCAGGCTCGGCATGCTGCGATGCTTGAGAATATTGCGCGCGCGGCCGCGGCCATAGCCGAGATACTGCTTGAAGAGCGTCGGGACGCTGGAGCGCGGATAATAGGTCATGGCCGTCTTGTCGGTCAGCCAGATCCGATACCCCGCCTTGTTCAGTCGATAATCCAGCTCGGCATCCTCGTTATGGCTAAAGGTTTCGTCATAACCGCCGACCGCACGGAAGGCGGCAACGCGCATCAGCGCGTGGTGCCCATGCTCAGCCCAATGGCCCTTCGCGCCTTCGCGATGTTTGGAACCACCATTGCCGAGCTTGGAGTTCTGTGCCACGGCCGTTGCCTTCTGGAAGGCGCTGAAACCCATAGTGCGCATCGCAACGACGACGGAATCCGCGCCCGTCGCGCCTGCCTCCTGTACCAGCGTCTGGCAGTAGTCGTCCGGATAGTCGCCATGGGCGTCGATACGGATGAAATACTCATGATCGTCACCGAATGTGTCGATAGCGAGATTGATCGCTGCGCTCTGCAATCGTTTCGGATTATCGAGCAACAGAACGCGCGGATCTCCCTCCGCTATATTCCGAACGATTTCGCGCGTGCGATCGGTGCTGCCGCCATCAGCCACCACGATCCTGGCATCGAGTTCGTCCAGAGCCTGACCGAGCTTCTCGATCAGCGGCTCGATATGCTTTTCCTCGTTGAGGCAAGGAATAACGATTATGCAACGCATGTCCCCTGAACTTTCGGTCGTCATTGCAATCCACCTCTATTGCGATGCAGTTGTGGGAGGGCCTGTATTTCGGCGAGCTGTTCATTGGCGCGCGTCAGCGACGCCAGCCGTTGCACCAGCCCCTGACAGTCGGCGCGATCCATCATCCATTGCTTGCGATCCTGTGACGCCACCGCCTCGAAAGCGGCGAGATAGCGCTTCGCGTCCATCTCTCCCAAAAGCGCCGTCAGATGTTCGGCATCAGCCTCGTCGAGCGTAAGCCCGATCCTTCGGCTCGCGAGAAATCTTGCCGTCTCCGTACCCTTGATCGCAATCGGCACGGTGCCGTAAAGGCCACCTTCATAAAGGCGGTTCGGCAGCAGCCAGCTGGAATTCAATCCCTCTTCGAAAAAGTCGATGGCCCAGGAAAACTGGACTTCGCCGTAGATCGCCGAGAGATCCTCGGGGTTCTTGTAGGCGCCTGCAAAATGCATGAAGGGTGCATCGCGGACGGTGCGATCGAAGTCGTCGAACTCTGAATGAGCCGGGCGACCCCGCAGGACGATTTCGAAGCGACCTTCCATCTTGCGGGAGAATTGATCGAGCAAAGCCAATGACTTACGGCAGCGAAGGGCGCCGAACCAGCCTATCTTCCATGGTTTGTCCGCAGCCGGCGGCCGTGCGGCTGATGCTATGGCACGCGCCGCAGGCTCAAGCGCCAGCACCTTGTTTTCGAGCAGCATGACCGGCACATTGAGCCCGGAGCGCGGACGGAAATAACGTTCGATGAAGGCGGGCGAACTGGTCACCAGCAATGACGCCTGCGAACCGAAGTGACGCTCCGCGCTGCGAAGCGCACTGCCCACCACATCGTCACGCAGCAGCAGCCGATGGATATCGAGGCATTCATAGACGATCGGCATGTCGCCGCCGAAAACGGACTTGGCGCGATTGGCCAGCGCCAGCATTTCGAGATTACGGCCGATGATGAGGTCCGGCCTTGCGACCGAGCGCAGCAGCCCACGCAGTTTCGCCGCCGATCTGGCCACCGCCGCGATACGCTGCGCAAACTGGGCATCCTGCGTCTTGCCGAGTTCGATCGGCTCGACGCCGTGTATGGCAGCCAGCGCATTGTCGTCACGCCGGAACCCCGCGAGCGTTACGAGTGCCCCGCCGGCCTGCAGCATCAGCACCCGCCTACGCACGGCGGGGTCAGCAAGATCGTGGACGAAGTACAGTATATGCAGCATCAAAATTTCCGCTTTTGCGCCCAGCCAGGACCGGGCACCTTGTGTGGTTGGTGTTGCATGGTGGCATTGCAACCGGCCGCGAGAGATGCCACGCGGCCGGCTGAGTTCAATCGAGTTTGCAGGTGATCGATTCCGGGAACAGGCACTTCTCCCCCGGCGCAGTGAAGGCGACGCGCTTGATCTCCATGGTTGCCGGCTCGCCGCCATAGGCGAACTTGCCC
Organism: Martinezella sp. CNPSo 3964; assembly: GCF_057784375.1. Lineage (NCBI taxonomy): Bacteria > Pseudomonadati > Pseudomonadota > Alphaproteobacteria > Hyphomicrobiales > Rhizobiaceae > Martinezella > Martinezella sp. CNPSo 3964. Next base: position 120,476 of record NZ_JBXSOW010000009.1, read on the forward strand.
ATCCAGCCGCTGAGGGTATCGGTACCCCAGAGGCTGAAGAAGATCTTCTGCGCATTCGTCGGTATCTTCGAAGGATCGGTGACTTCCTGAACGAGCTTGCCGTTCACGTAGTAGCGCAGACGATCCTTTTCCCAGACGAAGGCATAATCGTTGAAATTCTGGTCGGCACCACCTGAAACCGGCACCAGCTTTTCATTGCCGCCCTTGGCGGAAATATACTGGTTGACCTGAACTTGGCCGGGATTCTTGCCGAGCACTTCGAAATCGATCTCGTCATGCGGCTTCTTGTCGGTCGGGCCGATATAGGTGAAGAAGGCAGAGTTGAGACCAGGCCCCTTGGCTGTGCGGTAACGCGCTTCATAGGTGCCATAGCCGTAACGTTTCATCGTCTGGATTTCGCCGCAAGCATAATTGCGATCGCCAGTCTTGGACTGGATGAACTGCAGTTGCAGCGTTCCGTCCTTGACGTTCACCTGTTTTCGCGACCAGGTGCAATTCTGATACGCTCCGTTGTTCCAGCCATCGGAAATATACCAGCGGCTGGTATCCAGATGTTCGAAATTGTCGACGAATGACCGGCCGGACGCCTGATCATCCTGAGCAGACACGACCTGTGGCAGAAAGCATGCGCTCATCAGAGCGATTGAGACAAGACCAAGTCTTTGCATGTAGCTTTTCGATGTCGTCATGGCATCACCTTTGCTTCGAACGCACTTGCCGATCTTCGGCAGCGCGGTTCTGGACAGCACGGATTTCGGCTTGCGGGCGCGCCCGGCTGCCAGTCAGCAGGTTGTGGAAGCTTGGCAGGGCGTGGCGCGCCATGCCATTGGTCAAGGGCAGCAGCAGCAAGGCAAGTGCCGCCGCCAGAAGATAGAAAATCGGGTAGAGCTCGCTGCCACCGCGGTTCCAAAGAACCCAGAGGCAGAAGAGCAGCGGATAATGGCCGCAAAAGATCCAGAAGCTGAGGCTGCCGGTTCCTGCCAAGCCCTGCCCGATCCGGCTGCGGATGAAGATTGCCGATAGTGCCCAGAAGCCTGGAATACCGACGAGCACCATCAGATTGCGACAAACCTCGAGCCACAACGGCAATCCTGGCCCCGTCATGTAGGCAGCCGTTGCCAGAAGCGCTGCGAGCGCAACGAAGGCAGGCGCGATCAAGGCGGCATAGCGATCTATGACCGTCACGTCGATACGATGGAGACTCAGGTAGATTCCGAAGCTGAAACTGAAGAGAATAGAGTTCCGCAGCACGATTCCGATAGATACGGGCCAAGCTGCAAGCAAAAGCAGGAAGACCAATGTCGGTAACGGAGCACGACGAATAAGAAACGCCAACACCGGTGACAGCAAAATGCAAACGAAAAGATCGCGCAAAAAATAGAGCGGCAGATTTATTGGTTCGCCGTCGATGGCGAGCAAGAGATTCGAGATCGTATGCGGAGTAGCTTCCGACAGGTCCGGCAGATATCCATCGCCAATGCCGTAATACTGAAGAAGCAATACAAACAGGAAGAATGCACCATTCCACAACAGGAACGGCAGAATAACTGTCTTTGTCTTCCGGCCAACGGTCTCTTTATAGCTCTTTGGCGCCTTTCCATTACGAAATAGCAAGTATCCTGAGATCACACTCAGGCAGGGGACACCTACACGGAACAAACTGTCACGCAGGAACACGCGCAACCAATCGAAAAAGCCATAGTCACCGTTGAACGGGCTGCTATGCGGATCGAAAGGTATATGGACAAAGATTATGCCCGAGATGAGCACGATACGCATGAGGTTTATCCGCGAAGACACGTTGGCAGTCACATTCACGATGTCTGTCACCCCTTCTTCGGGCTGCATCCCCCCTCGCAGCCATTTCAAACAGAGCAGAGCTCGCAAAGGTAACCTAGGGCGCTCTTCGGAAAGGGAATATGGCACCGCAGCAAAAATGAGCGAAAAATCATATGCGGATCAGTGCTGAAAACACCGATTTGTACGCCTTTGAGCATGAAATAATCGATTTGAATCGGAGAAAAGCTCTGTTGCGAAAAGCACTTAGACGCCCGCTCAATATTTCGATGCTGGCTTCCAGCGATGAGTTCGAACGGCTCTGTTTTTTTACCGGAAGGTGAAGATTTTTTGCAGCGCAGCAGAGCCCGACAGACGAACCATGACCAAAATGCGACGACATTTCAATCATTGTGAGAAAAGCAATCCGCATCGCTCCTCTCATGGATGCGCAAACGTGCGATCATGGTGCGCAACGTGCCACAATGATCCATCGGCGGAATGGTCAGAGTGCTGCCGCGCTTGGATAAAGTTTCAGAAAATCTCGTTTCTCAACATTGCTCGACACCGATTGGACGCTACCTGTTGGCGTCACAACGACATCCGTTATGGGTCAATCGGCCGGAAAATTGCCGCGGACGCCGTTGGAAAGCCAATGATCATGCCCTCGGGGGATGAGACCGCAAGCCCTTGAATCAAAACCGTAAAGGCGGGAAAATGGCGTCTATCACGATTGTTATTCCGTTCTATCAGAAGCAAACCGGCGTTCTGCAGCGCGCGTTGAAATCGATATCCCGGCAGACATTTCAGGATTTCGATATCCTCATCGTCGACGATGAATCGCCACTTCCGGCAGAAGGCGAGCTGCAGTCGCTGAGCAGCGAGGAAAGAAAGCGCATCCGTGTGATCCGCCAGGCCAATGCGGGTCCAGGCGGCGCGCGCAATACCGGCCTTAACAGCGTGCCGGCCGAGAGCCGGTTCGTGGCCTTCCTGGATTCCGATGACGAATGGGCACCAGAGCATCTCAGCAACGCCTTCGGAACGCTGACCCATTACAATGCCGATTGCTATTGGGACTCCATCGATGGCGGCAAGGAGTTCTATTATCATTTCAGCATCGCCGAACTCGGAAAATCGGCCGATACGATACGATTGTCGGACAGGCCAGCCGTCGTCGAAATCCCGAACATCGCCAGCGTCATGCTGCAGGACTGGAGCTTTCTGCATATGTCCTGCATGGTGATCGGGCGGCCGCTCTTCGAAAAGATCCGTTTCGAGCCGTCATTGCGGCTGGCGGCAGAGGACGTCTTGTTCTTCTGCGACTGCGTTCTCGCAGCCAAGCGGGTGTTGCTGTGCGAAAACGCCGGTGCACTGCGTGGCGAAGGCGTGAACATCTTCCACAGCATCGACAATGATTCCCCGCAATTCCTGCGTCAGCAATTCAACACATGGACGGCGCTCAATACGCTGGAACAGAGATTTTCGCGCCGGCCGCAGGATGTCGAGTCTATCCGCCTCTATAAAAATCGCGCCCGGCGGCAGGCGCTCTGGAGCCAGGCGAGACAGATGCGACAGCGGCGTATGCCGCAATTTGGATTGCTGGCAAAATGGGCCTTGCGCGACCCGGCGATTTTACAAAGCGTCATGCAGCTTGCCGTGGGCAAACTCGCGCCCTAGATTTTGCAGCGCAGCATGAGCTGCGCATGCCGTATCGAAGAGCCACGGCATGCCCCGCTATCGTTTGGATCAGCAAGGAGTCCTGTATGAAGCCGTTCCACTGGGAATCCACCCATGGCAATTTCGGTGACGATCTCAATCTCTGGCTCTGGGATTTCCTACTTCCCGGCCTTCGCGATGTTCACAAGGAAACATTGCTGGTCGGCGTCGGAACCGTCCTCAATACGGAGATCCTGCCTGACGAAGGACGCAAGCTCGTCATCGGCAGCGGCTTCGGCTATGGCTCCCTTCCCGATATGCGCGACACCTCGCAATGGGACGTTCGCAGCGTACGCGGCCCGTTGACCGCGGAAAAAGCCGGCTTGCCTGCTGCAATGGGCATTGTCGATCCCGCCGTCCTGGTGACGGAAATGCCCGAATTCCAGAATATTTCGAAAAACGGCAAGCGCACCTTCATCCCGCATTGGGAATCGGCTGCCGCAGGCCTTTGGCCTGAAATCTGCAAGACCGTCGGCCTTTCCTATCTCGACCCCCGCGGCGAGGCGAAGGCCGTGATCCGCGAGATTGCCGCCTCCGAACTGATTGTTGCGGAATCGATGCACGGCGCCATCCTGGCCGATGCTTTCCGCGTTCCATGGATTGCAGTCAGCTCCTCGCGCTCCATCAACAGTTTCAAATGGAACGACTGGGCTCGCTCGCTCGGCGTCACCTATCAGCCGAAGCACATTCCTGTTTCGACCCGCGCCGAGGCGATCGCCAAGGGCGCGAAGTTCTGGGGCGTCGGCTTCGAGCGCAGCAACCTCGCGGCAGCCGAGCTTGGAAAGCAGCGCTACGGGGAAAACGTGATGCTTGCCGATCCCGAGCAGACCACGCTGCGCGTCATGGCAAAGCAGGCACTTGCGGTGCCCTCGGCCCTGGGTCTTTGGCAGGCAAGCAAGGCAAAACCGCAGTTGAGCAAGGACAGCGCACTTGCGGCCTGCAAAGAACGCCTTCTCAGTGTGATCGAGGGCGTGCGCCGCGATTATCTGTAAGCTTCGATATCGCTATTTCGGAGCGGCCTGCAGAAGATAGCGCAGGCCGTTCGCACCGGCATGGGCAATGGGCGCGCCGCTCCGCTTGCGGAAGCGCTCGGTCTTGTCTGTCAGAATGCCGCCGGCAATCGCCGGAACGGCCAGGGGATGCGAAAGCGCATAGATCGCGGCAGACAAGAACCCCGATTGTGACTTGATGTCGAGGAAATGCCGCAGCTCGTAGCGATCACGGATATGCTGCTCATGGCGGCGGATCACGGCGGCATCTTCCGAAGAGATCCCGCCCTTGGCAAGAATGGTCCGGTCAGCCTCATAGAGGCGGCGCAAATCGTCTGTTTTGTGCCGGCCGCTCAGGGAATCGCTGCGCACGACCGCGCCATAACCGCAGCTATGGATGATCTTGTAACGTGCGCGCTTGGCCAGCGCACGAACATACAGGTCGTAATCTTCGCCAAGGCGCAGCGCCTCATTGTAGCGCAGGCCATGCGCATCCAGAAAGGAGCGCCGCATCAAAGGCTTCAGGAAGCCGATCTCGCCGCGGCGCACGCCGCGCTTGGAAATATTTCCCTCGACGAAAGCGGCAAGATCGAGAAAGCGCGGCTTTGCATCGAAATGATCGAGCCGTGCATGCGCATCGGGAACAGTATCGGCACTGACGAAGGCGATGTTGTCGGCAACGAAATCCCAATCATCAGCGGCAAGCAGCGCAGCGAAACGACCCGGAAAGAAGAAATCGTCGGCATCAAGAATGCCGATCAGCGGAGCCTTGGATATCTCGATCGCGTGATTGCGTGCGGCGGCGGGACCACGGTTCTTCTCGAACTCCTGGATTGTCAGCCTGCCGCTGCCGTCATCGGCCTTGGCGGCGGCGGCGGCAGTTCCATCCGTCGAGCCATCGTCGATGACGACGACTTCCGCCACTTCAGGCTCCCGAAGGGCCGAGGCAACGGCCAGCCCGATCGTGTCGCTGGCATTCTTCGCGGCAATGATTACGCAGACACTTTTTTCTGCACGGTCGGTCACGTCAGCCTCCAATGGTTCAGGCGGAGACTTAGGACATCGCTCGGATCCGACAACCGCCGGATCATCAAAAGATCGGATCGTTTACCCGGTTCAGGGGTTGAACGGCTCGGACCGCTTCAAACTGGATGCGGACAGACCAGCGACCTTGCTGTCCTCCTGGACCGATCCCGGCACCTTGTCTTCGTTCAACAGGGACTCGTGCGCTTTGCGCTCTTTCCAGACAAGGTAGAGTACGCCCAGGAAATAGCCGATCTGCAGAAGGACGGCACAGATGACCGTTTCGATCAGTGTGGTCGAAAGCGAGTTCGTCAGAAAATATGTTGCGATAGCAAATACGATCAGCGTGCCCAACATGCTGATGAAAACGCGGGGCGCATACATAATCTTACCTCGCCCGCTCTGCCATCATGTAAAAAACGATCAAGGTCTTTCCTCCCTTATCAGACCTGAAACTCAAATATATTTTATGATTCATTGAGATTCAACCAAGTCACGATGATCCGTTGCGATTTGAGACGACCCTAACGCCGGGCCTGTTAAAACTACACCTCGATTATAATTACAATTGAATTTGTTCATCTTTCTCTTTGCAATTATATGGAGACATGATGAAATAATGCAATCTTAGCGACGCATGAGGGCGACTGCACCTCCATGGTTTCATCGTCAACTCAATCAACTTTTATTACAAAGTCCTGAAAAACCCAATCTCAGTATGTGCACCGCAAAATATTGCTGCAGCGCAATATATCCTATGAAGAAATCAGGATGGCGTATAGCTGAAGGGAAACCGAGCACAGGCTATCGAAGCCAATGATAATGAAGAACTTACCGTTGGATGCCTATAACATCCTTAGAAATCGTCGACTATGATGCGGCAGAGCTGCCAGCGGCGCCATTATACGCAGCACGATACAGTAGAACCCATCTATAACTGATCGCTGATTTAAACCAAGTCACCATTGATGCGGTAAATATATACCGCCATGCCATATCGCTACAAAAGTTTGGCTTAAAAAGTCCAAATCCGAACCTACACTCCGATCATCCCGGCTCTAATTACGCGTCCGAGAATTTCCGACCAATCGTCAACATGAATGGAGTTTTCTCTATGAAGTCTGCGACGAGATCGGCCACATCGGCTTTTTTCAGCGCCGCGGAAAGCGACGTCTTTCCGCCCACTGGTGGAGTACTGAAACGCGTTTTCGACGTCTCTACCGCTATGCTCGCTTTGATTTTCATCAGCCCGCTCTTTCTAATGCTGATGCTCCTGGTGAAACTTACAGACCGCGGCCCCGCTTTTTATGGCCATCGCCGTATCGGCCATAATGGCAAGGCTTTCCGTTGCCTGAAGTTCCGCACCATGGTCATCGATGGCGACAAGGTGCTCCATGCTCACCTGCAGTCCAATCCGAGGGCGATGGAAGAGTGGCGCGCGACGCGCAAGCTGCAGAACGACCCCCGCGTCACCACCGTCGGTGCCGTCCTGCGCAAACTCAGCCTCGACGAGCTGCCACAGCTCATCAACATCATCCGCGGCGAAATGAGCGTTGTCGGACCACGCCCGGTCGTGGAAGACGAGCTCGAGCGCTACGAGACCGCGGCAATCTATTATTTGCAGTCTCGTCCGGGCCTGACTGGCCTCTGGCAGGTCAGCGGTCGCAACGACGTCTCCTATGAAAGTCGCGTCGCCTTCGACACGCATTATGTGAAGAACTGGTCGCTCAGCAGCGACATGGTGATCATCGCCAAAACCATTCCTGCGGTCTGCCTCTCGCGCGGCAGCTATTGATGATGACTGGCAGATACCGCGGGAGGTTTCCTGCGGTTTTCCCGCATCTTGCGGGTTGCCTACCAATAACAGGGAAGATCCTGCATGATTGAATTTCGGCCTTCCAAAAGGCTTGTACGCGCCAATACATCGCTGTGCTGCGCATCGCTCGTCGCTCTCAGCCTTTGCGTAGCTTCCGTCTCGGCCTCGGCCGAAAACCTTCCCGGATATCATCTGGGCGTCATGGACAAGCTGCATGTGCGCGTTGCCGAATGGCAGACCGCTGAAGGCACCATTCGCGACTGGTCGGTGGTCACCGGCGACTATACCGTGGGACCTTCCGGCTCGATTTCACTTCCCTTCATCGGCGACATGCCTGCCGTCGGCAAGACCACGGATCAGATTGCCGACGCTATCGGCCTTGGGCTGCAGAAGCAGTTCGGTCTGCGTGATCGTCCGTCAGCCTCCGTTGAAATGTCGCAGTTCCGGCCGATCTATCTTTCGGGAGAAGTCCAGAATCCCGGTGAATATCCGTTCGCGCCCAGCCTGACCGTGTTGAAGGCCGTAAGCCTCGGTGGCGGCATGCGCCGTGCCGACGCCGGACAACGCTTTGCGCGCGATTTCATCAATGCCAAGGGCGACGCCGTCGTCTATATGGCGGAGCGCGGTCGCCTGTTGATGCGCAAGGCGCGCCTGCTGGCCGAGCTGGCTGGCAAGGATGATATCGATGTGCCGACAGAGCTCAAGCAATTGCCTCAGGCAGCAGATCTGCTCACCAGCGAGAAAGCGCTGATGGATACACGCAGCAAGCGCATGAAGACGCAGCTGCAGTCCCTGGAAGACTTGAAGGCGCTCTTGCAGAACGAAGTCGAGGCCCTTTCGAAGAAAAACGATACGCAGAGCCGTCAGCTTGATCTGGCCAAGGCCGACCGCGACAAAGTGGAAAGCCTGACCGAGCGCGGGTTGGAGCTTGCCTCCCGCAGAATCTCCGCTGAACAGCGTGCCTCCGATCTGGAAGCAACGCTCCTGGATACGGAAACCGCGTCCCTGAAAGCCAAGCAGGATATCAACAAGGCCAATCAGGACGAGATTACTCTCCATAACGACTGGCAGAGCTCGTTGGCCCAGGACATGCAGGATACAGACACGCAGCTGGAAACGCTGCAGCTCAAGCTGTCGACCAGCCAATCACTCATGCAGGAAGCCGTGGCTCAATCGGCCGACGCCGGCAACCTCGATCCAAACGGACCGGGTGTGAGCATTTCCTACACGATCATCCGTGATGAAAACGGCCAGTCGAAGGAAATTCAGGCTCAGGAAAACACGCAGGTACTGCCGGGTGATCTGATCAAGGTCAATACCGGCCTTGCCATCCGATAGGAAAGTCGATGCGGATAGCCAAATCGATCTTCGTGCGTCCAGGCAGCAACGCCACCTATGGCGCGGTGGCGATTGCTCTCTCCTTCTTCGTCTTTGCCTATTCTTCCCGCTTCGGCCAGCCCTCCATCCTGCTCTACTATGCCCTCTGGTTTCCGCTCGTTATGATCGACTACCGGAATGTGCTCGGCAGTTACAACAGACAGCTCTGGCTCTTCGCGTTCGGCGTTTTCACCTGTCTGTCGATCTTCTGGTCGGTCGTCCCTTCCGCGACGGCGCGCGCGGCGATCCAGTACATGACACATATCTTCTGCGCCCTGGTCGCCATGCGCACGCTCGATATCCGCACGCTGACGCGCGGCGCGATCGCAGGTACCGCCATCGTACTCATCTATTCGATATTGTTCGGCTATTACGCCTATGATCCGATCGACGGAAGCTACAGCTTCGTCGGCGCCTTCGACTCAAAGAACCAGCTCGGCTTTTATGCCTCGCTCGGCATTTACTTCGCCTTCGCAGCCGTCTTTGTCCTCGGAGAACGTCGGATCTGGATGCTGGGCGCAGGATTTGCCGGCTTGCTGTCGGCCTATTGCCTCCATGCTTCGGCATCGGCAACATCGGTGCTGACGACGGGATTAGTCGTGGTCTTATGCATAAGCCTGCGTGTCATCTTGTATCTATCGCCCAAGCAGCGCAAAAGGTTGTTTGTGACAGCGGCTGTCTCCGGCATCGTCCTTGCAGTTGCCGGCGTCTATCTCGGTGCGGTCGATCTTGTCCTCGGCGCCTTTGGCAAGGATTCCACGCTCACCGGGCGTACCTATCTCTGGCAGCAGGGCATCGCGGCGGCGCAGCAGAACCCTTTCTTCGGCGTCGGCTATCAAGCTTACTGGGTCCAGGGTTTCTCCGAGCCCGAGCGACTGTGGGATGAGTTTTTTATCGCCTCCCGCGCAGGCTTCCACTTCCATAATACCTATATCGAGACCGCGGTGGAAACCGGGCTCATCGGTGTCTTCCTGCTCGCCTCAATCCTGCTGACGGCTTTCGTCGGCCATATCAGCCGCTTTCTGAGCGACATCCGAAACGATGAATCCTACATCCTTCTGGGTGTCGCGACCCTGTTGCTGATCCGCTCCTTCGTGGAGATCGACATTCTCAATCCGTACCATGTCGGTTCCTTCCTGTTCTACTTCACAGCAGGAAAGCTTTCCATGCGAGCGCGCATGCCAGCGAACGCGCCATTGCGAATGGATGAGCAGATACAATTCGCATCTCCCGTCAACTGGGAGCCGCGAACGGGCCAATGAAGACACTCTATGGCATTCAATATCTCCGTGCCTTTGCTGCGCTCGCCGTAGTGTTGTTTCACGCCGCCGAACGCAGCGGCGGCCATTTTCGCATTGGAGCCGCGGGGGTCGACGTCTTCTTCGTCATCAGCGGCTTCATCATGTGGACCATGAGCGAGCGTCGGCCGGTGACGCCGCTGCGCTTTGCGCTCGACCGGCTGCAACGTATCGCGCCATCCTACTGGATCGTGACCGCCATCATGATTGCAGGCGCCGTTATCGGCCTGTTTCCGAACATGAAGCTGACGGCCAGCCACATTCTCGGCTCGCTGCTCTTCATTCCCGTTCGCTCGCCAAGCACGAGCGGTGGCGAGATCTGGCCGGTTCTGGTGCAAGGATGGACGCTGAATTTCGAGATGTTCTTCTACGTCATCTTCGCGGCCTGCCTGTTTCTGCCGCAACGGCTGCGGCTTGCCGGCATGACGGCGATCTTCCTCGCCTTTGTCCTTGCTGGCGGCATCATCGATCCACAGTCGCCTCTGCTTCTGACCTATACGCGTCCCATCATCCTGGAATTCGTCGCCGGCGCCATCCTCGGGCGTCTCTGGCTATCCGGACACGTGCCGAGGGCAGGCCTCGGCCTTACCCTGATCGCCGTCGCCTTGTCGGGCTTTGCCGCGATCCAGATTCTCGGCCTGGACTTCAATGAGGTGACCTGCGGACCGCTCGCTGTTGCCCTCGTGCTCGGCATGGTGTCAGTGGAGCGCAGCGGCAAGTTGCCCTCCATCCCCCTCCTTACCTATCTCGGCAACAGCTCCTATTCGATCTACCTCTGGCACACATTAGCCATTTCGGTGGTCGTCAAGCTGATGGCGTCGATGCAGATACCCTCTGACGCCATTACCTTCATCGGCGTCATCAGCGGCACCATTCTCGGTATCTGCGCCTACGAAGCCGTCGAAAAGCCGTTGCGCAATCTTCTAAAGAACCTGAGCTGGCAGAGATCGCGCCCCTCGCCAGCCTGAGGCTCCCGCTCCATACAACCTCTGCGCAGTCCCGCGCGCCTATGCTCGCGGGCACTTGACGACGCGCCTCGGAAAACGTCGTATGGGCGAACGCGAAATTCGAAACTCCGCGACGATCGCGATCCGCCTTCGCTATCCCCGGTTCACGGACCCCATATGAAACGTTTGGCAACCGCTTTGCTGCTGGCTCCGCTCTGGGCCCCCTGCCTTCTCGCCATCGCGACCGCCCTCTTCTGGCCCGTGCCACATGTCCTGGGCGATATCAGCAGGCTGTCATGGATCTGGACGGCGATCGCGGCAGGCGCGCTCTTGGCATATGCGGCCATCCTCACCATCGGACTGCCGGCGCACATATGGTTGAGGAGGCGGAGCAGCCGCTCGCTTCGAGCCTATCTGGTCACATGGTTCGCGCTTGCGGTCATCGCGTGGGTGATGGGCTTCACAGCAGCCTTCGCCACGCTCGGGCTGGGCTTCTCGCTCTCATACCTGCTGGATATCATCATCCATCGCCCCTATGTGCCGCTTGCATTCGGGACGGTATGGGCCGTGGTCGGTGCCACTTTCTGGGCGATCGTTCGACCCGATCGTTAGGCCTTGTGGCCCCTTGTTCCAGATTTCCGCTCGGACGAAGCCTGTTATCACAGACGGCTTCCGGGCGACATCCAAAACAACAAATACCGCCTCCCGTTCCGCGCTCTTTCAGTAGAAAGATCATGGCGCACCGGCCGCTCATGACAAGGCCACGGACACCCCGGGAGCCCTCGTCCTCCACTCAAAATCGACAATACCGACGGCGCATGAAAAATACCCGCACATTGGCCGGAAGAATTGCAAAAAACCCAATAAAATCCAAGGATTGAAATAAGTTTAGCAAAAACTAATTTTCACACCACTTCCACAAGTGGAAGCTCATTAATCCAACCTTGCTCTATTTCAATTTTCAACATGGAGGAAATTCATGCCGTATTTCGCCCTGACCCAGCCATCGTCCCCAGGTGTCGAATTCATATTCGAACTCACAGATGAAAATAAGATCGCCCATGCTCGAAGAATTATTTCGGGGGAAGAGCGGAACGAAGTGCATGTGCACGGCAGGATCTTGAAGAAGCAGGCATCTTACAACAAGAAGTTCAATTTCTATCTGGATCCGCAGACGATTAATTTCTTCGAGATGATGATCGAGGTCTGCGATGCGGATATGACATATGTCGAGGATCATCTTGACGAAGCCGGCGGCGCATTCCTGCCAGGAAGCCATTGGTGCCCTTGGAATTCCAATGTCAGCCGCGAAGTCACTCTCTAGCAACAAGCGGGGCGACAATCGAGCGGGATTGCTCCCGCTCGATTGTCACTTCATGTCCGGTCGTACGCCTAGGCCCGGCGACGACGCAGCTGATCGAAATAGACAATGACGATGATCAGGACACCAGTGATAATGCGCTGCCAGAAGGAATTGAGGTTCAGCAGGTTGGCGCCGTTGTTGATGGTCGCCAGGATGAAGGCACCGATCAGCGGGCCGTAGACCGTGCCAACCGCGCCGAACAGGCTGGTTCCGCCGATCACCGACGAGGCGATCGCCTGCAGCTCCCAGCCATCGGCCTGGGTGGCATTGCCGATGGCGATGCGCGAGGCAAGCAGAACGCCGACGAAGGCCGCGCAGGTTCCCGACAGGATATAGGCGAGATAGATCATCCAGTTGACGTTGACGCCGGACAAGCGCGCAGCCTCGCGGTTTGAGCCGACAGCGAAGAGGTAGCGCCCCCAACGGCTCAGATGCAGGAAGATCACGGCCGGGATCGCCACCAGGATCACCATCCAGAACAGGCTCGGTATCCCCAAGAAATCGGACACCGCGAAATTGGTGAAATCGTCATTGACGATGTTGATCGTGGAGCCGTTGGTGATGAGAAGGCCGATGCCGCGAAGCGACGTCAGTGTCGCGAGCGTGATGATGAAGGGCGGCAGGCCCATGCGCACGATGCCGAAGCCGTGAAACGCGCCGATCAAAACCCCGAATAGCAAGGTGATGAGGATGGCCGCCCAGACCGGAAACCCGGCCTGAAGCAGCCAGGCGATAATGACGGTGCAAAAGCCGACGATCGCGCCGACGGAAAGGTCGATGCCCGCCGTAATGATGACGAAGGTCTGGCCCAGCGCGAGAATGGCCGTCATCGACCCCTGACGCATGAGGTTGGTGATGTTGAGCGGCGTCCAGAACTTGTCGGTCCAGAAGCCCAGGACAACCCACAGCGCCAGCAGCAGTAGGATCAGCGTCAAGCTGAAGAGGATGTTCATCTTGCGCCGCGGCGCAACGGTCGGGCCTTCTGTCGTATTCGCGGCCATTTTTGTTCTCCCTCTTTAGACTTGTTTATTGTTCAAACGCCGATTGCCTCGCCCAGGACTTCCTCATGCGTTGCCGCATGGAAATCATGGCTGGCGACCAGCTGGCCGTGGCGGAAGACGTGCAGACGATCGGCGAGCTCGTAAACCTCAGGCAGATAGGAAGAGATGACAATGATGCCGGCGCCATCGCGCAGCAGCTTGGCAAACAGTCTATAAATCTCGGCCTTCGTGCCGACATCGACGCCGACGGTCGGCTCATCGAATATAAAGAGCTTGGCACCGTGGCTCAGCCACTTGCCGATGACCACTTTCTGCTGATTTCCGCCGGACATGGCGGAAACCAGAACCCGCCGGCTCGGCGTCTTGATGCTGAGATCGCGGATCTGCTTGTCGGCATTGGCCGCTTCGCCCTTATTGTTGATGACCGGGCCGCGGCTCAGCCGCTTGAACACGGGCAGATTGATGTTGAGCCCGATCGGCAGATTGAGGCAGAGCCCCTGATCGCGGCGGCTTTCCGGCGCCAGCGCAATGCCGAGATCCATCGCATCGCGCTCGTTGCGGATGTCGACCTTGCGCCCCTGCCAGTAGATTTCGCCTGCGGAGAGCGGTTGGCGACCGTAAAGACCCAGCGCGAATTCGCTGCGGCCGGCACCGATCAGCCCATAAAGGCCGACGATCTCGCCGGCACGAACGCTGAGCGAAACATTCTCGAAACCAGGGCCGGAAAGACCTCGCGCCTCGAGAATGGTGTCGCCGATCGGAATCTCTTCCTTGTGGTAGATCTGCTCGATGGAGCGATTGATCATCAGCTTGATTAGTTCGTCCTCATTGGTTTCCGCGATCGTGCGGGTGCCGACATGCGTGCCGTCGCGTAAGACGGAAACCCGATCAGCGAGCTCGAACACTTCTTCCATGCGGTGGCTGATATAGACGATCGTCACGCCCTCGCCCTGCAAGCGGCGGATCAGCTTGAACAGCTGCGCCGATTCCTGGCGGGTAAGATAGGCGGTCGGCTCGTCGAAAATCAGAAATTGCGTGCCGCGCATCGCTGCCCTCGCGGTCGCGACCAGCTGCTGCTGGCCGATCGTGAGTGAGCTCAGGAGCTCGCCGGCGGGCAGGCCGAAGCCGAGATCGTCGAGCACGGTCTGCGCCATCGCCACCATCTGCTTCTTGCGCATCAGGCCGAAGCGGTTAACTTCATCGCCAAGGAAAAGATTGGCCGCGACCGTCAGATGCGGGCAGAGCACGACTTCCTGATGCACGGCATTGATACCGCGAGCGATCGCCTCATTCGGCGTTGCGAGCGCCACGGGATGACCGCACCAGAAGATTTCGCCGGACGTTCTTGTGATGACACCCGTCAGGAGCTTGATGAGGGTCGATTTACCCGCGCCGTTCTCGCCGACGATCGCATGGATCTCGCCGGCCAGAAACGTAACCGTCGCCGGCTTCAGCGCCTCGACGAAGCCATAGCGCTTCTGCAGACCTTTAAGCTCGAGGATGGGCGAGCCGGCCGGAATGCGGTTTGCTTCCGTCTTGACGGTGTCGTCGTGCCGATGGCTGATTTCTTCAAGGCTCGTCATGAGGTCTCCTCCCTCTCGCATCGCCGCGCAACCGCCTTGAGAAGGCGGCCAGACGAAAAGGCCGCGCCCGATCGCACGGGCGCGGCCTCAAGCCTTACTTGACCTTCGGGTTCAACAGGGCATCGATCTTCGGATCGCTCATGTTCGCCTTGGTGACGAGGTTGGCGCCGGTGTCGACATTGGCCTCGACCTTTTCCTTCTTGGAAGCGGCGAGCGCCGTCTTGATGCCGTCATAACCCATGCGATACGGGTCCTGCACCACGAGGCCGGCAAGAACGCCCGACTTCAGGAAGCCGACGGTCTTGTCGTCATTGTCGAAGCCGATGACCTTGATCTTGTCACCGAGCTTGTTTTCGGCAATCGCCTGGCCGACACCCTGGGCCATGATCAGGTTGGAGGCGAAGACGCCGACGAGCTTCGGATTGGCCGTGATCAAGTCGGTCATGATGTTGAGCCCGGTCGTGGCCTGACCGTCCGCATATTTATCAGCAACGACCTTGAGGCCCGGATACTTGCTCTTGACCTCTTCCAGGAAGCCCTGACGGCGCTGGTCGAGCGAACCGACGCCCGGCAGGCTGGTGATGATGGCGATTTCACCCTCTTCCTTGCCGGTCATGCCCTTGATGGCAGCGGCAAGGCCGTCGGCGGCAATGCGTCCGCCTTGCGTGTTGTCCGTCGTCAGGAACGACACGAAGGATTTGGAATCGGCGGCCGAGTCGATGCCGACGACCGGCACGGACTTGGCGGCTTCATCCACGGGCTTGCCGAGCGCCTTGAATTCGGTCGGCGAAATGACGACAGCGGCCGGCTTGCCGGCAACGGCGTTTTCGAGAATGCTGATCTGGCCGTTGATATCGGATTCCGACTGTGCGCCGAGTTCCGGCACCTTCACGCCGAGATCCTTGCCCGCCTGGCGGGCGCCGGCAAGCACGATCTGCCAGTAGAAGGATGTCGTATCCTTGACGATGATCGGAATGGTCACGTCGGCCGCGAAGGACTGCACTGGCATCGCCATGGCGATGATGGCAGCGCCGGCAAGGCCGGTAAAGCTGCGGCGGGACAGAAGTGACTTGGCAATTTTCATCTGCTTCTCCTCTCAACGCGCTCTGTTCTCCTGTACACCCGCCGCTGAACGCTTACGGCTCGGTATCGCAACGCCTTGCGGCATCACGCATCGCGCGGCGGAAAGGCCACCGACGCCAAAACAGGCTTTCCTCCTCTTCGAAGCCGTCTCTCCCGACGGCTCGATAGCTCCCAATCTGTTGGAGCGGTTTAGGAATCGCAAACCCGCTCCATCTGCTATTTCAACGCAATTCCGGACGGAAAACCGCTGCGCACTTTTCCTGGAATTGCTAGACTCTGACCGCCTCGTCTCCCAACGGAGGCGCGACCACAGTCAAACCTTCGAACTCCGCATAGAGGCCGTCGGGAAGCCGAGGCTCCACCAGCTGCATGTTGCGGACAAGACTTTCCGGCTTTGCCGTGCCGATCAGCACCGAAGCCACGCAAGGGCTGTGCAGCGGAAACTGAAGCGCCGGCTGGGCAAGCGGCAGGCCATGTTTGCGGGCGATCTCCTCCATCGCCCCCACCTTGGCCAAAATATCCGGCGTCGCCGGCAGATAGTCGAAGTGTGCGCCGGGCACAGGGCCGGTCGCCAGAATGCCGGAATTGAAGACGCCGCCCACGACCAGCGACGTTCCCTTCTTCTCGCAAAGCGGCAGCAATTCGGCGACCGCCGAGCGGTCCAGCAGCGTATAGCGGCCTGCGAGCAGGATGCAGTCGATATCGGCCGCACTCATGACATCGAGGCAGACCGGCACCTCGTTGACGCCGAGACCATAGGCCTTGATCGCTCCCGATGATTTCAGCTCTTCCAGAGCCTTCAATCCGGACCCCAGAAGCTGGCCCAGATAGCGCTCGTTGAGCGCCTTGCCATGGGTGTAGCCGCCGATGTCGTGAACGTAGAGAATATCGATGCGATTGAGCCCGAGACGGGCGTAGCTGAACTCGACCGAGCGCATGATGCCGTCATAGGAGTAATCATAATCGGCATCGAAGGGCAGAGGGTCGACATAGCCGTAATTCGGCACCTTGTCAGTCGGCACCGGCCGCATGAGACGGCCGACCTTTGTCGACAGCACATAGCTATCTTCCGGCTGGTCGCGAAGGAAATCGCCGACGCGGCGTTCGCCAAGGCCGAAACCATACCAGGGTGCTACGTCGAAATAACGGATACCGCTATCCCAGGCCGCCTGCAGGGTCGCCATCGCCTGGTCGCGAGGGCAGGCACGATAGAGGCCGCCCAGCGCTGCGGCGCCGAAGCTGATCTCCGTGACCTCGAGGCCCGTCCTGCCGATTGTTCTTCTTCGCATCACCTCTCCCTTGTGATGGCCTTTATTTCATTTCCGCCGATCTCAGATCCGCTTCGGAGTGGCCTCAAACCGGTCACTCCGTCTCCTCTTCTCTATTGGCGACGGTCAACTCCCGATAGTCCATCCGCCAATTGATTTTGTTTTTTATCTACAATAAACATTTTGGTGTCAACGAGCAAATCGCGTCATGCCTGGGAGGAAGGTGGCTGGTGCGGTTCCGTCAACACTCCTGCAATTGACTGCCATTCGATCATGGTTCAGACAGCGCCGCCGGTAAAGAGCGGCGACGATACGCGAGGGGGAAATGGCAAGGCAAAACACGCTCTTCAAGGAGGCGTACAATCGCTATGCGGCGCGCCTGAAGCCCGATACAGAGCTGCCGAGCGAGCCGGAGATCGCAGCCGAACTCGGCGTCAGCCGCAGCACGGCGCGCGCGATCCTTATGCGTCTAAGTGACGCTGGCATCATTCTCTGGAACAAGCGGCAGAAGACCGTGCTGCGCCTGCCGACACAGTCAGATTTCTTCCCCAAGGAAGAAACCGATTCACTGCACGATATCATCGAGCGCAGCTTCATGATACGCATCATGTCCGATGAAGCCCAGCCGGGCATGCAGATCAACGAGCTGGAACTCGCCCGTGAAATCGGCACCGGCACATCGGTCGTGCGTGAATTCCTGATCCGTTTCAGCCGTTTCGGCCTGATCGAGAAGCGGCCGAACAGCCATTGGATACTCAAGGGGTTCACCAGCGAATTTGCGCTCGAGCTTGCCGATGTGCGCGAGATGTTCGAGCTGCATTCAGCCGCCGAGTTCGGCCGCCTGCCTGCCAATCATCACGCCTGGGAGGATCTCAAGGCGATTGAGCAGGAGCACCACGAGCTGCTCAGAGATTTCGACGCGCATTACCGGGACTTCTCGCGCCTCGACGAAAAGTTTCACCTTCTCATCCATCGTGCCTCGAAGAACCGCTTCATCACCGAGTTCTACGACGTCATCGCCATCATTTTTCACTATCACTACCAGTGGAACAAAGCTTTCGCACGCGACCGTAATGCGCGCGCCGTAGCGGAGCATCTCGACTATATCGAAGCGCTGCAATCGCGCGACCAGCAAAGGATCGATGCTGCCTGCCGCCGGCATCTCGCTTCGGCACGGCAAACGCTGTTACAGTCGATCCCGCAGGGTGCAGGCGAAGTTGCCGGCTCGGCCGCCTGACGGCAAGAGCCGGCTGTTCGCTCACTTTGCAGTGAAGCTCAAGCTTTGGCTGGCAAAGCGTGGGGACGAGACGTCGAGCTTGATCGCCCCGGCCTTACCCGTCGCCTGCAACCAGAAGCCCGTGGTTCCACCCTGGAATGCCACCGTCTGCGGCCCAATGAGCTTGGCCGGACCATCGACCTTGATCGTGATGGCTTCGTTGAGGAAAGCCAGACGCGAGCCGGCCTGATCGAGTGCGCGCACGATGACGCGCACCGTATCGCGCTCGCCTGCCCGCAATGTATCGACATCGGCCTCGACCTGAAGCGACGTCGGCAGCGGATTGGCGACCATATGCTGCTCCACCACCGGCTTGCCGCCGATATAGCCGGTGAAATGCACGTCTTCCCACTCCATACCCCACACACCGAGCTCATCCGGGGTGAAGGATCGGTGATCGAAGACGACGGGCGCATGTGGCAGATGCGGGAACGTCTCCCGGTCCGGGCCGAGACGCTTGGTCAGCGAACCATAACGCAGCTCGACCTCGTCGCAATTGGTGAGCACGATCAGTGGCAGGGCACCGCCGATATTGCGCTCGCCGCGCGCCCAGATCGTTACCGGCTTCATGACGATTTCTTCGGAAGGTTCGCACTGGCTGGCATAGACATAGGCAGCGAACTTCGGCTCGCGGAACATGTCCATCACGCCGTGGTAGCAGATGCGGTCGCCGGAACCGAAATCGCTGTGGGTGTTATAGTCGAACATGCACCAGCCGATGGCGCCTGATATCGACGGATCGCCATAGGCGGCATTCAGAACTTCCAGATGCCGGCGCACATGCTCGGCCTGGCGTTGTTCCTGATCGTAGATTTTCGTCGGATACATATGGCCGCCGAATTCGGTGATCAGATACGGCACGTCCTTGGAAAGGCCGGTGTTTTCCTGCTGCGGCCTGAGCGGCGTGCGCGGCCGGTTGGCGCCGGGCAATTCCTCGTTGCCGAGGATGAAATCATTCATCGTGTAGACATCCTCGAGCATTTCGCTCTCGGTGATGTAGCGAACGCCGCCGGTCTGGCGCGTCGGGTCGAGCTCGCGTGCCAGCCGGTTCGTCTCGGCGTAGAAATCGTGGGAATCCTGGGATTCGTTGATGCGCACGCCCCAGATGACGATCGATGGATGGTTCCAGTCACGCTCGATCATGCGGCGGACGTTGCGGATCGATTCCTGCTGCCACTCCACATCGCCGATATGCTGCCAGCCGGGGATTTCCTCGAAGACCAGCAGGCCGATGCGGTCGCAATGATCGAGGAACCACTTCGACTGCGGATAGTGCGAGGTGCGCACGATGTTGCATTTCAGTCTGCGCTTCATGATTTCGGCGTCGCGCTCCTGCGCCGAGCGTCCCATCGCGTAGCCGACATAGGGGAAGGCTTGATGGCGGTTGAGACCGCGCAGCTTCAGCTTGTTTCCGTTCAGCAGAAAACCTTCGGCGGTAAAGCTCGCCGTGCGGAAACCAAAAGTCGCGACAAGTCGATCCATCCCGTGATCGCTCTCAAGCTTCACCTCGGCCGAATAGAGAACGGGATTGTCGAGCTCCCAGAGCGAAAGGCCTGCAAGGCCACTGAAGCTGAGTGTCACGCTCTCGTCGGATGTGTCGGCCTGACTAGAAGCGATGACCGCGCCGTCGCTGGACCGCAGGGTAACTTTCACGTTGCCCTTGAAAGCGAGCTTTTGCGGATTGGCGATGTCGCAGCGTACCGTCACGGATTTGCTGTCGGAAAGGACGCCCGTCGTTTCAACCTTGCTGTTGGCGATCGAGACGGGAGCGGCAACCTTCAACCAGACGTCGCGATAGATGCCTGCATAGGTGAGATAATCGATCCGGCCACCGAAAGGCGGGATCTCGGGATTCTCGCTGCCATCGATCTTGACGGTGATCAGGTTCTGGCCCTCGCGCAGCCGGCCGGTCAGACGCGCCTCGAACGGCGTATAACCATCCTTGTGCACGACGATCTCCTCGCCGTTCAGATAGACGACCGCGTTGGCCATCGCCGCATCGAAGATCAGCGATACTTCGCGCCCGGTGAAGGTCTCATCCCAATTGATAATCTTCTGATAGGTGAAGGCGCGCTGGTAGGATTTCTCGTCGAAATAGTTGAAAGGCAGTTCGACGGCGGTGTGCGGGAGCGTAACGCTCTGTCCTTCCTGCGAGCGACCGACATTCTCAGGCGAAAATCCTTCATGAAACGTCCAGGATTCGTTGAAGGCGACAACAGAACGCATATTCAATCCTATCGATTAAGCCCGTCGCATCGGGTGACGAACAGATGTTGCTGGGGAGTCAGGCGCGCGGCGAGGCAGGCGGGACGCCGCGGGGCGATATCTATACAGGCTCGCCGCCGTTGCGCAATGCGACCGGTTGGCGGATTTCCATTTTCAGGACAAGCAAGCGATTGAAACAGCGGTTTCCTCACGAGCGGCTCCGTCCGCTCCTCGCCTCCTCGACCGGGCTGCGCACCGCGGCATACATGCCAGTCGTGCGGAACTCGGTTGGATTGATGCCATAGATGCGGCGAAATACCTTTGAGAAATAGTTGGCGTCGTCGAAGCCTGACATGATCGCCACTTCCTTGACCGGAATGAAGGCTGCCTTGGTCAGCAGCTTCGCGGCGCGTTGCATGCGCTGCTGCAGCACGAATTCCGCCGGCGGCACACCTTCGCTCTCGGCAAAGACGCGTGAGAAATGTGCACGGCTGAGGCCGCTCACCTTTGCAAGCTCATCGACCGGCAGGGGTTTGTCGAGATTGGCGTTGATATGGTCGATGACAATCTGCATGACGGAGCGGTCGGCGGCAAAGGCATGCGAGCCGAAGACGTCGTCATAAAGCGCCATGGCTGCCTCATAAGCGATAGCCGAAGCCGAAGCAGGTGTCTTGGCACCCTTGACCAGCCGCAGGCTGCAATCGGCCAGATGATCGATGGTTGCCTGCTGCAGCTTCAAGACAGGACCGGCCGCAGCGAGGATCAGGCGATGGATGCGCAATGCCTCCTCGCCATTCATGGAGATCCAGAAATACTCCCAGCGCTCCCCTTTCTCCAGCCAGTAGCGATGATTGTGCGGCACGAGCACCAGGAGCGTATCGCCTGAATCCACGCGATAGCTGCGATTTTCGTAGCGCAATCGCCCGGTACCGCTGATCGTGTGCTGCAGCACGGTGAACGGCGTCTGGCCGCGCCGCCGCCCGTCCCAGTCATAGGGCTCGTCGTGCCTGACTTCATAGCCAGCGCTGGTCGGCATGGCATGCAGGCGGTGGCGTCCGCGCGGCAGCGAAACCGTCCGCATGACCTGTCCGTTGTCGATCAATTCATGCAGCACAAAATTACCCCTAAAAGCATAATAGTTCTCTGTTCGCTTCGGTGATTATAGGCATAATCCCGCCCAGAAAACAGCGCTTGACCGCCGACGAGGACCGGCGATTGGAGGAAAACCCACGATTTCGGCCCGTCTCGCAACCGGTGCGACCATGGGACGAAAATGCTGTTACCTTCCCTGCTGCTGCGCGTTCGATCGACTTGAAGGTGAGGATCATGAGTTTCAAAATCGCTATTATCGGCGCCGGCAGCGTCGGCTTCACGAAAAAGCTGTTCACCGACATTCTCTGCGTGCCGGAATTCCGCGATGTCGAATTCGCGCTGACCGACATGAGTGAGCACAATCTGACGATGATCAAGGCAATCCTTGACCGGATCGTCGAAGCCAACAAGCTGCCGACGCGCGTCACCGCCACCACGGATCGCCGCAAAGCACTGGAAGGCGCGCGCTATATCATCAGCTGCGTGCGGGTCGGCGGATTGGAGGCTTACGCCGAAGATATCCGCATTCCGCTGAAATACGGCATCGACCAGTGCGTCGGCGATACCATCTGCGCCGGCGGCATTCTCTATGGCCAGCGCAACATTCCGGTCATCCTCGATTTCTGCAAGGATATCCACGAGGTCGCCGAAAGCGGCGCCAAATTCCTGAACTATGCCAACCCGATGGCGATGAACACCTGGGCGGCGATCGAATATGGCAAGGTCGACACGATCGGCCTTTGCCACGGCGTCCAGCACGGCGCTGAACAGATCGCCGAGGTGCTCGGCGCCAAGGACAAGAGCGAACTCGACTATATCTGCTCGGGCATCAACCATCAGACCTGGTTCGTCGATCTGCGCCTCAACGGCCGCAAGATCGGCAAGGACGAGTTGATCGCCGCCTTCGAAGCGCATCCGGTCTTCTCGCAGCAGGAAAAGCTGCGCATCGATGTGTTGAAGCGCTTCGGCGTCTATTCGACCGAGAGCAATGGTCACCTGTCCGAATACCTGCCCTGGTATCGCAAGCGTCCCGACGAGATCAACAAATGGATCGACATGTCGGACTGGATCCATGGCGAAACCGGCGGCTATCTGCGCCATTCCACCGAGACGCGCAACTGGTTCGAGACGGAATTCCCGCAGATTCTCGACAGCGCCTCGCAGCCGATCGATCCCGCGCGCCGCTCCAACGAACATGCGAGCCACATTCTCGAAGCGCTGGAAACCAATCGCATCTATCGCGGCCATTTCAACGTCAAGAACAATGGTGTCATCACCAATTTGCCAAGCGATGCCATCATCGAGTCGCCCGGCTTCGTCGATCGCTTCGGCATCAACATGGTGGCAGGCATCACGTTGCCTGAGGCGTGCGCTGCGACATGCATTTCCTCGATCAACGTCCAGCGCATGTCGGTCCATGCGGCGATCAGCGGCGATATCGACCTGCTGAAACTTGCCGTGTTGCACGACCCGCTGGTCGGCGCCGTCGCCACGCCGGAGGAGGTCTGGCAGATGGTCGATGAAATGGTCGTCGCGGAAGCGCGCTGGCTGCCGCAATACGCCCATGCCGTGGACGAGGCGAAGGAGCGCCTGTCGCGCGGCAAGGTCAAGACGCGCGACTGGAAGGGTGCAGCGAGCCGCAACGTTCGCTCGATCGAGGAGTTGCGCGCGGAGAAAGCCGCCTTGAAACAGGCGGGCTGACGAGCAAGCAGGCCGGAAGACGGAGGTTGAGGCGGGATCTTAAGGGGATAGCCCGCTTCAACCAGCCATCTTTCGTTTCAAAGGAGGAACGCGAGGCCTCGAACGGAGCGCTCGCGATTTTGGGAGAGAGAACAAGATGAGACATTTTCGACCGATCGGCCTTCTGGCCGCGTTGACGATTGCCACATCCGCAATCGCCATGACCGCTTATGCGGCCGAGCCGACTGCGCCACCCGTTCCACCGGTCTTTCCGGCGGAAGGCAAGATCAAATATGTCGAGCGCAGCTCCATTCTGGAGTTCAAGGCGCTGCCCGAATATCACGAACCCGCCTGGGTCACCGATAATTTCGTCAAGACGGGCAAGCTCCCGCCCGTCAAGGATCGCCTGCCGAAGGAGCCGCTGGTCTACAAGACCGGCAACATGCCCGACGGCATCGGCGTCTATGGCGACACGCTGCGCCATGTCATCGGCGGGCGGCCGGAAGGCTGGAATTACGGCGCTGGTCAGACGCAGGGCTGGGGCGGCATCGACATCGGATTGTCCGAGTGCCTGACGCGTACCGCACCGCTCTTCCAGGTCGAGGCCAAGGACACCGAACCGCTGCCGAACCTTGCCAAAGGCTGGGAATGGTCGGCGGACGGCCACAAGCTCACCATGCACCTCATCGAGGGCGCGAAATGGTCCGACGGCGTGCCCTTCAACGCCGACGACATCATGTTCTACTGGGAAGACGAGGTCATCGACCCGAACGTGTCGCCACTCGGCGGCGGCGCATCGCCGGAAGCCTTCGGCGAGGGAACGACGCTGAAGAAGATCGACGACTACACGATCGAATGGACCTTCAAGGATGCCTTCCCGAAGCAATATCTATACACGATGGCCTATCCGAACTTCTGCCCGGGTCCATCGCATATCCTGAAGCCGCAGCATCCGAAATATTCCAAGAATACCTACGACCAGTTCAAGAACGCCTTCCCGCCAGAATATATGAACATTCCAGTGATGGGCGCCTGGGTACCGGTCGAGTACCGCTCCGACGATATCATCGTCATGCGCCGCAACCCCTACTACTGGAAGGTCGACGAGAAGGGCAACCAGCTGCCCTACCTCAACGAGCTGCACTACAAGCTCTCCACCTGGGCCGATCGTGACGTCCAGGCCGTCGCCGGCTCGGCCGACCTGTCGAACCTCGAGCAGCCGGAAAACTTCGTCGCTTCGCTGAAGCGCGCAGCACAGCCCGATGCACCGGCCCGTCTCGCCTTCGGCCCTCGCCTCATCGGCTATAATCTGCAGATGAATTTCTCCGCCAACGGCTGGGGCAATCCGGACGAGCGTGCGCAGGCTGTGCGCGAACTGAACCGCAACGAGGATTTCCGCAAGGCCGTTACCATGGCGCTCGATCGCAAGGCGCTCGGGGAATCGCTGGTCAAGGGACCGTTCACCGCGATCTATCCCGGCGGCCTGTCTTCGGGCAGCAGCTTCTATGATCGCAATTCCACGGTCTATTATCCGTTCGATCTCGTAGCGGCAAAGGCCGAGCTCGCAAAAGCCGGCCTGAAGGACACCGATGGCGACGGCATCGTCAATTTCCCGGCCGGCGTCAACGGCGGCAAGGATGTGGAAATCACCCTTCTGGTCAGCAGCGATTACACCACCGACAAGAGCCTTGCCGAGGGCGTCGTCAGCCAGATGGAAAAGCTTGGACTTCGGGTGATCATCAATTCGCTCGTCGGTCCGAAACGCGACGATGCCAACTACAGCGGTCGCTTCGACTGGATGGTCCGCCGCAACAGCACGGAACTTGCGTCGGTGGTCCAGAATACCGAGCAGCTTGCTCCCGTCGGCCCGCGCACCAGCTGGAACCACCGCGCCCCGGAAAGCGGTCAGCTTGACCTGATGCCCTTCGAAAAGGACATGGTCGACATCGTCAACAAGTTCACGACGTCGAAGGATAATGACGAGCGCGTGGCCCTGATGAAGCAGTTCCAGAAGATCTCGACCGGCAATCTCTACAATATTGGCCTTACCGAATATCCGGGCGCGCTCATAATCAACAAGCGCTTCTCCAATGTTCCCTCAGGCACGCCGATCTTCCTGTTCAACTGGGCGGAAGACTCGATCATCCGCGAGCGACTGTGGGTGGCTGCCGACAAGCAAGGCAAGTACGAGCTGTTCCCCAATGAGCTTCCCGGCGCTCCGGGCAGTGCCGGTCCGATCAAGTAAGATCGCATGAAACACCCCATGGCAGCCGTCATGACGCCGGTTGCCATGGGACCTGAAACATCCAGCGATCAGCTATCGCCGGGTAAAATGAAGCGCTGGCGCATCTCGTTCCCAGAGAGGGAGACTGCCGACAGCATCAAGAGAAGCGAACCGTCCGATGTTACGATTCCTGCTCGTTCGCATAGCCTCGGCGATCCCCGTGCTCTTCATCCTGAGCGTGGTGACGTTTGCCATCATCCAGGCACCGCCGGGTGACTATGCCGATTACATCCGCTCGCAGCTGATGAACCAGGGCGGCGCGTCCTTCGAACAGGCTGACGCTCAGGCGCAAGCCTATCGCAAGGAACATGGCCTCGATAAGCCGATGATCGTCCAGTATTTCAACTGGGTTGGCGGCATCGTCACCAAGGGTGATTTCGGCTACAGTATGGTCTACAACAAGCCGGTGGCCGATGTCGTCGGCGAGCGCCTGCCGCGCACGCTGGCTTTGGCGCTGGTATGCCACATCCTGGCATCCATTCTCGGCATTGGTTTCGGCATATGGGCGGCGACGCGGCAATATAGCTGGATCGACAATCTGCTTGCCGGCATCTCCTTCCTCGGCATGACGGTGCCGCGCTTCCTGATGGCGCTGATCATCGTCTATATCCTCGTCTTCCAGCTCAACGTCTCGGAAATCGGCAGCTTCTTCTCGCCGCAATATGGTGGCGCACCGTGGTCCTGGGGTAAATTCGTCGATCTCGTCAAACACGTCTGGCCGGTCGTTGCGATCGCCACCTTCGGCGGCCTCGCCTACAACATGCGCATCATGCGCGGCAATCTGCTCGACACGCTGAATGCCCAGTACGTGGAGACAGCACGCGCGAAGGGTCTTTCGGGCGGCGCCGTTGTCATGCGCCATGCCGTGCCGAACGCGCTGCATCCGCTCATCATGTATCAGGGCGTCGTCCTGCCCTACATGCTGACCGGCGAAATCGAAACCGCGATCATCTTCACGCTGCCAACCGTCGGGCCGGCGATCGTCGGCTCCATGGCGGTCGGCGACGTCTATGTCACGGCAACTTTCATGATGGTGCTTTCGGCGACCCTGATCATTGGCAACATCATCGCGGACGTATTGCTCGCCCTGCTCGATCCACGTGTGCGTCAACAGGGAGGGATCCACTGATGCTCGCCTTCAGTAATTCCCCGCCGCCGCCGGAAGAAAAAATCAAGCACAAGAGTGGCAACGAGAGCTATATCGCGCTGGTATGGCGCCGCCTCAAGCGCTCCTGGACCGGCATGGGCGGCCTCACCCTCGTCATTCTGCTGCTGTTGATGGCGATCTTCGCCGAATTCGTCGCGCCGCTCGATCCGAAGGCGACCGATACCGGCTTTGCGCCGCCGCAGGTCGTAAGCTTCCGTGACAAGGACGGCGGTTTCGCCTTCCAGCCACGGGTCTATGCGCTCGTCGAAACCACCGATCTCGACCCGGTCACGTTCCAGCCGATCGTCGGACCGGACTATGACCACCCGCGCCTCCTCGGCTTCTTCGTCAAGGGCGATCCCTATTATCTCTTCGGCCTGATCCCCGGCGACCGGCATCTGTTCGGCACGACCGACGGCGGCCCGGTTCATTTCCTCGGCACCGACAAATTCGGCCGGGACGTGCTGTCGCGCGCCATCTACGGCTCGCGCATCTCGCTGATGATCGCGCTGACAGTCGTTGCCATCGTCACCATCGTCGGCACCACAGTCGGTATGATATCGGGCTATTTCGGCGGCACGCTCGACGCCTGGATCCAGCGTTTCGTCGAAGTGGTTCTGGCCTTCCCGCAGCTGCCGCTCTATCTGGCGCTGACCTCGCTGATTCCGGTGACGGCGCCCACCAACGTCTTCCTTGCCTTCGTCATCATCGTCATGTCGGCGCTCGGCTGGGCGCAGATGTCCCGCGAGGTTCGCGGCAAGACGCTGGCACTGGCAAGGATCGATTATGTTCGGGCCGCCATGGCGGTGGGCGCCACCGACCGGCGCATCATTCTCCAGCATATCTTCCCGAACGTCATGAGCCACGTCATCGTTACGGTGACGCTGGCAATCCCCAGCGTCGTTCTGCTGGAATCCTTCCTTGGTTTCCTGGGCTTTGCGGTGAAGCCGCCGCTGATCTCCTGGGGGTTGATGCTGCAGGATACGTCGACCTATTCGGTCATCGGCTCCTATCCCTGGATTCTCTCGCCCGTCGCCTTCGTTCTCGTCACCGTCTTCGCCTTCAATGCGCTCGGCGACGGGCTGCGTGACGCGATCGACCCTTATTGAGAGGAGAAGGGCCATGGCTCTCGCACTCGTCAATCCCTTCGCCCCCGACGTCAGGCACGATGCCGGCGAAAAGACGACCTCGCCCGTCATCGACGCCCGCAACATCGCCGTCAAATTCAAGGTCGAGGACGGCATCGTCGATGCCGTCAAGGACATCACATTCCAGCTCTATCGTGGCGAAACCATCGCGATTGTCGGCGAATCCGGCTCGGGAAAATCAGTGACAGCCCGCACTG
The DNA here is from genome assembly GCF_057784375.1 of Martinezella sp. CNPSo 3964. Taxonomy (NCBI): domain Bacteria; kingdom Pseudomonadati; phylum Pseudomonadota; class Alphaproteobacteria; order Hyphomicrobiales; family Rhizobiaceae; genus Martinezella; species Martinezella sp. CNPSo 3964. The sequence goes on from NZ_JBXSOW010000009.1 coordinate 148,745, forward strand.
TGATGGGGCTGCTCACCAAGCGCGCGGTGGTTTCGGACAAGTCCGCCGTTCATTACGACGGCAAGAACGTACTGAAATTCTCGGAGCGCGCGCGCCGACAGCTGCGCGGCGACCGCATCTCGATGATCTTCCAGGAGCCGATGAGCTCGCTCAATCCGATCTACACCATCGGCAGCCAGATCGTCGAAGCGATCCGAGTGCACCGCAAGGTCAGCCGACGCGACGCCGAGAAGCGGGCGCTCGACCTGCTCAAGCAGGTGCAGATCCCTGACCCAGAGGCGCGCCTGAAGCAATATCCCCATCAGCTCTCCGGCGGGCAGCGTCAGCGCGTGATGATCGCCATGGCACTTGCCAACGATCCCGATGTACTGATCGCCGACGAGCCCACGACAGCGCTCGACGTCACCGTGCAGGCGCAGATCCTGAACCTCATCCGCAATCTGCAGAAGCAGCTCGGCATGGCGGTGATCCTGATTACCCATGATCTGACGGTCGTGCGGCAATTCTCCGACTATGTGTATGTGATGCAACACGGCGAGATGCGCGAACACAATACGACCGACGCACTGTTCGCCAATCCGCAGCATCCCTACACACAACATCTGCTGACCTCGGAGCCGCGCGGGCAGGCAAAGCCGCTGCCGCCGAACTGCGATACGGTGCTCGAAGGCAAGTCCGTGAAAGTGGCGTTCATGCTGCGCCATGGCAGTTTCTTCAAGCCTGACATGCGCGAGCTGGTCGCTGTCGATAGCCTGAATATCGAGCTGCGTCGTCACGAAACGCTCGGCCTCGTCGGCGAATCCGGCTCCGGCAAAACCACCTTCGGCCAGGCGCTATTGCGCCTGATCGATGCCGATAGCGGCGAGATCTTTTTCGACGGGCAACCTATTCATGGCCGGTCTCGCGCCGAGATGCGGCCGCTGCGCTCGCGCATGCAGATCGTCTTTCAGGACCCCTTCTCGTCGCTGAACCCACGCATGACCATTGGCCAGATCATTTCCGAGGGACTGGTGGTCAACAATCTCGGCGCCAACAGGGCCGAGCGGCTGGAGCGCGTCAAGGAAGCGCTCGTCAGTGCCGGCATGCCGACCAATATCCTCTCGCGCTTCCCGCACGAGTTTTCCGGCGGTCAGCGCCAGCGCATCGCCATTGCCCGCGCCATCGCGCTCGAGCCGGAATTCATCCTGCTCGACGAGCCGACCTCGGCGCTCGATCTTTCCGTCCAGGCCCAGATCATCGACCTCCTGCGCAAGCTGCAGGACGAAAAAGGTCTGAGCTACCTTTTCATCTCACACGACCTCAAGGTCGTCCGCGCCCTTTGCCATCGTGTCATCGTCATGCAGCATGGCAAGATCATGGAGGAAGGGCCGGTCGAAGAGGTTCTATCGCATCCCAAGACGGCCTACACCGAACGCCTTGTCAGAGCGGCGTTCGAGGTGGCTTCATAGCATCCAGGAGATTTTGAAATGACAGCAACTCCCAAGATCACCTTCATCGGCGCCGGCTCGACCGTCTTCATGAAGAATATCATCGGCGACGTCTTGCAGCGCCCTGCCCTAGCAGGCGCCAGGATCGCGCTGATGGACATCAACCAGCAGCGGCTGGACGAAAGCGCCATCGTCGCTCGCAAGCTGGCCTCGACGCTCGGCGCCTCGGCCACGGTCGAGACTTTTACCGATCAGCGCAAGGCGCTTGACGGCGCGCACTTTGTCGTCGTCGCTTTCCAGATCGGCGGCTACGAGCCCTGCACCGTCACCGATTTCGAAGTGCCGAAGAAATACGGCCTGCGCCAGACGATCGCCGATACGCTCGGCGTCGGCGGCATCATGCGCGGCCTGCGCACGGTTCCGCATCTCTGGAAGATCTGCGAGGACATGCTCGCCGTTTGCCCGAATGCGATCATGCTGCAATATGTGAACCCGATGGCGATCAACACCTGGGCGATCGGCGAGAAGTACCCAACGATCAAGCAGGTCGGCCTTTGCCATTCGGTCCAGGGTACGGCCATGGAATTGGCGCACGATCTCGACATTCCCTATGACGAGATCCGCTACCGTTCGGCCGGCATCAACCACATGGCCTTCTATCTCGAATTCGAGCATCGCCAGGCCGACGGTTCCTATCGCAATCTCTATCCGGATCTCGTGCGCGCCTATCGCGAGGGACGCGCGCCGAAGCCCGGCTGGAACCCGCGTTGCCCGAATAAAGTACGCTACGAAATGCTGACCCACCTTGGCTATTTCGTCACCGAAAGCTCGGAGCACTTCGCCGAATACACGCCCTACTTCATCAAGGAAGGCCGCGAGGACCTGATCGAGAAGTTCGGCATTCCCCTTGACGAATATCCGAAGCGCTGCATCGAGCAGGTGGCGCGTTGGAAAAATCAGGCCGAGGAATATCGCACCGCCGAGAAGATCGAGGTCAAGCAATCGAAGGAATATGCCTCTTCGATCATCAATTCGGTTTGGACCGGCGAACCTTCAGTGATCTACGGCAATGTCCGCAACAATGGCTGCATCACCTCGCTGCCGTTCAATTGCGCAGCCGAAGTCGCCTGCCTCGTCGATGCCTCCGGCATCCAGCCGACCTATGTCGGTGACCTGCCGCCACAGCTGACCGCCTTGATCCGCACGAATATCAACGTGCAGGAGCTGACGGTGAAGGCCCTCATGACCGAAAATCGCGAGCACATCTATCACGCCGCGATGATGGACCCGCATACGGCGGCCGAACTGGATCTCGACCAGATCTGGTCGCTGGTTGACGAACTGCTCGTCGCCCACGGCGACTGGCTACCGGAATGGGCGCGCGGCAATCGCAAGGTTCAGGCCGCCTGAAGCCATTCTCTCCCGGCTTGCGGCCCAAAGGCCTCGCGGTGCTGCCGCGGGGCCTTACATTTTTACCGTGCCGGAGAAAATGAAAATCCAAAACGCGGGCGAATGTCGCATCGATAGCCGATGGCAAAGCGCATTCGCCTGGGTTAGAAAACACTCGCAGTTTGGAGGAGACGAACGACATGGCCAGCTCGGAAACATTCACCACCGGAACATTCGTCGGCCGCATCTGGCGCCCGGATGTTGATGGCCCTGCCCTCGTCATCGTCCGCGACGGTATGCTCTATGACATCACGTCGAAGGAAACGCCGACCATGCGCGACCTTCTGGAAAAGGACGATCCGGTTGCTTTCGTTCGCGCGCAAAAGGGCGAGGCCGTTGCTAGGCTCGACGATTTGCTCGCCGGCAAGGCCGACCGCTCGGCTCTCCATCTCCTCGCACCCATCGATCTGCAGGCGATCAAGGCCTGTGGCGTCACTTTTGCCCGCTCAATGCTGGAGCGTGTCATCGAGGAGCGCGCCGCCGGCAATCCCGATCTTGCCGAAGCGATCCGCGGCAAGGTGACTGCACTGATTGGCGACAGCCTGCGCAACCTCAAGGCCGGCTCGCCCGAAGCGGCCAAGGTCAAGGCAGCGCTGATCGAGGAAGGTGTCTGGTCCCAATATCTCGAAGTCGGCATCGGGCCGGACGCCGAAGTCTTTTCGAAGTCGCAGGTCATGTCTTCGGTCGGGCCAGGCGCGGATGTCGGTCTGCATCCGATCTCCAAATGGAACAATCCCGAGCCGGAAATCGTGCTTGCCGTCGACAGCCAGGGCCGGGTCAAGGGCGCAACGCTTGGCAACGACGTCAACCTGCGCGACGTCGAAGGCCGTTCGGCCCTGTTGCTCGGCAAGGCCAAGGACAACAACGCTTCCTGCTCGATCGGGCCGTTCATCCGTCTGTTCGACGAGACTTACGCTCTGGATGACGTGCGCAATGCCGATCTCGATTTGAAGGTCGAAGGCGAGGATGGTTATGTGCTGCACGGCCGCTCGTCTATGAAGGAGATTAGCCGCGATCCGCTCGACCTCGTCTCGCAGACCATCGGCCGACATCATCAATATCCCGACGGCTTCGTGCTGTTCATGGGAACGCTTTTCGCGCCTGTCGAGGATCGCGACACACCCGGCCAGGGCTTCACCCATAAGATCGGCGACATCGTCACCATCTCCAACGAGAAGCTGGGATCACTCAAAAACCGCGTGCTGCTGTCAACCGAGTGCCCGCCCTGGACGTTCGGCGCGTCGCATCTGATGCGCAATCTCGCTCGGCGCGGTTTAATTTAAGGCGTCGGCCGGCGAACGCAAGACTGGAGGGATGACAGTTTTGCCGTCAATTGCGCGGCATCGATCAAGGCAAGATTGCCGCCGGCGAAAAATGCATCGTTGGAAACATCGCGCCCGACCCATGGCGGCGGCGTGATCTCGTCCAGCACGGCGGCCGACTCCGCTTCGATCTCGCATAGAACCAAGCCGTCAAGCTGACCTTCGAAAACATCAAGGCAAAGCGTGGACAAGGCGATGTTGTCCCGCCTCTTGCGAATGCCTTTGCCGCTCAGTGCTGAAAGGAGATCATATTCCTGCGATGTCAGGTAGATATTGACGATTGCGAGGGGATCGGCACTCGGACCGGGGTACTTCTTACAGAGCTTGTATTGCTCGTTTCCATCCTCGCAGATAATCTTGCGCAGGCGCAGCCTGGTGCCGTCGAGATAAAGATCTTCAATCAGCCGGGATGCTATTCCGGAAAGATCTGGAATGTCGCTGAGAAGAAAACGGCGTTCATATTCGGGTCGGGCATATTTCGGAATTGAGTTCGCCATATTGAAATGGGGCTCCCGCCTCTCAAAAGCACGGGCACCTGCCCCCTCAATCTCAATGGGTGGACATCGACTGTGGCTGGTTGAGGCGGCTGCGGACGGCGGTCAGTTCCGAGGTCGTGTGGTTGAGGCGGTCTGCCAGCACGCGCATGATCTCGACGGCCATTTCCGGGAAATCGCTGAGTAGCTTCAGGAAATGCTCCTTGCTGATCTTCAGGGCTTCCAGCCTGGAAGTCGCTTTCACCGTGGCTGTACGGGAGACATCGCAGAGGATGGCAATTTCGCCCACGATGGAATTGAGGTCGACTTCGGCAACCTTGATCTCGCCGGCTGGGCTATCGACGAGAATATCAGCAGTTCCTGAAAGAACAACATAGGCCGCATCACCTTGATCGCCCTGATGAAACAGGATTTGGCCAGCATTGTAGCTGACCCGATCGGACGTAAACGCCAAGAGTTTCAATTTTGCGGGTGCAATGCGCGAAAAAATCGGCACCCGCTTCAGCATTTCAACTTCGTCCTTCAGAAGCATGAGCTTCGGTACCCCCAGTGTTCGGCCCCAGACGCCACTGTTGAGATAGGATATTACGATAACAGTTCTTTGAACATACCGTTTTTCTCTAAAAGATCGGTAGTGGAGCCACTTTCGACAAGACTGCCGTGGTCGAAGACCAGAACACGGTCGAATAGTTCGGCAAAGCTGGGATTGGACAGGACCCAGATGATCGCCGGCGCATAGCCGTCGCTATCGAACTCGCCGAGAATAGCCCTAGCAATCTGATCCTGAACGCGGTGGTCGAGCGCCGGCAGCGGGCGATTGCAGATGATATAGTCGGCACGTTTCAAAAGGGCGCGACCGAGATTGAGTTTCTGGCGCTGCACGTTTGTCAAGCGCTTGCCACCCGAGCCGACATCGAAATCCAGGCCGATCGACAGAACGCCGTCATGCATGCCGAGACGCCCGAACACATCATACATGATCTGATGGATACGTTCCGGCGCATTTGCCTGCTGATGAGCGATACGACCGAACAGCACGTTATCCATCAAGGTGGCCGAGGCGGTAAAGCGCTCCGGATCGTAGCGCTCGATGACCTTGGCGAGATCGGCTGGAATATTCTCATAGAATTTCGCGCGCGCCTGCACGATCTTTTCCATGAGTACCTGTGTCAGAAGGCCGAAGCGGTGACGTGGTTCAATATAGGAGAAGCTCAGGCGGATGATGGCGGCTCGCTCGTCGTCGGTGGCCGCCTCATAGCCCTTGCCATTGAGCTTCTGCAACAGCGCCTCGTAGGTCGGGATGTCTTCCGCCGTCATGAAGGTCAGCTGCTGGAAGAACGGATGGTCCGGCGGCAGGTCGGTAAAGAGCTCGACCGCGTTCTCGGCGATCTCGAGACCCATATCGTACAAGTCGGACACCAGGCCCGTCTCGGCAAATATCTGCCGGAAGTAGGGGTGTGCCGCCAGCTTGCGATTGGTCATCTGCGGCCGCTTCAGCGTGCCGAACAGCAGATTTTCACCGACTGTCGCCTGCAGATTGTAAGCATCAAACTCGAAGGGAACCACGAGATCCTCGAGTTTTTCCTCTTCAAGTCGCAACCGCAATGCCTGCCGCAGCTCGACGATGCGCGACGTCAGATCCTGATGCGCGGCAGCGTCCACATTCGAACGCAATGCCATGTCGAAAATATCCTGCGACATGGTAACGGCATCGAGAACCGGACGGATGGCGGAATAGATATCATCCGGCCCCGTTGCGCCGGCGGCGGCATAATCCACCCAATCGCTATTGAGATCGAATTCCGGATTGGCCGCGCGCCGGGCCTCGGCCACGCTCCACTTGGCCTTTATAGCCTCATCCTCGCTGTAAACCGGAGCAACGAGCGGCGCATGCTTGAGGCCATAGAGCAGGTTGCTGCGCAAGGTGCCGTGGAAGAAGAACGTCTCGGAAGAAGCATAGGCAATGCGTCGCCCGGTAAGCGATTCCGGTAGTTCGAGGATATCGCGCCCGTCGATCGAGACGCGGCCGCTATCCGGCCAGATCAGGCGCCCGAATGCCTCGGCGAGATATTCACCACCCGCACCACTATCGCCGACGATCGCCACCCTTTCACCTGGCTGAATCTCGACTGAGACGTGATCCAGCACGCGCGCGCCGCTATCGTCGACGACAGTCAGATTGGTCGCAACGAGGGCATGAGTGATGCGGCCCGCCGGCGCATGCGAGACGACCTGGATTTTCGGGTCGATCAGATTGTCGACGCTGAACTGCTCGACCACCTGATTGTACTTCACCTGAACGTCCTGTCGCGACTGATCCCAGTCGATCAGCTCCTTCAACGGTCCCGGCAGATCCTTGTACGCATTGATGACGGCAACAAGCTGACCGATGTCCAGGCGACCCTGCAACGCCAGGAAGCCGCCGATCAGGTAGAACAGGAATGGCGTCACCTGAGCGAGGAAGTTATTGATGAATTTCACCAGAAACTTCCACTGGTAGAGGTCGTAGCGGATCGAGAAGATCAATCCGAGCCGGTGAGCAATGTCGGCACGCTCCAGGTTCGTGGTATCGTTGGCGTGGATGGTGCCGATACCATCGACAATCTCGCCGACGCGGCCGGAAAGCTCGCGCGCCGTCAACTGTCGCTGACGACCGAGTTCCAGGAGCCGCTTGCGCATGCGGGGAATGACGATCGCCTGCACGGCGACGATGGCGGCGGCGATCATGCCGAGCCAGAAATTCTGCATGATGATGAAGATGAGCGCGGTGACCGCCTGACCGCCGAGAAGGGCGGGTTGTACGAAGGCGTCGCCCGTGAAGCCGCCCATCGGCTCCACCTCGTCCTTGATCATGGTGGCGATTTCGGCGGGCTTTACCCGCTTGAAATGCACTGGAGGAAACCGCAGCACGCGATCGATCAGCTCGAAGCGAATGCGGCGAAGCATACGCTCGCCCAGCCGTCCCTTATAGGTGTTGATATAGAGCTTGAAGAGGCCGTTGAGGACGACAAGCGCCAGAAACACCATGCTCAGCGCAACGAGCATCCACATGCGCGTCAGCTGCACGCCCTGAAAAATCTCGACATGACCGATGAGCGGCATATCGAAGGCGATATGCATGAAGGTCTGCGTATCGCCGGGATGTTCGAAACCCTTGCCCTGTATAGGCCCGTTGACGATCTGCTTCGGCAAGTCGAAGGACAGGAAGTACGGGATCATCGAGGCCGCGACGACAAGCAGTATCCAGATCTGCTCCAGCCGGGTATTCGACCAAATGTAGCGCGCTAGGCTTTTTTCCATTGCTTACTGCAGGCTTTCAAATTCAACGCCCAGCGCCAGCGCGACGCCGGCACCGATGTTGCAGAGATGCGGGAAGGTTTCGTTACGGATGCGTGGCCCCATATCTGAAAGGGGACGCCGCCCGGTCTTTCGTCCACGCTCCTCCCGATTCATCGATTTTTCGATTTATATCACAAGATTGCGGGAATCCAGGAGGATAAAACGACAGGATGTCTCCGATAGCCGGCGCACACGTTCCTACCTGACCTCACGCAGAATGGCGGATGTTCTGGCGGCGCCGCCGAGATCGATATCCGGGTTGCCTGGCTTGGGTCGGGACAGTGCCGTCTTCACGGCCTCGACCAGCATATCCGCCGTCAATCCCGCCTCCGGCAGGGCCAATGCCAACCCCAATCTCTCCAGCCGCTCGGCCCTGACGGACTGCTCCGTCTCGCCGCCAGCGGTGAAAGGAACCAGAATGGCGCGGCAGCCGGCCACGAGAAGATCGCCGACCGTATTGTAGCCGGCCTGCGAGATCGACAGCTCGGCGCCACGCAGAAGAGAGGGAAAATCCTTGCGGAAGCGAACGAGCTCGACATTGTCAGGCGCGTCCACGGCGAGATCGGCATAATCCTGGTCGGGCAGGTTCGGTCCGGCGATCAATAGCCAGCGACGATCGGTCGCCACGCGGCTTGCCGCCTCGAGCGAGGCGCGGATGAGATCGCGCCCGACAGCGCCGCCGCCAGCCGAAACAACGATATCGAAGGTTTCGACGGGTTCCGGCGGCGGAGCGGGTGCGACAAGACCCGTATAGACGATCTTGGCAGCGATCGCCTCGGTCAAGGGAAAGGTCTCTTCCAGCCGGACGAAATGCGGATCGCCGTGAACGAGCACGCCATCGAAGTGATCGCGCAGGAGGCCCACCGTCTCTTCGTCACGCCCCGGTTTCTTCTGCTGCTGCAGAATATCGCGCACCGAGGTATAGAGCCTCGGCTTCGGATCGGCTTCCGAAATGGCATCGAGCAGCGGCAGAAGCTCGAAGCGCATCTGTCTGCGACCGAAGGGAAAGGCCTCGATGATGACGACATCGGGTGCCGCCTGTCGGAATGCCTCCAGCAGCAAGTCGCGACGCCGAGACAGGAACTCCTCGTCGGCGGCATTGCCAGACTGATCGGCAAGGCCGGAGAAGCCGGCACTGCTGGCAACCACGGCCGGCAATGTGACGGAGGTGACATCTGCCCCCGGAAAGCCGTTCACCGGCACGCCGCCGGTGACCACCGTCACCCGGCAACCGTCTTTCGCCAGCGCGCTGGCAATGCGGCTCGCCCGCGCCAGATGGCCGATGCCAAGCAGATGCTGAACGTAGAAAAAGACCCGCAAAGGGGAATTACGCAAGGCCGTCATGCGGATTTCCGCCATTGATCTTCTTTCTGCCATTGCTCCTCGAACAGCCCGGTCAGTTGCCGGATGCTGGCGTGATAGTCGAAATGCTCGCGCACTCGCCTTTCGGCCGCCTCGCCCAGCCTATGGCGCAGTGCCGGATTGCGAATGGCAGATTCCAGCGCCACGGCAAGCGCCTGCGGGTCCTCCGGGGCAACAACAAGACCGTTCGTACCATCTTCGAGCAGTTCGGGAACGCCGGAGACATCGGTGGAGACGCAGACAAGACGCTGGCTCGAGGCTTCGACAAGCACGTTCGGCAGCCCGTCACGGTCGCCGTCGGCGGCTACCCGGCAGGCGAGCGCGAAGATATCGGCCTGGCGATAATGGGCAAGCACATCCTCCTGCGCCAACGCACCCTTCCAGGTGATGCGATCGGCAATGCCGAGCGCATCTGCCAATGCCTTCAATTTCGAAAGGCCGTCGCCGCCGCCGATATGGGTGAAACGCCAGCTGAGATCACCGGGAAGCAACGCCAGCGCCTTCAATAGCACGTCGTATCCCTTTTTCTCGACAGCGCGGCCGACGCTGAGAATGAAGGCGGGATCGGAAGCGTCCTTACCATCACGGCTAGAATGTTCGCCTGTGAACGAGCCGAAGCGATCGAGGTCCAGACCGTGATAGCTCAGATGAACCTTGTCATCTGCCCCGATCAGATCGCGCATGTGCTCGAAGCCGGTGCGCGTGCACGTCACGGTCCAGCGGGCGCGGGCGAGCTTTTCCGAAAGCTCCCAATCCGGCGACGTCCAGATGTCCTTGGCATGGGCAGAGCAGGTCCAGGGAATGCCGGTCATGATGCTGGCATAGGACGTTACCGAAGCCGGCGTGTGGATGAAATGCGCATGAAGCCACTCGCCGCCATCGGGCCACTCATGCGCCAATACGAGCGCCTGACCGAAGCGTCGCACACGGTTTGGGGTGATGTCACGTTTGAGATCGGCGAGAAATTGCTTCAGGAGCGGCTTGAACCCAGGCTTGCCGATGCCGGCCAAGAAGGCGCGAAGCACCCTCAGCGGTTCGTTGTGCAGATATTCGGGCAGATAGAGGACGCGCGCCCTGATCTCGTCATGGACGGGATGGCGCTTCTTGTCCGTGGGCTTGCGCATGGAAATCAGCGTCAGGTCGAAGCCGGCCTTCTCCAGGCCGAGCAGCTCTTGCGCAATGAAGGTTTCCGACAGGCGGGGATAGCCTTTCAGGACCACCAGTATTTTCTTCCGCATCGACAGGTTCCGGTGATCTACTCGGCAACGATCGATAGCGGCGTATAGCGCTCGCGGTCATCGAACCATTCGCCGACGGTGCGCGAAATATGCACGAGCCCTTCCAGGCGCATGTTGCTGGCGCTCGCCGAGGGCGGCGCCCGGTTCGGCAGGCGTTTCAGGGCAGCGGCAAGTTGCTTCGGATCGGCCGATTCCTCCGGCAGCAGCATATCGACGAGACCGAGCTCGCTTGCCCGCTGCGCGCGGATGAGCTGCTCCTCGCGTGGCCGCGTGCGGGGGATGATCAGCGCTGGCTTGTCGAAAGACAGGATCTCGCAATAGGTATTGTAGCCCCCCATCGCGACGACGGCCTTGGCGCCGGCAATCAGCTCTTCCATCTTGTTGTCGAACTCGATGACCTGCAGACAGCCGATCTTGCTGGCGCGCTCCAGCAACTGGCTGCGCTCCTTGGCCGGCATATAGGGGCCAAGCACGATCAACGTCTTCTGCGTGAGAGAACTGTCATCTTCGAAAGCGGCAATGACATCGCTGACAAGATCGGCACCGTCGCCACCGCCGCCGGTCGTCACCAGGATATAATCTTCATCCGGCACATGTTCGGACTTCGTGCCCAGAGTGGAAACGCTACGCTGCAGGAAGCCGACGAACTCCATCTTGCGACGCACGCCAGGGGGAACATCAAGGCCAACGAGCGGATCGTGAAAATCCGGCGGCCCATAGACCCAGACGCGATCATAGAATTGATCGATCTTCTGCAGGACATTGTTCCTCTTCCACTCGGCCTCCAGCAGGTGCGGCGCATCCATGACGTCGCGCATGCCAAGAACAAGCGTCGTGCCGCGCGCCTTGAGATAGGTCAGCGTCTCCTCGACTTCGCCTTTCAGCCCCATCGGCTCCTTGTCGACGATGAAGACGTCGGGCTGGAAGGTTTCGGCCGTATGGCGAATGATCGATTGCCGCATCTTCAACGTTTCCTGCAGCGCGACATGGCTCGCCATAGACGTGTATTCGCCGTCGCGCAGCTTGATGACGCTCGGCACTTTGACGAAATCGACACGAGCACGATAATCGAATGCCCCTGCGATCGTCGCGCCGGAAATGATCAGCACGTTCAAACCGCGATAGTCCTCAACAAGCGCATGGGCAATCGTTCTGCACCGCCTCAAATGGCCGAGACCGAACGTGTCGTGGCTATACATGAGGATTCGAGCATCTTCTAAGCGCCGCTTCATAGGCAAAAACCTCTGGGGGTGAAAGTTGTACGCGGTGTGTCGGCAAACGACATCCGCGGGCCGCTTCTCGAATTGCAATCCTGTCTTCGCCGTTCATCCTGCTATTTGTAGGGATCGGCGGCATCGCGCAAGCCGTCTCCTAAAAAGTTGAACGCCAGAATGACCAAAATCACCGGGATCATAGGGAAAAGGAGCCATGGATAGAAGGCGATGACGCTGACACTCCTTGCCTCGGTCAGCAAAATGCCCCAGCTCGTGATGGGCGGGCGAAGCCCCAGTCCGAGGAAGCTAAGCGCGGTTTCGCCGAGAATCATGCTTGGAACAGAGATCGTCGCCGTGGCGATCAGATGCGACATGAAGCCGGGAACGAGATGGCGGCCGATGATACGCGGCGTGCTTGCGCCCATCAATTGCGCAGCGAGCACGTAATCCTCCTCACGCAGCGACAAAAGCTTCGAGCGCACGGCGCGTGCAAGGCCGGTCCAGTCGAGGATGCCGAGAATGATGGTGATACCGAAATAGACGATGATCGGACTCCAGCTCACGGGCATGATCGCCGCCAGCGCCATCCACAATGGCAAGCTTGGCAGCGACTGCAGTACCTCGATCACGCGCTGAACGAGGAGATCGAAAAGACCGCCGTGATAACCTGCCAGACCGCCGATGACAACGCCGAGCACGAAGCTGATCGCTATGCCGATCAACCCGATCGTCAAGGATATGCGCGCGCCGTAGATGATGCGCGACAGCACGTCCCGGCCCAGGCGATCGGTTCCAAGCAGGTACATTTGGCCGCCGACGGAAGGGCAGACCAGATGAAGGTTCGAATCCACCAAGCCCCAGAAACGATAGGCGTCGCCGCGGCAAAAGAAGCGGATCGGCTGCACGTCCGAAGGATTGTCGGCATAGATCCGGCGCAGCGTATCGATATCGAGCGTCATTTTCCGGCCATAGACGAATGGCCCGACGAACTCGCCCTTGTCGAAGAAATGGACCATCTGTGGCGGCGAGTGGATATAGTCGACATTACGGCTGTGCAGCCCGTAAGGCGCCAGGAATTCGGCAATCAGGATCATGCCGTAGGCCAGCAACAAAAAGATGCCGGAGGCGAGCGCAAGCTTGTGCTTCCTGAACTTCCACCACATCAGCTTCTTCTGCGAGGCCATGTAGTAGCGCTGCTGGCCAGCGGACGTGGCTTCGAACTGATCCGGATCGAAATCCGCGTTCGAGACATAATGCTCAAGGGGGGCACCGGGTTTTGGCAGGGATACGCTCACTTTGTACTCCTGCCTTGCAAGCGGATGCGGGGATCGAGAAAGCCGAGCGCGATATCCGAGATCAGCACACCGATAACATTGAGGAAGGCGAGAAACATCAGAAATGAACCGGCAAGATACATGTCCTGGCTTTGCAAGGCCCGGATCAGCATCGGACCGGTCGTCTCCAGCGACAGCACGATCGCGGTAATCTCGGCGCCCGAAATGATCGACGGCAGGATGGAACCGATATCGGCGACGAAGAAGTTCAATGCCATGCGCAACGGATATTTCACCAGAGCCTTCAGCGGATGCAGCCCCTTGGCTCGCGCGGTGATGACATATTGCTTCTGCATCTCGTCGAGCAGATTGGCGCGAAGGCGGCGGATCATGCCCGCCGTCCCGGCCGTGCCGACGATGATGACCGGAATCCACAGATGTGACAGAATTGAGCGTGCCTTGTCCCAGCTCATCGGCTGCGAGAGATATTGCTGATCCATCAAGTGGCCGATCGACACGCCGAACCAGACATTGGCGAAATACATCAGGATCAGCGCCAGCATGAAATTCGGGATGGCAATGCCGAGCAGGCCGAGGAAGGTCAGGCCGTAATCGCCCCAGCTATACTGATGGGTGGCGGAATAGATGCCGATCGGGAAGGCGATCAGCCAGGTCACGAGGATCGTCGTCATCGATACGAGAATGGTCAGCCACAAGCGGTCGCCGACGACATCCGAAACCGGCAGCTGATATTCAAAGGAATAGCCGAAATCGCCATGCAGCATCCCGGCAACCCAGTGGACATATTGAAGCGGCATGGGCTGATCGAGGCCGTATTCGTGACGAAGATTCTCGATCTCCTGAAGATTCGCCGTCTCGCCCTGGGCGCGCAGCTCGGCGATCTGGCTTTCGAAGAAGTCGCCGGGCGGAAGCTGGATGATCGTGAAGACCAGCATCGAAATGACGATCAGGGTCGGGATCATAACGGCGATGCGCCAAAGGATATATCTAAGCATTCCGGCGATCCTCCTTCATCCAGAAGGTATCCGGCATGTAGACACCGAGAAAGCAGGTTGGATCGAAGCCGTAAAGCGCTTTTTCCGGCACGTTCTGCATGCGCGCCGAATGCACGATCGGCTGCAGCGTGGCGTTGATGAGGCCGATGGAGAAAACCTGGTCCGTATAGATCGACAGCATTTCGTGCCAGATCTCGGCGCGCTCGAAGGAAGATGCCGCGGCTTCCCATTCTCGAAGCAGCTTGACGAGTTTGGCGGCCTCCGGAACATCAGGCGCAACACCCTGCGTCTCACGCGAAAGATAGTACATGCCCCAAAGCGGCCATTGCATTTGGTCGTCGGTCGTCGGCGCCAGCTCCGCCGGGTTCATGTCCGCCGTCGGCACGCCGTTGTCCAGACCATACCACAAGGACATCAGGATACGTCCGCCCATGGCGCGACTGCGGAAAATGTCGCGTTGCGACACACGCGTAAACAGTGCGATACCGACCTTGCGCCAGTGATCGGTGACCAGCTCCAGGACGTCCGCATCCAACGGGCTTTCGCCCGGTGTTTCCACTGTGATTTCCATGCGCCGCCCATCCGGCAGCAGGCGAATGCCATCTTCATCGCGCTTGGCAAGACCGGCGGCGTCGAGCAAAGCATTGGCCTGATCGGGATCGTGCGCAATCCAGGCCGACGCATATTCCGGCTTGTAGAGCGGGCTGTCCGGCAGGACGGTATTGGCGCTCTCGGTGCCGAGGCCGTAGAAGACGGCCATATTGACCTCATGGCGGTCAATCGCCAGCGACAGGGCTCGCCGTACGCGCACATCGCGCAGAACGTCTCGCCATACGGCATCGGCGCTGTTCAGATTGGGAAATAGCGCGACCCGCGACCCACGTGCCGCTTTCCAGAGATTGACCTTGATCGGGTGGATCTTCTCCGCTTCCTTGAGGAAGGTATAGTCGTTGAAGTCTATGCCGTTTGCCTGCAGATCACTTTCTCCCGCGCCGGTCTTGGCGGCGATGATTGCGGAAGAGCTGATGCTCAGGATCATCCGATCGATATAGGGCAACTGCCGGCCATTTTCGTCGACGCGGTGGAAATAGGGATTGCGCTCGAAGACGAATTGCTCGGCCGGCGGCGCGGTCGTGTTGCGCCAGGGATCGAGCACCGGCAGATTAGGATTTTCAGGCCGGTAGGAACGGGCCATCTTGATGTGAAGATCCTGCCATTTCTTAGCGCGGTTTTCCTTCATCAGCGAAGAAAGGCGAATGCTATCCTGATATTTCTTGTGGAACTGTTTCAGATAATGCGCAGGCCCAGCAATGACGAGCGGCTGCGGCGCGGCCAGAATTGGCAGGAAATCGGGATTTGGATCATCCCAGGAATAGCGCACCGTCAGCTCATCGAGCAACTCGAACCGCGGCAGGCTACCATGCGGGCGCAACTCCAAGGCGCCACCGCCCGGTGTCAGTTCCTTGTTGAGGATGACGTCTTCCCACCAATAGCGGAAGTCATAGGCGGTGAAAGGATGCCCATCCGACCATTTATGTCCGTCGCGCAGCTTGAAGGTGAAAACCATGTCGTTGACGGAGGTGAATGACTCCAGAATATCAGGCTGCAACGACAGGGTACGATCATAGCCGACGAGACGGGCATAGCCGTATATCGTCATGAAGCGGATGTCGTTCTGGCTGCCGACAATGGTGCGCACCGAGCCACCATAGTGACCCGGCGTGCGCCCCATGGCCGCAACATTGACGATGCGCGGGAACTTCGGCAGACGCTTGGCGAGATGCGGCATCTGGCCAGCCCTCAGCCAATCGGCAAAATATTCCGGCTCGTTGTCGACATCCGCGGCAAGAACGGGCTGAGGCAAAACGGTGGTGGCCAGCAGGCCGAGAAAGGTGCGCCGATTAATCATTTGCGCAGCTCCTGGGCACCGAGACCCCGGCGGGCGCGCACGAAATGTCCTCCACCCAAATCGGCATAGGCCAGATCTCCATCCGCTCCCTCAGAGAATTGCGGCCCCCATTTCTGCCTGGCTGCAGGGCCTTCGCTGTTCAGGGCGGAGAAATCCAGCGGCCGGTCGAGATCGGGGAACGGAACGGCTGCAAGCAGCGAGCGCGTGTAGGGATGAACGGGATCGCGCAGGATGATCTCGCGCGGTGCGATTTCGACGATGCGTCCCCGTGCCATCACGGCAATCCGATCGGCCATATAGTCGACCACGGCGAGATTGTGCGAAATGAACAGGTAGGTCAGGCCGAGCTCTTTCTGCAGATCCTTGAGAAGGTTCAGAATTTGCGCCTGTACGGACACGTCGAGCGCCGAGACGGGCTCGTCAAGGATCAGAAGCTTCGGCCCCAGCGCCAAAGCGCGCGCAATTCCGATGCGCTGGCGCTGGCCGCCGGAGAAGCTGTGCGGATAACGGCTCAGATAGTGCTTGTCGAGGCCGATCGCCTGCATCAGCGCCTTGACCTTCTCCGTGCGCTCGGCGCTGTCGCCATGCCTATGGATTTCCAGGGGCTCACTCAGGATGTTGCGGATGGTCATGCGTGGAGAAAGCGAAGAGACCGGGTCCTGGAAGACCATCTGGATCTTCGTGCGCAGATCCATCAACTCGTCGCCCTTGACAGCAAGCACATCGATCTTGCCGCTGCCATCATCGAAGCTGACGGAACCACCGTCAGCGGTGACACCCCGCATCAGGATCTTGCTCACCGTCGTCTTGCCGCAGCCACTTTCCCCAACGAGGCCAAGACATTCGCCGCGGCGAATATCGAAACTGACATCATCGACCGCCCGGAACTTCGTGCCATCCCGTCGCCCAAACAGCCCGCCGGCCTTCGACGTATAGGTCTTGGTCAGGTTGCGCACACTGAGCAGAACATCGGGTGTCGTGCCCACCGCCGGCACGCCATTGCCGACGAGCTTCTTCTTGCCGGAGAAGGTGCCGAGATTGACCGGGACATCCCGCAAGGATTTCAATCGCTCTCCCGGCTTCATATCGAAATGCGGCACCGCCGACATCAGCGCCTTCAGATAGCGATGCTGCGGCTGACGAAAGATCGTGTCGACCGGGCCTGCTTCCATGATCTCGCCGTGATAGATGACCACGACCTCATCGGCCATGTTCGCAACGACGCCGAGATCGTGGGTAATCAGCAGCATCGCCATGTTGAAAGTCTGCTGGAGATTGCGCAGCAGGCCGAGGATCTGCGCCTGGATAGTGACATCCAACGCCGTCGTCGGCTCGTCGGCAATCAGCAGCGCCGGATTGCAGATCAGCGCCATGGCGATCATCGCACGCTGGCGCATGCCTCCGGAAAGCTCGAAAGGATACATGTCGAAAGTGCGAACCGGGTCCTGAAAGCCGACAAGGTTCAGCATCTCTTCCGTCTTTTCGCGCTGCTCGGCTCTGCTGGTGCCGGCGCTGTGAATGCGCAACGCTTCGCTGATCTGGTTGCCGACCGTATGCAGTGGCGACAGCGAGGTCATCGGCTCCTGGAAGATCTTCGCCATGCGTGCGCCGCGCAGCCGGCGGATTGCTGCGCCGTCGCGCGGCAGCTGAAGAATATCGGTCGTCTGACCGTCAAGCGGATCGGTAAACAGAATCCGGCCGGTCGCCTTCGCCGCCGTCGGAAGGATGCCCATGATCGATTGGCTGATGATCGATTTGCCGGAACCGGATTCGCCGACCAGCGCCGTAACCTTACCCGGAAGCACTCTCAAGCCGGCATTCTTGACGACGCGCAGACTATCTCCATAAAGGGAGAACGAGACGTCGAGGTTCTCAATACGCAGTAGATCAGTCCCTGACGCCATACATATTACTTCCCGCTCACATGACCTTTGTGGCCTTATAAGGCACACTAACGTAGGCCATAACGGGTGTCTAGCTGGTCAAAGCAATGCCGCGACTGTAAAAAAACTGTCGTCTTTCCAGTGATATATCGGCTTATGCTGAAGCGGGACGCATCTGCGTTACGGAGTCAGGTTTTCAACTTGAAGACGGCCCTCGAACTTCTTGGCATCCCTGTGCAAGAGAATGACCTGCTCGGCCTCGGAAAGGCTGTCAGGCGCTGTTTCCTGGAAGATCTCGAGCGCGCCATTGGCTGACGTCGCTGCTTTCGGAGAGACAACGGTAAAGCGCTGGCGTACGCCGCGCAGCTTCTCTTCTCCGAGTTTTCCCCATTCACAATCGGTGTAGCTGGAGAAAGCCTGGCTCGCGACGACTTCGGTCGCATATTTCTTGGTCAGCGACTGTAGCCGCTCAACCTCGTTGACCGCCGCGCCGAAGGCGGAAAACGTCAACCGATCCTTCAATCCGACATTGCCGAACATGACGTTGCCGACATGCAGCCCGATCCCATAACGCACTTCGCTCAAATTGCGCGACTGGCGATCAGTGTTAAGCGCCGTGACCCGGCGTTGCGCCTCGAAAACGGCCGAAAGCGCCGCCTCACACGCAACCTTGGATGGGTCCTTGTGCCTGCCGCATGGATAGACCGCGAGAAATCCGTCGCCAAGGAAGCTCAGAATCTCGCCGCCATTGCGATTGAACGGCGCTGCGATCGCATCGAAGAACTCGTTCAGCGTATCGATATAGGCTTGGCGTCCTTCCTTTTCGGCATAAACCGTGGATTGCCGCATGTCGCCCATGACGAGCGCCGCACGGATCGTCTCGCCGTCGCCGCGGCGGATCTGGCCGTTCAGCACGCGCTTTCCGGCGTCGCCGCCGAGATAGGTGGTCAGCATATTGTTGGCAAGCTTGCCGAGAACCGCCATCTTGGCAGCCATGGCCAGATGGTTCTGCATGCGCATCAGCGCGCCGATCATCTCTTCGCTGAAACCACCGATGCTGTCGGTCGACCAGGAGCCCATCATGCCCTGCACCGAGCCCGCGCCGAAAGTCTGCACGAAGGCCATATAGTCGGTGACCTTCTCTTTTCGCAGGTCCTCGAAGATCGGAAACTCGACCGTGCCGTCGACATCGATCCTGCGACGCAGGTGCTGAAGATTGTTGGACAGGAGATAATAATAGGGGCTCTGCACAAAGCGTTCCGGCTTTTCGTTTCCATGCCGGTAGCCCTCGATCATCAAACCGCCGGCGCGTCGCCAGGTAAAGCCAAGCGCATCATATAACGGGTGAAGCATGGAAAAGGTCAGATGCACGCGATTGAGCGGCATTCCTGTCGCAGCCATGCGTTCGCAAAAGCCGCGAACGATGGTCTCCAGGTTTTCGCCCGTCAGCGCCGCCTGCGTCAGCCATTCAGCAACTTTATCGAGAAGAAGATCAGAAACACTCGAATGAATAGTCATTGTCCCCGCGGCCTATCTTAACAATGCCCGATGTCTCGCCGGTTATGGACGCCGTCACTTTCGCCGACCGCCATCTCCGGAATTTCCGGCCTATCGTCCAAGGCTGGATGAAACAATCATTCAATAGCGCCGGCGCGT
The DNA here is from genome assembly GCF_057784375.1 of Martinezella sp. CNPSo 3964. Lineage (NCBI taxonomy): Bacteria > Pseudomonadati > Pseudomonadota > Alphaproteobacteria > Hyphomicrobiales > Rhizobiaceae > Martinezella > Martinezella sp. CNPSo 3964. The sequence goes on from NZ_JBXSOW010000009.1 coordinate 168,328, forward strand.
TCTGTTGCTACCCCTGGATCGCGCAAGCACCAGAAAATCGACTGCATTTCTCACGGCCCCCGCACCAGAAATGCAGCAAAAGGATAGCCGTCGCAACCGGCGACTCTCGTTTTGTTCTCTTTCAGATAAGGCGCATATTCAGCGGAAACAATGGCGTAAACCGAAATGGATCGATAAAAATCACAACTGCGACCGGAGCGGCTGCGTGTGGCATCCGAAAGTCACTCGCCCGCGGCAAGCTCGGGCGGCCGCTTTTCCCGCAACGCCATGGCCGCCATCGCATAACCGCCACTCGCCCCATCGATAAAGTGCATATGGTCGCGCATGAGGGGCGTCGGCACGAAGCAGGTCATCAACGCGCTATCCTGGCGATGCAGACCGAAGCGGCAGACGCCCTCCGCCTCCGCCTGGCGCAAGCGCGCCTCGATGCGTTCAAGATGCGTGGCGTCGACGTCGATGGTCATTTTCAGGCCATCGTCGAATTTACGGAAATCGGAATTCGCCGCGAGATCACGCCGGTAGATCTTGGCATCGAAGGTTGCGGTCCTCACCCCGAACTTGTCGAGAACCCAGACAAGGACGATCTGGGCATCGATGACAAGTTTGCGCCACCAGCGATTGGCCGGAGTGGCCAAAGCCCGCGCTTCGATATCAGCACCACCGAAGCTCAATGCCGGCGTCGGACCTTCAACAGGGACGGGGTGGCTGTCGCGGTTCTGCTCTGCAGATATGGCAATGATATCGGCAACCAGTTGCTGAAATTTCGGACCACTTCCAGCGTCGCCGGGTATGGCGATGATCGAGACGATCTCGCCATTCTGCGCCTCGATCGGATTCCATCGGCACGAAAGACCCGTCAGATCAGGCTCCACCCCTGTCGGCATCGCCTCGACGATGAAGCGGCCCGCCTTCATCTGCCGCTCCGCCCAGCTCGTACCGCCGCCGGAAAACATGGCATAGGAAACATAGTCGCTTGGACTGAAACGAGCGACCCGCACGTCGAACCCCTCGCCGCGAATCGCATCCATCGGCACCAGAGCCGTGCGCAGATCGAGCTGCAGCTCTTCCTTCACCCAGCCCCGCACGGCCGCAAGCGCCTGCCGCGCCCGCTCCCCACCGGAGGGCGGTACGGCCACCAATGCGCCATCCCCGCCAAAGGCGAAGGGATAGTCGCCTCGGTCCAAGGCGTTGAGCACGGCGGAAATCACGCTGGCGCCTGCCATATTGACCGATTTGTAGTGGCCGGCGGCAATCGCCTTTGTCGAGCTGACGATGTCGGCGATCGCAATCAGCCAGTCACCCGGGAGGGGCTGATAATTGGCGCTGTCGGTCACACCTTCGAAACGCGTGAAACCCGCAAGCTTATGGAAGAAATCATCATTGGATGGCTCGGCCATGATGTCCCCCTTCATTGAGCGCCGCGACAATCTATCCCTACAGCAAATGCATCGAAAAGCCAGCGGGCGGTCGACGCCGCGATATCCGCCGTGCTACGCCCACTGCGGGAGAGGCACAAGACGCCAAGGATATTTCAAATACGATGAGCCGCCTGGATAGTTTCATTCGCCGCCTCAGCGCACAGCGCGACATCCTCAATGCCGTTGCCGACGAGGTAAGAATGCTTGATGGCCCCGTGCTGGAGCTCGGCCTCGGCAACGGTCGCACCTTCGATCATCTGCGCGAACTCTTCCCCGATCGCCGCATCATTGCCTTCGACCGGGCGGTCAATGCCTACGGTCCTTCCATGCCGTCCGCCGACAATCTCGTTCTCGGCGAGATCAAGGACACGACGAAAACCTTCATCGGCACCGACGCCTCGCTCGCCCATGCCGATATCGGCACCGGCTACGAAGACAAGGATGCGATAACATTGACCTGGCTGCCCCGGATCATGGCTGGTGTGCTGGCATCGGGCGGGCTTGCGGTCAGCGGCCTTCCCCTCGATCATCCAGATCTCGAGGCACTGCCCCTGCCCTCGACCGTCAAGGACGGGCGCTATTTCATCTATCGGCGCAAATAGGCTCAGCGCAGAAACAGAACGTCGAACTGTTCGCCCTCGACGGGCAATTCGACCACCTTCATGACCTGCTCGCCGTCTTCGAAGAAGGCGAGACATTCGCTGTAGTGTCCGGCAAGATCGGCAATGAAGTCTCTTGTCTGATCCTTGCCGTAGAAGGCCGGCGTGAATTCCATATAGAGCGGCACCCTGCGGGCCATCAGCGCGCTCATCGAACGGCAGGCAACCGGCTCGTAGCCTTCAATATCCATCCAGATCAGCCCGATATTGGCGGGATCGACGCCTGCCTGCAGGAGAATATCGCTAACGGGCCGGACAGGTACCGAGATCTTCTCGTCGGTTTCGCTCTGCCGCAATGCGCTGCTTTTGCCATGATTCTTGTGGTTGAGATAGAAATCGAGCTGGCCTTCGCGATCGCCGGCGGCGCAATTGACCGCGGTCACCATCGCCTGCAGGCCGTTATCGGCGATATTGGTCGCCAGCAGGCGAAAATTGCGCGGGTCCGGCTCGACGGCGATGATATGGTCATAGGCACCGCTGAGGGCAAAATAGCAGGTCTGCGTGCCGATATTGCCGCCGAGCTCCAGAAGCGCCGATCCCTTGCGCAACAGCCCGCGCTCGCGCAATACGCTCAGTAGGCGGTCGACATGGTCGCGCTCGAAATGCCCTTTGCGAAAAACCTTGCGGCCGATGTAGTCGGCCGGCGAGAAACTGAGGACGTGATCGCCGCAGTCGACCGTCATCGTCTTCACCCGGGAGCCGATCGCGCTGATGAGGATATCCCGGCCGAGCCTGGTGTCGAACAGGCGCGTCGCGATCGCATCCCGTTTGCGGCGAAACGCTCGTTTCCAGTATTTTCTCGTGAGGATCTTGCGGTCGAACATGAGCGCCATCCCTACACCAGCGCCGTTCCGTTGCAAACGGCGAAGATCGGCAACGCAAGCCTCGGAAAATCAGGCAAAGTGGCCGCTCGCCTCTTTCGAAACGATATAGACCCGCAAGGGCTCGCCCCGGCCCCGAACGGCGATCTCGCGGCTTTCGGTGCCTGCTATATCTGCTTCCGAAAGCTGTGCCACCGGTTCCGAAAAGACGAGCGCAGTGTTGAATTCCTTGGCGACGCTTTCAAGACGGCTGGCGACATTGACCGTATCGCCGATCGCCGTCACGTTCTTGACGGTGCCATACCCCATCGAGCCCACCACAGCGAGGCCTGTATGGATGCCGATGGCGATCTCAAGCGGTGCCGCCAGCTCGTCGGCCAACTCGTCGCTGAGCTTGTCGATCTCCTTGATGATCGCGGCGGCGGCCTTCAATGCCTGGCGATTGGCCTCCTTCGGGGTCGTGCGAAGGCCGAATAGCGCCATGGCACCATCACCGATGAATTTGTCCATCCGGCCGCCATTCTCCTCGATGATGCGGCCGACGATGGCAAAATAACGATTGAGGAGAAAGACGATATCGAAGGGCAGTCGCGATTCCGTCAACGACGTGAAATGGCGAAGATCGCAGAAGAAGACGACAATCTCACGCTCACGGCCGGGGCTTGCGGCTTGGGTATAGACGGGAACCGTCGCCTCGGCCATCGGCGTCAGCAGCGGCACAACGCTGACATTGCCGGTCGGACGCAGCTGGCAGGCAAGTCTGACATCCGGCGTGGCGCCGATACGGTTCAAGGTCTTCTGCTCCAGCGCCTCAGGCGGTGGCAGGTTTTCGGCCCCCTCAATGATCTGCACACGGCAGGTGGAACATTGCCCCTTGCCGCCACAGACCGAGTAATGCGGGATACCGCCGAGACGGCTTGCTTCGAGCACGCTGAAGCCACGTGGCGCGTGCACGACTTCCCCGCCTGCGTAACGGATGGCGACCTGATATTGCCGCTCTCTTAGTCTGCGATGCGCCCGGAACGCGAAAAGGGCGGCGATCGACAGGCTGAAGGCACCATAGAACCCCGCACGATACGGCCATAAGGCTCCCGCCATTTTACTGCCCGGCACCGAACCCGACTCGCCGAAGCTTCGCATGTCGCTGTAGTAGCCGCCGGGATAGCCACGCTCATCTTCCTGGGCGACTTCATACGCCACGGTCTTGCCCATTGCGGCAAAACCGAGCAAAGCGAGAACCGGCAGAACGATGGCAAGCGACAGTATGACGGGCGCGATCGCCGTATACCACGGGCGGTAGCGCAGCCAGAAATGAACGCCGATACATCCATGAAGCCAAACGATCAGGAGTACGAACGACTGGCGCAGGCCGTTGAGTGGCGCGGTCACCCACAGGCTGCGCACGATCGCCTTGTAAGTATCGTGATAGCCGTAGACTTCATGGACGATGCGCGTGGAAACGATGTGATCGATCAGCAGCAGGGGTACCAATAGACCGGTTACGATCTGAAAAGCTTCGCCGGCAGGCATGACGAGCGTTCTGCGCCTGTAGAGCATTCGCAGCACGAGCAGGATATGGAGAATCAGCGCTCCATAGAGAAGCACGGTTCCGACTGGATTGCGCCACACGGCCATGAACCAATGTTGCGCATGTTCAGCCATGCCGAGCGAGATCAGCCCGAGGGAATGGTTGGCCAGATGCATGATCACGAAGGCAAAAACGATCAGACCGGAGCCGAGACGGAGCTTTCGCACGAGGCGATCGGTAATTATTGGCTTTCTTGCCTCGGTGGTCATCAAACCCAATGTATATTGCCCGTTCACAACAGATCGGAAAACGGCTATCGCCTATTCATCTAGCCGCAACGCCGCATGCTGTCGAGGATGCGGCTTTTTGAAGCAGGGACCTTATTGTCACGCAACCGGTCGGAATTCGGGCAATCCTCTCACAATTCGGGTTCCTGTCATCACTTAATCGTCAACTGTGCGACGACGCCATGAAGATCGCCTTTTACGCCCCCTTGAAGTCCCCCGCCCATCCGGTTCCATCCGGCGACCGGCTGATGGCGCGCCAGATCATCGCGGTATTGAAGATGGCAGGACATCAGGTCGAGGTCGCTTCCGAACTGCGCAGTTTCACGCCGGGTCCTGAAGCTGAACCACGCAAGGCGATCGCGAGACAAGCGCAAGCCGAAGTAGCGCGTCTGCTCGAGCGTTTGCAGAGCGGAACGGTACCCGATCTATGGTTTACCTATCATCCCTATTACAAGACACCCGATCTCATCGGCCCACCCATCGCCAGGAGGTTGGGCATCCCCTATGTGACGGCCGAGGCTTCCTACTCCCGCCGTCATGATGAGAAAGGCTGGAGCGAGAACCAGCGCCTTATTGCCGACGCGGTAAGGCTTGCCGCCGTCAATCTGTGCTTTACCGCGCGGGACCGGATCGGGTTGCTCGACGCGATCCCCGACGGTCGCTATGAGCGCTTCTTGCCCTTCATCGACGCCACGCCATTTGCATGCTCTTCCCCAGATCCGCGACGACTGATTGCCGTGGCGATGCTGCGGAAGGGCGACAAGTTTGACAGCTACACCATGCTGGCGAGCGCGCTCGATCTTATCCGCGATCAGGATTGGAGCTTGACTATCATCGGCGATGGGCCGATGCGGGCCGAAGTCAGGTCGATGTTTTCCACATTCGACGAAAGCCGCATCCTCTGGCGCGGAGAGTGTTCCACCGCAGAGATCGCGCAAGAGCTGGCGACCGCCGGCCTTTACGTCTGGCCCGGCTGCAACGAAGCCTATGGCCTCGCCTATCTGGAGGCGCAGGCGGCGGGACTGCCCGTCGTCGCGCAGGCAACGGCCGGCGTGCCGGAAGTGGTGATGGCGGACAAGACCGGACTTTTGACGCCGGAAGGCAATATCGAGGCCTATGCCGACGCCATCGCCCAGCTTTTGAACGATCCGAGCCGGCGACAGGCCATGGCAGATGCAGCCTATGACTTCGTTCATCACGAGCGCTCGCTGACCGCCGCGTCAAAACGTTTGGAAACCATTCTTCGAAACTATCTGGGAGACACCTATTATGAGCGATAGAGCCGATTGGCAGCCCCTGCGCGACGAACTGCGGCGATGGGGCGAGGCCGGACGAAAGGTGAAACTCTGGTTCCGCGACGACGATGCCATCGAGCCGACCCCTGCTCTCGACCGGCTTCTCTCGCTTGCCAATCGTTTCGACGTGCCGATGGCTCTTGCGATCATTCCGGGACCGACGGGCGAGGCACTCGCCGAGCGCCTGGCGCGCGAAAACCGCGTCACCGCCACGGTGCATGGCTGGACGCATCAGAACTATGCGCCTGACGACACCAAGAAGCAGGAACTCGGCCTGCACCGGCCGCAGGAGATCGTGCTCGACGAACTGCATCGCGGCTTCGACAAGCTCAAGGCCCTCTATCCACGGCAGTTCGTGCCGCTGCTGGTGCCGCCGTGGAACAGGATCGATGATGCGCTGCTGCCGCATCTCGCGCCCTTCGGCTATCGCGCCGTCTCCGTCTTCGGATTGGCAAAGCGAGCTCCTGTCGGCCTGATCAACACGCATATCGACATCATGAGATGGCATGGGGTGCGTGGCGGTTTACCACATGCCGAAGTGATCGGACGTCTCGTGGAAGAACTCCAGATTCGTTTCGATGGCCATGACGAACCGATCGGGGTGATGACGCACCATCTCGTCCATGACGATCTCGCCTGGAATTTCGTCGAGACCCTGTTCGAGGAGACGGCCGGCCATGCCGCCATCGAATGGCGGCCGGTCGGCAACTTCGTGCACTAGTCGTCGTATTGCGCTTAGCCGAGTTCTTGGGCAAGTCCGATGAGAAGCCCTTCAGGCCCACGGATGTAGCAGAGCCGATATGCGTTACCATACTGGACGACTTCGCCGACGAGCTGCGCGCCGCGTGTGCTGAGCCTTTCAAGCGTGTCGTCCATGTCGTCGACGGCAAACATGACACGGAGATAGCCTAGGGCGTTGACCGGGGCATCCCGATGATCCGCAATGACAGGCGGCGCAAGAAAACGGGAGAGCTCGAGCCGGCTGTGTCCATCCGGGGTACGCATCATGGCAATTTCGACGCGCTGATCGCCCAGTCCTGTGATACGCCCGGCCCACTCTCCCTCAATGGTAGCCCGCCCTTCGAGCTCAAGGCCAAGTTCGCGAAAGAAATCAATCGCCCTTCCGAGGTCTTCGACGACAATTCCTACATTATCCATCCGTTTGACGGCCATTTCCGCAATCTCCGGGGTATCGTTTCAGTCTACAAGGTGCCCCTTGGCCCGATAACGGACGCCTGAGGCACCCCGTCTCCAAACGGCATTTCAGAGCTGCAGCGACTGTCCGTCAAAGGCGAAGAACGCTTCGGGGAAGCTCTTCTGCGCATCGCGCTGCATGTCATCCAGTTCGCGGTCCGTGCGGCCGGGCGCGTGATGGAACATGGCAAGCCGCTTGGCGCCGGCCTTCTTGGCGAGCTTGATGCCCTCCTGCCATGTTGAATGGCCGAAGCCCAGATATTTCGGCATCTCCGCTTCCAGATAGGTCGCATCATAGATGGCGAGGTCGGCATCGGCCATCAGCGCAAGCGCGGCTTCATCCAGCCGCCCCGTCACATGCTCGGTATCATAGACCATGGCGATCACCCGGCCCGCCCATTCGATGCGATAGCCGATGCAGCCGCCGGGGTGGTTCAGCCTCGTCGTATGGATGACAATGCCCGGATGCGGCTTCAACGTATCGCCGGCAGCGAAATCACGGAAATTCATCGTCGCGCGACAGATATCGGGTTCAACGGGAAACCATGGCGGCCGCATGAACTGGCCGATCAACTGTCGCGTCGTCGTCTTGCCCGCCAGATGGCCCGACCAGAGATCGACGCTGACGCGCGGATCATAGATCGCGTTGAAGAAAGGCAGACCGATGATGTGGTCGTAGTGTGAGTGGGTGAAGAAGAGATCGATATTGCGAACCCCTTCTTTGGCAAGGGAGGCGGCTGCTTCGCGCAGACCGGTCCCGGCGTCGAATAGGATATGCCTGCCGTCATGCCGTAACTCAATGCACGACGTATTACCGCCGTACCGCTCAAATTCCGGTCCCGATACAGGAATGCTCCCCCGTACGCCCCAAAATTTCAGCTCGAAACTATCGTTGTTCATGGAAGTTTTTACACCATTCCCCTTTCGGTCAAAAAAAGCACACTTTTGCTATCGTGCGAAGCCAGCAATTTCTAAAAGTCGTGCTGTGGTAAAAACTGGATCTCATCGGTCAACCGACACAGATCGTCGGACGGGTTGCCGCCAACGGATCGCACAGACCTAATATAGGTATGAAATGGCAGAATAGATAAGGGGCGGGGATTTGCAGGCAAGCCCGAGTTATATTAGCTAGCAATGAAAGACGAATCTTGGGAGGTACCAAGAAGATTTGGGGAAACTTGCGCTCCCCTTGTCCTACAGCGTCGCGGCCGACCGTGCGGCTTGTTCGTAATAGCCGGACAACGCCCTGAGATGTGAGGCAATATCGGAGAGGCCGTCCTGCGAGAGACCGGATACTTTCGTCGCCTCGACGAGCAGCCGCTCGCGAATTTCAGTATAACGCTTCAGCGCATCCAGGCCCTTGTCTGTAACGCTGATCGTCTTTTCCTTGCCCGCCTTGCCGCTTTTGACGAGGCCCCCCGCCTCCAGCTTCTTGATGGCGTAATTGGCCACATGCGTATCTTCGATATCGAGGACGAGGCAGAGATCGGCAAGCGTCTTCGGCCTGTCGCGATGCCGCACCGAATGAATGATCAGGATCTCGATCGGCGAAAGGCCAGGCACGCCGGCGGCCGCCATGCAGCGCACGAGCCATCGATTGAACGCGTGGGAAAAGAGGATCGATCCGTATTCCAGCTCCGACAGGGCCGGCGAGCTGCCACCGGCAAGATGGGCTGACGAAACGATCAATTCTCGACGTTTGCTCTTTTCCTCGGACGTCACCTGAAAACTCCTTCGAACCGGATCAAGGCCCTGCAGATTCGACAGGCCGAGCAGGCAATACCGCTCGGCTCCGGCTTTACGTTCCTATTCGTCCCGCTTTCCATAGCCGCCGCCCGTGGGGGTGACGACCGTGAAGGCTTCGCCCGCCTCAAGCACGGTGTGCGCCGAACCGATCAGCTCTTCGATCTTGCCATCGTTGCGGCGGACGTAATTGCGGCCAGTCTGTCCGGCTTCGCCGCCCTTGACGCCGAAGGGCGCTACGCGCCGATGGCCGGACAGGACCGCGAATTCCAGCTTTTCGCGGGTGCGGATCGTACGCTGCGTGCCGTTGCCCGAATTCCACTTGCCGCGGCCGCCGGAGTTCGGGCGAATGTGGAAATCCTCCAGAACGACCGGGAACCGTGTCTCGAGAATTTCGGGATCGGTCAGGCGCGAGTTGGTCATATGCGTGTGGACCGCATCGGCGCCATTGAAGCCCGGCCCTGCCGGCGCACCGGAGCAGATCGTCTCGTAATATTGATAGGCATCGTTGCCGAAGGTCAGGTTGTTCATCGTGCCTTGGGCAGCTGCGAGCGCCTCGACCGCGCCGAACAGGCAGTTGGTCACCGCCTGGCTGACTTCGACATTGCCGGCAACGACGGCAGCCGGATATTTCGGTGTCAGCATCGTGCCTTCGGGAATGATGATACGGATCGGCCTGAGGCAACCAGCATTCATGGGAATGTCCGCCTCAACGAGCACGCGGAAGACGTAGAGTACTGCGGCGCGCGTGACCGGCTGCGGTGCGTTGAAGTTATCCGGGCGCTGCGCGGACGTGCCGGTGAAATCGACCGTCGCCTCGCGTTTGTCCCTATCGATCGCAATCTTGACAACGATCTTGCAGCCCTGGTCCATCTCATAGCTGAATTCGCCATCCGACAGACGGTCGAGGACGCGGCGCACGCTTTCCGCCGCATTGTCCTGAACATGCCCCATATAGGCATCGACGACATCTTCGCCGAAGTGCACGATCATCTTCTTCAGCTCGGCGACGCCCTTTTCGTTGGCGGCGACCTGGGCCTTGAGATCGTTGATGTTCTGCGCGAGCGTTCGCACCGGATAGCGCGCACCCGTCAGCAGCTTGGTAAGTTCTGCCTCACAGAACCGGCCGCGATCGAGCAGTTTGAAATTGTCGATATAGACGCCTTCCTCCTCGATATGCGTGGCGAGCGGCGACATCGATCCCGGCGAGATACCGCCGATATCGGCATGATGGCCGCGGCTCGCGACCCAGAAGCGGATCTTCTTACCGGCATCGTCGAAGACCGGCGTACAGACGGTGAGATCGGGCAGATGCGTGCCGCCATTATAGGGCGCGTTGATGAGGAAGACGTCGCCCGGATGAATGACGGCGTTTTCACGGATCGCGGTTGCGACGGACGCATCCATCGATCCCAAATGAACCGGCATATGCGGCGCGTTGGCGACCAGATTGCCTTCGGCGTCGAAGACAGCGCAGGAGAAATCCAGCCGCTCCTTGATATTGACCGAATAGGCGGTGTTCTGCAGCGTCATGCCCATCTGCTCGGCGATCGACATGAAGAGATTGTTGAATATCTCCAGCATGACGGGATCGGCCTTGGTGCCGATGGCATTGCGTTCGGGCAGAGCCTTGACGCGCTTGAGGACGATGTGATCCTTGACCGTCAGCTGCGCCTGCCAGCCATCTTCGATGACGATCGTCTGGTTCGGCTCAATGATGATGGCCGGACCTGTAACGGTCTGGCCGGGCTTGATCGCCTCGCGCAAGACAACAGCCGCTTCGTGGCTCTCGCCGTTCGAGTAGAAGGCGGTGCGGTTTGCAGCTTGCGCCTCACCTTCGGCCTCGGCTTCGAGCTCGACGGCGATATCGGCAGCCGCGCCGCCGATGGTTTCGATCTCGACAGCTTCCACGACGAGCGGTTTATCTTCGGCAACGAAGCCGAAGCGGCGCTTGTGCAGCGTCTCGAATTGGCTACGCAACCGTGCCGGATCGTCGATTTCCAGGAAGGTCGTCTCGACGGCCAACAGGGTATCGGTGCCGGCATAGCGGATATGGGCACGCTGAACCGTCTTGATCTCAGCCGTTGCGACGCCCTGCGCTTCCAGTTCGGGCACGCATTCGCAGCGCAATTCGGTGCCGAGTGCTGCGATGGCCGCCGGTGCAGCATCATCGAGCGAAACGCCGAGCGCCTTCTGGCGCGTTGCCCTGATATCGGCAAGCCCCATGCCATAGGCGGACAGAAGGCCGGACATTGGGTGCAGAAGGATGCTCTTCATGCCGAGCGCGTCGGCAACCATGCAGGCATGTTGGCCGCCAGCTCCACCGAAGCAGTTAAGCGCATAGCGCGTTACGTCATAGCCGCGCTGAACGGAAATCTTCTTGATCGCCTCGACCATATTGGCAACGGCGATGCGGATGAAACCATCGGCGACGTCTTCCGGGCTGCGACCATCGCCGATCTCAGCTGCGAGTGCTGCAAATTTGGCGCGCACCGTTTCGACATCGAGCGGCTGATCCTGGTTAGGCCCGAAGATGGAGGGGAAGAATTCCGGTAGCAGCTTGCCGGTCATGACATTGGCGTCGGTCACAGCCAGCGGGCCGCCATTGCGATAGCAGGCCGGTCCTGGAAAGGCGCCGGCCGAATCCGGGCCGACGCGGAAACGATCGCCATCGAAATGCAGGATCGAGCCGCCGCCTGCGGCCACGGTATGGATCAGCATCATCGGTGCGCGCACGCGGACGCCGGCCACTTCCGTCTCGAAGGCACGCTCATATTCGCCGTCGAAATGCGCCACGTCCGTCGACGTGCCACCCATGTCGAAGCCGATGACATTGGCAAAGCCGGCCTGTTCGCCGGTCTTTGCAAGGCCGACCACACCACCGGCCGGGCCAGAAAGGATGGCATCCTTGCCCTGGAACATATCGGCGGCCGTCAATCCGCCGGAGGACATCATGAACATGACGCGCGCACCGGTACGCTCGACATCGAGTTCGTCGCAGACCTGGCGGATATAGCGGCCGAGCACCGGCGAGAGATAGGCGTCGATAACAGCCGTATCCCCGCGGCCGACGAGCTTGATCAGAGGCGAAACCTCATGGCTGACGGAGACCTGCTCGAAACCGATGGATCTCGCAATCTTCGCGACGGCAGCCTCGTGCGCCGGGAATTTATAGGCGTGCATGAATACGATGGCGACCGAGCGATAGCCCTTGGCGAGGAGGTCACGCAGTGCCGCTTCTGCTGCCTTCTCATCCAGAGCCAGCTCGACGGTGCCGTCGGCGAGCACGCGCTCCTCGATCTCGACGACCTCTTCATAGAGCGCTTCCGGCTTGACGATCTCGGTCGCGAAGATCTTCTTGCGCTCCTGATAACCGATGCGCAGCGCGTCCCTGAAACCCTTCGTCGTCACCAGCGCAAGCCGTTCGCCCTTGCGCTCGAGCAGCGCATTGGTGGCGACCGTCGTGCCCATGCGGACTTCGCCGATCGCCCCTTCGGGAACCGGCTCGCCCTTGCCGAGACCAAGATGGAGGCAGATGCCGTGAACGGCCGCATCGCGGTAAGCCTCGGGATTTTCCGAGAGAACCTTGCGGGCATGGAGAGCGCCAGACGGATCGCGTCCGACCACATCGGTAAAGGTGCCGCCGCGATCGATCCAGAAATCCCAACGACCCGAAATGTTCTCCGACAAACCCGCCTCCAGCAGAACGACGCCAACAATGATAATATATCGATAAATCGTCAACGTTTTGTCGTCAACATGAATTGGTGAGTTCGATCATTGTTGACAGTTTTTGTCCGCATCACTCCTGGTGAAGCACGATCTATTCCTCGGAGCGGCTGGTTCCCTCGCGATCTCCGTCGTATCGTCTGGCGAGCGGAAACGGCGGCAACCAGGATTCGCGGCGAACGGTCCAGAGCTCGTAAGTCGGCTTCAACTGATCAGGGGCATCGAAAGACCCGAGATTCACTTCAATTTCGTCCGCGCTCCTTGAGAAAACGGATGAGCCGCACTGAGGGCAGAAAAACCGGCCGGCGTAGCTGCGTGTTTCACCGTCAATCGTCACCGCATCCTCGGGAAAAATTGCGGAAGCATGGAAAAGCGCTCCGTGATGCTTGCGGCAATCAAGACAATGGCAAATCCCGACCCGATAAGGGCGCCCCGACGCCGCTATTCGTACCTTGCCGCACAGGCAGCCGCCGGTGAAACGGTCCATGCCACACCTCCTCCATAAGCAAGCAGGCGGAAAGTTTACGACAAACGGAACAGTCGCCGCAATTGCGCATCGCGGCATCGCTCTATCGCAAAGACGTGTTGTTATTGGCTCAGCCGAAAAAGGCGGGTGCGCTAATGCAATCCGCCAACGCCGAGCAGGCGCTCGACCGCGTGATGATCCTGAGCGAGCGCCTCGGGCGTCCCCTTCCAGGCCAGCCGGCCGCGCTCCAGAATGATGACGTCGCTTGCAAAATCCAGTGCGCTCTGAATGCGCTGCTCGACGAGCAAGATGGTCATATCGCCCGACTTGGCGAGCTTGGCGAAGGCGGCCATCAGCTCCTCGCAAATGACAGGGGCAAGTCCTTCCAACGGCTCGTCCAGAAGCAGGACGGAAGGACGGCCAAGGATGGTGCGAGCGGTCGACAGCATCTGCTGCTCGCCACCGGAAAGCTGGCTGCCGAGATTGCGGCGACGCTCCTTCAGGCGCGGGAACATATCATAGGCCTCCTGCAGGGCGCTCCTCGGCCGCGCCTTCAGCCCAACGGAGAGATTTTCCTCCACCGTTAGCGTCGGAAAGACGTCACGTGTCTGCGGCACATAGCCGAGGCCCTGATGAGCGCGTCTGGCACTTGGCAGACCGGCAATATCGGCCGAACCCAGCCGGATGCGGCCATCGTAGCGCCGGGTCTGACCGGCGAGCGTGGCAAGCAGCGTGCTCTTGCCCATGCCGTTGCGGCCGAGCACGGCAAGCCTGCCGCCGGCCGGCACGGAAAAGGAAACTCCTTCCAGCACCCGTGTCGGCCCATAGCCGGCCGACAGATTTTCGACTTCAAGCGGCGTGGCCGGCATTGGCGTAGCTCCCCAGATAGGCTTCGCGCACACGCGCATCCTGCGTCACGTCTTTTGGCGAACCATCGAATATGATCGTACCGGCGGCCAGCACCACCACGCGCTTGGCGAAGCGGAAGACGAGATCCATGTCGTGCTCGATCATCAGCACGGCGAGATCTGCGGGCAGATCGGCCAGCGCCTGCTCGATGCGGCCGGTATCGCTTTGCGGCACGCCGGCGGCGGGTTCATCCAGTAACAGCACTTTCGGCTTCAGGGCCATGGCAACGGCAATTTCCAACAACCGCTGCTGGCCATAGGCGATCTCGCTGACCCTGCGATGCGCAAGCACAGCGAGGCCGAGCGTGCCGAGCAGTTCCTCGGTCTCGGCCATGACATCGGCCATGGAGAGGAAATTGCCGAACATGCGGCCGGAACGGCCCGTCCGCTGCAGCACCGCCATTCCGATATGCTCGGCCGGCGTCATGTCCTGAAACAGCCGCGTCACCTGGAAGGAGCGCACCAGACCGCGACGGACCCGGCCGATGGCATCGATCCTGTTGACGTTCTGCCCGGCGATGCGGACCTCGCCGGAATCGGCAGGCAGATTGCCCGTGACGAGGTTGACGAAGCTGGTCTTGCCGGCACCGTTCGGGCCGATTAGAGCGACGCGGTCTCCCGGCGCCATCGACAGGCTGACATTGTTGGTCACCGTCAGGCCGCCGAACGCCTTTTTCAGGTTGCTGACCTCGAAAATCGCGCTCATACCCGCGCCTCCCTGCGACGGGCGACATAGGCGGCGGTGGTGCCGTAGATGCCCTTGGGCGCGAAAAGCACAACGAGGATCAAGAGCGCCCCGACGATCGTCAGCCAATGGAAGGGATTGGCGGCGGAGACGTAGTCCTCGAAGAGCATGAAGATCAGCGTGCCGACAAGCGCCCCGAACAGCGAACCGGTGCCGCCGAGCACGAGCATGACCAGCGCCTCGGCCGATTGCGTGAAGGACAGGCTGTCGAGGCCGACGACCTGCGTCGAGATGGCATTCAGCGCACCGCCGACGCCGGCTACGGCGCCGGAAATCATATACATCTTGATCAGCGTCATCTTCGGCGAGGCGCCCATCGCGCGGATACGCAGAGGGTCCTGCCGGATGCCGCGGCAGAGCATGCCGAAGGGCGAGCGAACCAGAAAGCGCAGCAGCACGAGCACGATCAACAGCAGCGCAACGCCATAGAAATAGGCCGTATGCCCGTAAAGATCGAATTCGAAAACACCAAACAGCGGATCGGCTGAAATGCCCGACAATCCGTCGCTGCCGCCCGTCCAGCTCGATGCCTTGTTGGCGAATTCATGAAAGAGATAGACCAGCGCGATCGACAGCACGAGTTGCGGCAGTCCGTGTGCTCTCAGGATGACGACGCCACAGATCAGCCCGGCGACGGCTCCGGCGACGATACCGGCAAGCGTCATCAACAAGGGATCATTAATGCCATATTGGGCTGATGCGATGCCAGCCGCATAGGCGCCGGCACCGAACAGCGCGGCATGACCGAGAGTTGCCACACCGCAATAACCAGTGACGAGATCGAGTGACAAGACGAGAAGCGCGATCGCGATCAGGCGGGTCAAAAGCGCGAGATTATCCGGAAACAGCAGATAGCCGGCCGCAGCCACGACGATAACGACTGCAACAGCGATCAGATCCTGCCCCAATGTACGATGTCTGCTCACGATCGGTGTGGCCTCTCTTTCAAGGGTCAGAGCCATGTTACTTCATTCTCCCGGCAAAGCCGCGCGGGAAGACGCAGACGATGGCAATGACGGCCAGATAGAAGAAGAATTCCCCATATTCCGGCATGAGGTAACGGCCAGTCGTATCGATGCAGCCAAGGATGAGGCAGGCGAGCAGCGCGCCCGAGATCGAGCCGGCGCCGCCAACGGAAACGACGACGAGGAAGGTCACCATGTAGCGCAGGGCATAATAGGGTTCGACCGGCAGAAGCTCCGCACCTACGACGCCGCCGAAGGCGGCCAGTCCAACGGCAATCGCGAAGCTGACTGCGTAGACGATTTCCGTCCTGACGCCGAGAGCGGCCGCCATCGCGGCGTTATCGACGGAGGCTCTGAGCTTCACGCCGAAGGAGGTCTTCTCGATCGTGTACCAAAGGGCCAGGGCGACGATGAGGCCGCAGACGATCGCGAAGATGCGATGCGTGCCGATGGTGCGGAAGCCGAGATCGACGGAGCCTTGCAGGCTGCCCGGCAGGGGAATGGTCTTCAAGGTCGGGCCGAAGACGTAGTTGGCGATACCGATGATGCAGAAGGTGATGCCGATCGTCATCAACACCTGCGTCAACTCCGGCGCGCCATAGATACGGCGGTAAAGCAGCCGCTCGATCGGGATGGAGATGATCACCGTGCCGACCACCGCCAGCAATACGGCAGCTGCATAACCAAGACCAAGGTCGTGCGCGGCATAAGAGGCGATATAGCCACCGATCATGGCAAAGGCGCCATGGGCCAGATTGACGACACGCATCAGCCCCATGGTGACAGAGAGCCCGATGGAGATGACAAACAGCACCATGCCATAAGCGAGGGCATCGACTGCTATGCTGAGCACGGTTTGCATTGATATCGCTGGTCCGGTTGTTGTAGCGCGGCGGCTGCAATCACACGCCCGAACGGAGATGTCCGCCCAGGCGCATGACATTCAGCAGCCCTTACTTCGCAGCGGCAAGGCCGGGATCGCCCTGCTTCTCGAAAGTCTGGATTTCCTTGTTGTAGTACTGGCCGTCGCCGCCCTTGGCGACTTCTCGCAGATAGATGTTCTGCGTGATATGCCGGCTTTCCGGATCAATGCTCACCGGACCGCGCGGACTGACCCAGGACAGACCCTTCACGGCATCGACTGCCTTCTGCGCATCCTGCTTGCCGCCGGTCGCCTCGATCATCTTGTAGATGACATGCATGCCATCGAAGGCGCCGACGGCCGGGAAGGTCAGTTCGGCGGGATTGCCGATCGCCTTGCCGGCAGCAGCAACGAAGGCCTTATTTTCGGGCGAGTCATGCGAGATCGCGTAGTGGAAGGTCGTCTGCATGCCAAGCGCCGCATCGCCAAGCGCCGGCAGATCGGATTCCTGCGTCAGGTCGCCAGGCGCGAACAGCTTGATGCCCGCCGTCTTCAGACCGTTCTCGTTATAGGCCTTGACGAAACCAAGCGTCGTCGGGCCTGACGGCAGGAAGGCGAAGACACCCTGCGCGCCGGAATCCTTGATGCGCTGCATGATCGGGCTGAAATCGTTGGTCGACAGCGGCATGCGGATCGCCTGGACCACTTGACCTCCCTGCTTCTCGAAACCCGCCTTGAAGGCATTTTCTGCATCGACGCCGGGACCGTAATCGCTGACGACGGAGATGACCTTCTTCACGCCGGCGTCATAGGCAACCTTGGCGATCGGCGTCGAGGTCTGCCAGGTGGTGAAGGACGTGCGCACCACGAACGGGCTCTTGGTGACGATCGCCGAGGTCGCGGCATTGAAGATCACCATCGGCACGTTGGCCTGCTTGAGGATCGGCGTCACCGCCATGGCATCTGGCGTGAAGTAGAAGCCGGCGAGATACTGGACCTTCTCCTTGACGACAAGTTCCTGGGCGAGCGACTTCGATTGGGCCGGATCGGCGGCAGGCAAATCGCGATAGATCACCTCCACCTCGTCGTTGCCGACCTTCTTCCCATTCATGGCCATATAGGCGTCGATGCCGGCCTTGAAATTCTTGCCCTGCAGCGCGAACGGGCCGGAAAACGGACCGATGACACCGACCTTGATGGTGTCGGCATAGGCAGCGCCGCCAAGAGCAACGGCCGCAATGGCGGCCAACACAAACCGTTTCATTTTTTCTCCTCCCGGCAGCCGTTTCTTGTGCCGCCCTTGATCGTTTAAATTCTGATCATCGCCAATTTCTCATAGGAAAAGGTGATGTAAAATGAAATAAAACCTTCCATCCATACTTATTCGGTTATGATTAGCGGTAAATATCCTACGCCGCGACAGTTCCCAGACGCTTGATCATGCCGATCAATTGCAGGGCATGGCGCAGCGACACTGCCGTCGCCACCACCATGGGCGGCAACAACAGCCATTCCAATGCCCAGGCGGCGCCGGAGCGCTCCTGCTCGTGCACAAGTGATTGGTGAATGCCCGAAAGCTGCACCGCATTGAAGCGGGCAAGCGTGACCAGCGTTTCGGCCGCGACCGGGTTTTGTTTGTGCGGCATTGCCGATGAGCCACCGCCGCCGGCAAGCTCGATCTCGTCGCCCGCCTGCGCCAGAAGTGCGACATCCTGGCCGATCTTGCCGAGACTGCCCGAGATCATGGATAAGAGCCCGGCAAGCTCGGCAATGCGCGCCCTTTGGCTCTGCCATTGTGGCTCGTCCGTCAGGCCGAGCGCCTGTGCCAGCGAGCTCCTGATTTCGGCCGCTTGCGGCCCGAATTTTTCAAGCGTACCGGCCGCACCGCCGAACTGCAGTGGGAAGGTCTCCTGCGTCAGCCGGTCCCGATACTGATCGAGCGGATGCTGCCATGCCCGCAGCCGATCGGACACCGTGATCGCAATCGCCGCCTGCATCCGGGTGCGGCCCATGAGCCTGTTCGATCCGAAACGCTCATCCAGTTTGGCAAGCGCGGAGGATACGGCGAAGAGACGTCCACTCAGGATGAAAGCCGCCGCCTTCAGCCGCATCATCAGGCTAGTGTCTATCACGTCCTGGCTGGTGGCGCCGAAATGGACATATTTGCCTGCATCTTCGCCGACCGCCTCGCGCAGCTGCCGAACAAGATCCGGCGCGACGACACCATCCGACGCCGTTGCCGTCTTCAAGCTCTGCAGATCGGGCTCGAACCCGTTGCAGACCTCGGCGATATGCGCAGCCGCGTCCTGCGGGATCATCCCATGCTGCGCCTCGACCTCGGCAAGGGCCGCTTCGAAGGCAAGCATGGCGCGAATCTCCGCCTTGGCGGAGAAATATCCGGCAATCTCCTCGTCACCAAGGAGACCAGACAGGAACGGATGGTCGAAGGGAGAAACGCTCATGGTCTATATATCGAGGAAAACCGTTTCTTTGTCGCCCTGCAAATGGACATCGAAGGTGTAGACGGAGTCTTCTTTGTGGGCGATCAGCGTTGCCAAACGTTCCTTGTGTTCGATGCGCGCAAGCAAGGGGTCTTCGGCGTTCGCTGCAGTCTCTTCCGGGAAATACATGCGTGTGTGCAGGCCGATGTTGATGCCGCGCGCCACGATCCAGACGGTAATGTGCGGCGCCATCTTGCGGCCATCCTTGAAGGGAACACGGCCGGGCTTGATGGTCTCGAAACGAAAAACGCCGTCGGCCGAATTGGTCGGGCAACGTCCCCAGCCGGTAAAATTCGGATCGGCCGTACCCCGCAGTTCCGACGGGCTGTTGTAAAAGCCGGCGCTGTCGGCCTGCCAGATCTCAAGAACGGCATCCTTGACCGGTGCTCCCGCACCGTCGAGGACTCTGCCCGTCACCGTGATGCGCTCGCCGAGCGTCTTGTCGTTGACCATGACGGAGCCGAGATCGGTTTCGTAGACACCGCCGATCTCGCTGTAATTCGGCGTCAGGCCGATGTGGACGTAAGGGCCTGCCGTCTGCGACGGCGTTTCCTTGAGGTAGCCGAGTTCCTGTACCATCAATTGCCCTCCAGCCGGTTTTCGAACAGGGTCGACCGGCGACCGCGCAGCACGATATCGAATTTATAGGCGCGGGCATCCATTGGGATCGTATTGCCCCAGTCGAGCGGAGCAATCAGCTGCTCGATCGCCTGTTTGTCGGGGATCGTGCCGACGATCGGACATTTCCAGATCATCGGGTCGCCCTCGAAATACATCTGCGTGATCAACCGTTGCGCAAAACCATGGCCGAAGACGGAGAAGTGAATATGCGCCGGGCGCCAGTCGTTGACGCCGTTCGGCCAGGGATAAGCGCCGGGGCGGATGGTGCGGAAGGCGTAGCGCCCTTCGTCATCGGTGATGGCGCGGCCGCAGCCACCGAAATTCGGGTCGATGGCGGCGAGATAGGTTTCCTTCTTGTGGCGATAGCGACCGCCGGCATTGGCCTGCCAGAACTCGAGCAGGACGCCCGGCACCGGCCGGCCGCGCTCGTCGAGCACGCGGCCATGCACGATGATCCGTTCGCCGATGGCGCTTTCGCCGGGCCTGGCGAAATTATGGATGAGGTCGTTGTCCAATTCGTTCAATATGGAATGGCCGAAGACCGGCCCGGTGATTTCGGAGATGGTGCCGTCGAGCGAAAGCAATGCGCGCTGGGGAGAGCGCAGCACGGAGGTCTTGTAGCCCGGCGAAAAGGCCGGCGGATGCCAGGCGCGATCCCGGGCAAAAAAGGCGCCCGTTTCGGGCTTGCTGTTGCTTCTATCGGACATGTCTGCCTCGCTTCATGCCGCCTGTTCGGCGTCCATCTGTTCAAAAACCTGCTTGGCGATCTTGATCGCATGGTTGGCCGCCGGCACGCCGGCATAGATCGCCACATGCAGAAGCGCCTCGCAGATATCGTCGCGCGTTGCGCCGGTGTTACGCGTGGCGCGCACATGCATGGCCACCTCATCAGCCTGACCAAGTGCGGCCAGAAGCGCGATCGTGACGATCGAGCGTTCCCGCCGGCTGAGCGTCGGGCGCGACCAGACATGTCCCCACGCCGCTTCGGTAATCAGATCCTGAAAAGGCTGATCGAATTCCGTCACTCCCTGCTGGGCACGATCGACATGGCTGTCGCCGAGAACGGCGCGTCGGGTCGCCATGCCTTGCCGATAGCGCTCGGACGGCGCAGTGGGGTCATTCATCAGGCTTGTTCTCCATGCAAGACGACGTCAACGAAGGCACGGATGACTTCGGTCAACGCCTCGGGTTGTTCGACGCAGGGGATATGACCGGCGTCCTTGATCACTTCATAACGTGCATTCGGAATGAGCTTTGCCGTCGAAAGCACCAGCTCGGGCGGGGTCGAGCCATCCTGATCGCCGACGATGCAGATGGTGGGCACGGCGATCTTGGCCGCGGCTTCGGTTAAGTCGGCATCGCGAAGAGCCGCGCAGGTGGCGGCATAGCCCGCAACCGGCTGGCGGATCAACATGTTGCAATAGCCGGCAAACGCGATGTTTTCCGGGCGGCGGAAGGCGGGCGTGAACCAGCGCTCCATGACCGCATCGACGATCGATTCGATGCCGTCAGCCTCGACCTTGGCGATGCGAGCGTTCCAGCTTTCGGCCGTGCCGATCTTGTGAGCGGTGTCGCAGAGGATCAGCGCCTGCACCAGATCTGGGCGACGCTGATAGAGCGACTGCGCGATGAGCCCGCCGACCGACAGGCCGCAAATGATGGCATTCTTGACCGAGAGGAAGTCGAGCAGGCCGGCAAGGTCGGTGGAGTGATCCTCGATCGAATAGGGCATCTGGCCGACATCGGAGAGGCCATGGCCGCGCTTGTCGTAGAGCACGATGGCGAAATCGCCGGCCAGGCGCACGATCACATCCCGCCAGATCCGGAAATCGGTACCGAGCGAATTGGCAAAGACAAGAACCGGCTTGTCGGCGGGGCCACCAATGATCTGATAATGGATCGTGACGTCGTTGATGCGGGCAAACTGCACTGGAAATCTCCTCGGAGGCGAGATTGGATGTATAATCTGGTTAGGTAAAATGATATTTCTTTGCTCTACGATAACTCCAGGGTTATGAGTGAGTATGCTCGACGCACGCATCAAGTTCCGCCATCTGCAAACCTTTGTCGAGGTTGCGCGCCAGAAAAGCGTGATCAAGGCGGCGAGGCTGCTGAACATCAGCCAGCCGGCGGTGACGAAAACCATCCGCGAACTGGAAGAAGCGCTCGGCGTCGCCGTCTTCGAACGCGACGGGCGCGGCATTCGCATTACCCGCTACGGCGAAGTCTTTCTCCGCCATGCCGGCGCGGCGCTAACGGCACTCAGGCAGGGTCTCGATTCCGTCTCGCAGGAGCGCTCCGGCGAAGCACCACCGATCCGCGTCGGCGCGCTGCCGACGGTTTCGACACGGATCATGCCGCGGGCGATGGAATTGTTTCTCAAGGAGGAGACCTGGAGCCGCATCAAGATCGTGACGGGCGAGAACGCGGTACTTCTGGAGCAGTTGCGCATCGGCGATCTGGATCTCGTCGTCGGCCGATTGGCGAGCCCCGACAAGATGACGGGCTTTTCCTTCGAGCATCTTTACTCCGAGCAAGTTGTCTTTGCCGTCAGGGCGGGCCACCCGTTGCTGTCCGGCAGGCAATCGCTGTTTGCCGATCTCAACCGCTACACAATCCTGATGCCGACGCGCGGTTCGATTATCCGTCCTTTCGTCGAGAGCTTTCTGATCGCCAATGGCGCCGGCGGATTGCCCAACCAGATCGAAACCGTTTCGGACTCTTTCGGCCGAGCCTTCGTGCGCTCGAGCGACGCCATCTGGATCATCTCAGCCGGCGTCGTCGCCGGCGATGTCGATGACGGGCTGCTGGCGCTTTTGCCGATCGATACCAGCGAAACGAAGGGTCCCGTGGGATTGACCGTTCGTACCGACGCCATCCCCACCCTGCCCTTGTCGATCCTTATGCAGACCATCCGGGAAGCGGCCAGCGAGGTTGCTAGGAAGCTTTGAGGCCGGCTCAGAAGGCCGGACAGTTGCATATGAAATAAAAGGGGCCCCTCTCCCCGTTTACGGGGCGAGGGAGCGGCCTCGCCAAACCCCTTCGCCCCGCGTGCGGGGAGAAGGTGGACTTGAACAGTCAAGCGAAGCGAACTGTGAGAGGACGGATGAGGGGCTTACCCCTTCCATATGCGATTGCCCTGCTTCAGAGCGGAAGGCCGACATAGTTTTCCGCAAGTGCGGTCGAGGCAGCGCGGGAATGGGTGAGATAGTCGAGCTCGGCTTCCTGGATCTTCTGGTCGAAATCGTTGGTATCGGGAAAGCGGTGCATCATCGTCGTCATCCACCAGGAGAAGCGCACTGCCTTCCAGACGCGGGCGAGCGCACGGGCGGAATAGGCATCCAGTCCGGCATTCGAGCGGTCCTGATAATGCTCGGCAAGACCCGAAAACAGGTAATGCACATCGCTGGCCGCCAGATTGAGTCCCTTGGCGCCGGTCGGCGGCACGATATGGGCGGCATCGCCGACAAGGAAGAGACGGCCGAAGCGCATGGGTTCGGCCACGAAGGAGCGCAGCGGCGCGATCGATTTTTCGAAGGATGGCGCCGTGACCAGAGCCTCCGCATGGTGGGCGGGCAGCCGCCGCCGCAGCTCGTCCCAGAAGCGGTCGTCGCTCCAGCCCTCGACCTTCTCGTCGAGCGGACACTGAATGTAATAACGGCTGCGCGTCATCGACCGCATCGAGCAGAGCGCAAAGCCGCGGGGATGATTGGCATAGATCAGCTCATGATTAACGGGGGCAACTTCGGCAAGCACGCCGAGCCAACCGAAGGGGTAGACCTTTTCGAAACTGCGGACCGCCTTTTGAGGAACCTGTTTGCGGCTGACGCCATGGAAGCCGTCGCAGCCGGCGATGAAATCGCAATCGATGCGATGGGAAGCCCCGTCCTTTTCATAGGTCAGATAGGGTGTGTCGCCATCGAAACCGTGTGGCTGGACGTTGGCAGCGTCGTAGATGGTCGGAGCGCCGCTTTCCTCGCGACGCGCCATCAGATCACGGGTCATTTCCGTCTGGCCGTAGATGACGACGCGCTTGCCGCCCGTCAGCCCATGTAGGTCGATGCGATGGTCGCGGCCGTCGAAGGCGAGCGAGAAACCATCATGCGGCAAGCCCTCGGCATGCAGGCGCGCACTGGATTTAGCCTGGTCCAGCAGCCGGACGGTGCCTTCCTCGAGAACACCGGCACGCACGCGGCCGAGAATGTAATCCTTGCCGACACGATCGAGAATGACGTTGTCGATGCCGGCCTCCGTCAGCAGCTGGCCGAGCAGCAGCCCGGACGGCCCAGACCCGATAATGGCGACTTGAGTGCGCATCGTCTCCTCCCATGCGTATCTCTTGGCTCAAGTCTCCTCGGCGCGCGGCAGGTCCGCAATGGACATTTCAAGCAAGAAATTGCACTAATCGAACATGGCGAGGGAGAAGAGCCATGACGAAGACTGTTCCGATTTATGCGCTCTACGGCGAAAATACCGGCAGAAAGCCGGATTTCTGGCTGCATTGCGAGACGATCCCCTCCCGCAGCAGCCTTCATCACTGGGAGATCCGCCCCCACAGGCATGAGAGCTTCTTTCAGATTTTGTACATCGATGCCGGCTCTGGCGACGCGATCTTCGACGGCATCGCGCATGCTTTTACGCCGCCTGCCGTCATCACAGTGCCGCCGCATCTCAATCACGGCTTCCGGTTTTCGCGCGATGTAGACGGCTTCGTCATCACGGTGCTGATCTCGCATCTGAAGACATCTCCGGGTGATCGCAGCAGGCTCGGAGCTTGGCTTGCCGATCCGCATCTGACCTTGCTCGACGCCCGCGACGAAGACGCAGCCCACGTCGCCAGTACGCTGAGACGCCTCGGCGAAGAGTTTGCCAGCCACCGCAACGGCCGCAACGACCTGCTCGACGCCTATCTGACCTCGGCATTGCTGCTGACAGCGCGCATCGCCCAAAAGGCCGATGAAGAATCCAACCCGGGTGACGAAAGTGAACGCCGGATGGAGATGCTGCAGGGTCTCATCCAGAGCCACTTCCGCTCGCACAAGCCTGCCGCCTTCTATGCCGAAAGCCTCGGCATCTCTCCTGCCCATCTCAGCCGCATCGTACGCAGCCGGACGGGGCACGGCGCGCATGAACTCATTGCACGCAAGCTGCTGGATGAGGCCAAACGCGAACTGGTCTTCACTTTCGCGACCGTCCAGGAAATCAGCTACCGCCTCGGCTTTGCCGACCCCGCCTATTTCTCGCGCTTTTTCGTGAAGCAGGCAGGCCAGACACCTCGCGCCTGGCGTATCGAGGAGCGGGAGAGGCTCGGAATGTGACAGCTATCTGAGCAGAAAACAATCGAGCAACCACCCGCCCTCGTGGTTCGAGACGGCCCTTTGGGCCTCCTTACCATGAGGGCTGATCCCCTCACTCCATTGCCAAGAAAGCGGAAGTGACATCAAAAGGCCGCTCGCTCCATCCTCATCCTGAGCTTGTCGAAGGACGAGGATGGCCTCGATGGTCCGAAAGTTAAGGCAGCACCAGCCGCAGCGCCTTCTGCGTCTCTTTGAGCAGCGGCAGAAAGCGCTCGGCCATGTCGGACGCCGCGACATAGGCGGCGGGCGCGCCGATATTGATTGCGGCAACGGTCTGACCGCGATCGTTTTCCACCGGGACAGCAATGGAGCAAAGGCCGATTTCCAGCTCCTGGTCGATGACGGCATAGCCCTGCTCTCTCACCCGACGAAATTCGGCCATCAGCTCCTCCGGGTCGGTCTTGGTATTCGGCGTATTCGCCTTGAGCTCGGTCCGTTCAAGCACCGAACGCGCCTCGCTTTCGGGCAGGGCCGCCAGCAAGACACGGCCCATCGAGGCACAGAAGGCCGGGAGACGGCTGCCCGGCGTCAGGTTGATCGACATCACCCGGCGCTGCGAGGCGCGGGCGATGTAGACGACTTCCGTTCCGTCGAGCACCGAAGCCGAAGCATTCTGCCCTGCGCGCTCGGCCAGCTGGTCGAGATGCGGCTGGATGATGATCGGCAGCGGCGTCGCGGCAAGATACGCGTGGCCGAGCCTGAGGATCTTCGGCGTCAGCGTGAAGAACTTCCCGTCATAGATGGCATAGCCGAGCTCGGAAAGCGTCAGCAGCGAGCGGCGCACGGTGGCGCGGTCGAGCCCGGTCAGCTTCGACGCCTCGGCGATCGTCAGTCGCCGCTGAGTTTCGCCAAAGGCCTCGATGACTTTCAATCCCTTGGCAAAGCCGCTGACGAAATCCGTTTCGCGCATCTGATCCCGCACTTTTGTTGTGTCCATTACGCAGATTCTCAACACTGTCTTTCCTGCAAAATTCACAGTGCGCATCATTTTGCTTTGGTCACTTTGATCCAATTGATCCGTCAACATAAATCCGGCGCCGCGGATCTGTCGACGCCAGCTGGCCAAAAACTGTGTGAGTTGCAGCTACTGCCAAGCATTCTTCCTGCGCAGCGACAACCCGACGCTCTCCTCTTCAGGAATGCTGGGCTAGGCGTCCTGCGACGGCGTGTTCGCTACATATAGTAGGAAATCAGATCGGAAGCTGCTTTGCTCGACCAATCCGGACTTCCGGTGATATATCCGGCGATAATCGTGTCGGGCCGAATTAGAAACGTTATCGGCATCCCAAAGGCCGGCAAAAGCGCTTGGGTTCCTTCCGCGTGACCGCTAAGGACTCCGGCACGATCCAGAAATATAGGCAGGTCGCCAACCTGAAGCTCGTCGACGAAATCGCGCACCCTGTCGGCCTCGATCGTATCGACACTGACCGTCTGAACCGAAAGCCCGCGTCGTCGTTGTCGGGCAAGCTCTGCGAGTTGTTGCAGGTCATCCCTGCAGTTGACGCACCAGCTCGCCCATATGTTCAATAAGAGGACTTCGCCAGCGCGGGCGGTAAGCAATCCAGGCTTGCCGTTCAGCAACGGCAGGCGCACATCAGGCATCTTTTGCGGGGGTGCCATCATGGTGAATTGGCTGCGAACGGTCTCCAGCACCGGAGGGTTATCGAATGACCTGGAAACGGCGCTGGACGGCCTGGTGGCCAAAAGGAGAAGCAAAGACGCAAGTGCCGTCCGCCTGTCTATTTTGCCGAGGACCGCGTCTTTCTTGCTGTTAGGCATGAATATAGCTCCAGCCTTTCTCTTGAAGCTCGACGAGCCGAACAACGCCGAAAGGGACAACCACGACACCGTCGATCAGCGGTAGCTCGTGTCCTTCCTTTTGCTCGGCAATCGTTTTTGAAGAGCCACACATCGAGAGGCTCAACGTCGGGATTGCTTTCCGCAGCATATTCAACGTTTCACCGACAGGCGAGATATCGCTTCTAAACATGGCGATTCCGGCTGCATTGGCGACAATCTCAACGGCGTAGGGTTCGTTCAGCTGGTCGTAATTGCGCGAGATGTTGACCGCACCGCTGATTGCATGCTTCATCAGCGTCTCGTCATTGCTGTCGACTTGGAAGACGACGCGATGAACAGGAGAGCTCGGCTTTTCTTTCGTATAGCCAGACGATGCTGTGAGGATCGCTACGCCTCCGACGAAGCCTTTCAGGAGCGAGCGACGAGGCCGAGGTATCGGTTTCAATTCAAAATGCATTTTCTGAAGCTCCGAGGGAGAATGTTTCGCAAGGCATTTGCGTCATCAGACGCGGAGGACCGACATTAGGCGGGACACAGAACCGTCAGTGAGAGATGTGGGCTTAGTCAGTTTCAGGCATTGCCGGCGGCTCGTGCTGAGTGCACATGCCCCTGTTCCCCGTCACCAGAATATGCGTGCCGATGAAACAAATCTGGATCGCGGATCGGCCTTTGTTGATGACGAGCGCATATCCGCGGCGAGCTGTTTATAAAATCAAGCATCACATCCTCTGCGTACCAAATATCAGTTACGGCCGAAGGCTCCGGCGTGGTCGGTACGAAAGGCTATTGTTAATCAATGATTGATCAAGGTGCGTTTGGTTGATGCAACATCAACTCATAGTGAATGATCGAAAGGCAAGCTGGCCTTCTTCGTGCTGGCACCAGCATTTTTTGACCTCCCAGTTCGCAATCGTTTTGTGCGGTATATGAACAAATATCAAATATCGCACAAAATGATTGCCGCCTAGCCCATGCTGATCTATTCGAAAGGAAGAGGACGGGTCGTCTCAATCCGCCCGCAATGGCAAACGGGAGAATCCGCATGGACAAGACAATCGCGAGCACGGCGGCTGCCGTCTCGGACATCGGCGATGGCGCGACCGTCATGATCGGCGGTTTTGGTGGCTCTGGCGCGCCGATCGAGCTCATCCATGCGCTGATCGACAAAGGCCCGAAGAACCTGACCGTCATCAACAACAATGCCGGCAATGGTCGGATCGGCATCGCCGCCATGATCGATGCGGGCATGGTCAAAAAGATGATCTGCTCCTTCCCGCGCTCATCCGATCCACGCGCTTTCACGGACCGCTATCTGGCCGGAGAAATCGAGCTGGAGCTGGTGCCGCAGGGAACTCTTGCCGAACGCATCCGGGCCGGCGGCGCGGGCATTCCGGCTTTCTACACACCGACCGCCTACGGCACCGAACTTGCCAACGGCAAGGTCATCGCGGAATTCGATGGCCGCCACTATGTTCAGGAACGCTGGCTCAAAGCCGATTTCGCCATCGTCAAGGCTGAAATCGGCGATGTGCAGGGCAATCTCATCTACAACAAGGCCGGCCGCAACTTTAATCCGCTGATGTGCATGGCCGCGACCACGACGATCGCGCAGGTCTCGAAAATCGTCACCGCCGGCGAGCTCGATCCAGAGCACATCATTACCCCCGGCATCTTCGTCAATGGTGTCGTTGAGGTCGCAGATCCGCAGCAGGAAGAAAATCTCATTCGAGCCGGAGTGGCATACGTATGACCATCGACACACGCGAAGACATCAAACTCTCCAACGCCCAGATCGCCTGGCGCGCGGCTCAGGATATCCAGGATGGCGCCTACGTGAATCTCGGCATCGGCTTTCCGGAAATGGTCGCCCGCTACCAGCCTCCGGGTCGTCAGGCGATCTTCCACACCGAAAACGGCATCCTGAATTTCGGCGAGCCGCCGGCGGAAGGCGAGGAAGATTGGGATCTGATCAACGCCGGCAAGAAAGCCGTCACGCTGAAACCAGGCGCCTCCTTCTTCCATCACGCCGATAGCTTCGCAATGGTGCGTGGAGGCCATCTCGATGTCGCGATCCTCGGCGCCTATCAGGTGGCGCAGAATGGCGACCTCGCCAACTGGCGCGTCGGCTCGAAGGGCGTGCCCGCCGTCGGCGGTGCCATGGACCTGGTACACGGTGCCAAGCAGGTTTTCGTCATCACCGAACATGTGACCAAGGACGGCAAGCCGAAACTGGTGGAGGCTTGCACTTTCCCGCTGACCGGCGTCGGCTGCATCACGCGAATTTATACGAGCCACGCCGTCATCGACATCGCCAAGCAAGGTTTCGTCGTTCGCGAGAAACTCGCTGCCATGACCATGGACGAGCTGCAGGCAATGACCGGCGCGCCGCTCCATACCGACCGTCCCGTTGCCGACCTCGTCGTGCCGACGCTCTAAAGCGTATCGCGATCTTTCAGATCCACCCGATATGCTTTAAGCTTATAATATTTCGCATGTCGTTATCGCACGCCGCCACACGTTTTTGTGCGACATGCAGTAGGGAGAAAGACCATGACCGACGCTTTCATCTGTGACTATATCCGCACCCCGATCGGCCGTTTTGGCGGATCGCTGTCCTCCGTTCGTGCCGACGACCTCGGCGCCGTACCGCTGAAGGGGCTGATCGAGCGCAACGGCTCCGTCGATTGGGAAGCAGTCGAGGACGTGATCTACGGATGCGCCAACCAGGCCGGCGAGGACAATCGCAACGTCGCGCGCATGGCGAGCCTTCTTGCCGGCCTGCCGATCTCGGCGCCGGGCACGACGATCAACCGTCTTTGCGGCTCGGGCATGGATGCCGTCATTGCTGCGGCCCGCGCCATCCGCGCCGGCGAAGCCGAATTGATGATCGCAGGCGGCGTCGAAAGCATGTCGCGCGCGCCCTTCGTTATCCCCAAGGCCGACAGCGCCTTTTCGCGCAATGCCGAAATCTACGACACCACAATCGGCTGGCGCTTCATCAATCCCGTCATGAAGAAGCAGTATGGCGTCGACTCCATGCCGGAGACCGGCGAAAACGTCGCCGAAGACTATAAGGTCAGCCGCGAAGATCAGGATGCCTTCGCCGTTCGCTCGCAGGCAAAGGCAGCCGCAGCACAGGAAAACGGCCGACTTGCCAAGGAAATCACCTCGGTCACGATCTCGCAGCGCAAGGGTGATCCGATCATCGTCGGCAAGGATGAGCATCCCCGCGCAACCTCGATGGAAGCGCTTGCCAAGCTCGGCACTCCCTTCAAGAAGGAAGGTGGCACGGTAACGGCCGGCAACGCCTCCGGCGTCAATGACGGTGCTGCCGCGCTCATCATCGCCTCCGAAGCAGCAGCCAAAAAATACGGCTTGACGCCGATCGCCCGCATCCTCGGCGGCGCTGCCGCCGGTGTGCCCCCGCGCATCATGGGCGTCGGTCCGGTTCCGGCCTCCCGCAAGCTCATGGCGCGGCTCGGCATGCGCCAGGAACAGTTCGACGTCATCGAACTCAACGAGGCCTTTGCCTCGCAGGGGCTTGCAGTGCTGCGCGAACTCGGCATTGCCGATGACGACGCTCGCGTCAATCGCAACGGCGGCGCAATCGCGCTTGGCCATCCCTTAGGCATGTCCGGCGCACGCATAACCGGTACAGCAGCTCTCGAGTTGAAGGAAACCGGCGGACGCTATTCGTTGTCGACCATGTGCATCGGCGTCGGCCAGGGCATTGCCATCGCACTGGAACGGGTCTGATCGGCACCATCAGCTGTCGTCCGCCGCCGCATGAGCGGCGGACCGTTAGCCTGAGCAAACCGGCAATTGTCGGCAATATCTGGAACGGCAAAGCCGCTGGCGCGTTTTCCTGCTGCTCAGTGGGAACAATCCATGCCGTCACGCCAGAATTTTCTGAAATCATTTCCGTCAAGCGCCTCCATCATTCTCATTGCCGCCATCCTGTCGCTGTTGATCGCGCAAACCGCTTTCGCAGCCGAGGGACAGAAGGCCGCCCATCCCTCGGAAGGGCTATTTCTGGTCCAGATCATTCTGCTTGTCGTATCGGGCAGGTTGCTCGGCGAATGGATGGTGCGCATCGGCCAACCGTCGATCATGGGTCAGATCATTGCCGGCATCATTCTCGGCCCCTCACTTTTGGGTCTCGTATTTCCCAGCGTGCAGGCAAGCATTTTCCCATCGGATGCAGCCCAGAAGAGCATGACAGATGCGGTTGGTCAGCTCGGTATCCTCTTCCTGCTGCTGCTCGCGGGCATGGAAACCGATCTGGGTCTCGCAAAGCGCCTGCGCAAATCGGCGGTCGGCGTCTCGCTGACGGGCATCGTCATTCCGTTTGCGGCAGGCTTTGCGCTCGGCGAGCTTATTCCGGACGCACTGCTTCCAGATCCCGAGAAGCGGCTGGTCACCTCTCTCTTTCTTGGAACGGCGCTTTCCATCTCTTCGGTGAAGATCGTCGCCTCCGTCGTCCGCGAAATGGACTTCATGCGCCGGAACGTCGGCCAACTGATCGTCGCTTCCGCCATCATCGACGATACTGTTGGATGGGTCATCATCGCCATAACCTTCGGGCTTGCGGAAAAAGGAACCGTCGATCTCACGACGCTGGCAACCAGCGTGATCGGGACGCTGGCTTTCATGGTCGTGAGCTTCACTGTCGGACGGCGGATCGTGTTCGAAATCATCCGCTGGACCAACGACAATTTCCGCAGCGACCTGCCCGTGCTCAGCGCCATCGTTGCGATCATGGGCGGGATGGCGATTATCACCAATCTCATCGGCGTCCATACCGTGCTCGGCGCCTTCGTCGCCGGTATTCTCGTTGGAGAATCTCCAATCCTCACGCGCCAGATCGACGTGCAGCTTCGCGGCTTGACGACGGCGCTGTTCATGCCTGTCTTCTTCGGGCTGACCGGTCTGCAGACCGATCTGACCGTGCTTGCCGATCCCTCCATCTTGTTGCTGACGGCTGCCGTCGTTGTCATAGCGAGCATCGGCAAGTTCGGGGGCGCTTTTGCCGCCGCCAGGTTTGGCGGCTATTCGGCTTCCGAGGCCTTGGCGCTCGGTTGCGGCATGAACGCCAGAGGATCGACGGAAGTCATCGTCGCGACCATCGGCCTATCCATCGGTGTGCTGGACGAAAAACTCTTCTCCGTCATTGTCGCCATGGCGGTCATCACCACGATGGCGATGCCGCCCACACTTCGTTGGGCGCTTGCTCGCCTGCCATTGCGCGAAGAGGAACGTGACCGGCTCGAACGTGAAGAATTTGAAAGCAAAAGCTTCCTCGGAAATTTCGAACGCATACTGCTGACCGTCGATGGTTCGCAAAGCGGCCGCCTCGCGACCTGGATTGCCGCCTTCTTCGCAGTGACGCGCAAGATGCCGGTCACGGTGCTGGATGCACGAGAAGCCGATGAAACTGCAGGCGCGCCCGACGCTACGAGAACCACGCCACCAGCCTCGCAAGCCAAGGCTATAGCCGAATATCTGCGCCAATGCGCAACCGACCTGCTTGCCTCGGCCCCGCCCGAGCAGGATATGGCCAGCGAAGGCGATATCCATGTCACAGTCCGAGAAAGGAGCGACAAGCTCGAAACCGTGGTCGAAGACGTCTCCGGCACCGGCCACGATCTTCTCCTCGCGGGCATAGAACCCACCATGGGAGAAGATGGCCGCTTCAGCCCGTCGCTGCAGGTCATGACAACGGCATTCCAGGGAACTCCTGCGATCATAACGGCACGCGGTTCGCTTCCGAAGCATCCCGGTGATCTGCGGATCCTGCTTCCCGTCAGTGGCACGGAGCGCTCCATCCGCGCCGCCGAATTCGGGATAGCAATTGCCAAGGCGGCAAATGTGCACTGCGCGCTTTTATTGATCGTCGAGCCGCGTCAGGCCAGCGCCATCCCGCGCATCAGCGATCGTGGCAACGACCATCGGGATATTCTGAACAAGGTCGGCACCATCGCAGATTATTATGGTGTGCAGGTCGAAAAAGTCGTGCAGCAGGGACCGTCCCCAGAGCTCTCGATCCTGCGCCATGCGCGCGGCGGCGGATATAACCTGATCGTGCTTGGCGTGAGCAAGCGGGCGAGCGGCAGCCTCTCCTATGGCAGCGTGGCCGACACGCTGCTGCAGACGGCCGACAGATCCTGTATTTTCATAGAAACCGACCTCGCCTCCTCTTCGCAGGCAATTCGTGAATAGGCCGACCCTCACCTTCGGCATGGATCAAGAGAATCAATGAAAGACATCAACGCTATTCATTTTTCCAATGCCGCCCCCTGGGCCATATTGGGCAACAGCATCATTTGACCGAGCGCACCGATGTCCGACCTTGCCCTTTCGCGTGACCATGAAGAAGCCGATACGCGGGAGGGATGGAAGGTCGTTGCCGCCACCCATGTGCTGACGGCCGTGACGTTTGGAGCCGCCTACTCCTTCTCCGCCACCTTGCCTGGGCTTGCCGCAGAGTTCAGCGCCTCTCGCGGCGAGATCGCCCTCGTCTTCTCCATTTCCGCGTTCCTCTTCTATTCCCTGGGCGCGATTGCCGGGCCGCTCGCCGACAGATGGTCGCCGCGCGGCCTGGTTCTTCTGGGGCTTGCCGCCATGATCCTCGGCTATATCGGCGCCAGTCGCGCCGAGTCCCTCTCGTCGCTCTACATCTGGTACGGCTTCGGCGTTGGCCTTGGGATCGGCCTCTCTTACGTTCCGGCTCTTGGCGCCGTGCAATCGTGGTTTGTCCGCAAACGGAGCCAGGCATCGGGCATCGCGACCGCCGGAATTGGCCTTGGCACCCTGATCCTGCCCTTTGCGATCGGTCAGGCTCTTCCATCGATCGGCTGGCGGGGCTGCTTTATCGCGCTGGCTTGCCTCTTTGCCGGGTTTGGACTGCCAGCCGCACTGGTCATCCGCAAGAGGCGCGACCATGCAAACCCGCTCTCGAACCGAGCGAGCAACTCTGCAAATGCTCCCGCTATATGGCGAGACAGCCGGTTCTATCTTTTCTATGTCGTGCTTATTCTGTCGTCGTTTTGCACCTTCATCCCGTATGTCCATATCGTTGCAGCGGCCCAGGACATGGGTCTTTCCATTCAAGACGGAACCACTCTTGTTGGTCTTATCGGCGTCGGCAATGTCGTCGGGCGCTTTTTCCTGGCCGGCCTCGGCGATCGCTTCGGACGACGCCGGCTGCTGGCCGCGCTGACATTCGCAGTCGCTGGGTCCTTTGCGCTATGGGCATCGGCATCAGGCATGATCCAGCTCGCGTTGTTCGCGCTGACATTCGGCATGAGCTATGGCGGTTGCGTTGGCCTTTATCCCGCTGTGGCGGCCGATCTGTTCGGCACACGCAATATCGGCGCCGTCATCGGATACCTCTATACGGCGGTGGGTATCGCAGCCTTGATTGGCCCCACGGCCGCAGGCTTCATTTTCGACCATACGGGCAGCTATTCCGGCCCGATTATCGCAAGCGGCCTTGCCGCGTTCGCAGCCGGTTTCATGGCGCTTCGCCTCAGACACAAATAGCGCGATTATCGGCGAGGATTATCAAAGCGGATAAGCATCCTCGGAGCAGCCGAGCTTTTCATGCAATTCCGGACGGAAAGCCGTTGCGCACTTTTCCTAGAATGGCCCTACAGCTGGGTCGCAATGGCCGCCTTGTCGATGATCGACCAGACGTTCCGGATTCGCCCGTCCAGAAACTCATAGAAGACATTCTCGGCAAATCGCACCCTTCTGCCGTTTACCGCCATACCGAACAGCATTCCCGTCGGCCTACAATCAAATTGCAGGCGGCTTGCGATGCGCGGCGGTTCGCTAATCAACAGAGCGATATCGAAATGAAGATCGGGAATGGCGCGAAAATCGCCTTCGAGCATTTGCCGATAGCCTGATAGCCCGACATGGCCGCCATTATAGTGCACGTCTTCATGGACAAATTTGCCTAGGCGTGACCAATCCTGCTCATTCAGACAGGCAATATAGCCTCTATAGATCTCGGACAGGTCGACGCTTGCCATTCCCATCGCCCTTGGCCTGGTGACCGTCGGCGTCTCAGGCAGATGCCTGCAGACGGCGGCGACCTGCATGCATCATTGTAATCGGATGCTTGAGCACCGGTGCCGGACGGCCGATATGGTATCCCTGAACGGCATCGATGCCAAAGGATTTGACGAGATTGAGTTGCTCCTCGTCCTCCACGCCTTCGACCAGGATGCGATGGCCGCGATTGCGCACCAGACCGATGATATCCTCGAGAAGGATCTTCGCACCGTCGTTGCTTGCCGCATCATGCAGGAAGGATTTGTCGATCTTGACGGTTTCGAACTCCATCAGGCGAAGCCATGACAGTCCGGCAAAACCTGTGCCGAAATCATCCAGCCAGAATTTGATACCGAGCTTCTTCAGATCCTGAATGCTGTCGAGGACATCGGGGCGTATCT
The DNA here is from genome assembly GCF_057784375.1 of Martinezella sp. CNPSo 3964. Classification (NCBI taxonomy): domain Bacteria; kingdom Pseudomonadati; phylum Pseudomonadota; class Alphaproteobacteria; order Hyphomicrobiales; family Rhizobiaceae; genus Martinezella; species Martinezella sp. CNPSo 3964. The sequence continues at coordinate 203,686 of NZ_JBXSOW010000009.1, forward strand.
CCATATCGACGCCCTCGGTGATCTCGAATGCCACCCGGTGACCGGAAACACCCGTTTCCGCCAGAATAGCGGCGACCTGCGCGGCGAAACCCGGAGCTCTCAGCTGGATCGGGGAGACGTTGATGCTGACAGTGTCGACGATGTCGCGGGTCAGCAAATCACAGCAGGCCCTTCTGATCGCCCAATAGCCGAGCTCCATGATCGCGCCGGTACGCTCCGCTATCGGGATAAAGACTGCCGGAGAAGCATTCGATCCATCGAGCAGCTGCAGGCGCATGAGAGCTTCATAGGCACCGATCTCTCCGGTCTGGAGATATTGGATCGGCTGATAGACCAGCGAAACGAGATTCTGCTGGATGGCGATCTTCAGAATGGCTGCGATATTCTCGCTCGCATCGCCGCCGGGCAACTCGTTCGGATCAAATATTCTTGCACAATTGCGGCCGCTCGCCTTTGCGGAATAGAGAGCGCGGTCGGCTTCGTTGATCACATTCTCCAGCTTCGTACCGACGACATCTCTCGTAATGGTCGCTCCGACGCTCACCGTGACATGCCGGAAGCCGTCCAGACGCTGCGCATGGACGATATCGAGCGCTTCGATCCCCTGACAAATGGCGTCAGCCAGCGCCAGCGCATCCGAGCTGCTTTCCAGATCGAGGATAACGATGAATTCCTCGCCGCCGTAACGTCCGACCGTCGCCCCCAGGGGAGCAACGATGTTCGATAGCGCATTGGCAACCGTCACGAGGCAGTGATCGCCCTCCTGGTGGCCGTAATAGTCATTATACTTCTTAAAGAAGTCGACATCGACCAGCAGGATGGCGAATGCTGCGCCCTTCTCACGCCAGCGATCCCAAAACTGTTTCAGCCTTATATCGGCGGCTCTTCTGTTCTCCATTCCGGTCAGGGAATCGGTAATGGAAAGCCGCAGAAGCGCCTCGCCGCGTTCGGTCGCCTGGCGCTGCTGCAGCTCCGCTTCCCTGGCATTGAGAAAGACGTTGAAACGTTCCTTGTTCAGTTTCCAGTTCACATAGGAGGTGAACACGAAGCAGCACAGATAGAAGGTCGTGAAGGCCAGGCAATAGGCGGCACTGTAGTGAAATTCCGTCATCGATAGCAGGAAAAACGCAAAGATCAAACCGGACGAAACCAGTGCCAAGCCGAATTCAAGACTGAAGAAAAGGTTAACGCCCATCATGAAGATGGCGCCGAAGGCGGCATAATAAGAGAATGCCTCGGCATTGGTCGTCTGCAATGCCGGCAGCAGCCACACGACATATCCAAGAACGACAGCCGCAGCACATGTCGCCTCAAGCTCGCCGGCACGACGCTGCCGCGAAAACTGCATTTCCAGGATCAGAAGCGAAAAGCCACCGATCAGAAACCGCGCAGGGATCGTCACGTGCGAGACGTCGGGAATGAAGACCAGATCCGTGATCAGGAAGAGGACATAAACGGGCACGGCTAGCCACAGACCGCTGCGAGCCAAGGCACGCCGCGCATCGTTGCTATAGGCTTTGTAGAGCGCGCGCAGCTCATCGGAGCGGTTAGTCATGCGAGCTTCGCCCTGACCAAGATCCCTGCTTCCCGACAATCGACGCATGCTCATCATCACCCGAGTTAGCCGAGACTTCATGTCCACCGCGTTACCTTTGCGTCGCTCGAATGAACAAATCGCTCGCTTCACCACGGCGGCTAATTTGATCCGTTTGATAACGACAGCGTTGCCGTAGCGACATTAACAAAACCATAGCGCTCAATTTTTATATGAGATATGGTTTGCATAGTGTTCACGGAATGATTTAAAATTGAAACAATTTCAAACCGCTCTTGATGGCTTCAGCCTCGTTACCTCCCAGTCCATCTCGGAACATACGAGATCGTCCGGTAACAACCTCGCAACCGACCAAATTAAGGAGGGCGAGGCCGAACTCGCCCTCATTCTCTCCCTGACGCAGCAGGCGTTCGAAGCAAACGCACCCGTTCCAGGCACGATGAAGGCCTTGACCGAGCGTCTGCAGGCGCTGAAAAGCAAGACGACACCCCTGACCTGGACCCATTTGGCCTCGGTTGCGCAGGGTCATCCCGTGTCGTCCTTCCTGCTGCAGGACCCTTTGACGCGATGGTCCTTCGAAAAGCCGCGCGGCTATAGTGGGGATGCCTACCTGCTGGATTTCATTTACGAACATCCGGCCGTTGCCGCACAGGTGGCGGAGGCTTCGGCGCTGGGCGCTGAAGTTTACGATTTCACCCGGCGTGCAGCATCCGCCGTTGCCGTGCGCGAAAGGCGCGAGATCCTGGCCACGCATGTCGATGCGGTGGCGGAGGCGACGGACGGCGCCGAGATCCTGGCGATCGCAGCCGGCCATCTGCGCGAAGCGGAGCGCTCCCAAGCTCTGCAGAGCGGCAGGCTCAAGCGCTGGGTTGCACTTGACCAGGATCCGGTCAGCGTCGGGACCGTGAGTTCGGCCTTCCATGGCAGCTGCATCGAAGCGATCAACGGTTCCGTTCGCACCATTTTGGGGCGCGCGCAGAAGCTCGGCACGTTCGACTTCATCTATGCAGCAGGTCTTTACGACTATCTGGCCGAAAGTGTAGCCGTGCGTCTGACGGAGCGTTGCCTGCAGATGCTGAAGCCCGGTGGCAAGTTCCTGCTCGCAAACTTCGCCAAGGATATCGGTGTCGAAGGTTATATGGAAACCTTCATGAATTGGCCGTTGATCTGGCGAACGGATGAGGATGTCCAGTCGATCATCGACAAGGTCAAGCATCCGATTGCCGATGTTTCCGTTACGCGCGGCGAGAATGGCGGCGTCATATATGCCGTTCTGACTGTATAGTCGACGGCAAACGACTTGACCGGCTAGGCCGCGTTGCGGCTTGGCCGGCGAAGTCGGAACAGGGCAAACAGCGGAAGGTTAACCAAGACGATAGCTGCGACAGCCGCAGGTGCTGCCGTATCTGGTGCAATTATCTGCCTGCGCAGCAAGTAGCCCGATACCAGAAACGGTGTATTCCAAATCAATGCGCCGCAGAATGTTGCGATGGCGAAGCTTGGCGCCGGCATGGCAAGCACGCCTGCCGGAAATGCCATATAGGCCCTGATAACAGGCACAAGCTGGCCGAAGAACGCGACCTGTATCAGATTGCCACGATAACTGCGCTTCAGACGCAGATACCACTCTTCTTTAATATCCAGACGCCTAATCATCCTCAGTACGAAGACCTCGCCACGTGCAGGTCCCAGCCATCGGCCCATTCCATACCAGAACAGCGAGCCTACCGTTGAGCCAGCGGCGGTAACGGCGATCACCATGGGAAGATCGGCGAAATGGGCGATACCCAGCATGCCCAGCATCAGGAACATGCCGGCGGACGGTATGATAGGAACAAGCTTCTCGACGGCAGAGCATAGCGCAAGGCCAAGCAGCCCCCATGCCGCCAGTTCGGGTAGAATATCTAACAAATAAGAAGAGCCGCTCATCTGATAACGGCCTGATAATGAAGCGGCCTGCGCCGGGCGATCTTATAGACCCTGGCAGGAGGAAAGTTGCGCAGTGCCTGGCCATGCAGCGTTGCCTTGAAGCCGAACCGGTCAAGCAGGCGATGGGGCACCGGACAGCGAACACCATAGGTGAACTGGTAGAGTGCACCGCCTTCACGCAGCAGCGACGAGACCCCGGTCAGAATGGCAATTACCGTCTTCGGCGACATATTCAGCAACGGTAGCCCGCTGATCGCGCAGCCAAACTGCACGCCTTCCGGCAAGTGATGACTGCGAAGCTGCGCGGCATCGGCGCAGACGAGACGAGCATTGGGAAACCGTTGTCGCAGCAGGCTGGCAAAACCAGGAGCAGACTCAATCAGTGTGATGTCGCTTTCACATATGCCGCGTGCGAGCAAGGCTTGTGTGAACACTCCCGTTCCAGGGCCAAGCTCCAGAACTGGGCCCGCCTCTGGATCGACTTCGCTTGTAATCAGGTTGGCCAACATCGTACCGGAAGGAGCTATCGCTCCCACCATGCGCGGATTGGTCAACAGAGTTCGCAGAAATAATGAAGCGTTTGACATGTGTTCCCACCAGCAAGGCCGCAGGAGATTCGCCTGCGCGGCAGGCTTTTCCTACGGGGAGCCGATTGCGAGAACATTGCACCGGGGAACACGTGATAACTTATCCGGCCGCCGGGAAGCTCAATCTGAAGGCTGCACCACCGGCTGGTCCGTCGATAACGCAAACCTTTCCGCCGTGAAGCCTGGCAATTTCCTGGACGAGATTGAGCCCGAGACCGAACCCTTTGCCCTGTCCGGGGAGGCGATGAAACGGCTCGAAGATACGGTCCCGTTCCTCTTGCGGAATACCGCTTCCCTCATCGGTTACGGTGATGCCGGTGGCACGACCGACATGGACAATTATTCTGCCACTACGGCCGCCATGCTGGATAGCGTTCTGCACGAGATTGGCAACGGCTCGCTCGATAGCCACGCGATCGCCGAGAACTTCCACGGCCTCTTCGTCCTTGATGAAACAGGGCTCGTAGTTGGTAGCGATCGCGAGCGGTGCCAGCTCCGAAACGACGTGCTCGGCGATGTCTACGAGATTGATGGGAGCCGGTTCGAAGCGATGATTGAGACGCTGAAGGTCAAGGAACTGCTCGGCAAGGGTCGCAAGACGCACCGTATCCTCGAAGAGCCGTTCCTTCAAAGGGCCTGCAGGCAGGCCGTCGAGACGCGCCTGCAGGATCGCAACCGGAGTCCGCCATTCATGGGCAAGATGGGAGAAGAGACGTTTCTGCCGTTCATAGCCTTCGTCCAGCCGGCTCAGCGCATCGTTGACGGCTTCGACAAGCGGCAGGATCTCACGCGGGACATCGTCGACCGGCAGCCGCGTACCCTGGCGATTGATGTCGATCTGCCCGGCGCTGGCGACAGCGGAATCGAGCGAGGAAAAGGCGCGGCGAACCACAAGCGGCGCGGCGATCACCGTTGCGATGGCAGTGACAATCAGCAAAGGCAGAAGGGCGCTGAAGAACACAATACCCATCGCACCAAGGACGCGAAGCGGCGATACGCTGCCGTCCACGCCCGTCAGAACCTGCACCTCGCCGGCCGGAGACGATACCCATTGCAGCCGGGCGGCGGGCACGGCATTTCCACCGAGATTGCTGCCGAAACGGGCCTGTCCAATGCCGTCAAGTGCGCCGCCAATCGCCTCATAGGCAGGCGGCACGCTTCCGTCTTTGATCACGGCGCCGCTTCGATCCCGCACGGTGAACCAGAGGCCTGGCAAATTACCGCGCCGTGCCGCAAGTGCCGGCGTCTCCCTCAGCACAAGAGCGCCATTCCGGTCGCGCCCGACGGACTGGGAGATGGCATTGATGGTCTCGTCTTCCGGCTGAAGAGAAATAAAACTGCCAGTCGCCCAGAGCGCGGCGACGATGAGCACCGCAAGCAACGAGAGGAAGATTGCCTGCAGCAAAGACAGGCGCGATACGAGCCGCCATCGTAAGGAAGGCTGGGCTCCGCTCATGATATCGGTCTCATCAGATAGCCGATGCCGCGGACGGGATGGATTTCAAGGCCAGCCTCCACGGAAGCGAGCTTGCGGCGAAGACGGGAGATATGCGCATCCAGCGTATTGGACTGGATATCGTCGGCAAAGCCGTAAACGGCCTCTTCCAGCGCATGCCGCGGCACTGTGCGGCCAATGCGACGCACCAGCGCCTCGAAGACCAGCACTTCGCGACGCGGCAATTCAAGCCGTTCGCCTTCGATCAAAATATCATGGCAACCGAAGTCATAGGATAGCCTGCCGAAGTTCACCACCTCGGTCCGCACCTCGCCCGGGCGACGCAGGATGGCACGCAGTCGCGCCAGAAGCTCCTCCATGGCAAAGGGCTTGACGAGATAATCGTCGGCGCCGGTATCGAGGCCACCAATACGGTCATCGAGATCGCCGCGCGCCGTCAATATGATCACCGGCGTGCCGACACCGGCCACGCGCAGCTTCGGAACGATCGACAAGCCATCTCCGTCCGGAACCTGGCGGTCGAGAAGGATGACATCATAGGGGAGATTTATCGCAGCCTCTTCGGCATCGGCCAGCGTCGACACGTGATCGACGACGGCATCGCGCGCCTGCAATGCAGCGCCCAGCGCCGCAGCCATTTCCGGCTCGTCTTCAAGCAACAAGATTCGCAATGAACCACCCCCACAAATGGAACAGCTACATTGCATAGGCGGATTGCGGGAAGATTGCGACCCTCCCCCGGACGACGCTCCGTTACTTATTGGGGAGCTCGGACCGATATCCTGCCAGTACGGAAGATGTTAGCCACATTCGACCTTCTAGATCGGCAATGTTGCAGGGGAAGGCATCGCCTCCCCCTGCCATGTCCGCTGCAGAGCGTTCGATAGGTAAGCTATAGCGAACAGGATAGTGATCCCGACACGGGGATAGCTTCCCTTCCATTGTGATTTTACTGCCGCACCATCCTGCTCGAACCAATCGGGATCGAGAACGATGAGCTGTGAAATGTCCACTTGCATCACGCCCACCTCATTTGAGGCGGGTCACATGCAGCGCCAGCAAATTGTGATAGCCGAGAGCATCCTCCCGCTCGGGAAGGCCGATATCACGAAGCTGATAGTTCGATAGCTCAGATACCTGCTTGTAGGTCTGTCGCCGTCTCCAGGCGACAAACAGGAGGGCTCGTGCGGTCCTCCAGGCACCGAATTTCAGGCACAGTTCATCGACCGTTGCCGCTAAATTGTCAGCAACTAAAAATTGTGAGTTCGTCATTGTTTTTCCTGGCGCAATGACGCAGCCAGGCCTCTTGAAGCTCGACCGGCATCAGGAGTTGACGCATGAAACATGCGTCTGTTCATTCCATCAGCAAGTCACGATGTGTTTATGGGAAAAAACGCCTAAGTGGCGGCATTCAAAGCTATTTCGGGCTTTAAATAGCTGCTCGTCGTGTAGCTGGCATGGCACATACCAAACCAGTAACGAGCATTCCGCTAGAGGCGTAGGTAAACATGTGTGTATGCTGCATATCACGCCTCCTGTGTTTGATTTACGGATGAGCATATAATACGCAAGATCTCGGATTCGGCAAGCCCACAATTTCGAATTGTAGATTTGCAGCCCTTATGTTGCTTCATGGCAACAGTCGATATCTCCCATTCTCGACGCAAGAGAACCTGTCGACAAAAGGGGGCGAATATCCGAACCGAGGTTCCGGGCCGCCAAATTGCATCAGAACGAATTGACGATGCCGCCGCCAGTGCGCATCTGCTGCACCATGATATGGGCGTGATAATGCATGGCGCACTTGATCGCGTAGATCTGCAGCACCACGGGGGATCGCCGATGCCGCAGGAGATTGAAAATCCGCGCGCGATAGGTGGCACGCAAATCCGCCTCCTGCACCCGGCGCATCAACCGAACGAAAATCCCGACCGCCTCGAACGCCCATGTCGCGTTGAGCGCCAGCAAACGCAGCGGATGGCGGCGCAGGTGGCGTAAGCGGGTACTTTCCGGTTCGATGCGCGCATCGATGTAAAGCGCATCCAACCGATCGAAATAGGCGGCCGGCTGATGCAGATCGCTCAAGACCGAAAGATATCCGTCCCGCAGCGTTTCCCGCGAGAGGTTGAGCGGAATGACATTGGTGCCGTAGGCTGGTGGATCGTCATGATCGAGCCTGCCTTCCTTGGCGAGGCGCGTATAAAGCGGCGTCTTCGGGATCGCCGCCAGCATGCCGATCATGGCATTGACGATGCGCGCATCCTTGATGAAAACCCGCTGCGCATCGAAGATAGTCGCATCATCGCTGTCGAAGCCCAGGATCATGCCACACCAGACCTCCATACCGGTCTGCTGGATCGTGTGGATCTTCTCCAGCATGGTCCCGCCCTTGCGCAGGTTCTGCAGCTTCTTGGTTTCGCGCAGCGCTTCCTCGTTCGGCGTTTCGATGCCGATGAAGACGGTGCGGATATTGGCGTCGACCATCAGCTGCATCAGCTCGGCATCGTCAGCCAGATCGATCGACGCCTCCGTCAGGAACGTCATCGGATAATGATGGCGCTCCTGCCAGGCAACGACATCGCGCAGGACTTCCTTGATCGCCTTCTTGTTGCCGATCAGATTGTCGTCGACGATGAAGGCCGTATCCATTCCGGAGGCGAGCAGGGCCTCCATCTCGGCGATGACCTGGACGCTGGTCTTGATGCGCGGCTTGCGGCCGAAGACCACGATGATATCGCAGAAATCACAGGTGAAAGGACAGCCGCGCGAGAACTGGATGCTGCCGACCGCATATTCATCCATCTTCAGAAGATCGAAGCGCGGCACAGGGACTGTGCTCATATCCGTCCTGTCGGACTGTTCATAGCGCCGCGCATGGCGCCCCTCCTGCCATTCAACCAAGAATTTCGGCCAGGTTTCTTCCGCCTCGCCGATGAAGGAGACATCGACGAGATTGCCGAAATAATCCTCCTTGACCGTAACCCATGGTCCGCCAACGACGGTGAAGCAATTGCGCCGTTTGAGCTCGGTCAGGATTTCCGTCATCCTGAAGCGCTGGACGATCATGCCCGTCAGCGCAACGATGTCGGCCTTTTCGCACAGGCCGTAATCTATCGGCTCGATATTTTCATCGACCAGAGTAACGGTATGTTCGGCCGGCGTCAGCGCCGCCAGCAAGGGCAGGCAGGCCACCGGAAGATTGGCCTTGACATCGAACAGCGGCAGAGCGTGCTCCATGCCCCAGTAAGAGGTTTCGAAACGCGGATTGATGATGACGATATGAGCCATATGAATATGCCGCTCCATGACATGAAGATCTGGTTCGGTATTGCTTTGAGCCTGTATGTCATTTGCAGCTGCTCACCCACCCTACGGCGGCGAAGCAGGGTCTTCCAGCATCGAGGCGGCTGTCTTAGCAGCCCTATATGAGCTCAATATTAAATTCCGGGCGGCGGAATGCCGGCTGCGACTGTGACGCGATGCCCATGGATCGACATCCGCATGTCTGTAGAATGCCACCGCTGTTTAACCGTACCATTGCGTCCCGGCTATCTTGTCGGCGGGCGTCTTATTAAACGCATCGCCCGCATTTAACGCATCGCCCGCGATGCCGATCAAAATTTTTCGGGTGGCAATGTCGAAATCACCGCGATGCAATCGTCTTTATTGCGAACACACCGCGAAAGACGACGATCCGATCTTTCGCGCCCTGGGCTAAACCGGATGAAGGGAGCTGCAAATGAGTTCGTCCTATCGTTGGGTGATTGTCGGCGCCGGCGCGCTGATGACCTGTGTTGCGCTCGGCGCGATGTTTTCCCTGGCGATCTTTCAGGTACCGATCGCTGCCGAGACAGGCTGGTCGCATGCCGGCATCGCCGCCGCCATGACGCTGAATTTCCTGACCATGGGCCTTGGTGCTTTTGCCTGGGGCGCCGCGAGCGATCGTTTCGGCGTCCGCATCGTGGTGGTGATCGGCGCACTGCTGCTCGGGCTTGCGCTTGTCCTGGCAAGCCGGGCCGGCTCGCTTCTACAATTCCAGCTGACTTACGGCATTCTCGTCGGCCTTGCCGCCAGCGCCTTCTTCGCGCCGATGATCGCGGCGACGACAGCCTGGTTCGACGAAGGCAGAGGTCTTGCGGTCTCGCTGGTCTCAGCCGGCATGGGCGTTGCGCCGATGACGGTATCGCCTTTTGCCCGCTACCTGATTTCGGCCTATGACTGGCGCTTCGCCATGCTCGTTATCGGCATCATGGCCTGGGTCCTGCTGATACCGGCGGCACTGCTTGTGCGGCGAGCACCCGTTCTTGCCGAAGCCACCGGTTTGGGCGGACAGAGGGAGGAGCAGAGCCTGCCGCTTGGCCGGATCTTTCGCTCACCACAATTCCTTGTCCTCGGCGCCACCTTCTTTGCCTGCTGCGCTGCCCATTCCGGGCCGATCTTCCACATGGTCAGCTACGCCACCGTCTGCGGCGTGGGGCCTATGGCCGCCGTCAGCATCTATAGCGTCGAGGGCCTTGCGGGTCTTGGAGGTCGTCTCCTCTACGGGACACTGGCCGATCGGCTCGGCGTCAAGCCGGTGCTGGTCGCTGGCCTGCTGGTGCAGGCGGCAGCACTTGCCACCTATCTGCTGGTCAGCGAACTCGGTGAGTTCTATGCGCTGGCAGTCATCTTCGGCAGTGCCTATGGCGGTGTCATGCCGCTTTACGCTGTGCTCGCACGCGAATATTTCGGGCCGCGCGTCATCGGCACCGTCTTCGGCGCGGCATCGATGCTCTCGAGCATCGGCATGGCCGCGGGACCTTTGATCGGCGGGTGGATATTCGATACCTTCGCCAATTATTCCTGGCTCTTCATCGGTTCGTCCATGGTGGGACTGGGGGCCGCCGCCATCGCGCTTGCCTTTCCGCCAATGCGGCGCCTGCAACTGCAGACGGCCTGAGACGGGCCGAAAAGGCCTGGAATCACATCTGCGAACCGTGCCGGATGCGTCATATTTCGCCGCGCCCGGCATGGCTTTTGTCGGCGACACGCCCCGGCCATTAGACGGGGCAATGACATATTCATATTTCTTGATACTTACACACAGATTTCCATAAGCGGCCGCGGTTGCAGCCATTGCAATTTTCAATTTTTAGCCAACACTCGCACATGCATCAGGTGCTTGATCTCCTGGGGGAGGAAATCAGGAGAGCATCCACTGGCGCGACTTTCCGCGCCCATCGGCACGAAAGTCCTGCGTAACGTCATTATGGGGGACATGACACGGGTCTTTTTGACCATGTCCCTGGTGCAATTGGGAGGATTGATTCATGGCAACCACGTCAGTGGCCGAGACGAACGGTCGAGGCATGACCAGGGAGGAGAAGAAGGTCATCTTCGCCTCTTCCCTCGGAACCGTGTTCGAATGGTACGATTTCTATCTTTATGGAGCGCTGGTTGCCTTTATCGGCACAGCCTTCTTCAGCGACTATCCGGAAGCAACCCGTAACATTTTTGCCTTGCTGGCCTTTGCGGCCGGCTTTCTCGTGCGGCCGTTCGGCGCCCTTGTCTTCGGGCGGATCGGCGACCTCGTGGGACGCAAATATACCTTCCTCGTCACGATCCTGATCATGGGCCTTTCGACCTTCCTGGTCGGCGTCCTTCCCGGCTCGGCGAGCTGGGGCATCATCGCACCGGTCATCCTCATTATCCTTCGCCTGTTGCAGGGTCTGGCGCTCGGTGGCGAATACGGTGGCGCTGCGACTTATGTCGCCGAGCATGCACCCGACAATAAGCGCGGCTACTACACGTCCTGGATACAGACGACGGCGACGCTTGGCCTGTTCCTGTCGCTGATCGTTGTCCTCGTCGTGCAGAACGCCGTCGGCAAGGATGCCTTTGCCGCCTGGGGCTGGCGCATCCCCTTCCTCTTGTCTTGCGTTCTGCTCGCCATCTCCGTCTGGATACGGCTGTCACTCAGTGAATCGCCCGCATTCAAGAAGATGAAGGAAGAAGGCAAAGGCTCCAAGGCTCCGCTCTCCGAGGCCTTCGGCCAGTGGAAGAATGCGAAGATCGCCCTGATCGCCTTGCTCGGCCTTACCGCTGGTCAGGCAGTCGTCTGGTATGCCGGCCAGTTCTACTCGTTATTCTTCCTGCAGAGCGTGCTGAAGGTCGACGGCCAGTCGGTCAACATCATGATCGCGATTGCGCTTCTGATCGGCAGCGGCTTCTTCGTCGTCTTCGGCTGGCTGTCCGACAAGATCGGTCGCAAGCCGATCATCATGGCGGGCCTTGCACTGGCGATCCTGACCTACTTCCCGCTGTTCAAGGCGCTGACCCATGCCGCAAATCCAGCGCTCGCCCAAGCCGAACAAACCATCCGGGCCACCGTGACGGCTGCGCCTGGCGATTGCACCTTCCAGTTCAATCCTGTGGGAACCGCCAAATTCAACAATTCGTGCGACATTGCCACGTCCTTCTTGTCGAAGTCGTCCGTGCCCTACACGATCGCCGAAGGGCCAGCCGGGCAGCCGGCAACCGTCAAAGTCGGCGATACGACCATAACGTCATATGATGCCACGGCGGCAGGTGCCGGTGCGGCGGCAAAGAGCGCGGTATTCACGCATGACATGAACCTCGCCCTGCAAAAGGCCGGTTTCCCGCTGGCACGCGACGCCGCCAAGGTGCCGGACGCCAAGCTGGATGCTTTCATCGCCGCCAACCCCGAACTCGGGCTCAACGCGGCAACCGTGCGGGCGGGTGACAAGACGGTCACACCGGTTGCGGACCTCGTCAAGGCGAAGCTGTTGACGGCAGATCAGGCTGGTGGCGCTACCGACATGCCGGTCTACACCATCGCCAATGGTGGTGCCTTCAAGATGGTTGCCGATCCCGCGGCGATCAACTGGCCTCTGACGATCGCTATCCTGACGATCCTCGTCATCTATGTGACGATGGTCTATGGGCCGATTGCCGCCATTCTCGTGGAAATGTTCCCGACCCGCATCCGCTATACCGGCATGTCGCTGCCCTATCATATCGGCAATGGCTGGTTCGGCGGCCTGCTGCCCGCAACGGTCTTCGCCATGAGCGCCGCCAAGGGCGATATCTATTATGGCCTCTGGTACCCGATCGCGATCGCTGCGATGACCCTTGTCATCGGCCTGATCTTCGTTCGCGAAACCAAGGGCGTCGATCTGAACAGCATCAAGTAAACACATAAGGCCCGGCGTTCAGATGCGGCACGCCGGGCCTTTCTTTGTCTCGTCTCGCCAACTCTTGATCCAAGCTCGAAGCCTCAGCTTCCGCAAAGCGCGTGCAGCAGCACCAAAAGGGAAAAGAGGACCATCAAGCCTGCCAGGAAATGCTGCAAGATCGACCAGATGCGCTTGGTCGCGGCAAGGCTTGGCCGAGTTGCGAGAGAAGCGAGGTAGAGCACTGTATCCATAAAAACTCCTGCCAAATGTTTCTACATGGGCGAAACGTACGCCGTCGCGATCACGGAAATTCTTGATATTCAAGCGTTTTATATTATCTATAAAATTAGTAGATTAAAGGGAGAGTTTTTCGGCTCTCTCGAACTTTCGGACAAATTAAACTCCCGGTTAGCTGACCCGGACGGCGTTTGATCGACCTCGCCATCAACCCATCCGGCCCCCTGACAGAGGCGAACCAAAGCCCAGTAAAAATTTATTCTATAGATTAAGTGAACAAAGCAAGGCGCGCCCTTGTGATTGACGGTCGGCGGCTTACGAGTATCGCAAACGATCACCGAACCCTTGCTCATGACCTTGCTTGATGCCCAAAATCTCTCGCTTGCTTTCGGCTCGACACAGGCCCTGGCAGGAGCGTCCCTGATCGTCGATCACGGCGAAATCGTCGCACTGATGGGAGCCAACGGCGCGGGCAAGTCGACACTGGTAAAAATCCTGTCCGGCATTCACCGAGCCGATTCAGGCAGGATCCATTGGAATGGCTCGGACTATCGCCCGGAAAGCCCAGCCGAGGCAACGGCGCGGGGCGTCGTCACCGTACATCAGTCGACCGACGTCGTCGGCGTGGCCGGCCTTTCGGTCGCAGACGCGCTGCTGCTCAATCAATTCGTCGACGGACGCCAGCCTTTCTTTCTGTCGAAACGTTCGGTGCGGAGAAAGGCGGAAGCCATCCTGGCCGAAGCCGGCTTCGATCTGCCGCTCGACCGGGATTTTGGCGATCTCGGCACGGCCGACCGGCAGATGGTCGCCATTGCCCGCGCCCTTGCCAACAAGGCGCAGCTGCTGATCCTGGACGAGCCCACCGCAAGCCTGTCTGCACGCGAGACGGCTAGACTCTATGACATCGTGCGCCGGCTGAAGGCGCGCGGTCTGGGCATTCTCTATATCTCGCATCGCACGGCCGATCTCGATGCGCTGGCCGATCGGGTGGTTGTCCTGCGGGGCGGCCGCAATGTCGGCGCTTTCTCGCAACCGATCGACTTCGATGCGGCCATCGAAACCATGATCGGCCGTTCGATGAAAGCGGCTCGCCCGCAGCGTCGGGGGCAGTTCGACCGAACCATACTGGAACTTCAGGGTGCGCAGCTGCTTGCCGACAGCCCACCGATCGATCTCAGGCTTCATGCTGGCGAGGTCGTCGCCATTACCGGCGTTCTCGGCGCCGGCAAGAGCCGGCTCCTATCAACCCTTTTTGGCCTCGACCGTTTTGCGGCGGGCACCGCACGTTTGGATGGCACCGCATTTCAACCAGCCTCGCCTGCCGATGCAATCGCGCGTGGCGTCGTCATGGCCGCCGCCGACCGGCATCGCTCTTCGCTCATGCCGTCGGACTGGCCGGGGGAGAGCATTGCAGCGACGATCAGCCTGCCGCATCTGAAGCAATGGTATCCTTCGGGCTTCCTGTTTTCCGCGCGGGAGAGCCGCGAGGGGGAAAAAGCCATCCGGCGCCTCGGCATCAAGGCCTCTGGCCCCGAGGCATCCGTCTGGTCGCTTTCCGGCGGCAATCAGCAAAAGGTCGTCCTCGCACGCTGGGAGGCCGAGGCGAGCCGACTGCTGCTGCTCGACGAGCCATTCCAAGGGGTCGATGTCGGCGCCCGCCAGGACATTATCGCCGCCATACGCGCCCATACCGACCGCGCCACCCTGATCGCCACATCCGATCCGGAAGAGGCGCTCGAAGTCGCCGACCGAGTGCTGGTGATGGAACATCATGGCCTGAGAGAGATCGCCGATGTGACGGCCAGCGGCCTGCAGAACAAGGAATATGTCTGATGAGTGAAGGCACCGCCGAGATCCCCGAACAGATCAGGCAGGCGAACCATACGATATCGCCGCAGGAATTGGTGCGGCGGGGAGCGGTATTTCTGCTCCTCCTTGCCCTCGTCATCGTCTTCAGCTTCGCGCAGCCGGCCTTCATCAACATCAACAATCTGATGAGCATCCTGCAGGCGGTTTCTGTCGTCGCCATCATCGGCGCCGGGGTGACGGTGACGCTCGCCATCGGCGGCTTCGATCTTTCCGTCGGCGCCGTGGCTGCCTCCAGCGTCATGGCCGCGAGCTATGCCATGATCGTATGGAACCTCAATGTCTATGAGACCGTGCCGCTGGTGCTTGCCTTCGGCGCGAGCGTCGGGCTCGCCAATGCCCTGTTGATCGTTCGACTGAGGGTGCCGGATCTGCTCGCGACACTCTCCACCATGTTCCTGCTCACCGGGCTGCAGCTGATCCCGACAGCGGGACGTTCGATCTCGGTGGGCTTGATCCTTCCCGATGGGACGAAGGCGACCGGCAAGGTCGATCCGGCCTTCCTGACGATCGGCCGATCGAGCCTGTTCGGCACCGTTCCCTTCCCGGTCATTCTGATGCTCGTCGTGGCGCTCGTGCTCTTCGTGCTGACCGAACGCACGCGCCTCGGTCGCCTTCTTTACGCCACCGGCGGCAATGAGGCCGCGACACGGCTGGCCGGCGCCAATATCGCGCGCCTGAAGACCTTCGCCTATGTGCTTTCGGGTGTGCTCGCCTCCCTTGGCGGCATCATTGTCGCCGCTCGCGTCGGCCGTGGCGATGTCTCCTCCGGCGCCTCGCTATTGATGGATTCGGTGGCAGCCTCGCTCATCGGCTTTGCCGTTCTTGGCCTGCGCCGTCCGAACGTCCTCGGCACGACGATCGGCGCAGTCTTCGTCGGCGTGCTTCTGAACGGCCTGACGATGCTGAACGCGCCCTATTACACACAGGATTTCATCAAGGGTGCTGTCCTTGTCGGTGCACTCGCGCTCACCTATGGGATTGGCCGGAGCAAGACGCTCGGCTGAAGGCGCCGCAGGGCCGCATACTCTCCAGTTGTTATCGGGCTGCAGATCGATCTGCAGCATCTTGGCGCATGCTGACCGTTGCCTTTTCGGCAATCGATAGTGCGCATAATTGTTCTTTATTAGAACACTGAATTCCCCCATCATCCCGGCATTGGTGGATAACGAGACGCAAAGTCCGATCGCCCAATCAACAGGGGAACTGTCAGAATGTCACAATTCATGATGAATCGCCGCCGCTTCCTGTCCAACGCTGCCTTAGTCGGAGGTCTCGCCGCAACGCAGACTTTCGTCGGCATTCGCGCCGGCAAGGCGGCCGATGTCGCCGAGGTTCGCATGCAGCTCGGCTGGCTTGCCTCGAACGGCCTGATCGGCGAGGTCGCAGCCCAGAAGAAGGGCTTCTTCACCGAGCAGGGCATCAATCTCACCATCGTCCCCGGCGGTCCGAATGTCGATGGCGTCGCCGGTGTGGCAGCCGGACAATCCACCATCGGCCAGATTTCCTCAAGCCCGTCCGTCATGCTCGCGCGCTCGGCCGGCATGCCGGTCAAGGCGTTTCTTGCCGGATATCGCAAGCATCCCTTTACATATTTCTCGCTGAAGAAGGCGCCGATCCGCGAGCCGAAGGACATGATCGGCAAGACCATCGCCACGCAGCCGACGGCCTTCATTCTTCTGCGCGCGCTGCTCGCCAAAAACGGCATTCCGGAAGACAAGGTGAAGATGGTCAACATGGGTTCAGACATGAACCAGTTGATCACCGGCCAGGCCGATGCCGTCACCGGCTGGGTGACGAATACCAACGCACTGAAGGTGCTCGGCGACGA
Source organism: Martinezella sp. CNPSo 3964 (assembly GCF_057784375.1). Taxonomy (NCBI): domain Bacteria; kingdom Pseudomonadati; phylum Pseudomonadota; class Alphaproteobacteria; order Hyphomicrobiales; family Rhizobiaceae; genus Martinezella; species Martinezella sp. CNPSo 3964. Next base: position 220,322 of record NZ_JBXSOW010000009.1, read on the forward strand.
GCGCGTCGACATGATGCTCTGGGATGCGGGCTTGCAGCTCTACGCCAACGTCTACTACACCACCGACGAGCAGCTCGACAAACATTCCGATGTGCTGGTGCGCTTCACAACGGCTGCCGCCAAGGGCTGGGGCTATGTCCGCGACCATCCGGAAGAGGCGGTCGACATGCTCGTCGATGCCTATCCCAATCTCGACAAGGCGAGCGAACTCGAGGCCGTCCACCCCGTCATCGATTTCTCCTTCGGCGACAGCACCAAGCAGACCGGCTGGGGCGCGATGAACAAGGACAATTGGGCAGCGCAGATCAAGGCCTATGCCGATCTCAAGCAGTTTACCGGCGCCACACCGACCGTCGACGATGTCGCCACCATGGCGATCCTCGACGCGACGACAGAAATCCGCAAGCAGATCGGGTGAACGCCATGATGAGCGCCGCCACCATCAAGCAGCCGCAGCCGCTACCGGCAGCCGAAACGGCAAGGCTTGCCGTTTCCATTCGCGATCTCGACATCCGCTTCGGCGACAAGGGCAATGAATTCACCGCCCTCTCCAATGTCTCCGTCGATATTCCGGAAGGGTCGTTCGTGACGATGCTAGGGCCGTCCGGCTGCGGCAAGTCGACCTTGCTGCGCTGTATTGCCGACCTCGTTGACATCAGCGCCGGTTCGGTCTCGGTTTTCGGCCGCCCGCCACGCGAGGCGCGCCAGGGGCGTGACTTCGCCTTCGTCTTCCAGGAAGCGACGCTTTTGCCGTGGCGAAGCGTCATTGACAACGTTCGCCTGCCGCTGGAAGTCGGCAGACATGACAAGAGTTCCTATGCCGATCCCATGGAGCTGCTGGCGCTTGTCGGCCTCAAGGGACGCGAGAAGGCCCTGCCGCACGAATTGTCGGGTGGCATGCGCCAGCGCGTCGCTATCGCCCGCGCCCTGGTGACCAAGCCGCGAATCCTGCTGATGGACGAGCCCTTCGGCGCGCTGGACGAGATCACCCGCGACAAGCTCAACGAGGAACTCCTGCGCATCTGGCGCGAAACGGGCACGACCATCGTTTTCGTGACCCATTCCATCCCGGAGGCGGTTTTCCTCGGTCAGCATGTGCTGATGCTCCAGGCCCACCCCGGCAGGGTGAAGGAATTCATGAAGGTCGATCTTCCCTATCCGCGCTCGCTTGCGATGCGCGACACGGTCGATTTCATCAAGGCGACGGCGCATCTGCGCGCGCTGCTGGAGGAATGCATATGAGCAACGCCGTGCACTCTGACTTCAGTCGCGTGGCCAAGGCGCCGCGCAAGGTTGCCATCCTCGACGCGACGGTCGGCGTTCTTTCTTCGCACATGCCGGCAATCCTTGCCGCACTCGGCTGCATTGTGCTGTGGCAAGCGGTCATCTGGATCTTCAAGATCCCGACCTTCATGGCGCCAAGCCCGCTCGACGTCCTTTATGCCTTTCGCGACAATGCCGCGACGCTGACGAGAAACGTCCTGCCGACGGTGCTCGAGGCCGTTCTCGGCTTCGTCTTCGGCAATCTCGTCGCCATCCTGCTGGCGATCTGGTTCGTCCACAGCGCAACTGCCGAAAAGGCGTTCTATCCAATCGCCGTCTTCGTCAAGGCGATCCCGATCATCGCGCTCGCCCCGATCCTCGTTTTGATCTTCGGCAATGGCGTCGCCCCGAAGATCATCATCGCCGGCCTGATCTGCTTCTTTCCGACGCTGGTCAACATGGTCCAGGGACTTCGCTCCGCCAGCCCGGCCATGCTCGACTTGATGCGCGTGCTTTCGGCCAGCAACTCCGAAATCCTCTGGAAGGTTCGCCTCCCCAGCTCCCTGCCATTCCTCTTCGCTGCCTTGAAGATCGCTGCGACCAGCAGTGTCATGGGGGCGATCGTCGCGGAATGGATCGGCTCCAGCTTCGGGCTTGGCGCTCTCATCATCGAGGCGACCTATAATTTCCGCTCGCCGCTGCTTTACGCAACGGTCGTGATCGCCGCCCTGCTTGCCGTGATCCTCTTCTTCATCGTCTCGGTCGCCGAGGCGAAGATGATCCGCTGGAAGCCGGCCGGCCAACACTAAAGCTTAAAACATCGAGGGAACTCCAATGGAACAGGTTATTCATCAGCCTGCACGGGATATCCGTGTCGTCGATCGCTCCGATGTCGTCGTGGTCGGCGGTGGCCCGGCAGGGATTGCCGCGGCCGTGTCGGCCGCACGCAATGGCGCCAGCGTCACGCTTCTCGAACGCTATCCCTATGTCGGCGGGCTTGCCGCCGGCGGCATGGTGCTGGTGCTCGACGACATGATCAACGAGCTCGAAATTACCGTGCGCGGCATCTGCATGGAGATGATCGAGCGCATGAAGCGCTGGGGGCTCTGCGTAACGCCGACCGACCGCGATCGGCTGATCGAATTCCGCGACACGCCGGAGGCCTGGCAGCGCTGGGCGCGCTGGGGGCTTTTCGATTTCCACACCCAGTCGATGCCGCATCCGATCTGCTTTTCGGCTGCCTTCGATCCCGACGCCTTCAAGCGTGCCGCCTACGATATGATCGCGGAATCCAAGATCAAACTCAGAACGCATAGCTGGTTCTCCTCGGCGATCGTCGAAGGTGGAGCGATCAAGGGCGTCATCTGCCAGACGAAGGAAGGCATGCAGGCGATCCTCGGCGATGTCGTCATCGACACGACGGGCGATCTCGATGTCGCCGCAAGCGCAGGTGCTTCCCACATCGAATCCAACTTCATCCTGACGACGGTGTCGCGCTGGGGCGGGATCGATACGGACGCGGCGGAACGTTTCGAACAGCAGGAGCCGGAAGCCTTCAAGGCGCTCGATCACGAAGCCAAACGGCTGATCGGCGGTTGCTGGTCCTTCTGGTGGCTTAAGACGCCGCTGCCCGGTGTCGTCTGGCTGAACTGCCCGCATATGCCGACCTTGAGCGGTCTGAAGGTCGACGACCTGACCAAGGCCGAGATGGAAGGCCGCTCGCGGATCGCAAAACTCCTCGATTTCGCACGGGAAAAGATGCCCGGCTTCGAGAATGCCTATGTCGTCGATTTCGCGCCGCAGACCGGTGTACGCCAGACGCGGCTGCTGCAGGGGGATTATGTCGTGACGAAGGACGACGTCATGACCCGCCGCCATTTCGTCGACACGGTCTGCCGCGGCCGCGATTATTACACGCCCTACCGCTCCATGCTGCCGAAGGAAATCGACCAGCTGATCGTCGCCGGCCGGCATTATTCTTCAACGCCGCAGGCGCAGAAATCCAGCCGCGAAATCCCGCCCTGCATGGCGATGGGCGAAGCGGCGGGTGTCGCCGCAACCGTCGCCCTCAATACCGGGACGACCGTTCGCAAGGCCGATATCCGGGCAATTCAGAAACAGATGCGAGCCCAGGGCGCCGATCCCGGCGACATCCCCTCGGAGAACGCGACATATTTGGAGGCAGCAGAATGACCACCTTGCCACTCGACGGAATCCGCGTGATCGACTTCACGCAGGTCATGCTCGGTCCATCCTGCACGCAGGTGCTGGCCGACTATGGTGCCGAAGTCATCAAGATCGAGAAGGTGAAGATCGGCGATCTCTCACGCTGGTCGCTCGGCTCCGACCCCGATGGCCTCAACAACCCGGTCTTCTGCTCCTTGAACCGCAACAAGAAGAGCCTGGCACTCGATCTGAAGGAAGCCAGCGCCCGCAAGACGGTCCAGGCCCTGCTTGAAACGGCCGACGTGGTCGTCAACAACTTCAGGCCTGGCGTCATGGAGCGCATGGGCTTCGGCTATGAAGATCTGAAGAAGATCAATCCGCGGCTGATCTATGCCGTCGGCACCGGCTTCGGGCTGACAGGTCCCTACCAGCACAAGGGCGGCCAGGACGTCCTGGCGCAGGCCGTTTCCGGAGTCATGCGTCGCAAGTCGGACAACAGCCACCCCACCTCGATCTATGCCACGCCGCTGGCCGACTATTCGGCTGGCATGCACCTCGTCCAGGGCATTCTCCTTGCACTTCTGCAACGCGACAAGACGGGAGAGGGACAGCAGGTCGCCGTCAGCCTCTACAACTCCATGATCGCCATGCAAATGCAGGAAGGCACGACGCATCTGATGCGTCAGAAGGACCTGAACTGGGGCGCCTTCCCGCTGACGGGCGTCTTCGAGACGACGGACAGCGCAATCGTCATGGTGGGCGCCTTCAAGCCGAACCCGTTGCGCGATATCTGTGAGGCTCTTGAGATCGAAGACCTCTCGCAATATCCGCAATACAAGGATTTCGATGCGCAGATGGCGCGGCGGCCGGAATTGCAGGCGATCTTCCGCGAGAATTTCGCCAAGAACAGCACCGCGCACTGGATCGCGCGGCTGGAAGGCGTCGACATTCTCTGCGCGCCGGTCCGTTCACTCCCCGAGGCGCTGAAGGACGAACAGACGATCATCAACAAGATGATCCTCGAGGCCGGCGAGACGGCCGCCGGCCCGATCCGCCTCATCGGTTCGCCGATCGACATGTCGGCCGCCCACGTCACCGTGCGGATCGCACCGCCCCAGCTCGGCCAGCACAACGAGGAAATTCTGGCTTCGCTTTCCGAGGTGCAGGGAGACGCCGCATGAGCGTCTCCTTCACCGTAGAGGATCGCGTCGCCCGCGTCACGCTCGACCGGCCGGAGCGGATGAACGCTGTCGATGCCGAGACCGAAGCGAGGCTCGAGGCAATCTGGACGGAGATCGAACAGCGCGACGACATCAGCTGCGTTGTCCTGACCGGTTCCGGCGAGAAAGCCTTTTGCGCGGGTGCCGATCTGAAGGGCGGAAGTGGTAGCTCCGGTGTCGACTACTGGACGGTCGGGCGCGAAAATGGCTTTGGCGGCCTCGCCTTCCGCCGCTCGCTCGACGTGCCGGTGATCGCGCGCGTCAACGGCTATGCGCTGGGTGGCGGCTTCGAGATGGTGCTTGGCTGCGATATCGTCATTGCCGTGGAGACGGCACGTTTTGGCCTGCCGGAAGCGCGCGTCGGACGCATGCCGCTTGATGGCGGCATGGTACTTTTGCAGCGCAAGATTCCCTTCAATCGTGCCATGGCCGTGATGCTGACGGGACGGCAGTTCGGCGCGCAGGAAATGGCGAGCTATGGCATCGTCAACGAAGTCGTCTCCGCCGGCGAACTCGACGCTGTCGTCGATCGCTGGGTTGCAGACATCGTCGCCTGTGCACCGCTGTCGCTGCGGGCAATCAAGCAGACGGTCAATCGCACGGCGCATCTGAGCCCGGCCGAGGCGCAGGCGCTAAGGACGCCGGCCCTGATCAAGGCTTTGAAAAGCGAGGATGCGATGGAAGGTGTCGCGGCATTCCGCGAGAAGCGGGCGCCGGTTTGGCAGGGCAGATAGGCATGCTATAGCTTCGAGATTGCCGAGGGCTTTTCATGCATGCCAGCATTCTGAAGTATTTCGCCGAGGTCGCCCGCTCCGGATCGATCCGCAAGGCATCCGATGAACTGCACGTTGCGACCTCCGCCGTCAGTCGTCAGATCAAGAAATTGGAAGACGAGCTCGGGACGCCATTGTTCGAGCGCTTCTCCGACGGGCTGCGGCTGACATCAGCCGGCGAAATCGTGCTACGGCATGCGAGGGAGACGCTGCAGGACTTCGAGGTAATGAAGTCCAATCTCGGCGACCTTCAGGGAAAGAATACCGGTCGCGTCCATATCGCGGCCCTTGACAGTCTACTCATCACGTTTCTTCCCGATTTCATCAAGAAGTTTCACAGGCTGCATCCCGCGGTGGATTTTCGCGTCCGAGCAGGAGCCTACAACAATATTTTCCATTTCATGGCGGCCGGCGACATCGATATCGGCATCAGCTTCGACCTTGCGACCCCGCATGATCTGAAGCTTGTCGGCTCGATCCGCACGGCCTTCATGGCCATGGTCGCCTCATCGCATCCACTGGCGCGGGCGAAATCCGTGACTCTGCCGGAATGCGCCCAATACAAGCTCCTTCTGGCGCTCGACAGCGAAGTCGTCAGTTCGGCAATAGCAATCGAACTTGCAGCGCTCAATCGCGTGGGGCGAACGCTGGTCGCATCCAACAATCCGATCCTCCTCAAACCGCTGATCATGTCAGGTGACGGCGTTGGCTTTTTTACCCCGGTGGGACTCTGGCCGGAAATCCAGACGGGCGAAATCGTTGCCATCCCGATCCGGGACTTCAAGCTCAGCGCTGTGGATATCGGCATTTTCGTGCCACGCGACCGGCATCTGACTCATGCCAGCCAAGCAGTCATCACGCTTCTAGATACCGAATTGCGCAAGCTCGGTGAGAATTTAAGAACCATTGCCGGCAGATGAGGAAAGCATGTCAAAGATCCGCCTTCTGGAATCTCCTGGCCATGGTCCGGCTACGCGCTTCGACAGATTGGCAGACCTGCCACCGCAATTCGGCGTCATAGCTGCGCAGCCCGGCGATCTCATTCTCCCCTCGCCCGTCAACGCCCATGATCATGGCTATGGCATCCGCACGCTCGATTTTGGCGCCGTCGATGACGCGCTGGAAGTGTGGATACCGGGCCTGAGGCTGCGGCCACGCACGGATCCCTATCTTGAAGCGCTCGTCGCCTTCGGCCGGCTTGCCAGAACCGGCGTCGGCGCGACCATGCACTGCCATAACTCGCTCAATGTCGATCGTCTTGTCGACGAGGCAGGCGCCGTCATGCGGGCCGCCGGCGATATCGGCATCCGGCTTGGGCTTTCTTGTCCACTACTCGACCACGATGCCTGGGCCTATGATGGTGGGCCGCAGCGCCTCAAGCCCTTTCTCTCGGCGGGCGACTGGCAGGCGTTGGAGCAGACCATTCCGATCTACGCGCCGATCTCTACACAGCTAGCCGCCGTCGAGGCGGTTGCTGCTGCCAATGCCAGTCCGCTGATCGATGTGCAGTATGGGCCGATCGGGCCGCAATGGTGCTCCAATGCGCTACTGGAGGCCATCGCCGAGGCCTCGGAGCGCCATGATCGGCGCATTCATATGCACCTGCTCGAAAGCCCGCGCCAACGCCTGTGGCTCGACCGCCGCTTTCCTGAGGGCGTCGTCAATTATCTCGATAGGATAGGCTTCCTGTCGCCTCGACTCGCGGTCGCTCATGGCGTCCAATTGCGTCCCGATGAGCTGGAATTGCTGGCCGAACGCGGCGTGCGGCTCGTCAGCAACCCCACGGCCAATCTGCGTCTTCGCTCAGGCGTCGCTCCGATCGCATCGGCGGTCGAACGCGACGGCCCCGCCTTCGCCATAGGCCTCGACGGCACCGGGCTGGACGATGATCAGGATCTTTGGCGAGAAATGCGCCTCCTCTATCTCCTGCACGGCGGGCGCAGCCTGACACGGCAGTTGACGGCCAAGAATATATTCGACGCAGCAATCCGGGTTGGCGGTCACGTCATCAACGCCAGGGGCGCGGAGGATTACACCATCATCGATTATCAGGGCCTGACCGCCGATTCGCTGTTCGATGACATCGACGAAGCGGAGGTCCTGTTGACCCGCATGAGCGCGCGATATGCGAGAGGGCTCATCGTCGCTGGCCGGGAGGTGATGCGCGAGGGTGACTTGACCGGCATCGACTTCGACGCCGCTCTATCTGAACTCCTGGCACAGGCAAGGGCCGATCGACCGAGACTTGAGAAGCAACGACCGCTCGCCAACGCATTATCGCAGGCGACGCGCACTTATTATGCCACCTGGCCCGGGATATCCTGACATCGTGAAAAGCGGCGACCACCATGCGAACAGCCGCAGAGATGCCCGATCAGGCCATCCTTCGCATCACAATCGATGTTCAGGCGTAGTGCCGTAAGACGCCACGAAAGGATGGTCCAGGCTGGTGGTTCGGCTCTTGTCCCAGCCGCCGGGCGCACCCCAGCCGGTTACGCCATCAGCGAAGAAATCGCGATTGACCTCACGCAAAAACAACCGCTCCGCCGGCATTTCCTCGTCCCACAGGATGGCATCGACGGGACAGACGGAGAGACAGAGGCCGCAATTGATGCATTCGTCCGGGTGAATGTAGAACATCCGCCCACCTTCGTAGATGCAATCCACCGGACAGGCGACGGTGCAGGCGCCATCCTTCGTATCAATGCAGGGCTCGGTAATTACGTAAGCCACGACGTTCGCCTCGCTGCGCTCTCAAGGGCGCTTTGCAACGAATTATGACAAACGGATGCGTTCTGAAGAAGCACCGATTTTCGGAGCTTTCATTGCCGAAAAGGCAACGCATTGGCGCAGGAAGCGACACCTCGAAAGTCACGCGCGCCGGCATTGAGATAGCCTCTAAGCAATCGAGCCGCATGCTTTGCGCAATGCGGCTCGACCCTCCCTGCCCTAGAGCAACTTTTCCAATGTAATCGGCAGGTCGCGCACGCGCTTGCCGGTGGCATGGAATACGGCATTGGCAATCGCCGGCGCCACACCGACGATGCCGACTTCACCGACACCTTTACCGCCAAGCGCCGAGGCCTGATGGTCCGGCACGCCGACGGAGATCACCTGGATGTCCGGAATGTCGGAATTTGTCGGCACGAGGTAATCGCCAACATTGTTGTTGACGGTTCGCCCGTTGCGCTGATCGACCAACCCTTCTTCGAGAAGCGCCTGGCCGATGCCCATGATGATGCCGCCGCGCCACTGGCTTTCGACCAGCCTTGGATTGTAGAGACGGCCGCAATCGAAGGCGGAGACCATGCGGGAGACACGCACCGTACCGAAATCCTCATCGACGCGTACTTCGGCGAAATGGGCACACCAGCTGTGCATGGAAAAATCGCCCATGGTCGGCCCCTGAACCTTTGCCATGGTCGTCCATGCCTGAAGCTGTTCTTGTGCATTTGCGCCCTCAGGCAAGGTATTGCGCCGGACTTCGATCTCCTCGCGCTTCAGCGCGGACATCAGTTCCGCCAGCGTCAGCGACGGCGCCTCGCCGCGGGGTGCCGCAATGCGACCCTCGGCGAAATTCAGGGTGTTCGCGCCCGTCTCACGGAACGGCGAATTGGCATCGCTGAGCGCAAGGCCGATAAGCTCGTCGCGAGCGGCGACCGCAGCCTTATGGACTGCTCCCATGATCGAGCCGGCCAGCATCGAACCGCCGGCGATCGCCGCGCCGGGCAATCGTGAGTCGCCGAGATAGACTTCGACCTGATCGACCGGAATTCCGAAGACTTCCGCGGCACTCTGGGCGAGGATCGTGTAGGTCCCCTGCCCCATGTCGATGGCGCCGCTGACGACCTCGACCCGACCATTGGCAAGAATGCGAATCATCGCTTCGCTCGGGGCACGGATAACCGGGAAGGTGCCGCAGCCGATACCCCAGCCGATCAGCGTCTTGCCGTCGCGCATCGAGCGCGGCGCGTGGCTGCGCCGCGACCAGCCGAAAGCTTCGGCCCCTTCGGTCAGCGCCTCGCGCAGCCGGCGCGTCGACCAGGGCTTGCCGGACTGATAGTCGTGATCGGCATAGTTCTTCAGCCTCAGCTCGAGCGGGTCCATGCCGAGCTTGTAGGCCAGTTCCTCGATCGCGCATTCGATGCCGTAGGCGCTCGGGTTCTTGCCCGGGCCGCGCAAGGCGCCTGGTGTCACGCTGTTGACCGGCACGACGCGATGCTGCGAGGAGAAATTCTCGACCTTATAGAGGATCGACGTTGCCGCTCCCGTCTGCTCCGGCCAGTCCGCATCGACGGAAGTTTCGCTGGCGCCGCGATGGACGATCGCCTGCAGGATGCCATCCTCCGTCGCGCCAAGCGCGATCTTCTGTGTCGTCGCGGCGCGCCCGCCATAGCTCGTGAAATTCTGCGGGCGGGTGACCGCGAGTTTCACCGGCCGGCCGAGCTTTCTTGCAGCCGCCACGGCGACCGCGCCATAGGCAAGCGGCACGCCCTTCGATCCGAAACCGCCGCCGATGAAGGGCGAGATGATCCGGACATTCTCATAGGGCATGTCGAACCATTCCGAATACATGCGCGCCATGCCGTGGGACCACTGGCTTGGCTCCCAAATGGTCAGCTGATCGCCATCCCATTTCGCCGTCAGCCCGTGCGGCTCCATCGCGACGTGATATTCACGCGGCGTCGAATATTCCGCCTCGATCCGCACCGGGGAAGCGGCAAAGGCGGCCTCTGCATCGCCCCAGGCAATCGAAAGCGGTTCCATGAGCTTGCCTTCGCCGGCATTCGGATCGTTGAGGTCGGCGACGTGCTTGCTCTCTTCATAGGTGACGCGCACCAGCCTGGCGGCCTCCGTCGCCAGTTCGCGGCTTTCGGCGACGACGGCCGCAATCGACTGCCCATTGAAGCGCACCTCGCGCGGCAGCGGATAATAGGGGCCGTCGGCGGGCTTGTTGCCGCCCCAGTCAGCCGAAAGTTTAAGACCGAGATCATCCTCCGGCGTCAGCACCAGCAGCACGCCCGGCATTGCGAGCGCTGCCGAAGCATCGACCTTGATGACGCGGCCAGCCGGAATAGTGCTCTGGACGAGAACAGCATAGGCGAGGTTTTCAACCGGGTATTCCAGCGCATAGGTCGCAGTCCCCGTCACCTTCATATTGCCTTCGAAGCGCGACTGACGACCGCCGACCGTACCGTCGGAAGCATCGCCATGTTTGCGTGGCTCCATCATGGTCATGCAAGACCTCCCGTCTTCAGAATGGCGCGGGCGATGACACGCGGCGCAAGTTCGATCTTGTAGCGGTTGCCGCCGTGAGAGACGGCGCCCTCCATGGCGAGACGGCTGGCTGCTTCGACGGCCTCCGGAGTGAGCACCTTGCCGATGAGCGCCTGTTCCACATTGCGCGCCCGCCACGGCTTGGTGGCCACGCCGCCAATTGCCACGCGAATATCGCGGATGGTCCTGCCATCGGCTTCCAGCTCCAGACCAACAGCGGCGCTCGCAGCGGCAAATTCGTATGACTGCCGATCGCGGACCTTGATGTAGGTGGAGTTCCGGGCAGCGGCGGAGGAAGGGATCGTGACGGCAATGATGATCTCGCCGCGCTGCAGGACCGTTTCCTTGTTCGGCGTGTCCCCGGGAACGAGGAAGAAATCGTCGATGGCCACTTTGCGGCTATCCGTCTCAACTACGGCGTCAAATGCGACCAGAGCGACAGCCAGATCCCCGGGATAGGAGGCGATGCAGGCCTCGCTCGTCCCGAGCACCGCGTGATTGCGCGTGACACCGCCAATCGCCGAACAGCCGGAGCCTGGATTGCGCTTGTTGCAAGCCGGGAAAGTGCCTGGATCGCGGAAATAGGAACAGCGTGTCCGCTGCAGAAGATTGCCGCCGATCGTCGCCATGTTGCGGAGCTGGGCGGAGGCGGCAAGTGACAGCGATTCCGAAACGGCCGGGAAGGCCGCGCGGATATCCTTATGATCGGCGATCTCGCTCATTCTGGCGAGCGCGCCGATGGTTGCGCCGGTTGCATCCACCGTTATGCCGCTCATGTCGGAGAGATGGGTGATATCGATGACCGTATCAGGCTCATCCACGCCGCATTTGGCAAGATCGAGCAGTGTCGTACCGCCGGCAAGCAGCAGGGCGCCGGCCTGTTGCGCCGCCTGAGCGGCCTCGGCTGTCGATGTGGCGCGCAGATAGGAGAAGTTTCGCATTACGCCACCTCCGCTGCCTGGCGCACCGCTGCAACGATGCTGTTATAAGCCCCGCACCGACAGAGATTACCGGACATGTATTCGCGGATTTCCGCATCCGAACCGGCATGTCCTTCGCGAATGCAGGCGACCGCCGACATGATCTGGCCCGGCGTGCAATAGCCGCACTGGAAGGCGTCATGCTCGATGAAAGCGGCCTGCACCGGATGCAGGTCGCCGGCCTCGCCGGTCAGCCCCTCGATCGTCGTGATCTCGCGCCCCTCGGCCTGCGCGGCAAGCGTCAGACAGGATAGCACGCGCTTACCGTCGACATGGCAGGTGCAGGCGCCGCATTGTCCCTGGTCACAGCCCTTCTTGGTGCCGGTGAGGGAAAGATGCTCACGCAGCGCATCGAGCAGCGTCACACGTGGCTCGATATCGAGTTCGTGGCGCTGCCCGTTTATGTCGAGCGCGATATGGATGGTTCGTGTCATGATAAGCTCCTGCCATCGTCACGAAGATGAGACCTGCGGAATCTAGTAGAATCTACCCGTCGGTCTACCGGTTGCTATAGGTTTCTTTCAGGAAGACGAGGCCGATGGAATTCTGGCGTCACGGTCGGCACTCATCTGAATTAGGAAGCGAAGGACGCCGATAGTAAACGGAGGCGCCTCCGTTTAAATTAATGCCTGGCTTGTTTTCGTCAAGCCCCGACATGGGGGCAAATCCAACCAGAACCGAGTGAAGGATGGGCAAGAGGTGGGGCCGAAAGAGCCTCCGTTATTTGTCCTCAGTCGCCCGCCACTGCGTGCGGGTGGGATAAGAGGATCGATCAACGCCCATCCCTGGTCCGTGAAATCACTTGAAAACCGAAATGCGCCTCTGTTATGCTCAAATTGAGCAATAGTGACCTAGGTCATCGGAAACCCATTTTGATTCGGCGCCAAAAGGGAATCACAACCTGCTGTTATCGCTCAACTACTTTTAAATCGGGCTCTCTGGGAGAGATCCGGCCTGCTCTGAATTCACTCAAGGAGGATTTTCCATGATCCATGAAATGCGCATCTATACTTGCTTGCCCGGCAAGCTGCCAGCGCTCAAGGAGCGTTTCGAAACGGCGACGCTGGCGATCTGGGACCGGCTCGGCATCCGCCCCCTCGGTTTCTGGACGACGATGATCGGGCCTTCCAGCTACGACCTCATCTATTTCCTCGAATGGCAATCGCTGGAGGAGCGCGAGCGGAAATGGGCGGAATTCGTGGCTGATCCGGCCTGGAAGGAGGCTCTGGCAAAGAGCGAGGCACCGGGCCAGATCGTTGCCAATATCGCCAGTTCGATCCTGCAGCCGACCGGATTCTTTCGCCCTCTTATCTCCGCCGAGGTCAATGGCTGAAGACGGATAGGGAGCCATGCCCAGAGAATCAGAAAGCCGGGACAGGCCCGGCTTCCAGCTTCACAGTCAAAATCTACTCGGCAGACGCCGCTGCCGCTTCACAGTCAGCCGTTCTGATCGCCGCTATTGTCGGCGGACGGCTCCTGTTCTTTGTCCTTCAGCACGTCCGTCAGCTTGTTGACGCCTTCGAAGCCAGCGACGGCAGCGGCGGCTTTCGTCAGGAAACCGGCATTCGGGTCGACGGCCTCAACGGCCTCGTCTGCAGCCACGGCACCTGCAACTTCTTCAATCAGCTTTCCGATACCCATTTCAAGCTCCTGATCGTTTTGTGTCTGCCGCAAAATTGCGGCGATCGAGCGTTGCGAACGCCTCGCAGCGGATGCTTAAAAGACCACTGCAAGCGACCTTTTCCTCCCCAGGGCGAGGCATGGTTTTCCCCGGCACCTGCCATTTAGGCAACCAAACTGAAAGCGGCCTTAACCCAAGATGAAGCGAAGCTGATATTGCGGAATCTCTACGGCACGCGCCTGCCCGGATTTGACGCTTGCCGCCGTCAAGCCGTCACATCAGCCTAATAGGCCTGTGCTAAGCCCTCCGGAATCTCGGACAATGCCAACGGTTTGAACCAGGGAAATTTCCTGCCATGACATACTTGCGTCGCGTCACAGTTCTTGCAGTATCCTTCCTTCCCCTCCTCTTTGCGCCGGCCTTTGCCGACTCCGACGTGCTCTGGAAGATTGTTCATGACAAGTGCGTCGTACAAACCGCGCCCTGTCTGTCGGTGAATGCGACCGAGCACTACGCGATGCTGAAGGATCTGCGCGGCGTTGCGCAAGTTCTGCTCATTCCGACCGATAAGATCACGGGCATGGAGAGCGCAGCACTCCTCGATCCTGCAACACATAACTTCTTTGCCGACGCCTGGGCCGAGCAGGGTGATGTCGATGCCCGATTGCCGCACGCACTCCCGCGTGACGGCCTCAGCCTGGCCGTCAACGCGCAACAGGCACGCTCGCAGAACCAATTGCATATCCACGTCGATTGCCTGAGCGCCGATGCGCGGGCTGCCCTCAAGGCCGATGCCGACAAGATAGGTGCCGACTGGGCACCTCTTCCTGATGCAATCGCCGGCCACAAGTTCACGGCGGTTCGAGTCAAAGGCGAGACATTGGGCGATTTCAATCCGTTCCTGGCGCTGGCCCGGACATTGAAGGACCCGGCAAAGGAAATGGGCGATCACAATCTTGTGGTGGTCGGCGCCAACTTCGCCGATGGCCCGGGCTTCATCGTCCTGACGGATGTCGCGGTGCCCGGCATGGGCGGCGAGGATGTGCAGGACCATAGCTGCGCGATTACGCATTAGAATCAGCGTATTACGGCTTGGCGCGAGGACCGCATCGATCATCCCTTCGATGCGGCGGCCTCTCTTTGCACGAGCAAAATGAGCTTGGAAGCCGATTTATGAATCTGGTTTCTAACTTCTATCGCGATTTACATACTAATCTTTTTGATGCGGTCGGTTCAGTGTTATAGTCCGGGTTGTGAGCCTGAACTATGCGCCGTCCGATTGCCGAGCATTCAGATCATCGCACAGCGCCTGGCATCGAAGGCTCGCCATCGAAAGCCTCAGGAGGCGCCTCATGAATCTTCAGATCAATAGCCAGTCCTATCAAGTCAATTCGGACGGAGACACGCCGCTCCTCTGGATCATCCGCGACGAGCTGGGCATGACCGGCACGAAATATGGTTGCGGACTGGCGCAATGCGGTGCCTGCTCGGTCCTCGTCGACGGGGAAGTGGTGCGCTCATGCGTGACGCCGCTCGACAGCGTCGTCGGTCGCCAGATTACCACGATCGAGGCGCTCGAAGCAGACCCGATTGGCAAGCGGGTGGTTGCCGCCTGGGTCAAGCATCAGGTTCCGCAATGCGGCTACTGTCAATCGGGGCAGGTCGTGGCGGCGACCGCGCTCCTCAAGCAAACGCCCAATCCTTCCGATGACGAGATCGCCGCGGCGATGATCAATCTCTGTCGATGCGGCACCTACAATGCGATCAAGGCGGCGGTCAAAGATCTCTCCTCCAAGGAAGGAGAAACGCTATGACCGAGACCAGCCGCAATCTCGTTCCGGAAGATGAATTCCCGACCGGATCTCCGGTGAACATCTCGCGCCGGCACTTTCTCCTGACTTCTGCCGGGGCCGCAGCCGGCGCATTCGTGCTTGGTTTCGGCGTTCCAGTTGGCCGCGCAAGAGCCCAGCAGGCGGCAAACCCAATGCCTCCAGGCACCCGCGTTCCGGCATTCCTCGAAATCCGCCCGGACAGCACCATCCGTTTCATGAGCCCCTTCGTCGAGGGCGGGCAAGGCGTTTTCACGGCGATGGCCCAGATCGTCGGCGAAGAACTCGATGCCGATCCGAAGACCTTCATCGTCGAAAATGCGCCGACGGGCAGCGACTATCTTGTCGTGCACGGCAAGATGCGCATCACCGGCGGCAGCATGTCGGTGCGCACCAGCTATGAGACCATGCGCAAGCTCGGCGCGCTGGCGCGCAACATGATTTTGCAGGCGGCTGCAACGCGCCTCAACGCACCCATTACCGAGCTTACGACCGAGCCCGGCCGCGTCATTCACGCCGCATCGGGACGGAGCCTCGCCTATGGCGATGTCGCTGCGGAGGCGCTGGATCTGCCCGTTCCCGCCCCCGAAAGCGTGACACTTCGCGACCCGAGCAAATTCCGCTGGATCGGCAAACCGGTCGAACGGCTGGACATTCATGACAAGTCGACGGGCAAGGCGGTCTACGCAATTGACTGCAAGGTCGAGGGCATGCTGCATGCCGCCGTCCAGCATGCCCCGCGCCTTGGCCTGACAATCGGCAAGATCCGCAACGAGGATCAGCTCAAGGCAATGCCGGGCGTTCATTCCGTCCATAGCCTGCCCGGCGCCGTTGCTGTCGTTGCCGAACGCTGGTGGAATGCCAAGCGTGCAGCCGAGGCCGCGCAGGTCGATTGGCGCGAGCCCGGCTCGGACGCCGATCCCGCCCTCCGCTATATGCCCGCGGATTTCTCGACCGCGGCCTTCAACGACAAGCTCGCCAACGAGCCGGGCAATGGCAAGGAAGCGGAGAATGTCGGTGATATTGCCAAAGCGTTCGATGGGGCCAAGACCGTCGTTTCGGCAACCTACAAGAGCCAGTATCTGCATCACGCGCAGCTGGAGCCACCATCCACTCTGACCCGCTTCAATCCGGACGGCAGTCTCGAAATCTGGATGCCCAACCAGGCCCCCGAGCAATTCCAGGCTGATATCGCCAAGCTGACGGGGCTTGATCCATCGAAAGTGACGCTCCACAGCCCTATTCTAGGCGGCTTCTTCGGGCGGCACTTCCTGTATCCGTCCGCCAATCCCTATCCGCAGGCCATCCAGCTTGCAAAAGAGGTTGGGCGGCCGATCAAGCTCATCTGGAGCCGCGAGGAGGAGTTTCTGCGCGACCCTATGCGCCCGATGGCGGCCGTGCGCTTCCGCGGCGCGCTCGATGCCAACGGCATGCCGGTCGCACTCGAGGCCATCAGTGCTTGCGAGGGACCGACGGAGGGCGTCTACGGTCACAAGGAGGATTCGCTGGACCCGACAGCCCTGGAGGGTCTGAGCGGCAAATCCTACGCGATCCCGAACTACCGCATCGCGCAGATCTACGTCAAAAACCCGACGACGCTGGCCTATTGGCGCTCGGTCGGCAATTCCATGAACGACTTCTTCTACGAAACCTTCCTGGACGAACTGGCCGACAAGGGCGGGCAGGACCCCTATGAGCTGCGCATGAAGTTGCTGCAGAAGAACGAGCGGCTGAGCAACCTCCTGAAGGCGGTCGGCGATCTCTCCGGCGGCTGGAAACGTGGCCCCTTTACCGGAGATGACGGTTCGCGGCGCGCACGAGGCGTGGCCATGGCCTCGCCCTTCGGCAGTCATACTGCGGCGATCGCCGAAGTCTCGATCCGCAACGGGCAGGTCGTCGTGCATGATGTCTGGGAAGCCATAGACCCCGGCAGCATCGTCAATCCGGCGATCATCGAAGCGCAGATCAATTCGGCAACCGCGCTCGGATTGTCGCAAGTGCTGATGGAGGAAGCCGTCTACAAGAACGGCGAGCCCGTCGCACGCAACTACGACCTCTATCCGATCCTGCCGCCTGATCGCATGGCCCGCGTCCACGTCCGCATCGTCGAGAGTGGTGCCGAGATGGGAGGCATCGGCGAGCCGGGGCTTCCGGCCATTCCGCCGGCAGTCGCCAATGCGGTGTCCACGCTGACCGGCAAGCGGATCCGCAGCATGCCTCTCTCCAACTACACTTTTGAAAGCTGAGGCGCAGCTTCCTCTGCGCCAGGCACAATTCCGGCTCCCGATCCCTCTTGGATCGAGAGCCGGCGTGGTTGGCTCCCTCTCTAGAGCCGGATGATCTCATTCGGCTCTAGAATCAAAGGCGTAGAGCATGATGTCGTCCGAAAACCGATCACACTTTTCGGCATCATGCTCTAGCCGAGTACGAAATCCCGAAGCAAAGACATGAGGGCACACCCTTGAAGAAATTTCTTCTGGTTCTTCTTTTGATTGTCGTGCTTGCAGCCGGCGGCGTCGCATGGTTCGTGACCCGCACGCCGGCATCCCCCTTCGACAATGTCGCCGCGACGCAGCCGCCCTCGGAAGAGGTGCTGCAGCACGGCGAATATGTCGCGCGCCTCGGCGATTGCGTTGCCTGTCACAGCACGCCGAAGAGCGCCCCCTTTGCCGGTGGGCTGCAGATGGGAACGCCGCTCGGCGCCATCTTCACGACCAATATCACGCCGGACAAGGAAACCGGGATCGGCAACTATACGCTCGCCGATTTCGACCGTGCCGTCCGCCAGGGCATTGCCCGCGACGGACATCGCCTCTATCCGGCAATGCCCTATCCCTCCTACGTGAAGATGAGCGACGACGACATTCGTGCGCTCTATGCCTATTTCACGAGCAGGGTCGAACCCGTCCAGCAGGCGAACAAGTCCTCCGACATCAAATGGCCGATGAACATGCGCTGGCCTTTGGCACTCTGGAACGCGGTCTTTACCGAGGGCGGAACCTATCAGCCAAAAACGGCCGGCGACGACCAGTGGAACCGGGGCGCCTATCTCGTTCAGGGGCCTGGGCACTGCGGCAGCTGTCATACGCCGCGAGCGATCACCATGGCGGAAAAGGCGCTCGACGAAAGCAGCCCGCTCTATCTTTCCGGCGCGCTTCTCGACGGCTGGTACGCTCCGAGCCTGCGCGGCGATCCCAACACCGGTCTTGGCCGGTGGAGCGAGGACGATATCTACGCCTTCCTCAAGAATGGCAGAAATACCCACGCCGTCGTCTTCGGTTCTATGGCGGATGCCTTTAACAATTCGACACAGTTCATGAACGATGACGATCTGAAGGCCATCAGTCATTACCTGAAGTCATTGCCGGGCGATCCCGCCCGTGACGGAACGCCCTGGCAATATGATGATGCCACGGCGCAGAATGTCGCACTTCCCGCCCGCCAGCAGATTCCGGGCGCCCAGACATTCGTCGCAAAATGCAGTTTCTGTCACGGCGTCGACGGCCGCGGAAAGCAGCAATGGATTCCGCCGCTCGCCGGCTCCGCCGCTTCGCTTACGAAGGAAAACGCGTCCCAGATCAACGTCACGTTGAACGGCTCCAGCCGCGTGGTGGCGAACGGGATCCCGGACGCCTATCGCATGCCGCCGTTCCGCCAGCAGCTTTCGGACCAGCAGATCGCCGATGTCCTGACATTCGTGCGCTCGTCCTGGGGAAATCACGGCGGAGCGGTTGCAGCAAACGATGTGAAGGCCTTGCGCGAGCATACGGATCCGGCCAGCAGCAGCCCGATCATATTGCAGATGCGGTAGTTTCTGGCCGTGCCCCATCCTTGGCGGTGACAAGGAAGGATGGAGGGCGGCATACGGGATTTCGAACAGCGAGCGGTTCGGCGCAATCACCGAACTGCTTCGCGTGATTTTGTCTGGCAAGGTCTTTCAGCAGGCGGGATGGAAGACCTTAGCGTTCCTGCCCGGCAAGCTTGAGCGATTGTGCCCGCTTTCTTCTCCTGCTCACCCGCGACGACGGCATCTTGACCTGCCCTTCCTGTGGCAGGGAGATAATGGCCTTCAGACCGGGATTGTTGGGTTGAAGCAGGATATCGCCGCCATGCTGCCGCGCAACGGCGCGGGCAATCGACAGGCCCAGTCCGACTCCGCCCGTGCCTCTGTTTCTCGACGCTTCCAGACGGAAGAAGGGCGCGAAGACTTTTTCCTTCATGTCCTCGGGTATGCCCGGGCCATTGTCTTCGACGACGATATCGATGGTGCTGGCCGAATGGCAGATATAGACCTTGGCATGGCCGCCATAGCGCGCCGCATTTTCCGTGAGATTGCGAACGGCGCGGCGCAAGCCATCGGGCCGGCAGCGATAGGTCGTCTTCGGTCCTTCTATATATTCCACCGGCAGGCCGAGATCGGCAAGGTCGTCGCAAATGCTGCCGACAAGTGCCTCCAGTTCGATGGCCCGCGTTTCCTCGGCTGTCGATTCACCACGCGCGAAGGAAATGGCGGCTTCCGTCATGCTCTGAAGCTCGTCGATCGTCGCCAGCATCTTCTGCTGGATATCGGCATCCTTGACGAATTCCGCCCGCAACCGAAGCGAAGTCAGCGGCGTCCTGAGATCATGGCCGATTGCGGCCAGCATCCGGGTGCGATCATCGACGAAGCGATGCAGACGCTCCTGCATTCTGTTGAATGCCTCGGCCGTGCGCCTGATGTCGTCAGGCCCTTCTTCGGGCAGCGGCGGAAGATTTTCGCCGCGTCCCAGGGCTTCCGCCGAAACGGCGAGCCGTCTTAGCGGGCGCGCGATGCGGCTGGCGATGAAGACACCGATCAGCGATAGGATAAGCGCCGTGGTCGCAAGCGAGGTGAGCGATTTCATATCCCACCAGCGGTCGCCGACATTCTTGTAGAATGCGGTGTTTAGCCAGACTCCGTCATTGAGCTTGATGGTCAGGCCGTATCCATTGCGGTCGCCGAAGTAGACGAATTTCGCAGGTTGCGGCAAGCTCCACAGGACCGCGGGCGGGGTGGTCCAGCCCTCGCTGGCATTGGCCGCCATCGCCTGTCCGGACGTCAAATGATCGACATCGATGTTCGAACGCAAACCGTATTTCGCGCCGAGATCGATGAAATTCTCGATCGGCCGGGAAAGCTCGCTTGCCGCACGCGAGCGCCATTCACGGGCATCCGTCGGCTCCATAGGAGTTAGCCAGAAACGCGAATAGCTGGTCTCGCTGGCAAGCAGAGCCTGTTCACGCAGCGGCTTGGGCATGGATTCCATCAACCGCGTGACGGAGGCGCAGCGGCTGAAGAATTCACTCTTCATGGCCGCGTGCAGCGCCTTGGTGCGTTCGTCCCAGGAAATCGAAAATGTCAGACACTGCGAGACGACAAGGGCAAGCAGGGTAAAACCGATGAACTGAGCGGCAAGGCTCCTCCTCCACCAGTAGATCATTCGAACCCCACATCCGCCGAGAGGCTGTAGCCGCCGCCCCAATGCGTCTTGATGACCGAAGGGTTCTTCGGGTCCGGCTCGATCTTCTTGCGCAGGCGGCTCACCTGATTGTCGATGCTTCTGTCGAAGATGTCGGCCGTCCTGCCGACCGTCAGGTCGAGAAGCTGCTCGCGGCTGAGCACAATGCCCGGGCGTTCGAGGAAGACTTTCAGAAGCCGGAATTCGGCGGTGCTGAGCGGGATGCCGACGCCATCGTCACCGGAAAGCTCCTGCCGCCCCATGTTGACGCGCCACTGACCGACACGAACGACCCTGGCCTTCTTCAGCGTTTCCCGCTGCTGCTGTGGCAGACCATTGACCCGGCGCAAGACAGCCCGGATGCGTGCGAGCAATTCGCGCGGATTGAACGGCTTCACCAGATAGTCGTCGGCCCCCAGCTCAAGGCCGATGATGCGGTCGGTATCCTCGCTCATGGCCGTCAGGAAGATGATGGGAGTATCCGTCGTCGCCCTCAAATAGCGACAGACCGAGAGGCCATCTTCGCCCGGCATCATGACATCGAGAACGATCAGATCTACGGCACCGCGCTCAAGGACCCGCCTCAAGGCAAGCCCACTGTCGGCGACGCTGACCTTGTAGCCCTGCTGCTCGAGATATTGGCCGACAAGGTCCCTTATGTCCGAATGATCATCGACGACGGCGATATGGGCGGCTTTTTGCATGACAGTTTCCACGATCTGAAGTCACTTTACAGAAGGCCGCTTCGAGCCGCATCGAAAAAAGTGTATCAAAGTTTCACATAGATCGAGGGGTTGCGTCGTAAGCGGCGCTCCCACCTGAAAGCCCGGCGAGTGCCGATGCAAGCCGTATCGAGAGGATCCGGATTTCATCAAGACTGTCCTCGAAATCCAATCAGTATTCCGCCCAAAAGCATCTCCCCGCAGCTGACAAACTATAGGGTTGTTGTCACATGGATGTGCCACGGACCGGCAAATTTGTAACAAGCTGTCGCAGCTCTCGGACCGTCGATATGCTCCGTCTCGACGGAATGCGGCGGTGAAATCACCTGGCTTCGGCCATGGTCAAATCCTGTTGCACCCTCTGCAAAATAGGCCGCTTGCGGCAGCTGTCCGATAATCATTGCAGCGCCGGTCTGTACCGGAGCCTATGGCTGGCGCTGCCAGCGCCGGCGACAGGCTTTTACATCTCCGGCACAAAGCTGCGACATCAGCATCCTAACCTCCCGTTCGAAAATCACTTGCCCGGTCGAGAATATCGACGCTGACAGGAGGATATGGAATTGGCCATGGAATTATCACAGATCGCAACACTTCGCCGCGTTCTCGAAATCTTCTGCGCCCGGCACGAACTGGAGTTTGCCGACCGGCCGGCGATCATCGCCGCCCGCGAGCTCATGAAATTTGCCGATGAGGGCGAAACCGATCCCGCCATTCTGGAGCGGCGTCTCGATGAGGCAATGCAGACTTACGGCGAACGTATGCTGCCCGCCCAGAGGGCCGTGGCATCGATGGGCGCCTTACCTGCGCGGCATCAATGATTGCCCGCAGTCGAAATTGTCCCGTCATCTTCCGCATCTGAAAGCCTCATTGAAATCGGGAGGAAAACCCATGCACCTTTCCCGCCGCACCGTATTGACATCAATGGTGGCTGCGGCCGCCGCACCCAGATGGAGCTTCGCCGCAGACGAGCGGCGGTTCCTGGTCGTCTATTATTCCTATACCGGCCACACCGGAGCGGTCGCCGAAAAGCTCCGTGCGTTTCTGGGGGCCGAGCTCTTCGAGATACAGATGCGCGATCCCTATCCTCTCGACATGCAGCGCGCAGCCGAGCAATCCAAATACGAGCTGGAAACGGGCGAGCTTCCCCCCTTGTTCGATGGGCTTCCCAATCTGTCGAAATACGACCTGATCCTCGTCGGAGGCCCAGTGTGGTGGAATACCATCACGCCGCCAGTCATGAGCTTCCTCGAACGCACGGATTTCGGCGGGCGGAAGGTTGCCCCCTTTGCCACATATGTGTTGGAACCGGCGCGTTATGAAAGGAATTTTGCCGCGCAGGCACGCAGCGCTTCGCTTCTGTCCAGCCTGATGATCAGCGAATTCGAGGTCACGGAGAGGCTGGCGGACAAGGCCATCGCGTCCTGGGCTCTCAAAAACCTGCCAAAGGACGGACCGCAAGCTCTGTAAGCTTGCCGACGCGGTTGGATTGCACTGCCCCGGCTGCCGGGCCGCGGCTTGATGTCACGATGGCGCTCTATTCTGCGGCTCGTACCTCGATGATATGCTGTATTCCCTAAGGCCATCCATCTGCGGAGATTCTCAATGGGTGAAGCATTTCCTGCGACATCGATGCCGGATCGCGACTGGTGGACAGTGCTCTGGCCAAATCCGCTGGCGCTCCTCGAAGCACTTGGCATCAAGCCCGGCATGACCGTTCTCGATCTTTGCTGCGGTGACGGCTACTTCACCGCGCCGCTGGCAAAACTCGTCGCCGGAAAGGTCTATGCACTCGATCTGGATGAAACCATGATTGAAATGGCGAGAGCGGAAGTCGATCGGCAAGCCGTCTCCGTGCGGCAGTGGATCCGTGCCGATGCCCGCGACATTGCAGACCACCTTCCCGAAAATGTCGATTATGTCCTGATGGCGAACACGTTTCATGGCGTACCGGATCAGCTCGGCCTCGTCCAAGCCGTTCATTCGGTGCTCGCTCCCAGGGGATCGTTTGGTATCGTCAACTGGGAGGCACGACCGCGCGAGGAGACCACGGTGCTTGGACTGCCGCGCGGCCCCAAGACCGAGATGCGCATGACGCCGGCGGATGTCGCCGCGATTGTCGAGCATGGCGGCTTCAGGTCCCGGGCCGTAGTCGAGCTACCGCCCTATCACTACGGTATTGTTTTCGTAGCCCTGTAACCTCCCTCATCGGCCAATCATCCCGCGACATAACGCGCTCTTCGGCTCGATCAACAGCAAGTATTGCTATGTCACCTGGCCGTCGACAACCGCGGGCTAAAGCACAACGCCTGCGAAGACGAGCGGCGAACATGGATGGTGTGAACCATTCAGCATTTCCGGCGGCCCCGCCCAATCGCTAGGGCCGCCATATCATTCAATTGAACGCTACAGCGCGCACCTTGCGAAGCGAGAGCGCGATCAACAGGCCAGCTATCGCAGCGACAGTGCCTGCCAGAAAGACGCTGCCATAGCCGGCTCGATCGGCCAAAAGGCCGGCGAAAGGCCCGGTCAGCCCATAGGCGAGGTCCTGGAAGGCCGAGAAGCCGCCAAGCGCTGTACCACGCAAATGCGGCTCCACCCGCCGAACGACCTCGCGACCCATGGCTGGATAGATCAGCGAGCATCCGAGACCAGTCAAGAACGCCCCCGCCAGGGCGAGCATCGGATTGGGAGCGCTCCAGATCAGCAATTGACCGATCGCTTCGATCGCCAGTGACCCGACCGCGACCGCCAGACCGCCGATACGATCCGGCAGATGGCCGAAGAGCACGCGCACCAGCACGAAGCCGACACCGAAGGCCGTCAGGCCCAGCCCGGCATAGTCCCAGCCCCGATCGAGGAAATAGAGCGTGAAGAAGGCACCGATCGCGGCAAAGCCGATGCCCTGAAAGCACACGACCGCCCCATGCAGCCAGACCCTGCCGATGACGGTCCAGAAGGGCGGGCGTTCCGCGCCAGGATGCGGCGCAACGCCGGGAACCCGCCAGATCGCCATTAGGCCAAGGAACGGCAAGACGGCGCTGATTGCCATCGTACCGGCAAAGCCGAACCGGCTGAACAATGCCAGGCCGATCGGACCGCCGACGGCGAGTGCTCCGTAGATGGCGGCGCCGACGAGCGCCAGGACCCTGCCCGAGCGCGCCGGACCGACGAAACCAATGCCCCAGGAAATGACGCCCACCGCGACCAGACTTTCGCCCAGCCCCAGAAGCAGGCGACCGGCGAGGAGGAGCTGGAAGGATAGAAACGGTGTGTGGGTTACGAGGCCGGCAACCAATGCCGTCAAGGCGCCGGCGACGTAAAGGGCAAGGCCCCGAATGACTGCGACCTTGGCGCCGCGATGGTCCGCGAGACCGCCGGCATAGCCGCGCGTGAGGATGGTTGCGAGAAAGGCGATGCCGACGCCGAGCCCCGCCCAGACATTGCCTAATCGCAATTGTTCGCTGACATAGAGCGGCACGATCGGAAACGACATGCCGATGCAAAGATAGGAAATGAAGAGGATGGCACTCAGCAGCAGCAGCCGGCCACGTGCCGGATCGGGTGTCGATTGAAAAGCCATGATAATCTCCAGGCTTTTCCTCGATCAGCGAAGGCATTAAAAAACGCACTCCGACCGACGAGGATCGTTGAGTGCGTTGCTTGACGTCAAACGCTTACGGCCAGCAGGGCCGGCTGCGTTTCCAATAGGCGCTTGCCGAATGACCGTCAACACGACGCTCGCGAAGCTGGGGAACCGCCCAGCGGAGCTTCAGGCTTTCGAGATAGGCGCAGAACATGCCTGCCATGGCATCTCCATAGGCTTCTATCTCCTGCGCGTTTCAGAGGCCTCCGAAAACCGCTCCATGAGAAAAGCGAATTATTCAGCGACGGGGCCGCACCAACCGGGCAGGTAATCGGCCTCCTTGCCCTTGGCAAGTTCGTGCGCCTTTTCTAGCGCGGCATCGAAATCCTTCTCAAGATCCTTGCGCTTGATGCGGCGGCGTAGGAAATCCGCCCAGAGAAATTCACTGAACGGCGTCGTGTCCTTGGCATAGCCTCCGACATGGCGCAGCTCACCAGCCAAGGAGCGATAGGGATCGTCGATCAGATCCTTGATGCTCTTCGGAATGTCCTCATAGCCACGGCGCTTCCCCTCGTCGTCAAAGGGGTGCATCCAGTCATGGCAGTCCATGACGAACCAGAAGGAGTCCCGCTCAAGCCGCGAGAGGTCAGCGACCGTCGTGACCAGAACATCTTTCACCCCCTCCTCGTAAAGCGCGAGGGAAAGATGGTGATGATCGATGACGTAGTATTTTCCGCGTGGCCCACGAATGGCCGGCACCATGTGATTTCCGAGGAACTCACCGGCCTTGTCGCCAGCCGCTTCCGCTTTGAGACGCCAAGCCTTGCGCTTTGTCTTGACCTCGCGCATACCGACGGTGATCTGTGTGGGTCTCAATTCTTCGATGGGAACTGGATGCAGGATCGGTTCGCGCAGCGTAACCATTTGAAAGTTCTCCGCAAAGGCAGGACCACCTTAGCGTAGCATAACCGGCCAATCCGGCAAGATCGACGTTACGCACTCGTCAGGCAAGCTGCGTCAACCGGGGAACAGCTCGCACTCGGACTATCGGCACCCGTCATGCAGCCTTTTTGATCACCGTGAACCGCGAACGCCTGTAGAAGGCCTGCATTTCCCGCTCGAAACTTTCAACGGCAAGCACAACCCATGGCTCGTAATGCTCTCTGCGGGAGCGCATCCTGCGCCGGCCATCCATGTCGAGCATTCCGCGCAACGCCCAATCTACCAACCCCATCCCATCACTCTCACCCTGCCAAGGTCCCTTCACCATCCGTCCTACCGGCCTCAATCGCGTCCGACGGCATGGCCAACGCTAAATAGGTAACCCCTGATCGAAGGAAAGGTGAAGAAACGTTGTATTAAGGTTTGTAACATGGGTTTGCCCGAGACTGTCGCATTGCGGCGACACCCGGCAGCCAATCTTGCATCGCGAAGATCGTAAACGGGACTGAACGAGGCTGTCGGTGCCAGTTTCCATGGCGATGGGATCATCTAAACATCAGGCGCGTGACATAGCGATCGATCAGCCGCGAATTCGTTTCGATCCAGCGCCAGATCATGGCCATGGCAAACATCGTCAAAAGCCATCCGAGCATAACATCCGACAGGAAATGAGCGCCGAAGATCACGCGGTTGAACGCCACGAACAGCAAGCACGGCACCAGCATCACGGCGGCAATCCATCTACGCCCGGCAGGCACGAACACCAGTAGGGACAGCGTCGCCGCGGCCGCGGCGGCTTCCCCGGAGGGGAAGGAACAATTGCGGCTGCATGCCGCCGAAAACTGCCACACCGGGGTAAAATCCGCTGTGCCGCCGAACTCGATCAACTGGCGGGGGCGCACGCGTCCGATCGCAACCTTGAGCGTCTGCACGACCAATAGCGGCCCGGCAGCAAAGCTCAGGAGCACGAAAAGCGGTTTGTGAGGAGGGCAGAACCGCAATCGCCGCGGCAGGAAAACATGCAGGACGATAATGACAGCCATGGTGCCGAGAATATAAGGCTGGCTTTGGCGGGCAATGTCCCTCGCCGCCTTCAGCCAGGGATTTTCTGCCAGCCAGAAGACATGCCCGTGGACAAACAAGCGCGCAACAGCCAGATCGAGTTGTGGAAAGACTACGAAGACGAAGCTGGTCCAGACGATCAGCATGCCGATAACTGCCAATTCACCATCGGTCGTTGCACGATCTTCCCGCCGGCGCAGGCGTGCTTGACCGGAATCGGAGCTCCAGGAATTCGATGCAAATTTCCACATGCCATATCTCCAGAGACGGAATGGCACCAAGCTGAAACCCGATTGTCAAGAAATGGCGAAGATCGCATCAAGGCCCTGTTCAGAATCGGCCGCCGGACAATGCGAAAGCCGTTTGTAAATTGCGGAAGCGGGCTTTGTCCGCAATAGTGAGGCTCGGGCGGCAAACCGAACGGAAAAACGGAAGAAACACAGGGCGCTAGGGTGGACAACAGTCTCGTTCTCATCGTGGAGGATGAACCGGCAATCGCGCAGATACTCGAGGGTTATCTGACGCGCGACGGCTTTCGCACGGTCCGCGCCGGCGATGGCGAGACCGCACTGCAGCACCATGCGCTTCTGAAGCCCGATCTCGTGCTCCTGGATGTTCGCCTGCCGAAGCTCGACGGCTTCGGCGTGCTCGGCCGCCTGCGCCAGGCCGGTTCGACGCCGGTCATCATGGTTACGGCCGTCGCTGACGACATCGACCGACTGAGCGGGTTGCGCCTCGGTGCCGACGACTACGTCGTCAAACCATTTAATCCACAGGAGGTCGTCGCCCGCGTCAGGGCGGTTCTACGCCGGACGCAGGGCGAGCGCGCGGAAACTATCAAGCGCTTCGGCGCGCTGGAGGTCGATTTCAGCAGCTACACCGTCTTCATCAACAAGGATGAAGGGCGCGTTGCCGTGCCGCTGACGCTTAGCGAATTCCGCATCCTCGCCTACATGATCCGCCATCCCACCCAGGCTTTCGCACGCGCCGATATCCTCGATGCCTGCCTGCCGGAAAGCGACGCCTTGGTGCGCACCGTCGATACGCACATCTCCAACCTCAGGCGCAAGCTCGAGGAGATGGGGCAGATCGGCTTCTTTCCCGCCGTTCGTGGCATCGGCTATCGCTTTTCGGACCCCAGATGAAGACACCAGGATTTCCCAGCACGCCGCTTGCAACGCTCACAGCCATCGTCACCACGATCATGCTGCTGCTTAGTGTCGGCCTGACCTATCTGGGGGTTAATTGGTATGCCACCTATCTGGAACAGGGCATCAGCGAGGCCCTGCCGCCCCGGGCCGCAACGGC
This sequence comes from Martinezella sp. CNPSo 3964, assembly GCF_057784375.1. Lineage (NCBI taxonomy): Bacteria > Pseudomonadati > Pseudomonadota > Alphaproteobacteria > Hyphomicrobiales > Rhizobiaceae > Martinezella > Martinezella sp. CNPSo 3964. The sequence goes on from NZ_JBXSOW010000009.1 coordinate 248,545, forward strand.
CTACAAGATGCTGAGCGAAAGCAAGGTGCCCGACGGAGATTCGCTGAAGCTCCTGGTCGAACATCTTAATGCGTTGACGGAACCGACGGATTTCAAGGTGCAGCTTTCCGTGCTCGTCTTCGGCCTGCTGTCGGCTCTGCTCTGCGCACTTATCGGCGTCTTCCTGGCACGACGGCTGACACGCCCGCTCGAGGATCTCACCTCCGCTGCCGAAGGCCTGAAGTCCGGCGACTTCTCCGTCCGCGTCGCAGCCTCCTATCGCAGCACGCGCGAAGTCGCGAGCCTCGTTGAAACTTTCAATGCTCTTGCCACAAGCCTGGAGACCATGGAGGAGAGGCTACGCTTCAACAATATGGCGGTTGCGCATGAGCTGCGTACGCCGCTGACCATCCTGCAGGGATCGCTGCAGAGCATGCTCGACGACGTGTTTCCGATGGATCGGAAAATCATTTCCGATCTTCTCCTGCAGGTCGAAGGCCTGGGCCGCGTCGTTGAGGATCTGCGCACCCTATCCCTGGCCATCGGCCAGAAACTCGTGATGGAACGCCAGCGCATCGACGCATCTCTGCTGGTTGAGACTGTCATCGCCTCGGCGAAACCCATGCTGGAAGCCAACAAGCTGCAGGTCGAAATGGGGCTGAAGCGCGCCTGGATTTCGGCCGACTCCCCTCGGATCCGCCAGGCCGTGCTGGCGCTCCTCGAAAACGCCTGCCGCTACGCTGCCGAGGGCGGCTGGCTGCGATGCGAGACGGAGCAGCTGGCAGACAACAGCGTTGTCATCCGCGTTATCGATCGCGGCCCCGGCTTTCCGCAGGACATCGATGCCGTTGCCGTCAATCCTTTCTGGCGCGGCGACCCTTCGCGTTCTCGCGCGACCGGTGGCACGGGGCTTGGGCTATCCGTCGTGCAGGCAATCGCGGTCGCCCACGGCGGGCATCTGGAATTCACGAACCGGCCCGAAGGCGGCGCCATGGTCGCAATCCATCTGACAGATAGCAGTCTCCCGGTAGGAGCACACAGTCTTGGACAGCAGGATACTAGCTCACCGCAATGCTGGCTTTGTTGACCAAAGTCACCGCAGCCGGGAGATAACGGCCGGCGATCAGTGGAAGAGCTCGCCGATATTGTAGAACCATGACTTGCTCTGGCTGCGCCTGTCCGCTCCATGGATCTTCGAATGAGGGACCCGGAAGCCGTAGGCGCCCTCCGGTTCGGCGGAACGCTCGAGCCAGAAAGCATCGATGTTCGACAGCAGCATCGATTGCCGCGTGCGCCGGCGATACCGGATCGGATGTCTTGCCTGCGAGACAGCGAGGAAGTGTTGCATGCCGCCTTCCGCCACCAGGCCCTGCAGCACGATGAGGACAGCTTCCTTCGGTCGCAGGCCTGCAAGATCACGGGTCACCTCGATGATACGCTGCTTCGCGTTGCGTGCCCCCTGCATGCTCCCGACGACGAATGTATATCGCCCGTCTGCACCCTGGTTGACGAAGGTGAATCTTGCCGTGCAGAGCAGCGCCTGGTCGCTTACACGCAAGAGTTTAACGGCAAAGACGCCCTCATGGCGACCGCCGCTGCGATCGGCGAGCGCAATGCAACACACATAGGCTTCGGTCTTGCCGTGGACAATTCCCATTTCCAGCCATTCGCCACCCCAGAGCCGCGTCATGCTACCCCTCGAGAGAATAGTTTCCGCAATCGAAAAATGCTCGACGAGAAGGGAGAACCGCCGGGAGTTGGGCATCCCGTGAACAAGAAATTTCGACAACGGCTTCTGCAGCAGCTCGTCATGCGGCGGCGGCAATCCGCGCGCAGCGGCAAACGCCGCAGTAAAGCGCCACCATCGGATGGTCAGAAGTGGGTTGGCGGCAAAGCGGCACCAGAAAAGAAGGCCTCGCTTCCAGCGCATCCGCAGGCCGAAGGTCGATATTCTCCAGAGCAGGGCGTATCGGGATCCGCGTGACCCGACGGCTGCCGGCGCTACTATCGTGGAAGGGGAAATACTGGATATGACGCCTTCTGGCGTCACGGCAATCGATGTCTTTCGATTCATGCAAAGGCCCGGCGAATATGGTTTCGCCGAAACATGTGTGTCGGAATTGTCAAGGCAGCGTCAAGACGGGATCAGCCTTTCATGGGGCACGCCACGAAAGGCTGAATTCAGCTCGCAAGGGATAGGATATACACCGACGCAGCGGCAGGCCATTTAATCGCCGCGCCAAGCTGCCGGGAGACTAGAAGAGGGCATCCGCAACAAGATCCTCGTCATTGGTTGGCGCCGGTGCGCTTTCGGCCAGAGAGCTCACCGCGCCGAAGATGCCCGCATGTATCTCGCGTTCGGCGGCCATGGTGTAGATCTTGAAGATGCGCTCGGAAATGACGGCTAACGGAGCCTCGAGCCCGGTCGTATCGACAAATGCGCTCCGGGTGCGCCCCGCTTCCTTCGTGCAGGACGCCAGGGTCTCGCCGATCCCGGCGCGGAAATCCAAACCCTTGATGACATCGGCCACTTGCGAGGTCATGGCTTCGCCGCAACGGCGCAGCTCCTGCACATTGAGATCCATCGCCGCGCCGGCTTCGCCGATATGGGCGAGCGCGGTGTCTATATGCGTGCCGAGACCGGAGGAATTTTCCTCTTCGTCGGCCTGTCGCCAGTCCTTGAGGCCGGTCGCCTGTGTTTCGAGCTTGCCGAGTCCGACGAGAATCTTCTCGGCATCCTCATCGAGCAGCGCTGCGAACGAGCGCAGCTCGCCGGCAACCACATTGATTGCCCGCCCTTCCTCGCCGAGCTTGCCGCAACGCAGATTGGTATTCAGGGCCATGTATTGAATGTCGCGTCGCACGAGCTGAATGGTCAGAACGCTCGTGGTCAGCTCCTTGACCATCTCGGAGGTCTTTTCGCTGAGCCGATTGGCTCCGGCAGCGGCAGCGTCGATACGATCGACGACGATCCGCGCCGAGGAAAGATCACCGCGAAGCAAATTGATCGGGCTTTTGCCGTCCTGCCCGCTCTGCGACATCATCGTCTTGTAGAGATCAAGCAGCGTGCCGATATCGTTGCTGAAGCCACGGATATTATCAACGATCTTGGCGGTCTCCCGGTCGAAGCCCTTGGTCGTCTCACCAAGCAGTTCGAAGATCAGTGTCATCGCCAATTGCGAGAGGCGGTTCCGATCGCCGACAGAGAGATCCGCGGGAGCTTCCGAGGCAAGATAGACCTCTATGATCGCATGTGCCGTCTGGCAGTGCTCGACCCGCTGCCGCGTGATATCGCCGATCTGCATGGCCGATAGCGTATGGGCAACCTTGTTCTGGATCTTGCGTGCCAGCCCGGCAACGGTCTCCGCAAGCTCCGAAAGATTGCGGCGCTGAACCTGGATTTCCTCGGCATTGGAGACGAGACGCTGGGCGATGGACGGAATGCCGTTCAGATGCTGTGCCAGCGAACCGTCCTCGCTCGCTGTTGCGGATTCGATCTGTTCCTCCAGCAAGCGGATCTGCAAGGACAGCGCCTTGACCTCTTTCGAGGCAAATTCGATGCGCTCAACGATCTCGCTGGCAAAGCTGGAAAAATCAGGGATGCGCGCGCCGGCAATTTTGGCCGTCGCGGCAAAGGTCCTGAGATAGCGCAGGGTCTCCTCCATCGAAAGCACGTGCTCGGCGAGCCGCTGCCCAGTCTGCCCGATAGCAGCAACACTCTCCTGCCGCCGCGCTTCGGCAGGCGGCAGCTTGTTCAAAAGGTCCACCGTCTGAAGCAGCCGCGCCGTGGCTTCGGTCGCGTTTTCCTCCTTCAGCGAATTGCCGATATGCTCCAGCAGGCTGACGAGTTTCGCAAGTGCTTCCGTGACCGTGATGAGCACCGCGCCGCCATCCAGGAAGCGCTGCTCGATCTGCAATCGAGCGCTCTCCAAGCGATCGACGAAACTATCCGTCGATGGGATAAATTGCCGGCTTGTCGCTGCATACGCCATACTGTTCGGACCCCGCCCAAGATTATCTCAGGCAAACTAAAGCGAACAAAAAAACATGGAGTTAACGCAAGGGAGGAAACAGGGCGCCTGCTTTGCAACCGCAGCCCTTATGCCACCGGGAAAGCCCTGGGCAAGACCCGCGTCCTATAGCTGGCAATCAGCACGTCTCGCCTTTGTGCAGGCCACCGGCTGGCTCTGCTTGTAACTTCACCCGCAAGCAAGCCCGCTCATGCTGATTGAAGTAAGATGAAGATAGCTACCGAGAAATATGCCTGGTCCTCCTGCGAGCCCGCGGAGTTACAGGAAAGATTGAAGGACGCAGACATATCGGTTGTCCTCGAACGAAGGTTGGACAATCCGAATTTCCACATCGATGTCACGCTGGCCACAATCCGAAGGATGGCAGCTTGGAAAATCTTTTCGAAAACGGGTTATGAAATCCTCTATCTGTTTGATCCTGCCGACCGGATAGAGCTGCACTTCGTCGAAAGCGGCGTATTTCAGATTGAGACGGAGGACCAGGAGTTTACCGCCACGGCGGGAACCGCCTTCATGCTGCGTCCTCCCGGCTCCACGAAAATCAAGGCATCCGCGAATGCGTGCAAGATTGCGCTTGCCATACCCCGCATTCATTGCCTGCCATTGATCGACATCGGGAAAGACGACCCTGAGTTGTTTTTTCGGCGCTATGTCACGATAACAGACATTGGCGAAAGGGAAATACGAACGATCCACCGCATGGCGGCCTTGTTGCTGGATGCGGGCGAACATCCATTCGCCGGCTCACCGCTGAGCGCATCTCTTTTCAAGGAAGCCCTTATCACGGTCTTCATGCAATCATGGCCGCAGTCGGCGCAGAAGACCGTGATCCAGAGCGCGCGCCCGCGCAATCTGAAACGGGCGCTGGATTGGATTCAGACCCATCTCGGCGACGAGTTCACCGTGCTCGATATTGCAAGAAATGCCGGGCAGAGCGTGCGCAGCCTGCAGATTTCCTTCCAGCAGAACATGGGCATGAATCCCTTGAATTACGTGCAGCGCCTTCGGTTGCAGCAAATCCATTACGATCTGCTTCACGGCGACGCCGGCCAAAACATATCCGAGATCGCCACGCGCTGGGGATTTACTCACATGGGATATTTCGCAGCACGCTATCGCGCCATGTATGGCGTATCCCCGTCATCGACACGCACCAGCCGTCGCGACTTCGATGCAGCTGATAATATTTGATATCAGAAAAGCGCAATCTTATCACTTAACCGCAGTTAATTATAAAATCAGCTACAGGTTGAGCATAAGTTTAACACACCGTTAGCCATTTAACGATTTCGTTACCTCAGCCAAGATTCACAATCATTGTGACGCGGCCCTTTCATCAGAAAGGTCTCCAACAATCCTCCAGCCGAAAATCCTGAGCAGATCCGTGGGTGTACCGCGGGCGCTCCGCGGGGTAGCTATGCGCGTCTTCGTAATCGATGACAGTCCTTCCGTCGTGGCCACGCTTCGCCGCGTAGTCGAAGCCATCAAGGGCAGCGAGGTATTGTCGTTCCTTCATCCGAACGATGCCCTCAAGCGGCTCGATGACCGGACGCCGGATCTCATACTCGTCGACTATATGATGCCCGATATGAACGGCATCGAAGTGATCAGCCATGTGCGCAAGAATGCGCTGACCGCCCATGTGCCGACCATCATGATCACTTCCCGCAGGGAGGCCGATATCCGATTGGCTGCCATGAAAGCGGGCGCGACCGAATTCCTGAACAAGCCGATCGACGAAATGGAACTGACGCTCCGCGTCCGCAACATTCTCGACATCGGAGAAGAGCGGTTGGCGCTGGCCGCCAGGGCGGCGACATTGCAGCGCGATTTCGACGCTGCGATGCAAAGGATCGAACGGCACGAGGAAGAGATCATCTGGCGTCTCTCCAAGGCCATCGCTTGCCGCCATGGCGAAACCGCCGATCACCTGGATCGCGTGGCGATCGTTGCTCGGATCATCGCCGAGGAAGTGGGCCTGGATGCAGGGCAATGCCGCATGGTCTTTCTGGCGAGCGCTCTGCACGATGTCGGCAAGATCGGCCTGCCGGACGCCATCCTTTCCAAGCCCGGCCCCTTGAGCCAGGACGAGCGCCGGCAGATGCAGCAGCACGCCGATTTCGGCGCCGAAATCCTCAGCGACAGCTCGAGCGAATTGATCCAGATCGCGCGCAAGATCGCCGAAAGCCACCACGAAAGATGGGATGGCGCCGGCTATCCGAGAGGTCTTTCGGGCGGTTCGATCCCGATCGAGGCCCGTATCGTCGCCATAGCCGATGTCTTCGACGCGCTATGCTCGAAGCGGGCATACAAGGCCGCCTGGCCGATCGCCGACGCATTCCGCGAGATCGTCAACAGCAGCGGCACGCATTTCGATCCGGCCTGCGTCGCCGCCTTCTGCCGCCGCTGGACCGATATCAAGGCTCTCTTCGAGTCCCAGCACAGCGACGACACCGCAACGGCGGTTTCCACACTTCAGTTATCCCGAGGTTCGGCATGAGCGAACAGTCTGAGATTTTACACCTGCATGGACCGCTGACGATCAAGACGATCACCAACGTCAGAGACATCGTGCAGGTCTACCTGCAGGAAGCGGCTCTACGCAACCGCGCCCTCGTCATCGATATCGATGGCAGCGAGGAAATCGACCTCACCCTACCGCAACTGCTCCTGTCCGCACGGCAAACAGCCGCTCGCGCCGGCGTAGCAGTCACTTTGAGCAAACCGGCGGACGGCAATTTTCTGACCGTCCTGCAACGCGCGGGTCTCCTTGGCGGCGACCGGCAAAAAGACAGTTTCTGGCTAGAAGGAAAAGCAGCATGAGCGCCAATATTCTCACCGTCGATGACTCCGCCAGCATTCGGCTGACCACGCGCATTGCGCTTACCAACGCCGGATATTCCGTCACCGAAGCGGTCGACGGCGCCGACGGCCTCACCAAGCTGAAATCGGGCAATTTCGATCTCATCGTCACCGACCTCAACATGCCGAACATGGACGGCCTGACGATGATCCGCAGCCTGCGGCAGCTGCCGGCCTATATGGGAACGCCGGTCATCTTCCTGACAACGGAATCGGACGGCGATCTCAAGCAGCAGGCAAAGGCTGCCGGTGCGACGGGATGGCTGACGAAACCCTTCGACCCCGAAACCCTCATCAAGATCGCGCGCAAGGTTCTCGGCAAATGAACGAACTCGATCCGATCGCCGTTTTCAGGACGGAGGCCGCCGAACAGCTGGAGCTGATCGAGGCCGGCCTCCTCGATCTGATGCGCGATCTGAGCGACCGTGCTCAGATCGATACGGTCTTCCGGGGCCTTCATACGCTCAAGGGATCGGGCTCGATGTTCGGCTTCGATCAGCTGGCCGCCTTCACCCATCATTGCGAAACCGCCTTCGACCGGGTGCGCAAGGGTGAGGCTCCCGCCACGAAGGAGCTGGTCGGTGCCGTTCTCGATGCACAGGGCCATATGCAGGCGCTGCTGGAAAATCCGAACGGCGACCACGAGACCATGAGCTCCGTTCTCCTGGAAAAATTGCGCCAAGCGGTCGGTGCAGCCGGATCGCATGCTGCAACGGCGGCACCTGCCAGTGTGCAGCCGGTCGCGGCCGCTGCCGTAAGCGCCGGTAGTGCAAAGACCTGGCAGCTGAAATTCAGCCTGCCGGCCAATTCGATGGTCAACGGCACCAATCCGCTCGGGCTGCTGGACGAGTTGCGCGAGCTCGGCGAATGCCGGATCGAAGCCGATACCGACCCGATCCCGCTGCTTGCGGACCTCGAACCGCGCGATCTTCACATCGGCTGGACGGTTCACCTGACGACGGAAAAGCCGCGCTCGGATATCGAGGATGTCTTCATCTTCGTTATGGATGACATGGTGATGGAGCTGCAAGAACTTCAGACGCCGACCGAACCGGTCCCGGCACCGGTCGCCGCAAAGCTGGAACAGCCGATCGACGACGAACCATCAAAGGCCGTCGCCCAGCCGATCGACACGAGCAAAGCTCAGCCTGCCGATGCCAAATCGCAGAAGCAGGTAGACAATGTCCGTGTTCCCGCGCTGCGTCTTGACGAAATGATGGACCGGGTCGGGGAATTGGTGATCGCCCAATCGCGGCTGAGCCAGATGGCGAATTCGGCCGCCGATCTCGGCCTGCGCTCCGTGTCGGAAGAAATCGAGCGTCTGGCCGGCGAATTGCGGGATACGATGATGGTCCTGCGCATGATGCCGGTCGCGAGCCTCTTCAGCCGTTTCCGCCGTCTGGTCCATGATCTCGCCCGCGAGACCGGCAAGGATATCGAACTCGTCACCGAGGGCGAAGGCACCGAAGTCGACAAGACGGTCATCGACCGCCTGGCCGATCCGCTCGTCCACCTCGTTCGCAACTCGATCGACCATGGGCTTGAAAGCCCGGACGATCGCGTTGCGGCGGGCAAGCCGGTGACAGGGCGCGTCTTCCTCTCGGCGCACCAGACCGGCAGCGAAGTCGTCATCTCCATCAAGGATGACGGGCGTGGCATCGACAGGCAGAGGGTGCGCGCCAAGGCGGAGGCCAATGGCCTGATCCTGCCCGGCGCCCAGCTGACCGACAAGGAGCTGCTGCAGCTGATCTTCCAGCCAGGCTTCTCGACGGCGGAAAAGGTCACAAACCTCTCCGGCCGCGGCGTCGGCATGGATGTGGTCAAGAAGACGATCGAGACGCTGCGTGGGGCGATCGACATTACCAGCGAATTCGGCAAGGGTTCCGAAATCGCGCTGCGCATTCCGCTGACGCTCGCCATCATCGACGGCCTCCTCGTTCGCGTCGGAAACGGGCGCTACGTCATCCCGCTCGCAGCCGTCGAAGAATGCCTGGAACTCTCGGTCGAGCAGGATCTGCGCTCACGCGGCCGCAGCTTCATCTCGCTACGCGACGATCTCGTGCCCTTCCTACGGCTGCGCGAACTCTTCCGCACAGGCACGGAGCCAGATCCCTACCAGAAGGTGGTTGTCATCTCGACCGGCAGCGAGCGCGTCGGCCTCGTCGTCGATCAGATCATCGGCGACCACCAGACCGTCATCAAATCGATGTCGAAACTTCACGACCATGTTTCCACCTTCTCCGGTGCGACCATTCTCGGTGACGGCAACGTGGCCCTGATCCTCGATGTCGTCCATCTCATCGCCGCCGGACAGCATCAGGAGGCGCAATTGCGAGCAGCAGGATGATCGAAGCAGACGCAAAATCAGACCATCGTGCAGTCTGGAAAGGTGCCGACGAGCTTTCCGTGCTGACCTTCAGCCTCAATGGCGAAACCTTCGCCATCGAAGCGGTCGTCGTTCAGGAAATCCTCGATCTGCTGCCGGAGACGAGCGTTCCCGGCAGCCTGCCCTTCGTCGGCAGCGTCATCAACTTTCGCGGCAAGGTCATTCCCCTTGCCGATATCCGCATCGCCTTCGGCATGGAGGCAGCCAATGTCACCATCGACAGCCGCATCGTCGTGACCGAACTCGAACTCGATGGCGAGACGACCCTGATCGGCATCCGCACCGACAAGGTGCATGAGGTGACGCAGCTTTCGCAGACGGCCAGCGAGCCGCCGCCGGTCATCGGCATGCGCTGGCGCACCGACTATATCCACGCCCTCGTGAAGCGCGGCGGCGAATTTATCATCCTACCGAACCTCCAGGCGATCTTTTCGTCGCAGCGGGCGGTTGCGGTCCGAGCAACAGCATGAATTTCAAGGACAAGGAGGCCATCAGATGCGCTTTACGATCAAGCTCAAACTGCTACTAACGTTTGCTGTCGTCATCGCCATGCTTCTTGGCACGGCCGTCTACAGCATCACGACCCTCGGCCAGGTCAACGACAATTGGTCCGATACGCTATCGGGTCCGGCCGAACGCCTGCGGCTCGCCCAGAATCTCGATATTACCGTCCTGCAGCAGTTGCGGCAGCAAAAGAACATGCTGTCATCCGCATCGGTCAACGAAACCAGGGACTATATTGCAAAGAGCGACGCTGCGCGTACGGAGTTCGATGCCGACCTTGCAAAGATACTGGCCAATACCACAGCTCAGGACATGGCATTCTGGACTGAGATCAAGGATCTATCCGCCAATTGGCGCAATGCGGACGACCGCATCCGCGCGATGATGCTTGCCGGAGACACCACCGGCGCGCTGCATATTTCAACGACGGACGCCCGTGATGTAAGCACCAAAATCGACAATGTGCTTGCACAGGTCTTCGATTCCGAACGGGCGAGGCTGAAGCAGGCGGATCTGGATGCCGCCAACGACTATGCGAATGCGCGCATGATCCTGATCATCATCGCCTCCACGGCATCGATCCTCGCATTTCTTTCGGCAATCTGGATCATCCTCTCGATCAACAAGGGTATCAGCCGCGCGGTCAAGACCGTCCAGACCGTCGCCGACGGAGATCTGACCGAATTCGCCGCAATCACCACCAGGGACGAGATCGGCGAGCTTTTGGGCCACGTCAACTCGATGATCGAACGTCTTCGCGGTGTTGTTGCCGACGCGCTCTCGGCCTCCGACAATGTCTCGTCGGGCAGCCAGCAGCTGTCGGCAGGCTCCGAGCAGCTGTCGCAGGGTGCCACCGAACAGGCATCGTCGGCCGAGGAAGCCTCCGCCTCGATGGAGGAGATGGCAGCCAACATCAAGCAGAATGCC
>NZ_JBXSOW010000010.1:0-251815 GCF_057784375.1 Martinezella sp. CNPSo 3964
GAGGCGCTTAGGCCACGGCTCAATCGAGCTCGCTTGTCGCCGACAGCTGAAATTGATCGACCAGCACGAGGAGTGCTTTTGTCTCCTCGGCGAGTTCGCGCGTTGCGGCACTTGTTTCTTCAACCATAGCCGCATTCTGCTGTGTCATCTATCCATCCTGTTGACGGAGGAGTTCACCTCATGGAGAGCGCTCTACTGCTCCTTGCTTGAACGGGCTATGACTTCCATTTGCCGAGAGGCACTCACCACTCGCGTCGAAATGATCTCCAGGACCACCCGCGCTCCGGATGCAATTTCAGTCCGTGAGCGCCCGATGAGTTGCTTTATCTGCCGCCCAGCTTCTGCGGACCGTTGGGCAAGATCGCGCACTTCCTGCTCAACGACCGCAAAGTCCCTTCCGGCCCCCCTGCCCGCGCCCACTGATTTCTCGATAACCAGCTTCAACAACCCTACGATATCGTCACGATTTCATCCGGTACTTACCACGATGATGATCGACAACCAGGAAATCGGAAGCCATGCTGCAGCAGCCCTTCCGCAAGCCATAGCGGAAGGGCACCACCTACTAACTTCGGTTGAGATCAAGCCGGAACTCAAGATGCGGAAAAGCACCGCACCTATGCGATCGACAATACCGTTATGATAGGTTCTGGTAGATGCAACGGTTCCGATAGGAAAAGGGCGCGCAAATCTGGAGCAATGCAGAAGCGGCCGCTTCCTCATTGAAAAATTGACGTGCCGAATCATCGGCTCCCTTCGGGAAAACGTCCCATTATTCCGTCCGTAGCTGTCGGCGTGTTTCTGCATACGGTGCCGACAGGCCTTGAATACTCGACTTCGGCATGATTCAATATCATCGTATCGGAAGCGGATTGAACAGGTACCGCGCATGAGCTTGTTCGGTAAAGTCAAACGAACTGAGATCATGAACCCAGTGAGCGGCTGGCTGAAAGTCGTGGCGTGCTCGCCGCCATCGGACATTGCCGGCGAGGTGACGCTCTTTCCGAAATGCGACATCGATGGCGTGATCATCGCCGCGCGCATGGCGCCGACCGCAGTCCATTTCAGCGGCCGCGATGTGCCGAAGCTGAAATGGCCTCATCCGGGCATGATGCTTCCGGTCGTCGTGGATCTTGCCGACCCCAGACATTATAGGGTCGAATGGGAAAAAGTTCCGACGGGGCAGCAGGCGGCCGAAAACCTCGCCGCGAGATTGCGCGCCCAGAAGCAGGACGAGCAGCGGATCGACGAGATTGACCACCCGGCCTTTCCCCGCGTTTGGCGCGAGGCGACGGACGGGGCGACGTCGCCGGAGCTGCTCAATGGTCTCACCGCACAGCAAACTGAACTCGCGCTTGCCGGCGCAGGCGCTGCGGTCGGGCTTGAGCCCTCCATCGCAAAGGTATTGACCGCCGACGAAGTCAGGCCGAGCAGTGCGCCAGGCGGGACATGGGACATCACAGTCCGCGTGATCCACCCGAATGGCGGCCCGGATTGGGACGCAGTGACGCGCATGTCATTCAGCAGTTCCGAACGCCGCCTAAAGCGCACTGCAGCGGGAACTATGCTGCCGGTCCTGGTCGATCCCGACAATCACGGGCGAATTATCGTAGACGTATCCCGTCTTCCCTAATGGATATGTCCGGGCCGCAGCCCATATGATTGGCCGCCCGTCCCTTCATTGCATTCAAGGCGGTGGCGCGACGGACGCTCGAAGGATCAGCTGGCACTCCATTTTAAGCCGCACCGGCGGCTTCTTCGGCTGCATCACCTTTTCCAGGAGTTCGGTGACCGCCCAACGGCCCATATCCTCGTGCGGCAGCTTCAACGTTGTGAGCGGCGGCAGAATTTTTCGGGCGAGGCTTTCATCGTCGAAACCGATGACGGAAATATCGTCGGGAATCCTCAAACCGCGCATCCTGATCGCATCATAAGCGCCCATCGCCACCCGGTCGGAAAAGCAGAACACAGCCGTCGGCGGCGACGGCAGGTCGAGCAGTTGCAGCATCTTTTCCCGCCCAAGATCGAGCGACCATGCTTCCGAAAGGATCAGTTCCGGATCGACGGCAATATCGTAAGTCGTCAGCGCCTGGCGATAACCGCTCAGACGATCGCGAGCCGCTTCAAGCCGCTGTCTGCCGGCATCGATCATGGCGATGCGGCGATGGCCGGCCTTGATCAGGGCTTCCGTCGCCGCATAACCACCGGCGTGATCGCCGGGAATGATCGACGAAAACTCGGCCCGCTGCTGGTGGCAATTCAGAAGGACGGCCGGATAGTTGCCAAGCTTGGAGGGCAGCACCGGCGCCAGCTGGGTGATGAGCGTGGCATAGATTACGCCAACGATCTGGCGTCGTCCGAGATAGTCGAGGATGGATTCAGCGAATTCGACCTGTCCGCCGGTCACGACGGTGAGTGCCGCTAAGCCCTGCTCTTCCGCCGCGCTCCGGACACCTTCGATCAGCGGCGCGGCATGCTGCGAGGCCATGAGATCGTCGATCAGGAGAACGATGATCCCGCCGATCGGGTCATTGGCCGGCGCGGTCTTCTGGTAGCCAAGTTCCTCCGCGACAGCCAGCACCCGCTCGCGCACCTTCTCCGAAACCCTCTTGCCGGGTGCCTCGTTCAGCACGAGTGAAACCGTCGCATGCGAAACACCGACCTGCGAGGCGATGTCGGACATGGTCGGTCGTTTCGTCGTCTTGTCGTTCACTCAGTTTCTTTCTCGGACTCAAGGGCAGCCTGCATGCACGTTAGAAAATCTGACGGGCAATGTGAAGCTGCGGCCCTTGCGGAAGTTAAGTTTATAAGTTACGAAACTTTTCTGTAACTTATTTTGTAACTTAATCCAACCAGAAAGCTTGCGGCCATGACCATTGCCTCCCGCAGTTTCGCCGATACTCATTCCGGGCCGCGCGCGCGCCGGTCTCTCGACGGAACCTGGGATTTTCAGCTGGATGGCCAAACGCCGACGACGATTGCCGTGCCCGCGCCCTGGCAGGCCCACTTTCCGGATCTGCGGGCAACGGCTGGCATCGCAACCTATTCCCGCGGCTTCACCGTGCCGCAGGAGTGGCTCGACCATCAGGTCATTGTGCATTTCGGTGCCGTGAACTATTTCGCCGAAGTGTCGGTCAACGGCTGCGCGCTTGGTTCCCACGAAGGCGGCTATCTGCCGTTTGAATTTGTCATCCCCGCCGATCTGCTTGCCGGCGAATTGCGTTTGGACGTGAAGGTTACGCTGCCGAGCGCCGATGCCCGGGCCTTCCCGGATTTTCCGTTCGACGAGATCCCGCACGGCAAGCAGAGCTGGTACGGAATGCTGGGCGGCATCTGGCAATCGGTCTGGCTCGAATGCCGCAGCCAGGCGCATATCACCCACCAGGCCATTCGCGCTGATCTCGCCACGGGCGATGTCACCATCGATGTCGAGCTGGCAGCGGCCTTTAGCGGCGCCTTGAAGATCACGCTTCTGGACCGCAACAGTGCAGTCGTAGCTTCGACCGAACTTGGGCTCGACGACGAAGCGTGGGCTTCGGTCGCGCTTAAAGTCGCTGATGTGGAGGCGTGGTCGCTCGATGATCCCGCGCTTTATCGGGCCGTTGCCGAGCTGTCCGAGGGTGGCGCCGTCATCGATGCCGCCGAGCAGAATTTCGGCTTTCGCACCTTCGAGGCGAAGGATGGAAAGTTCTTCCTGAACGGGCAGCCCTTCTACATGCGCGGCGCACTGGACCAGGATTATTATCCCGAGGGCATCTATACGCCGCCGTCGCTCGAATTCCTGGAGGATCAGGCACGCAAGTCGAAGGAGCTCGGCCTCAACCTCCTGCGCTGCCACATCAAGGTTCCCGACCCGCGCTACTATGATGTGGCGGACCGATTCGGCCTGCTGGTCTGGACGGAAATTCCGAATATCCAGACCTTCACCGAGAAGTCGGCGAAGCGCCTGCTCGATACGATGGAAGGTATCCTGCGCCGCGACGGCAACCATCCCTCCATCGTGATCTGGACCATCATCAACGAGGATTGGGGAACGCGCCTCGTCGAAAGCGCCGATCAGCGCGCCTGGCTGGAAAATGCCTATCACTGGCTGAAGAAGAAGGACCCGACGCGGCTGGTCGTCGACAATTCCGCCTGCATTCCGAACTTCCATGTCGTCTCCGACATCGACGACTACCACTATTACGCCTCGGTTCCGGAAATGGCGCGCGAATGGACCGACTGGGTATCGGCCTTCGCCGGACGGCCCGACTGGTCCTATTCGCCGAACGGCGATGCGAAGCGGCGTGGCGACGAGCCGCTCGTCGTCTCCGAGTTCGGCGTCTGGGGCCTGCCCCATCCCGAAAAGCTCAAGAAGGACGGCAAGGAACCCTTCTGGTTCATCAACGGCCTGGAATGGGATAGCGACGGTGCGACCTATCCGCATGGGGTCGAACAGCGCTTCCGTACCTATCAGTTCGACAAGGTCTTTCCATCCTTTGGCTCCTTCATCGAGGACGCGCAGTGGCATCAGTTCAATGCCCTCAAGTTTGAAATAGAGGAGATGCGCCGCCACGCCTCGATCCAGGGCTATGTCATCACCGAGCTGACTGACCTGCATTGGGAAGCCAATGGCCTGATGGACATGCAGCGCAATACACGCGCCTATCACCATCGCTTCCACGAGATTAACACCGATGTCGTCATCGTCCCGCGCATGCAGCACCATGCGGTCTGGGCAGGCGATACGGCGAGCGTCGAGCTTGAAATCTCGACCGGCGGCAAGGCGATCCCCACAGCCGAACTGAGCTGGAGCATCGATGGTGCAACCGCCGGCAAGATGGCAATCCCGGCGATAAACGCAACGTCGGTGCATCATCTGCCCGCACTATCTCTGCCCTTTACCGCGGCCATGGCCGGCAGACAGGTCAGCGTCCAGTTTACAATCATCACCAGCGGCAAGGAGATTGCACGCAACAGCCTCGACGTCAGCGTCTATGAACGCCGCCCCAAGCCCAGGCTTTCCGTTTACTCGGCAGAACTCGAAATCGCCCAATATCTGACCGCGCTCGGCTACGCGGTTGTCGAGGCCAATAAGGCGGATGTGCGGGTTGCGTCTTCCCTGAGCCAGGCTGATATCGACGCCATGGAGCATGGCGCCCGGTATGTGTCGCTCGCCGATGTGGCGCCGCTGCCCTTCGGCAATCTGCGCAACGACCAGCCGAACTGGAACTACCCGACCGGCGGCGACCGCGGGCAATCCATGCCGCAGATGCGCGTCACCGAACGCAACGGCACCATATGGAAAGGCAATTGGGTCACAGGCTTCAGCTGGGTAAAGCGCTCGGGAAAATTCGAGCGCTTGCCGGGCGGCCCGCTGACCGACCTTTCCTTCGTCGGCGTCAACCCGAACCGCGTCATCACCGGCTTCCGGCCGATCCATTTTGACGGCCTGGTCCATGCCGGCACGATGGTTGGCTGGATCCACAAGCCATGCGCAACCATTGCCGAGCGGCAGGTTGGTGCCGGCCGCATCGTCGCCACGACCTTCGGCCTGATGCGCGAGGCGGCCGGGGTCGATCCGGTGGCGGCGACCTTGCTTGATTGCATCATCGAGACGGCAGCCGGATAAGCCGTCAACGAATATCACGCAGCTCGTTAGCTGCGGCGCAGCGCATAAGGGCCAGCCCGCAACGGGCGGCCGGGAGGAAAACAAAACAGCCTGGAGGAGAGACATGCGTAACCTGTTGAGAACATCGATTGCGGCATTAGCCCTAATGACCGCCTTTCCGGCATTCGCAGTCGAAAATGTCGTCTGGTGGGACTTTCTGTCCGGAGGCGATGGCGTGCGAATGAAGTCGCTGATCCAGCGCTTCAACGATGAGCACAAGGACAAGATCCAGATCACGGGCACGACGCTCGAATGGGGCATCCCCTACTACACCAAGCTGCAGACATCCGCAGCAGTCGGCCAAGGGCCGGACATCGCCACCTACCACCTGTCTCGCCTGGCAGGCGCGGTTGCGGCCAAGACCATCTCGCCGATCGATCCGAAGGAGCTCGAGGCCGTCGGGCTGAAGGACGGTGACTATCCACCGAATGCAATCGCCGCCTCGACGGTCGATAACGTCCGCTATGCCGTCCCCTTCGATGTGCACGGCGAAGTGCTCTACTACAACAAGACTGTACTGAAAGATCTGGGTGCGCTGGGCAACGACGGCAAGCCGACCGGCATCGACACCCTGGAAGGCTGGCGCGCGGTGCTGGCCAAGGCCAAGGAGGCCGGCAAGAACGGCGTCGTCATCTCCTCATCCAACGGCGATCTGCGCGATATCTACACCCTGTTCGGCCAGGAGGGCGGCCAGCTCACCACCGACGGCAAGTTCCTGCAGGGCGACAATTTCGACAAGATGGAAAAAGCCTATAACGAAGTCGCCGATTGGGTGAAACAAGGTTGGGCGCAGCCCTATATCGACACCGAAACCATCACACCCACCTTCATCGCCGGACAATCCGCCTTCTTCCTGAATGGCAATTGGGAACTGCCGACCATGGAAACGGAAGTCGCCAAGGGCAACGGTTTCGATTACGGCATGGTCAACATTCCGGCCTGGATGGGCAAACCCGCCAACTGGTCTGACTCTCATTCCTTCGTGATCCCCAACAATGTCGGCAAGACCATGACGCCGGAAAAACGCGCGGCGGTTCTCGAAGTCATCCGCTGGATGAATGTCAACTCGCTGGAATGGGCGGCCGCCGGCCATATCCCCGCCTATCTGCCGGTCAGCACTTCGGCCGCCTACAAGGCGCTCAAGCCGCAGGCAGATTATGCAGCCATGGCGCTCAACGCCTTCTACATGCCGAAGACGCCGCTGACGGGTGCGGCATCGAAATTTGACGACGATTGGCAGAATATGGCGTCCGGACCGCTGAATGGCGAAGGCGATGTGAAGGAAACACTCGAGAAGTTTCGCGAACACATGAACTCTCAGTGATGTTTTCTTCAACAGCCCCGGGGCTCCTCCCTGTCCCGGGGCTGCTTTAACGAGAGAGGTGATGGATGGCTGCCGTCAGCGACAGGAAACAGGATAATGCGGTTGCAGCGCTGCTGGTCGCACCGGCGGTCATCGCGTTTCTGGTGATCTTCGCCTACCCGACATGGCGGATGGTGGCGATGAGCCTGACCAATGCGCCACTGATCGGATCGGGCGAATGGGTTGGTCTCGACAATTATGCGCGCCAGCTCTCCTCGCCTCAATTTCAAAAGGCGCTTCTGAACACGCTCTATTTCATCGTCCTGACCGTCGTCCCCGGCACGTTTCTCGCGCTGTTCATCGCCATGGGCATCAATCGCCTGAGCGGGCGCATACAGATGCTGGTTCTCGCCTGTTTTTTCCTGCCCTCGATCCTGCCGGTGTCGGTGGTGACCCAGATCTGGACCTGGATTGCAAACATGCAATACGGCGTCATCCAGACTGTCATTGGGCTGTTTACCGGCGGGCGGCCGCTTCCGGTGCTGCGTTCGCCAACTTATTTCATGCCGTCAGTTGCAGTGGTCACGATCTGGTGGACCATCGGCTTTAACATCCTGCTGTTCCTTGCGGCGCTGCGTAGCATCTCACCTGACGTCTACGAAGCGGCGGCACTCGACAATGCCAACCGCTGGCGGGTGTTTTCGAGAATAACCTGGCCGCTGATCTGGCCGGTCACGGCGCTGGTGCTGACGCTGCAGCTGATTGCGCAGTTCAAGATCTTCGCACAGCCCTATCTGCTCGGCTATTTCGCCCATACGCCGGCGGATGCGCAAACGGTGGTCATGACCGTCATCTACGATCTGGCCTTCAAGCAGAACAAGGGTGGCGAAGGTGCGGCCGTCGCCACCATCCTGTTCGTCATCATTCTCATTGCCTCGGTCCTCCAATATCAGTTCCTGCGGGCGCGAGGCGAAAAATGAGCGTTCTCACCACAGGCGCACAAACAGAATTGACCACGGCAAAGAGCCATGTCGCCTCACGAGGCTGGAGCGGGCACGCGTTGACCGCCCTGACGGCGTTCGGCGCTCTCATCTGGTTCTTTCCGCTCTACTGGGCGGTCATGACGTCGATCAAATCGGACACCGAAGTGGTAAGCCGCTCGCCCGGGCTTTTTCCGAAGGAACCGACGCTCGAGCCCTATCGCTATGTGATCGAGCGATCGAGCATCGTGCAATGGTATGTGAACTCGGTCGGCACCTCGGCGATCATTGCGATTCTGGTGCTTGCGATGAGCGTCGGCTGCGCCTATGCGCTCAGCCAAATCCAGTTTCCCGGCCGCCGCGTGATCTATGGGGCGCTGATTGCCTCGGTGATGGTGCCGGCGGAGGCGCTCATCATCAACCATTTCGTGCTGATGAACACGTTCGGGCTCATCAACAGCTGGGGCGGCATCGTGCTACCACAGCTCGTGGTGCCATCAGTCATCATCATCCTCAAACAATTTTTCGACCAGATTCCGAAAGAATTCCGCGAGGCGGCGATGCTCGACAATGCCGGGCATTTGAGAACGCTCTGGAAGATCTATGTGCCGATGAACTGGGGCGTCATCACAGCGCTCGGCATAACCACCTTCATCGCGGCTTGGAACAATTTCCTCTGGCCATTCCTGGTCGCGACATCGGACAGCACGATCACCATTCCCGTCGGAATTACCCAGGTTAAGGATGTTTTCGGCGTGCGTTTCGCCAAGGATATGGCCGCAGCGGTCCTCGCCGGCCTCCCCGTCGCCATTCTCTACCTTGTCTTCCAAAGGCAGATCACGCGCGCGATCATGCTTTCAGCCGGGATAAAGGGATAGGCAGCCGGCGCCATGGCGGAATGAGATCGCTGGAAATCTTTCCGATCGCCAAGACCATGCTACTAGCTCGGAAATGAATGGCAGCCCTCTTCCTTCTCAAAGACTGACACAAGCGCCTCAATGGAGTACCACCAAACTGCCTCGCTGTGTTCGTGCGTATATGAACCACCGCAGCAGTTGGAGCAATGACCGCGATCCGGCGAAGGGCAGCGCCCGAACTCTGAATATCGTATCGACGGCGAGCTGAATCGCCTCCGTCCAATAGAACCCTCAGCCTGCCGTTCGTCTTCGCGCGGGCTTACCTGACGATACATCGGAAATGGCGGTGCGACTTTCACACCATGATTCCGAAGTCTTTCTCGAACTCGCTGATGCGCTCCTTGTAGGCGCGGGGCCGCACCCACTATGGAACAAGATCGTCTCGTGGGAGACCTCGGTGCGCTTCGTGAGGATGGCGGCCGGGCTGCCAAGCGCCTCGTGGTGGTGGCTCACGAGTTGACGAACGAGACCCGCGCCGGTCTGGCCGAGGGCGTGATCAAGGTTGTTCTTTCACATCCGGCGCGGCTGCTTGCGGATACGCTGGTGCGGGCGATGGCGGAGGCACTGGACACCCACAGAACGCCGACCGTATCCCAGCACATGCTTCCTTTTGAAATATATACCGCCGCCAACATCTGAAACGATAGGGAACGGGTCGCGCAAAGTTTGAGTTGACCGTTTTCGATGGCGGGGCGACACTTGCAACCTTTAGCAAGGCAGGAGGAAAAACGATGGATGAGCCAGACCGCTGGCGGCACATGGCAAGCGCACCGAAAGACGGCAGTCGGATTCTTGTCACGATCCGCCCGTCAGAACAGGGGCCGGCAGAAGTTGACCTCGCATATTGGTCGAATGGCGATCAGTTCGGCACGGAAGGCTGGCGCGCTTCCGATTCCTCGCCCGGGCACATCATCGAATATGCCGAACCGGAACTGAAGTGCTGGATGCCGATGCCCTCGGCTAATCTCAATCGCACCTCAATGCCCTCCCCCTGGGAAGGCGACAACGCCCAGCAACTCGACGGGTCGGGGATTTGAGAGCCTGCGCCGGCTTGTCGCGAAGATTCGATAATAAATTTGCGTCAGCAAAAACGGTCGAATCGAGGCGACGACAATAGCCAAACATCGAGCCTCAGGCGCGGTTCGTGGCAATCGCGAAAAGCAGCACGAAATTACCATTGGCATGAGGATACGCATGCCGACGGCAAGCAAGCCGTTCTTGCGCCCTCTGCTTCACCCATTCCCGCTTCACCCTCCTCAATATAGGAATACTGCGCACGCTGCTGCGGTTTGAATGTCGCCGTAGCCGCTCATCGGCGCGCCTTATCGCCATTCACATGAGCTTCGGCGAAGGATCTCAGCAGGGGATTTCCGTTGATGCGCTCATGCTCGATCGGGCCACTCATGCTGCAGCTTGAATTTTAACGCGTTAAACAATAAAATTCTCGCGCGTTAGTTTTTATTGTGACGCAAAGCGCAAAAGAACTTACCTGGAATTTACGTCCCTGGTTGCGCTCCCGACCCTGTGGACGCATAAGACCACGATTAGAGGCGGCAGCTGGAAAAATGGTCGACTTTCGATGGAAAAACTGACGCATAAGACGATGGAGGACTTCGCGAAGTCCTGCGGTGTCTCCCGCCCTACCCTTTCCAAGTATTTTGACGATCCGACCAGCGTGAAACCGGCGACCCGAGTGCTGATCGAAGCGGCACTTCGTTCGTCGGATTATCAGCCGAATCTTTATGCGCGGAACCTCAATCGCAAGCGGACACGCAATATTGGCATCCTGGTTCCCGCCCTTACCGACCCCTTTTATGCCGAAATGGTCAATCGCCTGGAATTGCGCCTGCGCAATGAGGGCTATTGGCCGATCGTATTCTCGTCGCATGGATTGCCGGAACTGGAAGCCGAAGCGGTCAACACGATGTTGTCGTTGAAGGTAGCCGGTGCGCTTGTCGCACCGTTGGGACAGAAATCCGATCCACGCGCCTTTGAAAAGCTTACGCAGAACCTGCCCATCGTCTATTTCGACACTTATATCGAAGGGGACACGCCGTTCATCGGCAACGACAACTACCAGACCGTTGCAACGATCGTCGAATATCTCTGCCGATCCGGAGAGGCGCCAGCCTACCTCGACATTCCGCATGTCAATCACAACTCACCGGAGAGGCTGGCAAGCTATATCGCCACCATGGAAGCCGCAGGCTGCGAGCCGCTGGTGATCAGCACCAATGCCGCCTACACATGGGAGTTCGAGCGCATCGGATACGAGCAGATGGACGGCCTGCTCCGTACGAAGTCTCTTCCGCGCAAGACCATCCTTTGTGCCAATGATCGCCTCGCCTTCGGCGTGATGTCGGCCGCCTTCGCGCATCGGCTGAAGGTAGGACGTAAAAAGGGGGACAATTTGCGTATCGCCGCCCATGACGATCACCCCTTGAGCCGCTACACCTGCCCGCCGCTGACGACGATGGCACAGGATTTCGCCGCTATGACTGTCAATAGCGTCAATACACTGCTGACGCTGCTTGGGGACACAGCCACGCCCACTCAGCCGATCGCACGCAAGGTCAGCCTGGATGGAACGCTGGTCATGCGACAGTCAGCCTGAAGCGGCGCCCGCTATTCATCTAAAGCAAGGCGCCCTCGAAGCTGCGCCACGCCGCGACGGCCTCCTCCACCGCCCGGCGGGCCTCTGCCACATATCTCCCCATCGACACGAAGCCGTGGATCTGCCCCGGCCAATGGCGATGCACCATGCGCGCCCCTTCTTCCCGCAGCCGCCTGGCATAGGCTATGCCTTCATCGACCAGAATGTCGTGTCCGGCAGTCGCGACGAAGGCCGGCGCCACTCCGACCAGGGTCTCGGCCTGCAGCGGCGAAACCCTCCAGTCTGCTATATCGGCTATAGTGCGAACATAGTGATCGCGAAACCATTTCATGGTCGAAGCGGTCAAGCCGAAGCCCTCGGCATAGCGGCGATAGCTATCGGCCGTCTGGGCGGCATCGGTATTGGGATAGATGAGCAATTGCGCCGCAAGCGGCGGGGCATCGCCAGCGCGCGACATCAATGCCAGCACGGCGGCAAGATTGCCGCCGGCGCTATCGCCGGCGACCGCGATCCTGCTGGGATCGATGCCGAGATCCGCAGCCGATTTCGCCACGAATGCCAAAGTCGCAGTGCAGTCGGTCAATCCGGCGGGGAACTTGTGTTCCGGCGCTAGGCGGTATTCGGGGCAGATTACGGTACATTTGGCAGTATTTGCGAACCATCGGCAGATTTCGTCGTGCGATTCGAGATTGCCGATGACCCAGCCGCCGCCGTGCAGGTAGATGAGACCTGGACCATCCTTCGAAGGCGCACCGATACCGCGATAGATGCGCAAGGTGATCGGACCATTCGGGCCGACAATTCGCCGATCGTCCACCGAAGTGACGGCCTCCCTTGCACCCTGGAGTGTCGGGCAATTCGCATCGTAGTCGATACGCGCCTCTTGAGGTGTCCCGGTTTCGAATGGCCGGCCATCCGACCGGCTGGTCATAGCGAGAACACGCCGGGCGCTTTCATCCAGCTTTTCCATTGGACTGCTTCTCCTCCGCTGCGATCAAGCCAGAAGGCTGCGTGCTTCATCCTCGTCAAGACGCGGCGGCGGAGTGAACTCCCCACCGATGCCGATCGACTGCCGGCTTTCGCCCGATTGAAGAATAGCCTCCATGACTTCAAGGACATGAAGTGCGAGGTCCCCCGAGGCTCGGGGCGGCCTGTCCTCCTGAAGCCCTCGCGCAAGATCGGCAACACCGAGCATGCGGTAATTGGCCCGATCCGGTGCGGCAAAAGGCCAATTTTTCGCACCGTAAAGTTCACCCTCGCTTTCAAAGTCGTACCAATCTGCGCCGCGCTCGGACAGTGAGACCGTTCCGCCGAACGTGTCCGGGTCGGGCAAGCGCAGCGAACCTTCGGTGCCGTGCAGCTCGATTGGATGATTGGAGTGGCGAAAAACGTCCCAGGACGCACCGAAATTCACGGTCGCGCCGGACTGGAATTCCAGAAGCGACAGGATGTTTGTGGGCGTGCCGACCTTGAAACTGGTATTCTTGAATGGGCCATCGGCGGTGATCACCCGCTCTTCCTGGCCTTTGGTCGCCATTGCCATGACCCGCACGACCGGGCCGAGCAGGTTCACCATCATCGTCAGATAATAGGGACCCATATCGAAGACGGGGCCGCCGCCCAGCTGGTAGTAGAATTGCGGGTTGGGGTGCCAGTGCTCCATGCCACGCCCCATCATGAAGGCGGTACCGCTGACCGGACGGCCGATCGCACCCTCTTCCATCAGGCGGCGCGCCCGGCGACCCGCTGCACCTAGGAAAGTGTCAGGAGCAGAACCCAGCCGCAATCCGCGCCGCCTGGCTTCCGCCACGAGAACACGACCATCCGCCGCCGATGTTGCTAGCGGCTTTTCCGTGAAGACGTGCTTGCCGGCCGATAGGGCCGACTTGGTGACGTCGAAATGGACGGCGGGAACGGTGAGGTTCAGCACGAGATCAACTTCGGAATCGGCGAGCAATTGGTCGACACTCAGCGCACGAATGCCGTATTCGCGAGCCCGCAGCACGGCCGCATCGGCCGATATATCGGCGCAGGCCCGCAATTCGACGCCTGAAAACAGCGCCGCATTGCGCAGATACGTCATCGAGATGTTACCGCAACCGATAACGCCGATGCCGAGTTTAGCTTTTGAATTACCAGCCATATTTCCCGATCCTCCCTGATCCTCTACGCCCGCTCGCCGCGTTTCAGCGCGTCCAAGCGACGACTCCCGGGTTGATTTAAAGCATCTTATTTCTTGACGCGCGACAAATTTTTATAAAACATATGCGAATACTGGCGCGGAGGTTTGGAGGTCGCCAGTCTTCCTGGGAGGGAAATATGACAGATATCAAGAAGACACCGGCTGGTTCCAAGATTGCCGGACAATCGATAATGCTTGATCGTCGTCAGCTGCTGTTGGGTGCTGCCGGCGCCGCTATCGGCACGGCAACGCTTGGAGTAGCCTCAGGCCTCGGCATCCGCCCGGCACGCGCTGCCGATCGAACGGAAATCAGCTTTGCCAGCGCCAGCTTCTTCGGCAAGGAAGGCCTTGGCGACCTCGTCAAGGCTTTCAACGAGTCGCAAAGCCGCATCACCGTCAAGTTCATCGAACTGCCGCCGCCGAGTTCGTCGACGGAAGTCTATCAGGGCCTCGTCCAGCAGCTCGCCCGCCGTAACGGAACGCCCGACGTCTTCAGCCAGGATGTCATCTGGATTGCAGGCTTTGCCTCCGCCGGCTGGGCGCTGCCGCTTGACGAATATTTCCCGAAAGACAAGCGCGCCGATTATTTCCCGGGCACGGTGGCTGCCTGCACCTATGGCGGCAAGCTGACCGCACTGCCATGGTTCGTCGATTCCGGCATGTTCTACTATCGCAAGGATCTGGTGGAGAAGCATGGCGGCAAGGTGCCGGAAACCTGGGCCGACATGGCTACGATGGCCGCAGAGGCGCAGAAGGCCGGCGACGCCAAGTTCGGTTATCTCTGGCAGGGCAAGCAGGCCGAAGTTCTGGTCTGCGATGCGGTGGAAATCATCGCATCGAACGGCAGCTCCATTCTTTCCGCCGACGGAAAATCCTCTGTCATCGGCGACGATGCCGCCGTTGCCGCGATCCAGTTCCTGTATGACACCATCAACAAGACGAAGATCAGCCCTCAGAACGTGCTTTCCTGGGACGAGGAGCCCTCTCGCCAGCCGTTTACGTCGGGCGAAGCCATGTTCATGCGCAACTGGTCCTATGTCTATCCGATCGCGCAGGACCCGAAAGCCTCGCATGTCGTCGACAAGGTCGCCGTCGCGCCATTGCCGCATTTTGCCGGCGGCAAGAGTTCCGCGTGCCTTGGCGGTTATCAGCTGGGCGTCAATGCCAACTCCAAGAAGCGGGAAGCGGCGATCGAATTCCTGACCTGGATGTCCTCGCCGGAAACCCAGACCCGGCTTGCGCTCAATTTCGGTCTCGCGCCTTCGCGTCCCGCCATCTTCCAGGATGCGAAGCTGAAGGCGGAGCAGCCGTTCATGGCGAGCCTTCAGAGCGTCTTCACCGGGGCCACGCCGCGGCCGATTACGCCGCAATATGCCAAGGTGACGCTGGCATTGCAGTCCAGCATCTCGAAAGCGCTGGTCAGCGGCAACGTCAAGGCGGAACTGCAGGCAGCCGCGGCCCAGATCAACAAGATCGTCGGCTGAAATGGCCATGACGATGACGGTTGCCGTTTCCGAGCAAGCCCCAGGCAAATCGAGGGCGCTGTCAAGCGCCCTCTGGCCCTGGCTGTTGCTGTTACCGGCATTTCTCTCGCTGGCATCGGTATCCTTCTATCCGATCGTCAACGGCATCTATCTGTCCTTCACCAACCGCTCGCTGATCACCCAGGACAATGATTTCATCGGCATCGCCAATTATGTGCAGTTGCTGGCCGACCCACCGTTCTGGAATGCCTGGTGGCACACGATCTGGTTCACTCTCATCTCGACTTTACTCGAGACGTTCATCGGCCTGGCGATGGCGCTGATCCTTTGCGAGACCTTCGCCGGCCGCGGCATGATCCGCGCCGCGATGCTCGTGCCCTGGGCCATGCCGACTGTCGTCACGTCTAAAATGTTCGGCTGGCTCTTCGACGGTCAACACGGCATCATCAATTTCATCCTTCTGCATGCTGGACTGATCGACCAGAACGTCAACTGGTACGGCTCGCCCGATACGGCGCTGACGACGATCATCCTTGCCGATGTATGGAAGACCACGCCATTCATGGCGCTTCTGTTGCTGACGGGACTGCAGACTGTCCCGAAATCGCTGATCGAGGCGGCTCGCATGGATGGGGCAAGAGCCTGGACGATCTTCTGGCATATCCGCCTGCCGCTTCTGATGCCGACGCTGCTGATTGCAGGCCTCTTCCGTGCGCTCGATGCGTTCCGCGTCTTCGACCTGGTCTATGTGCTGACGGGCGGCGGCCCGGCCGATTCCACGGAGACGCTTTCGACGCTTTCCTACAAGGTACTCTTCTCGACGCTTCAGTTCGGCTACGGCTCGGCGGTATCGACCGCCATGTTCATCACCGAGGGACTGATCGCCGTCGGCTTCTGCATCTTCCTCGTGCGCCAGATCAGGAGGACGACATGAACGAAGGTCGCTCAGTCTTCCAGAACATCCTCATCTATCTCGGCGCCCTGTTCATCCTCATCTGGTCCGCCGGCCCGTTCATCTGGCAGTTTTCGACGTCGCTCCAACTCGACAAGGCTCTGACCGAGGGAACGCCTTCGCTCATACCGAACCCGTTCACGCTGGAGCACTACTACAACGCCTTCGTCGAAAAGGGCCTGCATCACTATGTGCTGAATTCGCTCGTCATTTCGCTTGCGACCACAGCACTCTGCTTGATCGTCGGTTCGCTGGCGGCCTTTTCGCTGTCGCGCCTCGATGTGAAGGGCCGTTTCGGCATCCTGACGGTCATCCTTTCGGTATCGATGTTTCCGCAGATCGCGCTTGTCGGACCACTCTATCTCATCGCCTCCGATCTCGGGCTGCTCGACACCTATACGGCGCTGATCATCACCTATCTCGCCCTCGGATTGCCGCTGGTGACCTGGGTCCTGTTCGGCTATTTCGAAACGCTCCCGCGCGAGATCGACGAGGCAGCCCGCATGGACGGCGTCGGACCGGTCGGCCTGCTCTGGCATATCATCCTGCCGATGTCGTTGCCGAGCCTGGTCACGACGGGCCTGCTTGCCTTCATCACCGCCTGGAACGAGTTCCTGTTCGCGCTGGCCTTCACCTCGGACAGCGACAGCCAGACGATCCCGGTCGGCATCGCCAATTTCACCAACCAATATTATGTGCCCTGGGGAGACATCGCCGCCGCATCGGCCGTCGTCACCGTGCCGCTCATCATCTTGGTGCTCTTCTTCCAACGACACATCATCGAAGGCCTCACCCAAGGCGGAATCAAGGAATAAAGGGAATGCGCAAGGACATAAAAGTCGGCTGCCAGACGTTTACATGGGAAATGCTCGGCAATGCCTGGGCGGGAACGGCAGACGACCTGCTCTCGGCCATTTCCGCCGGCGGCTATTCGGGCATCGAAATCACCGACACGATGATCGGCCGCTATGCCGCAGACCCGCATGCCTTTGCAAATGCGTTGAAGGACTACGGCCTGACACTCGTCTCCTTCGCCTTCGGTTCCAAGAGCGGCTTTACGGTGGCCGACGCGATGAAGGATGACTTGGCGACGTCGAAGCGCTGGATCGACTATGCCGCGCATTTTCCGGGAGCACTCGTTTCCATCGGTTCGGCAACAGTCGTGTCCGACGGTCCGCGAGACGGCAAGTTCGCCATTGCTGGCGAGTTCTACAATCGCGCCGGAGAGCTGGGCAAGGCCGCCGGTGTCCAGATCGCCGTGCATCCGAGCTCGCATCACAATACGCTATTGTTCGACCGCGCCGATTACGACCGCATCTTCGCCTTGCTCGACCCGAGCCTGGTCGGCTGGGTGCCGGACACCGGCCATATCCTGCGGGGACATGCCGACATGCTTGACACGATGCGCACCTATCAGGACCGTATCCGCTACCTGCATCTGAAGGATGTCGATGCGCATGACCGATGGGCGATGCTCGGCAAGGGTGTTCTCGATACGCCAGCCGTGATCGATCTCGTCTCGGCAGCCCCACGCTTCAATGGCTGGCTGGTGCTGGAGGAAGAATCCGAGACGGCCGGCGCCGATCCCGCCGCTGCGGTCAAAGCCAATCGCCAAACCATGCGCGGCTACGGCGCATAAGGAACAGAACCATGATCGAAAAGGAAAGTCGCCGTCTTCGCGTCGGAGTGCTCGGCTGCGGGCCGATCGCGCAATTCGCGCATCTGGAATCCTGCGTCAAGGCGCGGAACGCCGATCTCTACGCGATCTGCGATGCGGCGCCCGATCTTCTCGCCCGCATGGGCGCGACCTATGAGCCGCAGAAGATGTACGACGATTACGATGCCATGCTTGCCGATCCGGATCTGGAGGCCGTGATCGTCGCGACATCTGACGCCTATCACGTGCCGATGTCCATAAAGGCACTCGAAGCTGGAAAGCATGTGCTCTGCGAAAAGCCGATCGGCGTATCCGTCGAGGAAGGGCAGCAGCTGGCCGAGGCGGTACGTCGATCGGGCAAGATCC
The DNA here is from genome assembly GCF_057784375.1 of Martinezella sp. CNPSo 3964. Classification (NCBI taxonomy): domain Bacteria; kingdom Pseudomonadati; phylum Pseudomonadota; class Alphaproteobacteria; order Hyphomicrobiales; family Rhizobiaceae; genus Martinezella; species Martinezella sp. CNPSo 3964. The sequence continues at coordinate 18,106 of NZ_JBXSOW010000010.1, forward strand.
TGCAGGTCGGGCACATGAAGCGCTTCGATCCGGCGCTTGAGGCGGCGCGCGATTTCGTGCGCGACGACATAGGCCAGATCTTTGCAATGAAGGCTTGGTATTGCGACTCCACCCACCGCTACACCAATACGGATGCGGTGCAGCCCCTGCCCGTCACCAGCAAGCTTGCGCGCAAACCATCAGGCAATCCCAAGGCTGATCTCAGGCAATATTTCATGCTGGCGCATGGCTCGCATCTGGTCGACACCGCGCGCTTCTTCTGCGGCGAGATCGTCGCGGTTCGCGCGCGGCTTCTGGAACGCGCCGGCGCCTATTGCTGGTTCGTGGAGACCGAGTTTGCCAATGTTGCCCTCGGGCATCTGGACCTGACGGTTGCCGTGCGTATGGATTGGCACGAGGGTTTCCAGCTTTACGGCGAGAACGGCTCGGTTCTCGCAAAGACCTTCAATCCCTGGTACTTCCGCTCGAGTGAAGTGGAAATCTTCCATGAAAAGGATGCGACGAGCAGAAAGCCGCTCGGTGCGGACGGCCATTTCTTCCGCCGGCAACTGGAGGGGCTTGCCGATACTGCGCTGAACGGCGCGCCGATGCGCGGCGCCAATGTCGAGGACGGCCTTGCCTCCATCCGCGCAATGGTAGCGATCGCCCGATCGGTCGAACGGGGCGAGCGCGTCGAACTCGCATCGGTTTCGGGAGCGGTCTGATGCAGATCGGGATCTTCGCCAAGACCTTTCCCGGAACGGAGCCGCTCGGCGTTCTCTCGGCAGTACGCGACAGCGGTTATGCATGCGCACAGTTCAATCTTGCCTGCTGCGGCCTCCCGTCCATGCCCGATGCCGTTTCGGAAACGACGATCGCAGCGGTTCGTTCGGCCGTAGACGCGACGGGCATCTCGCTTGCCGCCCTGTCGGGTACCTACAACATGGCTCACCCCGAGATCGCCGTGCGCCGGGCAGGCCTTGCCCAGCTCGCCGTCGTCATCGAAGCGGCAGCAGCACTCGCCATTCCGCTGGTGACGCTTTGCACAGGAACGCGCGATCCGAATGATCAATGGGCTCATCATCCCGACAATGGCGATCCTTCGGCCTGGGCCGACATGGCGGCGGAAATGTCGGAGGCTCTGGAGCTGGCTGAGCGGCACGGCGTCGATCTCGGCATCGAGCCGGAGCAGGCCAATATCGTCACCTCGGCAAGCGATGCCCGCCGGCTGATCGGCGAGATGGGATCCCGGCGGCTGCGCATCGTGCTCGATCCTGCCAATCTCTTCGAACAGGCGACGCCGGCGCAAGCAAGGGCGATCGTCGCAGAGGCGATCGAAACCTCGGCCGGTCACATCACCTTGGCCCATGCCAAGGATCGTCATGCCGACGGCCGCTTCGCAACCGCCGGGCAAGGTGTGGTGGATTTTGCCGACTTCATCGCACGGCTGCGCGCCGTGAATTTCGACGGACCGCTCGTGACGCATGGCCTTTCGGCTTCGGAAGCGTCCGGCGTCGCCGGCTTCCTCAAGGCGTTGATCTGATGGAAAAGAAAACGTTCAAGCGCGGCGATGCGGAACTTGCCGTCTATGAGAATAGTCAGGGGCTTCCGGTCGTCTTTCAGCATGGTCTTGGCGGCGATGAGATGCAGGTGGCGCAGAATGTCCCTGCCGCAAATATTCGCCGGCTGACGCTGGAGTGCCGTGGACATGGCGCATCCTCGCTCGGCAATGCGCGGCCCTTTTCGATCCGTATGTTTGCCGAGGACGTTCTGGCCGCGGCGACTGAATGCGGTTTTGACCGCTTCGTCGTCGGCGGTATTTCAATGGGCGCGGCCATTGCCCTGCATCTTGCCCATCATCACCCCCACCGGGTCGCCGGGCTCGTTCTCGTGCGCCCTGCCTGGACCTTCGAGGCATCGCCAGACAATCTCGAGCCGATCCGCACCGTCGCCGCCCTGATCCGTTCGCACCCGATCGAGGAGGCCAAAAGGCGTTTTGTCGCCTCCGAAATAGGGCGACGGATCGCCTCCGAAGCACCGGACAACTTCTCTTCCCTGCTCGGCTATTTCGACAGGCCAGATGCCGTCGCCTTTGCCTCTGTTCTGGCTGATATCGCCGCAGACGGGCCAGATGTTCCGCAGGCAGCTGCCGCCGTCCTTGCCATGCCCACCCTGATCATCGGCAACCGGCAGGACGCGATCCATCCGCTCTCCTGCGCGCAGACACTCACCGATGTCATTCCAGACGCAAGCCTTGTCGAAGTCACCGCCAAGGCTGTCGACAAGATCAGGCATTTTGCCGAAGTCCAAGACGCCATTGCGCATTTTCTAGCATCCAAAACAATCCGGAGCTTTGTTCTATCATGACGTCCAAACCCCTTTCCGGCCCGGCGGCCATCGCAGCGCTTCCCCGCAACAGGCTTCTCGGCGAATTCTCGCTCTGGTCGGCCGACCTTGCCAATATGGAAACCGACCTCAAGCGCATCGAAGCCTATGTCGATCTGCATCACATCGATGTTGCCGACGCGCGCTTTACCCCGGGTTTCCTGTTCTTTCCGGATTTTGTCGCACGCATTGCCAAGTCGACCGCCAAGCCGATCCATGTCCATCTCATGGTCGAGGCCGAAATCGTCGAGGAACAGACGCGCCAATTCATAGAGGCGGGCGCGGATTTGATCAGCGTTCATGCTGAAAACGGCGATGCGGGCTTGCGCGCAATCGCACTTGCCAAGGAGCTGGGTGCCGAAGCTGGCGTGGTGCTACGACTGGAGACGCCCGTATCGGCGATCGAGCCTTTCATCGATCATGTCGCCTTCGTCACGCTGCTTGGAACCTCGATCGGCGTCAAAGGACAAAGCCTTTCCGAAAAGGCATGCGACCGATTGGTCGAAGCGCGCTCCCTCCTGAGAAAAGCCGGCCGCGAGGATCAGATCATACTCGCCGCCGATGGAGGCATTCGCGAGCAGACGGTGCCGCTTCTGCGCCAGGCCGGAGCACAGACGGTGGTTCTCGGGTCGCTGGCATTCGGCGACAAGAACCTTGGCGACCGTATTGCCTGGCTGCATGGGTTGGAGAGCCGAATTTCGTGAAAAAGGTCGCTCTTGCATTCGATCTCGGTGGAACGGAGCTTCGCGCTGCGCTTATCGATGATGCCGGATGCCTTCTGGCGTTCTCGTCGCTGTCGACGGACGCGGCCGGAGGCCCGGCCGCCGTCATCCGGCAGATCGAACTGCTGGCCGAAACGGTGCTGACGGAAACGCCCGATCTTTCTCCAATCGGGATCGGGATCGGCGCGCCTGGCCCGCTCGATCCGGACGCCGGTGTTGTCATTGCCGCTCCGACCCTGGTCGGATGGCATGAAGTTCCGCTGGCGGACATTCTCCACAGCCACTTCCAGCTGCCCGTACGGCTTGAAAACGATGCAAACGCGGCAGCGCTTGGCGAATGGCGATATGGCGCCGGCCGTGGGGCGGGATCGATGGTGTTCGTCACAGTATCGACTGGTATCGGCGGTGGCGTGATTGCCGACGGCCGGATTCTGCACGGCAGACGTGGCCTCGCTGCCGAGATCGGCCACATGACGATCACGAGCGAGGGCGAACGTTGTTTTTGCGGGGCAGTCGGCTGCTTTGAGGCAGTCGCCTCCGGCACGGCGCTCGGCAGGCGTGCAACCACCCGTACCAGACCGTCAGACGGATCGGTACTGCGCTCGCTCGCCGCCGATGCCGACGTCACCGGGCGGCATGTCGTCGAAGCCGCGCGAAAGGGCGACACGGAAGCCCTGGAGCTGCTGAATGCCGAGGCGCGGTGGCTCGGGATCGGCTTTACAAATCTGCTCCACCTCTATTCCCCCGACGTGCTTGTCATGGGCGGCGGAATTTCACATGGCTTCGATCTTCTGCATGATCAAATGGTGGCGACGGTTCGCGAGCGCGCCATGCCCGCCTATCGCAACGTGCCGATCGTTGCCGCACAGCTCGGGCGCCATGCCGGTCTGATCGGGGCCGCCAGCCTCATCTTCGATGGCTACGGCAAAGCTGACTTCGAGCCGATGAGCCCTAAAAGCACGGACAAACCTGGTACGTCTGTATCTGCCGGTAAAAAGGAGGCCAGCAATGGCTAATCTCAAACTCCGCGACGCCCGTAAGTCCTACGGCGCACTTGAGGTGATCAAGGGCATCGATCTGGATGTCGACGACCGTGAATTCGTCGTTTTCGTCGGCCCCTCCGGCTGCGGCAAGTCCACGCTTCTGCGCATGATCGCCGGTCTCGAGAAAATAACGGGCGGCGATCTCATGATCGACGGCAAGCGCTCGAACGATATCGATCCGTCGCAACGCGGGCTGGCAATGGTGTTCCAATCCTACGCGCTCTACCCGCATATGACTGTCGCCGACAACATGGGTTTTGCGCTCAGAATCGCCGGCGTCTCGACAGACGAGCGCGATCAGAAGGTCAAAGAAGCGGCAAAGATTCTGGAATTGACGCATCTGCTCGACCGCCGGCCGAAAGATCTGTCGGGTGGCCAGCGGCAACGCGTTGCCATCGGCCGTGCGATCGTTCGAAATCCGAAGATATTCCTGTTCGACGAACCGCTTTCCAATCTCGACGCAGCGCTGCGCGTCAACATGCGGCTGGAGCTGATGCGCCTGCACGACGAACTGGCCGCAACCATGATCTACGTCACCCACGACCAGATCGAGGCAATGACCATGGCCGACAAGATTGTCGTCTTGAACGGCGGCCGGATCGAGCAGGTCGGCTCGCCGCTGGCGCTTTACAATACCCCCGCAAACATCTTCGTGGCCGGCTTCATCGGTTCGCCGAAGATGAATTTGCTGCCGGCAACGGCTGAGACCATCGGCCCAGATGGCATATCCGTGGCATTGGGCGGCGGAAGCACCATGACCGTTCCAGTCTTTTCCGAAAAGGTGAAGGTAGGTTCAAAACTGACGCTTGGAATCCGCCCCGAACATATCCGTATCGGCCAAGGCGATCAGTTTACAGGACAGGTCGTGCTTGCAGAGCGGCTTGGGGGCCTGACGATCTTTCACGTCGCTACCGCATCGGGTCATTCTCTTGTCGTCCAGACAGAAGGCGCCGACACCACCCCACTCCATACACCGATCTCACTCCATATCGATCCGGGCATGTGTCATCTCTTCGACGATGAGGGAAAATCGCTCGCCAAGCTGAATTGACGATCGCACGAGGTCATCCTATCCCTTGGGGCAGAAAATGGTTGCCGGACATATCCTCGGACGGATTGTAACTGTTTAGGCGGTTCCCACATGCCTTCCAACCTGCCACGAAGTCCCGATCTCGCGAATGAATTCGGGAAGCGCCATCAGCTGGCAACGTTATCGGCTGACGATGACGCCGTAACTCTCAAGCATCTGGCTCGGTGCCAACATGCTCAGGCCACTCGCCGCCGTGCATTCTTGAACTGTGTCGCGGTGGAGACCCTTGGGGCATGAGCAGCGCTGGCCTCATTGCTCTCGATAACGGTTGTCGTGGTGCGGCCGCAGGTTTGCTGCTGATGATGACCGCCGTTTTTCTGCGCCATCGCCCCGCAGAATTCATTCGCCCCGCCCTGGCTGCGGCCGGTTCCGCCTCTGCGATTATCGACGCACCGGGCTTGCCGTCGGAGTGGCATTGGGCAAGGCTGCCACTCATCGCACTGTCATCGAGCGGCTCGATCGCCTTCTGGCTCTGGGCACGGGTGGTTTTCGACGACGATTTTGTCTTCCGGCCCTGGCATCGCAACGTCTGGATCGCCCTGGTCGGCCTGACGCTGATTGCTTCCTATGGCATCGTATCGGCTTCTGCAGCCTCGGCGATCAATCGGGTTCTTACGGTCGCCAATCTCAGCTTCGGGGTGCTCGCAATGATGCAGACGATTGCGAGCTGGCGAATGGATTTGGTTGCCGGGCGACGACGGTTGCGCGTCGCCGTGCTGATGGGAACGCTGACCTATATCGCGTTCAATGCGATCGCCAATCTCTCCTCTGTCGCCATCCTGACATGGTCCGCCTCGGCGCGAAACCTCGCCAACGGGATTAGTCTTTGCTTGTTGGCGGCGCTTGCCGGCTGGAGCGTGTTCCGCACGGCCTCGCCCGATCAAGCCGTTATCTCCGAACGGGCAGCTACATCCGTCGACAGGCCCTCTTCCGCTCCGATCGAAACGGAAGGCAGCCCAGGAATTGAACCGACACTTCTCGCTCGCCTGGAGCGCCTGATGACGACCGAGCGCATATATCGTCGCGAAGGGCTGACCATCGGCTCTCTTGCCGCATTTATGAGCCTGCCGGAATATCGCTTGCGTCAAATTATCAACGAAGGTCTTGGCTACCGCAATTTCAACGCCTTTCTCAACCGGTATCGGATCGATGAAGCCAAGGTGGCTCTGGCCGATCCCAGCCAAAAGGACGTGTCGATCCTGACGGTCGCCATGGATGCCGGCTTCCAGTCGCTCGGCCCGTTCAACCGAGCCTTTAAGGCAGAAACAGGCCTGACGCCGACCGAATTTCGCCGTCAAATCCTCACCCAGCCGACGGCGAAACAGCCGGATGCAGCAAGGAATGTTATAATCGGCAAGCCGCGGTGAGAAATCGGCAAGTCATTTTCCAATTTTCGGCGAGAATGCGCGGGCTCCGCGCGGCATAGTCTCCATAAGATAGGAGACCGCCATGAACGTACCAATCAAAGAACGTTTCGTCTTGAGTGCGATGTTGAGCCTGTGCGCTCTGCTCGCCTTCGCTCACTTCAAGCCTGCTCGGGCGCAGGACACGAATAATTCGGTATGGCCGACCAAAGAATGGCTGACATCAACGCCGGAAGAGCAGGGCATGGATTCCGCCGCACTCGCCAAGCTTGTCGCCTATGGGGAAAGTCACAATTTTGACAGCCTCCTCGTCGTGCGTCACGGGCACATTGTCACTGAAGCCTATTATGCGCCCTATACTGGGGATGTTCCGCACGAGATATTTTCCTCCACAAAGGCGGTTACCGGCACGCTTCTCGGCATGGCCTATAAGGACGGCCTGCTCGACCGTCTCGATCATCCCGTACTCGACTTCTTCGCCGACCGGCACATTGCCAATGTGGACGACAGAAAGAAGGCGATCACGATTCAAAACCTTCTGGACATGACGTCCGGCCTCGATTGGGATCAGGGGTTTGAGGGCGGTACGCAGCAAACAATGCAGGATATGTACCGGGCGTCCAATTTGACCCAATTCATTCTTGATCGCCCCATGGCCCATCCGCCAGGAGAAGTTTTCAACTATAGCAACGGCAACCCGGATCTCGTTTCCGCGATCATCACCCGGCTTACCGGCAAGCCCGAGGAGGATTATGCGCGCGAAAAGCTCTTCGCTCCCCTAGGCATTACCGATTTGCATTGGGACCGCGATCCCCAAGGTCTGACAATCGGAGACGGGATGCTGTTCTTGCTGCCGCGCGACATGGCAAAATTCGGCTATCTGTATTTGCATCATGGCGAGTGGGAGGGAAGGCAACTTCTTCCAGCCGGCTGGGCGGATGTTTTGAACCACAGGATCGTAAATACGCATGCATCATACGATCCCAGCCAGAGCTACTCGAACTTCTTCTGGATATTGCCCGAACGGCACGTTTACATGGCGAACGGCAAGGATGGTCAGAATATAGCGGTGTTTCCCGATCTGGATATCGTGGTTGTGACGACCGCCAGAAAATATGTCCCGCTCCGCAATCTGGCTGATAATGTTTCCTCGGCGGTCAAATCCGAATCTGCGCTTCCCCCAAACCCGAACGCGGCCGAGCAGCTTGCCAGTATCACCAAAGATGCTGCGGTTGAGAAACCAACAGCCGTTGGCCCAACCCCGGAGATGGCCTCCACCAGTTCCGGAAAAACCTATAAATTTCCCGACAACGATCTGGAATTAAGGTCACTTACCCTATTTCTGACCGGCCCTCATCCGCATCTCGAATATGAACAGTATTTGCGTTATCCGGCGGGCTCTTCAATCGCGCAAGGCGTACCGATCGGACTTGACGGGCTCTATCGCAAAGGCCAGCCCGCGCTTTCCGGCCACTACCCGGGCCACATCCCCGCCGCCAAAGGGAGGTGGTCGGATGGGCATACATTCGTGATCGACATGCAAGACATAGGATACGGCACGCAGATCAAATATGTCCTGTCGCTCAACGGTGACAAGCTCAATATCAGCCGTATCGATGAGGAAGGCTGGAAACTGTCCGCCGACGGTAAACGGGATGATTGACTGGCGTCCATCCACCCCTGCAGTGCCCAGCGTGACGTTGCCGATCGAAACACGCTTGACCCACAATTTTCGACCGATAGAAATGAACTGAGGCTTTGCAACCAATATCGTTGGTCAAGAAAGCTGGCTGGAGCCGCCGCTTCCCAGACCCTATCCTGTCTTTCAGAAAAGACCGACGATGATGACCTCGAGAATTCTGCAGCTTGTCTTCGTTTTACTATGCCTGGGTGCTTTGAACGGATCGCACGCCATGGCACAGGAAGCCGTGTCTCCCCTGGCGGGCAGCTTTGCCGACTTATGCGCCGCCGACAGCGAGCATCCATCGAAGCTCTGGCGGATCAGCAGCAGGCTGGATCCTGCCTCATGGAGATCGCGTATCGTTTGCGATCTCTCCTCCCCTTCCAGGCCGATATTGCGTATCACGGTGCATCCAGGTGACGCCCCGGACCAGAGTGTCGGCGATGCGCCGACGGAACGGGTAGAAATCCAGATCAGGAAAGAGGTCATCAAATTCGATGAGCCGACTTGGTATCATTTTGCCTTTCGGCTCGAAGCCCCCTGGCGGGGGCTTGGCAACCGCACCGTCATCCATCAGGTAAAGCAAAACATCCCAACGGAAGAGACGAAACCTCTTGGAGCTTGCCAGGCGGCAAATCCGCTATTCAAAATCGAGGCCATACCGACGGAAACAGGGGCGAACTTCGTTGCCAAGGTGCGCGGAAGCGCCGACTGCAACGCCGGTGAGTCCAAGATAATCTGCGGTCCCTGGCACCTGAATGTGGGTGACTGGAACGATGTGAATGTGATGCTGAAGCCGAGCTTGCAGGAGGGAGCAAGCTCTCTGCAGGTCCATCTCAACGGACGCGCCTGCGACACTTCCTATACGGGGCGCCTCGGCTTTCTCGATCACGGTATGCGCCATCAAGACGGCCGTCCGTTCATCGACGTTCAACCGCGCTTTGGGATCTACAGGGACACTTTGCCCGATATCGTGCAGTCAATCGACTTCGCAGATATCCAGTTCTGGTCGACGGATCCTTCCAGTGATCCCGCTTGGTCGAAACTGGCAATATCCACCAAGTAATCATCCGGTGCCGTTTCGTTCGGCCAGAGCCAGGCGGGTTCGACAAACTGGTAGAGGAGGTTATTCCAACGAACAGTGTCCCGCTCGATAACCGGTCAGGCCGTCTTCGGTAGACGCCAGCTGCGAGAATCTTTTCGGGTCGATGACAGAAACGCGCCGTGCGGCCTCCCGTTTACGCATCGCGTATCGGTAGCAGCACCTCAAAAACAGGTCGGAAAAACACGACTTTCGATCGCCGCTGCCACAATTACGCCCGCCGTTTCCGGAATTGTCTGCGGCACGCATACCCCGTCGACACGGGGCGCAATCCGATGCGTTCTTCGGGAAGTATGGTTATCACATGAAGACTACGAAATTTGTTCTTTTGCCCGCTCTGGCTTTACTGATGGCAAGCACTGCTGCGCATGCGCAGGAATGGAGATATCTGCCGGATTACGGCGATGACCTGGACGGCGGCTATGTTGCTCCACGCTATTTGCGAGAGGCGCCGCGACGCTATCGCGACGATCCGCGTCTCGACGATGGCTATTACTATCGGGGTGACCCCTATAACTATAACGACGATGAAGACAGTGATTATCCGCCAGCTCCTCGTCCGCGGCGGCAGGCTTCGATCGATCGGAATGCGGTGTCTCCCCAGTTCAGTCCGGGCCTCAAGGATGACAAGCGGGCCAGTCTGGCGCAGTCGCCGATCCCGCGTACGGTCGTGCGCTTCTCTGGCTACGACCCCGGCACCATCGTCATCTCCACCAAGGAAAAGCGCCTCTATCTCGTGCTCGACGACGGAACTGCCCTCAAATACGGCATCGGTGTCGGCAAGCAAGGTTTCTCCTGGAAGGGCACGGAGACGATCAGCCGCAAGGCGGAGTGGCCCGGTTGGACGCCGCCCAAGGAAATGATCGCTCGCCGCCCAGAATTGCCTGACCACATGGAGGGCGGCCTCAATAACCCTCTTGGAGCAAGAGCGCTCTATCTCGGTTCCACCCTCTATCGCATCCACGGCACCAACGAGCCGAACTCGATCGGCAAGGCGGTGTCTTCCGGCTGCATCCGCATGGCAAATCCGGATGTCATGGATCTCTATGGCCGGGTCGGCGTGGGAACAAAGGTCGTCGTGCTCTGATCGCGGCCAGGGCTGCCAGGCAGGGCCGAAAGCAGTCATCATTTGACTGAGAGAAATCGCGGCGACCGGGTTCTAAACTGCTGGCCTCTCAATTTGCGTCATGGCGGAAACGACGACGTCGAGAGAGGAGCAGGTGACAAGATCATTCAGCGCCATGTCCGCCGCAGCTCCGCTACGCGCGAAGCCATTCGCCTGCTGAATGAGGCCTGCCAACATGGGCAGGCCAGATCGAAAGAGCACTATAAATGAACAAAGCGTCGTAAAACTTCCCGTGAAACAGCGCTTTGTTTCATGCAAAGATCACAGCCTAACCATCTGCAATCTTGAATTCATTGGCACTATCCATTGAACGGGAGACATCAGCTTGGGAGGCTTCTGCTCCGTTGAAGAATTCCTGCAGGAGACGCGATATGCGCTCTGGCGATGTACCCTTGGCATATTCTTCCTGCATCCGGCGTCTGACTAGCATTTCCAAGACTGACATGTCTTTCACCTCATAATTCCGGCGCGAGGCAAATGTCGCTCTCAATGGCGCGGGAGGCAAGTTACAGTTTTTTCATGGTCTTGATGGCCTGGCGACAAGACTTCTGGCCTTTTGCCGCCACCTCATGCCGGAGACGGTGCTGACCGAAGCGTGATCGATCTTTCGCTTGCCAAATGGCGACGCATCGTAGATTTGAAAGCGGCCAATCGGTCGGTTGTTTGCGCTTCGTTAACCTGCGTGCTTTAGCGGGCCACACCCCGACTATTGGATGATGTCGCCTGCAAGGAATGAATAATGCCCATAAAGAAAAGCTCTGCCTCTGACGTTTTCCAGCGCAAGATCTCGGATTTTTGCGATATGCGGCTCAAGCCGCTGCTTCAGCCGCGTAGCTTCGAGAATATCAAAGGCTTCATGATCGGCCTGATCGTTTTCCAGTCGCGTCCCCCTCTTCGGGCAGGACGTGTGGATTTCCAGGAAATTGCCTCGCTCTGCGGCATGGATGAGGAAATGAGCCCGGAATTCAAGCGGGCTGCCCAGCCCGGCTTCGACGCGATTCTTCGCTGGCTGGGAGCTGCGAAGGCCAATACGGCCCGCATTTCACCTGCCGTCTCTCCCGTCGTCGCGAAGGCCCCTCTGCGGGTTCCCGGTAAAGCCATGCCGGCACAGACCGAACGTCGTGCTCTAGCCTCCTAATACGAACTGCATACCGGCCCGTATCAGCGGACCGGTATGCCCTTTGCCCGCCTCGACAGATCGCAAAAACCTGTACAGTATAATACCAGTCTCGAACGAGACGAGATTTTCGTCATCGTGCCATCAAAGGAAGTTTGCCTTGGCAACTGATATTATCGAACTGGTGAGGAAAGAACTGGCTTCCGGCGCTCAGGGGATGCCGCTCTACAAGCAACTCAAGAGCGCGATCGAAGCGGCCATTCGCAGCCATGCCTTCAAATCCGGCTCGGTATTGCCGGGCGAGCGATCGCTTGCCGAAACCCTCTCCCTGTCGCGCGTCACAGTTCGAAAAGCACTCGCCATGCTGGAAGAGGAAGGCATGTTGAGCCGACGGCAGGGCGCGCGCAGCGAGATCGGCTCCCGCGTCGAAAAATCCCTTTCCACCCTTACCAGTTTCTCCGAGGACCTGCGTGCCCGTGGAATGGAACCGGGTTGCGTCTGGATTTCCAAGCAGTTAACCCGCCCTTCGCCGACCGAAATGATGGCGCTCGGCATCTCCGCCAATGCGCAGGTCCTGCGAATGCGTCGGGTGCGGACGGCCGACGGCGCCCCGATCGCCGTCGAACATGCCGCCGTGCCGGTACGCTTCCTCCCCTCACCTTCGCTTGTCGGCGACTCCCTCTACGAAGCGCTTGCCGAGCGCGGCGTCCTTCCAAGGCGTGCCGTTCAGCGCATGCGGGCGCGTGCCGCCACGCTAGAAGATGCGCAGCATCTGCGCTGCGAGCCTGGCGCGCCAATTCTGACGACCGAACGGCGGTGTTTTCTCGCCGATGGAGAGATCGTCGAATATTGCGAGACTCGCTACAAGGGCGAGGTCTATGACTTCGTTTTCGAACTGCAAAGATAATACCAGTTTAAAACCGGTTGCTTTCTGGTGATCATTCTCTATCGTTGCGCTCCAAAAGGGGTGCCGAATGCGCAAGGAAGATCTCAATCTGAGCCTCATCGTCTCATGCCAGCCCGTTCCGGGCGGGGCGATGGATGAGGCTATTTTCGTCAGCGGCTTTGCGCGTGCTGCGCTGGCCGCCGGCGCCCGGGCGTTGCGCATCGAGTCGGCAGCCTATGTCGCAGCCGTCAGGGTCGCCGTCGACGCGCCGATCATCGGTATCATCAAGCGTGACCTTGATGACAGCCCGGTGCGCATCACCCCCTTTATCGCCGACGTCGAGGCGTTGGCTGATGCCGGCGCCGACATCATCGCCTTCGACGCCACTGACCGGCCGCGGCCGGCAACGATCGAGGCGCTGCTTGCCGCCATCAAGGCGCGCGGTCTCTTGTCCATGGCCGATTGCTCATGCCTGGAGGATGCGAAACGCGCGCTCAGCGCCGGCGTCGACTTCGTCGGCACCACCATGTCAGGCTATGTCGGTGGCCCCGAGCCGGTGGAACCGGATATCGCACTGATTGCCGCCATGCGCGAGCTCACGCCCCATGTGATCGCGGAGGGACGCATCCGCACCCCCGAACACGCGGCGGATGCCGTGCGGGCCGGCGCCTGCGCCGTCGTCGTCGGCTCCGCGATCACGCGGACCGAGCACGTCACATCCTGGTTCGACGCTGCCGTTTCGGCTGCGTTCTCCGAGCGTGATGGCGCAACGCTCGCAATCGATATCGGCGGCACGAAGACCCTGGCGGCGTTGGTTCGAGGCGCGCAAGTGCTTGGGAAAACGACCATCGTAACCCGCCGCGAGGCAGGTCCAGACGCCTGGCTTGCAGCCATTGCAGAGCACACAAAGTCCTGGATCGGCCAATACGGACGTGTTGGCATCGCCGCAACCGGCTTGATAGACGACGGGCGCTGGTCGGCGCTCAATCCCGCAACGCTTGCAATCCCGGACGGCTACCCGCTGGTAGCGCAGGCCAGCAAGCTTTTCGGCAAACCGTCTTTCGCCGTCAACGATGCTCAGGCAGCAGCCTGGGGCGAACACAGGTTCGGCGCCGGCGCCAACGAGGATACCGTCTTCCTGACCATATCGACGGGGATCGGCGGTGGCGTCGTGGTCAATGGGCGGCCGCTATTGGGTGTAGCCGGCCATTTCGGCCTGCTCCGTGGACCGACGCACGGCCAGTCGCCACTGGAGGACGTCGTTTCAGGTCGATGGATGGCGGCCGAAGCCGCCCGCGCCGGGCATCCAGCCGAAGCCCCCGAGATCTTTCGAAAGGCGCGCGAGGGCACCGGCTGGGCCGAGGCGATCGTCACGCAGTCCGCATCGCGCGTCGCACTTCTATGCCGTGACATCCAGATGATGTTTGCACCGAAACGCATCGTCATCGGCGGCGGCATAGGTCTGGCGGCCGGCTATCTCGAAGCCATCGGCGTGCAGCTTGCCGGGCTTCCGTCGCATTTGGCGCCGCGCCTGGTTGCCGCAAGCCTCGGTCACCATGCCGGCATCATCGGCGCGGCAGACCTTGCCGGACGCCATCGATAAACAGACCTGCCTAGCCCAACCAATAATGATAAGGAAAGGGAACAGAAATGAAATTCAAGCGCATATCGTCCGCAATGCTCGCCCTGATGCTATCTGCCGCCGCGCTGCCGGGGCTGGCAAACGCGAAGGTCGTCATCCTCGGCTGGCCGGGAGGTTCGGAGGAAACGGCGCTGCGGGCCACCGCCGATCTCTACAACAAGACGGCCTCTGACGCCGACAAGGTCGAGCTCCTGTTTTTTAACCGTGACGGCTTTTTCGACAAGCTGCAGGCCGACATGGCGGCCGGCTCCAATGCCTTCGACGTCAACCTGGTCGCAACCTATTCGATCGGGCGTTACGCACCCTATATGGAGCCGATCGAGCTCAGTACCGATGCCTCGAAGGTATTCGGCGATGCGGTGCTGAAGACGATGCAGTTCGACGGCAAGCAATATGGCGTGCCGACGGACCTGTCGCTGCATTTCATGTACTACCGCAAAGATCTCGTCGACGCGCTCATTGCCAATCCCGATGCAAAAGCCAAATATGCCGAGATCGCCAAGAAATATCTCGGCAAGGAGATGGCACCCAAGCAGCCCGATGACTGGACCTGGGACGACTGGGCGGCGACCTCGCTCTATTTCAGCAAGCAGGTCAACCGCCAGAGCCCGGTTCGCTATGGCACCGTGTTGCAGATGAAGAACCTTCTCTTCAACATGATGGTGTTCCAATCCCTGCCGCGCTCCTATGGCGGCGACTGGATGGATGCCAGTGGCAACGTCACGATCGACTCGGATGCCTATAAGACAGCATTGAAGCTCTACAAGACGCTTTACGACGCCGGCGCCTCGCCGAAGGATTCGCTGAGCTACGAATATGCCGAAACCAATGCCGCCTTCAGCTCTGGGCAGGCAGCAACCGCCCTGCAATGGAACGCCGCGGCGGCCGAACTCACCGATGCGAAGAAGTCCCCCGCCGTCGCAGATGTCACCGGCATCGTTGCGCCACCCGCCGGGCCGAATGGGCGCACCGACCACATTCACGGCCTCGGCCTTGGCCTGAACAAGAACGCGCAGAACAAGGAGGGTGCGATCAAGTTCCTCAAGTGGCTGTCCTCCGAGGATGCGGCCCTTGCCTATGCGCGCGCCGGCGGCTCGCCTGCCCTGACGCCGGATGTCGTCGCCAAGGTGGCCAAGGAGCGTCCCGATCTCGTGAAGCTCGGCGAGTTCGCCAGCAAGTACGGCTATGTCATGACCGGCGCCACCTCCGCCAAGGCACTTTCGGTCTACGAGCTGCAGGCCAAGGAGTTCACCGGCTATTGGTCCGGCCAGCAGAGCCTTGAGGATGCGCTTGCCCATACCAAGGCAGGCATGCAGGATCTTTTGAAGAAATAAGGACAAGGGCCGGGTGCCGGCTTTGGAGCAATTCCAGGAAAAGTGTATTGCGGTTTTCCGTCCGGAATTGCGTAAAAACAGAAGAATAGAGCCTTTTCGCGATTCGACGAAAAGCGAAAAGGCTCTGACGGCATCCGGCCACTGCGATCGAACCCCATGGCTCTTGTAAAACGCGCCGAAGGCAGGCTCTACCTGGCACCGCTTGTCGGGTTTCTGCTGCTGTTTCTTGGCTTTCCCGCTCTTCTCAATCTTCTTTATTCCGTCTCGACCGTTTCGTTCGAGACCTTGCGCAGCCCTGAGATCAGCGGCTTTGGTAACTATGTCGCGGCACTGACGGATGGGGCCTTCTGGCAATCGGTCTGGTTCTCCTTCCGCTTTGGCATTATCACGGCTATCTCGGAGTGCCTGCTCGGCCTTTTCCTGGCGATCTTTCTCAAGCCGCTGCTGTCGGCGCGGCCGGTCCTGATGGCGCCGTTGATGCTGCCATTGATGGTCGCGCCCGCCATGGTCGGTCTGATGTACCGCCTCGTGCTGCATGAATTCGCCGGACCCGTGCCCTATTATCTTTTCGAGTGGTTCGGAGACAGCCCGGCCTTCCTCGACTATAACAACGCCTTTCGCACGCTCGTCGTCGTCGAAGTCCTGCAATGGACGCCGTTTGCCTTTCTGCTCTTTTACGTCGCCTATATCGCCATTCCCGAAGATGTACGCGAGGCGGCCGCTCTGGATGGCGCAACCGGCTTTCAGCGGCTATGGCGCATCGAACTGCCCCTGATGCTGCCAACGCTGACCGTCGCCTTCTTCATCCGCTTCATCGACGGTTTCCGCGTGTTCGACAATGTCTATGCTCTCACCGGCAGCGGCGCAGGCGGATCGACGACATCACTATCGATCTACATCTATCAGGCCTTTTTCAAGGAAGGCGCCATCGGGAAGGCAGTTGCAGCCTCCGTCGTGCTGTTCATCACATCGCTGCTGGTTCTCTACGGCCTGAACTGGCTGGGTACGAGAAGGAAGAAATGAGATGCTGAAGCCTCTGCGCTGGATCGTCTACGGCATCGTGGTCCTGGCCATGAACTTCCCGATCCTCGTCACCCTTATCACTTCGTTCAAGACAACGCGCGAGATTTCCAGCAACCCCGGCCTGTGGATCGAGCAACCGACCTTCGACAACTATTTGAAGGTGCTGACAGAAACCGAGCGCTTCAACATTTTCCTCTATCTCGCAAACAGCACGGTGGTAGCGCTCATTGGCACGCTGCTGGCGATCCTGCTCTCCTTCCCGGCGGCCTATGTAATCGCCCGCAGCGAAATCGGGCAGAAGATCCTGCTTCCGCTTGTCATCAACCTTCGCGCCGTGCCGCTGGTTGTCTTCGCGATCCCGCTTTACATGATGTATCAGTGGCTCGGCCTGCTCGACACACGGATCGGCCTTGGGCTCATCCTGACGATCGTCAATATACCGCTGGCGCTGGTCATGCTGGTCAATGCCATATCCGACATACCAATCGAACTCGACGAGGCCGCCACGGTCGACGGGGCAAGCGTTTTCCAGATCATGATCAGCGTCATTCGTCCGGTGATCCGCCCCGCGCTCGTCACCACCTTCATCTTCGGCTTCATCACAGCCTGGAACGAATTCCTGTTCGGATTGATGCTGACGACCAACCGCGCCGTGCCGATGACGGTCGGCGCCTCGTTCTTCTTTGCGGCCAGCGGCGGCGGCGTGCAATGGGGTCTGGCATCCGCCGTCATGATCCTCGGCGCTCTGCCGCCGGCTCTCCTTGGCCTCATAATGTATCGACAGCTATCCGGCTCGATGACTGCAGGTGCAGTTAAAGGCTAGGGTCCGCAGGTCCTGCCGCCGGCGACGCTGCCGGGATCCGCTCTTTGAAGACATAGACGATGTTGGAGCAATATCGACGCTGTCCTATGAAGCGGCGCTGCCCTCATCTGCGACCGGCTTCGGTTGCTGCGCGACCGCCGGCCGACGCTTCGGCATGTCGCCGAACAGGCCGCCGGGGCGCACCAACAGAATGATGCAGAGCATGACGCCGATCGCGACGATCTGCAGTGAGGCGGCGCGTGCCTGCTGCTCCGGCGAAAACAGGATGCTCGTCAGCGCACCTGATCCGGCCCATATCCCCCAGACGAGAATGCTGCCGATAACAGCTCCCTTGTTGCTTCCCGAACCACCGACGATCAGCATGACCCAGACCTGGAAGGTCAGGATCGGAAGATAGTTGTCAGGAGCGATGAAACCGATGAAATGCGCCTGTATGGCACCGGCAAGCCCCATGATGGCGCCGCCGACTGCGAAGGCCTGCACACGGTAGAAACGAGCACTCTTGCCGAGCGAAATGGCAGCGCGCTCGTCCTCGCGCAGCGCCTTGAGGACACGCCCCCAGGGGCTTTTCGCCAGATGCTCGAGCGCAAAATAGACGATCAGCATCATGACGACGACGACGCCGAGATTGGCAAGATTGAAGAGCAGAGGCGTTTCAGCAAGGCTGGAGAAAGGGCGGGGAATAAAGCCGATGCCGAAGGGACCGCCAGTCAGCTTCTGCGCGTTCAGCGCCACAAGCTGAACGACCACGGCAACGCCAAAGGTGGTGATCGCCAGATAGTCCGATTTCAGCCGGAGCGTCGCAATGCCGATGATCGCCGCAGCGAGACCGGCGATGACCATGGCCCCGAGCCAGCCGACAAGGATCGGCAGATCGAACCCGCCGAATCGCCCGGCTGTATCCGGCGTCGTCAGCAGGGCCGAGGTATAGGCGCCGATGGCGACGAAGCCGGCCAGCCCGACATTGAAGAGGCCGGTCAGGCCCCATTGCAGGTTCAGCCCAAGCGTGATGAAGGAAAAAATCAGCGCCGTGGTCAGGAAGAAAGCGCCATAGCCAACAATATCCATCATCGCTCTCTTACTCCGAAAAGGCCGATCGGCCGGATGAACAAGACGGCCATCAGGATGATGAAGGAGATGGCGGCGCGCCATTCCGCACCGACAAGCTGAACTGCCGCCGCCTCGGCAAGACCGATGATCAAGCCGCCGAGAACCGCGCCCGGCACGCTGCCGATACCGCCGAGAATGGCGGCGGCAAACATCGGCAACAGCATATCGAAGCCCATCAGCGGACGGATTTGCACGAGAATTCCGATCATGACACCGGCAACGCATGCCAGCCCGCCGCCGATCAGCCATGTCACGCGCACGACCTTGGCGACATCGATGCCGACGACGCGGGCAAGAGCCGGGTTCTGGCTGAGCGCCTGCATGGAGCGACCCGTCTGCGTTCTGGTCATCAGTATATGCACGCCAAAGACCAGAAGCGCGGTGACGATCAGAAGGGCAATCTGATCGGGCGTGATGCGAATGCCGAAACCGACCGGCATGGCGATCTGGATCGCGCGGCTGAAATAGGTCGGGCGCGAGGTGAAGAGGAATTCGAGCAGACTGCGCAGCGCCATGGAAGCGCCGAAGCTTGCCATGACGACGATGATCGACTGTCCCTTGGTGCGCAGTCTCGCAAACAGCACCTTATCGAGCGCAAGGGCAAGGACGCCAGTAAAGCCCATTGCCACGATCACCGCCACGATCAGCGGCCAGCCGAAGGAGAGCGGGCCAATGGGTGCAACCTTGCCGAAGATTGCGCCGATGGCGCTGACAACCGCAAGCGTCGCATAGGTGCCCCACGCCATGAAATCGCCATGGGCGAAATTCGAAAAGCGCAGGATCGAGTAGGTCAGCGTCACGCCGATAGCGCCAAGGCCGATCATCGAGCCTGTCAGCAATCCGTCAACGATAAATTGCAGGTTCATGCCGCGCCTCCCTTTACTGACGGTGCCGGTCGCTGGCCAAGATAAAGTTCGGCAACGACAGGATCGTTCCAGAGCTCCGAGGCAACGCCTTCGTGTCTGTCCTTGCCCTCGACAAGAACATAGGCGCGGTCGCCAATGGCAAGCGCCGCCTTGGCATTCTGCTCGACCAGCAGGATGGTGACGCCGGATTTGCGGATCTCGGTCAGCATATCGAAAACCATCGAGACGAATTTCGGCGAGAGACCCGCCGAAGGCTCATCCAGCACGAGAAGCTTTGGATGAACGATAAGGGCACGCGCAACCGCCAGCATCTGCCGTTGCCCTCCCGAGAGATTGCCGGCCGCGATGCGACGATGGCGGGCGAGATCCGGAAAGGTTGCGTACATTTCTTCGATGCGGCCTGGCACATCCTTCGGCTTCAGAATGCCGCCGGCGACCTTTAGATTGTCTTCGACGGACATCAGCGGGAAGACATTTTCCGTCTGCGGCACAAAGGCGAGGCCGAGCCGCACCATCGTGTGCGCGGGCGCGCGGGTGATTTCGGCGCCTGCAAGTTTCACAGAACCGCTTTCGACCGGAACAAGGCCCGCAATCGCCTTGATGAAGCTCGACTTTCCGGCGCCGTTAGGACCAAGGACGACGACGATCTCTTTTTCCGCAACGGTGATCGAGGCACCGCGCACGATCGGCACGCCAGGCTCGTATCCGGCGACGAGATCGCGAACGATGAGAACGGGTTCGCTCATGCCGCGCCTCCCAGATAGGCTTCGATGACGCGCGGGTCGCGAGCAACCTCTTCCGGCGTTCCCTCGCAAAGAAGCTGGCCGCTCGACATGACGAGCACGCGATGACACAGGCGCGTCACCATATCGATATTGTGCTCGATCAGGAGAAAGGTGACGCCGCGCTGATTGATATCGCGGATGCGGTCGATGATCGTTTCCAGAAGCGTCGCGTTGACGCCGGCCGCCGGCTCATCGAGCAGGATGAGGGCAGGATCGGCCATCATGACGCGGGCAAGCTCCAGAAGCTTGCGCTGACCACCGGATAGGACGCGTGCCGGTTCATGCGCCAGGCGCGTCAGATGAACGAGCTCGAGCAGGTCCATCGCCTTGGCATGGGCAGCCTTCTCCTGCGCGGCGACTTTCCACGGCCGCAGGAAATTCGATAGCAACCGCTCTCCGGCCTGGTCCTGAGCCGCAAGCATGACATTGTCGAGCAGCGTCAGATTGGGAAAAGGCCGAGGGATCTGAAAGGTGCGGCCAAGACCGCGACCGATGCGGCGATGAGCCGCCTCGCCTGCAACTTCGGCGCCGTTCAGGACGATGTCACCGCTGCTCGGCGCAACACTGCCAGCCAGAAGATCGAACATCGTCGTCTTGCCGGCGCCGTTCGGGCCGATCAAACCGAGGATCTCGCCCTGGCGCACATCGAAGGAAACGTCGTTGACGGCCACAAGGCCGCCGAAACGCCGCATCACGTTTCTTGCCGTCAGAACAGGCCGGGCTTCCTCCCCATGCCGTTCAGTTGTCGTACTCATGAGATCCCTCTGGCCGGAAAGCGTTCGCTGCCGCTTCCCTGATTATTTGATTTGTGATCACACTTGCATTGATCACGCTAATCAGCTTTAATTCTCTTCGCAAGCCGAAAAAGGGATTTCGAATGCAAAAGGCCACCGCCGAAAAGAGCGATCCGATTGCCGCACAGCTTGCGCCAGTGGGGCGAGAGACCGTTCAGGACCGGGTCTATCTGGAGCTGCGCCGTGCGCTGATCGGCGGCCTTTTCGAGCCGAGCCAGGTGCTGACGATCCGTGGCCTCGCTGACGCGCTGATGACCAGCACCATGCCGGTGCGCGAGGCTCTCGGGCGACTGATTACCGAAAAAGCGCTGGAAGCCCTCCCCAATCGATCCGTTCGCGTACCGCCGATCACGCTGGAGCGCATGGATGATCTTCTGCGCGCCCGTATCCTCATCGAGGGCGAGGCGATCGCGCTTGCCGCAACCCGCATGACCTCGCGCCAGATTACGACCATCGAAAGCATGCTCGGCGAGTGGGACGAGATGCGTGCGCTGAAGCACAAGAAGGATGTCGACCGCGAGGTGACGCTCAACCAGGCCTTTCACTTCGAGATCTATCGCGCCTGCGGCTCCGCCGTCCTGATCCCGATGATCGAAAGCCTGTGGCTGCAATCCGGTCCCTGTATCCGCGTCGCCATCTACGCCTTCTCGGATGCCGGCGAAATCGACACCGCCCATTATCACCGCACGATCGTCAAGGCGATCGCCGCGCAGGATGCAAAAGAAGCCCGCGATGCGCTGGTCGCAGACATCAGCCGGCCATTCACCTTCCTGCGCAACAAACTGGAAGCCGAAGCCAAGAAGGGCCAATCCGCATGAGCCAGCGCGCCATCAAGATCACCGAACCCCGCTCCGGCCTCAGCGTCCTAGCGCCGCTGCTGGAGACGAAGGCGCCCGACAATGCCGTCTTTTTCTGGCATTACCTCAGCGAACCGCGCGTCGTGGGCGGTATTCATGCCATGTGGACCGGGCCGGAAATTTCCTGCCCAATCCCGCCGGCGCATCTGAAAGGTGCGTCCTACGCGAACGCCCTGCCCGCCGAGAATGCAACACTGACGCCGCAGCCCGGCGATATCGTGCTCAGCTATGTGCCGCCGCGCATGTGGGGCGGCAATCCCGATGCAATCTTCGATATCGGACTGTTCTATGGACCAGGCGCGCGCCTGCTCTTCCCAATCGGCTGGCTTGCCGGCAGTGTCGTCGCGCAAGTGCGACCCGACGAACGGGAAGATTTTGCCGCGGCCTGCGGCGTTATCCGCCGCAACGGCGCCTGTGACGTCACCTTCGAGCGTGCGGAGATCTGAGATGGCGGCAAGCGACGACAGTTTCGAACTGTTCGACCTGAGGGTCGAGGCCGTTATCCCTGAAGGCAAGCCGATCTACTGCGGCGCCAAGCCGGGCGACTATTTCGAACTCAAGGGCGAAATGCTGCACCTGCCGCCGGGCCAGGGCTTCTCGATCTACTCTATATCGGCCGTCCTGCCGTTGCTTGCGGCCAAGCAACGGCCCACCCACAAGAACGACTGGATGACCTCGGACGCCGAAATCGCCTGCCCCGACCCGAACTGCGCGAGCCGTCTGCGGATCGTCAGAACGGGCAAGCGGCGGTTCAGCCATGCCGAAACGACGGCAGTGCCGTTGCCCGAAGGAGAATGAACCGCATGACCGCCAAGGCTTTTGAGCTCAGCCCCGGATATTCAATCTCCCGCGTCATCCGCGGCGGCTGGCAGCTTGCCGGAGGGCATGGCGCCATCGATCGCGCCCAGGCCGTCACCGACCTGATCGCCGCCTTCGACGTCGGCATCCGCACCTATGACTGCGCCGACATCTATACGGGCGTCGAGGAGCTGATCGGCGAAGCGCGGCAGCGGCTCCGAAACAAGCGCGGCGCGGAAGCCGCAGGCGCCATGAAGGTGCACACGAAGCTGGTGCCAGATCTTGAGAAACTGGCAACGATCAGCCGCGACTATATCCAGGGGATCGTCGACAAGTCGCTGAGCAAGCTGAAAACCGAGCAGCTCGATCTGGTGCAGTTTCACTGGTGGGATTACGCCCTGCCCGGCTATCTGGAAGCGCTGAGCTGGCTGGATGAAATGCGCCGCGAAGGCAAGGTGCGCAATGTCGGCACGACGAATTTCGACACGCCACATATCGCTGAAATCCTCAAAGCCGGCATTCCGCTGGTCAGCCAGCAGCTGCAATATTCGGTTCTCGATCAGCGGCCGTCGCACAGCCTCGCCAAGCTGGCTGCCGGGAATGACGTGAAATTTCTCTGCTACGGCTCGGTGGCCGGCGGCTTTTTGAGCGACAAATGGCTCGGGCAGCCGGAGCCAGAGATGCCGCTCGAGAACCGCTCTCTCGTCAAGTACAAGCTAATCATCGACGATTTCGGTGGCTGGGAGCTGTTCCAATCGTTGCTTGGTGCGCTGAAGGCTATCGGTGATCGCCATGGCGTCGATATCGCCACGATCGCCAGCGCCTGGGTGCTGGAGCAGCCGCAGGTAGCGGCCGTCATCGTCGGCGCGCGCAACCAGGCACATGCGCTTGCCAACGCCAAGATCATGGATATCGCCCTTTCGGACGACGACCGCCAGCAGATCGCCGCCATCATCACCCAGAGCCCCGGCCTCGAAGGCGACGTCTATACGCTGGAGCGCGACCGCGCCGGCAGGCACGGCTCGATCATGCACTACAATCTCAATGCGGGGAAAGTATGAGCCAGCAATCGCCCCTCTTTCAGAAAGCCAGCGCCGAAGTTCTCGATTTCCATCGTTTCTTCGAAGCCTGGTATGATGCGACAACGGCCGACAATACGGATTTTGGCCGCTGCGAGCGCACCTTCGGTCAAGCTTTTCACATGATCCCGCCAACCGGCCGCCTCTTCGATCGCGCTCAGACCATCGAGCTGATCCGGACAAACCGGGCAAGCTTTCATGGCGATTTCAGCATCGAGATTTCGGATATCCGCGCCAGCTTCGAGACGGAGGACATGATCGTTCTCACCTATGTCGAAGCACAGATGCGCGCCGGCAAATACAGCCGTCGGCAAGCAAGCGCTCTTTTCACCACAAGTTCATCGGCACCCAACGGCGTCGAATGGCAGCATCTGCATGAAACCTGGCTGCAGATGCCGGAGACCTGACAGGTTCTGAAAAAACAGAAATGAAAATCGTTGACCGAACAAGGGGAACAAAGATGAAGAAGACGATATTTCAAATCACCACGGCTCTGGCCCTCTTAACCGCAGCCGGCGTGGCCAATGCCGCAGACTGCAAAGTAACGGTCGGCCTCGTGATGGAGCTCACCGGTCCGGCCGGCGAATACGGCCAGGCGGGCGCAAAGTCCGTCGAGATGGCCTTCCGCGATATCAATGCCGCCGGCGGCGCTCACGGCTGCGATCTGGTGACCGATACGCGCGACAGCCAGAGCCAGGGCAATGTCGCGGTCGACGCAGCAACCCAACTGGTACAGGTCAAGAAGGTCCCGGCCATCATCGGCGGCATCATTTCTTCGGTGACGATCCCGATCCTGACCTCCGTGACTGCGCCGGCGAAGATCGTACAGGTGTCGCCCGCCGCCTCCTCGCCGACGCTGACGGCACTTGGCCGCGACGGCAAGACCAACGGCATCTTCTTCCGCACCATCACCTCGGATTCGCTGCAGGGTATCGCGGCCGCCAAATATGCGATCGACAAGGGCTTCAAGAAGCTCGCGATCATCCACGTCAACAACGATTTCGGCGTGAACATGGTCGCGGAGTTTTCAAAAGCCTACAAGGCGCTCGGCGGGACCATCGTCTCGACGACGCCCTATAACGAGAAGCAGTCGAGCTATGCCTCCGAAGTCACAGCCGGCATGGGCGGCGATCCCGACGGCCTTTATCTCGTCAGCACGCCAGTCGACGGCGCGACCATCGCCCGCACCTGGATCTCGCAGGGCGGCCCGCAGAAATTCCTGCTCAATGACGGCATGAACAGTCCAGATTTCATCGATTCCGTCGGCGCCGATTATCTGAAGGAAACCTACGGCACCTCCTCGGGTACGAACCCGACCCCATCGACCGATTACTTCAACAAGAACTACAAGGATTTTTCGGGCATCGATCCGACCAATCCGGCCGCTGACCGCGCCTATGATGCCGGTGCGATCGTCGGTCTCGCGCTTGCGATTGCCGGCGATGACACATCCAAGCTGAAGGATGATATCTACAAGGTCGTCGACCCCAAGGGCACGCCGATTTATGCCGGCAAGGACGAGTTCGCCAAGGCGCTCGGCCTTATCAAGGAAGGCAAGCCGATCCGTTACGAAGGCGTCATCGGCCCGGTCTCCTTCGATCAGTATGGCGACATCACCGGCCCCTTCCGCCTCTGGAAGATTGCCGACGGCAAGGTCGCCACCGATGGCCAGCTATCGATGGAAGACATCGCCGCCCTCAAGGACAAGCTCAAGTAATCGTTCTTTCCGCAAACGGCGAGGCGCGCTATCCGGCGCGCCTCACGCACAACATTCCTGCATACCCCTTCGGCGCTCACCTGTCGTGACAGCCATCTGGCATAGTTATTGAGAGATCGTCCGCTGATGCCCAGCCCCCTTGTTCGCCCGACCAATCCAACCTTGTGGACTTTGACGGCAGGCCCAGCCCCCGAACTTTCCCGCGATTTGCCGCCTCGCTCGGATGTTGTCGTAATCGGCGGCGGCTTCACCGGCCTGACTGCAGCCCTTCACCTTGTCCGCGCTGGCCGATCCGTCATCGTCCTTGAGGCGGGGCTGTTGGGCGCCGGTGCGAGCGGCATGAATGCCGGCTTCGTCGTACCGAATTTCGCCAAGGCGGATCCGGCAACCGTCCGCCAGAAGCTGCCACTCGACAAGGCGGATGCCCTATTGTCGCTGGTCGGCGCCGGCGCCGACGAGGTCTTTACGACGATTGCAGACGAAAAGATTTCCTGCGATGCGGCGCAGACCGGCTGGCTGCAGCCAGCCTATGGTGACGACATGGCTGCGATCTTGCGTCAACGAGCGAAGGATTGGACGGAGCTTGGCCGTCCGGTCGAATTTCTCGACGCGCGCGCCATCCAGAGCGAAACAGGCATGGAGATCTATTCCGGCGGACTATTCGATCATTCCGGCGGCACCATCCATCCGTTGAATTATCTCTATGGGCTTGCACATGCGGTGATCCGGCGCGGCGGCATGATCCGTGAGAGCAGCAGGGTCGAGCGCGTCGAACGACATGGCGGCACTTGGCGCGTCGGCCTCGCCGGTCACGAGATCGAAACGGATGTCGTCATCCTCGCCACCAATGCGTTTACCGATGGCATAGCTTCGCGCATGGGCCGAACCGGCGTGCCGCTGAAAGTCTATCAGGTGGCAACAAAGCCGGTCGACGCTGAAACCATTGCGCGGATCGCCCCGCATCGCCGCCCCGTCGGAGACACGCGCTCCAACCTGTTCACCTATCGGCTCGATCGTGACAACAGGCTGATCAGCGGTGGCATGGCGATCAATCCGATCGGCGCTTTCGAGCGTGTCGGCCGCGCCGTCGTCAACCGGCTCGCATCCGAGCTCCGCCTGCCGCGCCACCCCGGCGTGGCGATCGTCTGGACCGGAACGGCGATCATGACGCCCGATTTCCTGCCGCGACTCTACCGCTTCGGCGACGGCTTCTTCGGAGGGATCGGCTGCAACGGCCGCGGCATCGCCATGACGGCGCAACTCGGCCGGACACTGGCGAGACTGGCACTCGGCGAGACGGTGGATTCTCTGCCGATCCCACTCCAATCCGGTCGGGCCTTGCCATTTCATGGCTTCACGCCGATCGTCGCTTCGCTTGCCCTGGCGCATGCGCGCTTTGAAGACTGGCGAGCTGGGTGCCGATAGCCGGTCGTAAGATCAATCTTTATTAGCACCGGCACAGCCCAAGCAGTAATTGACCATCAATTCTATAGAGAAAGGAATGAAGAGCCGGCGGCGTCGCCAAAAATGAAATGCCTTTTCTCGAAGCCCGGCTTTGAATGCGGCATCGTGGCGCCGAATGAAATCGGAGCCTGCCCATGAACGCGCAACTGCACCATATCAACGCCACGCACCCGGAGGCCACGGTACTGGAGACCGAACAACAGGCGCTGGCAGTCGCGCAGGCGCTGGCCGAGCGCTTTGCTGCCACCGCTTCGGAGCGCGATAGCGAAAGGTTGCTCCCTTTTGCCGAGATGGATGCCCTGGCACAATCCGGACTGCTGGCAATTACCGTCCCCGAGGAATATGGCGGCCTGGATGTTTCGAATGCGGCGCTGGCCGAGATCACGGCGATCCTTGCTGAGGCCGATGGCTCGATCGGACAGATCCCGCAGAACCATTTCTATATCCTCGAGGCTTTGCGCGTCGATGGCTCCGAGGATCAAAAGCGATACTTCTTCGGTCGCGCATTGGCAGGTGATCGTTTTGGCAACGCGCTCTCCGAACGAGGCACGAAGACAGTCGGACACTATAATACCCGCATCACCCGTGACGGACCCGGCTATCGTATCAATGGTCGCAAGTTCTATTCGACGGGCGTTCTCTTTGCCGATTGGATCACCGTCTTTGCGCTCGATGAGGCCGACAAGCTGGTCATGGCTTTCGTTCCGAAAGGCACGGAAGGCGTCGAAATCATCGACGATTGGGATGGCTTTGGACAACGCACGACCGGCAGCGGCACCACGGCGCTCAACAATGTCTATGTGAACGCCGACCATGTCGTCCTGCACCACAAAGGCTTCGAGCGGCCGACGACGATCGGCTCAGTCGGCCAGATCATCCATGCAGGCGTCGATCTCGGCATTGCGCGGGCCGCCTTCGCCGAGACTCTGGATTTCGTGAAGACCCGCTCCCGTCCCTGGATGGACAGCGGCGTCGAACGCGCGGGCGACGATCCGCTGACGATCGCCAAGGTCGGCCAGATCGCCATCCGGCTTGAAGCGGCGGCTGCGACCGTCGAGCGCGCTGGCCGCAAGGTCGATGCCGCGCAGGTCGAGACGACCGAAAAGAGAGTGATCGAGGCCACGCTCGCCGTTGCTGCGGCCAAGGTGTTGACGACGGAGATCGCCATCGAAGCGACGAACACCCTGTTCGAGCTTGCCGGGACGGCTTCGGTCAAGCTCGACCTCAATCTCGATCGGCACTGGCGCAATGCCCGCACGCATACGCTTCATGACCCCGTTCGCTGGAAATATCACGTCGTCGGCAATTATCACCTCAACGACGTCATCCCGCCGAAGAACGGCGCGCTTTGACGGATAGACAAAAGCCCCGTCATAAGCGCCGGGGCTTTCATACAATCAAGTATAGATCAGGAGCGGCACGCCGAAGCCAGCTAGTGCCGATCCATATTGATTTCCATCGGCTGACCGGCGGACGCCGCAAGACTTTCCAGACCAGTCGCAACGACCGATACCCTGAACACCCCGTCGAGATTCTTGTTAAAGATCGCACCGACGACGATATCGGCATCGGCAAACACTTCGTCGCGGATGCGGCTGGCGGCCTCGTCGACCTCGAACAGTGTCATGTCCGTTCCGCCGGAGATGGAGATCAGCACGCCACGCGCGCCCTTCATGCTCATGTCGTCCAGAAGCGGGTTGGAGACGGCGGCATCTGCCGCTTTCAATGCGCGGCCCGGCCCCGAAGCCTCGCCCGTTCCCATCATCGCACGTCCCATTCCCCGCATTACGGATTTGACGTCGGCGAAGTCGAGGTTGATGAGACCTTCCTTGATGATCAGATCGGTGATGCAGCTGACGCCCGCATAGAGGACTCGGTCCGCAGTCACGAAGGCGTTTGCGAAGGTGGTCGTCGCATCCGCAATGCGGAACAGATTCTGATTGGGAATGACGATGACAGTATCGGCACTTTGGCGGAGTTGCTCGATGCCCTCATCGGCCGTGCGCATGCGCCGGTTGCCTTCGAACGTAAAGGGCTTGGTGACAACGCCGACCGTGAGGATACCCGCTTGTCGCGCGACCTGCGCGATGATCGGGGCAGCGCCCGTGCCGGTGCCGCCACCCATTCCGGCCGTGACGAAGCACATGTGCGTGCCCTGGAGATGGTCCATGATTTCATCAATGGATTCCTCGGCGGCGGCTCGTCCGATTTCCGGCAGGGAGCCTGCGCCGAGACCTTCCGTCACCTGCGCGCCAAGTTGAATGCGCCTGGTGGCTTTGGACGTCGCAAGCGCCTGCGCATCCGTATTTGCCGCGATGAATTCAACGCCCTGAAGTTGTTGCGCGATCATATTGTTGATCGCGTTGCCGCCGCCACCGCCGACACCGACGACGGAAATCTTCGGTATCACCCCGGAAAGTGGTGCGCGGATGTCAGCCATGAAGGACTCCATTGGATCAATTTCACTCTCAATCGCGATCGCCTGCCCTTGCGGAAGCGGGTGTTGTAGCGATTCGCGAGAGAGGAAATCCTAGCGAGGAACATGTGCGCATTACGGCATGTGCCGGCAACCCTCCACAGAATAATAAGTTGAGCACAGAATTTGTGAGCCGGATATTAAAGCAAGAGCCATCCGGCATTGTGCGAAAACCACAGCCGTAAGCGCACGCTTAAGGCTGCGGCGTGTTCTAACCCCTGTCCACACCACAGCAGATATCAACGACGCTGACCGATTTTGGGTACGGGTGAATTCACCGCCGGAGCAGACTACGAGCCTACCTAGTTTTGGACTGCACCGCTCATCACCCCGGTATTCAACTATAGAGGCTGACCTCGGGGATCTTGTCGTTCAGCACAAATTCGCCGACTTCCTTGGCCTTGTAGAAAACCGGATCGTGCAGGGTATGTGTCCGCACATTGCGCCAGAAACGATCGAAGCGGTATTTCTCCGCCGTCGACCTTGCACCGGTCAACTCGAAGACGCGTGAGGTGATATCAAGCGAAACATGGGTTGCATGCACCTTCGCGGCATAGGCCTCCGCTGCCGCCTCGCCTCGTTCCCGCGCGGTCGCCTTGCCGCCTCTTGCCAGACCCTCTTGAACTGCCGCGGCAGCACTATCGGCCAGCGCAGCCGAAGCCTTGAGAGCAGCCGTGAACTCGCCGATGCGCTCGAGAATATAGGGATCGTCCGATGCGCGCTCGACGCCCGAGCTGATCCAGGGCCGTGTCGTGGTGCGGACATAATCGACGGCCTCGCGCAATGCGCCTTCAGCCGTACCAAGATAGAAGTTCACGAAAACGAGCTGGATGAGGGGCGTGTTGAACGTCGCTAGCACCGGGGCTTCTCCGTCCGTCAATGCCGCTCTGTCCAGATCCTCCTCATAGACGGGAAAATCGTGAAACTCGACGCTGCCGCTGTCCGACAGGCGCTGGCCGAAATTGTCCCAATCGTCATTGGCTTTGTAACCCGCCCGATTGGTCGGTACGGCAAAGCCGATGATCTTGTCTTCAAGCGCGGCGTTGGCGTTGATGTAATCGGATACGTGAGCAGCCGTGGAAAAGGATTTGCGGCCGTTCAGAACATAGCCGTTGCCGCGGCGGGTAAGCACGAGGCCCGGATCGCGCGGGTTGACCGCGGCACCCCAGTAAAGGCTGTTGGCGACCGTCTTGCCGCCGAGTTCCTGGGCGCGCGCCTCGTCGAAGGCCCAATAAATATATTGACTGTTGACGTAGTGATAACCGAGAAGCTGGCCGATAGAGCTTTCGCCGCGCGCAAGGGTGCGTACCAGCCGCAAGCCATCCACCCAATCGAGGCCGCCGCCGCCGATCTGTGGCTCATGCAGCGCGTTCAACAATCCGGCATTTTTCAGTTTGACGATTTCGCCGAGCGGCGGCCGACCTTCGCGATCGAGCTCCGCTGCACGCTTGGAAAGGTCAGCGGAAATCTCTTCGGCTCTGGTAAAGAGGTCCTCCCGCGTGGCGTTTCGATTGCTCGCAAAGACGACGTTGGACTGGCTCATGATATGAACTCCGGTTCATGGACGTAGTCCGGCGGGATCGGAAAGTCCCGCCGGCATATCGGGAATGACTGCTTAGAAAAGCTTGTCCGGGATCCAGCTGGCGGTCACCGCATCGCTGGCGCTGAAGGCCGGAACTTTCTTGGCCAGTTCCTCGATCGTCTGGACGTTGGCGGCGCGAAGCCCCTCCTGCGTCAGCAGCGTCGGCTTCACGGTGATCTGGTGCGGAACCTCCTGTCCGGCGACCTGCAACGCGGCAGCTCGGATGGAGACGGCACCGACGACAGCGGGATTGGTCGCAACCGTCGCAACCCATGGGCTGCCCGGCTCCGTGATCTCCTGAATGTCGGCTGTCGAAACGTCGGCCGAATAGATCTTCAGTTTGTTCGCGATGCCGAGATCCGTCGCGGCAAGCTTCACGCCGCGCGCAAATTCGTCATAGGGCGCGAAGATGACGGTGATGTCGGGATTGGCCGCGAGCGCCGCCTTGGCCTGATCGGCCGTCGAGGTCGCCGTCGTATCGCTGACATTGCCGAAACGGGCTTTTTCGACGACACCGGCATTCTGCTTCTTGAACGCGTCCCAAACCTCGTTGCGACGGTCGAGCGGCGCGAAGCCGGCGACATAGACATAGCCCGCCTTGAAGCTGTCGCCGTTCTCCTTGACAACCTGCTTCAGAGCAAGATCGGCAAGCTCGTGATCGCTCTGCTCGACCTGCGGGATCTTCGGATTGTTGAGATTGACGTCGAAAGCGACGACCTTGATACCCTTGTCGAGCGCCTGCTGGACGACATCGCCAAGCGATTCCGGCAGGCCATGATCAATGACGATGGCGGATACGCCGAGATTGATCGCCTGAAGAATCTGTTCGCGCTGGGCGGCCGCATCCTGACGACCGGGGAAGACGCGCAGATCGATATCGAGCGCCTTGGCCTGGGCCTCAGCGCCGGCCTGATAAGCCTGGAAGAAATCGCCTGCGGAGATATAGCTGACCAAAGCGATCTTAACGCCCCCCTTGTCAAAGGGCGCAGGAGCGCCATTCACACCGCCAGCCAGCGCGGCCTGCGCAAGAAAAAGCGGAGTGACGGCCGACAGGGCAAGCCGTGTGATAAGTCTCATCGTCGCGATCCTCACGATCCATCACAAGCGTCGTCTGACGGAACAGTGACCCTGCGACGCATGCAATTATTAGATATAAACCCTATGTTTTTAGTAGATTAAATCATCCGATTTTGGCTGGCTTCGGAGATTCTTTGTTCGTTTGCCCAAGGATTGGCGGCAAGGACTTACCCAGCAGAAAGGCCTTACGCGAAGGGCTCCGCGAGCATCTCTTCAAGATCCGCTCGTGCCTGCGGCGAAAGATAGGGGCGCAACAGGCTCGCGACCTGGCCGAGTCCCCAATGCACATGTTGGGGTGCAAGATCGCTGACTCCTTCCTGAAGGCCGAGATAGACGGCCCAATAGGTCGACACGATCCACATATTGGTCATCAGCGGCTTGCGGTCGCTCAAGGCGACGCTGATCAGGCCCGCATCTTCCATCCGCTGAAAAATGACATCGACGGAGATGCGCATGCCGGAGCTGACCATCAGGATCGGCGTTTTCAAGCCGGGGGCAATCGCCAAAAGGCCTGGAATGTCACGAAATAGGAAGCGATGAGTCCAGATGAGCGAGAACCACTTGCGCAGAAAGCCGGCATAGGCCTTAGAGTCCGTTCCCTGAACGGCATCGGCCTGCCCGACCAGCGCCAAGGCGTCCGCTTCGAAGCGGGAAAACAGGGCTAGCACAAGCGATTCCTTGGTGCGGAAATGATAATAGAGGTTGCCCTGATTGATGTGCACGGATTTGGCGATCTCGGCCGTGGTCACCGCTTCCGGCCCCCTCTGATTGAAGAGAGACAAAGTCGAGATAAGAATCCGCTCACGTGTGTCGGGTCGTGCTGTGGCGTCCACGCTCTTGTTTTTTTTGGCCGCCATTTTGATCCCCCTTGAAGCCCTAAGGTATCCACCTTATTCTCTCTAAGGCAAATACCTTAATCCTGATCTACAGGCATCCGCCGGGGTAAACAAGGAGATAGAAGGATGAATGCAAGCGTGAACGCCGCCGATCTTTCAGAGATGACATTTCCCCTTACTCCGCGCTCCATGCCACATGTCCTGCTTTCGCTGATCCGCAATCCACTTGATGCGCTGCCGCCGGAAGTCTTCACCGAGCCCATGGTCTTTACTCAATTGGGCGGCAAGCTGCGGATCTATCTCACGGATCCAGAACTCATCTATCAGACGCTGGTGCGCAATTCCGATGCGCTCGGCAAAGGCGAGGACGTGCGTCGCGTGTTGGGACCAGCTCTCGGCAACGGCATTCTCACCTCCGATGGCGCCCATTGGAAATGGCAGCGTCAATCGGTGGCCGGCGCCTTTCGTCACGAGAAATTGCTGGAATTGCAGCCAGCCATGATCGCGGCCGCAAGCCGCAGGCGCGACCTCTGGCTCACCTACAAGAACAGCTCCATCGACCTGTGTCAGGAAATGATGCGCACCACCTTCGATATTATCGTCGATACGATGATGTCGGGCGGCGATGGCATCGATGTCGACAAGGTCGAGCGCAATATTACCAACTACCTCAAGCCGACAGGCTGGAAATTCGCGTTCGGCCTGCTTGGCCTGCCCGACTGGATGCCACATCCCGGCAAGGAAAAGGCGCGATCAGCCGTCGCCTTCTTGCGAACTACTCTTGGCGCGGTGATTGCCGAACGACGACGCAGCGGCAAGGAGCGTAGCGATCTCGTGTCCATGCTGCTCGACGCGGCCGATCCCGAAACCGGCCGCATGATGACGGACGAAGAGGTGATCGACAATCTGATGACCTTCATTACCGCCGGACATGAGACGACGGCGCTCGGTCTTGCCTGGACCTTTCATCTTCTCGCCCGCCATCCGGACTGCCAGGCGAGGCTCTTCGAAGAGATCGCCACCGTGACCGAGGGCGGCCCGCTGACGGCCGAACATCTCGGCAAGCTCACCTATGCCCGACAGGTCTTCTCCGAAGCCATGCGGCTTTATCCGCCGGCGCCAATCGTTTCGCGCGCGGTAACCAGCGAATTTACCATGGGTGCACATACGATCCCGGCCGGCACCATTATCTATGTGCCAATCTACGCCGTGCACCATCATGCAGACCTTTGGGAAGATCCGCAGGTTTTCGATCCCGACCGCTTTGAGCCGGAGGTGGCAAGAAACCGCCATCGCTACGCCTTCATGCCCTTCGGCGCCGGTCCGCGCGTCTGCATCGGCAATGGCTTTGCGATGATGGAGGCCGTCGCAATCCTCGCCGTGCTCCTGCAGAAATTCCGCGTAGCCGGCTCGAGCGAGCCTTCGCCCAAGCCGGTCATGAAGGTCACGTTGCGGCCCATGCATCCGCTGTCGATCAACCTCATCGAGCGATAGTCGAGCGGGCCGCCTGCCCGGACAGGCACGAAAGGGCGTCTCAGCCGCCCCATGTCTGTTCGAGAACCCGGATCCAGTTCTGATGGGCGATCTTGGCAAGCGACTGATCGTCGAACCCATGCACACGCAGGGCGTCGATCAGCTTCGGCAGGCCGCTTGCATCGCCGAGCGCCGCCGGAATGGTCGTACCGTCGAAATCGGAACCGAGCGCGACATGCTCGATGCCGATGCGCTCGGCAATATAAGCGACGTGGCGAACAAGAATGTCGAGCGGCGTATCCGTGTTTCTCACGCCGTCGTCACGCAGGAAGAGCACGCCGAAATTGATCCCGACCAACCCGCCGGTATCGCGGATCGCGTCGAGCTGCTTGTCGGTCAGATTGCGGCTATGCGGGCTGATGGCATGCGCATTCGAATGCGAGGCTACCAGCGGCGCATTCGAGAGTTTGGCGATATCCCAGAATCCCTGCTCGTTCATGTGCGAGAGATCGATCATAATCCTGAGCTCGTTGCAGGCACGGATCAGATCCTTGCCCGCATCGGTGAGCCCGGGGCCGATATCCGGCGTCGAAGGGAAACGGAAAGGCACACCATAAGCAAAGACATTGGGGCGGCTCCAGACAGGTCCAAGCGTCCGCAGGCCGGCCTGATGCAGGACGTAAAGCGCATCGAGATCGGCCGCGACCGCTTCCGCACCTTCGATGTGGAACACCGCGGCGAACTGGCCTTCGGCAATCGAACCCTTGATATCAGCGGCCGAGCGGCAGACCTTCACAGCTCCCTCGGAGCGTGCTTCGATCGCAAGCAGAAGCCGCGCCATCGCCAGAGTTTCGTTCAGTGCGTCGGGCTGGGCAGGTGTCGCGAAATCGGCATTTTCAGCCTTCGGCTGATCCGGCGACGGAATGAATATGGCGCAAAGGCCACCCGCGAGGCCACCACGGCGAGCGCGAGGCAGATCGATATGCCCGGCAGCTTCGCCATTCAGGAAAGCGTTGACGGAATTCAAGCCACCGCGGCGCAGCCGAAGCAGCACGTCATTATGGCCATCGAAGACGGGGATTATCGAGGATTCGGTCATGTCTCATTCCAAAAATTGCGGTTGATATCTGCCTAGGCAAGCTTGGCAGGATGGGCAACTGCAAACTACGCATAGGGGCTGTGAAAACGGAACTGGTCGTTCGCAAGGCATCCCCGTCAAAGCCTTCGGGAAATACGATAGCAACCGAGCGGTGCCAAGCAGGATGAGGCAAAAGCGGAATAGTTTCGGAACGATTTTGCAAAGCGCCTGTATGGAGCAAATTTTCGTTTGCGCCTGGATGTGCTTGCACAGAGGATGCCGACCCCTATGCAGCGTTTGACTTGGAAAATGTACCGGCAGGAGACAGATCGGTTCGGACAGCGGCCATATTTTGCGACAATTGCAGCGGGAATATAGGTTTGGCGACCCGCAAGACTTGCCTTTTCGAAAAGGCGCAGCAAATGAAAGTCTTGATATGGTGAAAGAGCTAGGAATACGGCAGGAATTACAGCAGCATATCGGCTCGCTGAAGAAGGCGGCTCGAAGCGGAGACAGCCGCCTGCTTGAATGATGGATAGAGAGTTGATGGCGGCGCTCATGTTCTGTCCTGGCCGTATTCGAGGAGGACGGATTGTCTGATTTTCGGCGCGAAGAACGATCCGAATCTGCGTCAGACGAGGCGGAGGATCAGCCAAGGCGCAAGGACAGAAAGTCCTTGCAGTCAGAGCGGCGGCGTTTTCCGCGACCGGAGACGGCAGCGACGGAGGAAGCCCTGCCACCGCCGGCCTTGCAGCCGTTGAAATTCTCGACACGTGACATCGAGCCGGCTGCGCAATTTGCCGCCTGGCAAGCCTATGTTGCTCCCGTGGCCGACGTGCGACTGCCGGACAATGTCTCGCCGGAAGCCGGCTTTCCGGCCGACCATATCGCGTGGAATCTTGGCGGCATGCTCATCGTTCAGCAAGATACGCCGCCCCACAGCTATATGCGCTCGCAAGCGAAGGCGAAAACCAACCACATCGATCACTGGCACATTTCCTTGCTGAGCAACGGCCGGACCTGGACAGAGGTCGATGGCCGTGTTTTGGAAGGCAAGCCCGGCAAGGTGGAACTGCGATCGCTGGGACAGCCATTTCGAGGGCGCTCGACCGAGGCAACGGCCCTC
Organism: Martinezella sp. CNPSo 3964; assembly: GCF_057784375.1. Taxonomy (NCBI): domain Bacteria; kingdom Pseudomonadati; phylum Pseudomonadota; class Alphaproteobacteria; order Hyphomicrobiales; family Rhizobiaceae; genus Martinezella; species Martinezella sp. CNPSo 3964. The sequence continues at coordinate 54,541 of NZ_JBXSOW010000010.1, forward strand.
TCGCTCTTTCTGCCGAGGGCATTGCTGTTCGACGTTCCGACACCGGTGGAGATCGAGAACAATATCGCCCTCTCCGGCGTGTTCACCAACATGTTGATCGAATTCCTCGATAGTGTCGAAAACAATCTTCCACGCTTTGCAGCGACCGATCTGCCGCACGTCGTCCAGACGGTGCGCAATATGATTGTGGCTTCCGTTTCGACTTCGGCGGCGCAATCGACCGGCATGGAGCAACACAGCACCCTCGCCGTGACGGAGCGCGTGCGGCGGTTCGTGGAAGGCAACCTCACGTCAGGCGACCTGACGGTAGAGCACATATGTCGCGAGCTCGGCATATCCCGCACCAGGCTCTATCAGATATTCGAACAATATGGTGGCGTGCATCACTATATTCAGCGCCGTCGTCTCCTGTCTGCTCATGCCGCCCTCAGCGATCCCGCCAATCGGGAGCAGATCGTCGATATCGCCTTTGCCGTCGGCTTTTCCTCGGCTGCGCACTTCAGCCGGGCCTTCGGCAAGGAATTCGGATATAGTCCCCGTGAAGCCAGAAACCTCACCATACCCCGCTATCTAGGGCAGATCGTCTCGCCGGCATCGTCCGACAGCAGTCACTCCTTCGATGAATGGCTGAAAACCCTCGGCTATTATCACTAGACAGCGAATTTGATGCTTCGAGGCATGCGCGGGAGCGGAGGGCGCGCGGGCGGAGCGCGTCTTGCCGCCAATCCCCGCATCAGCCCCAAAACCGCACTTCAGCAATCGCGAAAATGGACGCTGCTGCAAGTTTCAGGATGTACGGCTAACGACATATGGTGCGTAACCCATTAAAAAAGAAGCATAATAGTCGTTTGGGCACCAAAGCTCTGGTGTTTGGTAAATGTACCCTGCGTCCACCGGAGCAAGTCTTAGGGAAAAACAGCAATGGTATCTACTCGCCAGACAATAGAGATCAGCAAGCCTCAGCATCCCGTCAATGACTCATACCGCGCGGTCGAGCGCGAAGAGGTTCTTGAAGTGGCCTTCCGCGACTTCGTTCAAATGGCGCTTACCGCAGGTTGGAACGAGCCGGAAGTCGCTTTGACCTTGGCCGATATTGCCGATGACTATGTGATGGCTCTCGCTGGTAGAGTTGCTGAGAAATAGTATTCCGCGTCCGTCCGCGCTCCGCAGGGGTGAGCACGAACGGTTGGAAGCAGCTCTTCAGCATGCCGTCGGTGACACCGCTAACAACAACAAGAAGGCGGTTCACCGGCGGCATGAATTTTACTCGACAAGCAGTCAGCATGCTTCCTTCATGCCCTGCCCCATCTAGGCAAGATTTGTAGAAAGCGGGTCACGATGAAGATCAGGCAACATCTCTGGTTTCAGCATGACATGGAAACAGCGATAGAACTTTACACGTCGCTTATCCCGGGTTCGGCAGCAGGATGGGTCTCAAATATTCTCACCGACAATCTCAATGGACCAGCCGGCAGCGTAAAGTTTGCAGGTTTCACACTTGGAAATCGCGCCTATATGGGTTTCGAGGCAGGGCCATTCGACCGCTCAGAGCATAGTTCTTCCATCACCGTCGAGTGTGCGTCACAGGACGAGGCGGACCGTTTGCGTTATGCGCTAGGGAAAAGCCGTCCAGACGATCGTGGCCTTGTGAGAGATCCGTGGGGCATATATTGGCAGTTTCTGGTCAAGCAGCAGAGCGCCGACACCAAAATATCCGCCACATCTGAGCAAGTCAGCAGCATCACGGCTGCAAAGAAGAAATTCGCCGCCGCTTAAAAGCGCGCGACAAAACTATCGCAAAATTCGAAGGTCGCGGCAAACGCATAGCTTTCAGCCAGTCGAAAGCATGCGCTGCCGTGATGTAGGCGGAGGCCGATCCACACTCGGCTTCCGCTTGTGCTCTATTTTGAGCGTCAGTCGATAACCGGGCAGCCGCGCCGATTGCCGAAGACCATGCGGTCTGGACCGCCATCGTTCCAGCCGCGGACAACGATGCGCCGGCCGTTGCTGTCGATCGAATCGATGCGACGGAAGCCTTCCGCCCGCGCGGCGCGCATGAGATCGCGTCTGTCGCAGCCGCGATCACGATCCCAGCCCCTGTCACGATCACGATCACGATCACGATCACGGTCCCAGCCGCGCGGCGGACCTCTCCAGTCCCGACCTTGGTCGCGCTGCCAGGGCGGCGGCGGTGCATCGCCGTCATCGCCGCCGTAATATTGCGCCGAAGCGACAGACGTCATCAGTTGCAACGCGGCCAATCCGACCACGGCAACACGCGAAATCCGTACCAAACCTTCAAGCATTTCCCTTACCCCCATTTCCTGTCTTTTAGACGGGGATAGAGATACGCCGATTCGCATGAACTCTGCCTGAACACAGCCGGAGCCAGATTGAGCGCCGCTCTGTGGCAAGATCGCAGCGCTTTTGCGCAACATGCCTCAGCTGAAAGGAAAGGCGCGAAACTCATCCCTCTCCTCAGCGCGAGCCGAGAGCACATGAAGGCGCGGACAGGCATTCACATCGAGGACATCAGGCAACATCTCGCGGGTGAAGCGAAGCGCGACGGCACTGGTGATATCTGCCTGGAGCGGCCGTGTACCAAAAAGCCAGGAACCGGCCTGCGGCATCTCTGCCTCCAGCAAGCGATATGCCGCCGCAAGCTGACCGTGAACCCGATCGAGCCAGGGCTGATGCTGCTTTTCCATGGGGCGCAGATTATGCTCATAGACGATCTGAACCGTCTTCTCGCACGCCGCCAATGCAAGACCGATGATCCGCAGAGACCGGGAATGAGCCTGCGGATCGAGGGGTATGAGGCTGCGTCCGGGCGCTGCAATGCGTTCGGCATGCTCGAGTATCAGGCTCGAATCCATCAAAACGGTTCCATCATCCGTGACGAGCGACGGCGCCTTCACGACCGGATTGATGCCGGCAAAAGCGTCGAAAGCGCTGAAGACAGAAAGCGGCTCATGCACAAATGCTATATCGAGCGCACGTAACGATATCGCCACGCGCCTGACAAAAGGCGAATCCAGCATTCCGATCAGTCTCATATCCACCACCATCTCTTTCTTCGTGCAAGCGCAAGGACCGCGCCGTGACCCGATGAGGAATAGTAGTCGTGGGCGGATGGCCATTGCCAGTGGCCGAAAAAGCCATTACCGCAAGGATCATGCCAAAGAACGCCAATCCGCTTGTCATCATCGCCGCCTATGACCAACTTTGCACGTTCGAATTCGGATGCGCCTTCGAAGTGTTCGGATTGTCGCGCCCGGAAATGGGTTCGGGCTGGTATCGCTGCATGACCGCGGTAGTGGAACCCGGGCTCATTCGAGCTGCCGGCGGCCTTACCGTCAATTCGGACGGCGGCCTTGAGCTGTTCGATCAGGCGGATACGATCGTCATACCGGGGTGGCGCGGACCAGACGCCGTTGTGCCCGAGCTGCTCCTAGAAGCGCTGCGGAAAGCTCACGCCAAGGGCGCAAGGCTGGTGTCGATCTGCGGAGGCGCCTTCGTGCTGGCTCAAACCGGCCTGTTGTCCGGTAGACGCGCCACGACCCACTGGCATCATGCCGGAAGGCTTGCCGCCGCCTATCCGGACATCGATGTCGAGCCGCATTCCCTCTATGTCGATGAAGGCGACATATTGACATCGGCCGGCAGTGCTGCCGGGCTCGACCTTTGCATTCATGTCGTGCGCAAGGATTTTGGCGCCAAGGCTGCCAATAGCGTGGCCCGGCGCCTTGTCGTCGCCGCCCATCGCGAAGGCGGCCAAACGCAGTTCATCGAGCGGCCGGTCGCAGCACGTAGTACCACGCGGCTATCTGCGTTGCTGGATGTGATCCGGGGAGACCTCGCACAACAATGGAGTGTCCAGCGCATGGCGGAGGAAGCTTGCATAAGCGTGCGAAGCCTGCATCGCCATATTCGCGAGGCGATGGGAATTGCACCGGGAGAATGGCTTCAGAACGAACGTCTGGCTCGAGCGCGCGAGCTTCTGGAAGAAACAGGCCTTCCCGTTTCGGTCATTGCAATGCATGTCGGCCTGGGAAGCGCCACGAACTTCCGTCATCATTTTCGCGCAAGCGTCGGATTGTCACCGACAGCCTATCGATCGCGTTTCCGCAGCGCCGGTGGCGAGCACGAAGCCGCGTCCTCGACTAAACAATAGCCATCATCTATCGCGTTTTGGAGCCTTTGGAGATGTAAGGCCAGCCCCGACCGCGCGGCGAGGGGCCGTCCGCGAAAGCCTGCCTCCGCCGTGCCAGTCCGTGATTGCCGAATGGACGGATTGAGATAGAAGCATCGCGCCCGCCAGACAATAGAGCAGCACGATGATGGCTGCTTCGACGATCAGAGGCAGAAATGCAAAGCGAGCGCCCGAGCTTTCTTCCTCTTCAGGGAGCAGATCAGGCAGGCCGAGGATCATCGCCGTCAACGGCGAGGCAAGGATAGCAACGAAAGCGACACCATGAATCCAGAGGCGAAACCGAGGCAATTTCCCCGCCACCCAAAAGGCCAGAAGCGGAGCGCCTATATTGCATATCAGGCCAAGTGAAACAGCGATCTCTGTCGGCAGGATCGAATCGTCGTGCATGAATTCCCAATCCTTCAATGCTACTCAGATTAGTACCATGCACGCCAGGAAACAACTTGATCGTCTGTGCCGCCACCCCATAGGCGCGAAGTTTTCACTGCCACAAATGGTCGGAAATCATTGCCACCATGGCTCGCGGCGATGCCATTTGAGATCCCGACGGCGGCTCCTTCCGGCAGCCTTCCTGTCGCCCTTCAGATGATCCAGATAACCGCCCAAGACGCTGTTGATGAAGACATGGGTTTTCGTCAGACGCGAGCCGAGCCGCCTGAATCTGGCTTCCTTGTCTCGCTCCATCTGCTGGAGCACTTTCCAGAAGACGAAGCTGTCATGGCTTTCCTTCATGGTCAGGAAATAGCCGGAGGAATAGGCACCTTCGAAGCGGTCGATAAAGGTCAATGTTGCGGGATGGCGTAGATTGTATCCAACCCATCCGCATTCGGGATAAATCCTCCTGTTCAGATAGGTGGCAAGCTGATTTCCACGCGGCGCTATCCTATCGAGAAAGCTTTTCGGAATGGCTCTGTGGGTCACGGTATCGGCATCGAGCCATATCAGCTGGTCGACCATGTTGTGATAGCGTCTGACGGCATCAGCAACCGCAAAGACCTTGTTAGAAAAGCGCACGGCATCCCAGCGGAAGTCACGTACCAGCCCATTGCGTGACGGAATCCATCCATTTGCCTGTGGATTGTCACCGTGGGCCTCGCGAAAATCGCGCAGCCGGGGCAAAGCCTTGCAATGATCGAATACCAGAAGGCGGCGGTCCTTCTCCTCGATTTCGACATCCTCGGCATAGACGACCAGAGAGACGTCCTTTGGCCAGCAAGCGAGGAAGGTCTCGATGCATTTCTTGCCGTATTCGCGATAACCCTTTTCATTGAAGGTGGTGACAACGATATGGCTCAACTCTTCCCGTCGCCACGGATTGGTAAGGAACATCGGCAATCGGACTCCCCAATAAGGTAAACTCTCGGTCGGTCTATCCGATCGTTTTGCCTTACCGTTTTCCGAATGTTTCCAAACCGTGAATTTTTCGGGAAATCTTATTGCCAAGCTTAGGTTTGCAATGCCCGGCACCCTCATGGAGACCTCGGAGCCTAACTGGCCGAAGCCGAAATGCCGTCAAAGTCATTCCCGGCGATCGTTTATCTGAACATGATCGCTTCCGGCGAACTTTTCCTTTTCCGCCAGTCGGACAACGGATGCAGATTCTCTTGCCGACCGTCGCTGTATGTGCGGTTTACTTGATGGTGAAATCAGTCGTTTCCATCACTTTGCCGTTGACGGAAAACTCGATCTCATAGCTCCCGACGGGCCAACCATTGTTCGGTTTCGTCATCGAGGATTTCACATGGTTGGTCAGCGAACCGATATGCAGATTGACACTGTTGATCTTGTAATTCGGTGGCGCCGCTCCCCCGGTGTCGACGGCAACCCATGCGATGTTAACATCACTCCCCGACGGCACGTCCTTCGTCAGATGGGCTGACACAAAAATCTTCGGCGTATCGGGAGCAAAGCTGCTTTGAGCAGCATCCGAATCCTCCTTAGTCGAAATGACGATATCTTTGAAACCAACGGCCCATGCACCCGAGGAAATTGCGGATATGGCACTGGCGGCAAAAGCGAAAATCACAGCCTGGAGGAATCGCATTTTCGAAGATCCTTTGCTTGAGAAGAGCACATCGTGCCGAGCGAAAGAGGCGGTCACAGCACGTCACTGTTTCCGAGTTCAAGCAATCAACGAAAGGGATATTGGTCGCCATCGCGCGCTGGCAAGGCTTGGACTTTCATCGCGTCGTCGGCAGAGAAAAATTATGAAGAGATCTCAGGAAGCGCTGCCAGCCGCTCCATAACCGTCAATTCCCGCGATTGTCGGCGTAAACACGATGGTTTTCGGCATCGCATCGCGGTTGCTCATGACCGCTTGGCGCACCAATTGTGCCGCAACCTCGCCGATAGCGCGCCTGGGCGAGCGGGACGTTGCGATCGGCGCAGGCAGCGAACCGACCAGATCCAGCCCGTTGAAACCGGCAATCAGGATCTTCTTTGGAACTGCAACGCCCAGCTCCATGCAGGCAAACAGCCCGCCGCTCGCCATGTCGTCGTTGGAGTAATAGATGCAATCGAGATCCGGCACCGCCGCGAGCATGGTCGTCGTCAGCTGTTTTCCAAGCGCGATCGAGGAAAATGCATCATCGATCTGCTGTTCGGCAAACCCCAGACCATGGGCATGCAGGACGCGTTCGAAGCCAGCCTTGCGCTTGCCCGCACGCAGATCCCGAGCCAGAGCGCTGCCGACATAACCGAACCGTCTTCGCCCAGCCGCAATCAACGCTTCGGCCATACCCTCTCCCGCCGCGCCATGGGACAAACCGACATTGAAATCAATCGGCGTGCCGTCGAGATCCATGAGCTGGATGACCGGAATATTGGCGTGGCGGAGCAGATCCGCCGTCTCTTCCGGCTGATCGAGCCCGGTGACGATGATGGCGCAGGGTTGCCAGGAGAGCATGTCGCGGATGATCTCGCGCTCCTTGGCGACATCATAGTCGGATATGCCGAACACGGCTTGCATGCCGGAGCCGTCAAGCCCAGCGGAAATGCCGGCAAGCACCTCCGGAAAGACAATGTTCGACATGCTGGGGACGACGACAGCAACCAGGTTTGTGCGCTGCGAGGATAGCGAGAGTGCCAGCCTGTTGCCGACATAGTTCATCCGCGTTGCCGCAGCGAGAACCTTGTCGCGCGTCTCGCTGGAGACATCGGCAACGCCCCGAAGCGCACGCGACGCCGTCATCTTGCTCACGCCCGCTTCGATCGCGACTTCTTCCAGAGTGGGTTTGCGCATCCCCAAGCAACCCTCGATGAACCATGGCGGCTGGCACGATGCCGCTCCTCTTCATAGAATGTTTCCTGGAAAAGGCAAACATCCGCCTATTGACAATTACCGGAAAATTGAGGCTTGTTATCGATACCGGTATCGGTAACATAGCCAAAAATTGCAGAGGTAGCAGCGTGTTGAACACGAAGAAGACCGCCGTCATCGGCCTGGGATCCATGGGTTGGGGCGCTGCCCTATCCCTTCTAAAGGCGGGCTTTGTCGTACGCGGCTGCGATGTCCGCAGCGAGGTTCTCACCCGTCTTGCCGAGAGCGGCGGCACGCCCTGCACGACGCCGGCATCTGCCGCTGAGGACGCTGACGTGATCCTTGTCTATGTCGTCAACAGCAAGCAGGTCGAAGATGTCCTATTCGGGCAGAGCGGCGCGCTGGAAACTGCTCGTCCTTCGACCACATTCCTGCTCTGCGCCACCATGGCACCGAGTGCGACGACAGCCATTGCCGAAAAGCTTGAGGCAGCCGGCATGTTCGTCATCGACGCCCCTGTCTCCGGTGGCCATGTCCGCGCGCTTTCAGGCGAGATCACCGTCATGGCATCCGGCACACCCGAGGCCTTCGATAAGGCGTCAGCGGTGCTCGACGCCATCTCGGCCAAGGTATTCCGGCTGGGGGATCGCCCCGGCGCCGGCTCGCAGGTCAAGATGATCAATCAGCTGCTGGCCGGCGTGCACATCGCCGCAACGGCCGAGGCCATGACGCTTGCCGCCAAGGCCGGCATCGATCTGAAAACGCTCTATGATGTGATCTGCGTATCGGCCGGCTCGTCCTGGATGTTCGAAAATCGCGGCGAGCACATCGTATCCGGTGACTATACGCCGCGATCGGCGGTCAATATCTTCGTCAAGGATCTCGGCATCGTGACGTCGGAGGCCGGCAAAGCCGGTGCTGTTACCCCACTCGCTGCCGCCGCCCTTGATCTCTTCGAGGAAGCATCGCAAGCAGGTTTCGGCCTTGAAGACGACGCCGCCGTCGCAAAAATCCTCGCCGCCAAGAGCGGCGCCAGCCTTCCCGGAGTAAAGGACTAGACAATGGCGCTCCTGCTTGGCTGCATCGCCGACGACTTCACCGGGGCGACCGATCTTGCCGCACTGCTGGCGCGCAGCGGACTGCCCGTTTCGCTGCGGATCGGCATTCCGCAGGAGAAGCGCGATCGGAGCGAGATAGCCGCCTTCGAGGTCATCGCCTTGAAATGCCGGACTTCGCCGGTCGAGGTCGCCGTTAAACAGGCACATCGGGCGCTGGCATGGCTGAGGGAAGCCGGCGCGAGCCGCTTCTTCTGGAAATACTGCTCGACATTCGACAGCACCGCCGAAGGCAATATCGGTCCTATCGCTGAGATGCTGATGGCCGAGACGGGTGCTGCCCAGACGATCTATTGCCCGGCCTTTCCGGAAAACGGACGCAGTGTCTTCATGGGTCATCTCTTTGTCGGCGAGCAGCTTCTGTCGGAGAGTCCGATGAAGGACCATCCGCTGACGCCGATGCGCGATTCCAGTCTTGTGCGGCTTCTGACGCCGCAGGTGGCGAGTGCGGTCGGCCTTGCCAATCGCAACGTCGTCTCGAAGGGTGCGGCAGCGCTGAAGACGCGCTTGGAACAGCTCCACGGCGACGATATCCGGCATGTGATCGTCGATGCCGTTTGCGACGATGATCTCCGCACGATTGCTGCAGCATCCTTCCACATGACGCTATTGACGGGCGGCAGCGCGATTGCTGGCCAGCTTCCGCAATTCTACATCAAGCAGGGTCTCGCCAGCCTCTCCGAACATCGCCAGGCACTGCCAAAGGTCGCCGGCGGTTCGATCGTCCTATCCGGCAGTTGCTCCGCCATGACGCGCCGGCAGGTTGCCCATTATGCCGGCAAAGTCGCCAGCTTGCGGCTCAATCCTATCGTGCTGGCTCAGCAAGGCGCCGGCGCTGCGCTGGAGTGGCTGCGTCAACAGTCCCCCGATGCACCGAAGCTGATTTACGCCACCGCCGAGCCCGACGAGGTGCGGCGGGCACAGGAGCGATTGGGGCGGGATAAGGCTGGCCAAGTGGTCGAAGACGCACTTTCCGAGATCGCCCACGAGGCCTTCGATTGCGGCACACGCCGCTTCGTCGTCGCCGGCGGCGAGACTTCGGGCGCAATTACGCAGGCGCTCGGCGTCACGCATCTGGCGATCGGCCCGGAAATTGCGCCCGGTGTCCCATGGACCTTCGCGGCGGTCGATGGAAGGCAGATCGCACTTGCACTGAAATCGGGAAACTTTGGCGGCGAAGACTTCTTCACGGATGCTTTCGACCGATTGGAGACCGCATGAGCGAAGAAGCAGCACTGCGCGAACATATATGCATGATGGCCAAGTCGCTCTACGATCGCGGCCTGACAGCTGGCTCCTCCGGGAATATCTCCGCGCGTCTCAGCGACGGGCGCCTGCTGGTGACCCCGACGGGCAGCTCCTTCGGACGCCTCGATCCCGCGCGCCTGTCGCTTTTCGACAGCGAAGGACGCCTAATCGGCGGAGACAAGCCGACGAAGGAAATGCCGCTGCATGCTGCCTTCTACGAGACACGGCCAAAAAAAACAGGCGCCGTCGTCCACCTTCATTCCAGCCATTCGGTTGCGCTTTCGATCCTGCCTGACGTCGATGCCGACAACATGCTGCCACCCCTGACCGCCTATTCGATCATGAAACTCGGCAAGGTAAAGCTGCTGCCCTATTTCATGCCGGGTGATCCGGCCATGGGTGATGCCATCCGCGGCCTTGCCGGCAAGCGCAGCGCCGTGATGCTGGCGGCACACGGACCGGTCGTCTCCGCTAGGGATCTGGAAGCGGCTGTTTATGCGATAGAAGAACTGGAGGAGACGGCAAAGCTTGCCATGCTGACGCGCGGGGCCAATCCTTCGCTGCTGTCGGATGCCCAAATCACCGATCTCGTTCGTACCTATGACGTGGAGTGGGACTGAACATGACGCGCTTTTCCGCCAATCTGGGTTTCCTGTGGCAGGAGCTTTCCCTCCCCGACGCGATCCGCGCCGCCAAGGCCGCCGGCTTCGACGCCGTGGAATGCCACTATCCCTATGACACGCCCGCTGAGACCGTGCGTCAGGCATTGCAGGAAACCGGCCTTCCCATGCTCGGCCTCAACACCGCCCGCGGCAATGTCGCGGCTGGCGACAATGGTCTTGCCGCCATTTCAGGGCGAGAGGAAGAAGCCCGCGACCTCATCGATCAGGCGATCGATTATGCAGCCGCCATCGGCACACCGAACGTGCATGTGATGGCTGGCAAGGCCCGCGGCGAAGAGGCCCGGGCCACCTTCATCGCCAATCTCCGCTATGCCTGCGAACGCACCGGCAAGGTGGGGGTGACCGTGCTGATCGAGCCGCTCAATCACCGCGACGCGCCGGGTTACTTCCTGCAGACCGCGGATCAGGCGCTCGACATCATAGCTGCGGTCAGCGCCGATAACCTCAAGCTGATGTTCGACTGCTATCACCTCCAGATCATGCAGGGCGACCTGACACACAGGCTGCAGGCGCATCTAGCCGCAATCGGCCATATTCAGATTGCCGCCGTTCCGGACCGGCGCGAACCTGATCACGGAGAAATCGATTACCGTCACATTCTGCAGTTCCTGGAAAAGCTTGGCTATGACAAGCCGATCGGCGTGGAGTATCGGCCGGCGACCACGACGGATGCCGGGCTTGCCTGGCTGCAAGCGTACAAATGAAGCAAAGGCCGGCATCCCGGATGCCTGAGTGCCACCACAGACATTCACTCGGGAATTCTCCCGAACACTGATATCAGCCTATTGGGAGGAAACGCCGATATGCATGTTTTGATTTTGGGCGCTGCGGGCATGGTCGGCCGCAAGCTTATCAACCGTATTGCCGCCGAGCCGGAAATTCTCGGCCGGACCATCGACCGCCTCACACTGGTCGATGCCTTCAAGCCGGCGGTGCCGGAAGAGCTTGCATCCATATCCAAGGCTTTGACGATCGACCTTGCGACATCAGGCGTTGCGGAAAAGCTGATCGAAGACCGCCCGGATATGATCTTCCATCTCGCCGCCATCGTCTCCGGCGAGGCCGAGGCCGACTTCGACAAGGGCTACACGGTCAATCTCGACGGCACGCGGTCACTCTTCGAAGCCATTCGCCAGCAGGGCCTGAAATCCGCCTATATCCCCCGCGTCATCTTCGCCTCCTCCATCGCCGTGTTCGGCACGCCCTTCCCCGATATCATCGACGACGAATTCCTGACCGCACCGTTGACGAGCTACGGCACCCAGAAGGCGATTGCCGAGCTCCTGCTTGCCGATTATTCGCGCCGCGGCATTTTCGACGGCATCGGGATCCGACTGCCGACCATTTGCGTTCGGCCCGGCGCTCCAAACAAGGCGGCCTCCGGCTTCTTTTCGAACATCCTGCGCGAGCCGCTTGTCGGAAGACCAGCCATCCTGCCTGTCAGCGATACGGTGCGGCACTGGTTTGCAAGCCCACGAGCAGCGGTCGGCTTTTTCATGCACGCCGCAACGCTCGATACCGCGAAGGTCGGGCCGCGGCGCAACCTCACCATGCCCGGACTTTCGGCGCTCGTTTCCGACGAGATCGATGCCCTGCGCCGTGTCGGCGGCGACAAGGCGGTTGCGCTTATCCGCCGCGAGCCCGATCCGGTGATCGAACGCATCGTCTCGGGATGGGCGACCCAATTCGACGCGAAGCGCGCGAGCGCGCTCGGCTTCAAGGCCGAACAAAGCTTTGACGAGATCCTGCAGGCGCACATCGAAGACGAATTGGAAGGGAGAGTTGCATGACGGAAGTGTCATCGCAAAACGCAATCGCGCTGGTGACCGGCGGCGGCACGGGTATCGGCCGGGCCATTGCCAAGGCGCTCGGCTCGGCAGGTTTCAAGGTCGTCATCTCGGGGCGACGGGCTGATGTTCTCGAAAAGGCGGCCCGCGAGCTCTGCGAGGAAACCGAGGCGGAATTTCTTGCGGTTGCGGCCGATGTCAGCGACCCCGCGTCAGTTCGCAGCCTTTTCGATGCGATCGCAGACCGCTACGGCCGCCTCGACCTTCTGGTCAACAATGCCGGCATGGGACTGCCGGCCGTGCCGATGGAAGAGCTGAGCTTCGAGCAATGGAACGCCATTGTCGGCGCAAACCTGACCGGCGCGTTCCTGTGCACACAGCAGGCCTTCCGCCTGATGAAAGCCCAGGTGCCGCAAGGCGGCCGCATCATCAACAACGGTTCGATATCGGCAACGACGCCGCGGCCGCATTCGGCACCCTATACGGCCACGAAGCACGCGATCACCGGTTTGACGAAATCGACAGCACTCGACGGCCGTCCCTTCGATATCGCCTGCGGCCAGATCGATATCGGCAATGCGGCCACCGAGATGACGGCGCGGATGAGCGGCGGCGTGCTGCAGGCAAATGGCGAGACCGCGGCGGAGCCGACGATCTCGGCAGAGCATGTCGCACGCGCTGTCGTCTACATGGCAACCTTGCCACTCGACGCCAACGTTCTCTCGATGACCGTCATGGCGACAAAGATGCCGCTTGTGGGCAGAGGGTAAAAGAGATTGGCAGCATCGTGCGTACGATGCTGCCGTCTTTATGGTTTGGGCTATTCGTTAGATAGCCGGGCGCGCCGAAGGCTTGACTTGCCTTCGTTCGATCAGACCGCCGACGCTGAAGATCAAGATCTCGATCTCCGTATCGATCTTGTCACCGTCGAGCAGCCGGACGACATCGTCTATGCCTGATACCGCATGGCCGTCGATGGCAAGCAGATAGTCGCCCTCCTGCAAGCCGCCCTTTTCGGCTGGACTATCCTTTTCGACGCGACGCAGACGCACGGCCGTCGAATGCGTAACGCCAGCCTCGAGCGCGATGCGCCGATGCAGCTCGACCGTATCGGCGGCGATGCCGATATAGGCGCGCCGGACATGGCCGAAGCGCAGGATCTCGGACACAACATGCTTGGCCGTGTTTGAAGCAACCGAGAATGCGATGCTCTGCGCACCCTGGATGACGGCGGTATTGACGCCGATCACCTCGCCGGCAGATGACACCAGCGGACCGCCGGAGTTACCGGGGTTGAGGGCCGCATCCGTCTGGATGATGTCTTCCATCAAGCGACCGCTTGCTGCGCGCATCGAGCGCCCAAGCGCCGAGACGATGCCCGCCGTGACGGTCCATTCGAAGCCGAGCGGATTGCCGATGGCAATCGCGATATGGCCGCGCTTCAGCGATTTGGAATCACCAAGTTTCGCCCAATTACCGGGCCAGTCATTGGCACGGATGAGCGCGAGGTCGGTATCCGGGTCGCGCCCGAGCACCCGTCCCTCGACGGTCGCCCCTTCAGGGGTCTTGATGCGCACGGCCTTTGCGTCGTCAACGACATGATTGTTGGTCACGACCAAGCCATCCGGCGAAATGGCAAAGCCGGACCCGTGGCCAGCGCGGCCGCCCAAACGCTCGATCCGGCTGACGGCCGGACCGACGAGATCAACGGCACCTGATACCGATTGGGAATAGGCATCCAGCAGCCCAGCATCGGATGACGGCTGGATGTCGCGATCAATGAAGCCCATGAAAACTCCTCCGACGCAGGCGCGTCGCTACGAGGACCGGCAGCAACTGTTGGGAAGCAGGAGGCTGTCAGTTCGACAGATTGAAGTGGTGACTATTCAAATGAGATGTCGCCCTATCGAGTTCAAGAGCCAACCGAACGCACACATTCGCCTCACCTTCCGACAACTGAGATCAGCTCTTTTCCTGCTGCAACAGCCGCTCGAGCTCCCGTTCCTGCATCGCGATGGCTTGCGTGACGAACCGCAGGACCACCTTCTTTTCCGCCTCGGAAAACTGCTTGAGCATCTGCGCGCCGGCCTCTTCGATAGGACCATAGGCTTCGCGTCCCAGCCTGATCGCCTTCTCGGATGGCGCCACCAGCACACGACGTCGGTCGTTCGGATCTGGCACGCGGTGGAGAAGGTCGCGCGCCGAAAGACGATCGATCAACGCCGTAACCGAGGGAGGCGCAAGACCGATGGCCTTGGCGACGGCGTTCGCAGGTTGCGGCGCGCGCATGATCACGCTGAGGCAGCGCCGCTCGGCGCTGTTCAGCCCATGCAGCTTGCCAAAGGTTTCGTCGAAGCTCTCGGTCGCCTCCTGCCAGCGCATGCAGGCAAGGCTGATGGCTTCGACAAGGCGCTGCTCATCTTCATTTGACTTTTGTTCGATCATCGAATAATTCATTTATCAAACTATTTGAAGGAGGAACCAATGTGCCCCATTGAAGACCGTGCTGCAACCATTAATCGAGCAGCAAGCCCGGAGGTGACGATCGGCATATGCGGCGCCGGCATTGGCGGGCTTGTGCTCGCGCTCCGGCTGGCAAAGCTCGGCTTTCGTCCAATATTGTTCGAAGCCCGCACCAGAGAGGCCGCCTTGTCCGAAGGCGAGTTCCTGACGCTCGCCTCCAATGGCATGAATGCCCTGCGGGCGGTGGACTGCCACGACGCAGTGCTGAGCGAAGGATTGGAAACCCGTGCCATTGAGCTCTGCAACGCACGCGGCAAAAGGCTCGCACTCGTCGACCAGAGCGACCATTTGGCGACATTCGGCACGCCCGCCGTCACCATCAAGCGCGGCGTTCTGACCGGCATCCTGATCGGGAAGTGTGAGGCCGAGGGCATCGTCACGCAATTTGGCCGGCGCGTGACCAAGGTCGACAATCATGCGCACGCCGTAACGCTCAACTTCTCGGAAGGTGCCGGTCTTGCCGTTGACCTGCTCGCCGCCGCCGATGGGCTGCGATCCTTCGTCCGCACGCAAATATTTCCGGATTATCCCCTACCGCAATTTACCGGCCTGATCGGCACGGGCGGTATCCTCGATGCGGACATACCGGATACGGATGGAGTGATGCGCATGACCTTCGGAGAGAAGGCCTTCTTCGGTTACCTCAAGACGGCATCCAACCCCGTATACTGGTTCGATTCCTTCCCCGCCGACACGCCCGATGCCGTGCGCACATTGGAACCGAAGGCGCTCGCCGCTCACGTTCGCCAGATGCACGCGGCCGATCCCGAGCCCAACAGATCGATCCTGCACGCGGTCGACAGGATCGAGCGCGGCTATCCCATCTTCGATATGCCGCAGCTTCCGATCTGGTCGAACGGGCGCGTTGTGCTGCTCGGCGACGCAGCACACGCCATCGGCCCGCATGCCGGCCAGGGGGCGTCGATGGCCATAGAGGATGCCGTGGTCCTATCATCCTGTCTCGCAGATACGCTCGACTACGGCGCGGCCTTTGCCCGTTATGAGGCGCTGCGGCGGCCGCGCATCGCCCGCGTGGTGAAGCTCACCCGGCAAAATGCTTCCAGAAAACGGAAAAACAGTCGGCTTAGCCTGTTTCTGCGAGATCTGCTTCTGCCTCTGTTCATTCCGATGAGCGTCAGGGCCAGCCGCAAATTGTTCGCATATCGCGTCGATCTCGATCCGCTGGAGGAAAACCATCCGGTCGAAGGCGGTCGCAAAGATGCTGCCTGACGTGCGGTTCGGCCCGGTGACGGCCGAAAGCCGATCGTAAAGAGGTGGAGTAGCCGGCTGAGAGGTATAGTCTCGTTCAATCCCGCGACCCTGCCGATACGACGAAGTTAGGTGCGCGGCCAGGCGAGCCTACTCCAATTCGCAATGTAGAACACTACCGCAATGAACATTCCCGATCCGACCAGATCGAGTCGATGGTGCCCGAAGAGGAAGAGGCCGAGCAGGGCCAAACCAAATGAAGACACGATCAGAAAAAGTGAGGGTAGAACGCTTGTGATGCGTGTCCTCGCCTCGCCTTTGGCCTCGATACCATCGCCGGCAATGTGACGGTTGGAGCCCGGCAACGTGTTACCGAGGCTGATCGTCACCTGCCCCCTCCTCGTGCCGACCTTGCCTTTGGTCGTATTTCCTGAGGTCAGAAGCACGAGTGCCATCGAAACTACCATGCTGCCGAACGCCCAGGAAAAGACCGTGCACGCCGCCATGGCCGTCGCGTTCGCATAGGTCTGATAGAGGTAGATCGCCAAAGCTCCCATTGCGACGCAGACGGCAAGAAACATGGAACCGACGATCAGGAATGTGATCCTGCCGGGCAGTTGTGCTTCACCCTCCATGTGACCTCCCATCAACCTCCATATGTTCAGACCGTCGAAACTAGAGCGTGATGCCGAAAAGTGTACGTGGTTTTCGGACGACATCACGCTTTACTTCTTTGATGCTAGAGCGGATTCAGATTCTAGGTCGAACAGACCTAAAATCATCCGGCTCTAGCGGATGCCCGCAATCTTCAAACGCTGGCGCAATATTTGTCCAGTTTGGCCGTAGACGCCGAGATGGCCTTTACGAAGCTGCACGCAGGCATAGTTAGCTGGGGTATCGGAGAAGGAGGTATCCCATGAGAATTTCGAGATCCGCCTCGGCGGTGATCATCATCGGCCTATTTGCTGTACCCGTCGAAGCCGCAGGGATCGATTGCGCAAAGCCGGGCTCGCCGAGCGACCACATGATCTGCCAGGACAAATCGCTGCTTGCCCGCGATGCGATGGTGAGGGATCTCTATGCGGCCGCGCTGAAGCACGATGATGCCGACAAGATTCGCGAACGGCAACGGCGCTGGATTACGAAGGTGCAGTCCTGCAGCGATGCGGCATGCGCCCGACAGGCCTATGACGATCAGATTGCTTCCCTTCAGGTGACCAAGGGCGGGCAAAGCGTGTCGACGGATTTCCAGTCGAATAGCGCCGATGGCAACGAGGGCCACCTTGCCGTCTTCGGGCCGGTCGATGGACTCCTCGCAGTTTCGCTCGCCTCGACCTATGTCGGCCCGGGCGGCGCAGATGCCGGCGATGTCAATGCCGATGGTATCGACGGCGTCGTTCCGCTGGCGAAGGAACACGCCGAGCTTTCCAGGGACGCGTGCAAGATCGACCTCGATCGCCTCAATGCGAAGACCTGGCGTGTGTCGCAGGCGGGTGTTTGCGATTTCGCCGCCGGGGTGACCTTGCAGGGCACCTACCGCAAACAATGACATTAGTTGACGCCAAGCGAGGATCGCGCCCCCTGGCGCAATCCCTGCCCGCAACTGTGGATTCCGCTAGTCCTGAGCGCTTCCCCTTATATTGCTGACATCGCCCGCGCTGACGGGGGCAGCCGCATTGCCCCAGCTGTTGCGGACATAGGTCAGCACGTCGCTGACCTGCTGATCGCTAAGCCTCCAGGCGAATGATGGCATGGCCGGGGTCGTTTGTTTCGACGAGGTATAAACAGCCTGGCTTCCCGCCAGAACGACATGGGCAAGCGTCTCGGCACTTGGCTGCTGGACGAGGCTGTTGTCGGCCAGCGCCGGAAACAGTGGCATGGCGCCCTTCCCATCCATGCCGTGGCAGGCGGAACAGGTGTCATGATAGATGGCAGCACCCGCCACCATGCGCCCATCATCGGCCTTCAGCGGCGCAGGCTTAGCCGACGAACTAGCGGAGAGGCTCTTCAGATAGACCGCAATCGCCTTCAGGTCGGCATCCTTCATCTGCGAGGTCGACTGTGCGATGGCCTCCGCCATTGGGCCGGAAGCGATCGTCTTATCCGTGGAACCCGTCCTCAGATAGGTGACGATCTCGTCCTCGCTCCAGGCGCCGATGCCGATATGCGGGTCGCCGGTGATGTTGCTGGCATACCAGCCCTGCAGCGAAGCGCCCTGCAGGAATTGAGAGTCCTTGTCGGCCCCCAGAAAGGACTTGGGCGAATGGCAGGTTCCGCAATGGCCCGGCCCTTGCACGAGATAGGCGCCACGGTTCCACTCGGCCGTCTGCTTCTCATCTGGCACGAAAGGTGCAGGATCGAAATTGAGGAGATTCCACCCCCACATGGATAGCCGGATATTGAGCGGAAAGGGCAGCTGGTTGGCGACGACCTTGTTCTTCACCGGCTGCAGCGTGGTCAGATAGGCCCACATGTCGGAGAGATCCCTGTCCGACATCTTGCTATAGGCCGGATAGGGCATGGCCGGATAGAGGCGGATGCCATTATGGCCGGTGCCGGTTTTCATCATGCGGATGAAATCGACCTCGCTCCAATTGCCGATGCCGGCTTCCTTGTCCGGCGTGATATTCGGCGGCACCAGAGCGCCGAAGGGCGTCTGTAGGGGCTCGCCGCCGGCAAAAGGCTGACCGCCCTGCTTCGTGTGGCAGGCGGCGCAATCGCCGAGAACTGCCTGATAGCGGCCATTGATGACGCGATCCGCTAGATCGGTGGAGTCTGCAAGAGCGGCGCTGGCGGATGCCGAGAGGACGCCGAATGCGAAGAGAATGGAGAGTTTCTTCATCATGCTGAAACCAGGGGCGCGCCGGGGTTGCGGAGATATGTGTTGCGGATCGCATCGGCTGCGACAAAGGCCAAAGCGCCGACCGTTCCCGTCGGGTTCTTGCCGGCATTATGCGCAAAGGCGGAGGCACCGATGACGAACAGGTTCGGCACATCCCAGTTCTGCAGATAGCGGTTGACCGCGCTGGTCTTCGGATCGGCCCCCATGATCGCGCCGCCGGTATTGTGCGTGCTCTGATAGGGTACCGAATCCCAGCCCTTCTTGCGTCGCGCGCCATTGTACTGACGCGCACCCAGCGTCTTGGCGATATCCTCCATCCGATCGGAAACATAATTGGACATTTTCAGATCATTGTCCGGAAAATCGAAGGTGATGCGCAGCAATGGCCGCCCGAGACGATCCTTATAGGTCGGATCCAGATCGAGATAATTACCCTGCGTCGGATAGCTCGAGCCCTGCGAGCTGTAGGTCATGGTGCTCTTGTAGGCCTGGGTGGTCGCCGCTTTCCATTTCGATCCCCAGCGCGGCGTGCCGGGAGGCACGGGGCGCATGGCGATCGGCCTGCCGTTGGTCGGGATGCAGTTGATCCCGGCCCCACCGACGAAATCGACAAACCCATGATCGAAGGCATCGCCGTTGAAATCGTCGACCGTCTGGCCGAGCGCACCGGAGGCGATGAAGGGATTGAAATTCTTGTCGTCGAAGAAGACCTGCATGCCAGCATTGGTCTGATAACAGTAATTGCGCCCGACAACGCCCTCGCCGCTGTTCGGATCATAGGGCTTGCCGATACCGGACAGCAGCATCAGGCGCACATTGTGAAGACCGTAGGCGCATAGCAGCACCATATCGGCCGGTTGGAAGAACTCCTCGTCAGAAGTGTCGACATAGGTGACGCCCTTGGCCATCTTGCCTGAGCCGTCGAGATCGATGCGCAGCACTTCGCTGTCCGTGCGCAGCTCGAAATTCCTCTTCTTCATCAAGACGGGCAGGATCGTCGTCTGCGCACTGGCCTTGGAATAGTTGGCACAGCCGAAGCGTTCGCAGAAGCCGCAGAGCGTACACTCGCCCATCGCGATCCCAAGCGGATTGATGTAGGCCTTCGACAAGTTCGCCGATGGGGTCGGGAACGGGTGATAACCGAGCTTGCGCGCAGCCTCTGCAAAAAGGCTTGGCGCATAGCTCATCTGCATCGGCGGCAACGGATAATCCCGCGCACGCGGATCCTCGAAGGGATTGCCGCCGTTCTGGATCTGGCCCTTGATGTTTCCGGCCTTCCCGGAAATACCGGCCAGATATTCGAACTTGTCGTAGAAGGGCTCCATCTCCTCGCCGGTCACGCCCCAATCCTGAAGCTGAAGACCATCGAACTTCGACGCGCCGTAGCGCCCGGTCAGATGGGATTTGATGCCGAAATCGCTGTCCCAGAAACGCCAGGTATGGCCGTTCCAATGCACACCCGCCCCGCCAACGCCATTGCCGGGCAGGAAGGAACCGTAATCGCGCATCGGCAGCGCCGTCTGCGAGAGATTGTTGCGCATCGTCATCGCTTCGACGCGCGGCTGCAGGAAGAGGTCGCGGCGTATGCCGTAACGCAGCTCGTACTGTACATAGCCGATGTTGAAGTCAGTCGCGGTATCGCGCCAAGGTCCGCGCTCGATCGCAAGCACATCCAGCCCCTGTTCGGTCAGTTCATGGGCGAGAATGGCGCCGGTCCAACCGAGTCCGACAATGACGACATCTTTACGCGGAAGTATCTTCGTCATGGCTGGCCTCCTATTTTTCCGCCCAGAATGGCTGGCTTGCGATGGAAATCGGCGGATGCGGATAGGGCTCATTGAATTTGCTGACATGGTCGCGATAATCGTAGCGTGCGCCGGGGAAACCCAGCATCTTCCACGAAGCCATGTCCTTGTTGCCGCCATAAACCGGGTCGGCAAAAAATCCCTCCATGACATTGCCGAGGATGACGTTGAAGAAGGCCTTGCCGTCGACATTGTTGCCGAGCTTGACCTTGCCGGCCTCCAGATCCGTCAGGAATCCGTCCTGCTCTTCCAGCGAAAGATCGGCGAAAGCCTTCCCGCCCTTGTTCTGCTTCAAATAGGCGTCGATCGCCGCCAGACCCTTGCGATAGATCTGCGCCGGATTGTCTGCGCCCTGATAGCCTTGCGTCGGCAGGCCGGGCAGGAATGGTCCCTGCGTATAGAGCCGGCTGGAGTTGCCGTAGGATCCTGCAAGCTGGCGGTCGAGATAGACGGCACAGCCCGCTTCCTTGCCGCCAATACTGAGTTCGTCGGCCGGGATCATCCGATCCGCGATCGCCTCGATCGTGCGCGCTTCCTGCTCGGTGAAGAACTTCCAGCCGCCCGGCATGACTTGCCGCGGCGGATCGGCCGCATAGGAGGTCCAGGGAAGATTGCCGCCCTGATATGATCGAGCCAATACCGGGCCGGCGCTTCCGGCAAGGATGGTCAGGGCAACAGAGGAAAGGAAATGGCGCCGCGACTGGCGCTTGGGACAGAGTTCGGACACTGGGGGCTCCCGATTGGCAAGATGATACAGGCTATGTTCGGTCGAACGTCGGAAACGCCACCGGCCGCCATTGCAATCATCCAGCGCAGGGCGCCCGGCAGGGATGCAAAATCGGCAGGGCGCCGATTCCACCCTCAGTATACATGCCTACATGAAGAATCCCATACATAATATGAATCAAAATCGACCAAACGACTTTGAGAACTTGAGCCTTCCAGTTGATTTTTAAGGAAAAAGAGCGAGAAACTCACCTGCCCATCGCCACCTTACCAGTGCTGGGAAGATCAACGATGGTTAACCAGGCTTTACTTATCCCTTGGTTGCGATCGCGAGCACTGCGAGCTTAACAAGGCGTAAGTTCTGGATGGCGATCGGGAGAAATAAACCCTGTCGATCACAACCGGCAAATGACAGGAAGGCAGGCATCTCGACACAAGCGCGCCAGGTCATCGCGGTAATGACCGATCCGTTCGCTCCGGCCGCGAGCGACGGCCGGAGTCCTTTGAGAAATCCTAAAAACTGGCGATCAACTGCCGACTGCGTCGGATGTGCATTTCTTGACGAAGCTCGTCTTGGCGGCGCCAGCAAGCTTCTTCGATGCCGCCTGAGTATCGCAGGCGCTTGCGGCATCCTTCTCGCATTTCTTGGTAAAACTCGTCAAAGCGGCGCCTGCGAGCTTCTTGTCGGCGGCCTGGGCTTTGCATGTGGCATCTGCCGCCATCGCACTGCCGGCAATGCAGGTCGAAACAATGGCGATTCCGAGCAGTCTGATCATCGAATTCCTCCGCGCTATCCCGGCAAAAGACCGGGTTAGTTGAGTCTAACGGAATGACTGCCGGAGTAAAGATATGCACCAATCATCCAACGAAAAGAAAAAGCCTTATGTCTTCCCCGGCAAAGGGCGAAAGCCTTGTCGATCGCGTCTTGAATCGATCGACAAAAGGATGGAAACTACCCATGTAGGGGCAAGCAATGTCATGCGGCCACTCTCACCTCACGCAATGGCAAAGCGCGACAACCAGCAACACGAACTGAGTGCTCCACCGTCCTCTCATGAAAACTATCTCTGGCACGAATCTCGAACAGGCCAAATCTCACAATCGGCGCGTCGTGATCGAAGCCATCCGCACCAATGGACCGATGTCGCGGGCCTCCATTGCCCGCATGACGGCACTGACCACACAGACGGTTTCGAACATCGTGGAGGAACTTGCGCGTTCACATCTGCTGATGCCGATGGAGGCGCAGAAGATCGCCCGCGGTCAGCCGATTACTCCCTACATGATCAATCCGGCCGGCGCCTACTCCATCGGTTTGGAACTTGGCCGCCAGCGTGCGGCCGGCGTGCTGACCGATCTCTCCGGCACGGTCTGCGCTCGCATCGAATGCCATGTAGACAGGCCAGGACCGACCGAGGCGATGCCGGTCCTTGCCCAGATCGTCAGGGATCTGCAGGAAGCCTTCTCCTTTGATCGCGATCGGCTGCTCGGTGTCGGTATCGCCTTGCCCGGACGCTATGCCGATGGCGGCGTAACCTCGCTCAGTCCACTCAATCTGCCCGGCTGGCAGGATTTCCCGGTTGCAAGCGAGCTTGAACGCCTGATCGACCTGCCCGTGCTTGTCGAAAACGATGCCACGGCAGCGGCGATCGGCGAGCGGCTCTATGGCGTTGCCCGTGGCCTTGGCAGTTTCGTCTATCTCTTTCTGGCGGGTGACGGCGGCATTGGCGCCGGCATGTTTCTCGATGGCCATCTCTACAAGGGCAGCCGTGCCAATGCCGGCGAAATCGGTCATATCATCGTCGAGCCACATGGCAGGCTCTGCACCTGCGGCAAGCGCGGTTGCCTCGATCGTTACGTGTCGCCATCCGTCGCTTACGAATGTCTCGGCATCGAGGATGCGCAGGAACTGGACCCTGATGAGCTGGACGCGATGGTCACAGCCAACAGTCATGGCCTGCAGGTCTGGCTGGAACAGGCGGCGCAGCCACTGCGACAGACAATCGATTTTCTCGAGCTGGCCTTCGATCCGCAGACAATCGTGCTTGGCGGCAGCGCGCCAACATCCCTCATAATCGGACTGGCCGAGCGCGTAGAGCCGCTGCATATTCCGGTGAACCCGACGGAAAAGCGCACCATTCCGCGCCTGATGATCGGCGCGACCGGCAAGGATACTGCCATTCTCGGCGCGGCTGCCTTACCGATCTTCTCAGAGACCAATCCTCAATTCGATGTCCTGCAGAAACCGCTGACACATAGCGCCGTCATAGGCTAGGCAAATGCCCCGACTTGCATCCGTCAAGTTCACTCAGGCGCGACCGGCACCGGCCGCGCCTGAGGCCATACATCAAGCTGTCAAAATTGATGCAGACCGTAAAGCAGCGGCATGGTGCCGGCAAGCGCCTTGAAGCGCTCCCAGGATTTAGCCGAGGGTTTGGTCCACCCTGTTTCCGCCAGTGCCGAAAGACGCGGGAAGACGAGCCGGTCGAAGACGGCGCGGTCGGTCATCGGTTCCGACCAGATGCAGGCCTGGATGCCGCGAAGCTTTTCCTTCTGCACATCCGTCCAGCCGCCGACCGGATCGAAGGTGTAGATCTTCTCCGCGTCGGAATAGCCGGCCCAGCTGCCGCCCGGCTCGTCCCAATCGGGGCGCATCGCCATGTCGAGATAGTAAACCTGGCCCGGGCAGACGACGATCTCATAGCCGCGTCCTGCAAGCTCGGCCGCCACTTCGACATTGCGCCAGCTGCAGAGATAGCTCTTGTCCTTGTCGATCCGGTCGCCGTGGGCCGCTTCTTCCCAGCCGCCGGTGACACAGCCCTTCGAGGCAAGAAACGCCTGGATGCGCTCCAGGAACTCGGCCTGAAGGACGGCCGCGCCGGAGCCATGAATATCGTCGGCCCCATGCGTGTTCGTGACGACATTCAGGCGTTTGGCATGTGCATCCGCAATCTCGTCGCCAGCCAGTTCGCGCAGCTGCGCCAAAGCCTCCGGCGATCCGGACCATGCGCCCAGCGGCACTTCGTCGGCACCGATATGGATGGTCTTGAACGGGAAGAGCTCAATCAGCTCGGAGAGGATCGTCTCGATCACCTCATAGGTCTTCTCGCGAGCCGGATTGATGCAATTGTCCGGGAAGCCCTGAACCGAATAATAGCTGCCGGCTTCGTTCGGGTCACGAAGTTCGGGGATCGCCTGCTGCATGGCATAGCAATGGCCGGGCATGTCGATCTCCGGCAGGATCTCGATGCCGAGGCCCTTGGCGTGAGCGACGATCTCGCGCACGGCCGCCTTGGTGTAATAGCCGCCGGTGCGGGCCGGACTGGAGCCGAGAAGCGGCGGTAAAGGCAGGCCGTGGCCGCGCCATGCGCCGATCTCCGTCAATGCCGGATAGGCATCAATCTCGACACGCCAGGATTCGTCGTCCGACAGGTGCCAATGGAAACGGTTCAACTTGTTCCAGGCAAGAACCGCCATCAGCTTCTTGATTTCGGCCGAGCCATAGAACTGGCGGGAGACATCGAGATGCAGCCCACGCCAGCTCATGGACGGCTCATCGACAATCTCGCCTGCGGCGGGGAAGTAGAAAGCCTGCGGATGCAAACGCGCGCCACGCCAGATCTGGCCGATGGTCACAAGGCCATAGACGAAGCCGGTCTGGGTGTTTGCCTCGACGGTGACGATCTCCGGTGAAAACTCCAACCTGTAGGCCTCAGGACCAAGACCTTCCGTCTGGCGCAGGACCACGGTTGCCGCCCCTTCGGCTTCCGGACGCACGAGGCCTTCCGCTGCGAAAAGATGTTCGACAAGCGCCGTGAAGCTTTCAGCCGCCGCTTGTCCTGCAGGCGTATCGGCTTTGAGCACAAAGCCTGCCGGCAGCGGACGGCGGGAAGAAACGGTAACGCGGTTCGGCCAGGGAATGATCGACAGCGGAACGGGGGGATTGGCCGGAACGGGATAGATTTCGGCGCCGCGCTTCAACGGTGCATTGCTCGACGACGTGCGTGTCGGTTCAGCGGCGAGCGATACGGCGGTGCCATCGGGCAGCGCGAGATAGGCGCTGGTGGCGCCATCCGTCCAGTGGCGGAACGGCCAGCTCAAGGCGTGAACTGTGATGGTCCACGTCTCGCCGCCAGCCAGCACAAACCCCTCCGGCGGCTGAAATTCGGTGAAATTGGAAAGCCGTTTCGTCACCGTCGCACCTTCGACGACGCCGGCCGGATCGACGCGGCCGGGCCCGCTGACGCAGAGCGCGAAGCCCGGAAGCGGCTCCGAGGACAGGTTTTTCAGCCGCAGGACATAGGAAAACTCCTTGCCGTCGGCTGGCGGGTTCCATGTTGTTTCAAGCCGCAGAGCCATGGATCGCGGTGTGGACATGAGCATTCTCTCTTCCTGAAGGGATTGTTCAAAGCTTGAGCATGCCGGCATAAATGCCGGGAGCGGAATTGGGGATCTGTATCGCGCCGACCGTCTTCTCGTAGAATTCCGATGGGCCGACATCGCCGATGACGGTGTAGGCGTAGCCCATGGCCTTCTGATCATTGAGGCAGGCGAAGAGCAGCGCGCGGCCAATGCCGAGGCCGCGAACGCTTTCGGCGACGCCGGTCGGGCCGAAGAAGCCGCGCGCCGTCGCCTCGTGGCAGGCAAAGCCGACAAGCTCCTGACTACGGGTGGCGATGAAGCATGTCGGCGGCTGACGCGTCATCGCGACGGTCGTCTCGCTCATCCAGCCCTGGCTGAAACGTTCGGCCACCCAGCCCGTGATGAGCCGCAACTCCGGCGGCAGCGCGCGCCGGATGGTGACGCCTGCCTTCGCCATCCGCTCAGGCGATTGCGTGTCGACCGGCAGGGTCGATAGATTGACCAGGTAATCCAAGGCAGAAATCCTTCTAATTCGATGCGACGAGCGCACGCATGAAATGGTTAGGACCGATCTGCTCGACCTCGGTCGAGATCGGTCTACTGAGCGAGCGGATCTTTTCCGCCTGTTCGAGGAAGCGAGCGCTGCCACCAGTCACAAACCTGCGGCCGCCATCCGGCACCGCCGAAAGCAGAAGCTGCGTATAGGGATGCTTCGGACTGGCAAGAACGGCATTGCTCTCGCCCCACTCGACCATCTGGCCGGCAAACATCACCACGATCTCTTCGGCGACATGCGCCGCCGTTGCGATATCATGGGTGATGTAGAGCATGGCGAGATCGTTTTCCCGCTTCACCCGGGCCAGCAGGTCGAGAATATCCTTGCGGATCGAAACATCGAGCATCGAAGTCGGCTCGTCCGCCACCAGTACGCTCGGAGAAACCGCAAGCGCACGGGCGATATTGACACGTTGACGTTGGCCGCCGGACAGTTCGTGCGGGAACTTCTGGCGCGTTATGGACGGATCGAGACCGACGCTCTCGAGCAGCTTCGATATATCATCGTCCCGCTCGGCCTTCGGCTTGTCCTCGCCATGCAATTGCAGCGGCCTTGCGATGTGATGATTGATCGTGAAAGCCGGATTGAGCGAGGAGAACGGGTCCTGGAAGACCATCTGGACATCCTTTCGGTACATCCGCTCCTCCTTGCCCGACCCGCGTGCGGTACGGTCCTGCCCGCGAAAGAGGAGCTTTCCGGCCGTCGGCTTATCGAGCCGGGCGATGATGCGGGCGCAGGTGGTCTTGCCACAGCCGGATTCACCGACCAATGCCAGCGCCTTTCCCGCAAACAGCGAAAACGAAACGCTCTTCAATGCGTGCACGGAGCCGAAATGACGCTGTATGCCATCCAGCCGGATGACGGGTTCTGCAGTTACGGCCTGTATCTGCGATTTCATGCGAAAACTCCGGGGGTGTGCGCGCTGGCTGGAAGCCGCGGGATCGCATTCCAGAGCTTGCGCGTGTACTCGTGAACCGGCGACTGGCTGACCTGAGCGACATCGCCGACCTCGACCAGCTCGCCCTTCAGCATGACGCCGATGCGATGGCAAAGCTGCGCCATCAGATGCAGGTCATGGGTGATGAACAGCACCGAAAAGCCGTAGGTCTGCTGCAGATCGAGAACCTGTTCCAGGATCTCGCGCTGCACGACGACATCGAGCGCCGTCGTCGGCTCGTCCATGATGATGAGTTCGGGACGCAGCGCCAGGCAGATGGCGATGACGATGCGCTGCCGCATGCCGCCGGAGAACTGGTGCGGGTAATCGCTGACGCGATGCGAGGGAATGCCGACCAGCTTGAACATCTCTTCAGCGCGGGCACGCGATTCCTGGCGTGAGCATCCGGTATGGCGATGCAGCACATCGTGGAACTGCGCCTCGACCCGCATCAGCGGATTGAGCGAATTCATGGCGCTCTGGAACACCATGCCGATGCGCTTCCAGCGAATTTTCTGCAGATCGCCTTCCGGCATTGTGAGCAGATCCTGCCCGTCGAGCCGGATGCTGCCACCGCTGATCCAGGCCGGCGCCTTGGAAAGCCGCGTGATCGCATAGGCGATCGTGCTCTTGCCGCAGCCGGATTCGCCGGCAAGACCGAAGATCTCGCCGCGTCCGATATTGAAGGACACGTCCTTCACGGCTCGGAAATCGCCCCTGTCGAGCAGGTAATCAATGTCGAGGTGTTCGATCTCAAGCAGATTGTCGCTCATTGGCCTGACCTCATCATGCGATTGCGGGCACGCGTCAGGCGGAACCAGCGGGTCAAGGCCGGACCGGAACGCAGTTGCGGATTGGCGATTTCATCGAAGGTGAAGTTGATCAGCGCGAGACCGAGCCCCGTCAGCGCGATGCCGATGGCCGGTATGCCGATATCCCACCAGGCGCCGACCATGATGGCCGATGCATTCTGGGCGTTGTAGAGCATGGTGCCCCAAGTGACCTTCAGCGGATCGCCGAAGCCGAGATATTCGAGCGTGGTCTGGGCGACGATCGCATAGATGATGCTGCCGACCAGGTTGATGCCGATGAGCGGCGTCAGATTGGGCAGGATCTCGACGAAGATGATGCGCCAGGCCGGCTCGCCGATCATCTTGGCGGCGGTGACGAAATCGCGGTTGCGCAATGCCATCGTCTGTGAGCGCGTCATGCGCGCTCCCCATGGCCAGGACGTCAAGGCGATGATAGTCATGATGGTTATCGGCCCGACCGTGCCCGCGAAGGAAGCGAGCAGGATGAGCAGCGGCATGTTCGGGATGACCAGCACGGCATTGGTGGCAAGGTCGAGTGCCGCGTCGGTCTTGCCGCCGGTATAACCGGCAATGAGGCCGATGGCCGTGCCGAGCACGGTAATCGCAATGCCCGTGGCAAAGCCGACGGAAAGCGAACTCCTCGCTCCCCAGACGAATTGCTTGTAGACGTCGCGGCCCATCTTCGTCGTGCCGAAAACATGCTCGACGGATGGTGGCTGGTGCGAGCGGCCGACGCGGGCGCCGGGCTCGCCAGGTGCGATGATCGGCGCGAAGATCGCCATCAGGCATAAAGCCGCAACGATGACGAAGCCGACAAGCGCCTTTTTCTGGCTGAAAATGGTTCGGAAGGAGAAGCTCATCGGCCTGTCTCCCTCAATCGCGGATCGACAAGACCGTAGAGGATGTCGACCAGGAAATTGGCGCCGAGGGTCGCAAGCGTCATCAGCAGCAGTTGGCCCTGGATGACGGGATAGTCGCGCGCCACGCTGGCGGTAAACAGCGTCAGGCCGAGACCCGGATAGTTGAAGACGATCTCGGTGACGATCGAGCCGCCGAACACGGCGCCGAGTATCAGCGCGAGATTGGTGAGGACAGGCAAGAGCGCGTTGCGAGCGCCATAGCCGAACATGATGGCGAGATTGCTCAGCCCCTTGGCTCGGCCCATCGTCACATAGTCCTCGCCGAGCACGACGATCATGGATGAGCGCATCGTCGTCTGAAACTCGCCGATGAGGAATGGCGACAGCGTCAGGACCGGCAGGATGGCATGCACGAAGACGCTGCCAAAGAAGGTGAAGTTGAAGCCCGGATCGAGATTGGGATCATAGGCGTATCCCACGGGGAACCAGCGCAGCGACACGGCGAAGACGAACAAGGTCGTAAGCGCCACGATGACCGGCGGTATCGAGAACAGGATGACGGCAAAAGGCGATACGACCGTATCGAACCGCCCGCCGCGCCTCCAGGCCGCGATCGCGCCGAGGACGACGCCGACGCACAGCGAAAAGATGATCGCCGTTACCACAAGGAAGATGGTCCACAGAGTGGCCCGGCTCAACACCTGGACCACCGTCTGCGGATAGTATTTGACCGAAACGCCAAGATCGAAGGTGGCTAGGCCTTTGAGATAATCGAGGAACTGCATCATGATCGGTTGATCGATCTCGCCGAAGCGGGCCTTGATCGCCTCGACCGCCGCGGGCGTGGCCCGCGGCCCGAGCTGGGCGACCATGGCATCGACGGGGCTCCCCGGCATAAGCCGGGGAAGAATGAAGTTCACGACGATCGCGAAGGCCAAAGCCACCGCATAGACGCCAAGGCGCCGGCTCGAAACACGCATGTCTGCTTCCTTCGCTGTGGTCTTATTGGACCGGCTTCAGACGCAGCAGATGCATGAGACGCATGCGGTTGTTGTCGTGGTTTTCCGGGTTCATCACCGGATCCTTGTCCGTGACCCAACCGGTGAAACGTTTGCTGGAATACTGGTACCAGGTCGGACCGTTGAAGACCGGAACGACCGGGAAATCATCGGCGATGACAACCTGAATGTCGTTGAAGATCTTCTTGTGATCGTCATCGGAAGACGATTTCAGATATTGATCGAAGAGCGCATCGAGCTTCGGGTTGGAGTAGCGCGGCGCTGCGACGGTGAGCTTGCCGGCATAGGCTGTCGACAGGCTTTGATAGTAGCCCTGGAACGGGGTGGCGCTATCGGCGCGCGAGTTCATGACGACATCGAAGCTGCCGTCGAGAAGCTGCTTGCGCCACTGTTCGTATTCCGGCGTGGCGACGGAGGCATTGATACCCGCGGCGCGCAGCCCTTCGACGGCGATCTGCACGGCGTCGATCCAGTCGGTCCAGCCATTCGGCACGATGATTGGGAAGGTGATCGGCTTGCCGCTCGGCGTGGTGCGGAAGCCGTCGGCACCCTTCTTGTAACCGGCATCGTCGAGGATCTTGTTCGCCTTGCCGGTGTCGAAGCCCATGAAGACGTCCTTGTCGCCTTCGGCAGCCTTGTTGCGCCAGCTTTCGAAGCGCGGCGGCAGGCCGCTGGCATGCAGGTTGACAACCGGATAGCCGAAGCCGGCGATATCGACCATGGACTTGCGGTCCATCGCCAGGCTGAAGGCGTGGCGGAAATTGAGATCCTTGAAGGCCTCGATATTGCCGGCATTCGTCGATTTGAAATTCATCTCGAAGGCAACGGTTTCCGCCGGGGGCTGCCAGTAGCCGTTGTGCTGCGGATCGAGCGCGACAAAGGTCTTGTCGATCTGCGGCAGGAACGAGCCGATCCAGTCCACCGTTCCTTCCGGCAGCAGCGCCAGCATCTGGTCGTTGCCGGAAATCTGCGGCAGGCGCAGGCAATCGACATGCAGCGACGCGGCATCCCAGTAGTTCGGATTGCGGCACTGCTCGTAGACCTGCGGCGTAAAGCGGCGAACTTCGGTCATCGGTCCGGAACCGACGGGTTTTTCATTCTTGAAGGCGACCGGATCGGCAACGTCCTTCCAGATATGCTCGGGCACGACGGCGAGATCGGCGAGCGATTCCGGGAATTCGGAGTTCACGGCCTTGAGGTTGATCTTTACCTCTGTCGGCGACGGCGCTTCGACGGAGGCGACGGTCTGGCCGACACCGACGGTATCGACGGCCGGGTTCTTCAGCATCAGGTCGATCGTGTATTTCACATCGGCCGAGGTCAGCGGCTGGCCGTCCGACCATTTCACACCGGGACGCAGCTCATAGGTAATCGACTTGAGATCATCGGAGAATTTGTAGCTGGTCGCTAGGCGCCAGACCGGCTTGCCGCCATCATTGGCGTTGAAGATGACCAGCGGCTCGTAGATGAAATCCATCGTGCTCTGGCGACGACCGGCCAGATCGAAGGGGTTGAAGTTGCTGACCCAGCTGGTCTGCTCCTCGATGTGCATCGTCAGCACGGATTCGGCCGCAGAAGCAGCGCCCGCACCGAATGCCAGCGAAACACCAAGCGCCGCTGCTAATGACGTCCGTTGAAATAGATTGCGCAATGACTTTTTCCTCATTTCCATTTTCAGCCCCTCTTGCTGTTTTGGAGTAGTCAATCAAATTGATTTAATCGTGAGTTTTGGGACTCGTCAATCGCTGATTGGAAATCAACAGGCATTGATTGGAGGGGCGCGGAAATGTCATTGATGACCGAAACACGGACCATCGCTACCGATAATTGCGCGGAGATATCGAGGCCGCGGCCTGGTGGCAGCAATCCCCGCGCTGCGGTCACGAGTGATCCGCGGCGTAGTGAAAAGTCGGGAAAAAGAAAACCGCATCTGCGATGCCGGAGCAGACACGCTACTGGCGTGGGGGTTTAAGAACCAGATGTTCGGAAGATTAGTCTTTCGAATCGCGTCGCCACGTATGCGGCAGAATGGACGCAAGATTGACTGCGATGCGACAACGGACGCACCGCAATCGAGGCAAGAATGGCGTTCGCTCAGTCGAGGGGCTTATACGCAATGACGTCCATCTCGACTTTCACGTCGACCATCATCGGCGATTGCACGGTCGAGCGCGCCGGCGGATGATCGATGAAGTGCTTTTCGAAGACGGAGTTGAAGCTCGAGAAATCACGAGCATCATCCAGCCACACATTGACCTTTACCACATGCTCGAGCGTGCAGTCGGCAAGAGCAAGAACATCCTTGATATTGGCGATGACCTGCTCGGTCTGTACGACGACATTGCCGGTGACGATTTCACCGTTGATCGTCGGAACCTGGCCCGAGACATAGACGAAATCTCCTGCCCTGACGGCCTTTGCGAAGGGGCGACGCTGGCCGCCAGCCTGGTTGTCGGCGACATCGAAACGGATCAGCTTGTTCTTGCTCATGATATGTTTGGTCTCTCTCTGTTGTCGAAAGCCGCATCGCTATCGCTTCCTTCGTGAAGAAGCTCAATCGCCCGACTCCCCTGGCGCCTTCATTAGCCGCGGCCAGGACGTCACGCCAGATCGTTTCGCGCCATCGGGCGGGCAGTTTCGAACTATCCAAAGGCAGCTTAGCCAAACCAAGAACTTTATCATTTTCAAAAATTACTGCTATTTCAATTAGTTATAATGATAAATTCCACTCCGCGCCGCCTGTAAGGCTGCTGTCAGCTGAACTGGACATGCTCATCTCAGGAAAGCGGCGCTGCTGCGTCGATGTTGAAGTGGATGAAGGCATGAACGACACAGGGCTGGTCGCTGCTTTGCTGAAAATATTCTTGATCAATCTGGACCGCGCGGATGATCGTTTGGCTGCAATGCGAGCAAGGCTCGGGCAAATCGGTCTTCAGTTCGAACGCGTGCCGGCAGTCGACGGCGGCTCTATCGATTTTCCCACGCCGGAATTCAGCGAATTCGCGTTTCGTTTCATGCACGGGCGTCGGCGCAATCCGGGAGAGGTCGGCTGCTACCTGAGCCATGTGGAATGTGCCCGGCGGCTACTTGCCTCGCCAAGCGAATTCGCTCTTGTCCTTGAGGACGATCTCGAATTCCCGCCCGATATCATCGACATTCTCGACGCTGCGCTCAGGCGGGCAGAGCAGTGGGATATCCTGCGCCTGTCGACCGTCAGCTGCGGCAGGAAGTTCGATGTCTTCAGACTCACCGAAAACCGCAACCTGGCGATCGCGCTGACCCGGGAAAAGGGATCGGGTGCCTACATCATCAATCGGCGGGCCGCCCGATGGTTCGCCGAAAAACTTCTGCCGATGCGTCTACCGTTCGATCTGGCCTTCGATCTTGAATTCTTCCAGGGTCTCAATTCGGCTTTCGTGACGCCAGTTCCCATCAATCAGCAACTCGGGCTGCCATCGCAGATCCAAGGCGAATCGCAGCGGCGACGCTACCATCGATCTCGAGCGCATTATCTGACCGTGATGCCCTATCGGGCCTTCGTCGAAGCGAGCCGGCTTTTCTTTCGGCTATGGCGATTGACGAACCTCCGCTTGCAGGACCGCGCCTCAGCCATGCGAGACACGCGCAACAAGACGGACGCAGGCGTTCTCAACTTGCTCAATATCACGCGGATCGGCGACCCACGGTGAAATCCGCCAACCACCGCCGTCATCGAGTTTCACCCCATGTCCATCACCTAGCAGGCAGGTCTCGCGTCCTTTTGTCGTGCTTGGCATGATTGCCTTTTCGTCCCCGACCCTGATAAGACAAAGGCACATTTCGTCATATGATTGGTTGACGTTCAGGAGGAGTCGTCATGGCAGAACTCGCGCAATCGCTTGCGTCCATTCGCATTCCCGATCTTGCCGGCAAGAGAGTATTGATCACAGGTGCTTCGACCGGCATCGGCGCTGCCGTGGCACGCGCCTTTGCCGCACAGGGCATGAAGATCGGCCTGCACTTCAATGCGAGCCGCGAGCCGGCGGAAAAGCTGGCGGATGAAATCAAGGCCAGTGGTGGGACAGTCCATCTCATCCAGGGCGACGTCTCGCAGGATGGAGAGACCGAACGCGTGGTGAAGGACGCAGCCGAAGCTTTGGGTGGCCTCGACGGCCTGGTCAACAATGCCGGCGGCATGCTCGGGCGGCTTCCGACCGCCGATATGACGGATGCGCATTACGAGCGGGTGATGAACCTCAACGCCCGTTCCGTGCTTGCGGCGACCCGTGCCGCTCATCCTCATCTCAAGAAGCAAGGCGGCTTCGTCATCAACACGACCTCAATCGCCGCTCGTAACGGCGGCGGCAACGGCGCGATCCTCTATGCAGCTTCCAAGGGGTTCGTCTCCACCATCACCCACGGCCATGCCAAGGAATTCGTCAACGACAAGATCCGCGTCAATGGGGTCGCGCCCGGCGTCATCGCAACGCCGTTCCACGAACGCTATACCAACGACGAGCAGATGGAGTTGCAGCGCAAGACGATCCCCATGGGCTTTGTCGGCACGTCGGAAGATTGTGTCGGCGCCTACCTATTCCTCGCCTCGCCGACGCTGTCCGGCTACATCACCGGCCAGATCATCGAGGTCAATGGCGGCCAGCTCATGCCGTAAGATCGGCTGACGATCGACTTTATGCACCGGGCAATGCTAGTCTTGTCCGGTGCGACGCCTTTCGCGTCGCAAAAATGGAGCGCATGCAAGATGGCAAAGACGCCCATTCAGAATGACATCGAAACATCGGTGGAACTGACGCATCCAGAACGGATCTACTGGCCCGAGGACCAGATCAGCAAGCAAGACCTTCTTGATTATTATGCCTTGGTCTGGCGGCGTATGGCACCTTTCGTCGTCAACCGTCCCTTAGCTCTGCTGCGCTGCCCGGATGGTATCGATGGACCACGCTTCTTCCAGAAACATGCCTGGAAGGGGATCAATCCACATATCGAGGAAATCGCCGATCCCGAGGATAAGGACACCGCGAAATTCCTGAAGATCAGGGATTTCGACGGTCTTGCCGCCCTCGTCCAGTCGGCGGCGCTTGAAATACATCCCTGGGGCACGACGACGGATCATTGGGAAAAGCCCGATATGATCATCATGGATCTCGACCCTGGCGAAGACGTTGCCTGGGGCAAGGTCGTGATCGCTGCGAAAGAGATAAGGGAGCGTTTCTCCATCTTGGGCCTAAACTCCTTCGTCAAGACTTCCGGCGGCAAGGGATTGCATGTGGTCGCATCCGTCAAGTCGCAGGCGACCTGGCCTCATATCAAGGATGCGGCCGAAGCGATCGCCCATGCCATGAGCGCCGATAGCCCAGAGGCATATTTGTCGGTTGCCAGCAAGGCAAAGCGGACAGGCCACATCTTCCTCGATTACCTGCGCAACGGCCGGGGCAACACCGCCGTGGCGCCCTATTCGACGCGCGCAAGAAAGGGTGCTGCGGTTTCGATGCCGGTCGGTTGGGAGGAACTGGATGGCAAGATCGGGCCGGCATCCGTCACCGTCGGGAATGCGGCATCGCGCCTTGGCCAATCGAGTGGCGATCCCTGGGAGGATTTTTTCAAGGCCGCGTCGCCGCTCAAGATCTGACACTATACCAGAAACGGGATCAGTGCCGGCGTGCTGGCCTTATAGTCGGCGTAGGCCGAGCCGAAGGTTTCATTCATCCAGCTTTCTTCGATTTGCACGCGCCGCAGCACGGCATAGAGCACCGCGATGATCGCAAGGACGGCTGCAATGTCACCGCGCGCAATTGCCGAGCCGATGATGGCCAGCATCAGGCCGGAATAGATCGGGTGCCGCACGAGCGCATAGGGACCGGAGCGAATAAGCGCGTGATCCTCCTTGAGCGTAATCACTCCACTCCAGTTTCGGCCGATGTGATAGCGAGCCCAGACCGCGAAGAGGAGACCGAGGAACGTCAGGGCCGCACCGATCGCATAGGAGGTCAGGTCTTGCGGGATGAGGCGATACCGCAAAGGGCCTAGCCATGACGGATTGACCGCAAGCAGGAGAGCGCCGATCCAAATCGGCACGGTATTGCCGAGTCGCGACAGCGGATCCTCCTGACGCACGCTCTTCTTGACGCCGAATGATGCGAAAAGCCAGATCAGCAACCAGACGATCCAGCATGCGGGAATGAATTGATAGATGAGCATCGCTCACGCCATATCTCTATCCAGTTCCGGATAGTGCCGGAAAATGCCGTTCTCATTGAAGGGAATACGGCGATCGGACTGAAGATAGCGAGCAATGTTGGGCCGTTTCATGACAGCCTTATGCAGTGCAGTCAGATGCGGATATCGGCGATCCAGATGTGCCGTCGCACGGGGGAAAGCATAGCGCAGTCCCTCGTAGACCTGGAACAGCGAGAGATCGACATAGGTCAATTCGCCGCCGAAAATATGGCTTGACCCGTCAGGGTTCTGCTCCAGCACTTTCTCGAAATAGCCGAGGAACTTGGGAATGCGGTTTTCGATGAATTCTGCAGCGCGCGCTTTGGCCTCTTGCTTCTGATCCTCGTAATATTTCGACGTCGCGATCGGGTGATGGGTATCATGTACCTCGGCGACGAGATCGGTGATCGTCAACTGCAGGCCGTTCAACACGTGCCGCTTTCCCTCGTCTCTCGGCGCCAGACCGAGCTTCGGCCCAAGATACATCAGGATATTCGCCACATGCGGGATAATCAGATCCCCGTCCTTCAGAAACGGTGGGGCAAATGGGAGGCCGAGCTCAGATTTACTATCCATGATGGCGAACATGGCGGGCATCCCCTGCCCCTTGCTTGCCGGGCCGCGACAAACATCGGCATAGTCTGCGCCGGCCTCCTCCAGCGCCAGCCGGACGAATTCGCCGCGCCCCTGGATGCCATCCCAATAATAGAGCTCGTAGGCCATTCGATTTTCCCTCCCCGGAACTGAGAGCAATCAGCCGTGATGATCGCCGCAAGTCTGCAATTTAGCGTCGACTGCGCAGAAAATAAGAGGCGATCGACGATTACAGGCCGAGGCACGTGCGCCAGAAACGATATGAACTTCATCGCAACGACACGACGAATCTCGACGATCACGTCTAGTTCTCGCCAGTAACCTAGGAATGTGCGTTGTGCTCGTGGCGCTTACGCGTCGCAGCGGCCTTCTTTGCAGAGGCAGAGCGCTCCGCAGCAGATCGGTTTGCAGCGGCGCGTCCGCCGATCCTGCCACCCTTTTCAGACGATTCGTGATTTTCGGAATGGCCGCGACCGGAGCCGGATTTCTTGCCGCCACCGCTTTCCTTGTTCACGGTCGCCCAGGCACGCCGCTCCGCCTCCGCGTGGGAAACGCCGCGGTCTTCATAGCTCTCCTCGATATGCTCCGCCTTGCGCTTCTGCTTGTCCGTATAGGCCGATTTGTCTCCTCGAGGCATGATCTTTCTCCTTGCTGGAAAGAAAGACCAACCCGTCGTCAAGGAAAAGGTTCCGAGATTTGGCCAGGCGTATTGCGATGGACCGAGAGCACCCAGAAGCGGCGGCCATGCGGCGTCGTGGCGCGTTGCTTGGCCGATGGCGGGAAAAAGACGCCGACCGAACGATCGATGATCAGAATGAGGATCAAGGCCGTCAGAAGGTAGAGCGCGGCAAGCACGAGGAGAGATATCATCGTATCGCCCCCAAGCTGTCGGTACAACGCAAAGGACAGCGCGTTGTGACCATCTCCGTAACAGTCATTTCCAGATCATCGATATAGCTGCGACACATTGCTGGACTCCCTTCGCAATCCGTAGCACCGATGTGTGACAACTATTTCGCGGATGAGAGCCAAATCACCGAAATTATTGCGAATATTCCGCCGGCTGCTGTCTCGAAAAAGAGAGACGGCCCGATGTTGCCATCGAGCCGCTCTCATCTCCGCCACACCCCTGAAACCGACGTATCCTACGCCTTTGCGGCTGCAGTCTTCTTCAATACCTTCTTTGCCGGCTTGGCCAACTTTTCCTCGGCAATAGCCGCCGCCGCGACTGCCGTCTTGCGCTTCGCCTTGGGCTTGACGTCGATCGTACCGCCGTTTGCCGCCGTTTTCTCAAGCGCGATGCGCTCGCTGCTCGCCTGCGCCCAGTGCTCGAAGTCGCGTCCGGAAGGATGGCCTTCCTCTTCCCATATGGCGTATGCGCGTTTCTTGATCCATTCGTCCCGAGATTCCAACATCTGCTGTTCTCCGTTCGCATCATTGAACAAGGTTTTGATGAACGACGCCCGTTCTTGAAACGCGGGCTTTCACGCCTCCCCCGAGCAGCCAAGACGCTATGGCTAGCGTTCTTTGGTCTCGACTCTCGAACCGCAGTGGCGCTTCAAACAAGAAACAGAAGTTACCGTGGGGGACGGTAGCGAAGCAGCCGAAGCACCCTAAGTATGATGCTGGTCAGAACAGGGTTCAATTAAAAATATCTAATAAGGTGAGGTTTCGCACCGCTATTGATGACATCTTGACGATCGCAGGCCTACTCATTGCAGCTTTTGCGGGCAAGGATATACTTGCGTCATGATCGACCTCGTGGCTGCCCATTGGGGCCAAATTCTCGCCGTCCTGTCCGTCGTGATGGGGGCCGCTGCTGCAATCCATGCAGCTATGACCAAAGAGGATGTCCGCGCGGCTACCGGCTGGGTCGGTGTCGTCATCCTGTCGCCCATCATCGGTGCCTTGCTCTATGCCGTCGCCGGCATCAATCGCATCCGCCGGGCCTCTCTCAGCTCGCAGCGCGAGGCGCTCTTTCGCACGGATGCGAATGGCGAGCCCTCCAGCTTCGACGCCGATGATGCTGAGGTGCGGCGGCGGTTCGGTGATCGCTTCGGTTCGATGAAGACGCTCGGCGATCGTGTCGTCCGCTACACGATGAGCACCGGCAACACGATCGAGATGCTGACGAGCGGCGACGTCGCCTATGCCGCGATGAAGGCCGCAATCGACGGCGCCGAACGCAGCATCCTGATGGAGACCTACATCTTCGATCGCGACCCCATCGGTCTTCGCATCGCCGATTCCCTGATTGCCGCGACCAAACGCGGCGTCAGCGTCCGCGTATTGATCGATGCCGTCGGCGCCCGCTATTCCGTGCCGAGCATCATGGGCTATCTGAGCGAGGGGGGCGTGCAGGTCGACGTCTTCAATGGCAACGTCATCATCGGCCTCCGGCTGCCCTATGCCAACCTGCGCACCCACCGTAAGATCCTCAGCATCGACGGGCGAGTTGCCTTTACCGGCGGCATGAATATCCGCCAGGGGTTCACACGCGAATTCGCCCACGAGCATAGCGCCCGCGACATGCATTTCTGCGTGACAGGCCCCGCCGTTGCCGATCTCTTCAATACGGCGGCCGAGGATTGGCGCTTTACAACGGGTGAAGTCCTGAATGGCGAGGAATGGCGAATTGCCGCGCCCTCCAACGAGCCCGGAGCGCCCGTCTTCATGCGGGT
This sequence comes from Martinezella sp. CNPSo 3964, assembly GCF_057784375.1. Classification (NCBI taxonomy): domain Bacteria; kingdom Pseudomonadati; phylum Pseudomonadota; class Alphaproteobacteria; order Hyphomicrobiales; family Rhizobiaceae; genus Martinezella; species Martinezella sp. CNPSo 3964. The sequence goes on from NZ_JBXSOW010000010.1 coordinate 93,988, forward strand.
CGTCGCCTCCGGCCCGGATCGCAGCGTCGAGACCAATCACAAGATGCTGATCGGCGCGCTTTCGGTGGCGCACAAATCCATCCGCATCATGTCGCCCTATTTTCTGCCGGATCGAGAACTGATCAGTGCACTGGTGACGGCAGCGCGGCGCGGTGTCGAGGTCGATATCATCGTGCCGACGGCCAACAATCTCGTGCTCGTCGACCGCGCCATGACGGCACAATTCGATCAGATGCTGAAGAACTATTGCCGTATCTGGCGCGCCGAAGGCGCCTTCAACCATTCCAAGCTTTTAGCCATCGACGGTATCTGGGCCTATGTCGGCTCGTCCAATCTCGATCCACGCTCCCTGCGGCTCAATTTCGAGGTGGATCTTGAAGTCCTCGATCGCGGCTTTGCCGGCACGATCGATGCGCATATCGGCACAATCCTCGAAACGGCGCATCCGGTCGATCTCGAAAAGCTTCGGGCACGCCCTTTCATCGTAAGGCTTATCGAGAAGGTTCTTTGGCTAGGCTCACCCTATCTCTGACGGTCGCACTGCCATACAATCTGCCTTTGTCGCAGCCTTTTTACATGACAAGGCAAACCATCGGTTCTTATACTCTTACCCATGTGCCCGACATGGTCTGATCAAGGAACGGTCGACGGATAGATGCGAAAGAAGAAAGAAAGTCTCCGTGCGAGCATTCTGGAAAGTCTGAAGAACCGAAAGAAATCGCGCCCCAAACCGGCCGGCGGCAAGCCGGACCGCCCTGAAGGCACATTGATCGCCTCCTACAATGTCCATAAATGCGTCGGCGCCGACCGCCGCTTCGATCCCGAAAGAACAAGCCGCGTCATCCATGAAATCGATGCCGATGTCATCGGCCTGCAGGAAGCCGATACGCGTTTTGGAGAACGTACCGGCATCCTCGATCTGCGCCGGCTCGAACGCGAGACGGGTCTTATCCCGGTGCCGATCGCCGGCGTTACCAAGGCGCATGGCTGGCACGGCAATGTCGTGCTTTTCAAGCAGGGCACGGTTCGCGATGTGCATCAGATCAACCTGCCCGGGCTGGAGCCGCGCGGCGCCTTGATTGCCGAACTGGAATTGGCGAGCGGCGGCAGCCTCAGGATCATTGCCGCACATCTCGGCCTGTTGCATCGCTCGCGTGCGCAGCAGACGCGCCTGATCGTCGACCTGATGAACGACGGCAGCGAGACGCCCACCATCCTTCTCGGCGATCTCAATGAGTGGCGTCTGGGCGACCGCTCGTCCCTCAATACCTTTCAGAACGCCTTTGGACCATTGCCTCCCGCTGTTCCGAGCTTCCCCTCGACGCTGCCGCTTCTGGCGCTCGATCGCATCATGGCAAACCGTCGCGGCATGATCTCAGCTGTCGAGGTGCATGACTCGCCGCTGGCGCGCGTGGCATCGGATCACCTGCCCATCAAGGCCGTGGTCAGCCTGGAAGCGCTCGAGGTCGACGCCCGGATGCATTCACAGACTGCCTAGACATTATCGACATCCTTCATGTTGATCCCACCGATATATGTGATGACGGGCGAAGGACCATCTTATAGTCTGCCCGCCGAAATGACCGATCCGGGAGACAATCATGCTGAAAACTCTGTTGCTGACCGGCGCCGCCGGCGGCGTTGGCCAGGCAATCCGGCCGCTTCTGTCGCAGATCGCCGAGAATGTCGTATTGTCCGACCTCGCGCCGATAAGCGACCTGCGCCCGAACGAGCGTTTCGTCGCCTGCGATCTCGCCGACCGCAGCGGCGTCGACGCGATGGTGAAAGGTGTGGACGGCATCATCCATCTTGGCGGGATCTCAGTGGAAAAGCCCTTCGATCTGATCATGCAGGGCAATATCCTCGGCCTCTATAATCTCTATGAAGCCGCTCGCGCCGCCGGCAAGCCGCGCATCGTCTTTGCAAGCTCCAATCATACAATCGGCTTTTATCGCCGGGATGAGCGGATCGACAACAAGGTGCCGACCCGACCGGACTCGCTCTATGGCGTGTCAAAGGTGTTCGGCGAGGCGGTCGCCAGCCTCTACTTCGACAAGTTCGGCCAGGAAACGCTTTCAGTGCGCATAGGCTCGTGCTTTCCCGAGCCGCGCAATACGCGCATGCTCGCCACATGGTTCAGCGTCCGGGATTTTCTCTCCCTTTGCGGCTGCGCTTTCGACGCGCCCAGGCTGGGGCACACGATCGTCTATGGCGCCTCCGACAATGACGAGCAGTGGTGGGACAACAGCAATGCCGCTTTCCTCGGCTGGAAGCCACGCGACAGTGCCGCTCCATGGCGAGCGGAAATCCTGTCAAGAACGCCGCCGGAAGATCCCAACGATCCGGCCGTCATCTTCCAAGGGAGCGGTTTCGCCTCGTCCGGCCATCCCGAGGACTGATCGTCAGACGCCGTTGCGGAACAGCTTCCAACGGGTCGGCCTGAAGGCGATGCGATTGCGATCCAGCGCATCGGCCTTGTTCGGCGGCAACTCGATCTCGATGCCCTCATGCTCGGGACCGATATCAATCTCAAGATGGCGAGTGCCCGCGACGCGGCGGCTGGCGACAAGCAGCCCAGCAATCGCGCCGGAATCGCCATCGCTCAGTTCGATGTCATGCGGACGGAAATACAGGTGAGCCTCGCCGTCCGGTTCGTGCGGCGTGCTGAGCCCCAGCGGTTTGTCGTCGAACCAGATTTCGCCGCTGGTGATGCGCACCTTGACGCGATTTGACTGGCCGATGAACCCATAGACGAAAGGCGAATTCGGCGTATCGTAGATTTCGTCCGGCGTGCCGACCTGTTCGATGGCGCCCTTGTTGAGCACGACGACGCGGTCGGCAAGCTCAAGCGCCTCTTCCTGATCGTGGGTCACGAAAACAGTCGTGTGGCCGGTTCGATCATGGATCTCCCGCAACCATTTGCGCAAGTCCTTGCGCACCTGCGCGTCGAGCGCGCCGAAGGGCTCGTCGAGAAGCAGGACATTCGGCTCCACCGCCATGGCGCGCGCCAGCGCGACGCGCTGCCGCTGACCACCGGAAAGCTGCGTCGGATAACGCTTCTCCAAGCCCTTCAGTTGCACAAGCTCCAGCAATTCCATGGCACGCCGGCGAATTTCATCGCGTGGCGGACGACGCGATGCCGAGCGGACCTTGAGGCCGAAGGAGATATTGTCGAGCACCGTCATGTGCCGGAACAGCGCGTAGTGCTGAAACACGAAGCCGATATTGCGCTGCTGCACGGTCTTCAGCGAAGCATCATCCTCACCGAAGAAAATCTTGCCTTCCGTCGGCGTTTCCAACCCGGCGATCAGACGCAGCAGCGTCGTCTTGCCGGAGCCGGAAGGGCCGAGAAGCGCAATCAGTTCGCTCGAGCGGATGTCCAGGGAAACATCGTGCAGAGCGGGAAATCGACCGAATTCCTTGCGCAGATTTTGAACGCGAACTTCCATCAAGAATTCCTTCAGTGACGCCGGCTGGCTGCGATCTCTTCGCTATAGCGCATTTCCAGCAACGTCTTCAGTATCAGTGTGATCAGAGCAAGCAGAGCCAGTAACGTGGCAACGGCAAAAGCCCCGGAGAAATTATATTCGTTATAGAGAATCTCGACCTGCAAAGGCATCGTGTTGGTTTCGCCGCGGATGTGGCCCGAGACGACCGAGACGGCGCCGAACTCGCCCATAGCACGGGCATTGCAAAGCAGCACGCCGTAGAGCAGACCCCATTTGATGTTCGGTAGTGTGACATACCAGAAGGTCTGCCAGCCATTGGCCCCGAGCGAAAGCGCCGCCTCCTCGTCCGCACTGCCCTGCTCCTGCATCAGCGGGATCAGTTCGCGCGCAACGAAGGGAAAGGTGACAAACATCGTCGCCAGCACAAGGCCCGGAACCGCAAACAGGATCTGAATGCCGTTGCTCTGCAGCCAGGGGCCAAGCGCGCTGTTCGAACTGAACAGCAGCACGAAGACCAGACCGGAGATGACCGGGGACACCGAGAACGGCAGATCGATCAGCGTCGTCAGGAACGCCTTGCCCTTGAATTCGAACTTGGCGATCGCCCATGCGGCAGCGACGCCGCAGACGAGGTTAAGTGGCACGCTGATGCCGGCAACGATCAATGTGAGCCGGATGGCCGCGAAAGTCTCTTCGTCAACGAGGGCTTCGAAGAAGGTCTCGATCCCCTTGCGGAAAGCCTCCACGAAAACGGCCGCGAGCGGCAGAAGTACCATCAGCGTCAGGAAGACCAGCGAGATCGAGATGAAAATAATACGGGCAAATCGGCTTTCGGTGATGACCGAATGACCCGTATCCGCTGCGGCAGAAAGATCATGCGCCATAGCCATATCTCCTTCTGCTCCAAGACTGGATGAGGTTTATGATCAAAAGCATAGTGAAGGAAATGAACAGCATCACCGTCGCGATCGCCGTTGCCGCGGAATAATTATACTCCTCCAGACGAATGACGATGAGCAGCGGCGCGATTTCCGAAACATAAGGCTTGTTGCCGGCAATGAAGATGACCGATCCGTATTCGCCGGCCGCACGCGCGAATGCCAGCGCAAACCCTGTCAGGGCTGCAGGAGCAAGGCCTGGCAAGAGCACACGGGTAATCGTCTGGAAGCGCGACGCTCCAAGCGTCGCCGCCGCCTCCTCGACCTCGCGGTCGATCTCCTCCATGACGGGCTGTGCGGTGCGCACCACAAAAGGCAAGCCGACGAAGATCAGCGCGATGACGATGCCGACCGGCGTAAAGGCGATCTTGATACCGAGCGGCGTCAGGAACTGCCCGATCCAGCCATTCGGCGCATAGAGCGTCGTCAGCGCAATGCCGGCCACCGCTGTCGGCAGGGCGAACGGCAGATCGACCATCGCATCGAGGATGCGCTTACCCGGAAAGCGGTATCGCACCAGGACCCAGGCAAGAATGAGCCCGAGCACGGCATTGACCAGCGCCGCGATAAAGGCGCCGCCAAAACTCATGCGCAGCGCATAAAGCGTGCGCACATCAAGCGCGAGAGCCCAGAATTTCTCCCAGCCGAGAGCGCTGCTTTTCCACAGCAGTCCCGACAGCGGAATGAGAACAATGAAGATGAGCCAAGCCAAGGTAACGCCGAGCGCCAATCCGAATCCCGGAATGACGCTCGGCTGCCGTAACCGCCACCGTTTGCGGGTTATAGAATGCATTCAGTCTTATTGCCCCGGCTTGTAAACCTGATCGAAGATGCCGCCATCGTTAAAAAACTTCGGCTGAGCTTGAGACCAACCGCCGAAATCGTCAATGGTTGCGAGCTTCAAGGTCGGAAAGCGGGCGATATCCTTGGGGTCAGCCACTTCCGGCTTGATCGGCCGGTAGTAATGCTTGGCCGCAATCTTCTGGCCTTCATCCGAGTAGAGATAGTTCAGATAGGCTTCCGCGACCTTGCGCGTGCCCTTGGTGTCGACATTGCCGTCGACGACGGCGACCGGCGGATCGGCACGGATCGAGAAGGACGGGGTCACGACTTCGAATTTATCGGGACCAAGCTCGTCGAGCGAGAGATAGGCCTCGTTTTCCCAGGCGAGCAGAACGTCGCCGAGACCACGCTGAACGAAGGTCGTCGTTGCGCCGCGCGCACCGGTGTCGAGAACCGGCACATGCTTCAGAAGCTGGGTGAGATATTCCTGTGCCTTGGCATCGTCGCCGCCATTGGCCTGCTTGGCCCAGGCCCATGCGGCCAGAATGTTCCAGCGGGCGCCCCCGGAGGTCTTCGGGTTCGGCGTGACCACCTCAACGCCGTCTTTGATGAGATCCGGCCAGTCCTTGATGCCCTTGGGATTGCCCTTGCGCACGAGAAAGACGATGGTCGAGGTGTATGGAACGGAATTATTCGGGAACTTTGTCTTCCAGTCGGCCGGGATCTTGTGCGTTGCCTTGGCGATCGCGTCGATATCGCCTTCGAGCGCCAGCGTCACCACATCGGCATCGAGACCGTCGATGACCGAGCGGGCTTGCGCGCCGGAGCCGCCATGCGAAGCCTTGATATTGATGGTTTCGCCCGTGTCCTTCTTCCACTTGGCGGCAAAAGCCGTGTTGAAGTCCTTGTAGAGTTCACGGGTCGGATCGTAGGAAACATTGAGAAGCGTCTTGTCCGCCGCCCAGGTCGGCGCGATGGCCGCAATCGAGAAACTACCGATCAGAACTGCGGCGGCGAGAAGCCGAGAAAGCTTTATCGTCTGCATGGATGCACCCCCTTCGTTTGTCCTTAAACCCTATCAACTTGGTCGTATAAAGTAACGAAGACAGTTCCCGTTTTAGGCAACCACGGAGAACAGCATCCCATAGAATCGGGAAAAGTGAAATCACATTCCCGAATGACTATCAGGGCGCGATGGGCGATATCGTCAGAGAATGGTGTCGGAGAGGAATACGGAATAGAGTTCGTCGGCAGTCTTTGCCTGCCGCATCGCCGTCAGGACACCTTCTGTCCGCAAGCGCCTGGCGATCGCGGCGAGTACGTTCAGATAGTCGCTGCGGCCAGCCTCACCGAAGAGCAGGACGAACGCCCATTCCGTCGGCACGTCATCGATAGCCTCGAAATCAACGGCATGGGCAAAATGCACCATCAACCCCCTCGGCCGCGTCATGCCGACAATGGCTGCATGTGGAACGGCAACACCGTTGCCGATCCCGGTCGTGCCCAGCTTTTCGCGTGTCTCCAGTGCCCGCAGCACCATTGTCTCATCCAGGCCGAAGCAACTGGCCGCCTTCGACGACAATATCTGCAGCGCACGCCACTTGGTCGGAGCAGAGACGCCGACAAAAACATGTTCGGGAAGAATGATGGTGGAAAGGTCCATGGTCGCACTCAAGGTCGGGCAATAAATTCTGAAATGACATTCATCGCCGTAAGATCGAGGCCAAATCGCCTCGATAATCGGCTCTGGTTCCCGGCCGCCTCAATCCGGCTCCCGCAGTCGGTAGCCGACACCTGTCTCGGTCGTGATATATTGAGGCTGATCAGGCACCTCTTCGATCTTCTGCCTGAGCTGGCGGACATAGACACGCAGATACTGCACATCGGCCGCCGGCCCCCAAATCTGTTTCAACAGGAACTGGTGCGTCAGCACCTTGCCGGCATGCTGGGCAAGCACGCGCAGGATGTCGTATTCCTTGGGCGACAGCTTGATCTCCTTGCCATCGACCTTGACGATGCGCTTGACGAGATCGATGGACAGACCGCCGGTCTGGAAGATTGCCTTCTCGCCCTGCTGCTGCAGGCGATGGCGTAGCGCCACGCGGATGCGCGCCGCAAGCTCGTTGACGCCGAAGGGCTTGGTCACATAGTCGTCGGCACCGCTTTCGAGCGCCTTGACGATACCCGCCTCGTCGGTGCGACTGGACAGGATGACAACGGGGATCTGAATTCCATCCTCACGCCATTCCAGGAGCAGATCCTGCCCCGATTTGTCCGGCAGACCGAGATCGAGCACGATCAGGTCGGGCTGGTCCTCGTCGACCGATGCCTGAGCCGATGCGGCGTTCTGCGCCTCGTTGACGACATAGCCTTGGGCACCCAGGCCAACGCGCAGCAGCTTACGGATCGGTGGCTCATCATCGACGACGAGGATCTTGACGGCAGTGGTGTTCATTTCAGCTCATCCAGCTTCGGGACATCGGTTGGTTTCGGCAGGCGGATGGTGAAGACGGCCCCCTGCCGATCCGTTCTGTTGCCGGCAGCAATCGTGCCGCCCATCGCTTCGATGAAACCGCGGCAGATGGAAAGGCCAAGGCCGGTGCCGGCGCGCACCTGATCACCCTTGCGCACGCGATAGAACGTATCGAAGACGCGTTCGAGGTCGGCAGGCGGAATGCCCAGCCCTTCATCCATGACCCTGAAGACGATATTGTCGATATCAGCCCAGGCTTCGAGGCGGATCGCCGATCCTTCCGGCGCGTATTTGGCGGCATTGTCGAGCAGGTTGAACAGCACCTGTTCGAACAGCACCGGATCGACCTTCACCATCGGCAGATCGATGGGCATCTGCACGTCGACGCGATGATGGATCAGGATCTTCGCAGCGCGCCGCAATGCGCTGCCGACAATATCGCCGGCATAATGCAGGGCATAGTTCGGCTCCATCGCACCGGACTCGATCTTGGTCATATCGAGCAGGTTGGCGATGAAGCGGTTGAGGCGCTCGGATTCATCGATGACAGTCGACAGGAGATCGACGCGATCTTCGTGCGGCAGCGTCTCCAGATAGTCGCGCAGCGTTCCAGCCGCGCCGAGAATGGCCGCAAGCGGCGTTTTCAAATCATGCGAAATGGACGTTAGCAGTGCGGAGCGTAGCCGATCGGCCTCAACGGCCAGCTTGGCGCGGTCCACATCCGCAACCAGTTGCACGCGCTCGATCGCAAGTGCGGCCTGATCCGCAAGGGCATCGAGCAGCCGCTGCTGCTCCGGCGTCAGAAGCGGACCGTCGCGACGGTCGCTGTCGAGACCGATGACGCCGACGGCGGTACGGCCGGTGCGCAGGGGAACATAAAGACGCTTGGCGCCGGGTAGCGTGTCTGCGCCACGGCCGGCGGCATGATTATGCTCCCACGCCCAGCGCGCCGCCGCGATATCGGCATCATCGAGCGTATCGTCAGGGGGATAGCCGGCCTTGACCGCGATCGTGCCGTGCTCCGGCAGAAGCAGCACGACCCGCAGCTTCAGCATCGAGGCCAATTGAAAGGCGGTTGCCCACAGCACATCGTCGAGCGTGCCGGTGCCGGCAAGTTTCTTCGAAAAGAGATAGAGGTCTTCCGTCGTTCGCGCGCGCTGCCTTGCCGCTGCCGCCTGCCGCTGCACCGTCGCCGTCAGGTTACTCGCAATGACCGCGACGCCGAGGAAGAAGAAGAACGCGAGCACGCTTTCCGGATCGCTGATCGTCAGCGTGTAGCGTGGCGGCAGGAAAAAGAAATTGAAGGCGAGCGCACCAAGAATGCAGGAATAAAGCGCCGGGCGCAGGCCCTGCGTTACCGCGCTGGCCAGCACAGCCATCAGGAAGACCAGGGCGAGGTTTCGCACATCCAGCACCTGATCGAGGATGACGCAGAAACCGAGCGCAATGGCGACATAGAGCGTTGCCAGAACATAGCCACGCAGCTGGAAGGGAGGCGGCGAAGGCGCCACCTTGACGCCACGCCTTGCAGCCTCGCCATCCGCATCGCTGCCGGAAATGACATGGACGCTAATATCCCCGGCCCTGCGGATAAGATCATAGGAAACGGAACGGCGGGACCAATCGCGCCAGGAGCCGATTTTTGGCGAACCGATGACGATATGGGTGACATTGTTGCTGGCAGAATGGCGAAGCAGCTCCTCTGCCACTTCGCGACCGGGAAGGGTAATGGCTTCGCCACCAAGCTGTTCGGCAAGCCGGAGCGTTGCGGCAATCGTGTCGCGCTGCGCCTCAGTCAGGCTAATCGAGCGGTTGGTCTCGACATAGACGGCAGCCCAGGGCGCGCGCAGGCGCGATGCCATGCGCGCGGCATAGCGGACAAGCGCGGCCGAACGCGGGTGATGATCGATGGAAACGAGCACACGTTCACCGGCAGCCCAGGGCCCCTGGATCGCGTGCGCCTGCATATGGGTCAGGAGCTGATCGTCGACGCGCTGCGCCGTGCGCCGCAGCGCCAGCTCGCGCAGCGCGGTCAGATTGCCAGGCGTGAAATAGTTGGTGAGCGCCCGCTCAGCCGTCTTCGAGACATAGACCTTGCCGTCATGCAGCCGCTTGATGAGATCGTCTGGCGTGAGATCGATGATTTCGACATCGTCGGCGAGATCGATGATCGAATCCGGCACCGTCTCGCGCACGCGGATGCGGGTAATCTGCGAGACGACGTCATTCAGGCTTTCGACATGCTGGATATTCAGCGTCGTGTAGACGTCGATCCCGCGTTCGAGCAGCTCCTTGACATCGAGATAGCGTTTGGGATGCCGGCTGCCATGCGCATTGGTATGGGCAAGTTCGTCGACAAGCACCAGTTCGGGGCGGCGTTTCAGAATGGCATCGAGATCCATCTCCTCAAGCGCCCTGCCCTTATAGTCGACATTGACGCGCGGAACGATCTCGAACCCGTCGAGCAGGGCCTGCGTCTCGCGGCGGCCGTGGGTCTCAACGACGCCGACCACGACATCGACGCCGTCGGCGATCTTCGCCCTGCCGGACATCAGCATCTCATAGGTCTTGCCGACGCCTGGCGCCGCACCCAGAAAGATCTTCAATCGCCCGCGTGTCTCGGCCCGCGCTTTTTCGAGAAGCGCATCGGGGGAAGGCCTGCTCAACATGTCGCGGCTTTCATCTGCCATTCGCGGGTCGTCTTTCCTGATAAGGTTGAGACGGCGCTAACCGTCTCAACCCCTTCAACTCATTGAGTCATAGAAGCATCGAGCGCCTGGTTCAATGCCAGCACATTGACGACAGGCTCGCCAAGAACGCCAAGCTCCCGCGGCTCGATGGCTGCGTCGACGAGCGACTTGACCTTGGCCTCGTCCATGTTGCGGGCCTTGGCGACGCGCGGCACCTGGAAATAGGCATCGTCAGGCGAGATGTGCGGATCAAGACCGCTGCCGGATGTCGTCACCATATCGATCGGAACCGGCGTGTTGGGATTCTGCGCCTGCAGTGTTGCGGCATCGCCCTTGATGCGTGTCATCAGGCTCGAATTCGTCGGACCGAGATTGGAACCGCCGGAATTGGCCGCATTGTAGGGTGCGGAAACCGACTTGGTCGGGTCATTCGGGTCTGCGCCGGTCGTAGCAGACGGGCGGCCGTGGAAATACTTATCCGCCGTGAAATTCTGACCGATAAGGCTCGAGCCGATCACCTTGCCGTCCTTCTCCACCAGGCTGCCATTAGCCTGATGGGGAAAGAGCGCTTGGGCAACGCCCGTCATGGCAAGGGGATAGGCAAGACCGGTCAGGACGGTCGTGGCGACGATCATGACGATGGCGGGTCTGATTTGTTTCAACATGAGAGAAACTCCTTAGGCGAGGCCGATGGCGGTGATCGCCATGTCGATGGCCTTGATGCCGATGAAGGGGACGATGATGCCGCCGAGGCCGTAGATCAAAAGGTTGCGGCTGAGCAGCGCGCCTGCGCCGATCGGGCGATAGCGGACCCCCTTCAACGATAGCGGGATCAGTGCGACGATGATGAGCGCATTGAAGATGATAGCCGAGAGGATGGCGCTTTGCGGCGTTGCCAGCCCCATGATGTTCAGCATCTTCAGCTGCGGATAGAAGGCGATGAACATCGCCGGGATGATGGCGAAATACTTGGCGATATCGTTGGCGATGGAGAAGGTCGTCAGGGCGCCGCGGGTCATCAGCAGCTGCTTGCCGATTTCGACGATCTCGATGAGCTTCGTCGGGTCGCTGTCGAGATCGACCATGTTGCCGGCCTCGCGGGCCGCGACCGTACCGGTGTTCATGGCAACGCCGACATCGGCCTGGGCGAGTGCGGGCGCGTCGTTCGTGCCGTCGCCGCACATGGCGACGAGCTTGCCCTTGGACTGCTCCTCGCGCATCAACGCCAGTTTCATCTCCGGGGTCGCCTGGGCAAGGAAGTCGTCGACGCCGGCTTCCGCGGCAATGGCTGCTGCCGTCAGCGGGTTGTCGCCCGTGATCATGACGGTGCGGATGCCCATGCGGCGCAACTCTGCGAAACGCTCGCGGATGCCACCCTTGACAATATCCTTGAGATGGATGACGCCGAGCAGCCGGCCATCGCGGGCAACGGCAAGCGGCGTGCCGCCAGCCTTGGCTATCTCGTCGGCGATCACCTGCAGTTCGCGCAGTGTTTCGCTCGACGTACGGGAGATGACGGCGGTACCCTCATGGCTGCCATTGGCAGCACCTTCGACATAGGAGAGGACGGCATCGACGGCACCCTTGCGGATCGACGAACCTTCGAGGTCGACGCCGCTCATGCGGGTCTGCGCAGTGAAGGGAACAAAGGTCGCCTTCAGGCTCGTCATGTCACGGCCGCGGATCGCATATTTTTCCTTGGCGAGCACGACGATCGAGCGTCCCTCAGGTGTTTCGTCGGCAAGCGAGGCAAGCTGTGCGGCATCGGCGAGATCCTGTTCGCTGATACCCCGGACGGGGCGGAACGCGGTCGCCTGGCGGTTGCCGAGCGTGATCGTCCCGGTCTTGTCGAGGAGCAGCGTATCGACGTCGCCGGCGGCCTCGACGGCGCGGCCGGACATGGCAAGCACGTTGAAGCGCACCAGGCGGTCCATGCCGGCAATACCGATTGCCGAAAGCAGAGCGCCGATTGTGGTCGGGATCAGCGTCACGAAGAGCGCAACGAGCACGACCGTCTGGATCGAGCCGCCAGCATAGGCGGCAAAGCTCGGGATGGTGACGGTCGCGAGCACGAAGATCAGCGTCATGCCGGCCAGCAGAATGTTCAGCGCGATTTCGTTCGGCGTCTTCTGCCGCTCGGCACCTTCCACCAGTGCAATCATGCGGTCGATGAAGGTCGAGCCGGCGGCGGCCGTGATGCGCACGCGAATTTCATCCGACAGAACCTGCGTACCGCCTGTTACGGCCGAGCGATCGCCGCCCGATTCACGGATGACGGGTGCGGATTCGCCGGTGATCGCGGCTTCGTTGACGGAGGCTACACCTTCGATAACTTCGCCGTCCGAGGGGATGATGTCGCCAGCTTCGACCAGCACGATGTCGCCGACCTTGAGGCTGGTGCCAGGCACCATCTTGTAGTCGGTGCGGCTGTTGCCGACGAGCAGCTTCGCCTGGGTTTCGGTGCGCGACTTGCGCAGCGAATCCGCCTGTGCCTTGCCGCGGCCTTCGGCGACAGCCTCCGCGAAGTTGGCAAACAATACCGTGAACCACAGCCAGATATTGATCTGTAGCGAGAAGGCAAGATTGCCGCCGCCGGTGACGAGGTCGCGCAGGAAGAGAACGGTCGTCAGCATCGAAACGACGGCGACCACGAACATGACGGGGTTCTTGGCGAGCGTGCGCGGGTTCAACTTCTTGAACGAAGCGCCGATCGCCGGAACGAGAATGCGAGAATCCAGAATACTCGCTGATTTTAACTGGCTCATAAGAGGCTCCAGCGTGAAGAGGAAAACGTCAGATCGGAACGCAGCCGATCAGCCGATTAAAAATCCGAAGACGACAAGACCGAGAAACAGGGCAACCATCGCCAGCAAAATGGCGTCGGAAGCGCAGGTTATTCCGGCCGGGCCACGCCCCCTATCGAAGGGGCGTGGATCAATGACTTTTCTAAGTTTGCCTAGAAGCGGTTGGCTCATGGCCCTCATCCCTTAAAAGGTCTGGCCCGCAATCATCGACAGATGTTCGACGATCGGTCCAAGCGCCAGCGCCGGGAAGAAAGTCAGGCCACCGACGATCAGGATCGTACCGACGAGCAGGCCGACGAAGAGCGGGCCATCCGTCGGAAAGGTACCAGCCGAGGCAGGAACAGTCTTCTTGCTGATCAGCGAGCCGGCAATCGCAAGGGCCGGAACGATGACCAGGAAGCGGCCGATCAGCATGACGATACCGAGCGTGGTATTATACCAGGGGGTGTTGCCGGTCAGGCCGCCGAAGGCCGAGCCGTTGTTTGCCGCGGCCGAGCTGTAGGCATAGAGGATTTCCGAGAAGCCGTGCGGGCCTGCATTGGCGATCGAGGCGACGGCGGAGGGCAATACCACGGATATTGCCGTGAAGATCAGCATGCCGGCAGGCAGGCAAAGCACGGCAAGCATTGCCATCTTTACTTCCTTGGCTTCGATCTTCTTACCGAGATATTCCGGCGTGCGCCCGACCATAAGGCCTGCAACGAAGATGGCAATGATGACGAACATCAAGATGCCATAGAAGCCGGCGCCGACGCCGCCGACGATGACTTCGCCGAGCTGCAGGTTGATGAGAGGGATCAGGCCGCCGATCGCGGTGAAACTGTCGAGCATGCCGTTGACCGCACCGCACGATGCCGCCGTGGTGATGACTGCGAAGAGCGAGGAGGCAGCAATGCCGAAGCGGACTTCCTTGCCTTCCATATTGCCGCCCTGGATGCCGAGCGCATGAACAAGCGGATTGCCTGCCGCTTCAGCCCAATAGGTGACGATCACGCCGGCGATAAACAGCGTACCCATCGCAGCCAGGATCGCCCAGCCCTGCCGCTGGCTGCCGACCATGCGGCCGAAGACGTTGGTGAGCGCCGCGCCGACGGCGAAGATCGACAGCATCTGAATAAGGTTGGAGATCGCGTCCGGGTTTTCGAATGGATGCGCCGAGTTGGCATTGAAGAAGCCGCCGCCATTCGTGCCGAGCATCTTGATGGCAAGCTGCGAAGCAACGGGACCGACCGCGATCGTCTGCTGCGCACCTTCGAGCGTCGTTGCGTTGACATAGGGACCGAGCGTCTGCGGTACGCCGAGATAGACGAAAGCAATCGTCAGTACGATGCAGATCGGTAGCAGCACGTAAAGCGTCGCGCGGATCATATCGACCCAGAAGTTGCCGATCGCCTTGCCAGAGGCACGTGCGAAGGCACGAATCAACGCAATGGCGATGGCGATACCGGTTGCCGCGGAAACGAAGTTCTGCACCGTCAGGCCGGCCATCTGTACCAGGTAGGACATCGTGCTTTCGCCACCATAGTTCTGCCAGTTGGTATTGGTGACGAAGCTCGTTGCCGTGTTGAAGGACAGTTCCGGGCCGACTGCGGTCATGCCAGCCGGATTATACGGCAAGCTGCCTTGCAGTCGCTGCAGCGCGTAAAGAACCAGGAAACCGGCAAGGCTGAACAGCAGCATGGAGACCGAATAGGTCGTCCAGTGCTGCTCTTCGCGCTCATCCGTGCCGGCCAAACGATAAAGCCCCCGTTCCACAGGACGGAGGACGAAGGAGAGGAAGGTGCGCTCGCCGGTAAAGACACGTGTCATGTAACCGCCGAGCGGTTTGACGAGCAGGAGAAGGATCCCGATGTAAATAAGGATCTGAAGCCATCCGTTGAGGGTCATGGAAGTAACTTTCCCTATCCAGCGCTGTTAGAAGCGCTCGGGGCGAATGAGAGCATAGACCAGGTAGACGGTGAGAAAGATCGTCACGCCGCCACCGAGAATGTAATCGAGAAGCATTGCCGTCTCTCCGACTAGAGGCTGTCGCAGGCCTTGGTATAGGCGACGCAAAGGAGGAAGAATAAAACGCCGATCCCGACAAGAAGAATGTCCATCATCGATCGCGATTCCTTGATTGTTATTGTTGAATGCAGAAATGATGGAGAGCACCATTATTCAGAGCGCCTCTTTTTCCTGCCGACCAGGAAGATCACTTGGGGTTATCTTCCACACACAATATGCGACCGAACCGCATTAAGGTTCGAGACGGCGGAGAAGTGGAAGATATAAAAATCTTATAAATGCCGATGCGGGTGATGACTGCCTGCGAGTATGCTCATATGCCTGCCTGCATTGCCGAATTCGCTTGAAGCATCAGGCCTATCTCATGGATATGCGGCTTCTATTTCATTGAATTTCCTGGACTACCCGCACAAATTCCAGGCTGCTCCAGCGATATAAGCCACTCTCCATGATTGCATCATATCATATGCGACAAATCTAATATAGATAGGATTGACATGGCGGAATATTAAGACCGCATGTATGGCGCTTGATGCAGCATCCCGGCGGTGATTTAGTCCGGGGATGAGTTGGCCTGTACTCCGACGGCCTCACTCCCGACCATTCGACCGCAAGCCAAAGAAACGCGAGCAAGTGACGACCAGCATCAGACATATCGCCAAACTCGCAGGAACATCGGTCTCGTCAGTCTCGCGCGTGCTGAACAACAGCGGCTATGCTTCTCCAGAACTCCGGGAGCGCGTGGAAGCGGCCATCCGTACGCTCAACTATACCCCGAGCAAAGGTGCGCGCATGCTGCGCGGCGCGCCGAGCCGGATGGTCGGGCTGATGCTGCCGTCGATCGACGTGCCCTTCTTCGGCATCCTTGCCCATGCAATCGAGCAGGAATTGTTCCAGCGCGGCTATCAGACCTTGATCTGCAGCACCGCCGAAAACATCGATCACGAGGCGCGCTACATTTCCATGTTGCTGTCGCAACGCGTCGATGGCGTCATCGTCGCAAGCGCCTTCGGCAGCACGGAGCATTTCGAGGCCCTGCGCGAAGCCCATATCCCGATCGTCGCGATCGATCGCGAGCTTCCCGGAGTAGCGGACGATGCCGTCATGGCCGACCATGAGGAAGGCGGGCGGATGATGGCCCGCCACCTGATCGAACTCGGTCATCGAAAAATCGGCATTGTCGGCGCCCCTGCCCACAGTCAACCGGTCCAGCTTCGGCTTCGTGGCATTAAAGAGGAGATGGCTGAGCACGATATTACCCCCGCTGCCATATCCATGGCCGAGGAGCATAGTTTCGCCGCCGCCTATCCGCTTGCAAGGCAATTGGTCGCTTCCCGACCAGAAATGACTGGCATCATCGGTACGACCGATATATCGGCGATTGCCACAATCCATGCCGTTCAGGATCACGGCTTTTCCGTGCCGCGCGACTATTCGGTGATCGGGTTCGACGATCTGCCGGAGGCGGCATATGTCTTTCCGCGACTGACGACAATCGCCCAACCGATCCGTGGAGTCGGCGAGCAGGCAGTCCGGCGACTAGAGGCCCTGATCGATGAACAGCAGGCCGATCGAGACGCCGGAGAAGAGAAGACCATCATCAAAGTATCCGTCACTTTGATCCAGCGCGACTCCACCGGCCCCGTCCGCAAGTGAATGGATAGGGTCTGGAGGCGACGTTCACGGCCGAACGATGACCTTGATCTCCCCAGTTGATGGTGCGCTGCCGACGACGTCCGCAACGTCCTCAAGGCCGATCGTCTTCGTGACAAGCGAATCCAGCTCCAGAATCCCGCTTGCCACCATGGCGGCGGCGCGGGCATGAGTGAAGGGATTGAGATAGGCTGGCCTGATCTCGACCTCGTTGACGAGCAGATCGAATGGCGGCACGGGCACTTCCTGACCGGCCGGCGTTACGCCGAACAATATGAAAGCGCCGCCGCGCCGCGCCATCCGTACGCCGGTCTGAAGCGTTTCAGGAACGCCGGCGCATTCTATGACGACATCCACGCCACCGCCGGTCGCGTCCTTGACGGCGGCGACCGCATCGCTCGCCGTCGGATCGAGGGCCTGTGTCGCACCGAGCCGCAACGCCGCTTCGCGCCGCGACAGCTGCCTCGTGATCAGGATGATCTGGTCCGCGCCTGCGAGGCGGGCCAGTTGCACCATGAGCAGGCCGATGACACCGCCGCCCAATATGGCGACGCTGTCGCCTGGGCGGATCTTCGCCTTGTCGATGGCATGGATGCAGCAGGCCAGCGGCTCGCAAAATGCACCATGAACGGGATCGAGATCGGGAGGCAGCGTAAACGCCTGGCCGCAGGGAACCGCGACATACTCAGCAAAGCCGCCATCCCGCGTCACGCCGATAGCCTTCAGGTTGGCGCATAGGTTGGGCCGCCCACGCCGGCAGGCAGAGCATGTGCCGCAAGCGATATTCGGGTCTACCGTAACGAGTTCTCCGCCGACAAACGACGAGACGCTCTCACCCACTTCTTCGACAAGACCGCAGAATTCATGACCCAGGGTGACCGGGATAGCCGTCGGGTATTCCCCCTTGTACATGTGCCGGTCGGAGCCGCAGATGCCTGCGGCCAGAACTCTGACGACCACTTCTCCCGGCCCGGCATTCGGCTTCTCGACCATGCGCATGGCCATATCGCCGATTGCTTCCAAACGGATTGCCCTCATTTGCCTCCTCCGAGCATAAGGTTCGATTCTTTGATGCTACTCCGCCGCTCCCATCTGCACTATAGCACCCAATGGTGGACACTGCCGCCCTGCAGCCCGCGCTAGGCACAGGCATGCTTCCCCTTCACATCCTCCAGAAGTGCCACCATGTCAGGGATACCATCGGTCGCTGTGGCACCTCCAAGGCAACGGGCAGCCGCGGCATGCGCAACCGCACAGATGCGCTCGACGGGCCAATCCTCATGCAGGCCATAGAGCACAGCAGCACAGAAGGCATCGCCGGCGCCGACAGTACTGACAATGTCGGCGGCATCGACCGGTCGGGAATGTGAAACAATTGGCTTTGCGCCCGGCGCAAGCCAGAAGGAGACTTCCGGGGCGTGAATGATTGCACCCCTGGCAACACCTGCCGTGAGCAATCGTTCGCCCGCCAGCAAAAGCGCCGTCTCATCCAATTCGCCCATGGCGTCACGCACGGTGATGCCGGTTGCGCGCCCTGCCTCAAGTTCGTTGATGATAAGGAAATCGCAATAGGGCAAAGCTGAACCCACCTTCGCCGCAAACTCCGGATCCTCGCTGGAGACGAAATCCACGCAGGTGGTCAGGCCGGCGTCGCGTGCGGCTTTCAGCAGTCGGGATGCCCCCGACCGCCCCTCCGCATCGATCCTGTCAAGACCGGGCAGCAGCATCAGATAGCCGAGATAGAACAGCCGGTAGCCGGCGGCCGCAAAGACGGCAGGTGAGATGAGCGCATCCGTCGCTGCATCATTGGCACCGCCATGATAGAAGAACGTGCGGTTCTGCCCCGGCACATTCATGACATGGGTATGCGCCGTCGCATGGTCGGGAAGCTCACGCAACCCGCTGACATCGATGCCGGCGCCTCGCAGACGCGTCTTGACGATCTCGCCATCGATGTCCATGCCGATGCAGCCAGCCGCCGCAAGCTTTCCTGAAAAGCCGAGCGAGGCGAGATCGGTGACGACATTGGCAGCCCCACCGCCAACGCCAACGTCCTGATGCTGGATATAGGCGAGATTACCCTGCTCCGGCCAGTAAGACAGTGTGTGTACGCGATCGACGATGAAGTTTCCCGCGCAGACGATGCCTCCCTTGTCTTTCCTTTCGCTGCCGCGAACCTCCTCCCCGGTTCGCATTAGCCACCTGCCTCATTCCAGAGCGGCCTCAGCGGTGGTTCGTCCTCCTCGACCGCGGCGAAGCGCCCGATCGGCTCCAGAAAGTAATTATCGCTATTGTCGTCGTTGACCTGGCTGACTTCGCCGACGAACACAGGTCCGCCGCCCTTGCGGCCATAGAAACGATGATAGAGCCCGGTCTGGATCGTCACGCTTTGGCCCGGCGAGAGAACCAGCGGTTCCCATGCGGCAAGTTTTTTTGGCAAGCCGTCGACCGGAACAGTCACATCATCCCGCAGCACATTGCCTTCGGCGTCGGCCGCGGCGAATTCGATCACGAGATCGCCGCCGGCCCTGTTGATGATGTCTTCCATCTTGGCCTGATGGCGATGGGTCGGCGTCACCTGCCCTTCCTCGACGAAGAGCAGCTTTTCGGCATAGGTGCGCTCGCCTTCGACACCGACGATGCCGTTGCGCAGGCAAAACAGCACGAGGCCGCATTCGGCGAACCGACCGGAGCCGAAATCCGTCACATCCCATCCCAGCTGATGGCTGCGCAGATAGCGCGCCGCTTCAGGATTGGCGGAGAAATCCACCGCGGTCCAGTAGCCCCATTCCGGTAGAGACCAGTGCCAATGTTCGAGGGTTTTGTTTGCGCGCCGCAGCGCTTCATTGATCTCGGAGCGCTTCATCGGGCCACCGCTCCTTCGTAGTCGACCGGCACCACGATATTCTCACGGCCGGATTTCAGCGCGGCGGTCAGCACCGCGTGATGGGCATGAGCCTCTTCCGGCGTAGCGCAGGCAAAACCATTGGCGTTTCCGCCTGCCAGTTCGTCGACAAAAGCGGCCCACATCTGCTGGATGGCATCGGCGAAGCCAAATTCGAAGATCTTGCCGGTGATCGCTGGGAAGAGCGAGCCATAGCCGAGATCCTCGGTGCTCCAGGCCTGCGCTCCGCCGGTGTAATCCATCCACTGCCATTGCCGCGGCGACTTGGTGGTGAAGAAGGCGCTCTTCTTCATGCCGAGGATGCGAATATACCAAGTATTGGCTTCGCCCGGCGCGATACGCCAGGTCTTCAGCACCATCGGAAAATCCTGGCCGCCCACGCTGACGCGAGTGCTGATCGTCGCATTGTCCCAGGTCGTGCATGGCACCATGCCGCCCTTGCCGTCCGGACGCTCTGTGATCTTCTTGACCAACTGCGCGTGCAGGGTCTGCGGACGCCAGCCAAGCCGCAAGGGCACGTGCAAAACATGCATGCCGAGATCGCCCATGCAGCCATAGTCGCCGTTGATCTCGGCCATGCGCTTCCAGTTGATCGGCTTTTGCCTGTCTATATCTGACGAATGCAGGAAGCCGGCCTCGACTTCCAGAATATCGCCCATCTCGCCACTTTCGGCGAGCGCGATGACCTTCTGCGCACCGGGGAAGAACGGCATTTCCGACGAGCAGCGAACCAAAAGCTTCGGGTTTTCCGACAGCACCGCCATGATCTCGCGGTTCTGTGCCGCATCCATGCCAAACGGCTTTTCGCCAAGCAGATGCTTTCCGGCTTTCAGAATGTCGATATAGAATTGCTGATGCAGCACATGCGGCACGGCGCAATAGACCGCATCGACATCCGGGTTCGCCAGCAGCTCCTTGTAATCGCTGGTGAACTGCCGGACCGACGGCACATTTTCCTTGAACCAGTCCAGCAGCGCCGCATTCGTGTCGCAGACGGCAACGATTTCCGGCCGTGCCCTGGTATCGGCGAGATGCAGCCAGCGCGCCGCGGCGCTTGCGAATTCGCGCCCCATCAAGCCGCAGCCGATGACGCCGAAACGGAATTTTTTCGTCATGTCTCCTCCTCCCAGGATGCGTCAGGCGAGATGCCGCGAGGCGTCTTCGACTGAAGCCTCCTCATGGACGATCGCCATCAGAGCGCGCGTCATGCCCGCAGGATTGTTGTGCTGGATGACATTGCGGCCGTAAACAATGCCGCGGGCGCCCTGCTCCATCAACTGCTTCGTGCGCGAGAGTATTTCCTGATCCGAGACGCGGCCGCCGCCACGCACGAGCACCGGCAGGCCCTGGGCGATCTCGATGACACGATGAT
The DNA here is from genome assembly GCF_057784375.1 of Martinezella sp. CNPSo 3964. NCBI lineage: Bacteria > Pseudomonadati > Pseudomonadota > Alphaproteobacteria > Hyphomicrobiales > Rhizobiaceae > Martinezella > Martinezella sp. CNPSo 3964. The sequence continues at coordinate 115,062 of NZ_JBXSOW010000010.1, forward strand.
ACTCCTGGACATTATCGCAAGGGTCGGCCTTGATGATGTCGGCGCCGAGTTCTGCGGCCTGGCGCACCAGCGGCAGGATCTTGTCGATCGCACCATCGACCATATAGGCGCCCTTGGAATTATCCTGCATGACCAGTGGCTCGACCATCAGCGGCATGCCATAGATCTCGCATTCGCGCTTCAGGCTGTTCACGTTGCGCACGCAGGCGCGGTAGACTTCGGGCTGGTCCGGCAGCATCAGAAGATTGACGACGACACAGGCGGCATCAAGCGCCACGGCCTGTTCCACGCCCCGGTCGATCATTTCGGAAAACAGCGTCGAAGGCAGCGGATTGCCATAAATATTGGCAATATCCGTGCGCAGCACCAGCGCAGGGCGATGCTTGCCAGGGATCGCCTGCAGAATGGGTGCGGTGCCTGGCGGAAGCTGGATCGCATCCGGTGCGGCATCCGCAATCACCCTGATAGCCGTCCGCATGTCCTCGATTCCGGCAAGAAAGGTGCGTTCATTGAACATGCCGTGATCTATGGCGACGTCGAAACAATTTCCGGACACGCCAAACAGGCGGTTGAGCCGCGCGGATTTCATCCATTTCCTCCCAATGTGGTAACGTTTCCACACGGGTACATTAATGGAGCGGACTGGCGAGTCAAGGTGAATGCGGTATCGTTTCCACAATACGCCTCTCTTTCGATGAAACAGATTACGCGGCCAGTTTGGCCATCAGGAGACACATACCGCTCCGAGAAAAAGGCGGGCTTCCCGAACCTACCTCCGTCATCTCTCTATCATCCACCCAGCAGTGGAATTGTCCGCAGCGATTTCGACAGTTGAATTGCGCTCCACGGCATATATTCGGCGATCGCCAGCCCGACGATATCGGCTTCCGCATCCACAGCGCGCAGGATGCTGACGACGTCCTCGAAACGCAGCCTGCCCCTTGCTACACCCTCGAAAGCATTCGGCTTCGCATTGGGGTCATGAAACAGCAGGAAATCGTAAAGGGAAGGGTCAAGCACATCGAGATCGAAATGCACCGCGACTTTCTTCGCACCAGAAGCCCTCAGCCATTTCAATACCGGCTCCGCCGAGCCGGCCAGCTCTTCCGGACTGAGACGCGTCATTCCATGTTTCGCAATGAAATCCGTCTCATAGGGTGTGGTCTCGGTCAGCCCGACATACAAGACTTTGCTTCCCTTTACCGGCCGTGGAACCGCGTCGACAAAATCCGCATCGCCGATCCCCATCAACATGCCGAGCACATGTGCATGGGCGTGCGCGAATTCGCTGGCCGTCATAATATCGGGGTGAGCATCGACCCAAAGCACGGCAAGGTCTTCGCCATATCGTTCGCTGAGATAGGCTGTTGGCGCGAGATTGATAAGACAATCACCGCCAAGGGTAACGATTGCTTCCGGACTGTGACGAGCAATGGCACTCTTTGCCGCTGCGAGATTACTCAAAAGTGCCTGCTTTGAGACGATCCCCTGTTCGGTCGGACGCGGACCACCATCTGCTTCCGGTACGGCAACGGTCTCCTCTGGCCCGAGCGGCTCAGGAGCGATAGCGGCAAGGACGCGCGCGCCGATCCTGTAGTCGGGATGGTCGCCACCTTGCCACTGAGGCAGGTTCAGACGCAGAATTTTCGTCGGATCGATCGTCATGGTCTACCTCTTCATAGTCACGATCCCTCAATTCGGATCGTCCATTCTCGATGAAAACATGACTTAGCTGGCGGCTCTTCAGCCAATGCAAGCAGGCAGTACCGCCACCGAAATTAAGCCGATCCCAATCTGGCGAGGAACCATCCCAGTTCTGGATCGGCCGACTGCCCCGCCTTCGACGCGGGGCAATCTCCAGCAAACTTCAATTTCGGATCAATGCTGGCCAGTTCCCTGGATCGCGGAAAGCGTCCAATCGGCGCCCGGCTTGCGAACGAAAGTCCAAAGCTCGGTCGTTTCCGAAGGATTGCGGTCATCGCCGTCGACGAGTTTCCCGGTCGCACGATCGACCATCGCATCGATACTGGAATAGCGCATGGCAAGCGTTGCGTATTCGCTGTCGCCTTCGCGCCAGGCTTCTGCAATATCGCCCTGCAGCAGGCGAACGTCGGAAACGCTGTTGCGCACGCCATGGGTGGCGTTCTCGCCGAGCTCTTCTGCCAGATAGGACATCGCTTCGGGCGTGGTCAGCCTGCGGATCGTCGCATAGTCCTCGGCACCGTAAGCCGTTTGGATTTCGGTAAGAAGGTGCTCGAAGCGATCGAGATCGGCCTGTTGCAGCCCGATCTCGTCATTGGCCTGGCGCGCCTTCGACGTCGCCGCCGCTCCACCACCGATGGAGGGGATGGAGAAGGAAGGACGCGGCGAAGCGCCCGCGTTATTCATGGCGTTCGCGTTGTAGGACGGCCCAGATCCGGGCGCCGCATATTGCGTGCGCTGGCGGTTTGCAAAGAAGCGCATGGCAAAGCTGATCAAAAGCACGATCAGGCCGATCTGCAGAAGCATGCCGAGGAAGCCGACGCCGCCGCCGAAACCGTGACCGAGCATCATGCCGAGCAGACCGCCGGCGATCAAACCGCCGATCATCGACCCGCCGAAGCCTCCGAAGAGGCCCGGGCGCTGCGGCGCGCCGAGCGGCGGCTGGGTCGTTGTCTGCTGCTGAGGCCGCTGCGTCATCGTACGATCGATGGGCGCTGCCTGCGTGGGAGCCGTCCTCGTTACAGCCGGAGCATCGAAGGTGCGCGTCCCACGGCTTCCGAACCCGCTGGATCCAGCCCGCCGCGCATCGGCAGCGTCAAAGGTCGCTAAAGACGAAGCGGCGGCAAGGACGACGATAGCTGCGATCTTGGCAAAACGCGGTACTGCGCGGAACATTGGCTCTCCTGTCATTGGGCAGAAAATCATTTCCGCCCCTATATGGGAATGCCAGTTCGCGATTGTAAGGCTGCGATTTTAAGTTGGTGCAACTTTTAAAATTCAATCCAGGACATACTAATCCTGCAAGTGTGCCGATCATTGGCCGCAATTCTCGGAGATGATCCTAGTCTTCATCCGCATTTTCGGTCAGACCGTCATAGACCTCCATCAGCGCATTGGTGATTACCTGCCCGAGCGCATTACCGGCCGCGCGGACATCATCGTCCGTGCCGTCCCGAGCCGCCCTTGCCAGCTCAAAACCCTCTTCACTGATGATCTGCTTTGCGACCTCGATGGCCCAAAGCCCGAAATCGCCGCGATTGTCTATCTTGATCTCGTGTTCCATTACCTGTCCATCCATTCGTCTTGAGCAAGCCTCTATAGACCTGCCACGCGAAAGGCCAGCCTCGATTGCTTCTCCAAAACTCGCATCCGAATAACAAAGAGGAGCGGCAAAGCCCCCGATTCTGGCCTTTTCAGCAGATTCGCAGGCATCCGCGGAGATGACTTGCCGCCCTCCAATCGGCTGTTGGGCTGAGCGCTCAACCGGAAAATCACCTGCAAAAGGCGCATCAAATGGCTTCAAAGCGTTGGAACCTGTGGAAACACAGGCATTCTAGGCCTTTCCCGCCCGGACTCCAGGTGACAATGGACATCGGCAATGGAAATGATTCCGGTGTCATCAATGCGGGGGAAGCCTCATGACCACTACCAATGAAATCGCAGACAAGATTGCTGCAGACCACAAGCTTACCAAAGTCCAGAGCAAGGCGATTGTCGAAGCCGTCTTTGCAGCCATTGCCGGAGCCGCAACATCCGGCGCCGAAACCTCGATCCCGGGCTTTGGCAAGTTCAAAGTCAAGGACACGCCGGCGCGCGAAGCACGCAATCCCGGAACGGGCGCAACCATCAAGGTTGCCGCATCGAAGAAGCTCGCCTTCACGCCGGCCAAGGCGCTGAAGGATGCACTCAACAAGTAATCCGGATCGTTAAGTTCCGATGATTCAATGGCCGGCTCTATCTGTTAGAGCCGGCCATTTGCATTTCCAAGCGAAGGTGAACACCGCCTCGCGACCAGTCAGGATGATCACATGGAACGCCTGACTAGCGGGTCTTGAGATAGGTCCTCAGCGCCTCAGCCTCGTCCGTCTGGATCGCGGAGACGCCTGCATCGATAAGCCTGCCCCAAATCGCCGCAGGGTCCTCTAGCGCGGCAGTATCCGTGAAGCCGGCGCAGGAAACGGAATCGAGCGTATTGACCCACAGGCGCACACCCGCCTCCACAAAAAGCGCCTTGCGGGCCGAGAGCTGGTCAAGACTGTCGAAGTAGATTTCGCAAAGCAGTGGGTTGAGCTGAAACAGAAGATCGAGCTGGTTTTCGGCGTCCGCGGCACCGAGGCGCGTCTTCGCCATGAAGAGAACCATCTCCGGCGACACGTTACTCCGGATCCAGGCGAGATCGTCCTGGGTTTTCAAATCGCCCCAGAAATCGACCTGCCGATCGACGCCCATCGCCCGAGCGCAGGCGATCACACCGGGGATCATGTCTCTGCGCTTGACGTCGAGGTGCAGGAAAATGCTGCCGCGGGTGAGGTCGAAGACATCCTTCAGGCTCGGCAGCTTTTCCCCGGTCATCCGGTTCGCTTCTCCGCCGTCACGATCACGCAGAGGCAGGCTCGACAGCTGGTGGAGCGTCAACCCCTCCGCCTCCTGGGCTAGGCCGGCGGTTCGCTCAAGCGTATCGTCATGCAGGAGAAAGAACTCGCCGTCGCTGCTGCATCGCACGTCGATCTCAACCGCATCGTAACCGGCAGAAATCGCTCGATCGATCGCCAGCAGGCTATTTTCCGGCGCAGCGCGCCAGATGCCGCGATGGACGACGATCGCGCAATCTCGCGAGGGGTCGGCGATATAGTCGGCATAGTCCATGATAGGTCCTCACCTCGCGGGAATACGCGCGAATCGTCCGGAACCGGACGTCTTTGGCGGGGCGTATCATGGGATTTTGACAGATCTGCAAAGCACAAGGCGGTTACTGCGAGCGGCACTTGAGGACAGCGATCGCAGCCGAATGGCCGCGATCGGAAATGACAGGCGGCATATCCAGGCCGTCGCACACGCAATCTCAGAAATTCCAGTCCTCGTCTTCGGTCGTAACGGCCTTGCCGATGACATAAGACGAGCCCGAGCCGGAAAAGAAATCATGGTTCTCATCCGCATTCGGCGAAAGTGCGGACAGGATCGCCGGGTTGACCTTGCAGGCCTCGGCGGGGAAGAGCGCCTCGTAGCCAAGGTTCATCAGCGCCTTGTTGGCGTTGTAATGCAGGAATTTCTTGACGTCCTCGGTCAGCCCGACGCCGTCATAGAGCGCCTCGGTGTACTTGGCTTCGTTGTCATAGAGCTCCAGCAGCAGATCGAAGGCGAAATCCTTGATCTCCTGCTTGCGCTCTTCCGAAAGCCGCTCCAGCCCGCGCTGGAACTTGTAGCCGATATAGTAGCCATGCACGGCTTCGTCACGGATGATGAGACGGATCATGTCGGCCGTGTTGGTGAGCTTGGCGCGGCTCGACCAGAACATCGGCAGATAGAAGCCCGAATAGAACAGGAAGCTCTCGAGGAACACACTGGCGACCTTCTTCCTCAAAGGGTCGTCTGAGGAATATTGCTCCATGATCAGGGTCGACTTGCGCTGCAGGAACTCGTTTTCCTCGGACCAGCGATAGGCATCATCGACATCAGGGGTCAGGCACAGCGTCGAGAAGATCGACGAATAGGAGCGCGCGTGGACCGCTTCCATGAAGGAGATGTTCGACAGAACGGCCTCTTCATGCGGCGTTGCGGCGTCGGCCATCAGCTTGACCGAACCAACGCCGTTCTGGATCGTGTCGAGCAGGGTCAGGCCTGTGAAGACGCGGATGGTGAGCTGCTGCTCCTCCGGCTTCAACGTCGCCCAGGATTGAATGTCGTTCGACAGCGGCACCTTTTCCGGCAGCCAGAAATTGCCGGTCAGGCGGTTCCAGACCTCAAGATCCTTGTCGTCCTCGATGCGGTTCCAGTTGATGGCGCGAACGCGGCTTGCCGGCTTGAATTGCATATTCATTTTCATGGTCCCTCAAAGTTCAGAGCGTGCAGGAAACGCAGCCCTGAACCTGCGTGCCTTCGAGCGCCATCTGGCGAAGCCGGATGTAGTAGATGGTCTTGATGCCCTTCTTCCAGGCGTAGATCTGCGCCTTGTTGATATCGCGGGTGGTTGCGGTATCGCGGAAGAACAGCGTCAGCGACAGGCCCTGGTCGACGTGCTGCGTCGCCGCAGCATAGGTATCGATGATCTTTTCCGGCCCGATCTCATAGGCATCCTGGTAGTAGTCGAGATTGTCGTTGGTCATGAAGGCGGCCGGATAGTAGACGCGGCCGATCTTGCCTTCCTTGCGGATCTCGATCTTCGAGACAATCGGATGGATCGAAGAGGTCGAGTGGTTGATGTAGGAAATCGATCCTGTGGGAGGCACGGCCTGCAGGTTCTGGTTATAGAGCCCGCCTTCCATGACGGCCTTCTTCAATTCCAGCCAGTCTTCCTGGGTCGGGATAGCGATCCCTGCCTCTTCAAAGATTCCCGCAACGTGCTCGGTTGCCGGCTTCCATTCCTGCTCCGTGTATTTGTCGAAATACTCGCCCGAAGCGTATTTCGAATTCTCGAAGCCCTTGAAGCTCTGGCCGCGTTCGACCGCAAGCCGGTTCGAGGCGCGAATGGCGTGGTAGGTGACGGTGTAGAAATAGATGTTGGTGAAATCGACGCCTTCTTCGGAGCCGTAGAAGATGTGCTCGCGGGCGAGATAGCCGTGCAGGTTCATCTGGCCGAGGCCGATCGCATGGCTTTCGTCGTTGCCCTTCTCGATCGAGGGCACGGAAGAAATGTGGCTCATATCGGAGACAGCCGTCAGCGCGCGGATCGACATTTCGATCGTCTTGCCGAAATCGGGGCTGTCCATGGCGGCCGCGATGTTGAGCGAGCCGAGATTGCAGGAGATGTCCTTGCCCATATGCTTGTAGGAGAGGTCGTCGCTATATTCGCTGGCTTCGCTGACCTGCAGGATTTCAGAGCAAAGATTGCTCATGGTGATCCGGCCGGCAACCGGATTGGCGCGGTTCACCGTGTCTTCGAACATGATGTAGGGGTAGCCGCTCTCGAACTGGATTTCGGCAATGATCTGGAAGAATTCGCGCGCCTTGATCTTCTTCTTGCGGATGCGGCTGTCAGCCACCATCTCGCGATACTTCTCCGTCACCGAAATCTCTGTAAACGGCACGCCGTAGACGCGCTCCACGTCGTAGGGCGAGAAGAGGTACATATCCTCATTGTTCTTCGCCAGCTCGAAGGTGATGTCCGGAATGACGACGCCGAGCGACAGCGTCTTAATACGGATCTTCTCGTCGGCATTTTCGCGCTTGGTATCGAGGAAGCGCATGATGTCCGGGTGGTGGGCATTCAGATAGACGGCGCCCGCCCCTTGCCGCGCGCCAAGCTGGTTGGCATAGGAGAAGGAGTCTTCCAGCAGCTTCATGACAGGAATGATGCCCGACGACTGGTTCTCGATATGCTTGATCGGCGCGCCGGCCTCGCGAATGTTCGTGAGTGACAGGGCCACGCCGCCACCGCGCTTCGACAGCTGCAGAGCAGAATTGATGGCCCGGCCGATCGATTCCATATTGTCTTCGACGCGCAGCAGGAAGCAGGAGACCAGCTCGCCGCGCTGCTTCTTGCCGGCATTAAGGAAGGTCGGCGTTGCCGGCTGGAAACGGCCGGAGATGATCTCGTCGACCAGATCGCGGGCGAGCTGCTCGTTTCCGCCCGCCAGCGTCATCGCCACCATGCAGATACGGTCTTCGTAGCGCTCAAGATAACGCTTTCCGTCGAAGGTCTTCAGCGTATAGCTGGTGTAATATTTGAAGGCGCCGAGGAAGGTCGGGAAGCGGAACTTCTTCGCATAGGCGTGATCGAAGAGATCGCGCACGAAATTGAAGGAATATTGGTCGAGCACCTCCTGCTCGTAATAGCCTTCCGTTACCAGATAATCGAGCTTTTCCCTAAGGTTATGGAAAAAGACCGTGTTCTGGTTGACGTGTTGGAGGAAGTATTGCTTGGCCGCCATGCGGTCCTTGTCGAGCTGGATCCTTCCCTGCTCGTCATAGAGGTTCAGCATCGCGTTGAGGGCATGATAATCCGATGCCGTTTCCGTGGCCTTCGCTGGCCGGTCATTCGCGGAATGAGAAAAAGTGCCCTGCGGTTTTTCGCCCGCATCCGGCGACAAAGAAGAGCTTAGCGTGTCCAAAATCGTTCCAATCCGTGTCTGACATTGGCTACATCCTCGTCAGTGCCCAAAAGCTCGAACCGATAGAGATACGGCACCTGGCATTTGGCAGAGATGATGTCGCCGGCGATCCCGTAGGTCGCGCCGAAGTTGCTGTTGCCCGCGGCGATGACCCCGCGGATATTCGAACGGTTGCCCGCATCATTGAGGAAGCGGATTACCTGTTTGGGTACGGCCCCCTTGCCGCCTTCACCGCTATAGGTCGGGACGATGAGGACGTAAGGCGATGTCGCGCGAAGTTCGTCTCCCGCGGCAAGCGGAATACGAGCGGCCGGCAAAGCAAGCTTGGCAACGAAGCGATGGGTATTCTCCGATCGACTGGAGAAATAGACGATCTCCCCCACCGCCGGCTCCTCAGGCAAGAGCGCTGATCATGTCGGGACGGAAGCCGGCCCAATGCAATTCGCCGGCAACAACGACCGGAACCTGGCGATAGCCGAGACCCTGCACCAGCTCATATGCCGCCGCATCGGCCGATACGTCGATGATGGTGTAATCGATCCCCTGGCGATCGAGGGCGCGGGTCGTAGCTGTGCATTGCACACAGGCGGGCTTGCTATAAACGGTGATGCTCATGAGATATCCTCGTATGGATGGGCATAGAAAATCGCTCGGGCATCGGATGGTGCCCGCTCGGCGGAGTGAAAAATGGGGCAAACCTAGGCGGCTGCCGGGCGCATTAAGCGGCCGTCATTCGCGCGGGCGACTATGGATACTCAGGAACATGCACTTCACCCCGAAGTTATTGATGCGGGGGCTTCGAGGAAGTGACGGCGGCGATCATGCCGCAGAACTATCGCTCGCCAGCCGGACACCCCGCCCGTGGACGTCAATGCTCAAGGCAGGTCTCCTGGCTCGCGGGTCACAACATTCGTCCTGCCTTCCCAAGGCTCATCGCCTCAGTGACGTCATCAAACGAATGCTCACCGCTCACAGTTGCGGGGGCAGCTCCGGCTTGACAAGCATCATGCTTGCCGACCGGATTCCCATCTTAGCCTCCAATCCTTGCGAATCAGAAGAACCTCGAACACTATATATAGTATCTTCAGTTAAAATTACGTCAATTGCTTCGATAGCCTCAAGCCATTTTCGATGTTGATAAGCTCCAACAATCTCGCCTCAGGCGAGCATGGAGGGGCTGGACAAACGCAGGGTTACTTTATTACGTTGTCTATGTAATGTTATTACATAAAGGATTTTTCATGCCGAACACGAGATCTGGTATCCTCCTTGCGGCCTCATCGCTGGCTTGCGCCTTGCTGTTTCCCTTTCCATCCTTTGCAGACGACGAAAACAAGACGGAAAGCTGGCGGTTATTTGTCGCCGATCACAGCCGGCCGATCATCCGCGCAATCGACGCCACGAGCGGCAAGGAAATCGGTCGGTTCGACGTTGACGGCTATGCCGCCCTGTCACTCAGCCAGTCCGGTCGCACCATCTTTGCCGTGCAAGGTGAAAAGAATGTGGTCCACGCTATTGCGACAGGTATCACCCTCTCCGACCACGGCGAGCATCGCGATATCGAACTTTCCGATCCGAAACTGCTTCAGACATCGATTACGGGCGATAAGCCAGGGCATGTGGTGACGCACGGCAATGATGTGGCGATCTTCTACGATCGCGACAACAAATTCGATCTGCTGTCGGAGAGCGGCCTTGCCGAAGGTAAGCCCGATATTCGCTCATTCCAGACCATCGCCGCCCATCACGGCGTCGCCGTTCCGATGGGCAACCACCTCCTCGTATCGGTGCCGAACATGGAGGCTCCCGTCAAGGAAGGCGAGTTGCCGCCGCGACTCGGTTTGCGCGTGCTGGATCGCAAAGGGGAACAGGTCGGCGAGGTCAAGCGTTGCACGGGCCTGCACGGCGAGGCGACGTCGGCGCGCTTGGTTGCCTTCGGCTGCGAGGAAGGAGTTCTCATCGCCCACCCCGGCGGCATCGGCGGTCCGAAGGTCGAGATGCTCGCCTATGGCTCCTCCCTGCCGAAAGGCAAGGTTTCGACATTGCTCGGCGGCACATCCATGCAATTCTTCCTCGGCAATTATGGTGAGCAGAACATCGTGCTCATCGATCCCGACAACACAGCCGAGCCCTTCAAGCTGATCGAATTGCCGACGCGTCGCGTCGACTTCGCTCTTGATCCGGCAAAGCCGCAGCAGGCCTATATTCTCACCGAGGACGGCAATCTGCATCTTCTCGACGTCGTGAAGGGCGCGATCGTGAAATCCGAGACCGTTACCGAGCCCTACAGCAAGGATGGCCACTGGCGCGATCCGCGGCCACGGCTCGCTATTGCCGGTGATCTCATTGCCATCACCGACCCGCGCCACGGCCTCGTGCGTATGGTCGACAGCCGGTCTCTAAAGGAAATCCGCAGCATCGCTGTCGAGGGGCAGCCTTTTGCGATCATATCGGCAGGTGGATCGGGGGCCATGCACTGAGAGCCTGGGGTGCCGAGATTGCGATCCGCTTCAGATCGTCGGTTGGTAGCCAGTATCTGACTACCGCCGCCTGCTTGGAGCGTTATGTTTCAAGGGCAACGCCATCGATCGCTAACTGTAGATCATCGCAACAGGAGCCGGTTGCACGGCCGGCTCCCAACAGTAGACGACGATTGATGAGAACTCAGCTTGCCAAGCCCGCCCATAATATCAGGTAGCGTGCGGACGGAACATCGCGTTCGTGGCACTCTCCAGACGAAGCTTCAGTTCGTAAGCCACAGCGCAGATCGCCAAAGTGGCGGCGGCAATCGGAATAAACGATGCAGCGGACAAAAGCCCCATGCGGTCCAATTCATAGGCGATCAGAAGCATGACGGTCTGGTGGAGAACGTAGTAGGTGAGAACTGCCCTGTTGAGATAACGGATCACGACATTTTCCGATCTGCACCAAGTCCTCGCATAACCAAGAACGGCGACGATTGCCGACCATTGGAACGCACCGCCAAGCACTCTACCTGCGCACAGTCGCCACATCTCCGGAGTGCTGGACGGCAGCGTGGGAAACAGGAACACCAAGGCGAGCGCACAAGCAATCGTCAGAATCAATGCCGGCCTCCGCATGCTGACTATGGCATCCCAACAATCGTCACGCGTTGCCATCACGGCTCCCATCAGGAACGCAGCCATATAAACGGCGTGATTGTACCAATCTGCCAAAAACTCCAGTGATGGAGGGAAAATCGGTCTCAAGACGAGTCGCAGCAAAATGAACAGCAAGACGGGCATTATCAGTACCCATTTGCCGGTAAGCCAGGGGGCCAGCCGATCTCCCATAGAGGTCAACAGCGATGGCCACACCGCGATGGCGAGCGTGACGACCACGGTATAACTCCACAGATATGCGAGATACCAAAGATGTTGCATGCCGGCGAGCAGGGTCTGTTCACCGCCCGGCAAGGAAACCGGAGTCAAGGTTACATAGTCCCAAAAGACCTCCAAGAGGCTGATATGCACTCCCATCTTGGCATTCAAAAATACATATATCTGCGGTGGGATCAGAAAGAGCATACCCGCCAGAAAAGGCACTAGTAATTGTTTTGTCCGCGCACTCCTCAATGCGCCGGGAGGATGCTTCACGAGCAACATACCCGTCACGGCGCCGGAGATAAAAAACAGCAGCGTCATTCGCCAGGGATGCGTCAGTAGATGGATCACATCGAAGGCGGAAGAGCTATCCCGTGCCTTCAGGACAAAGGTCCTTGAATTGTATATTAGACTGACATGGTAGATGATCAGCAGCATAAATGCTGCCACCCTGACAAAATCCAGATCGTGTCGTCGAGACATCTTTTCCATGATTTAGTGAGCTTAGATTGCAACCGTTAATAGATTGCTCATAGGCGTCACTGTCCCCTCTTCAACAGACGGTGAAAATGAGCCGTTCGCTCCGCTGCGAGCTGCCAGCTTCATGCCAAGAGGTTCTCCCCAAAACATCATTTCCACCAGCAAGCGAACCAACTGCGCGCACCGAGACCCAGCTTGACAGCAGGCAACATGCATTTTATTGATACGTATAACTAATACGTATAAGCAAGTGGACAATGACAAACGGACGAGCAACACAAAAGGATGTCGCAAAGGCGGCTGGCGTCTCCCAGGCGACCGTTTCCATGGTGCTGAGCGGTGGCGGGGCGTCCATTCCGGCGGAGACGTGGGCGCGCATCACGAAGGCGGCAAAGGACCTCGGATATGTGCCGAACCGGTTTGCGCAGGCGCTGAAAACGAGCCGCTCGATGACCATCGCCTGCATCGTGCCCGACATCACCAATCCGTTCTATCCATCGTTGATCCGCGGCATTCAATCCATCGCTGATGGTCAGAACTACGATGTAATCACCGTCAACACCGACGGCACCCCCGAACGCGAACGCCATTTTCTCGATTGGGCCAGACAAGGCCGCGTCGACGGCGTAATCGGCGTCTTCTTCACGCTGAAGGCCAAGGACTTCAATCCCTTGGTCGAGGCTGGCGTTCCTATTGTGAGAATTGAATCGTCCAAGAAACGCGGCGGCGACATTCCCGTCGACGATATTTATGTCGACAGCCGCGCCGCCGCGCAGGCGGTAACGGAATACTTGCTGGGTCTCGGCCATACGCGCATCGCGCTTGTCGCGGGCCGCGGCGGTCCACAGGCGCATCGCATCGAGGGTTATCGCACAGCGCTCGCAAAGTTCAGCCACCCCGACCACGTCGTCATCGATGACGAATTTTCCGAGATGGGCGGCATCCGCGCTGCGGAAAGCATTCTCGGTGGCGATTTCCGGCCAACGGCCATTTTTGCTGCCAACGACTTGATGGCGATCGGGGTCATGCAGTCGCTCCGCGAGCGCCGCATCCGCATTCCGGAGGATATTGCCGTTGTCGGCTTCGATGACATTTCCGCCGCCAAGCTCGTAACCCCGACCCTGACAACGGTCGCACAGTTCCAATGGCAAATGGGAGAACGTGCCGCACAGACACTGATGGAGCGTCTGCGCGGAGAGAAGACTGGTGCAGGCACAGCCGTCGAGATGCCTTTTGACCTCATCGTCAGAGGCTCGACGAGCAACGAATAAGATCAAATCGGGAGGAGAAAACCGATGCACAGACGTACAGTTTTGAAGGCGGGCCTCGGCCTGGCCACCCTGCCGCTTATATCCCGCTTCGCATTCGCGGCGGATCAGAAGCCCATATCCTTCTGGTACGAATCCGCTTCACCGGAGAACCAGGACAACCTCAAGAACATTCTGATCGACCCGTTCAATGCGGCACATCCCGAAGACCTCTTGAGCATCGACTTCCGCGGCTCCGATCTCGACAAACAATTGCGCGTCGCAATGCTGGCCGGCACAGGCCCCGATGTCGTCTTTACGGCCGGCCCGAGCTACGTCGCGGCTATGGCACAGGCCGGTCAGCTGATGCCGCTCGACGACTACGCCAAGAAATATGGCTGGAACGAGCGCCTGTTGCCGCTCTTTCTCGACCTCGGCCGCTACAATGGCAAGCTCTACGCCCTGGCGAAAACCTACGAGACGCTCGGCCTCTTCTATAACAAGACCCTGTTCGACCAGAACAAATGGAAAGTCCCGACGACGATATCAGATTTCGAGGCGCTTGCGGACGAAATGAAGGCCAAGGGCCTCACGCCGTTTGGCGCCGGCAATGCCGATTGGCGCCCGGCCAACGAGCATTACGTTTCGATCGCCTTCAACTCGATCGCCGGACCTGAGAATGTCTACAAGGCGCTGACGGGCGCCATCTCATGGACCGACCCCGCCTTCGTTCACTCGATCGACAAGCTCGCGGAATGGTGGGACAAGGGCTATTTCGGCGATAATTATTTCTCGCTGACGCTCGAGCAGGCCTTTGCGCAGATCGCCAGCGGCCAGGCCGGCATGGCACCGACCGGCACCTGGAACTTCACCAACGTCCAGACCTATTTCCCACAAAACAATGCAGAGCCGGGGTTCGTTGGCTTCCCGAGCGAGAAAGGCGATCCGATCTTCGCGCTCGGCATCGGCTCGACGCTGTCGATCAACGCCAAATCGGGCAATGCGGATGGCGCTGCCGCGGTTCTCGATTACATGTTCACGGATGACTACTACAGCAAGATGAACTCGGTCTGGCAGGGAGAATGGAATCTGCCGCTCGCCGATCTCTCCAAGGTCAAGCTCTCCGACAAGGTACTGCCTCTTTACGAGGATGCCATGAAGCAGCTCGCGGGCGCAGTCGCCGCCGGCAAATACGGCTACACGACCTGGACCTTCCTGCCCCCGGCCACGGACACCTATCTGGTCAGCGGCATGGAAGAGGTCTGGCTCAAGAAAACGAAGTCGGCTGACTTCCTGAAGAAACTCGACGAGACCTTCAAGCAGGAACGCGACGCCGGCAAGGCGCCCGCGGTCCCGCCCCGCGTCTGACTAGCCGCCGCAGGGCGGCGTTAAAAGCGCCGTCCTCGCCTGGAGGACAATATGCACCGACTCTATCTCGTTCCGACGATGATCATTAATATCATCATCGTCCTCGTCCCTGCTTTGCTGACGGTGGCACTCGCCTTCTGCAACTGGGACGGCATCTCCTCGCCCACCTTCGCGGGCCTCGACAATTTCCGCGCGCTGGCCGACGACCGCGTCTTCTGGCTGGCGCTCGGCAACAACATTATCTGGACCATCGTCTTCCTGACGGTGCCGATTCTCATGGGCCTGCTGGCAGCCTCGATGTTGCTCATCGTGCGCCGCGGCAGCAATTTCTTTCAGGTCGTCTACTTCCTGCCCGTCGTCATCGCGACCGCGATCACCGCCCGCATCTGGCAGGGGATGATCTATAGCCCCGTCACCGGCGTCTTCGGCCTCCTCAAGAAATACGGGCTGCCGATCCCAAATCCGCTGACGCAGCCGCCTATAGCGCTTTTCGGCGTTGCAACCGTCGACCTCTGGCACTGGTGGGGCTTTCTTTGCGTCATCTTCTTTGCCGCACTCCGGCAGGTGCCGCAGGAGCAGATCGAGGCGGCCCGCATCGAAGGTGCGACCTATTTCCAGATGATGCGCTATGTGCTGCTTCCCGGCATTCGACCGACCATTACACTGATGATGATCATGACCGTCATCTGGTCGTTCCTCGCCTTCGATTTCGTCTATATCCTCACCCAGGGCGGCCCCGCCTTCTCGAGCGAGCTGCTATCGACGCTCGCCTATCGCAAGGCGTTCTACGACCTGAACGTCGGACAGGCCGCGGCCGCAGCGCTCGTCATCAGCCTCTTCGGGCTGGTCGGCACCTTCTTCTATGTTCGCATCCAGACTAGGGAGGGCGAGCAATGAGACTCGTGGAAAGCCGCCTGACCCTGTGGATCTGCTATATCCTTCTTGGCATCTTCGCCTTCATCGCGCTCTTTCCGATCGCGCTGCTGGTGCTGAACTCGCTGAAGCCTGCCGCTCAGATCGTGCAGAATCCGCTGGGATTGCCGCAGCCGATTCGCTGGCAGAATTTCGCCAACGCCTGGAACCACGCGAAATTCTCGAAGACCTTCATCAATTCGCTGATCGTGTCCGGCGCGACGATTGCGCTCGTCTGCACGACATCGTCGCTGACGGCCTATGTGATCGCCCGCCGCAAGATCAAGAGCTGGAAGATCTTCACCTTCTATCTGCTGGCAACGACGACCGCACCGATTCAGCTTTACATCTTTCCGCTCTATTTCGGCTTCGCGAAGCTCGGGTTGATCAACAACATCTTCGGTGTGGCGCTGATCTATACCGCGCTTTACAGCCCCTTCGCCGTGATGCTGCTCAGAACTTATTTCCTCGCAGTTCCGAAGGAGCTCGAAGAGGCGGCGATCGTCGACGGCGCCACGCATTGGCAGGTCTTCTGGCGGGTGATGCTGCCGATCGTCTCGCCGGGCATCCTGACCGTGGCGCTGATCATCGGGCTGAATTCTTGGAACGAATTCCTGATTGCCACGACCTTCCTGCAGAAGCAGGAGAACATGACCGCCGTCATCGCCTTCTTTCTGTTGTCCGGCCAATACAGCTCCGACTGGGGTGAGATCATGGCCGCGGCCCTCATCATCGTCGTGCCCGTCGTTGTGCTTTTCGTCTTCATGCAGAAGCGCTTCATCGAGGGCATGGCCGGCGGCTCCGTCAAAGGCTGAAAGAATTTATCGATTAAATGGAGTGAGCAATGCAGCTTCCGAACGATTATCTCGAACGCGTCTATGCCGGCGTCCTGGGCAAGCTCATCGGCGTCTATCTCGGCCGCCCTTTTGAAGGGTGGACCTACCAGAAGATCATGGAAGAGCTAGGCCCGATCGAATATTACGTGCATGAGCGTCTGAACCAACCACTCGTCGTTACCGATGACGATGTCGCCGGCACCTTCACCTTCATCCGCGCGCTCGAAGACTATGGCATCAAGCCGAACCTTTCGTCCGAGGAAATCGGCAAGGCCTGGCTCAACTACATCGTCGAGGAACGGTCGATCCTGTGGTGGGGCGGCAACGGCAACTCGACCGAACACACTGCCTGGCTCAATCTCAAGAAGGGCGTGCCGGCACCGCGGTCCGGTTCAATCGCCACCAACGGTCAAGGGGTTGCCGAGCAGATCGGCGCACAGATTTTCATCGACGGATGGGCAATGGTCGCTCCCGGCCAGCCGGAACTCGCAGCCAAACTCGCCGAACAGGCCGGCAAGGTCAGCCATGACGGCGAATCCGTCCACGCCGCCATGCTCTGGGCGGCGATGGAGGCCGAGGCTTTCGTCGTCTCCGATATTGATCATCTGATCGACACCGGGTTGAAGCAGATCCCGAGCGACAGCCAGATCGCCCGGCTGATTGCTGACATAAGAGGCTGGCACAAGGCTCATCCCGATTGGCGCGATACCCGCCAGAAGATCCAGGACAATTACGGCTACGACAAGTATCCGGGCAATTGCCATGTCATACCGAACCATGCCCTGATGATCATGACGGTGCTCTATGCGCCGCACGATTTCCAGAAGGCGCAGATGATCGTCAATACGTCCGGCTGGGACACCGACTGCAACGCCGGCAATGTCGGCTGCCTGCTCGGTATCATGAACGGCCTCGACGGCCTTGCCGAAGGGCCAGACTTCCGCGGCCCCATCGCCGATCGCATGCTGATCTCCTCGGCCGATGGCGGCAACTCCATCAACGACGCCGTGCGGCAGGCCTATTTCCTGACCAATCTTGGCCTTCAGCTAGCCGGCCACCAGTCACTTGACGCGCCGAAGAACGGCGCGCAATTTCACTTCTCGCTCCCGGACAGCCAGCAGGGTTTCCGCCCGCAGACGGGCCTCGACGCGGCAAGCGGCGTCCGCGTCGGCAATACGGAATTCGAGAGCAGCCGCGCACTGACGATCGATTACGAAGCTTTGGGGCCGGCACAGAGTGCCGTCGTGACGACGCCCACCTTCTCGCCGCGCGAAATGCTCGACATGCGCACCTACGATCTGATGGCGACGCCGCTCGTCTACCCCGGCCAAACGGTGAAGGCCCGTGTCAAAGCCGATCAGCAGAACCGCGGCGTGATCGAAGCGCGTCTGCGTATCCGCGTCTACAATGAACGCGACCAGTTGAGCGACATCGACTCCGATCCGGTCGTCATTGAGCCAGGCTCGGACGCCACCCTCAAGTGGACGCTGCCCGAGACCGATGGCCAGCCGATCGCCGAAATCGGCATCGCCGTAAACGGCACCGGGCGGCGCGCCGATGGGCGGCTGCTCGTCGATTATCTCCGCTGGGACGGAGCGCCGAAGCTGACGCTGAAGCGGCCGGCCGGCGATGGCGATTTCTGGCGCATGGCCTGGGTGAATGGCGCCAGCTTCTTCTCCAAGCGCTTCCCGGCCGCCTTCCGCATTGCGCAAAATAGCGGCGAAGGCATCATCATTCACGGCACGCGGCAATGGACGGATTATCAGGCGTCGGGCCAGGTGATGATCCATCTCGGCAATTATGGCGGCCTTGCCATCCGTGCACAGGGCCTGCGCCGGTATTACGGAGCCCGCGTGACCCGCGACGGCAAGATGCAGATCGTCCGGGTGCGCGACGAGGACACCAAGGTGCTTGCCGAAACGGCCTTCAGGATCGAATTCGACAAGCACATTTCAATGAAGGTCAAGGCTGAAGGCGCGCGCATCACCTTCGAGGCCGATGGCGTATCAATTACGGCGGAGGATATGTCCGCAGACGCGTTCCGCGACGGTGGCGTCGGCCTTCTCGTCCATGAGGGTGCCTTGTCATCGAATGAGATCCGGATCGGAGGCGTATGATGGCAACAGTCACCATTGACCAGGCACGCAAGGCCTACGGCGCCGTGGAAGTGCTCCACGGCGTCTCGGCCGACATCGCCGACGGTGAGTTCGTCGTCCTTGTCGGACCATCAGGCTGCGGAAAATCCACGCTGCTCAGAATGATTGCCGGGCTTGAAGACATTACCGGCGGGACGGTCAGCATCGGCGGCCGCGTCGTCAACAACCTGCCACCCAAGGAACGCGACATATCCATGGTCTTCCAGAATTATGCGCTCTACCCGCATATGACGGTTGCCGAGAACATGGCTTTCTCGCTGACGCTTGCCGGCGCATCGAAGGAAGAGAAGCAGAAGCGCGTGGCGCATGCCGCGCAAATTCTGGGGCTTACCGATCTCCTTGCACGATACCCCCGCCAGCTCTCCGGCGGCCAGCGCCAGCGCGTCGCCATGGGCCGTTCGATCGTTCGCAATCCACAGGTCTTCCTCTTCGACGAACCTCTGTCCAATCTAGACGCCAAGCTTCGCGTCGCCATGCGCGCCGAGATCAAAGGCCTGCATCGGCGTCTGGCGACGACGACCATCTACGTTACCCACGATCAGGTCGAGGCGATGACGATGGCGGATCGCATCGTCGTCATGAACGGTGGTCATATCGAGCAGATCGGCCGGCCGCTCGAACTCTATGACAATCCGCACAGCACATTCGTGGCCGCCTTCATCGGCTCACCTGCGATGAACCTGCTGAACGGGTGCTTTGACACTGCTGGCGGCCAGCCGGTTTTCAAGACGAACGACGGCATCGTGTTGCCCTTGCCCGGCAATGCCCCAAAGCTCGTCGGCGTTGAAGGGGTCTACGGCATCCGACCGGAATACTTCACCTTGTCACCGGCAAATGTCGGCATTCCCGCGCGCGTGGTTGTGGTCGAGCCACTCGGTTCCGAGACCCATGTAACGGCAACCGTGGGTGATCAGACGATCGTCACCGTCTTCCACGACCGGCTCGATATCGAGCCGGAGGAAACCATCTGGTTGCAGCCACGGACGGAGCGCATCTGCCTGTTCGATGCGGGCGGCCGCCGGCTGACCGGCAAAGCCGCAGAGCGAAACCTGGAACATTCGTGACGACAAAGCGCTGCCGCGCGGCGGCGCTTTTGCCCATGCCCATGTCGAATTCGGCCGGGATGCCTGCTTGATCAGTTGATCGGGCCGGCCACTCCAGTTCTCACGGTCATATCGGCAAGGCTGACATCGAGTGTTGCCGGATCGATCGACTGGCGCACCTTCAACAGCATGTTGCCCAGATCCCCCATCATCTCTCGGATGAATTTCTCCGTGAGGGTACGGTCTCCGGAAACGATGAAGCGCAGCAGCGCTATATGGCTTTCTATCGTTATCTCCAGCGGAGCGCCGGGGCCGAGATAGGTATGGTATATCCAGCCGGTGCGACGATAGAGCGTCTGGAGCGGAATAAGCGTGTTCGCGAGAAGCGGCTCTCCAGAGGCTGTGAGGATCGCCCTGTTCAACAGCCGGTCGGTGACGTTGAACCGCTCAAGGCTGAGATCCGCCTTGGAGGCTTCGAGATCGGTGATGAAGGTTCTGAGAACCTTGTGATCCTGGGGGGTCGCTCGCTCGCTCGCCAGCCCGCAGGCGATCGCTTCCATTTCCGTTCGCAAGGGAAGCAACGTCCGCTCCTGCGCGAGGTTGACTGGCGCGATCCGCAGGCCCGAGCGCGGGCTGACATGGATGAGTTGGTTGGCCGAGAGACGCTTGACCGCGTCATGAACGGGCGTGCGGCCGAGGCCGGATTGCTGCTGCAGCTGCTGGATCGTGTAGCGCGCGCCCGGCAAAAGCTCGGTCGAAACGATCATGCTTTCCAGGCGATCGTAGGCTTCCTCCGACAGGCTTCGAGGCTGCTCTTCCTTCTTCATCATCGCTCTGTCGATCTTTTCCCGCTCGAATTCATCACTGTCTCCGCCAGCCGATTCACAGGCGCCAGTATTGACTTTTGGCTGCTTATATCAAAATCATTGCCTCATGTGAAATTTCAGATTAGTAGCGTGATATTTCATATAGGGAGGATTTCATGACAATCGAACACGCTTCATCAGCCGAAGCCATGCGACGGCCATCCACCAATCGTCGCTGGTGGATCGGCGCTCTTCTCGCGCTCGGCGTCCTCGTCAATTATTTCGACCGGGTGAACCTGACGGTGGCTTCGCCCCTCATTCAGGACGATTTCAAAATCGGACCCGCCGAGATGGGCATCCTGTTCAGCGCCTTCGGCTGGACCTACGGCTTCCTGCAAATCCCCGTCGGCATGCTGCTGGATCGGTTCGGTGTCCAACGCGTCATGCGATGGAGCACGTTTTCCTGGGGGATCGCTTCGGTCATCACCGCCTTCTCGACCGGTATGCAGTCACTATTTCTCTCCCGCATGCTTCTCGGCGTGGCGGAAACACCGGGCTTTCCGGCCAATTCGAAGGCGACCGGCTATTGGTTTCCGCGCCATGAACGGGGCCTGGCAACGGCGCTCTTCGATGCGGCGGCAAAATTCTCCAACGTCATCGCCATTCCGCTGGTCGCATACCTCATGCTGCATTTCGGCTGGCGCGGCGGTTTTCTGGCGACCGCTATCATCAGTTTCATCTTCTTCGGGATGTTCTGGCTGTTTTATCGTGACCCCAGCGCCGACAGGAACCTCTCCAACGAGGAACGGGCTTACATAAAGGCCGGCGGCGCGGCACAGGAGGGCGAAGCCTCCGCCAATGCCGTTGGCATGCTCGGCTATCTCCTGCGCAATCGCAAGGTCTGGGGCCTTTCGATCGGCTTTGCCGCCTATGGCTATGCCTTCGCCCTCTTCATCTTCTGGCTCCCGGATTATCTGGTCAAGGAGATGCACATGGACATACTGAAATCGGCAAGTTTCACGACGATCCCCTGGATCTTCGCGACGATCTCGGACCTTTTGATCGGCGGCTGGCTGATCGACCATCTCATCCGCAAGGGCCACGATGAATCCCGCGTCCGCAAGACGATCATCGTCTTCGGCATGCTGATGGGTCTTGCCGTCGTCGGCGCAGGGCTCACCGCCGATCCCTATTGGGCGATCCTCTGGATCACCATTTCGCTGAGCGGCCTTGCTGCCGCGGCACCGGCCGGATGGTCGATCCCCGCTCTCATCGCGCCGAAGGGCGGTGCCGCCACGATCGGCGGCATCATGAACTTTCTCAACAGCATGACCGGCATCGCAGCGCCGATCATCACCGGCTTCATCGTCGGCGCCACACAGTCCTTCAGCCGCGCCTTTCTTCTGGCCGGCGCGATGCTGGCAATCGGCATCGTTTCCTATGTCTTCGTCCTCGGTCGCATCGAGCCGATCGCCGATCCGAAAGCCTGATTTCGATCAAAGACCACGAAAGGGTTTCCCATGAAAATCACCAATGCGAGGGTCATCGTCTGCTCGCCCGGCCGTAACTTCGTCACGCTCAAGATCGAGACGGACGAAGGGATTTACGGCATCGGCGACGCCACGGTAAACGGCCGCGAACTGGCCGTTGCCTCCTATCTGCAGGATCATCTCGTTCCCTGCCTCATCGGTCGCGACGCATCGCAGATCGAGGACATCTGGCAATATTTCTACAAGGGCGCCTATTGGCGCCGCGGCCCGATCACCATGGCAGCAATCGCCGCCGTCGACGTGGCGCTCTGGGATATCAAGGCCAAGGCGGCCAACATGCCACTTTACCAGCTGCTCGGCGGCGCCAGCCGCACGCATATGCTGACCTATACTCACGCGAACGGCGAGACCATTGAGGAAACCGGCGACAAGGTTGCCGCCTTCAAGGAGCAGGGCTGGAAGGCGATCCGCGTCCAGAGTGCCGTTCCCGGCTTGCCGGTAACCTACGGCGTCGAAAAGGTCGGCTCGCTGGCGCAGGCGGAAGACAAGCCGCGGGAAACGCTATGGGATACGCCGAGCTATCTGCGTTTCCTGCCGAAGCTCCTCGATCATCTGCGCGATCGCTTCGGTTATGAACTCCATCTTCTGCACGACGTTCACCATCGTCTGACGCCGCAGGAAGCAGCAGGCCTTGCGAAGGAGGTGGAGCGCCACAAGCTCTTCTGGTTGGAAGACGCCGTTCCGGCCGAAAATCAGGAATCCTTCCGCCTCATCCGCCAGCATTCGACAACACCACTCGCGCTCGGCGAGGTCTTCAACTCGATCCATGATTGCCGCCAGCTCATCCAGGAGCAGCTGATCGACTATATCCGCACGACGCCGCTGCATGCCGGCGGCATCACGCATGTGCGGCGCATCGCCGATCTCGCCGGGCTCTATCATATCCGCACCGCCTGCCACGGTGCCGCCGACATGTCGCCCATCACCATGGGCGCGGCGCTGCATTTCGATCGCTGGGTGCCGAACTTCGGCATTCAGGAATATGCCTTCCACCCGGACGAGGCGAAAAACGTCTTCCCGCACGAATGGCATCTGAAGGACGGCTATCTCTACAGCGGCGAGAAACCCGGCCATGGCGTCGATATCGACGAGAAGGCAGCCGAAAAGTACCCATATCGGCGGGCCTATCTGGATGTCGCGAGGCTTTCAGACGGGACCATGTGGAGCTGGTGATTGCCCTGGGGCGGGCCGGCTCACCCAAGCCGGCCGGTTCTTTCAATTGACATCGCTTTCACGGATGCGGTCGGCAAGATCGAGAAAATTCTGCCGCATCCGACGCAATGTGAAGTCGAGGCCGAACAGACGACCGGTTTCGTTGAAGCCCATCAATTGCGCCTCTGCAGAATTCTGCAGGGCGCCGAATGCGCTCTCGAAGGCCTCGTCGCCGGTCGAAAGCACCTGGGGATCAATCTCACCGCCGGCACGCAGCGCCCTTCCGCAGGCTTCCGCAAAGCGAGCCTGCGCCTCGAGCATCTGTCCTGCCTGCGGCCCGATCGCCTCGACAATCGCCGGCGGGAAGGGTGTTTCCACGATGTGGCTGACATAGGTCATGTCATTGCGAATTCGCCAGAGCGAACGAGGGATGGCTTCCGAAATCCCATGCTTCGTCAACCAGAAGGCGCGCTCGCGCTGGGCATCGGTCAATAAGGTCTCCGTTGCCATCAGTGACTGGCGCAGCGCTATATTGGCCTCCGAGGCGGAGACCGGCTCGCCCTTCTCGACCGCCGATGCAAGGGTGCGCAATATCTGCGCCATGACGTCGAGGGCCGATCCGAAACGGTCGAGCACCACGGTCCGCGAGCGCGTTGGGAGGATGAACAGGCTGGCGAGCACGCCGACGACACCGCCCAGCGTGATCTCGGCGATGCGATCGATCACGAAGATCTCGACCGGAACCGCGGCGGAATGCGTCAGCATGACGATCGCCGCCGTCAGCCCGGCATTGCGCAAGCGAGGCACGCGTGCCGCCACAAAGCTTGAAAAGCCGACGACGCAGATGAGCGCGATCCCGATGGCGAGCGGCTCGTGCGGTGTGACGAACACCGCCGCCCCGCCAAGCACCGCCCCCGCAACAGTTGCTACCAGTCGATCGACAGCCATGCCCGCCGTGGCGCCGACAGAGGCCTGCATGACGATCAGCACAGTGAAGACCGCCCAATAGCCCTGCTGGAGATGCAGAAGCTGGGAGACGGCATAGGTAATCGTGCAGGCGATCATCACCCGCAGCGCCTGCACGGCGGCGCGCTTGGTCTGGATCAGCGATGTCTTGGGCTTGGACGGGGGTTGGCTTTGAGGCGATACGGGCTCGGTCATCGCGCAACTTTTGGTCTGAAAACGTATGCTGACAATGGCCGTTAGGGTCTTGCCCCTCCCCCTGCTGCAATGCCGATCGCGGCATGAATCCGCGACTTACAATGGCAGCATTCGTCTTGATATGGAAGGAGAGCGAAGAACGGCGAGCGCCCCGTCATCCACTGTTAAGCCGTGCCACCTTGGGGAGCACGGCTTAACCATAGTTACGGATCGGACTTTACGCTCAGACCGTAGCAGACGTCGGCGAGGTCTCATCAACGAGAACCTGGCGCAACCGTGCCTCCTGATCGGGCGAAAGCGAGGTGCGCAGCAAACGCGCATGCTCGCCCTTGAATTCCGCAAGCACCTTCTCGGGTTGAACCTTGCGGATCAGCAGGAAGAGCGCGGAACTATGCGCCGGAATAGTTTCGGCGAGCTTCTCGATGAGGCCGTCATCGATGCCGTAATCAGCCATCGATCCGGCAAGAGCGCCCGAACCCGCACCGATCGCGCCGCCGACGACCAGGCCGGCAAGAGGATTGAGGAAGATCAAGCCAACGAGCGAGCCCCAAAGCGCGCCCGAAAGGCCACCGCTTGCGGCGCCGGCCGCAGTCAGATTGACACTCTGCTTGAGACGGACCTTGCCGGACTCGTCGCGAACGGCGATGACGGCATCTTCCAGATCGATCAGATATTCCTTTTCGAGCTGAACAAGACGATTGAGAATAGCATCCGCCTTATCGGCATCGTCGAAACCAAGCACTATGAGTTCTGACATCGAAATCCTCCGGGTCGTGTTGTCGAGGCAAGAAGTAGGGCCTCGGGCCGATTAGTGAACAGCCGTGCTGATCAACCGGTAGGGATGAGTAGCATTGAACTGCGAGATCATTGCGACAGCCTGTTGCAGCAGCTCTTCAGCTTGCTCCAGATCATCACGTGCGAGTTCGTCGGCGTTGATACGGATTGCTTCCGCCATATTGGTGGAAAGCGCCGCAAATTGCTGATTGCCCTCGACAAGAGCTTCGCGCGCGTTGCCTTCCAGTGTCCTGGCGACATCGATGAGGATTTCCTCACGCTCTTCGACGCTGAGATCTTCGATGGTCTTTGTTCTGTCTTCCATTTTGGTCACTCCTAACAGACGTGATTGCAGCCGAGCTCATGAAGCCTCGGCTATTACTCACTTAGGAAGACGCAAATTCGGGTTCAAGGTTCCCTTTTGCCCAACCCGCCGACCCCGAAAACGTAAAATCAGTTCGCATATCGCGCTTCCAGCAGGTCCAGCTCTCGCACGAGCTTTGCCGCAACCTCATTACCAAGCTGCCTGGCCCGCAGCTTGCGGAAGATTTCCGTTCGCTCAGCGCGAACGGCGGCCAGCCGCAGCTCCAATTCGATACGCATGGTGCGCTTGGAGAGTGCCATCTCCTCGTCTCCACCGCTCTGGTTGCGGATGCGTTCGCGATAAAGCTCCATCACACGTGAAGCGGCTTCCACATAAAGATCCGCATCCTCCTGTCCCTTGGAGAGCGAATGTTGCAGGCGCGCGATTTCGGTGATCGCGGCTCTTGCCGCGTCGACCCGCGCGGCCGCCTCATCCTCCTCATGCTTGGTGTCTTTCGGGAGTTCGAGATTCTTCAGAAGCGGTGGCAGGAAAAGCGTCGCCAGGATCAACGACATGATGATGACGCCCATCGCCAGGCAAATCGCAAGATCGCGGGCGGGAAAGGGCGAACCGTCATTCAAGGTGAAAGGCAGGGTGAGCACACCGGCGAGCGTGATCGCACCGCGAACCCCGGCAAAGGAAAATGCCGCAAGAATGCGCCAGTTCGGCGAAGTCTCGCGCTGCCGTCTCTGTCGGAACAGCGTCAGATGCAGCGACACCCAGGCCCAGGTGAACCGCAGTGCGGCAAGGCCGAAAGTGAGGCCGACAACATAGGCAGCAAGCCACCAGAATTCGTGGTGGCCCGTCATTTGGACTGTGGCGGAGGCTTTTTCCGCGATCGAAGGCAGCTGTTCGCCGAGCAAGACAAAGATCGTGCCATTGGCAGCAAACTGGATCATGTCCCATACGGCACTGCGGCGCACGCGAGTAGCCGCCATGGCGCGCCCCGAACTCTCCGCCACGCTCATCGTCGTTCCAGCCGAAACCGCAGCCAGAATGCCGGAACAATGGAGTTGCTCGGCGACGAGATAGGCCGCGAAGGGGATCAGGATGCTGACCAGGATTTCCGAGCCGCTCTCCTCGCCATAGCGAAGCGATACACGCGAGCTGAGCCATGTAATAGTCCAGGTCACGCCGACACCGATCGCAAGGCCGCCGAATGCCGTCCACAAAAAGCTGAGTGTTGCATCATACAGCGAAAAGCCACCCGTCAGGGCCGCCGCGATTGCAAACCTCAGGCAGACGAGACCGGATGCATCGTTCAGCAGGGCTTCGCCTTCGAGTATGTGCATCATGCGCGGCGGTATCGGCACCCGCTGCGCGATCGCGGATACGGCGATCGGATCGGTCGGCGAAATGACGGCCGCGAGCGCGAAGGCGACGGGCAACGGCATTGCCGGGATCATCCAGTGAATGAGCAGACCGGCGCCAAGAACGGTGAAGACGACAAGCCCCAAGGCCAATTCCACCACGACATTCATGTCCTGCTTCACCTCGTCGGCGGCAATGCGCCATCCGTCGAGGAAGAGCAGCGGCGGCAGGAACAGCAGGAAGAAAATCTCGGGATCAAGCCTGACGCTGAGATCGGCCGACAAGCCAATGACCGCGCCCAGCGCGATCTGGATCAACGGCAGCGGTAGAATGACCGGAATGGCACGCGAAATAGCGCCACTGACGACAATCGCCAGCAAAAGGACGAGTGTCGTGGTGATAATTTCCATTGCCCCGCCCTTCGCCTGGCATGCTCATACGACCTCAAGACTTCCGATAGTCGCTATCGGAAGTCTCAGTCTTCTCATTCCTTAAAACAAACTCAACCGGAAATGAGAAGTGCGGCGGTGCCTCCGGCTGGGCCGATACCACCCCATGGCGCAATCCGCACCATGCCGGACCAATCCCTATTCTTCCCATTCCTCGTCATCAGCCGAAAGCAGATCCACCAGGGTTGCGACGGTTCCTGCAGGCAGGTGGCGCCCTTCGCCGATCAATGCCTCATCGCTGTTGACCCAGGCCCAGGCTTCCGAGAGCTCCGTCGGCGTGGCACCCGTGGCAACAATCTCTGCGATCAGCGTCTCGTCCACAGGGCCGAGTACGGAGGTGACGTCTTGCGAGGTCAATGTCATATCCTGCTCCTCTTCCTGTTCGTCAGACCATGAACACCTTCAGCATATAGAAAGCGCCCCACGGACTTCCACCGGCATCGTCGGAATGGGCGAGAACATCTGCCTGCATAAGTGATTGATATATTTGGGCACCAGCACGACATGATGGGGGAAGGCCTTTCAAGATTTCATGTCAGGCGCTCGCAAACATCCAAAGCCGGGCACCATCGCAAATGGTACCCGGTTGCGGAAAATATCGATCGAGCAGTGCTCGAAATGTCTATGGAGAACTACTCCGCCGCCACGGCAACGGCACCCCGAGTTTCCTCGAGCGCACGCACCAGCGGAATGACATGCTTTCCGAAATACTCCACTTCCTCCTGGAAATGCAGGAAGCCGAGCAGGATCAGATCGGCACCGGCCTGCTTCAGAGCGATAATGCGCTCGGCAACTTGTTGCGGTGTTCCGATCAGATTGGAGCGGAAACCGTCATTATATTGCACCAGGTCGTCGAAGGAGGATTTCGCCCAATTGCCTTCGCCTTCCGGAGAGGCCTTGCCGGCGTTCTTCACCTCATGGCCGAAGGCCTTGACGGCATCGGGATTGGCTTTCTCGATGATCTCGGCAAGAACTGCCTTGGCTTCCTCCTCCGTCTCGCGCACGATCGCGAAGGCATTGACGCCGATGCGGACGTAATGGCCATTGGTCTTCGCTTTGGACTGGATATCGTCCACCTGCTTGGCGATCTCCTCGGGCGTATTGCCGTTGGTGAAGTACCAGTCGGAAACACGCGAAGCCATGTCGCGCGCGGCGCGCGACGAACCGCCCTGGAAAATTTCCGGCTGCGGATCAATCGGCTTCGGCTTCAGCGAATAGTCGGTGAAACGATAGAAATCGCCGCGGAAGGTGAAGCTGTCCTCGGTCCAGATGCCGCGCAGCGCACGGATGAATTCCTCCGATCGGCGATAGCGCTCGTCATGATCGAGCCAGTGCTCACCGATGGCAGCGAACTCGCCACGGAACCAGCCGCTGACGACATTGACCGCGACGCGGCCGTTGGTGAGATGGTTGATCGTGGCAATCTGCTTGGCGGCAAGCGCCGGGTTCCAAGGCCCAGGCAGGATTGCCGCAATCACTTTCAGCTTGGTCGTCGATTCCAGCAGAGCATGGCTAAAGGAAACGGATTCATGCTGAAACTCCGCGCCGTAGCCTGCGGTGAAACGGATCTGGCTGAGTGCATAGTCGAAACCACTCGCCTCGGCGATCTGCGCCAGCTTTCTGTTGTAGTCGATCGTCCAGCTGGTGCGCTGCTCGATGTTCGAGATGACCAATCCGCCTGACACGTTCGGCACCCAATAGGCGAATTTCAAAGCTTCTCTGTTCGCATCGCTCATTGATATCTCCCGGTTTGAATTGTCCTCTGCCGAGCACAAGGATGAAGATCCCAACCCATCGCGATTATACTCTATAGATTTTATAGCTTATCGAACAAACCCATCCCAAGTTTCGGCTGTTTTGCGAAAAAGCTACGTTGCGAACCTCGCTTTACGGGAATGGTGAGGTGAAAAGGACGGTTGGACCCTAAAGTTGGGTATCGGAGATAGAAAGCCATAATGCGGCCGCAAAACGGGCAAATCAAAAACTCGCCGTTCCGACCTCTTGATGGGGAGGTCGGCTCAAGATCGCATAGATCGCGAGCCGATTAGAATGTCGGGCCGGCTGCGCCGCCCTTCAGCGTGAAGTAAGCAAAGGCTGCTAGGAAAAATGCGATCACGGCCAGGATCGCAAGAAGACGCTTGAGCCAGGGAGGCGTTTGCCTCGGTGGCTTGGGTGTGGGACGACGTTCAAACTTGATGACATTATCAGACATGACAATCGATTAGCGAAGAACAAACGGTTTGCCAATCCGGTGCGAGCGCCAGGGATGCGACGTTTCGGCAATCGGCCAGACAGAGTACCCAATTCATCCGAACTCTCAATCTTGTCCGCAACGCTTCGGGGTGGCGGATATTGGATTGAAACTCACAAACCCCGAAGGTGCCTTCTTGAATATCCTCAATAAAATTCGCCCCTGGAGCCCGCAGCAGCGTGAATTGATTGTCCCCTTCCCCGCGGAAAAGGATCTGGCCGAACGCAAGTCCAAGGCAACGACCGCCGATGGCCCGGTCGTGGCATTTTTTACGGAGGGCAGTTTTTACGAGCAGGAAAAGGAGCGTATGGCCCACTCAGCAGAGCGGATCGGCCTGAAGGTATATGCAACGGCAGTGCCTAGCGCCGGCAGCTGGGTACTGAATGCCGGACTGAAACCCGGCTTCCTGCTGCAGGAAAGGGCGAGGCTGCGTGGACCGATGCTTTATGTCGACGTCGATGCTGTCTTCCACCGCAATCCCTGGCCGGAACTTCGCAAGCTCGAGTGCGACTTTGCGGTCTACTATGAAGGCGATGAACGTCTCATCAGCGCGACCATTCTCATCAACGATACACCCGGAGCGGCACAGCTGATCGAACGGTGGCGTGAAGGGTGCCTTGCCAAGCCTGATGTGTGGGACCAGGTCGTTCTGGAGGAGATCATCGCCGAAGATGCCGCAAGTGCGAAACCGCAGTTCCAGGTGGTTAAATTGCCTGCGTCCTTCTGCTGGATATTCGATCGGCTCGAAAATGGGCCTGTCGGCGAAGTCTTCATCGAGCAGCTACAGGCAAGCCGCGAGGCGACCAAGCGCAAGCGCTGGTTTGGCCGCATCGGCAAGCGCCTGAAGCGCCGTCGCGATCGTGTCGAGGAAATCGAGCGCGTCCTAAACGGTGACAATTGGGGCACGCTTCGAACGAGCCTGCAACAGGACCAAACCTGAATCACAGCATGTCGCTGAGCGCCCAATGGTTGTTCCATCGCGCATCGATCTCGTCCTCGACGTTTTGATAGCGAATGTCGGTAGAAAGACGCAGCCTGTGCTGGCTGTCCTGGTTGGTGGTGGAGGCGTGGATCATGAATGGTGAATGGAGCATAACGTCGCCGGCCTCATAATCGGCGACCAGCCAGCGCGTATCGAAGCGCTCCGCCATGTCGGGTAGATCCTTCGAGACCCAGCCACCCTCCGTCATATTGCGGTTGAAGGCGCTGATACGTTCTTCGGGGCTCAGATCCTTATTCTGCTCGCTGAATTCGCGTTCCATCTCGGCGCCGATTGTGTGCGATCCCTCCAGATAGGTCAGCCCGCCCATTTCTACGGAGATGTCGCCGATCGGTATCCATGCGGTGACGATCCGGCTGGTGCCGCCGCGAAGATAGACCAGATCATAGTGAGCAGGCGTCGCCGTCGTCGTTCCCGGCCGGACATGGCGCATGATCTTGCGCTTGTGCAAATAGGAGATGCCCGACAGGAATTCGTCCATGAAGCGGGACAGACGTGGCTGCGCGCAAAAGCCCTCATAGGCGACAGAGCGGACGAGCGACATCAGGCAGCGATCGACATCACGACCTTCGGGCGCCATGGCGGACGAGATACCATCCCGCGGATCGGTTCCGTCTTCGATCAGGCCCGTCTTCGCCATGTGACCAAAGACCCAGCCACGAAAGTCGATCACATCCTGGCGCGGCAGGAAACCTTTGAGCCACACATAGCCATTTTCCTCGTAAAGCCGGCGGATTGCATCAACACCGATGCCCGGATCAGTTGGTGTCAGGTAGCCAAGCCGATCGGATGCGGCGGACAAGACCTTGCCGTTGGCGACAAGGCTGAGCTCGCGCTGGCGGACAGGCATAATCTGCATGGGGATTGACATTTCACTCGCCTATGACTTGCGTTGAATTGCCATTGAATCTAGCGCACATTGACTTTTTACTACATGGACGAAAATCATACTGGACTTTTCGCTCACAATGAGAACAGCAGAAGCTATCTATCGATCCCCTCTCGCAGCAGCCGGAGGATTAACCGTCACTGGCAGCGGAAGGCAGCATGCCATGCATGCCGTGAAAGCACGGAAGCTGCCGAACTATGCGGTGGTTCTCGTGGAAAACGGCCGGGGGTTTCTGGAGACGGATGCTGGCGGCCGACAAAGCGTGAAAGGCCCCGCGCTCTTCTGGCTGTTTCCCAATCGTCAGCATTCTTACGGCCCCGATGCCGAAGGCTGGAATGAGCGATGGGCACTGTTCGAAGGGTCTTTCGTGCGCGATTTCATCCGCTTGCGTCTCATCAGCGAACAGAACCCGCTCACAGTTCTTCGCAATAATGACGGCCTACAACGTCTCTTCGGCAATATTCATGCCGACCTTATTGAGGATACCAACCTCTCGAGAGCATCTGCCGCATCCGCTCTACATCAGATCGTCATTCTGGTGGCGCGGCAGGCAAGCCAGGCCACATCCTCTCTGCAAGAAGGATCCGATACGGGCGAAATTATCGAGGCGCTTCGCAAACGGGCGCTGCAATCCCTCGACATTGCTGCCTTTGCCGCCGAACACGGGATGTCACCCGCAACGCTGCGCCGAAAAATCACCGCGGAAGTTGGGTTGCCGCCGAAAGCTTTTCAGCTTCGCGTCCGCATGGACCATGCCAAGGAGCTACTGACGACGACCGATGACAAGATCGAGATCATCGCATCGCGGGTCGGTTTCGATGATCCATTCTACTTCTCCCGTCTGTTCCACGAACGCGAAAACTGTACACCACGCGAATTCCGCATGCGTTACCGAAGACGCTGACCGATTGGATATGTCGAGCAGGTTTAACGGTCGCCCTGTGTTACGCCGCGTCGTTACCCGATGGTTGCCGCTCCAAATTCCGGCGCCGCCAGGCCGCCGGCGCCTCCCCAACCCGCTTGCGAAAAAAGCGCGAGAAATAGGCGGGATCTTCAAAGCCGACCTCGCGGCCAATGTCCTCGACGGAGCGAATGGTAAACATCAGCAGGCGCTTGGCCTCCAGCAGCCGCCGGTCCAAAAGCATCTCCTTGACAGTATGGCCGAACACCTCGCGCGACGCCTTGTCGAGCAGGTGCGGTGTCGTGGCCAGCAGATCGACATAGTTGCCCACCGGCCAATCGCTCTTGTAATGCCGGTCGACGGCGCTGCGCAGCGCCAGGGCAAGCGTGACCATGGGCGAGGCCGATGGCAGCGCCGCGCTGCCACCGAGCCGGTTCATCAGCGACAGCACGACGCCGATCAACCCCAGCATGACCTTTTCGCTCTGGCCGCCGCGTTCACGGTATTCGGCGCTCACCATTTGCAGCAGCGTGTCGACCTTTTGCCAGGAAGGATCATCCGGTCGCGCCGTCAGAAAGGTCGGCATGTCGAGGCTCAGATCCACCTGGGATGCCAGCGCCTTCAGCGTGTCATCCGACACTGACACCACGATGGCATCGGACTGATCGTCGACCTCGAACCCGTGGATGATATTGCTCGGCACGAAACTGATCGTTGGAGCGGAAAAATTCCAAGTCCTGTCCTCGATGCGGTAACGACCGCCACCCTTGTACCAATAGGTGATCTGCCCCATCAGCGGATGCTTGTGAGACGCAACATGTCCGAAATGCAGTGTTTTTCGGTCCATGACCGTCTCTACATGCAGGAATCCGACATCAAGCGCCCGGCTCGGCACGCCATAGACAAAGAAATTCGGAATTTCGTTCTTCTGCGACATGCCGGAAAAAGTACCAGCGAATTGCCCCCTTTGTCCATGGCCGCGCCAACGCGTCAGACGTAGCATCAATCATGATCTCAAGGGAGGAATACGAGATGCGAGCTGAAGATCACCGCAGCGACAAGACCCGTCCGTTTACCGGCGCCGAATATCTGGAAAGCCTGCGTGACGGCCGCGAAGTCTATATCAACGGCGAGCGCATCGCCGACGTGACGGCGCATCCCTCGATGCGCAATTCCGTCCGTTCGCTGGCGCGCATGTATGATGCATTGCATGACGAGAAGACCAAGGAGCGCCTGACCTCGCCGACGGATACCGGATCGGGCGGCTATACCCACAAATACTTCCGGGTTGCGAAATCCTCCGCCGAGCTTGTGGCACAGCAGGGCGCCATCGCCGATTGGGCACGCATGTCCTATGGCTGGATGGGCCGCACTGCCGATTACAAGGCGGCCCTCATGAACACGCTCGGCGCGAATGCCGACTGGTACGGGCCGTTCAAGGATAACGCGCTCTCCTGGCACAAGCGTGCCCAGGAATCCGTACTCTTCATGAACCACGCGATCGTCAATCCGCCGATCGACCGCCACAAGCCGGCCGATGCCGTCAAGGACGTCTTCGTCCACATCACCAAGGAAACCGATGCCGGCATCTATGTCTCCGGCGCCAAGGTGGTGGCAACGTCTTCGGCCCTCACCCACTATAATTTCCTCGCCCAAAGCTCGGCGACAGTCACGGAAGACCCGTCGCTCTCGGTCATGTTCATCGTTCCGATGAATGCACCCGGGATCAAGATGTTCTGCCGCGTTTCCTATGAGCAGACGGCGAATACCGTAGGCCATCCCTTCGACTATCCGCTATCGTCGCGCTTCGACGAGAACGATGCGATCCTGGTGCTCGATAATGTCTTCGTGCCCTGGGAGGACGTGCTGGTGTTGCGCGATGCGGCCAAGATCCTCTCCTTCCATCCGGCCTCCGGCTTCATGCACGGCTATTGCTTCCAGGGCTGCACGCGTTTTGCCGTCAAGCTCGACTTCATCGCCGGGCTGCTCGCCAAGGCATTGCGCGCGACGGGCGGCGATGCCTTCCGCGGCAATCAGGCGGCACTCGGGGAAATCATCGCGCTTCGCCACATGTTCTGGTCCTTCTCCAATGCGATGGCCTACAATCCGCAGCCCTGGGCAAATGGCGCTGTATTGCCGAACATGGAGGCTGCGCTCTCCTACCGCACCTTCATGTCGGAGGCCTATCCGCGCGTCATCGAAACCGTGCGCAGGGTCGTCGCCTCTGGCCTGATCTACCTGCCCTCCTCCGCCAAGGACTTCGGCAATCCGGAGATCGACCGCTATCTCGCCCAATATGTGCGCGGGTCCAACGACATGGGCCATATCGAACGCATCAAGATCATGAAACTGCTCTGGGATGCCACAGGCACCGAATTCGGCGGGCGTCATGCCCTTTACGAGCTTAACTATGCCGGCGCGCCGGAGGAAGTCCGCCTGCAGGTGCTGAAAGGCGCCGAGCGCGGCGGCCGGTTGAAAGAGATGGAAGCGTTGGTCGATCAGTGCATGAGCGACTACGATGAAAACGGCTGGACCGGAGACACCTGGCTCCCACCGCTCGGCGAGACCTCCCCCGTCCGCAATGCCGCAGAGTGAGGCCGTTGTCATGGAGGAGCAACTCTCGAAAACCGAATTCCGCAACGCCATGGCAAGGGTTTGCGCGCCGGTCAACGTGATCACGACAAATGGCCCTGCCGGCCGCGGCGGCTTCACGGCAACCGCCATGTGCAGCGTCACCGACGAACCGCCGACGCTGCTGGTCTGCATGAACAGCCGCTCGGCGCAAACAAGCCTCTTCTTCGATAACCGTCGCTTCTGCGTCAATGTCCTGACGCAGGAGCACAAGGAATTGGCCGGCTATTTCGCCGGCCAGCGTGCCGACATGGAGGAGCGCTACGCTGCAGCGGAATGGATCAATTTCCGCTCCGGCAGCCAGGCGCTCTCCGATGCCATTGTCTCCTTCGATTGCCGGCTGACCGAAGCGCGCCTTGTCGGCACGCACCATATCTTCATCGGCGAGGTGATGGATATTCGCAGCCGCAAGGACGGACATGCACTGCTCTATTTCGACCGCAACTATGTGCATGTGCCGACCCAGACGGGCAGCTTCGGCGGCTAGCCGTCGAAGGTTTGACGAGTAACCGCGAGAAATAGAAACAGAGTGCCGACGATCACGCGGCACCCTGTTTGCATGCGAGAATGCCTTTAGAGCTGAATCCAAGCCGTCTTCAGGTCGATATATTTGTCGAGCGCATGCAGCGACTTGTCATGGCCATTGCCGGATTGCCTGACACCGCCGAGAGGGACGCTGTTATCGGCGCCGCCATAGGTGTTGACATGCACCACGCCGGCGCGAATACCCCGCACCATCCGGTGGGCTCGCGACAGGTTCGATGTCCAGACGGCCGAGGCAAGGCCATATTCCGTGGCATTGGCGATCTCAAGCGCTTCCGCTTCCGTCTCGAAAGGAATGATTGAGAGGATTGGCCCGAACACCTCTTCTCGCGCCAAGGTCATCGATGGTGTTACGTCGAAGACAGCGGGCCGCATATAGTATCCGCCCGTCTCCTCGAGAATGCGTGAACCGCCGGTGCGCAGCGATGCGCCTTCCGACAGCGCCTGAGAGACATAACCAAGGTCTTTCTTCAGCTGGATCTCGCTGGAGATGGCCCCCGCTTCCGTCGTCAGATGCAGGGGATCGCCGACTTTTATGGCCTCGGCGATGCGGGCGACCTTCTCGGAGAAGGCCGCATAGATCGACTTCTCGACCAGTAGCCGCGAGCCGGCGACACAGACCTGGCCAGAATTGCGGAAGATGCCATAGGCCGAGACCTTGGCTGCCTGATCGAGATCGGGCGCATCAGCAAAGACGATATTCGGTGACTTGCCACCAAGCTCCAGATAGACGCGCTTCAGGTTGGAACGCGCCGAATATTCCAAGAGCCGCCGCCCGATCGGGCCGGAGCCGGTGAAGGCGAGCACATCGATATCCATGTGTAGCCCCAGCGCCTCACCGCAGATTGCCCCGCGGCCGGTGACGACATTGAACACGCCTTCGGGCAATCCGGCTTCAGCACAAATTTCCGCAAGCCTCAGAAGCGTCAACGATGCGCCCTCTGCGGGCTTCAGCACGACGGAATTGCCGGCGGCAAGCGCCGGCGCAATCTTCCAGGCGCCGATCATCATCGGGAAATTCCATGGCACGATGGCGGCCACGACGCCGATAGCCTCACGATGCACGAGGCCGAGAATATTGTCGGCCGTCGGCGCGATCTCGCCATAAACCTTGTCGATCGCCTCGGCATAGTAGCGGAAGGTGCCGGCGGCACTGCCGGGCTCGGCCTTCAGCGCCATCGAGATTTCCGTGCCGTTGTCGCGCACGCCGAGCACGGCGAGTTCAAGCGCGTTCTTCTCGATCAGTTCGGCAATTTTCAGTAGCACCTTCTTGCGTTCGGCCGGTGCCGCCTTCGACCAGCTGCCCTTTTCGAAGGCCTGACGCGCGGCCTTGACGGCGAGATCGACATCTTCAGTGCCGGCATCGGCAATCGTGGTCAGCCGCGTACCGTCGATTGGCGAAATGACGTCCATCACAGCACTGCTGGCCGGCTGGCGCCACGCGCCGCCGATGAACAATGCCTGCGGGGAAACGGATAATGTTCGGAGCTGGTCGATCTTGTCCTGCATCTCATTCTCTCGCAAAGAGGGTGGCGGGTTTCCCCGCCACCGCGATTGGAACTGGTTCAAGCTTCCTGGCCAGCACCGAGGCGGGCATAGCTTGCCGCATCCGACGACTTCAGACGAGCCGCAGCGATGAAGCCGATGATGCCTGCGATCAACACGAGCCCCGGCAACAAGATGGCCAGCACGCCATTGGCACCGGCGATCGCGCCGAAATTCGCCGAGATATAATAAACGAGCGCCAGAAGGATAAGGCCTGTCACGATCGGCAGCACCTTGATCGCCAGGACATTGCGCTCGAGCCCCGGATTGCGGCTGAAGAACACCACGATCGAGAAGGCCGTGAAAGCCATCAGCAGGATGATTGCGAGCGTCGCGACATTGGTAAGCCACGAGAAAAGCGCCAGCACCGGGTCCTGACCCGTAATCGCAAAGAGCGCGACGACGAGCACGGCAATGACGGTCTGGATGATCGAGCCGACATGCGGGCTCTGGAAGACCGGATGCGTCACACCGACCGACTTCGGTAGCAGACCCTCGCGCCCGGCGACATACATGTAGCGCGCTACGCCATTGTGGAAGGCGAGGATGCCGGCAAACAGGCTGGTGATGAAAAGAAGGCTCATCACGACGGTGATCCAGTGGCCGACATAGCGCTCGGCAAGGCCGAAGAGAAAGGTTGTGGGATCGGCTAGGCCCTGCAGAGTCGGCACAAGCTTGTCGACGCCGGCGCCGGTTACCATCAGCCAGGACGTCAGCATATAGAAGATGCCGATGATGAGAACGGAGATATAGGTCGCACGCGGCACGGTCTTTTCCGGTTCGCGAGCCTCTTCACTGTAAATGGTCGTCGCTTCGAAGCCGATGAAGGCGGCGAAGCAGAAAAGGAGGCCGATGGCCGGCGTTCCGCTCCAGAAGGCGGTTGGCGTGAAAGGTGCTGCGGAAAGACCGGCATCGCCGCCCTTTACGAAGATCGCGGCGTCGATGACGAGCACGACGAGATATTCGAGAATGACCAGTACCGTCAGCACCTTCGCCGATAGATCAACGCGGCGATAGCCGAATACGGCAACGAAGGCGATGCCGACAAAGCTCCAGACCCACCAGGGAAGATCGAGGCCGAGCTGTTCGGCAAAGAAGCCCTTGGTCGCCGCCCCGAAAAGCCCGAGAACGCCGACCTGCATGGCATTGTAGGCGAGAATGGCAATGAGCGCGGCAGCACCGCCCATGAGGCCGCCAAGGCCCTGAGCCGTGTAGGCATAGAAGGCGCCGGCATTTCTTATATGGCGCGCCATGGCGACGTAACCGACTGCAAACAGCAGCAGAATGCCCGTCACCAGCAGGAAGGTGAGCGGAATACCCGGCCCGTTGCCGAGCATCATGGACAGCGGCACGCCGCCGGCAACCGCCGTCAGCGGCGCCGCGGCCGAAACCACGAGGAAGGTCACGGCACCGACGCCGAGACTGTTTTTGCGCAGCTGGTTTTCAGCCGCGCCTTGCGAATTTTGCGTGTTCATCTGCGTTCGTTCCCCTTGTTTAAGAACATCCGATCATCGCCGCGATTGCACGCGTACGACCTCCACCAAAAACCGGACTGACGAGCGGGGCTTATGCTTTTGTTGATTTTGCCGCCGTCAGCGCTTATGGTTCATTATTTGAACCACAGCTTCAAATATAGACTTGCAAACATTGCCGGCCTCTGTCAAGTTATTTCGCATGTTAAGTATCTTGGGTCGCTGCTATCGTGCTGCGGCGCAGGGTCAGCAAGCTGATTTGACGGAAAGCCACGGCTAGACGCACAAAATCAAAAACTGACCAACCCAAGAGGAGGAATGATGAGCACGATCGGAAAGGCGCTGGCATTGCTGGACACCCTGTCACGGCTGGACAAGGAGGCGGGTCTGACCGACATCGCCCGCCTTTGCGCACTGGATAAGGCGACGGCGCGACGCTTTCTGGTGGAGCTGGAAAAACACGGCTTCGTAGAGCAGGATCAGGATACGCGCCGTTACCGCATCGGTTCGGCGCCCGTTCGCCTCGCCCGTATCCGGGAAGCGCGCTTTCCCTTCCTACGGGTTGCCATCCCCTTCATCAGGACGCTCGCCGAATCATCGACCGAAACGGTGCATCTCTCGGAGTTTTCAGGCGGACAGCTCTCGACCATTCACGTCGAGGATTCGCCGCGCGCGCATCGCATCATC
The DNA here is from genome assembly GCF_057784375.1 of Martinezella sp. CNPSo 3964. Lineage (NCBI taxonomy): Bacteria > Pseudomonadati > Pseudomonadota > Alphaproteobacteria > Hyphomicrobiales > Rhizobiaceae > Martinezella > Martinezella sp. CNPSo 3964. The sequence continues at coordinate 154,183 of NZ_JBXSOW010000010.1, forward strand.
GTCGATGTCGGCAGTCTCTTGCCCTTCCATGCCACGGCGTCCGGCGGCGCATACCTTGCCTTCTGCCCTCGGGCGGAAATCGACGCGGCGCTCAAGAAGCCGCTGGAGAAATTTACCGACCACACCGTCACCGATCCGCAGCTGGTGCGTGCCATGCTCGAGGAGACTGCGGCGCGCGGTTTTTCCATCAGCCATCAGGGTCTTGAGGCCGGCGTCATCAGCACGGCCGCTCCGGTGCGGATGCCGAACGGCCATCCGATCGGCTGCGTGGCGATTGCCGCCCCGCTCTCGCGCACGACCAAGGCTGCCATTCAAGACTTTGGCGCACAGGCCGTCGCTACGGCCAATGCGATCGCAGAAAAATATTACGGGTCGGAAAGACCGATGGGAACCATTGCAAAAATCAGGAGGACAGATTGATGAGCCCTGCGGCTCCCCTGCCAAGGATACTCGTCATCGGAACCGGTGACACCAAATGCGACGAACTGCAATTCATGGCGTCCGTTATCAATGAAGCCGGCGGCAAGCCGGTCATGATGGATGTCAGCATTCTCGGCGATCCGCCTTACAGTCCCGACTACTCCAAGCATGACATTGCGAAGGCCGCCGCCACCACGATCGAGGCGATCGCCGAAAGCGGCGATGAAAACAGCGCCATGGCAGCCATGGCAAAGGGCGCATCAGCGCTGACGCGACGTCTCTACGACGATGGACTTGTCGATGGCGTCATCGTGCTCGGCGGCTCCATGGGCACGGATCTGGCGCTCGATGTCGCCGCCGTCCTGCCGCTCGGCGTCCCGAAGTTCGTGGTTTCGACGATTGCCTATTCTCATCTCATTCCGCCGGAGCGCATCGCACCGGACCTGATGATGATTTTGTGGGCCGGTGGACTCTATGGCCTTAACAGCATCTGCCGCTCCGTGCTCTCGCAGGCCTGCGGCGCGGTCGTCGGAGCCGCAAAGCACGGCACCAAACCCGATCGCGAGCGGCCGCTCGTCGGCATGACCTCGCTCGGCTCATCCTGCCTGAAATATATGAAGTATCTGCGGCCCGAGCTGGAAAAGCGCGGCTATGACGTCGCCGTCTTCCATTCTACCGGCATGGGCGGCCGCGCCTATGAGGCGATCGCCGCGAAGGGCGACTTTGCTGCCGTCTTCGACTTCTGCATCCAGGAAGTCAGCAATCATCATTATAGCAGCGTCGTCACCTCCGGACCGGACCGGCTCGAGAATGCTGGACGCGCCGGCATTCCACAGCTCGTCGCCCCCGGCGCCGTCGACATGGTCGATCTGCAGGCGTGGCAGGAGCTCCCCGGGATTTTTGCCGATCGCCCCTATCACGCCCATAACCGGCTGATCGGATCGGTGACGACATCGCCGGAGGGCCGGCGCGAAGTCGCGCGGCTGATCGGGGAAAAACTGAAACGCGCCGATGCGAAGGTCGCCTTCCTCCTGCCAATCGAGGGCTTGCAGGAATGGGACAAGCCGGACGAGCCGCTGCATGATCCGGAAGGCCTCAACGCCTTCGTCGACGAGATGCGCCGCGCCGTTCCGCCTTCCGTGACCCTGCGGGAGATCGATGCCCACATCAACGCGCCGGCCTTTTCGGCCGCCGCACTCGCCATCTTCGATCAATGGGTGGCCGAAGGCGTCATTCCGGAGGGCCGGCCATGACACAAGACCGCGCGCTTATCCTCGATTTCGGCGGCGTCGTCACCCGCACTCTCTTCGAGACGCATGACATCACCGAACGTACGCTCGGCCTTGCCAAGGGATCGCTGACCTGGCTTGGACCGTTCGATACGACGACGGACCCGCTCTGGGTTGCGATGCAGAACCGCGAGATCACCGAGCGGGATTATTGGCTCAAGCGCACGAACGAAGTCGGCACGCTAGTCGGTGAAAACTGGACCGACATGCAGACCTTCGTACGCCGGGCGCGTGGCGCCGAGCCGGAGCTGGTTCTGCGTCCGGAAGCCCGCGACGCCATCCTGCGTGCGAGAGAAGCCGGCCTGAAGCTGGCGATCCTCTCGAACGAGCTCGACCTTTTCTACGGAGTCGAGTTCCGTCAGCGTTTTCCGCTGATCGAGCTTTTCGACGTCATTGTCGATGCCACCTACACGAAGATCCTGAAACCCGATCCGCGTGCCTACGAGCTCGTTCTTGCCGAGCTCAACTTGCCGCGCGAGGCCTGCGTCTTCGTCGACGACCAGAAGAAGAACATCGAGGGCGCCGAAGCCGTGAGCCTGCCTCATGTGCATTTCGACGTGACCCGCCCTGCCGAAAGCTATGCCCGCGCACTTGCCATGCTGGGGCTCTGAACCAAGAGGAATTTGACATGCGTGAGACCAATTTCATCATCGAAAACAACGCCCGCCACCTGTGGCATCCGATGGCCCATCCGGCTGAGATGCAGGCCAATCCGCCGCGCATCATCAACTCAGGCGAAGGTGTTGAAATCGTTGACATTCAGGGCAAGAAGGTACTGGACGCGGTCGGTGGCCTCTGGAACGTCAATCTCGGCTATTCCTGCGAGCCGGTGAAGAAAGCGATCCGCGACCAGCTCGACGAGCTGCCCTACTACTCGACCTTCCGCGGCACGACCAACTCGCCACTGATCGAACTTTCCTACGAACTTGCCGAATGGTTCAAGCCGGATGGCCTCAGCCGTTCCTTCTTCACCTCGGGCGGCTCGGATTCGGTCGAGACCTGCCTGCGGCTGGCGCGCCAGTTCCACAAGGTCAATGGCCAGCCGGAGCGCACCAAGTTTGTCGCACTGAAGAAGGGTTATCACGGCACGCATTTCGGCGGTGCCTCGGTCAACGGCAACCAGAATTTCCGTCGCAATTACGAGCCGCTGCTGCCGGGCGTCATCCACCTGCCCGCCCCCTTCCCCTATCGCAACCCTTTCAACACCACCGATGGCGCCGAAATTGCGGCGGCGATCGGCAGGCTCTTCGAGGATGAGATTGCCTTCCAGGGCGCCGATACCATCGCAGCTCTGATCGTCGAGCCGGTGCTCGGCGCCGGCGGCGTCATCGTCCCGCACGAAACCTTCCTGCCGCTGATGCGCGAGATCTGCGACCGCCACGGCATCCTGCTGATCGCCGACGAGGTCATCACGGCGTTCGGCCGCACCGGCGCCTGGACCGGATCGCGCCTCTGGGGCGTACAGCCGGACATGATGTCGACTGCCAAGGCGATCACCAACGGCTATTTCCCCTTCGGCGCCGTGATGATCTCCGACAAGGTTGCTCAGGTCTTCGAAAGCAACAAGAGCGCGGTCGGAAGCATCGGTCACGGCTACACCTATTCCGGCCACCCGGTTGGCGCGGCCGCAGCACTCGCGACACTTAAGGAAACCAAACGGCTCGACGTCGCCGCCAATGCCGCTGCCCGTGGCGAAGAACTCCTGGCGGGTCTGACGGCATTGCAGAACAAGCACGAGCTGGTGGGCGATGTGCGTGGCAAGGGGCTGATGTGCGCCCTCGAACTCGTCAGCGACCGCCAGAAGAAGAGCGGCGCTGCCAAGGACATCGTCCAGAAAGTCCATGATGCGACCTATGATGCCGGCGTCATGGTCCGCACCTCCGGCGCCAATGTCATCCTGTCGCCGCCGCTGATCGTGACGGCCGGGGATGTCCAGAAAATCCTGACCGCGCTCGATGCCGGCCTTGCGGCAGCGGGAGCCTGATCATGTCCGACAATGCAGCCCTTATCGCGCGTCGCGACCGGCTTCTCGGCCGAAACATGTCGCTATTCTACGACGACCCCGTGCATCTCGTGCGCGGGGAAGGCGTCTGGCTCTGGGACGCCGACGGCCGCAAATATCTCGACTGCTACAACAATGTGCCGCATGTCGGCCATTGCCATCCGCACGTAGTCGAGGCGATCACCCGGCAGGCGTCGACACTGAATACGCATACCCGCTATCTGCACGAAGGTATTCTCGACTATGTCGAGCGGCTGACCGCGACTTTCGACGAGAGCCTCAATGCCGCAATCCTGACCTGCACCGGCAGCGAGGCGAACGACGTGGCCCTGCGCATGGCGCAGGCTGTGACCGGCAAGACCGGCGTCATCGCCACGAACCACACCTATCATGGCAATACGACCGCCGTATCGCAGCTATCGACCCGCATGCCGCCGGTTGGCGGCTTCGGCGGCCATGTCCGCCATGTGCCTGCGCCGGACAGCTATCGTCCACTCGGCGGTGAAGGCGGAGACGCCTTTGCCACAGCCTTCGCAGCCGAAGTCGAGAAGGCGATCGCCTCTCTTCAGGAGACACCACACGGTTTCTCGGCCATCATCATCGATCCGTTCTTTGCCAACGAAGGCTTTCCGGACCTGCCGCCGGGCTTTCTCGACAAGACGGTCGCAGCCGTGCGCAAGGCCGGCGGCCTCGTGATCACCGACGAGGTGCAGCCCGGTTTCGGCCGCACAGGCTCGCACATGTGGGGCCACCAACACGCGGGCATCGTTCCCGATATCGTGACACTCGGCAAGCCGATGGCGAACGGGCATCCCGTCGGCGGCGTCATCGCCAATGTCGATACGATCAATGCCTTCCGAAAGGCATTCCGCTATTTTAATACCTTCGGCGGCAATCCGGTCTCCTGCGCGGCTGCCATGGCGGTGCTCGATGTCATTGAGGACGAAAATCTCATCGAGAATGCCCGCAATGTCGGCGAATATACCCGCGATGCCTTCAAGCGGCTGGCCGGGAAGCACTCGATCATCGGCGACGTGCGCGGCAGCGGCCTGTTCATGGGCACGGAATTCGTGCTGGACAGGCAGACGAAGGAGCCGGCCACTGCCGAGGCGACCCGCATCGTCAACGCCATGCGCGAACGCGGCGTGCTGATGGGCAAGATCGGCATTCACCAATGCGCCACGAAGATCCGCCCGCCCATGCCGTTCACCCGGGAAAATGCCGAGTTCATGTTGTCGATCTTCGACGACGTCCTGTCCGGCCTGTGAGGCGATATGGCTGATCAATTGCCGCAAAACATCCACGACGCCTTGCAGAAGCGGGCGCTTGAGGCGCTCGACAATTGGTCCGTGAGGGCGCACGAGCCCATGCTGATGAAATATCGGGAGAATGCCGTCTTCCGGATTACGCTGGAAGACGGGCAATTAGCCGCACTCCGGCTGCATCGCCCGGGCTATCACGACGAGACGAGCCTGCGCTCGGAACTGCACTTCATGGCGGCGCTCAAGCTCGGCGGGCTCGACGTGCCGAGCCCTGTGCCGACAACGAACAGGCAAAGCCTCGTCCGCTTGCAGGCCAACAGGTATTTTCCCGAGCAGCATGCCGATGTGGTGAGCTGGATCGACGGGGTTCCGCTTGGCCAGAGCGGTACGCCCCTTTCCCAATCGGCTGAAACGCAGGAGGCGATCTTCTTCCGCATCGGTCAAAACATGGCCACCATGCACGAACTTGCCGACGCCTGGCAACCGCCGGAGCGCTTTCGTCGTCCGGCTTGGGATGCCGATGGCCTGGTCGGCGAAAAGCCGCTCTGGGGTCGCTTCTGGGATTGTCGCGGCCTTTCGCCCGAGAGCACTATCGCCCTCTCAGCATTGCGCCACGAGCTGCGCCGTGCCCTCGCGAATGCGGACAGTCAGAGCCTCGACTACGGGCTGATCCATGCCGATCTCGTACGGGAAAACATCTTTCTGACGGGGAGCGACAGCAATGTCGCCTTCATCGATTTCGATGATGCGGGGCACGGTTTTCGCCTGTTCGATCTCGCAACGACCCTGCTCAAGAATCGCAACGAACCCGCCTATCCGGCAATCGAGACCGCACTGATATCAGGCTACCGCAGCCAGCGAGCGCTCTCCGACGCAACGCTGGCGAGCCTGCCTCTATTCATGCTGCTGCGGAGCCTTACATATATCGGATGGCTCGCCGAACGCCCGGAAATTCCGGACAGCGCCGAGCGTCTGTCGCGTTACGTCGATGAAAGCCTCGATATGGCAAGAAAGCTCAAGGCAGCCGCTTGACATCTTCGACACAATTGTTAACGTGTTAAGTAAATAAGAGATCGGGAGGACTCAATGCCACATCTCGCCATCGAGTATTCGGCCAATCTGGAGGGCCGCTCCGATATCGGTGCGCTCTGCGAGCGGCTGCTGAAGACGGTTCTGGATACCGGGCTTTTCGAGGTCGGCGCCGTGCGGGTGCGCGCCTTTCGCGCCGAGCACTACGCAATCGCCGACAGGCTGCCCGAAAACGCCTTCGTGGATCTTAACTTCCGCATCGGCAAGGGCCGCACGGATGAGGAAAAGAAGCGCACCGGCGAGGCGATCTTCGCCGCGGCCATCGACATACTCGCTCCGCTCTTCGAGACGCCGCATTTCGCCCTCTCGCTGGAGATCCGCGAGATCGATGCGGAGCTCAGCTGGAAGAAAAACGCCATTCATCCGCGGCTGCGCGGCAAGTGACACTTTCCCTTCGCGGGACGACGTAACACCAAAGGAATAGACGATGTCCAAACTGCAGGAAAACATCGCAAAGGCCGAAGACTTTCTGGCCCGGTTCAAGGATAGCGGCGTACTGAACCGCATCAATGGCGAGGATGTGCGGGCCGATGATGGTTCCACGTTCGAAACCATCTCCCCCGTCGACCTGAAGCCGCTTGCTACCGTTGCTCGCGGCAAGGCTGCCGACATCGATCGCGCTGCAAAGGCCGCAAAAGTCGCTTTCGCAGATTGGGCCGCCATGCCGGGCGACGCGCGCAAGAAGCTGCTGCACAAGATTGCCGATGCGATCGTGGCCCGCGCCGAAGAGATTGCCTTCGTCGAATGCATGGACACCGGACAATCGCTGAAGTTCATGGCCAAGGCCGCCCTGCGCGGCGCGGAGAACTTCCGCTTCTTCGCCGACCGTGCGCCGGAAGCGCGTGACGGCAAGGCGATCCGCGCCGAAGGCCAGGTGAACCTGACGACACGCGTGCCGATTGGCCCAGTCGGCATCATCACGCCCTGGAACACGCCCTTCATGCTGTCGACCTGGAAGATAGCACCGGCGCTTGCCGCAGGCTGCACCATCGTCCACAAGCCCGCCGAATTCTCGCCGCTGACCGCCCGCCTTCTGGTCGAGATCGCCGAGGAAGCCGGCCTGCCGAAGGGTGTCTGGAACCTCGTCAACGGCTTCGGCGAGGACGCCGGCAAGGCTCTCACGGAACACCCGTTGATCAAGGCGATCGGTTTCGTCGGCGAAAGCCGCACCGGCTCGATGATCATGAAGCAGGGCGCCGACACGCTGAAGCGGGTGCATTTCGAGCTCGGCGGCAAGAACCCGGTCATCGTCTTTGCCGATGCCGATCTTGAGCGCGCAGCCGATGCGGCCGTCTTCATGATCTACTCTTTGAACGGCGAGCGCTGCACCTCGTCCTCGCGCCTGCTGGTCGAGGAAAGCGTCTACGACAAGTTCACCGCGATCATCGCCGAGAAGGCGAAGCGCATCAAGGTCGGTCACCCGCTGGACCCCGAAACCGTCGTCGGCCCGCTCGTTCATCCGGTGCATGAGAAAAAGGTGCTGGAATACATCCAGATCGGCCGATCGGAAGGCGCGACGCTTGCTGCCGGCGGCGAGAAGGTCAACGGCCCCGGCGGCGGCTGCTATGTCTCGCCAACCCTGTTTACCGGTGCCAACAACCGGATGCGTATCGCCCAGGAAGAAATCTTCGGGCCGGTGCTGACTGCGATCCCCTTCAAGGACGAAGCGGATGCATTGGCGCTTGCCAATGACGTCCAGTACGGCCTGACCGGCTACCTCTGGACCTCTGACGTCACGCGCTCCTTCCGTTTCACCGATCATCTCGAAGCCGGCATGATCTGGGTGAATTCGGAAAACGTCCGCCATCTGCCGACCCCCTTCGGCGGGGTCAAGAGCTCCGGCATCGGCCGCGACGGCGGCGACTGGTCTTTTGATTTCTACATGGAAACCAAGAACATCGCCTTCGCCACCAAGCCGCACGCGATCCAGAAACTCGGCGGCTGAGCCGCCAATATCCCATAAGTACGCATAAAGAGGAGGAACAAATGCCCCTGCCGAAACCCAATCTCTATCCGCCCTTCAACATCGTGCGCCTCAGCCACATCGAATTCGGCGTCACCGATCTTGCCAAGTCCCGCGCCTTCTATGTCGACACGCTCGGCCTGCAGGTGACAGACGAAACGGCCGATACGATCTACCTGCGTGCGATGGAAGAGCGCGGCCATCACTGCATCGTGCTGAAAAAGTCCGACAAGGCCGAAGCCCGTGATCTCGGCTTCAAGGTGTTCAGCGACGAAGATCTCGACAAGGCGGCGCATTTTTTCAAGGGTAAGGACCTGCCGGTCGAATGGGTCGAGCGCCCCTACCAGGCGCGGACCTTCCGCACCCGCGACCCGCACGGCATACCCCTTGAATTCTATTCGAAGATGGACCGTCTGCCGCCGATCCACCAGAAATACGCGCTCTACAAGGGCGTGAAGCCGCTGCGCATCGACCACTTCAACTGCTTCTCGACCAATGTCGACGAGAGCGTCGCCTTCTATAACGAGCTCGGCTTCCGCGTAACCGAGTATACGGCGGACGAAGAGACCGGCCGCCTCTGGGCCGCGTGGACGCACCGCAAGGGCGGCGTCCACGATATCGCCTTCACCAATGGCCGCGGCCCGCGCCTGCATCACACCGCCTTCTGGGTGCCGACGCCGCTCAACATCATCGACCTGCTCGATCTGATGGCGACGACCGGCTGGGTCGCCAATATCGAGCGCGGTCCGGGACGCCACGGCATTTCCAACGCCTTTTTCCTCTATATCCTCGATCCCGATGGCCATCGCATCGAGATCTATTGCTCGGACTACCAGACCGTCGATCCCGATCTTGAGCCGATCAAGTGGGACCTCAAGGATCCGCAGCGTCAGACGCTTTGGGGCGCGCCGGCTCCCAAATCCTGGTTCGAACATGGTAGCCTGTTTGCCGGTGCGGAAGTGGCCGAGCCTGACCTGAAGGCTCAGCCGATTATCGCTCCTTAAGCGTTACCCTTGAGAGCGGGTGATAAACGCCCGCTCCTCATCAACGTTCGCAAGCGCGAGGAGGCAGTCATGAATTTGAAAGACGCAACATTGTTCCGGCAGGCGGCATTGGTCGGAGGCGATTGGATCGAAGCCGATCCCTCCAATGCGATCAAGGTCGACAATCCTGCCAATGGCGAGATCATCGGTCTGGTTCCCAATCTGGGTGCTGCCGAGACCAAGAAGGCAATTGCTGCAGCCGAAATCGCCCAGAAGGAATGGGCCGGTCGCACCGCCAAGGAGCGCTCCGGTATCCTGCGTCGCTGGTTCGAGCTGATGATGGAAAATCAGGACGATCTTGGACGCATCCTGACGGCCGAACAGGGCAAGCCACTGCCGGAAGCCAAGGGCGAGATCGCCTATGGCGCCAGCTTCGTCGAATGGTTTGCCGAAGAGGCCCGCCGCGTCTATGGCGACATCATCCCCGGCCATCAGAAGGACAAGCGCATTCTGGTCATGAAGCAGCCGATCGGCGTGGTTGCGGCGATTACGCCCTGGAACTTCCCGAATGCGATGATCACCCGCAAGGCCGGCCCGGCTTTTGCTGCCGGCTGCGCCATGGTGCTGAAGCCCGCCTCGCAGACGCCGTTCTCGGCAATTGCGATCGCGGTACTGGCAGAACGCGCCGGCCTGCCCCAGGGACTGTTCAGCGTGATCACGGGCTCGGCACGCGCGATCGGCGCGGAGATGACCGCAAGCCCGATCGTCCGCAAGCTCACCTTCACCGGCTCGACCGAAGTCGGCGCCGAACTCTACAAGCAGAGCGCGCCGACCATCAAGAAGCTCGGCCTCGAACTTGGAGGCAACGCACCCTTTATCGTGTTTGACGACGCCGATCTCGATGCCGCTGTCGAAGGCGCGCTAATCGCCAAGTTCCGCAACAACGGCCAGACCTGCGTCTGCGCTAACAGGCTTTACGTGCAGGACGACGTCTACGATGCCTTTGCCGAGAAGCTCTCCGAGGCTGTCGGTGCGCTCAAGACCGGCAACGGCTTTGACGAAGGCATCAATCTCGGCCCACTGATCGATGAGGCGGCTCTTGCCAAGGTCGAAGAGCACGTCGCCGATGCCCTTTCCAAGGGCGGCCGCGTCGTTGCCGGCGGTCATCGCCATCAGCTCGGCGGACGCTTCTATGAGGCGACCGTGCTTGCCGACGTCACGCCATCAATGGCCGTAGCGAAGGAAGAGACCTTCGGTCCCGTGGCTCCCCTCTTTCGCTTCAGGGACGAGGCCGATGTCATCGCCCAGGCCAATGACACCGAGTTCGGCCTTGCCTCCTACTTCTATGCCAAGGACCTCGCCCGCGTCTTCCGCGTCGCCGAAGCCCTGGAATATGGCATGGTCGGCGTCAATACCGGCCTGATCTCGACAGCCGAAGCGCCTTTCGGCGGCGTCAAGCTCTCCGGCCTCGGCCGCGAGGGATCGCGCTACGGCATCGAGGAATTCACCGAAATCAAATATGTCTGCCTCGGCGGCGTCGTCTGAGGTCAAGAGAAGGCCATGAAAGCATGACCCATCCAAGATTCCTGTCTTTTTCGAGAAACGGCCATTATGGCTACGGGCTTGCGGTCGATGGCGGTGTCGTCGATCTGTCGGCCCGCCATGGCGCGACATGGCCGACGCTGCGCGAAGTGATCGAGGCCGGTGGCCTCGCTCAACTCGCCGAAGAAGGTAAAGCGCTGAAGCCGGATTTCGCGTTGGACGACATCCGCTTCGAAATTCCCATTCCGTCGCCGGAAAAGATCATTTGCGTCGGGGTCAATTTCCCCGACCGCAACGAGGAATACAAGGATGGACAGGCTGCCCCCTCCAATCCCTCGCTCTTCATTCGTTTTCCGCGCTCGTTCACCGGCCACGACCAGCCGCTGATCCGGCCGCCGGAAAGCCCGCAGCTCGACTACGAAGGCGAGATCGTCATCGTCATCGGCAAGGGCGGCCGCCGGATTGCCGAAGCCGATGCCTTCTCGCATATCGCAGCCCTGTCGCTCTGCAACGAAGGCACGATCCGCGACTGGGTTCGGCACGCAAAATTCAACGTCACCCAGGGCAAGAACTTCGATAATACCGGCTCGATCGGCCCCTGGCTGATCCCCTTCACCGATGCCGCCCAGCTCGACGACATCGAGCTTAAAACCCGCGTCAACGGCGAAGTGCGCCAGAGCGACCGCACCAGCCGGATGATCTTCTCCTTCCGCAAGATCATCAACTACATCTCTACCTTCACCACGCTCGTACCCGGTGACGTCATCGTCACGGGCACACCGACCGGTGCCGGCGCTCGCTTCGATCCTCCGATCTGGCTGAAGCCGGGCGATGTCGTGGAAATTGAAGCCGATGGCCTCGGCATCCTGAAAAACACCATCGCCGATGAGGTGCGTTGATGCTGTCGCATGACGAAATCCAGGCTGCGGCCGAAAGCCTCGATCAGGCGGAGCGGACGCGCGTTCAAACAGGTCTCCTCTCGCTGAAGCACCCGCAGATGACCATGGACGATTCCTATGCCGTCCAGAGCGCATGGGTGCAGAAGAAGATCGCTCAGGGACGCAAGCCGATCGGCTGGAAGATCGGGCTGACGTCGAAGGCGATGCAATATGCCCTCAATATCAACATTCCCGATTCCGGCGTGCTCTTCGACGACATGGTTTTCGAAGACGGCGCGACGGTGCCAGCCGATCGCTTTATTCAGCCGCGTATCGAGGCCGAGATCGCCTTCGTCATGAAGGCGCCGCTCAAGGGGCCGAACGTTTCGATCTTCGATGTGCTGAATGCCACCGACTACGTCACGCCAGCCCTCGAGATCCTCGATACCCGCATCCTTCGCGTCGATCCCGAGACGAAGAAGGCACGTACCATCGTCGACACGATCGCCGACAATGCCGCCAATGCCGGTATCGTCATCGGCGGTCGCGCCGTGAAGCCCGACCAGATCGATATGCGCTGGATGGGCGCGATCGTCAGCCGCAATGCGGAAGTCGAGGAGACGGGCCTTGGCGCGGGCGTGCTCAACCAGCCCGCACGCGGCGTCGCCTGGCTTGCCAACCGACTGTCGCAATATGGCGACGGCATCGAAGCCGGCCAGATCGTGCTTGCTGGCTCGTTCATCCGCCCGATCGAGGCGCGGCACGGCGATACGATCAATGCCGATTTCGGTCCCTACGGATCGGTCAGCCTGTTCTTTGCATGAAGGAGTAAGATATGCCGGCGCCCAAGAACCTCTTCAAGCAAGCCCTCAAGGAAGGGCGGGCGCAGATCGGCCTATGGCAGGCGCTCGCCAATGCCTACACCGTCGAAATCTCGGCCGGCGCCGGCTACGACTGGCTGCTGCTCGATGCCGAGCATGCGCCGAACGACGTGCCGCTTCTCGTCTCGCAGCTGCAGGCCTTGAAGGGCACTGCAAGCCACGCAATCATCCGTCCGCCGATCGGCGAGACCTGGATCATCAAGCAGATGCTCGATATCGGCGCCCAGACCTTGCTGATCCCGATGGTCGACAGCAAGGAAATGGCCGAAACCATGGTCAAGGCTGTGCGATACCCGCCGCATGGCGTGCGCGGCGTCGGGGCAGCGCTTGCCCGCGCGTCGGCCTTCAACCGCATTCCGGACTATCTGTCGACAGCCAATGAAGAGATCTGCCTGCTCCTGCAGGTGGAAAGCCGCGCGGGACTTGCAGCACTCGACGACATCGCCTCGACCGAAGGCGTCGATGGGGTCTTCATTGGACCATCCGATCTCGCCGCCGACATGGGCTATCTCGGCAAGCCGGGCGCGCCGGAAGTGCAGGCGGAAGTCGAAAGGGCACTGGCAAAAATCCAGTCGCACGGCAAGGCCGCCGGCATCCTGATCGGCGACCTCTCTCTGGCCAAACGCTATCTCGAGCTTGGCGCCATGTTCGTCGCAATCGGCAACGATGTAACCCTGCTTGCCAATGCCACGATCAAGCTCCTCGACGATTTCAAGAAGGCGGATGCCGCCAAGCCAGCTCAAGACATAAAGGTCTATTGATCGCAAACACTACCTCCCCGGCATCGCGTGACCTTGCGCCTCATCACGCAAATTTCGGTACAGAGAAAGCGTTGTGCACGCTCAGTCAAAACGGACTGCACAGCTGGACGCGACGCCTCCGCACGCATCGGTCATCATGAACCGGAAAGCTAAGAGGAGGAAACATGCGTTTCAGGAACAAGACCGCCCTGGTCACCGGCGGCGGCACGGGCATCGGCGCTGCAGTTGCCCGCCGCATTAGGCAGGAAGGCGGCAATGTCGCGCTGGTCGGGCGTCGTCCCGAGCCGCTTCGCGCCGTTGCAGATGAAATCGGCGCCACCATCGTTGCCGCCGATGCTGCCGATGGCGCCGCGATGAAGGCAGCCGTGGAGAAAGTGGTCGAGACCCATGGCGGCCTCGATATTCTGATTGCCAATGCCGGCGGCCATGGCGTCGGGCCGACGGTCAGCATGTCCGACGAGACCTGGGATCTCGCGGTGCGCCTCAACCTCAACACCGCCTTTGTCAGCGCCCGCGAATCCCTGCCGCATCTCATCAAGAACCAGGGAAATATCGTCGTTCTCGCCTCGATCGCCGGGCTGTTTGCCGGTCCGGATGCGGCCGGCTACGTCACCATGAAGCATGGCTGCATCGGGCTCGCGAAATCGCTGGCGCGCGACTACGGCCGCAAGGGTGTCCGCACCAACACCGTCTGCCCGGGTTGGGTCACGACTGCCATGGCCGACGAGCAGATGGAATTCATCGTCGAGAAATACAAGCTGAACAGCATCGAGGAAGCCTACGCGCTCGTGACCAAGGACGTGCCGCTTGGCCGCCCTGCAAGCGCCGACGACGTCGCCAATGCCGTCTGTTTTCTGGCTTCGGGCGAAGCTTCGATGATCAACGGCGCTGTCCTGACGGTCGATGGCGGCGCCGGCACAGTCGATTTGCCGACACTGGCTTTTGTAGAATAAGGGGGAGGAAATACCGATGAACCAGAATCCGAAGGACTGGAAAACCTACGACGAATTTGCCTATGGCATCGATACGAACCGGCTGCCGGCAACGGAGGCCCTGACCGGCGCGTCTCACAAGATCTCGTTCGATGACGGCCGCACGCTGGAACTTGCCTTCGCCAAGGGTGAGGTCAAATGGTCTGATGGCAAGGATAGCGGCACCGACATGTCCGAGGTGATCGAAGTCGCGCCGAAGACCTATTTCATCGAGATCATCTTTGCCGGCCGTCCCAAGGAAGCCGAAACGCTGATCCTCAACACCGAAACGCGCCGGGCGCTTTCCATCTATTCCATCGTTCGTGAACTCAAGGATTCTGTCGGCGAGCCGCAGGTCGCGCAGATCTTCCGCCCAGGCGTCATCGAGGGTGGTACAGCAAGCGGGCCGGTGCCGCATGAAAGCCGTGATCTGATCGGGCTCAGAGCGCACTTCACCTACAGCCCCAACCACGTCTACGAGCACACCTATCTCTCGTCGCAGCGCTACGCCTGGCAGTGCCTCGTCGGCGTGCAGCGCGGCCATGGCGATGTCGACCTCACCACGACCTACAAGTTCGACGACAGTCTCTACATCTTCACTTTCCGCGAATTCAAGATCGCGGTCGCATCCACTTTCTTCTACAATTTCAATGATATGCGTTCGACAGGCAAGTTCCTCGGCATCACGGGCGACGGCCGTATCCAGAACAGCCCCGCCGGTGCCTTCATCCGCAAGGCTTCGATGACCTATTACCTGCCCGGCCAGGAACCTGTGTGAGGACGCCATGCGCAAAGCATTCGATATCGTAAAGGCGCATTACGACGCCAACGCCCGCCGCGACATGGATGGCATGCTCGCCGACATCGCAGCCGATTGCCGCTGGACGGAAATGGACGGCTTTCCCTGCGCCGGCACCTATGTCGGACCGCAGGAGATCTTCAAGAACGTCTTCCAGGCGCTCGGACAGGCTTTTGACGGATACACCTTCAAGCTCGAACGTCTCCTCGACGCCGGCGATGAAGTGGTTGCCGTTGGGGATTACAGCGGTACGAACAAGCAAACCGGAAAGGCCTTCAAGGCCCGCGTCGTGCATGTGTGGGCCGTGGCAGGAGATAAGATCCGACGTTTCGAGCAGTTCACGGATACGCTGAGAGTGGCCGAATCCATGCGATGAGTAACGAGGCGGCTTGGCTCCGACCAAGCCGCCTTATCTGCCTAGGACATACCGACCTTGCGCCATTGCGACGGCGAAACACCATAGCGATGGCGGAACGCGCGTGAAAAATGCGCGCTGGAGGAAAAGCCGAGCGCGAAAGCGATCCCGGATATTTCTCCGGCATAGCCGCCGGCTTCCCGCAGCTGTTCCGCGGCTTTTTGCACGCGCAGATCCCAGATGTAATCCGAGGGCGTCAGGCGTTCGGCCTCAAAGGCACGGTAGACGTAGCGCACCGAGCAGCCCATGCGGCGCGCGATCATCGCCACCGTCAGGTCCGGTCGTTCGAGGTTGATATCGATGAAGTCCTTGATCCGCTGCAACAGTACGCCAAGCGGATTGGCGATGGATCTTGCCTGCGGCGGATCGGCGCCGATCATGGTGCGCACAAGCTCGATCATGGTCTGGCCGACGCTCGCGCGCCTGGCCTCGTCGAGATGATCGACCTCGTGGATGGTCGAGTCCATGAGCGACAGAAGTATCCGGCACATTCCGTCTTGCTCGGCATGCGCGGTAAAGGGCCGTGCCAGTCGTTCGACCGCCATCGTGGGCAGTGCGTGACGCGGCAATTGCAGCAGCAGCTGGCGGACCGGCGTGCTGTTCGTCAGCATATAGGGGCGGCTTGGATCGTAGATGACGACTGCATTCCGCGAGACGGGCGCGTGCAATCCACCTTGCGTCAGCGAGGCGCTGCCCTCCGTCTGCACGATCAGCTTGATCGCGTCCGGATCACCCGGTGCCGCTGTCACGTGATCGCCGAAGACGACATGCCGATCCGCCTCCAGCCGTGTCAGCCGGCAAGCTCCCAGCATGGCAGACGTCATCCGGCTCTTTTCCTCGTCGGCGGCGCCGAAATCGAGCCGGACATTGCCGAAGAGATTGCGCGCCAGCCCCGCGAACGCTCTGCCGCTGGCGCTGTCGACATGCCGGTGAAGTGCTGCGGCCATGATTGTGGTCCTCAAAAAAGCGAGATATCTTCATCGCCTCAGCTCGCCAGATAGGCGCCATGCAGAATGTCCGGCTGCGCCTTCAACGTCACGGCAGCACCCGAAAAGACGAGGCGCCCGCGCTCCAGCACGAGTGCCTGGTCGGCAAGATCAAGCGCAAGATTGGCGAACTGCTCGATCAATAGGACGCCGATGCCGCGCACGGCGGCAATTTTCAGCGCCTCGGCCAGTCGCTTGACAACGGCCGGCGCCAGGCCGAGTGACAGCTCATCGACGATCATGAATCGTGGCTTGGCGATGAAGGCCTGCGCCATCGCCACCATCTGCTTCTGGCCGCCGGAGAGATCCGATGCCGATTGACGCCGACGCTCCGAAAGCTCGGGAAAGATCTCATAGGCATGGGCGAGACCCTCTCGGCGCGCGGCCGCCGATCCTTCAAGGGCCGCCACGAGGATATTGTCCTCGACGGAAAGCTGCCCGAGCACGCGATGCCCCTCGGGGACAAGTGCAAGACCGGCACGGCGAATGCGATCCGGTGAAAAACCTTCGAGCGCCGCACCACCGAGACGTACCGAGCCGCCGCGCGGCAAGACGCCGGCCATCGCCATGACCGTGCTCGACTTGCCCGCCCCGTTGGCGCCGAGAAGCGTCGTAATCTTCCCGACCGCGACGGAGAAGGAAACGTCATGAATAACACGCTTGCCGCCGCGCTCGACGACGAGATTTTCGACACAGATTTCGGATGTGGTGTCCATGTCAGAACTCCCCCAGATAGGCACGTCGCACATTGGGATCAGCCAGCACGGCCTGTGTCGGACCGAGCGCCAGTAGCTTGCCGTAGTCGAGCACCATAGTTTCGCTGCACATGGAGCGGATGAGATCGACGTCATGGTCGATGATGAGAACCTGCGCGCGGAACTCCGCCGGGATGCGCAACACCAGCTCGCGAAAGGCCTTGCCCTCTTCTTCAGTCAACCCCGCGGCCGGTTCATCGAGCAGAATGAGCTTCGGCTCGCCGACGACGCATTTCGCCAGTTCGACAAGGCGGCGCTGGAAGAGATTGAGGGTTTGCCCAAGCCGATCAGCAACATCCGTCAGGCCGACGAAGGCAAGGGCCTGATCGACCGCACGGGCATGATGTCCAGCGCCAACGACGTGATCGGCGATTGCGGCGATGTTGCCTGCAACCGTCAAGTCTTCCACCACCTGCTCCGTCTGGAACGAACGGCGCAGGCCTGCGCGCACCCGCTGTAGTGGCGTCATAGGTAATAACGCCCGCTCGCCGAGCGAGATCGAGCCCTGGATGGGCTTCACAAAACCGGAGAGCACATTGAGCAATGTGGTCTTGCCCGCACCGTTCGGACCGATAAGACCGGCGACGGGTGCTGTCAGGACCGCGCTCAATTCATTGATCGGCCGCACGCCACCGAACTGCACGATGAGATTGTCGATCTTGATCATCGCGCCCTCCCCCGGGAAAGAGCGGCATTCAGCCAGGCGATGAGACCCGATATCTGCCCGGCAATGCCGGTTGGTGCGGTCGCCAGCGCATGAAAAAGGGCGACGCCGAAAATCCCGATCGTGACATAGCCGTCTATGCCGAGATCGGTGAGCAGCGCCGGCACGGCACGCAGCAGCAGGCCAGCGATGATGGCACCGTACCAGTTGAAGACACCGCCGACGATCGCAAGCGCGAAGAGGTTGAGGCTTTCGAAGGCGCCAAAGGCGCGCCCATCGAGCTGGCCGACATTGCCCGCCAGCAGTCCGCCGGCAAGACCGGCGAGAAAGCCGCTCAATGCAAACGCCCAGGCCTTGTAGATCAGCACGTTGACACCGCTTGCAACGGCAACCGTCTCGCCCTTGCGGATCAGCGCCCATGCCCGGCCGGGACGGGCAAGCTTATGCCATTGCGCGATCAGCAGACCGATCGCCGCCACTGCACAGACATAGAGGAAATAGGAGACTTCCCCATCGGCGATAACAGGCCTTGCCAGCATCGCGCGGCCGGAACCATCGGCCCGACCGAGGAAGCCGGGACCGCCATCCGGAAAACCCCAAGCGCTGATGACGATCTGGAAGGCGCCGGCGAGCATCAGCGTCACGAGCGCGAGATAAAGACCGCGCAGGCGCAAGGCCGGCACGCCGAATGCCAATCCCACCATCGAAGCAACGACACCGCCGGCAAGCAGGCTCAATTCGAACGGCGGATGAAAGGCGTGGCCGACGCGAAGCGTCACCCAGCCGCCGACGCCGACGAGGGCGAACTGGCAAAGGGAGACAAGACCGAGCTGACCGTAGAGAATGGCAAGCCCGGCAACAGACAGCGACAGAGCGACAGCCGAGGTTGCCGCGGACAGCCAGAAGGAATTGGCAAGCAAGGCAACGACGAGCGAGAAGATCACCATCGTCACGGGCACATGAAGAAGCTGCTTGGGCAGACGCACCATCGATAGGCTTTCAGCTGTTGGGGCGATTGTTTGCTCCTGAATGGTCATCGGTCCTTCAACGCGGCCCTGGCCGTGCCTCCAAGAATGGTGACCGCGACGAGCGCGATGATGAAAGGCGCTGCTGCGCGATAGGGCGATATCCAGGCGATCGGCGTCAGCACGGCTTCGGCGATACCGATCAAGATGCCGGCAACGGCCGTTTGCCAAAGCGACTGCAGCTGGCCGAGGATCGCTGCGGCGATTGCCGGGATCACCAGCAGGGTGAGAAAGGTGCCCTGCAACCGGACGAGATCGGCCAACAACAGGCCGGCAAACCCGGAGAAAATGCCGGTCATGATCCATGCAGCGGTTTCGGTATAAAGGATGCGGACGCCGAGGATGGCGCTGAGATCACGATCATTGGCAAGGGCGCGCATATCCAAACCAAGGCGCGTGCGGGTCAAAAGCAGCGTGATCGCCACGACCATGACGATGGCGAGGATGATCGCGATGATGCGCGTGTAGGTCAGGCGCACGGCGAAGAGAGAAACGAACATCTGGTCGGTCGGGAACTGAAGACGACGCGGCAGCTCGCCCCAGATGACGCCCATGATGGCGATCAGGATCAGCGCCGGCGCGAGGGTGCCGACAGCGCGCACGACAATATCGCGATGCGACAGCATGGGCGCGAAGACCCGGCCATAGAGGAAGCTGATCGCCGTCGAGACGGTAACGGCGGCCAGGATGGCAACGGCGAGCGGCATCTTCCACTCCAGCAATTGCCAGGCGCAATGGGCTCCGATCGCACCGAAGGCTCCGAATGCGAAATTGAGAACGCCAGTCGCCCGAAACAGGACGACAAGACCGACGCCGGACAGCGCATAGACGGCACCGATCCCCAGCCCGGAAATGACGAAAGGTAGAAGGTTCATGGATCGATCCTCTACGGCGCTGCGCGCTTTCAGACACGCGAAGGACGCCGTAACGCTTTAGATCAACGCATCGAGCTTTCCGAAAATCGATCCCGATTTTCGAGCCGATGTGTAAGGTCGTTCGGCTCCGCGACTTTTGCCGCGAAGCCGATAGCAGGCGTCAGGGCTCAGTTGATGCCAGCAGACTTTTCGAAGGCACGGACGTCCTTCAGCTCCGGATCCGGCGACGGTGCGCAATCGGAAACGACTTTCCACTTGCCGCCTTCGCTGACAGCCATGCGCGTCGTCGAGTTCGCATTGTGGCGCGGCTGACCATCGCCGAAGTACCACGGGGCGCAGAAGATATCGCTCTTGAAATCCTTGATCCCTCGCACGGCGGCAGAGGCGGTCTCGCGGTTGATATTGGCCGGATCGAGCGTCATCAGCGCCTTTTCGGCAATACGTGCCGCAAGATAACCCGCCTGGGCGAAGGTATCGCGCGGGTCGGACTTCTGGCCGTACTGATCCATGACGGCGAGCCAGTTCTGATTGTCCGGGGTCTGCGCATTGAGATCGTTGAATTCCATGTTCACATAGAATTTTCCGTCCCAACCCGAACCGATGGTGGTGGGAACAGAGAGATCATAGGCAGAGGCTGCGCTGAGGAAGGTGATCGTCTGGTTCAGGCCCTGCTCTTCAGCCGCCGTCAGCAGCGGCACGGCCACGCCCTTCGACAGGCCGAGCACGATGACATCGGGCTTGCTGGAAGCTGCTTGCAGGATGATCGACGTGGCGTCAGCCGACCCCGGATCCATCAGGATCGTCTGCGCGGCAAAGCCCTTTTCCTTCGCAAGCAGCATCACGCCATCGCAGGACCATGTGCCGACATTCGGGATGTTCGGGCCGATGCAGACGACGGACTTCGCATTCAGCTTGTCGAGCGCATAACCCATAGCACCAAGCATGGAGACACGCGGGCCGGCATTGGTCGGCGCATAATTCTCAGCGAAATAGCATTCACGCGGCACGCCGACGCCGGCGACGACAAGAATGCCCGACTTCTTGTAGAAATCGGCATTCGCCCCGCATTCGACATAGCTGGAATTGCCGACCATCAGCACGGCCTTCTCGTCGTTGACGAGCTTTGCGGCGAGCTGCGCGGCGATTTCCGGATTCCACTGGTCATCCTCGACCAGATACTTGACCGGCCGGCCCTTGATGCCGCCATTGGCGTTCAGGCAATCGAAATAGGCCTTTGCTGCCTTGGTGGAATTTGAGAAGTCGTCCGGTCCGGTCTTGCCGGTGATGGCGCCGATGATGATCGGCTCACCTGTTGCCGGCTTGCCGCTATTGTCGCCGCAGGATGTGGCCGCATGCGCGCTGAACGCAGACACGAGCATTAGAAAAAGGCTGATCGCCAGCCCTCTCAGATTGATAGGCATTGTCTCCTCCCAGTTGTTGTCCCGTTCCCCACGGGCTCTTTGCTTCCCCGATTTCCGGCTCAGCCGGAAATCGCCTTTCCAGTCATGAAGGCAGCGGCCTTCGCCGCAATCATCATTGTCGGGGCATTGGTGTTGCCGGATACCAGGGTCGGCATGACAGAGGCGTCGCAGATGCGTAGCCCCTGGATCCCACGCACCTTCAGGTCCGGCCCGACAACGGCCATGCGATCATCCGTCCGGCCCATGCGGGCTGTGCCCGCGGGGTGGAACACCGTCTTGCAGGATTGCCGGATGTAATCGCGCAGGGCTTCGGGATCCTTCTCGACACCGGGCTTCGGCAGCAGGCGGCGCTTGACCAGCTTGGCAAGCGCCGGCGCATCAAGGATGCGGATCGCCGTTTCGACACCGCGCACCAGAGTTTCAAGATCAGCGGGGTCGGACAACAGATTGGCATTAAAATCCGTCTGCTCGGTCGGATTTTTGCTCTTCAGCCTTATCCAGCCGCGTGAGCGCGGCCGCAGATAGCACGGACCGATACTCAGGCCGTGACCCGGCTCGGGGTCACGGTCGACGAAACCGATCAGAACAGGCAGAACATGGAACTGCACATCCGGCTGCCCGGTGCCAGCCGTATCGATAAAGCCGCCGCATTCGACAACGTTGGACGTCAACAACCCGCGATGCGACGTCAGATAACGCAGCATATGACCGGTGGCCCGAAGCCCCTTGTCATGGCCGAGGATCGAGATCGGCTCGCGCGTTTCGCCCTGCACCGGCACTTCCAGATGATCCTGATAATTGGCACCGACGCCGGGCAAATCCGCTACGACCTTGATGCCGAGCGAGGAAAGATGTTCGCCGTCACCGATACCCGACAGCTGAAGGATTTTCGGCGTTGCAATGGCGCCGGCGGTGAGCGCGATTTCGCGCGATGCCTTGAAGATCGTGCCGTCGAGCAGCTCGACGCCGACGGCCTTCTGCCCTTCGAACAGGATGCGGGCAACCTTGCGCTCCGTCAGCACGGTCAGGTTCGGCCGCTTCTCTGCCTCGCGCAAAAAGGCCTGCGCCGAACTCCAGCGCCGACCGCCATAAGTGGTGCTCTGATAGAAGCCTACGCCGGCCTGATCCGCACCGTTGAAATCGTCATTGTGGGGAATGCCGATTTCGGTCGCCGCCTTGATGAAGGCTTCGCTCAGGGGATGGCGATGACGCGGATCGGAAACGCGCAAGCCACCCTTGCTGCCATGGTACTCGCCGTTCAGCCGCTCATTGTTCTCAAGCGAGCGGAAAGCCGGCAGCACATCCTCGTAGGACCAGCCCTGGCAGCCCATCTGTGACCAGGTGTCATAGTCGTTGCGATGGCCGCGAATGTAGATCATCGCGTTCACGGAGCTGCCGCCGCCCAGTACATTGCCCTGCGGCACGATGCTCGGCCGCCCGTTCAGGCCCTTATCAGGGTTCGAGGCATAGGGGTGAATGTCGATGCCCTTGCCGAGCACTTTGAAGAAGGTAGCGGGGATATGGATCCATGGGTCCGAGTCCCGGCGTCCCGACTCGATCAGCAGCACCTTATGCGCCGGATTTTCCGACAAGCGGTTTGCCAGCACGCAGCCCGAGGAGCCACCACCGACGATGATGTAGTCGTAAGTCGTCATGGCTCAGCTCAACACAGTCTGGATTGTGGTGAATTCCTTCAGTCCTTCCGCGCCGAATTCGACGCCGATACCGGACTGCTTCACACCGCCGAAAGGCGCATTCGGCTGGATCGTACCGTGCTTGTTGATCCAGACCGAGCCGCATTCGAGCTGCAGCGCATAGCGCTTCGCCTTCTCCGCATCGGAGGACCAGACGGAGCCGCCAAGGCCAGCCGGATTTTGATTGGCGCGCGCGACCACCTCATCGATGTCGCTGTAGCGGATGATCGGCAGCGCCGGGCCGAATTGCTCCTCATCGACCAGGCGCACGCCGTGATCGACATCGGCAACGAGCGTGATCGGATAGAAATAGCCCGGGCGATCCATCGGCGCCCCACCGGTCAGGATACGGCCGCCATTGGCGCGCGCATCGTCGACGAGTTCGCGCACCTTGTTGAACTGCATCTCATTCTGCACCGGACCGAGAATGCTCGCATCGTCCAGACCGTCACCGACGACGATCCTGGAGGCATAGTCCGCAAGACCACGGCATACCTCTTCGTAGATGCTGTCATGCACATAGAGGCGCTTCAGCGCCGCGCAGGTCTGGCCGTTGTTGATGAAGGCGCCCCAGAAGAGACCCTCGACGATAGCCTTCGGATCGGCATCGGGCAGAACGATGCCGGCATCATTGCCGCCGAGCTCCAGCGTCAGCCGCTTCAGGGTGGCAACGGCAGAGGCCATGACCTTCTTGCCGGTTTCCGTCGAGCCGGTGAAGGTCATCTTGGCGATGCCGGGATGGGCCGAAAGTGCGGCACCGATGCTGTTTTCGCCGGTGACGACGTTGACGACACCCGGCGGCAGAACCTCGTTCATGATCTCGACAAGACGAATGGTCGACAGCGGCGTCAAGGGCGACGGCTTGATGACAACAGTATTGCCAGCGCGCACGGCCGGAACGATATGCCAGCAGGCGATCATCACAGGCCAGTTCCAGGGCGTGATCGAACCGACGACTCCGATCGGCTTGCGATGCAACTCGACGCGACCTTCATTGTCATCCTGCAGGATCTCGACCGGCAGATCGAGTTCGGCGGTGTGGCGGGTCCAGGCGAGCGCGCCGCCGATCTCGAAGCGTGAGCCGAGACCATTCAGCGGCTTGCCCTGTTCACGCGTCAGGAGTTGGGCAAGCTCTTCACCATGCTCGCTGATTTTTTCCGCAACGGCACGGCAGGCGCTGGCTCGATCCTCGTTCGATACCTGCGACCAGCCTTTGAAGGCTTCCGTCGCGGCGGTAACGGCACGATCGAGATCCGCTTCGCTCGCAAGCGGCATAAAGCCGACCACATCGCCATTCGAGGGATTGGCAACCGGCGCATGATGGGACGTGGCAACAGGCTCGCCACCGATAAGCAGGGTATACTGCTTCACGACATTTTCCTCCCGTGACTTTCGGAAGGACTATGGCTGCTACCGCAAAACCCGTCTTGGGGAGAAACGCGCCTCGTCTTGGACTGAAGCGCAGATGGCGCTTCAGTCCAATCTATGCGCCGGCTCGGCAGCACGAAGCAGCTCGCTCGGCGCGCAATCAAACAGTTCCTTGAAGCTGCGATTGAAATAGGAAATGTCGTTGAATCCTGCCGAATAGGCGACTTCGGCTATCGTCGTCGGGTTACGCTGCTCTTTCAGCTGCTCGATCTTTTCGCGCGCAAACCGCAGCCGCTTGTCGCGAATGACCGTCGTGCAGGTCATGCCCATGCCCTGGAAATCCTGCTGCAGGGTACGGATCGAAACGCCGAGGCGCGTTGCCAGCCACTTGGCATTGAGGTCGCTCTCGGTGAGGTGCCGATCGATCAGAATATCGACCATCTGCATGCGCTTGCTGGCACTTTCATGCAGCGAATTCAGGCTGGCAGTCTGAAGGCCGGTCGAAAGGAACGCCTGACGCGTCGTATCGAACATCAGCTGCCGTAAAAACGGCGAGGCGGCTTCGCTGTCCGGCGTCGTCATCATCTTGGCGATCAAGGCCCGAAGCATCACCGCCATCGGGTCGCTGGCTTCCAGCTTTCGGGCGACGTCAAAATCGATCTTGCTCTCTGAATACATCAGCTGGCGCGGCAGGTGCAGCGAGAGATGATTGGAGAAGTGTCCGCGAAAATAGAAAGTGGTCGGCCGGGTGGAATCGACAAGAATACATTCGCCGACATCAAGGATATTCTGCTGACCGGAATGCTCGACGCCACAGACGCCCTCCAGCTGCAGGATCAGGAAAAGATGCTCATTGGCATCGCGGCGAATATCGTCCCAATCGCGGTGGACATAATCGAGATCGTTGGAGACATGGGCAAACTCCATGCCGCAGACATCGATGCGGCTGGCCGTGCCGACAACGCTATCGCCGCGCTGCATCAGATGCGGATTGAAGCTGCCGCAAATGCTTTGAAGATCGTCCGCCCATTGCTCGTAGGGCGTCGGCGACCATGTCCGGTCAACCAGGCTGCGGTTCTGCAACAGGTCCAACTCCGCCTCCCAACAGTGTCAGCACTGTGGAAGACTGCTACAGATCCCTCAAGCCGTCAATCAAATACTTAACACATTAACGAAATCGACGAGGCGTTCATTCCTCGCCGACCGAGCCGTTCTCCAATTTCAGCGAAGCAAGCTCCTCCAGCATGTCGAGAAGCTTTTCGACGCGTTCCACGCCGAAGCGAGCGTCGATATCGGCATAGACCTTCTGGCTCTCGGGCATGACATCCTCGACGATCGCCTGACCCGCCGCAGTAATCTGCAGCAGCACCCTGCGGCCATCGGCATCATCCTTGTGCTTGGTGATGAAGCCGCGCTCCTCAAGCGAGCGGATCATGCGCGTCAGGCTCGGCGCCAGGATGGATGCCTTGTCGGCCAATTCTGTCGCATCAAGCTGGCCGCCTTCATAGAGAACGCGAATGACGCGCCACTGCTGCTCGGTCACATCATGCGCCGCGAGGATCGGCCGGAAATGGCTCATGACAGCTTCGCGCGCGCGCAGAAGTCCGATCGCCAGCGAGCGGCGGCGATCGCGCAGCGGCCGCTTCGTTTGTGTCGCCGTAGCGCCCTGCTCCGGACGCTGCTTGACATCACCATCTGTCTTATTTTGCATGTGTGCATATTCGCCTGAATTACGGTTCTCACTGATTAACATGAGAATCATTCAAAGCAAGGCGATTGCGGGATACTCTAACAGCTCGACGTTCCCAATTTCGACGGTTCAATTGCCGCGCTCCTGCCGACCGCGAACGGGCGTCTCAACATTCCCTCGGACCTTCAGGGCGTTCTAGGGAGTAGCCGCGGGCAGAATAAATTTGTTGAGTATCGCATCACCGATCCCGTCTGCCGCAGGGTTTCCATAAAGCCCGGCATGAATGAGTACAACCATGTCAAGCGAGGGGATGATCACCAGGTGTTGCCCGCCGTAGCCGAAACCCGCAGCCCAATCCACTTGACGTTGGTTCACCAGCGAACGCCCCAGCCAGAACTGAAAACCATAGAAATATGAGCCGGGACCGTTGATCTGAGGCGTCGTTGCCTGCTGTATCCACGCCGCCGGTACGATCTGTTGGCCGTGCCATATACCTTTGTCGAGTACGAGCTGTCCGATTTTAAGTGTATCGCCAGGCAGCAACCGAAGCCCGGATGCCGCTACCGGTTCTGCAATTTGTGGATAGGGATGCCAATCGGCATGCGAAATGCCGAGCGGTTTGAACAGATTTTCCTCGGCCAATTGGTCGATCGTCTTCCCGGTCGCTTGATGAAGCACACAAGCAATCAGGGCAGCCGAACCACCGCTATAGTTCCAAACCGAACCCGGCGAATGTTGGACAGGCTGCTCGAGCGCGAAGCGACAAGGGTCGTCGGCACGATCCATGCGGGTTTCGCTGTTCTCCGGGCTGCCGTAAAGCAGATGCTCGTTCCAGGTCAGCCCGCTCGACATTGTCAGCAGATCGCGCAACGTGATGCGATCTTTCTCGGGCGAGTGAAGATCAGCATAGTTCGGAAGAAGTGCAAGAACAGGTTGATCGATGTCGCGCACCCAACCCTTGTCGATCCCTATGCCAAGAACCAGTGAAACGACGCTCTTGCTTATCGAGCGGAGATCGTGGGGGACCGAGGGTCCGAAGGTGACATCACCGAGCTGCTGCCCCCACCTCTCGTCGGAGCCGGAGTAGTATTGCTCGAAGATCAGTTTGCCGTGCCGCGCCACAAGAATGGCATGCACGTTTGTCTCTTTCAGGTCTGCGCCGCGCTGGACAAGGTTGCACAACAAGTTTGGATCGATCCCGACATCCGCAGGTCGCGCGATCTCCCAACCGGCAGCCTTACCACTTGGGGCTCCGCAATTTGCCTCGGCGTAGGCGTAGGCAGAAAATGCAAGCCCGAAGCAGAAGCTGAGAGTTAGAATTCGAATGATAGAAGCTATCCGATACATCATAATTGCAGCTCCCTTTTTGGGCTCAATGCGTTCTTGGTAAAAGAGGCACCGCCCATGAGAAGCTCCGCGAGAATACTCGCCAAGGGGGTCGAAATCTTTCTCAATCGCGTCGCTAAAACCGCCGTGCACGGGCAAGTGTGCTCAACGCGTCGGACCTAAGGCACCTGCACGAGACGGCCGCTGCCTCTGACTTCGGAACGCCGCAGCACCGGGTGTCCATACAATTCAATATTGCCGCTGCCGCTGATCGATACGTCTGCATCGGCAGCAGCAGTGACCTCAGCATCACCGCTGCCGCGAATACGGATCTTCACGGATTGAGCGGCCAGTTCCTTGAGACGAGCGGTACCGGAACCGGAAACCTCCAAGTCGACCGTACGCGCGCTGCCTGTGGCGGTGACGCTGCCACTGCCGGATATACTCAGGCGCAGGTCGGTTTGATCCAGCTGCGACAAGGCGAGATCGCCGCTGCCGCGCACCTTCCAATCGGTGACGAGCGGCCCCGACAGGCTGACCTCGAATTTGGAGCTGGACCAACCCGGATTGCAATCCAGGCTCAGCCTGCCGCCCTGCAGCCTGACATGATCGAGAAGCGCTGGATCGCCGCTGATGACGGCCTCCGCCTTTCCGCCCGGCTGATACTGCACGGAGGCAGGAATATCGATCGCCAGGCTGCCATTGGAGCTGAAAGGCAGGATAACCTGCCGGCTGCCGGAGGCAGCAGATCCGCAACTGGACTGCATGCCACCCCACCAATGCCCTGCGTTTGCCCAATCCGACCCGGAAAGCCCGATACCGAGCGCTAGAAAGACGAATGCACAAATCAACCCGGTCGTCGCGACAGTCGCCAATTTCCCGTTCATTGTCCATTTCCTCCAAGGATGTGTAGTCCGGCGCTCAAGCTCGGCCTTCGTCCACTTGCGCCAAGCGGAAATGCAGGCGCGCATATTGCCCAAGCATGCGTATGCCCAAGCTCAGCCCCATCAGCAGCAAGGCACCGCCGCCCACGGAGCAACTCACCAGCCCGGCACCGATAAGCAAGCGGGCCAGCATGCCGACGGAAGGCAAGCCGATATGGAACAGTATGGTCGTAACGACGATCTTCAGACCAACGGCGCCAACGGCCACCAGTGCGATCGCAAGGCCGAGCGTGACGAACATCGCCGCAAACAACAGAGGCAGCAGGAAGAAGATATCGACGATAGCAAGGCCGGCCAGCGCCATCATGGCAGCCAACAGGTTCGGCACGCTCCAATGTGCCTCGAAGCGGCGCAGCCCGACATCCGCACGCAGCTCCCTTGCGATCCTGGCGGGATCGCCCAGCGCAGCAGAAACCTCCTCCTCGCTTCGGCCCGAGGCTTCGGATTCGGCAAAATGGGCAGCATAATCGGCCACGATATCGTCAACCTCGTGGGGAGGCAGGCCCGCAAGTCCCAGTCTCAGCGTGCGCAAAAAGGCTTCCCTGGTCATGGCAAATCCTCGAGTAGCTTGTCGACGGCGCCTGCTAGCGAACGCCAATCGCGGCGATGCGCTTCGAAAATCGAACGCCCTAGCGGTGTGAGCCGATAATATTTACGCGGCGGCCCATTGTTCGATTCGACGATGCGGGTCGCAACCAGTCCGTCGTTCTGCATCCTGCGCATCAACGGGTAGATCGTTCCTTCGCCCATGCCGACCGCCGCAACCAGCGTACTCGCAATTTCATAGCCGTAGCTTTCGCCCCGCGAGAGCACGGCAAGGACGCAAAGATCGAGTACGCCCTTTCGCAATTGAACTTGGATCGAGTCAGTCATGAACGCCTCAGCTTTACGGAATGAATATAACAAGCTATCTGTTTATGCAAGATAGCTGCCGCTAGAAGGTTGAGCCGCAGCATTTTTCGAGAACTATGAAGGCTCGGCGCTTGTTCATGACGCTACGCTCACCGCCCGATCCCCGGTATCCGTCTCTCGCCAAAGGAGTTGTTATAATGATCCGCCTCGACTTCATCCTTGTCGTCTTCCTATGTCTTGCGACCCCGCTGGCCCACGCCGCCGGCTTCCAGCAGATCGAAGTTCCGGGCGATGGTGCTCTTCCCGCGATCAAGGGAGGCGTCTGGTATCCATGTGGTCAACAACCAAGCGATATTAAGGGCGGCTCCCTCACCGTGACTATCGCCAAGGATTGTCCGGTTGCTGGCGAAAAATTGCCGCTTGTCGTCATTTCACACGGCAAGGGCGGCACGTTCATCGGCCACCACGACACGGCTGAGACACTGGCGGATGCCGGCTTCGTCGTCGTCGCCATCAGTCATCCCGGCGACAATGCCTTGGACAAGAGCCGGATCAACGACTTCTCGATCTTCGTCGAGCGGCCGGCCGATATCAAGCGGACGATCGATTTCATGCTCGGCCCATGGCCGGACGCCGGGAAGATCGATGCCGCGCATATCGGACTGTTCGGCTTCTCACGCGGCGGATATACCGGGCTCATCGCCATTGGTGCCAACCCGCATTTCGGCAAGCGCCTCAGAATGTGTGAGGGCAATAACAGCGCACTTTGCGATCAGGTCCACAAGGGCGCTCTTCCGGAACTGACCCATGACCTACGCATCAAGGCCGCGGTGATCGCCGACCCGCTCAGCGTTTTCTTCACGCCGGATAGCTTCAAGGCGGTGAAGGTCCCCGTGCAGCTCTGGGGATCGGAGCGCGGCGGCGACGGTGTAACGCCGGAAAGTGTCGTGGCGATAGCCAACCAGCTGCCGGAAAAGCCGGAATTTCACGCCGTGCCCAACTCACAGCATTTCGACTTCCTGCCTCCTTGCCCACCCGAACTGGCAAAAGCTATGCCGGTAATCTGTGCCGATCCACCCGCTTTCGATCGGGCCGCATTTCACCGGGAATTGAATGCCGCGACACTCGCATTCTTCCGCAAGCATCTGGTGAGTGCGCAATAGCCCGCTGACGCCCCGGCATTCGATATGGCGACCATCGCAATGGTTGAAACCAGCTCGCGAATCCGATCAGATCGAGGCATGATGAAAACGATACGGATAGCGGCGGCTTTGCTGCTGCGCCCCGATGGGGATTTGCTGCTCGTGCGCAAGCGCGGCACGGCGGCCTTCATGCAGCCGGGCGGCAAGATCGAACCGGAGGAAGCACCCGAGCAGACCCTCATCAGGGAGCTTTTCGAAGAGTTGAGACTTGTCGTCACAACGGAAGAGCTGGTGTTCCTCGGCAAGTTTCAGGCATCGGCAGCCAATGAGCCGGAGCATATCGTCGTTGCCGATCTCTTCCGCCTGCATGTCGGCAATATCGAAATCACGCCAGCGGCAGAGATCGAAGAAATCCGCTGGGTATCACCACAAGATCCGGGAGATATCGCAATGGCGCCGCTTACCGAGCATCATGTCCTGCCATTCCACCGGCAACAGGACATATCCACGATGTGACTGACATCCAACCCAGGCAAAGCGCAAGTCGAAAAAGCCTCACACTGTCCTTGGCAAATGAATATTCGAGCTACCATACTGCGCATCCGCCACTGGCGCGATTCGAATATTGTGATAAAATAAGAAAATAACATATTTAAACTTACATCTCCTGATATTTACTATGAAAATAAACCAACGACAAAGAATATCTAAAGTTCTGTCAATTTTTATTGAAAGCAAAAACAACTTTGGATACATAAATAAAAAACATTGCGTGAGGCCGAAAATGAAAAAGGAAAATACCGCCAGCCACGAAAGGTTTATTGAGCTCACAAGCAAGATTGTCTCTGCCTACGTACTTCGCAATGCGACCACGCCGGAAGATTTGCCGAGGCTCATCACGGAAACTTATTTGGCACTTACAGGCTCTCAGCAGCCTGTATCGTCGGCAACCGCAGTGGAAAAACTGTTGAAGCCGGCTGTACCGATCAAGAAATCCATAACCGATGACTATCTGATCTGCCTCGAAGACGGCGGAAAATACAAGTCGTTAAAGCGGCATCTAAACAGCAAATATGGCCTCACGCCCGAAGAATATAGAAGGAAATGGGGCCTGCCCGCGGATTATCCGATGGTTTCCGCCTCTTATGCAGCCACAAGATCGACGTTGGCAAAGAAGGCTCTCCTGGGCCATGCGAAAAGCGTAACCGACATTCCTCCGGCGGTCGAACCACCACGGCGCCAACGCAAGGCCGGCTGATCCGGATCTTTTCGTCACGCGCCATAATCAAGCGATCCGTTCTTTGAACGGGCGATTGACTTTTATCTGAACAAAATTGATCGCAGGCGTTGGGACGCATCAATTCAACGCTGCGTTCCGGCAGCCGGGTCGCATCCATCAGGGTGTTTCAATCGTCCTCGCATTGACGGTGATCGCACGACCGGCAAACCAACCGTTGATCGCAGCACCGAGACCGAGCAGCAGAAACAGGACGGAACTCCAGGCAAAGCTTCCCGTCCAACCATGAATCATGCCGACCACGAGCGGACCGATCGCAGCAAGCAGGTAACCTACGAATTGCGCCATGCCAGAGAGATGCGCGGCGACATGTGCATCGGGCGAACGCAATACGATGACAGTCAGCGCTACAGCGATCAATCCACCCTGCCCGACGCCCTGGAGTACCGCCCAGAACCAGACCGTCCAGAGCGGAGCAAAGAGCAGCCCCAGCAAGGCAACGACGGCAATTAAGCAGAGGATGACATTGATCGCCCGCTGATCCTTACCCTTAACGGCGATATGAGGCGCCACCAGGCAAGCAGCCGCCTGCACCATGACCGAGGCAGACACGATGACGCCAGCTGTGACACCATCAAGACCACGTTCACGCAGGATGGGTACCAGCCAGCCGAAGACGCAATAGGCAAGCGCCGATTGCAACCCCATGAAAAGCGTTACCTGCCAGGCGATGCGATCACTCCACAAACCGGTAACGCGAAAGCCGGTACGCCGCGCCTGGCTGTGCGCTCCGATCACCTGCGGCAACCAGAGAAGTCCGACGGCGAAAGCCGGCAGCGCCCAAATGGCGAGCGCACCGCCGAGCGATCCACCAAGAGCATGCTCGACAGGAAGCGTAAAGCCGGCCGCACTCGCAGCGCCTGCGCATAGCGCCATCGTATAGCAACCCGTCATCAGCGCCGCCTTATCGGGAAAATCGCGCTTGACTACGCCGGGCAACAGCACATTACCGATGGCGATGCAGGCGCCAGCCAACGCGGTGCCCAAGAATAGCAGCGAAATCGAGGAAAAACCCCGTAGCGCCGTGCCCACCGCGAGCATGAAAATGACGCCCAGCAGGACACGCTCTGTCCCGATGCGCTGCGCGAGCCTTGGCGCAAGCGGTGAAAACAGCCCCATGCAGATAACAGGCAAAGTCGTAAGAATACTGGTTCCGAAGGCGGAGAGACCAAGTCCGGTCCGTATCTCCGGCAAGAGCGTCGATGCGCTTGAAAAAACTGGCCGCAGATTGAAGGCGATGAGCACAAGGCTCGCACCCAGCAGAAACCTGCCGATCGGCGACTTGCCTCCATGCGGCAACGGTGCCGGAATTTCATCGGCCTCGGCATCGATCAATTCGACGGAGGCGAGATTTTGCGAGAGCTTGGTCATGACATAAGCAACCGATCAAGAGTAGCGACGATGGGGGCCATGAAGCGGCGCACAGCTCTATCGGCCGCTTCGGGATTGCCGGCTTCGATAGCATCGACGATAGCGATATGCGCCAGCATATCCGGCTCGGGAATGTCCTCGCCCAGCGTCGCCTCGATGGTCTCGGCAATCGAGAGAGAGAAGAACTCGTAGATCTCGATCATGGCCCTGTTCTGCGAAGCCGCGACGACAGCTTTGTGGAAGGCAAGGTCACGCTCGATGAACGTAGCCTTGTTACCACCGGCATAGTTGCCACGGGTAATCAGCAAGGCGCGCAATTGCGAAACGACCTCCGGAGAATGGCGTAGCGCCGCAAGCCGGGCGGCCTCGACCTCCAGCGCAAGCCGAGCCTCGAACTGATCCCTCAACCCGGCACGGCGCGCCATATCCAGTGGCCGGCTGACATCCGTACTTGAACGAACATAGGTGCCGGACCCCTGCCGGGTTTCGAGATAACCCTGGGATACCAGCACTCTTACCGCCTCGCGGATCGTGCCACGGCTGACGGAGAGCATCGACGAGAGGGATGCTTCGTTCGGCAGCTTTTCGCCGACGAGCCAGCGTCGGCCGGTAATCTCGCTGCGAATTGCCTCGACGGCCGTATCCGCAAGCGTGGTTTTGGTCAGAGCACGCATGATTGGATCTCATCAAGTCATCAGATGACTTTATCACTTAGACAATCGACAGTCCTCAGTCAATCTTATTTTCAGCGAGACGAACGCTCGGCTGGCTAGGGCGATGTGGCGTCTCTGACGAAACCGAAGGCGAAGATGGTAAGCATGCCTACCAGAAACCCGGGCGAAGGATTGGAGCAGGTTTGGCGCTGGCCGGAACCTTCCGAGGTTGAACAATGCCTATCTTGTAGCGGGAAACCCCTATTTGATGGCACCCGAGCGGGCCATCATGGCGAGACCGAGCGCTGCAGCCAGAGAGAACGCCGCCGGAAGATAGAAAACGTTCGGAAGCCCGAGATAGGCAACACCGACACCTCCAACGCCGCCGCCAAGCGCACTGGCAAGCGCCGACGAGCTCATGAAGATCGCCGAAGCCGTCGCGACCGCATTCGGAAGGAGCCTTTGGGCAACGATCAGCCCGAGCACCATATAGAGCCCCCAGACACCGCCCATCAGGATCTGGCCAGCAAACATGCCCATAGCCGTCGGCCAGGCCGCAAAACAGAGGTTGGCCATGACGCCGCAGATCGCGGCGACGCACATCATCCATAGAATGCCGATCCGTCGCGCCAAAAGAACGCTGAACGGCATCAGGATGAGTTCGATGAATGGCTGCGTTCCGATCACCGATCCCTGAATGGAAGGATCAAGCTTGAGCTGGTCTTGCATGTAAAGCAGTAAGAATCCGTATTTGATCGGCTCGCCAGCATAGACCAGCACGTAAAGGCCGGTGAAGGCCAGAAGCGGCAGCATCTCGGACCAGCTGACATGACCGACGGCATCAGTCTTTTTATCGGCTCGCTGTCTGGGCGTGGCCAAGGCATGCTGGGTTCCGAGCGGAATGATCTGCGCGAAGAAGCAGATCGCCGTTCCCCACAGCATGGGGCGGAGGCCGATTTCGACCGCGCACCAGGCACCCAAAAACGGCCCGATGACCCAACCGGCCGTCAAGGCCATTCGGATGATGGCGACCACGCTATCGTTGGCACCGGTTCCTTTCGCTTTGAGATCGTCATGAATGGCAGTGAACAGCTGCGATGTGGCCGATCCTGAAAAACCCAGAATGACTGTGCCGATCACGAACGGCATCCATGGCTTGGTGGAAAGCGCAATCCCCGCCCAGCCGAGGGCGCCGGCAATGGCGCAAAGCCGGAAAAGGCCGAAACGCCTGCCGCTTCTGTCGGAATAGCTGCCGACGAGGTAGCCGGCGATCGGTGCCGTCAGGCCGGTCAGATAATAGAGCCCCGCCACCGGCAAGGACGCCCCGAGTTCCTTCACCAGGAAGAGGACGATTTGCGGCAACGAAGCCGATGTCGCAAGGCCGGAGAGAAACAGCGCAAGCGTCGCGCCGCGATAGAGTGGCGAAGCCCAAACCTGCTGGATCGCGGTGGCCCTGCTGGGGGTCGTCAAGGATCGCGCGTCCATAGCCTCATCATCCGTCATATCGGTTGCCGAAACGAATTCTCCGGCTGATCGGCACGCAATGATCCTGATCGATTGCAGCCAAACCAATCTCGGCCGCCCGATGGACAACATGCCTTCATCCCGGGTGCTGTCTATCCTTCCGCCAAAGCTGGCAAAGACGCAAATGGTTGCATCCGGACTTCCGCCCTCACGCCGGAGTTATCCACATCATTCATAGTACCAATGAGCGAGATCAAATCTCAGCCGGGCATCGCCCTTGAATAGGCAGCCAGGATGAAGCGCTCCGCCTGAAACAGATATTTCTCCAGCGCCTCGGCAGCACTTGCCGGCGCCCCCTCCTCCAGATGCGCAAGAATAGTCGCGTTCTGGCCGACATAGGGAGCATGCAGATATTCGGGATCGCGGATCAAGCCGAACACCAGACGCAACTCCAGCGAGATCTGCGCATAGAAGGCGGAAAGCCTGGGACTGTCCGCAAGCTCGACGATCGCTGCATGAAAGGCAATATCGGCGCTGCCGACCTCCAGCCATTCGCCGCGATCACGATGCTGGACGGCAGCCTCGATGGCGGCACGCATCTTGTCGACGCTCGGATGGCGGTGATGTGCATTGGCAAGCGCCGAACACTCGATCAGGCGGCGAATATGGAAGATATCCATGATCGTCGAGATGCTCGGCGTGGAAACGAAGACGCCGCGATTGGCTTCGTGACGCAGCACGCCCTCTTTCGTCAGCAGCCGGAAGACTTCGCGTAGCGTATTGCGCGAGACCTGCAGCTCCTCGCAAAGAGCTGCCTCGGACAGATGACTGCCCGGCGACAGCGTACCGCTGATCACGCGCTCGCGGATGCGGGCAGCCGTCAGTTCCGCCAGCGTCTGCCCTGTCTCTGCGACTGATGTCGGCTCGATGCTCGCAAGATTTGTCTGCTTCATTTGCTCTCCCGGCGCCTGCGCTCAATCGTCTCCGATGCCTGCCTGTATCAAGCATTTACTGGAAAGCGAGTGGAGCTCTCATGCTTGTCTACGCTGTCGAACTGCCCCAACAGGAAAGTCCGTTGGACGATTTTATGCAGGTTTGTCCCCATTTTTGATTGGCAATACGAAAATTGTTGAACAATATAGACCAGATTGTTGTTTGATGCTATCTCATGCCCTAACAAATATAATGGGAACGCGGATACAGATGTTCATGAGACGCCTGTTTTGTAGAAAAACATCGCCTGCTTTTGCCGGGTCGCAATGGGTGTCCGCATGAGCGTGCTACGATCCGGCCCTGACGGCGATCTCGGCGAGCGCATCTGCATGATCGATGCAAAGTGTGACACGGCCATCATCCCGGACGCCATGAACGACCTGCCCAATATCGAGGTAAGCGCATGACGAATGCTACAGGCGACAACAAACCGCTTCTGTCTGTAGCGGATCTGACCGTGCGGTTCGGTGAAAACCGCGTGGTCGAGGGGCTTTCCTTTTCGGTCGAACCGGGCAGAACGCTTGCGGTTGTCGGCGAATCCGGCTCCGGCAAGTCGGTGACCTCGCTCTCGGTCATGCGCCTCGCAGACATGATGGGTGCGCGCTTCGAAACCGGCAGCATCCTCTTCAATGGCAAAGACCTGCTGAAACTCTCGCAGAGGGACATGCGCTCCGTCCGCGGTAAGGAGATCGCCATGATCTTCCAGGAGCCGATGACCTCGCTCAACCCCGTCTTCACCATCGGTGACCAGATCTGCGAAGTCCTTCTGCTGCACGAGAAGATCGGCAAGTCCGCCGCGATGGCTGAAGCCCGACGCCTGCTCGAAATGGTGCGTCTACCCGATGCCGAGGCGCTGTTGACGCGCTACCCGCATCAGCTGTCCGGCGGCATGCGCCAACGCGTCATGATCGCCATGGCGCTCGCCTGCCGCCCGAAACTACTGATTGCCGACGAACCGACGACGGCGCTCGACGTGACGATCCAGGCGCAGATCCTTAACATCATGCGGGATTTGCAGAAGGATCTCGGCATGGGCATGATCTTCATCACCCATGACATGGGTGTTGTCGCCGAAATGGCCGACGACGTCGTGGTGATGTGGAAAGGCAAGAAGGTCGAGGAAGGCCCGGTTCGCGAGATATTCGCCAATCCGCAGCACCCCTATACGAAGGCTCTTCTCGCCGCGGTGCCGAGACTTGGCAGCATGACCGGCCAGGATTTTCCGAAGCGCATGCCCTTGACAGTTCTCGATGGCGGCGAGCCCAAAATCGTCGGCGAGGAGCGGGTGCAGAATACCGCCCGCTACGACCAGCAGCCGCTGCTGTCCGTGCGCGATCTCTTTGTGCGCTTCGATATCAAAAAGAACATATTCGGCCAGGTCACGCATCGCTGCAGTGCCGTCCAGAAGGTCGCTTTCAACATTCACCCCGGTGAGACGCTGGCGCTTGTCGGCGAATCCGGCTCGGGAAAATCGACCATCGGCCGCACCATCCAGCAATTGCAGAAGGCACGTTCGGGCGAAATCACCTTCAATGGCAAGAGCTTTGCCGCCATGTCGGCACTGGAACGGTTCCGCCTGCGGCGCGACGTGCAGTATATCTTCCAGGACCCCTTCGCTTCGCTCGACCCGCGCAAGACTGTGGGATTCTCGATTGCGGAACCGATCAACACCCACAGCATCATTTCCGGATCGAAAGAGGTGCGTCGCAGGGTCGATGAGCTTCTGGAGCGCGTTGGCCTGACATCCGCCCATGCCGATCGCTACCCGCATGAGTTTTCCGGCGGCCAGCGCCAGCGCGTCTGCATCGCCCGCGCACTTGCCTCCGATCCGAAGCTCATCATCGCCGACGAGGCGCTTTCCGCCCTCGACGTCTCGATCCAGGCGCAGATCATCAACCTATTGATGGACCTGCAGGCCGAGCGTGAACTTGCCTATCTATTCATCAGCCATGACATGGCGGTGGTCGAAAAGATCAGCCATCGCGTCGCCGTCCTCTACCTCGGCCAGATCATGGAGATCGGCAGCCGGCGGCAGGTCTTCGAAACCCCGATGCACGCCTATACGCAGCGCCTGATCTCGGCCGTGCCGATCGCCGATCCGACACAGGAGCGCAGAACCGCTCTCATCGAGGGCGAGATCCCCAATCCCGTCCGCCGCGTCGGCGACGAGCCGCCGATCCTGGCTCACGAGGAAATCACTTCAGGCCACTTCATCGCCAAGAGTGCCTGAACGACCGCCAACCATAGCATCGATCTGAAGAGGAAACAGGTTCAATGAAAACAATGAAATGGGGATTGAAAACCGCTCTGACCGCACTCGTCATGTCGAGCGTCACCATCAGCGCCGCTCCGGCCTTCGCGGCGGGCAAGCTCACCGTGTCGTCGTCGCAGGACCCGGGCAGCTGGGACCCGATCGACACGTTCCTGGTGGCATGGGCTGCCGTCTCGACCAACATCTTCGATGGCCTCACCTATCGCGGCCCCGATCTCAAACTAGTGCCGGGCCTTGCCGAATCCTGGGAAGAACTGGATCAGGGCAAGCGCATCCGCTTCAAGCTGCGCCACAACGTCAAATTCCATGACGGCGAGCCCTTCAATGCCGAGGCGGTGAAGTTCACCTTCGATCGCCTGCTCGGCGAGCAGGGCGCCAAGGGACCGCAGCGCTCGAACTACACCGCGATCGAAAGCGTTGACATCATCGACGACTACACCGTCGACATGAAGCTGAAAACGCCCGATCCGGTGCTTTTGACGAAGCTCGCCGGCTAT
The DNA here is from genome assembly GCF_057784375.1 of Martinezella sp. CNPSo 3964. Lineage (NCBI taxonomy): Bacteria > Pseudomonadati > Pseudomonadota > Alphaproteobacteria > Hyphomicrobiales > Rhizobiaceae > Martinezella > Martinezella sp. CNPSo 3964. The sequence goes on from NZ_JBXSOW010000010.1 coordinate 192,727, forward strand.
GGCGCGATGATCGTTCCGCCGAAATACATCAAGGAAAAGGGCGAGGATTACTTCAATCTCAACCCGGTCGGCACCGGTGCATTCAAGTTCGTTTCCTATACGCCGAAGGTGAACATCAAGCTCGAAGCCAATCCGGACTACTGGGGCGGCGCGCCGAAGATTTCCGAGCTCGAATACCGCTTCATCAGCGAGCCGGCGACCGCCGTTGCCGAACTTCAGGCCGGCCGCGTCGATATCGTCATCCCGCCGACCATTCCGATCGGCATGCTCCCGGTCATCCAGGGCGACTCCAAGCTCGAAATCGCCAGCGTTCCCGGCCCGACAGTCGACGCGCTGCGCTTCAACACCCGCGATGGCATCACCGCCGATCCGCGCGTGCGCAAGGCGATCATCATGGCCGTCGACCGCGACACGATCGTCAAGTCGATCCTCGCGGGCCAGGGAACCGAGATCGTCAGTTTCCAGAACTCGCTTTCCTTCGGCTACGATGCCGATCTGAAGCCGCTTCCCTACGATCCTGCAGGCGCAAAGAAGCTGCTTGCCGAAGCTGGCGTGAAGCCTGGCGCTGCACTGCAGATCGACATTCGCGGCAATGACGCGACGATGAACGAAGTGGCGCAGGTCGTGGCAAGCTATCTGCAGATGGTCGGCCTCACCGCCACCATCAAGCCCTATGAAACCAACGTTCTGCTGAACGACATCATCCCGCAGGGCAAGACCGGCGCGATGTTCCAGCAGAAATGGGGCGGCTGGACCTTCGACTACGACAACACCGCCTATTCGATGTACCACTCCGGCGAAAAGTGGAATCCGTATGAAAAGGATGCCACGCTCGACAAGCTCTTGGAATCGCAGCGTCCCCTCACCGATCGCGCCGAGCGCGAGAAGGTGCTGAAAGACATCGGCAAGTATGTCGCCGACAAGGCGCTGGAACTGCCGCTCTACAACAGCAACGCGATCTACGGCGTCAGCAAGCGGGTCAAGGGCTTCGTGCCCGCACCCGATACCCGCATCAAGCTGAACGAAGTCACCGTCGACTAATCATCCAGCAGGACGCCGCCGGCTCGGTCGGCGGCGTCGTCCGAAAGCTCTCGGGGTAAGAACGTGGCCGGTTTTCTCATCAAGCGATTGCTGCAGGCGATTTTCGTCGTGATCGCCATCACTCTTCTCGTCTCATTCGCCATCCGCCTCACGGGCGACCCTGCCCTGATGATGTTTCAAGGCGGCGGCAGCATGACGGAAGACGATCTCGCGCGCATTCGCGCAGCGCTTGGCACGGATCAGCCCTTCCTCGTGCAATATTTCACCTTCCTGAAGGGGCTGCTGACATTGGATTTCGGCCGGAGCTTCACCGGCGGAACGCCGGTTTCCCAGCTGATTGCCAATGCCCTGCCGGCAACGCTGCTGCTCGCCTTCATCTCCATGGTCGTCTCGATCGCGCTCTCCATTCCGCTCGGGATCAAGGCAGCGACAGCACGCGGCAAGACGGCGGATCAGATCATCCGCGTTCTCTCGCTGCTCGGCCTCTCCTTCCCGAACTTCTGGCTGGCGCTGATGATGGTGCTCTTGTTCTCCATCACGCTCGGCTGGCTGCCGCCAAGCGGGATGGTCGGGATTTCGAGCTACGTGATGCCTGCGGTGACGATGGGCGTGATCCTGACGGCAACGAATGTGCGCCTGGTGCGGACCGCCATGCTGGAAACGCTACAATCGCAATACATCATGGTCGCGCGTGCGAAGGGCCTCAGCGAAAGCAAGGTGCTCTACAAGCACGCGCTGCGCAATTGCGCAATACCGCTCATCACCTATTTCGGCATCCAGTTCGGTGGCCTGCTGGGCGGCATCGTCGTCATCGAGCGCGTCTTCAATTGGCCGGGTCTCGGCACGCTGGCATTCGATGCCGTCGGCGCCCGCGACTATCCGGTCTTGCAGGGCGTGATTACCGTGCTGGCGCTGTTCATCGTCGGCGTCAACCTCCTCGTCGACATCGCCTATGGCCTTGTCGATCCCCGCATTCGCACGGAGTAAGCCGATGGCCGCCACGATCTCACGCCGTTCGCGTTTCTACAGTTTCGAATTCATCGTGGGAGCATTGATCACGGTCGTCATCTGCCTTGCCGTGCTGCTCTCTGACGTGCTCTTTCCCGGTGGCGCCGAAAAGATCGACTTGATGGCACGGCTCGCAAGACCCTTTGCCAGCCTCGCTCACCCCTTCGGCACCGACCCGCTCGGGCGCGATGTACTTGCCCGCGTCGTCGCAGGCGGCAAGATATCGCTGACCGTCGGCCTGACTTCGGTGATTGGCGGCGTGGTTCTTGGCGTGCTGGTCGGCCTTGCGGCGGGCTACTACCGCGGCATCTGGGACATGTTGCTGATGCGCTTTGCCGACATCCAGCTCGCCATGCCCTTCATTCTCCTCGCTATCACCTTCATCGCCATCGTCGGCGGCAGCCTGACCAACACGATCATCCTGCTGATCGTGTCGCAATGGGTGCAATATGCGCGCCTCGTACGCGGCTCGGTACTCAGCCTGCGCGAGCGCGAGTTTATTCTGTCGGCACGTGCGATCGGCGTCAAAGACTGGCGCATCATCTTCCAGCATCTGCTGCCGAACCTTGTCGGGCCGGTGATCGTGCTGATGACGCTGAACATCGCCAACAACATCCTGCTTGAAAGCAGCCTCACTTTTCTCGGGCTGGGCGTAGATCCCACTATCCCGAGCTGGGGCGGCATGCTGGCCGACGGACGAACCTATCTGCAGACCGCGTGGTGGGTGAGCCTCTTTCCTGGCCTCGCAATCCTTTTGACTGTGCTCGGCCTCAATCTCCTCGGTGACTGGCTGCGCGACAGCCTCGACCCGACTGGCAGAACGACAAGGTAAGATATCATGACTCTGATTTTCGAAAGAAGTTTTGAGCGCACCCTCTCGCGCCTCGTCGCAGATGCCAAGCCCGATCAGAATTTCGAGGCATGGACCTTCGATGACAAAGAAAGCCGCCTGCAGGCAGAGCGCGAACTCAAGGAAAAGGGCGTAAAGGCGCGCATTCGCAGCGCCTACAAGCCGCTGGTGACCGCCTTCATCGAGGAGATTGATCTACGGGATGTGGACGCGATCGAGATCCACTATCCGGTTCACCCGAATGCGCCGGACAATCGCTTCCGGCTGGAAGCCTATCCGCTTGCGGCGATGGTCGGAGACCGGAAGATCACCTTCATCGCGAGAGCAGATGGCGACTTTCATTATGATGCGCTCTTGAAGAGCAATGCGGCTGGTGAACGCCGGTTGAAGGTGCTCGTACCAAATCGTATCCACATCGATGCAGCCGGCGAAACGAGCGTTTCTCCGACCGGCTGGATCGTACGGGATGGCAATGCGACGGGCGAAAGGCTCGCCACGGACTATGAACAGCTCTTCGAGGAGACCATCGCCGCGATTACTCATTTCGACTGGGGTGCAAGCGAGCCCTATTTCGAAGAGCTGAATATCCGCGTTGCCCTGCCGGCGACGGATGAGGCCTTGCCTGTTGGCGATGAAGTGATGAGCCTGCGCGAGGCGTTGCATGAAGATTTCTATTTTTCGCTGCTCGAATTCTTCCAGAAGAAATCCGGCCGGCCGCTGGGCGACCGCGGCTTGAAGCCAGGGCAGATCGTTCCGCAGGTCTTACTCTCCTCCGGCGAGATTTCTGTCAAAGTCGAGACGCAGCCGCTATCCGCTCACTACTGGGATGGCCTTGAGCAGCAGCTCGAGACGGCAACGGAACCTTTAGCCGTGCTGCAGATCGAGGCCGAGCTTGACAGGATCGGCGGCGAAGCGTTTGAGGCCGCTACTCGCTCCGGACGCTCTGTTCGAGCACGCTATGTCAAGGGCCGCGACGCGGCCGTGATGATCAGCGGCGGCCAGCACGCCAATGAGACGACCGGCGGCGCGGGCGCCCTGCGTGCGGCAAAGCGACTAGCCAAATTCGAAGGCGCCCATTTCACCATCTCGCCGCTGGAAAATCCCGATGGCTACGCGCTGCATCAGCGCCTGCGTCAGGACAGCCCGCGCCACATGTATCATGCCGCCCGCTACACCGCGCTTGGCGACGACCTCGAATACCGTACCGAAGAGAACGCCGGCCCATATCTCTTCGAGAAGAAGATCCGTTTCCAGGCGGAAAAGCTGAGCGGCGCGCAGCTGCATGTCAATCTGCACGGCTATCCGGCGCATGAATGGACGCGTCCGCTTTCCGGCTACGTCCCACGCAATTTCGCCATGTGGACACTGCCGAAAGGATTCTTCCTGATTGCCCGCTATCATTCCGGCTGGGCGACCCAGGCAGAACAGCTTCTGGATAAGGTCACGAAGCACCTCGGCGCCATCCCGGGACTGCTGGGCTACAATGACCGCCAGATCGCACTGTATGAAACCCATGCCGGCGAAACGGGCTTCCGTATCATCAACGGCTTTCCCTGCCTCGCCAATATCGACAATCGCCACACAGTGCCAATGACCCTGATCACCGAATATCCGGACGAGACCATCTATGGCGAAGCGTTTATCGCCGGCCACACAGCCCAGATGGAAACCGTGCTTTCGGCCTATAGTGCCTGGCAGGAGATCATGGCTTCCAGCTAGAGCGGATTCAGATTTTAGGTCGAACAGACCTAAAATCATCCGGCTCTAGGCCGGGCCGATCGGAGCATATCGAGGAGCGCGGTCATGGCGCTGGAGGTATAAGCGTCCTTCCTGCGCACGAAGAGCGTATCCACCAGCGACCGCTCCGGCGGGAGTTCGTGGATTGCAACCCTGCCCTCACCGGCGGCGGCGGCAACGACACCCCTCGGCAGAAGAGTGACGCCGACACCTGCCGACACGCAGCTGATGATCGTATCGAGAGAACCGAATTCCAGCGGTTTCGATGTGACGATGCCCATATCGGCAAGAAGCGATTCCAGTCGCTGCCGATAGGAGCATCCGATCTGGAAGACGATGGTCTTCAGATCGGCAATCTCGATTAAATCCTCCATTGTGTGGATGGCAGGCGTTGTCACGAGAACAAGCTCTTCACGAAAGATCACCTCGTGATCGAGATCGGGATGGCTGACGGGGCCTGCCACGAAGGCGGCCTCGACCCGGCATGAAACGACATCGTCGATCAACCGGCGGGTCGTACCGGTGGTAACGACGAGCCGCACCTGAGGATAGGTCTTGGCGAATTGGCCGAGGAGCGGCGACAATCGCAACGCCGTGGTCGTTTCCAGACTGCCGATGGAGAGCGTCCCGCCCGGCGAGCCGTCATCATGTGCGGCGGTGCGTGCATCGGCAAGAAGTTTGGTGATGCGGCCGACAAATGGCAGAATGCGTTGTCCCGCCGGCGTGGTCGATACGCCCCTTGCGTGCCGCTGAAAAAGGCTGACGCCAAGCTCTTCTTCCAACGCCCGAATACGCGCCGTTACGTTCGACTGTACCGTATGCAGCTCCTGTGCCGCCCGGTTCATGCTGCCGTGCCGCGATACCGCTTCGAAAACCCTGAGATCGGATACGTCCATGGCTTACATATCTCCAATAGAGATAGCTGTTCTCATAACAAATCAATTTTTATGATATAGCTTGCGGCGTATTCTCTCAAGCACTGATAGCTGAGAGAATTCCCATGACTGACGCGACGACGCACGAAATCGACAGAAACCATCATGGTACCCGGAAGGCATGGCGTGCCATCCTGTCGGCATTCTGCGCCTGCCTTATCGGCATCGGCCTCGCGCGTTTCGCCTATACTCCGCTCCTTCCCGCCATCGTCGACGCGCACTGGTTCGAAGCCTCTACGGCCGCCTATCTCGGTGCCGCTAATCTGTCGGGTTATCTGATCGGCGCATTGCTCGGGCGGACGCTCGCCGCGCGTTTTTCGACCGTCCTGACGCTCAAGGTCATGATGCTTGCCGCAACGGCCGCCTTCTTTGCGTGCGCCTTTCCCGTCAGTTTTGCGTGGTTTTTCGTCTGGCGCTTTGCGGCCGGCCTTGCCGGTGGCGTCCTGATGGTTCTGGCAGCGCCGACCGTCCTGCCGCTGATCTCGCCCTCTCGCCGGGGGCTTGCCAGCGGCGTGATCTTCATGGGCATCGGCTCCGGGGTTGCACTGTCGGGCACACTGGTTCCCCTGCTCCTCCAACAGGGCTTGCGAGAAACCTGGCTCGGCCTTGGCGTCCTGTCGCTGCTGCTGACGTTCATTGCCTGGGGCGGATGGCCGCATGATGTCGCTGGCCACTCCATACCGACGCAACACGCTACGCATGTACCAAAACGCTGGACACTGCATGCGCTCTATATCGAATACGCACTGAATGCCGCCGGCTGGGTTCCGCATATGATCTTTCTCGTGGATTTTGTGGCCCGCGGATTGGGACAGGGCCTGCAGGTCGGCGCGGAATACTGGGTGCTGTTCGGCCTCGGCGCGACCATCGGCCCGATACTCGCCGGGCATCTTGCCGATCGCACGGGCTTTGCCGCGGCGCTGCGGTTCGCCTTTCTTTTCGAGGCCGTCGCAGTCGCCATTCCCGCCTTTGGCCTCGGGCAGGCCTGGCTCATCGCTTCGAGCGTGATCGTCGGCGCATTCGTAACCGGCACGGTTCCCCTAATGCTCGGCAGGATCGCGGAGCTGCTTCCGCACCACCCGGCACAACAGAAAGTCGCCTGGAGCCTGGCAACCGTGTTCTTCGCGCTGTTCCAGGCGGCAGCCGCTTACGGACTTTCCTTCATCTTCGCGCAAACCGGCGGAAACTACTACCTGCTCTTCTTCATCGGAGCCGGCGCCATGGTTCTCGCCCTGGCGATCGATCTCTCCGTCGCGATGTTTATCCGCACCCCACAGGGGCACGCCGCGGATCATGACTCATGACAACAGGAGAATTGAACATGACAGAACTTTTGACTGAGATTACCGGCAGCGAAAACATGATGGGCGACGGCGGTGCCCTCGATGCACTTATTGGCTTTTATCGCGCCTTCAACGCCGGCGACCTGGACGCACTCGCCGCCAATTGGGCCGATGGCGACAAGCCAAGCATGGACAATCCGATCGGGGGCATCCGGCGCGGATGGCCGTCGATCCGTGATGGCTATGGGAAGCTGTTTGGTGGGAAGGCGAAAGTCCAGGTCACATTCCACGATTTCACCAGCCAGGGCGGCGATGACTGGCATCTGTTCGTCGGTCGAGAGAAGGGAAGTTGCATCACCGCCGATAGGAGTGTCGAGCTTCGCATTCGCACGACACGCTGGTTCACCCGGATCGACGGCGCCTGGCGTCAACTTCATCATCACGGCTCCATCGAGGAGCCCGCCCTGCTTGCTGCCTATCAGGAGATCATCTTCGGCGCACCGTTGGATCGACTGGCGTAGATGTTGTCACGTGATTTTGGCCTTCCACGCGGTGCCTTGCCCACATGGCGCCAAAGTTTCACGCGAGTTGGGATTCATGAGACATTTTCTGCTGTTGCTCGCCAGCCTGTCCATTATCTGCCTGGGGTCATTTGCCCCATCGGCATATGCCGAGGGATTCGTTCGTGCCGATCATCAGCGGATCGTCGATGGCAAGGGCAATCCCCTCATCCTGCGCGGTCTCGGCCTAGGCGGCTGGATGGTGCAGGAGGGCTACATGATGGGCCTTGCCAATCTCAAGGCGCAGCACATCATTCGCCGCCGCATATCCGAAGTCATCGGCGAGAAAAAGACAGAGCAATTCTATCGGTCCTGGCGGGAGAATGCGGTAACGAAAGCTGATATCGACGCGATGGCCAAATGGGGTTTCAACAGCGTGCGCCTGCCGATGCACTGGAACCTGTTCATCGAGGACAAGCACGGCAGGAACACGTCCAGAAACATTGTCTGGAACGAAGAGGGCTTTCGGCGGATTGACGTTTTGATCCGCTGGCTGAAAGCCAACGACATGTACTTGATCCTCGACCTGCATGCGGCACCTGGCGGCCAGGGTCACGACATCGCCATTTCCGACCGCAATCCGAACAAGCCGTCGCTCTGGCACAGCGATGAAAACCAGGCAATGATGATCGCGCTGTGGAGCGAGATCGCCCGTCGCTACAGCGACGAGCCGACGATCGCCGGTTACGATCTGCTCAACGAACCGAATTGGGGTTTTCAGGACAGAAAAGACAAAGGTGGCTGCCGCGAAACCGAAAACCGGCCGCTGCGCGATATCTATCAGCGCACCATCCGCGCCATCCGCGCGATCGATACCAACCATATGCTTCTCATCGAGGGCAATTGCTGGGGCAACAACTATGCCGGCGTGCTGCCGATCGACGACCGCAATACGGCGCTCAGCTTCCACAAATACTGGACACCGACGACGCAGGAATCGATCGAACCCTTTTTGAAGCTCCGCGAACAATATGACATGCCGCTCTGGAACGGCGAATCCGGCGAGAACAACAATGACTGGTATGCGCGTGCTGTAGAATTGCAGGAAAAGAACGGCATCGGCTGGTCGTGGTGGCCGTTGAAGAAAATGGGCGCTGGCAATCCGCTGGAGATCAAGACCAATGCCAATTATCGCCGCCTGACCGCCTATCTCCGCGGCGAGGGCAAGAAACCTTCCGCCAGGAGCGCCTTTGCCGGGTTGATGCAGCTCGCAACCGACAGCCGTTATGACAGGAATATCCATCATCAAGCCGTGGTCGACGCTTTGATGGGACCTTCGCGCAAATCGGGCATGACCGAATAGGATCAGTGTCGTCCATTGGCGCGAGGCATCTCCATGTCTTCCGGAGTCCAGCTATCCCATCGCATGCCTGATGGTCTTCGAGAGACGCAGGAGAAACGGAGGCCGGGACGAGGCCACAAGCTTCCACGAAAGGATGGTCTTTGCCATATCCCGAGGCAGGACACCGATCGAGAGAAACCATCCGGCCAGCATCAGGCGACGCTTGCGCGATGCATTCATCCTGAGACTGGCAACCGCGCCGGCCGTGGCAAGGGAGAGCCTGGAATCATTCGCAACAGGATGTTGGTCCCTGTCGATGCAAAGCGATGCCAGACGCTCCTCGATGTGGACGGGATCGCGCAGGCCGGCATCATCAGGCACATCCAATCCAATCTCCGTCGCCTGATCAGATAGGGCCTCCAATCGGCGGAAATCATGCGCTATGCGCCAACGCGCGCGCTGGCCGAGCCTTTCGGCAAAGACGGAATGATTGGCGCCATGTATGCGATAGGCGCCAAGGCAATCTTCGATGGAGGTTACCTCGCCATGGAGCGGTGCAACCGTGGCAAGATATCCATCTGCTCCCTGGCGAAACTCCGGCTCCGGCACCGGCATGACCTTCTCCAGCACCGAACGCCTGAATGCCAGACCGCTGGTGACCGTCGTCTGATAACGGCCTTTCCGCAACAATTCCGGAGTGACGTCACCGGAATCGAAAGGTAGTTCCACGGGTGGAAATATATCCTTTACATGCATCTGTTCGTCGACGATATGCAGCCTGAACTGCACCTGAGCTGTCTTCTCTTCCCAAGCTTCGACAACCTCCGATACCGCATCCGGATAGAGATAATCATCCGCATCGAGAAACAGCACGATCTCGCCGTGGCTGGATGCGAAGCCTGTGTTGAATGCAGCAGCATGTCCGCCGTTCACCTCGCGCAGACATGTCTTTATTCGCGAGCCATAGGAGGCGATGACATCAGCTGTCGCATCGGTCGATGCGTCATCGACGACGATGACCTCGGCATCGTCGTAATTCTGTTCCAATGCGCTATCGATACTGCGCCTCAGAAAATGTGCGTAGTTGTAGTTCGCAATGACGATGGAAACAGGAGTGTGGTCTTGGATGGAGTACATCGCATTGAACCTCGCATATCTGCTTTGGTCGCGGCGAACCTTCTCATTCAGGTCCTGATGGATGGTGTCGATACTGGCTGGGATATGCCATGACGCATAAGTGGTATTGCGTGATATGTCATGCAGCCGATGCTCGGATCATGTCGATCCGTTTTGCCTTTTCAAACCTCGCCAGTTTTATGGCTTTTGAATGACCGGCACATATGATGTGAATGCCGGCCACCCTATTCATTCGATCGATTCTTACCTCACTTGATAACGTCGAGCCGCGGCAGAGCGCGAGAGATTGGGCTTCAGGGCCTGCTGCGCATCTTCATAAGCCTTCTGCAGATCGACATCTTCGAGAGCGGGGATCGTCGCCAACTCTCCCTGATCAAAGCCAACCAGCGCAGCATCAACCATGTCCTCGGTCGACATGACGATCTCCGACGGCAGATGCTCCACGGGGACGCCAGCGACTGCCCAGAATTCCGTTGCAGTCGCCCCGGGCAGAACCGCCTGTATGCGAATATTCTTGTCCGCCAGCTCATGTTTCAGGGACTGGCTGAAGGCGAGCACGAAGGCTTTCGTGCCACCGTAGACGCCGTTCAACAGCTCCGGCGCGATTGCGACGATCGAGGCGATATTGATGATGGAACCGCCGCCACGCCGAACAAAGCCTGGCACGGCGGCATAGGTGAGCCGCATGAGCGCGGTGACATTCAGGTCGATCATCTGCTGCATCTTGTCGACATCGGCCTCCAGCAAGGGTGCCGCTCCGCCGAAGCCGGCATTGTTGACGAGAAGCGTGATCGCCTCATCCGTCCTCAGCACATGCTCCACACGACGCAGATCACTCTGGGAGCCGAGGTCCGCGGCAATCACTTCAACCTTACGTCCCGTCTCCGTGCGCAGCCGCTCCGCAATCGCCGAAAGTCGCTCTTCATTGCGCGCCACCAGAATGAGGTCGAAGCCCCGATGGGCGAGCCGATGCGCGTAGACGGCGCCAATGCCGGAAGAGGCGCCCGTTACCAATGCCTTGCCCGATGAATTTGTCATTGTTTCCATTCCTTGTCCTGCGGCGTCATTGTCCCGCTTACAATGATAATAGGCGCAAATGCCGATGACCGAAATGTCATATTCACCACGTTTTCAGACATCCAGAACGACGCATAATGGCCGGAACCATAGAAAGTTGATGCCGTTTTCGACCGATAAATGCTATAAACACCTTTTCCAGCCGTGAGTTTTGCCATGCATTCCATCGGATTTCTCGTCTTTCCCGGCTTTCAGGTCATGGGATTCACCGCAGTGACCGCCTTCGAGGTTGCAAATCTGGCGAGCGAGAGGGAGCTCTACCGTGTCACGCTGCTATCGGAGACAGGAGGGCATGTCCGCTCGTCGGCAGGGTTCAGTGTCGAAACGGAGGCATTTGGCGATGCTGCTTTCGATTCTCTTTTCATCGGCGCGGCGACAGAAGTTTCGGCCACATCTCCCGCGATCCTCGATTATATCCGTCGGGCTGCAAAATCCGCCCGGCGTGTCGCGGCTCCGTGTACCGGTGCCTTCGCTTTGGCTGAAGCCGGATTACTGGATGGCCGCCGCGCAACGACACATTGGGTCTTTGCGCGAGAGCTGCGGGATCGTTTCCCCGCCCTCAAGGTCGATGAGGACAAGATCTTCATCATCGACGGGTCCATCTGGACATCGGCAGGCATGACCGCCACCATCGATCTCGCCCTTGCAATGATCGAGAAGGATCACGGCGAGGAGCTGGCGCGAACCGTAGCCCGAAAGCTCGTCGTCTATCATCGTCGTGCCGGCGGGCAATCGCAATTTTCGACGCTTCTCGAGCTGGAGCCGAAATCCGACCGCGTTCAACGCGCGCTCGACTTTGCCGGACGAAACCTGCGCAAGATCGTATCGGTAGAGGAGCTGGCGGAGGCGGCAAGCCTCAGCCCACGCCAGTTCAACCGCGTCTTTCGCAGCGAAACCGGCCAGTCCCCCGCCAAGGCGGTCGAGAACATGCGGGTGGAGGCTGCGCGCCTGATGATCGAAGACGGTCGCCATTCGATGGATGAAATCGCCATCGAAGTCGGCTTTGCCGATCGCGAGCGCATGCGCCGCGCCTTCCTGCGCGTGCTCGGCCAACCGCCGCAGACGATCCGCCGCAATGTTCGCGCATTCGGGTAGATGGTGAGCCTGGACAGTTAGCTGTGCATTCACCGATCTATGTCACAAGCCCGTAACAACCCCTGATTAGGGCGATAGCGTTCAACCTTAACGCGGGGGCGTATATGAAAAAGCTTATCTCCGTCATTGCAATGACGATCCTTTCCACGGGTGTTGTTTCGGCTGCCGACTATGTGTCCTATATCGACTATCCTCAGCCGAAAGACGAAAGCCAGGAATTCTACACCGCCATCGAAATTCCTGCCGGCAGCTTCACCAAATATGAAATCGATGCCAAGACCGGCCACATCGTCGTCGATCGCTTCCAATCCATGCCGGTCGCTTATCCGGCCAACTATGGCTCCATTACTAGCTCGCTCGGTGGTGACGGCGATCCGCTTGACGCCCTCGTCTATACGCGCGAACCGATCGTTCCCGGCGCCATCGTCCGCGTGCGTGCAATCGGCGTGCTGAAGATGATCGACGGCGGCGAGGTCGACAACAAGATCGTTGCCGTACCCACCACCAAGATCGATCCGACCTACGATGGCATCAAGGAAATCTCCGATCTTCCCAAGCTGGAGCAGGACCGGCTGCAGGCATTCTTCCGCGTTTACAAGCAACTGCCTGACGCCCGCAAGGTCGTCGAAGTCGGTGGCTTCGAAAATGCGGAAGCGGCCAAGACCGAAGTTGCCGCCGCGATCAAGGCCTATAGCGAGAAGAAGTGAAATTGACCGAAAGGGGCGGCAGATGCCGCTCCTTTCAGGTTGCTGCCTGGTACGGAATAAACCTTCTCGGAGCCGAGCGTCATTGCGCCCCCTCAATCGGTCAGCTCAAAGAGAAGTCACGCCCAGCGCGTTTGCGTATCGCGGCCTCATTCCGTTGCCTCGAAGCAACTCAATACAACGATATCTGCTGTGCGCTCTGTCGGCCGCGTCAATCAACATCAGTGGGTTCGGTGTGATGTAGCACAGAGTACCGGCCCATTCCCCAACTTCAATAGCCGCATAGTCTCTGTAACGGCCTCGGATCTCTCTTCCTGTTCGGTTCAACTCTTGTGATCGACAGTGTCGAGGACAGATCCGCCTTGATGCTTGTTTGAAGGCGCAGCCATACACCTTCGATGACATGAGCATGTTTCAAGCAAAGAAAAAGCCCGCGTGAAGCGGGCTTCCTAATCTTATTCTGCTGCGCCAGCAGCCTTCGTCTTGCGCGTGCGCTTCGGCTTGGCTGCTTCTGCAGCAGCCGGTGCGGGAGCGGCTACGGAAGCAGCCTTTGTCCGAGTAGCCTTGGGTGCTGCCTTGGTAGCAGCAGGCTTGACAGCGGCCGACTTTGCCACCGCTGCGGGCTTGATAGCTTTCGCCTTCGGCTTCGTCTTCGAGGCCGCTGCCTTGCCTCCGGTCTTTGCCGCATTCAGAAGTGCGACGCGACGCTGGCGGTTCTGCTCGAGAGCCTGCCGGAAGCCGGCATCATGCTCTGCGTGATAGGCGAGATCATCGAGAAACTCAGCCACGTCCTTGATCGCGTCGACGACAACATAGCTCAATCCACGACCGGCGTTGACCGAGTCACGACCGACCGTCACGCCAAAGCCACCGGGAACACGCTGAAACCAAGTGGAGCGCCACTTCTTGAAACCTGCCGTGTCTCGCTCGTACTCCTCCAGATATGCCTTCTGTTCCGCTACTCGAGCACGAAATGTATCAACAACATTGCGTGCGCCAGCCTTCGGCTTATCAGCCTTTTTCGAAGTCCATTTCTCAAGAAAGTTTGCCATTGATCCGATCTCTTCAGGTTAGCGTTCTTTGTCAAGCCGCCGTTGCTTAGGAAGCGATGACGAAGCTCCTCCGCATGGATGCCCGCATATATGTAAAGGATAGATGTATAATGGCAACATAATACGTCATTATTATCGATAAATCGGCCTCTACAACCGCCTTTGGAGACCAGGCGCGCTCAAATTTTGCGAGTTTTCCGACCCGATTAGCCATTTCCAGACATGATCCGGAACTTCGGCAAGGCGTGCTGCGGCGCATACTTGCTCGAAATGTTCTATGGCGGCGCACAAACCTGCAGGTGTATCGACGAAGCAATTGATGCCGTCTCTGGCTTTTGCCGCCATTTTGTTGTCCGGCAAACTCATATGCGTTCACCGCTACAACACCGAGGGCAGAGATACCAACCTCCGCCCTCTGCCTGTATTCACCTCAGGATCACTCCGTGATCCTGTAAGTTCTTCTTTACTACGCCGCCTTCGTCAGCTCGCCGTGCGGATCGAGCACGAACTTCGTTGCAGCACCTTGATCGAAGCTCTCATATCCTTGTGCTGCATCTTCAAGAGAGATGATCTTGGCGTTGACAATATCGGCAATCGGCAACCTGTCGTGCAGGATTGCCTGCATGAGCTGGCGATTGTACTTCAGCACCGGCGTCTGCCCCGTATGGAAGGATTGCGCCTTCGCCCAGCCGAGACCAAAGCGCAGGGACAGGCTGCCTTGCTTTGCAGCATTGTCTGCGGCACCAGGATCCTCCGTCACATACAGTCCGGGTATGCCGATCGAACCAGCCGCTCGTGTAATCTCCATCATTTGATTGAGCACGATTGCCGGCTGTTCCCCGCCAGAATGACCACGCGCCTCGAAACCGACTGCATCGATCGCACTATCCACTTCATTGGTGCCGACGATCTCCGCGATCATATCGCCCAGACGATCGCTCTTGGAAAGATCGATGGGCTCGAAACCAACCTTGGCTGCATGTGCAAGCCGATCCTTGTTGAAGTCACCGATCATGACGACGGCGGCACCCAGGATACGAGCGGAAGCAGCAGCAGCCAGACCGACCGGTCCTGCACCTGCAACATAGACCGTGGAACCCACACCGACGCCTGCCCGAACAGCACCGTGAAAGCCTGTCGGCAGGATATCGGAAAGCATGGTCAGATCGCGGATCTTTGCCATGGCCTTGTCGCGATCGGGGAACTTCAGCAGGTTGAAATCCGCATAGGGCACCATGACATACCGCGCCTGGCCGCCGATCCAGCCGCCCATGTCGACATAACCGTAGGCACCGCCGGCGCGCGACGGATTGACCGTCAGGCAGACGCCGGTGTCCTGCGACTTGCAGCAACGGCAGCGGCCGCAGGCAACATTGAACGGGACGGAGACGATATCACCGACATCGAGCATCTCGACATCGATACCCTTTTCGATGATCTGCCCGGTGATCTCATGCCCGAGCACGAGGCCGGGCATCGCAGTCGTGCGGCCACGAACCATGTGCTGATCGGAACCGCAGATATTCGTGGAGATCACCTTTAGGATCACACCATGTTCGATGCGTCGGCCGTCCGGCGCCTCCAGCTTCGGATCGTCGATATCGCGCACTTCGACCCTGCCGGGCCGCATGTAGACCACGCCTCTGTTCCCAGTCATGCCATCTCCTCCTTGATTGAACGCTTGATGATTGCCCGAATGTCGGACCTCTTCGGATCGGCCCGCTCCTCAACGGGCTGAACGGCGGCAAAATCGGTCTCGGGAGCGGCAACTTTCGTGCCATCCAAGCCGGCGCATGCGTGACTGATGGGAAGCTGTGCGAGATTGAAACGGGGCTGATCTCAGGAAACCCCCATTCACCTCTCGATCGCCCACCGCGATCAGTCAAGCATGCCGTCAAGGCTGGTTTCCGGGCTTCGGACCTGTCCATTCGGATTTCCCGACACCTTCCCGGCACTTCTGCCAGTGGCATCGATCAGGACATTCGATCCGCTACCGTTGCGGGGGCAGCACCGGCCTGTGACCGGTTTCCCAATTATCCATCGGGACGCTTTCCGATGGCACCTTGAACATGTCCAGAAGATCACGGGAGGAGCCGTGTTGCGCATGAAAAAACGACATCGTCACCCAGCTGGGCGACATGAGATGCTTTCATTCCAGATGACGAGCCGCTGCCGGCAATCATGTCGTGGCAAAGGATGGAAGCGACCGTACAGCTTCTCGAATCGAGCCTGACCGACGCTATCTACACCGGCCAGGCTCAGAGATGATTAGGCTACCCGCTTCAAGGCATCGCCAAGCATGGAGACGATCGTTTCGATCTCAGCGCGCTCGATGATGAGCGGCGGAGAAAGCGCGATGATATCGCCGGTTACGCGGATCAGCAGGCCCTTCTGGAAGCAATCGACGAAGACGTCATAGGCGCGCGTGCCGGGAGCGCCATCGCGCGGCGCGAGTTCGACAGCGCCGACGAGGCCGAGATTGCGGATGTCGACCACATGCGGCAGGCCCTTCAGCGAATGCAGCGCATTCTGCCAGTCCTCGGCCAGCTCGGCTGCACGCGTCAACAGACCTTCTTCCTCGTAGATTTCCATGGTCGCCAGGCCGGCGGCGCAGGCGACAGGATGGCCGGAATAGGTATAGCCGTGGAAGAGCTCGATCTGGTTTTCTGGGCCGGTCATCAGGCCGTCATAGACCTTGCGGCTGGCAAAGACGGCGCCCATCGGTATCGTGCCGTTGGTGATGCCTTTTGCCGCCGTAACGAGATCGGGAACGACACCGAAATATTCCGTCGCGAACGGCGTGCCCAGACGGCCGAAGCCGGTGATGACTTCATCGAAGATCAAAAGGATGCCGTATTTGTCGGCGATGGCGCGCAACCGCTCCAGGTAGCCCTTCGGCGGCAGGACGACGCCGGCTGAACCGGACATCGGCTCGACAATGACTGCGGCGATCGTTTCAGCACCGTGCAGGGCGACCAGCCGCTCCAGATCCTCGGCAAGCTCGATGCCATGAGCCGGAAGGCCCTTGCTGAAGGCGTTGCGCTCGACGTCGAGCGTGTGGCGCATGTGGTCGGCGGGGATCTGCGGGAAGACACGACGATTGTTGACGAGACCGCCGACGGAAATGCCGCCGAAGCCGACACCGTGATAGCCCTTTTCACGGCCGATGATCCGAGTGCGCGTGCCCTGCCCGATCGCGCGCTGATAGGCGATGGCGATCTTGAGCGCGGTGTCGACGGATTCAGAACCAGAGCCCGTGAAGAACACGCGATCAAGTCCCGCCTCCGCACCGCCCGGCGCATGTGCGGCAAGCTTTGCCGCGAAATCGAAGGCGATCGGATGCCCCATCTGGAAGGTTGGCGCAAAGTCCATGGTGGAGAGCTGGTGTTCGACCGCCTGTGCGATCTTCTTGCGGCCATGGCCGGCATTGACGCACCAGAGCCCCGCCGTTCCGTCCAGCACCTTCTTGCCGTCGACATCGGTGTAATACATGCCGTCGGCCGCGGCGAGCAGGCGGGGAGCCGCCTTGAACTGCCGGTTCGCCGTGAACGGCATCCAGAAATTGTCGAGAACAGGGGTGTTCGGATGGGTGATCTTGTCCATGGTCGCCTCCATTGCGCTATCTCTGACATCAGCGATTTTCCTGTTCCGAACAAGTCCTTTTCTCACTACATTTAAGCCATTGATTTTACTTATATCACATGAGATGTTTTCGATATTTCGAACATCTGAAACCTGGAGCCATGATGTCCGTCGATATCGGCAATCGCCTGCGCCATCTGCGTCTGGCGCACAATCTCTCCCAACGCGAGCTTGCCAAGCGGGCGGGCGTTACCAATTCGACAATCTCGCTGATCGAATCCAATTCGGCCAATCCGTCCGTGGGCGCGCTGAAGCGCATTCTCGACGGCATCCCGATCGGACTTGCCGAATTCTTTGCCTTTGAACCGGAAGCGCCGAAAAAGGCCTTCTATGCGGCCGAAGAATTGGTCGAGATCGGCAAAGGCCCGATTTCCTATCGCCAGATCGGCGAAAACCTCTTCGGCCGCAGCCTGCAAATCCTGAAGGAGTGCTATCAGCCAGGAGCCGATACCGGCAAGGTACCTCTGGTGCATGAAGGAGAGGAAGGCGGTATCGTGCTCACCGGCCGCCTGGAGGTGACAGTGGATGACGAACGTCGCATTCTCGGCCCGGGCGATGCTTACTATTTCGAAAGCCGCCGTCCGCATCGCTTCCGCTGCGTCGGGCCGTATCCCTGCGAGGTCATCAGTGCATGCACGCCGCCGAGCTTTTAACGAACAAAAGAGCTTGGCCCGTCGATCATTCGCCATAGACCGTAGGAAGAGACGCAGATGACCCTGAGATCGAGGTATTTGATCTCGGGGTCATCCACTACCGTATGGCTTGCCCGTGTAACTACCGTCACGCCGTCTGGGAAAAATGCCGCAGCGGCCGGCTTTCTTCTATCTTATCCGGCAGGCCAAGATTGGAGCGCAGGGTCGCATCGGCATATTCCCTGCGATAGACACCGCGCTCCTGCAAAATCGGCACGACCTTCTCGACGAATTCGTCGAAGCCGCCGGGCGTCAGATGCGGTGCGAAGACGAAGCCGTCCGCCGCGTCGGCCTGCACATAGCGATTGATCTCGTCGGCGATACTTTCCGGCGTTCCGACGAACTGCTTTCGAGCGGTGACGCGGATGGCAAGTTCGCGGATGCTAAGGCGATCCCGCTCGGCAATCTCGCGCCACGACTGCGCCGTTTCCAGCCGCCGTTTGATATCCTGATTGCTGGCGCGGCCCTGAACCAGGTTCTCTCCGGAAACATCCGGATCGACATCCGGCAGCGGTCCATCCGGATCATAGCTTGAAAGATCCCGGTTCCAGACCTGTTCGAGAAACACGATCGCGCTCTTTGGACTGACCTGTTGCAGGCGTATCGCTTTCTGCTTCTTGTCAGCATCCTCCTGCGTATCGCCTATGACGAAATTGGCTCCAGGCAGGATTTTCAAAGCGTCGGGGCTGCGATCATATTTCGCCAAACGCTTCTTTACATCCGCATAGAAGGCTTGTCCCGCCTCAAGCGAGCCATGGCGGGAGTAGATCAGGTCTGCATGGCGAGCCGCAAATTCTCTTCCCTCATCGGAATCTCCTGCCTGAGCGATGACGGGAGCGCCCTGCAGCGAGCGCTCAAGCCCCGACCGTCCAGCAATATCGAAATATCTCGACCGGATCGAAAAATCGCCGCCGCCCCAGATGCTCTGTGCAGCTTCGATAAACCCACGCGCACGTTCGTAGCGCTGCTCATGGGGAAGGTGATCCGCGCGACGGAAATTCGCGCCGGTAAAGGCGTCGGGCGAAGTGACGACATTCCAGCCGGCACGTCCGCCGGACAGGATATCCAGTGTCGCCAATTGCCGGGCCAACACATACGGCTCATTGAAGGTGGTCGTCAGCGTACCGATCAGGCCGACATGTTCGGTAATCGAGGCAAGTGCCGTCAGAATGGCAAGCGTATTCGGCCGGCCTGCAACATCCAGCTCGTGAAAACGACCCTTCTGCTCACGGATGCGCAAGCCTTCCGCCAGGAATATGAAGTCGAACTTTCCTCGCTCGACCGTTTCGGCAAAATGGCGGAAGGACGCAAACTCGATCTGGCTTCCCGCGGCCGGATCGCTCCAGACCGTGAAATTATTGACGCCCGGAAATTGGGCTCCAAGAATTACCTGCTTCTTCGTCATGGGGCTCTCCTTGGAAATTCAGGCTGCGTTGGTATAGCGATTGCCGACTGCCGGCAGGCCAAATCGGCTTCTCAGCGGTCCCGTGGCGACCGGGCCAAGAAGTGATCGGGTCCTCAGCGCCGGAATAAGCTCGTCGAGCACATATGCCGCCTGCGCCGCGGGATCGCTGAGGGCGAGGCGAATACCGGTGATACCCGACCTGGCGAACTCACCAAGTTGCACCACATAGTCGTCAACCGATTTCGACGCGGCGTCGATGACGACGTCGACGATGAATGCTCGCACCCTATTCTCGTCCGCAGAGCGGATAGTTTCGACGACAGTGGCAATGTCCGGGCTATCCGGATGGACGAAGACGATATCGGCCGCCGAGGCGAGGGATAGGTCCTTCCCATGACGATAGGCTGCGGCGACCACCGGCTGCCCCTGAGGCGGGCGCGGCGTGATCGAGGGGCCGAGAACTTGAAAGCTGCTGCCCTTGAAATTGATGTAATGCAGCTTCGAGCCATCCAGAAATCGCTGGCTTTCCCTGTCTCGGATGATTGCCCCATCTTCCCAACTGTCCCATAATCCGCGAATGACGTCGACGACATCAAGCGCATCCTGACGCAAGGCGGAGCTTTCCGTTGCAGGAAAGCCATTGAGGGCGCCGATCGCTTGGCGGGCATGCACGGCACTCAACTCATCATGTTGCTGAACCAGGAAACCCGCCCTGCCCTCGCTTACGAAATCCAGCGTCGCAATGGCGGTCGAGATATGAAACGGCTCCAGGAAATTAACCGCAGCGCCGGGGATAATTCCGATATTGCTGCTGCGTGCTGCAAGCCAGTTTGCGAGCAGCACGGCATCCAGCCCATCTCCGTCGGGACGGGCAAAGCCATCTTCCAGCGTCACGAAATCGACCACTGTGTCGAAACGCGCTATAAGCGCCCGCCAGACATTTTTCTGCGCATCGCGCGGATTACGGGATTGCGCGGCGACATCTAAGCCGATGCCGAGCCTGAGACCATTTCGATGCGTCATGTGAAGTCCTGTTTCATGATGATTATGAATCCAAGCGCAGACTGCGCCGCCTGCCGGATTTGCTGATAACAATCGGAGACGCCATATCCGTCAGGCAGCGGAGGTTTCGTGAGCTGCAAGGCGGGCAATGATCAGTTGCTCTTGCGCAGCCTTCAACGCAGTCACGCGCGCCGTGGCCTCCTCAAAGGAGGCGGCGGGCGGGTAGATTGGAGTCAGGCCGGGTTCGCCCGTCCTTTTGCCGATGTGCTTTTCGAAAGGCAGAGAGCGATAGAAGCTCGGATCGACGGTCGGGTCGAAAAGAGGGCGATAGCCAAGCGATAGGTAGAAGGCTACTGCCTCCGGCTGGCGAAAGCCGGTACTAAGATAGGCCCTGTTATAGCCGAGTTGCCCGGCACTCTCCTCGAGCGCGACCATGATGCGGCGCGCCAGCCCCTGACGCCGGAGATCCGGATGCGCCCATATCCGTTTGAACTCGGCAGTTTCGTCGTCATGACTCATGAAGGCGCCACCGGCGATGGTTTGACCGTCGCGCTGCAGCAGGAGAAAATCGCCAAGCGGCGGAGCAAACAGGGCACTCGGATAGCGCACGATTTCCGCTCGCGCGCCGCCTGGGCGGCTGGCGGCGCCATATCTGCCATCATACTCGCTGGCAAGACCATCGATCAGCGGTTCCGCCGCTGGATCCAGCAATGACGACCGGACAATGATATCGTTCATGCATATGCCTCCAAACAATGTTCTGAAGGCTGCCCGGTGGACGGTCGTCAGGATCGCCGATCTTGCCGACCATTCTGTAAACTCCGCTCAGCGCTTCGCACGCAGAGCATGCATGATCGATAGTGCGCTTCGCACGGCACGATCTTTCATAGTGCGGTCGATGATTGAAACATCGTTGCCTGATTCATTTGCCTATTAAAATTATAGATTATATCGTCAAATTTGCGTCGTCTGAGGGGCTCAAGCCCATCTGTTTGATGGCTCCCGCAGCAAAGCCAAATCGCAAGCTCGAATCTGCATACGGCTTGGAGACGTCCGCCGCGTCTCTCGCGGCCTTCAGGTCGACTATGTTGCTGTTCGATGGATGGGCTGACAGACGATGCCAGGAAATCGAAATCGGCATTCCTGTTGTTCTCCCTTAAATCTTTCAGCATCCATAGGCCAGCCGAGCAGCATGGCAATACGGATTTCCATGAGATCGATATAGAAGGAGCTCAAAGCCAAATGGTCGAATTTAGAAGAGCGAACGATGCCGACCTTCAAGCGGTCGTCGCGCTGCTGGCAGAAGATGATCTTGGCGCAGGCAGAGAAGATACGAGCCTTCCTATCCCAGATGCCTATCGAACGGCCTTCGCAGCGATCGATGCCGATGCCAATCAATTTCTGGCCGTCGTAACGGACAATGGCAGTGTCATTGGCACCTTTCAGATCACGATCATTCCCAACATATCGAGATTGGGCGCGCTGCGGGGGCTGATCGAGGGCGTCAGGATCGACAAATCCCATCAGGGAAAGGGGATTGGCAAGCAGGCATTCGAATGGGCGTTTGATTATTGCCGTTCGAGGGGCTGCATTCGGGTGCAATTGACGAGTGACAAGTCACGCCCGGCAGCACTCCGCTTCTATGAAGCGCTGGGATTTGTCGCCAGCCACATCAGTTTCAAGAAAGTTCTCTGAGGCGCACCGCAAAGACGACGCTGACGCCGCTCACAATTTCGACATGCGAATAGGCCGCCTGGGCAGCGGCAACTCCGTCGGCCCGCATGATGGCCGTCACGATCTCTTCATGTTCGGCATAAGATTTCGTCAACCGGCCCGGCAGCCGGAACTGCGCTCGACGAAAAGGCGCAAGCCGCGCGCGGCTCTGCGTCACGAGTTCACAAATATGCTCATTGTGCGCACCTCGATAAAGCCGAGTGTGGAATTCGACGTTGTAGGCGGCATAATCCTCGTCCGCTCCTTTGTGAACGAGCCGGGCTGAGGCCCGATGCTCGACTTCCAGTAGACGCCGCTCATCCACCGTCATGCGCTCCGCCGAAAGCCGCGCGCATATCCCCTCGAGCTCCGCCATCGCCTCAAACATCGAGTGCAGATAGCTTTCGGTGACGTTGGTAACGACCGCGCTACGGTTCGGTTCTCGATCGACAAGACCCATCGCTCCGAGCTCGCGTAGCGCCTCGCGCACGGGTGTGCGTGATACGTCGAACCGTGTCGCAAGCGAGATTTCGTCAAGCTTTTCGCCTGGCAGCATTTGCCCGGTCACTATCATATCGGCAATCGCCCGAACCATCTGTTCGACCGTCTTTCCTGCCCGGACGACCTGTTTGCGCCTGACTTGTCCCACCACTGATTCTGCCTTTTCCGCCTTCTGTATACAGATGCCTTTCCCAGGAATTAAAGTCAAACTTCGAGTTAAACAATTGATTTTACGCCAATAAAATTCTTCCCACCTCAGGAATTTTCTAGAAGGTCGTATGTTCTGTTGCGTATTATGCTCCATTTATAGGTTCAGATTATATTTTAATCACACTGGAATTTAAATTGCATGCACTTTCCAGAATATTCTCTGTTTAAATTTATTTAATATAATAAAATCAATATATTATTATCTGGCATAGCTATTGCATACACTTTGATGCACCCACATTAATCGGCCCCCTCGCCGCAAGGAGCATCGTGATGACCAAACTCCTTTCCATGAACCGTCGCAATTTCCTTCAGACATCCGCCGCCGGCATGTTTGCCGGCCTTGCGCCCGGGCTTTTGGCAACTCGTGCCTCCGCACAAGCGGCATTGACCGTCGGCTTCATCTATGTCGGCCCCAAGGATGATTACGGCTATAACCAGGCGCATGCGGAAGGCGCCGCCGCCATCAAGGCGATGCCCGGCGTCACCGTTGTCGAGGAAGAAAACGTTCCAGAGACGGTCGACGTACAAAAGACCATGGAATCGATGATCAATCTCGATGGCGCCAAGCTCATTTTCCCGACGTCCTTCGGCTATTTCGATCCGCACATGCTGGCCATGGCTGCAAAATATCCCGACATCCAGTTTCGCCACTGTGGCGGGCTCTGGCAGAAAGACAAGCACCCGATGAATACGGGTTCCTACTTCGGCTACATCTTCCAGGGCCAGTATCTAAATGGCATTGCGGCGGGCTACGCGACGAAAAGCAAGAAGATAGGTTTCGTCGCGGCAAAGCCGATCCCGCAAGTTCTTCAGAACATCAATGCCTTCCTGCTCGGCGCCCGCTCGGTGGATCCGGCCATCACCTGCCAAGTGATCTTCACCGGCGAGTGGTCGCTTGCCGTCAAGGAGGCGGAGGCAACCAACGCGCTCGTCGATCAGGGCGCAGACGTCATCACCTGCCACGTCGACAGCCCCAAAGTCGTCGTGCAAACGGCGGCCGGCCGCGGCGCTTTCGTCTGCGGCTACCATGCCAACCAGAGCCCACTTGCCCCGGAAAAATACCTCACCGGTGCCGAATGGGCCTGGGGCAACGTCTACAGCAATTTCGTCAAACAGGCACAGGCCAGCCAAGCCTTGCCGAACTTCGTTCGCGGCGGCCTGAAGGACGGCTTCGTCAAGATGAGCGCACTTGGTTCCGGCGTTTCCGACGAGGCTCGCAAGAAATTCGAGGCGACCAAGGCCGAAATGATGGCCGGCGGCTTCTCCGTCTTCAAGGGTCCGCTGAAGGACAACAAGGGCAAGCAGGTCATCGATGGCGGCAAGACCTATGCCGAAGACGCGATCGAACTGGAAAGCATGGATTACCTGGTCGAAGGCGTGGTCGGGTCCACGGCCTGATCCCAAAGGGAGGCAAGCATCATGACGGTCAAGGCCGATGATCCGGCAATCTCTCTTTCCACCGCGAGGCGGACATCGTTGCGCCCTATCCTTGAATGGCTGGCGCGGCGGGCCGAACCTGTCGCCATTACCCTTGGCGGCATTCTCGCTGGCCTGGCGCTTTTCTCCCTCTTCCTTCTCGCGCTCGGCAAGTCGCCGGCGATACTCTACCAGCTGATGTACACTGGTGGCTTCGGCAGCTGGTTTTCCATCCAGAACAGCCTGAGCCGAGCCTCGCCGCTGCTTCTGACCGCACTCTGCGTCGCGTTGCCGGCCCGGCTCGGTCTGGTCATCATCGGCGGCGAAGGCGCCGTCGTTCTCGGCGGCGTCGCGGCGGCGGCGATCGCCCTGCCGATCGTCGGCACGGCACCGGTTCTCGTCGTTTTGATCCTGATGGCCGTTGCCGGCTTTGTCGTCGGCGGTCTCTGGATCAGTCTCGCGGGTCTGCTGCGTCACTATCGCGGCGTCAACGAGACCATTTCCTCGCTTTTGCTCGCCTATATCGCCATCGCCCTGATGAACCAGTTCGTCGAAGGACCGCTGCGCGATCCCGCCAGCCTGAACAAGCCTTCGACCAAGCCGCTTCCCGCAGACTATATGCTCGGCAACATTCCCGGCATGGACGTACATTGGGGATTGGTGATCGGAATTGTCGCCTGCATCCTCTCATGGATGTTGATCGAGATGACGAGCTTCGGCTTTGCGGCCCGCATCGCCGGCGGCAATGTACGCGCCGCCCAGATCCAGGGCCTGCCCGTCGGCAAGCTGATCGGCGGACTGACGGCGATCGCCGGCGGGTTCGCGGGCCTCGCCGGCATGGTCGAGGTCGCCGCCGTCCAGGGTAGTGCCAATGCCTCGCTTGCCGCCGGCTACGGCTATACCGGCATCCTCGTCGCATTCCTGGCGCGCCACAATCCGCTCGCGATCATTCCCGTCGCCTTCTTTCTAGGCGGCGTCGATGCCGCCGGCGGGCTGATCCAGCGGCGCATGGGCCTGCCCGATGCAACGGTCCTCGTTCTGCAGGGCACCCTCTTCATCGTCATCCTGTTTTGCGAGACCTTCTACGGCCGGTTCAGGATTTTCAATCCCGATCTCTGGAACACCAGGGGCTTCAAAATGGGAGGAGCGTGATGGAAGACGCAACCATCGGCATCTGGGGTGTCCCGCTTGCGATCCTGGCCGGCGCCATACGGGTTTCGACGCCTTTCATTTTCGTCAGCCTCGGCGAGACCATCACCGAGCGCTCCGGCCGCATCAACCTCGGCCTCGAAGGCACGCTGGTGTTCGGCGCCATGACCGCTTACGCCATCGATGTCATGACCAGTTCGCCCTGGCTCGGTGTTCTCGCGGCCATGGCAACGGGTGCCATCTTCGGCGCCGTGCACGGCTGGATCTGTAAATGGCCGAAGGTGAATGATATCGCGATCGGCATCGCCATGATGCAATTCGGGCTCGGCCTTGCCTTCTTCCTCGGCAAGCCCTTCATCCAGCCGGCTGCACCGCACCTCCCCTCCATCCCCTTCGGCTTCTGGTCGAGGCTTGCACCGATCCGGGCGGCGCTCGATGTCAATGCTCTTTTTCTGATTGGCATCGTGCTCGCGATCCTGCTCTGGTGGGCCTTCCGGAACACTAGGATCGGCCTCATCCTCCGCGTCGTCGGCGACAGCACCGACGCGGCCCGCGCCATGGGCATTCACCCCGATCGCGTCCGCCTGATCGCAACCGCCGCCGGTGGCTCGCTCGCGGCTGTCGGCGGCGCCTATCTGTCGCTCTACTATCCCGGCTCCTGGAACGAGCGCATCTCATCCGGTCAGGGCCTGATGGCGGTTGCTCTCGTTATCTTCGCGCGCTGGAACCCGATCGGCTGCTTCCTGGCAGCCCTGCTCTTCGGCGGCGCGGGCGCCCTTGGTCCCGCTCTGCAATCGGTCGGCGTCACCGAAGGTTACTACCTCTTTTATGCCGCGCCCTACGTGCTGACGCTCGTCATCCTTATCGCCACCTCATCACCGACCCGCTCGCTTGTGGGCGCTCCCGGCGCGCTTTCGTTGACCAAATAGGAGATCCGCCATGAACAGCCTTCCCAAAGCGGAACTGGCCGGCCAGACGCTGAGCCACATCGATGCCGATCCCTATCCCTGGCCCTATAACGGCGATCTTCGGCCGGACAACACCGCGCTCATCATCATCGACATGCAGACGGATTTCTGCGGCAAAGGCGGCTACGTGGACCACATGGGCTACGACCTGTCGCTGGTCCAGGCGCCGATCGAGCCGATCAAGTCCGTCCTGTCTGCCATGCGCGCAAAGGGCTATCACATCATCCACACGCGAGAGGGCCATCGGCCGGATCTCGCCGACCTGCCAGCCAACAAGCGATGGCGCTCGCAGCGTATCGGCGCTGGCATCGGCGACAGCGGTCCCTGCGGCCGTATTCTCGTGCGTGGAGAACCCGGGTGGGACATCATTCCCGAACTCTATCCGATCAAAGGCGAAGCAATCATCGACAAGCCGGGCAAAGGCTCCTTCTGCGCGACCGACCTTGAGCTGATCCTCAACCAGAAACGCATCGAAAACATCATCCTGACCGGGATTACGACCGACGTCTGCGTCTCCACCACCATGCGCGAGGCGAACGACCGCGGCTTCGAATGCCTGTTGCTCGAAGACTGCTGCGGCGCGACCGATTACGGCAACCACCTCGCCGCCATCAAGATGGTGAAAATGCAGGGCGGTGTTTTCGGCTCCGTCTCCAATTCCAAGGCGCTGATCGAGGCCCTACCCTGATGCCCTCGCTGCGCGCGCAAATCTTTCGCGTAGCCGCCAACGGACCGGATGACATCTCCGGCGTTGAGGCGCTTTTTGCCAGCGGCCTATCGCCAAAAGATGTGGTGGCCGTGCTTGGTAAGACGGAGGGCAACGGCTGCGTCAACGATTTCTCTCGCGGCTATGCAACCCGCAGCTTCGAGACACTCTTTCAAAAGCACGGCGTCGAGGGCGTCTCGCTTGTTATGTCGGGCGGGACGGAGGGCGCGCTGTCGCCGCACTGGACGGTGTTCGCACGAGCGGTAGTGCAAGCGCCTGCCGAGCGTGCGCTGGCGATCGGCGTTGCACGTACGCCTTCGCTGCCGGCAGAACATCTTGGGCGACGCGAACAGGTGCTACTCGTCGCTGAAAGCGTCCGCGAGGCAATGCGCGACGCAGGTATTGACGACCCCGGTGACGTGCATTTCGTCCAGATCAAATGCCCGCTTCTAACGCTCAATCGCATTGCCGGATTGGAAGCGGAAGGCAAGATCCTTGCTACCCGCGACACGCTAAGATCGATGGGCCTGTCACGCGGCGCTTCGGCACTCGGTGCAGCCGTCGCGCTTGGCGAGATCAGCGCAGAAACGATCAATGACACCGATATATGCAGCCGTTATGAACTTTTCTCGCGCTGCGCTTCCACTTCTGCCGGCGTCGAACTGACCGACCATGAAATCATCGTACTCGGCATGAGCGACAAATGGTCCGGACCGCTGGCGATCGACCACGCGGTGATGCGTGACGCTATTGATACGACCGCAATCCGCGAGGCGCGCGGGCGTCTGCCGGCAAACGGACACCTCGCCGCGGTCCTCGCCAAAGCCGAACCTGACCCCTCCGGCAAGGTGCGTGGCAAACGCCACACCATGCTGGACGATTCCGATATTTCTGGCACGCGCCATGCCCGCGCCTTCGTCGGCGGAGTGCTTGCCGGCATCTTCGGCGTCACTGATCTCTTCGTCTCCGGCGGCGCCGAACATCAGGGACCGCCTGGCGGCGGCCCCGTCGCCATTATTGTCGAAAAGGAGCATTGAAGTGAGCATAATCCGCGACACGCCCCTTCCGCAAACTGGCAAGGCCGTCGGCATCGACACGCTCGACATGACGATGCGCTTCGGCAGCTTCACCGCGCTCGACAATGTCTCGATCAGCATTCCGGCCGGCAGCTTCCACGCCCTACTTGGCGAGAATGGCGCCGGCAAATCGACGCTTGTCAAATGCATCATGGGCTTCTACCACGCGACCTCCGGTTCGCTCTCGGTCGATGGCCGAGAGGTGACGATCGCCTCGCCGAGAGATGCTGCGACCTACGGCCTCGGGATGGTCTACCAGCATTTCACGCTGGTGCCTTCGCTGACGGGCGCCGAAAATCTCGTCATCAGCCGCACGCAAGTGCCCGCTGTGATCAACTGGGCCAAAGAGCGCCGGGACCTCGCCGCGTTCATGGAGCACATGCCATTCAGGATCCCGCTTGAGCGGCCGGTCAGCGAGCTTGCCGCCGGCGAAAAGCAGAAGCTCGAGATCGTCAAGCAGCTCTATCTCGGCCGCTCCTTCCTCGTGCTCGACGAGCCGACTTCCGTGCTGACGCCTGCCGAGGCCGACGAGATGCTCGGCCTGGTGCGCGGCATGACCGAGCGAGGCGAACTGACGGTGCTGATGATCAGCCACAAGTTCCACGAGGTGACGAAATTCGCCGACGCCGTCTCGATCCTGCGGCGCGGCAAGCTGATCGGAACGGGCAAAGTGGCCGAACTCTCAACTTCAGACATGGCCGCGATGATGATCGGCGACGTCAAGCTCGCCGAACTCGACACGCGCGTTCCCGTCGCCGATCTCGCCAAGCCGGTCTTGGCGGTGAAAGACGTCAAGGCCCCCGATCGCTCAGGCCTCAAGACGATCGAGATCGACGATCTTATCGTTCGCTCCGGCGAGATCGTTGGCATCGCCGGCATATCGGGCAACGGGCAGAAGGAACTGACGGAAATTCTCGCCGGCCAGCGTGCGACACAGGCCGGACACGTTGTGGTCAATGGTCAGGTCTACGGCGCGACGCGATCGGAGACGCGCCGCAACAACGTCCGCTTCATCCCGGAAGAGCCGCTGCTGAATGCCTGCGCGCCGAAGATGACGGTCAGTGAAAACCTCGCCTTCCGTACCTTTGACCTCAAACCTGATGGCAAGAACGCAGTCTGGCTGAACTCGGCCAAGATGAAGAAGCGCGCCGCCGAACTGATCGCCGACTTCAAGGTGAAGACCGCCTCGTCCTCCTCGCCCATAGCGGCGCTCTCGGGAGGCAACGTCCAGCGCGCCGTGCTCGCCCGGGAGCTGACGGGCGACGTCAATCTACTGATCGTTTCCAATCCCTGCTTCGGCCTCGACTTTTCCGCCGTCGCCGAGATCCGCGCCCGCATCATGCGCGCCCGCAATGCCGGGGCCGCCGTACTGCTGCTCTCGGAGGATCTGGACGAGCTGCTGGAAATGTCCGACCGTATCATGGTCATTTCCGAGGGCAGGCTAGTCTACGAGACGCCGGCACTGTCGGCCGATATCGGCGTCATCGGCGCCCACATGGCGGGGCATCACTGATGGTCGATATCAAGGCACAGCCTTTTGCCTTTCCGGCGAAGCCAAATCAGATCGCCTTGATCGTCATCGACATGCAGCGCGACTTCGCCGAACCCGGCGGCTTCGGCGAAAGCCTCGGCAACGATGTCAGCCGTATCACGAAAATCGTGCCCGACGTAAAGCGGCTGATCGAAGGCTTCCGCAAGGCGGGCCTGCCGGTCATCCACACGATGGAATGCCACCGGCCCGACCTTTCCGACCTGCCACCCGCCAAGCGGGATCGCGGCAATCCCTCGCTCCGCATCGGCGATGAAGGCCCGATGGGTCGTATCCTGATTGCTGGCGAACCTGGCACGGCGATCCTGCCGGACCTGGCACCCATCAATGGCGAGATCGTCATCGAGAAGCCGGGCAAAGGAGCCTTCTACGCCACCGACCTCGGCGACATTCTCAAGCAGCGCTGCATTACGCAGCTTGTCTTTGCAGGCGTTACGACCGAAGTCTGCGTCCAGACGACCATGCGCGAGGCCAATGATCGCGGCTACGAATGCCTGCTCGCCGAGGAGGCGACCGAGAGCTACTTCCCCGAATTCAAGACGGCTGCCATCGCCATGATCCGCGCCCAGGGCGCAATCGTCGGCTGGACGGCGCATGTGGACGACATATTGGAGGCGATCCATGCCTGAAACGACCCGCGAACTCTTGACGTCAGGCGGCTGGAAGGACCTTGAATTCGGCCCCTTTCGAACGGACGTGACGATCCACTGGATCCGCCCCTTTGAAGGCGACCAGCCGGGCGTGGCGCTGCTGAAATACGAGGCGGGCGCGTCCGTGCCGCGCCATCGCCACGAAGGGCTCGAAACCATCCTGGTGCTTGAAGGCACCCAATCCGACGAGGCCGGCGATTACGGCAAGGGCAGCTATGTTGTGAATGCTGCCGGTACCGAACATTCGGTCTGGAGCGATACCGGCTGCGTCGTGCTGATCCAATGGGACCGACCCGTCAAAATACTCGAAGAGGAAACGGCATGAGAACGGGACCGGCTTTCGATATCGCCTCCCTGCATGCAGCCTACCAGAACGGATTGACGGCCGCCGGAATGATCGACGCTGTCTTTGCGCGCATCGCCGAGGTGAATGATCCCGGCATCTTCATCCATCTTGCCGACATCAGGGACCTGCTGGCTGAGGCCGAAGCGCTGGGTGCCTTCGACCCCGCGACAAAACCCCTCTGGGGCATTCCCTTTGCAGTGAAGGACAATATCGACGTGGCCGGCATGCCGACTACAGCCGCCTGCCCTGATTACAGCTATATGCCAAAAGCCGACGCGACCGTTGTGCGTCTGCTGAAGGAGGCCGGTGCGCTGGTCATCGGCAAGACCAATCTCGACCAGTTCGCGACCGGCCTTGTCGGCGTGCGCTCGCCCTACCCGATCCCGCGCAATGCGATCGATCCGGATCTCGTGCCTGGCGGCTCCTCCTCCGGCTCGGCGGTTGCGACTGCGCAGGGCATTGTCAGCTTCGCGCTTGGCACGGATACGGCTGGCTCCGGGCGCATCCCGGCCGGGCTCAACAATATCATCGGGCTAAAGCCGTCATTGGGTGCGATTTCGACGACGGGCGTCATTCCCGCCTGCCGCACGCTCGACTGCGTTTCGGTCTTCGCGCTGACGGTGGATGATGCCTGGAAGATCTTTTCCATCGCCTCTCAGCCGGACTCGAGCGATGAGTATTCGCGAACGATCCCAGCTGCTGGCTTCGGCACGACCGTACCGATGCTGACGATCGGCGTACCCGCCAAGGGCGATCTCCGCTTCTTCGGTGACGACGCTATGCAGGCGTCTTACGAGGCCGCACTTGCCATGCTTTCCGGCCTCGGTCACCGCCTGGTGGAAATACCCTTCGGCGACTTCTACAAGGTGGCGGATCTGCTCTACGAAGGCGCGTGGGTCGCTGAGCGCTACGCTGCCGTGAAAGAGTTTTTCGACAACAAGAAAGCCAGCTTCCATCCCGTCACGCGCAAGATCTATGGCGCTGCAAAGACGCTTTCGGCGGCCGATGCCTTCAACGGCTTCTATGCTCTGCAAGCGCTGAAGCGGAAGCTTACGCCTGTCATCGCCTCCGTCGATCTCCTCTGCGTGCCCACCGCGCCGCGCCACTACACCCGTGCCGAGCTGGAAGCCGAACCGATCCGCGAGAATTCGCGCCTCGGCACCTATACGAATTTCGTCAATCTGCTTGATCTCTGTGGGATTGCGGTTCCGACTGGTCTGCGCAAGGACGGCCGCCCCGCGAGCGTCACCCTGCTTTCTTCTTTCGGGAAAGATGGCGTTACCGCGTCTCTTGCTCGCGACATTCACGCAGAGAATGCCCTGACGCTGGGTGCTACCGGCTGGCCCCGCCCGCTCGTCAAAAAGACGGATCATGCGCAGAGGAGCGACTTGATCAGTGTCGTCGTCGTCGGAGCACATTTGACCAGGATGCCGTTGAACGGACAATTGCTCGACCTGAATGGCCGGCTACTGCGCGAAACGCAAACTTCAGATTGCTACCGGCTTTATGCGTTGCGGGGTCAGAACCCGCCAAAGCCAGGCCTTATTCGCGTTGCAGCGGGATTCGGAAGCCGGATTGAAGTCGAAGTCTGGCAATTGGCACCGGAAGCGTTCGGCCGGTTCGTCGCGGGGATACCGGCGCCGCTGAACATCGGCACAATCCTGCTGGCGGACGGCGCTTCGGCCAAAGGATTTCTCGTCGAATCCACAGCATTGTCCGACGCGATCGAGATCACGCACTATGGCGGATGGCGCAAATTTATAGCTGCAACGACATAATGCCAGCGACCATCAGAATGGCTCGGCACCCTTGGTGTTCATTTCGGTCGTAATTTCACCCTACTTTGCTTTTCGCTCCAGCCCGCCTGCGATATCTATATCGCAATTTCGTCAATGGGCTCCCAGTCATTGAAAGTGTCAGCCACAAATGCCAATTCGGCGTCAGAACGTTGTGAAACTGAACATCAACCCCACGAAAAGACGGTCCTAATCTCTCCTAACGAACTCGCGAATATGTTGGCTGCTCATCCCATATCCAGCTGCTTACAAACAAAGCTTTCAACATGGTCAGGGAGAGAAATATTCATCATGCCATATGGAAATCCATGATCTCCATGGAAAAATTTAACAGCACGGACATTGTTAAAGCAGCATCGAGGCGCCGCGATCGAGATAGGTATCGAGGAACTGCTCCAGGCGTGAATTTCTAGGTTTCTTGAAAACCTCCTGCGGCGCTCCAGTGAACAGTATCTTGCCGTGATCAAGAAAGATGATCTGCTGGCCGACGGTCGCGGCGAAACCTATTTCATGCGAGACGACAACCATGGTCATGCCCTCGGCCGCCAGGTCGCGCATGACGTTCAAGACTTCGCCAGTCAATTCCGGATCGAGCGAAGAGGTCGGCTCATCAAACAACATGATCTTCGGCTTCAATGCGAGGGCGCGGGCGATCGCCACGCGTTGCTGCTGTCCGCCGGAAAGCTGCGAGGGATAATGCCCTGCTCTTGCTTCGAGCCCGACCTTGACGAGTTGCACCATAGCCGCATCCTCGGCCTCTTTCCGGCTCATCTTGTGAACCATCTTTAAAGCCTCGCTGACATTGCCGAGCGCAGTCATATGCGGCCAAAGATTGAATTGCTGGAACACCATGCCGATCTGGGCGCGGATCGAGCGATTGGCAGCCGCCGAAATGCGTTCACGACGCCCTTGAGAATCCTCGGCAAAGCCAAGGATCTCACCATTGATGGAGATCGTCCCGCGCGTTGCCTCTTCAAGGAAAGCCATGCATCGCAAAAGCGTGCTTTTGCCGGAGCCGGATGGGCCGATGAGACAGGAGACCTGCCCCGGCTCGATGGCAAGATCGATGCCATGAAGGACCGTCGTCTCTCCGAACGTCTTGACGAGATTCCTGACTGCTATAGCGGGGACGCTCATGCGTTGAAAAACCTGAATCTGGAAAGTTTCGTTTCGGCAAGGTTGCCAAGCCAGCCGGTGACTTCGACGAGCACCCAGTAGAAGAGCGCCAGGGCCGAAAGCGCCTCGACGAAGGCATATTGCTGCGATCCGATCGCACTGAGCGTTGCCGTCAATTCCGGCACGGTGATGATGGAGAGGACCGCCGTCTCCTTCATCAGAATGACGACCATGTTCACGCAGGGCGGCAGCACCAGCATCGTCATCTCGGGCAGAAGAATGCGCCTGATGATCTGCACGCGCGTCAAGCCAACGCATTCGCCCGCCTCGATATGGCCCTTTGGCACGGCCTGAAATCCAGAGCGGAAGATTTCGCTGAAATAGGCGGCACCATAGATCGAAATGCCGATCAGTCCGGCAGGCAGGGGATCGAGCTCGAGGCCGATGAAAGGGCCACCATAGTAGACGAGGAAGATCTGGATGAGAAACGGCGTGCCGCGCAGTACCGCCACGATGGAACCCAGCACCTTGTCGACCACTATCCCGCCATATTGCCGGGCGACCGCCATCAGGAAGCCAATGACGGCCGCAGCGATCGTGCCGAGGATCCAAACCATGATCGTCACGCCAGCGCCGCTGAGGATGGCGGGCCACTGCCCGATCAGGACGTTGATATCGAAGGTCATCGCGGTACACCTGGCAATCTGCGTTCGATCAGGCCGCCGGCAAACGCCACCACCCAATTGATCACGAGATAGATGAGGCCGGCGGATGCGAAGATCTGCAGCGGCAGAAAGGTGCTGCCGGCAAGATCCTGGGCCATGCGGGTGAGTTCGACGATGCCGACGACGGAGACCAGCGACGATGCCTTCAAAATAAGGATCGCCTCGTTGACAAGAGCTGGAAAGGTTAGGCGCAACGCAATTGGAACCTTGATGCGACGGAAGATCTGGCGCGGCGTCAGGCCAACCATCTCGGCCGACTCCACCAGGCCGAGTGGCACGCTGGCAAAGCCGCCGCGCAGATTCTCTGCCTGGTAGGCGGCCGTGCAAAGCGACAGGCCGATGATCGCGGCAACGATGCTCGGCACGTTGATGCCGACAGCTGGAAGCAGATTGTAGATCAGCAGCAATTGCACCAGCAGCGGCACACCGCGAAAAAAGCTGATGAAAATCTGGGCAGGTCGCACGAAAAGGCTACGTCTCGTCAGCAACATTGCCGAAACAAGTATTGCGATTGCGAAACCGATAAAGATCGACACAAGGCTGATCGTGACCGTGTAGATAGATGCCTGCAGAAGCAACCCGAAGAGCTCGATGGACATTGTTGAGTTTTCGCCCGCGTGGTGACCAGGAAGCTACGATCTCGGTCTTCGGCCATGCCAGACAACCGTGTGGCACGGCCGATTTCCGAAGGCTGATCAGAATGCCGGGTCCTTGACGGCGTCAGGCGTGTCGAAGCTCGCGCCGAACCATTTCTTCTGCAGCGTGGCCATGCGCCCGTCAGCCTTGATCTTCAACATGGCGGCATCGATAGCATCCATCAATGGCGCGTGGTCGGCATCCTTCAAACCGATAAAGCCGAAATAGGACTTCTTGCCGAAGGGCGGCAGCACGACTTCGAACGTGCCTTCACGCTGTTTGGCGACAAACGCAATATTCGGCAGCGAGTTGGCAACCCCGGCGATGCGGCCGGCCGCAAGATCGGCGTAGGATTCCGTAAAGGCCGGATATTCGCGGATCTCGGCTTTGGTCGGCAGGGTGTCAGAAAACTCCTTGAGCTGATCGAGCTGCGCGGTCGCCTTGCCGACGCCGATCTTCTTGCCGGCAATGTCTTCCGGCTTGTTGATCGTCTTGTCTCCGGCCTTTTTCAGGATCGCGATGGTCGCTTCGGCCAAGGGCGGTGTAAAGCGGTAGCGCTCCATGCGCTTCTTGGTGATCGTCGCCGGTCCAGCAACGACGTCGAATTTGCCGGCTTCAAGTGCCGGGAAAACGCCGTCCCATGGCAACGTGACCCATTCGATCTTCACGCCCAACTCTTTGCCGATCTCATCGAAGAGATCAACGTTCAAGCCGACATGTTTGCCTGCGTCGATGAAATCGAACGGGGCGAAAGCCGTCTCGGTGCCGACCTTTAGCGTGCCGGCTGCCTTGACGGCGGCAAGCGTATCAGCCGCATGGGCCGAAATCGTTGCGCCAAACAAAAGTGCGGCACCTAACAGCCCCTTCAGAAGCGAATTCTTCCTCATGTTTTCTCTCCAGTTTTGTACCCTTCCTCTGGAAGGTTCAAGTTCCCCAGGCATTGTCCCGTCAGGCGAATTTCTATGACCCGCTTTTGTCTATACAAATAGATACGGGCTGGCCTACACTGTCAAACACAAAACACAACAGACGCAAGATTTATGCCGCATGATGCCGATGGATCTGGCAGACGCGGCTTCCACGGACACTGAATTCATTGCCGGAGCAAGGCGAGCGTTGGTTCCAATTCATCAGAGAATTCTCAAGGATATCGAAAGCAGGATCATGAGCGGCATCTGGCCGCCCGGTCACCGGATACCCGTCGAGCACGAGTTGCTGAAAGAGTATCAATGCTCCCGGATGACCGTCAACAAGGCGCTTTCAACCCTGGCTGAGCGTGGCATGATCATACGTCGCCGCAAGCTCGGTTCGTTCGTCGCGTCGCGACAAATCGACCGCACGGTCATGGACATCCAGGACATTTCCACGGAAGCGGAGTTGGCAGGGCATGAACACAGTCACACGATACTGATGCGGAAAGTCGAGAGGCTCGATT
Organism: Martinezella sp. CNPSo 3964; assembly: GCF_057784375.1. Lineage (NCBI taxonomy): Bacteria > Pseudomonadati > Pseudomonadota > Alphaproteobacteria > Hyphomicrobiales > Rhizobiaceae > Martinezella > Martinezella sp. CNPSo 3964. The sequence goes on from NZ_JBXSOW010000010.1 coordinate 229,224, forward strand.
CTGCCACCGCTATGCGGCTTGGCGAAACCATAGGAGCGGAAATCCTTCGGCTCCACTGCCTGCATGCGGTCGATGGCAAGGCGAATGCGCTGGAGCGACGCATCATCATGCTGGACCTGGTGCCATCAGCAAGAACTGAGAGTTTCGCATCGGTACCCCCCGGCAAATGGTTGCTGGACATGGTACCCTGGTCAAAGGCCCGGCACGTCATTCGCGCCGTCTCGGCCGATGCCACGACGGCACGCCTGCTTGAAACCGAGCGCGGTGAAGCCTGCCTGACGCTCATCCGCCAGACATGGCAGAGCAGCCATACGGTCACCTATGTCGAGTTCATCCATCCCGGCGACCGGTTCCAGTTCGCCGGCGACTTTCATCCCAATGAAAGCCGCGCCATCGATCAACCGCCGCAAGGAAGCGCCTCTTGAACGAGAAACGGATCAACAGGGCAGTTCCACTCAAGGGCTTGCAGGCCTTCGAAGCTGTCGGCCGTTGTGGCAGCGTGAACGCGGCTGCGTTGGAGCTGAAGGTTTCGCCCGGAGCGATCAGTCAACAGATCCGGAAGATCGAAAGCTTTCTCGGTGTCACCTTGTTCGAGCGCAATGGTCGCACGGTGGAACTCACCCAATGGGGGCGGCTCTATCATCAGGAAATATCGAAAGGATTCGAGCAATTCGCAGCCGCGGAACAGATCCTGGAGCGGGCACGCAACGAGAATGCCCTGGTTCTCAGTGCCCTGTCCTCCGTTGTCAACAAATGGATCGGGCGCCGGATCTTCGACTGGCAGGCCCTTCATCCAAACGCGCATGTCAGGATTGTCGGTCGCGACAAGGAACCGCGTATGGGCTTCGACGACATCGATTTCCGCATCAGCTACGGATCGGATGTGCTGCAGCATGAACATTATACGGAGCTGTTCCGCGACTGGGTGGTTCCAGCCTGCTCGCCGGCATTGATCAAAGGCAAGGCGCCGTCCGCCGCGCAACTTCTTGAATATCCATTGCTGCACGTCGAATGGGAGCGGCACTTCTCGCCCTATCCGAGCTGGCTTGAGTTCGCCTCTAAAGCGGAGACGACCCTTAAGGAGACCACCGCCGGCCTTTCCTTTACCTTGTCGAGCAGCGCAATCGACGCCGCCGTCAACAAACGTGGCGTCGTTCTCGCGCAGATGTCGATGATTGCAGATGAGCTTGAGGCGCAAACGCTCGTCATTCCCTTGGACATACGTATTGCCTTGCGCGAAAGCTACTTTCTCGCCTGGGATCGGGCCGCTTTGGAAAAACCTCACGGGCGCCAATTTCGCGATTGGCTCGTCACCATTTCCCGCCAGCAGGGCCTGATGTCTGCGCCCGGATCAACATTTTAGAAAAACTAAAACGGAACCCAGTTACGTGATATTGATGAAATTTTGCGCCTGGCGATAATTTGCGCATTCGCCTTCAAGGGAACGGCGTGACCGACATGACGGGAGAGTTCGATGGCACGGACCGACAAGATGAAACTTGGAACTTTCGTCTATACGTTCGGCTTTCATCCGGCCTCCTGGCTGCATCCGGCAAGCGATGTCAACGGCGCCAACGACTTTGCACATCTGCTCGATGTCGCCAAACGATCCGAGGCGGCGAAATTCGATTTCATGTTCATGGCCGATTCTCCGGCAGCTGCCGTCGGCGATCCAAATGCGCTTGCCCGCATTCCCACAAAGATGAATCGCTTTGAGCCTCTGTCGTTGCTCTCGGCATTGGCGGTCACGACCAATGATCTCGGTCTCGTGGCGACGGTCTCCACAAGCTACTACGAGCCATATAATGTCGCCCGTCTGTTTTCCTCGATCGACCATTTGAGCAAAGGCCGCGCCTGCTGGAACGTTGTCACGTCAGACCATGACGAAACAGGCTATAATTTCAATCGCGAGGGGCTTGATCCGCACGCGCTGCGCTACGAGCGTGGCAACGAGTTTGTCGACGTCGTATTCGGCCTTTGGGACAGCTTCGAGGAAGGCGCGCTCCTTCTCGACCGCGAATCCGGCGTCTACTATGACAAGGACAAGCACCACACACTCAACCACAAGGGCAAGCACTTTCAGGTTCGCGGTCCACTCAATATTGCGCGCACGCCGCAGGGTCGTCCTGTCATCGCCCAAGCAGGCGGTTCCGAACCCGGAATGGACATGGCGGCGCGCACCGCCGAGATCGTCTTCAGCCTCGCATCGAACATCGAGCGGAACCGGTCCTTCTACGACAATGTCAAAAGCCGGATGGCGGCCTATGGTCGCGATCGGGATGATCTGAAAATCATGCCGGGCATCGTTGTCAACGTCGGTGAAACCGAGGCCGAGGCAAAGGCGAAGGTAGACTATCTGATCGACAAGATGCATCCCAATGTCGGGCGGTTGATGCTCTCCGAGTTCCTGGAGGCGGACCTGCGTGGCGTGGCGCTCGACGAGCCTTTTCCGATGGACCGGCTGCCGGCGGCGCCAAAGGGATCACGCGCCCTGTTCGACGAGCTGGTCGATTTCGTCAAGAGCGGCCACACAGTCGGCGAACTGATCCGGCACTATGCCGAGAAACACACCGGGAACGGCATAACAGGCTCGCCGGCCCAGATCGCCGACTATATGGAGGAGTGGTTCGAGACGCGTGCCGCCGACGGCTTTATCCTGATGTTTCCGACCTTGCCGTCCAGTCTCGACGATTTCGTGCGGCTCGTCTTGCCGGAGCTTCGCCGCCGCGGCCTGTTCCGCGAGGAATATGAGGGCAAGACCTTGCGCGAAAACCTCGGCATTTCAATGCCGGCAAACCGCTTTGCCAAGACGTGAGGGCCAGTTCGATGGCTGACGAGGCTCTGATCAGCGACACGGAATTCAGGCTATCGATGCGTCATCTGGCCGGCGCGGTCAGCGTCATAACGGTCGGCGACGGACAGGACCGCACTGGCTTCACGGCAACGTCGGTCTCCTCATTTTCGGCGGAGCGGCCTTCCGTGATCGTCAGTGTCAACAGGGCCTCTTCCTCCTGGCCGGCGCTACAGCAATATGGCTGCTTCTGCGTCAACGTGCTTGCGGCCAACCAGCAGCATGTGGCGCAATCCTTCGCCGGCATTGACGGACGCAGGGGCGCCGACCGCTACGATGGTGCCGGGTGGTATCGCCTCAGGACCGGCGCGGCCGCCCTTGAAAAGGCCCTGACTGTCCTCGATTGCAAGCTCGAAACCGTATTTCAGCATCATTCACATGCCATTCTGATCGGGCATATCTGTGCGATGGAAATCCGGCAGGACGTCGGGCCGCTTCTATATTGGCGAGGCGGCTATCACGAACTTCCGGCGGCTGTTGATGAGCGCTGCCTAGCGGAGCCGATCCGGCAATAATCCGATCGAGGCGACATCGGCATTGGCAAAGGCAAGTCTGAGGTACCGCTCCTGCCCCTCCCCGAAATATGCCCCGGGAATGCAGACAACACCGCGCTCTCTGGCAAGTTCTTCGGCAACCTCGGACGACGATCGATCCGCTAGGGGATGGCGAACGAAGGCGAAATAGGCGCCGATCGCTGCGATCTCCCAGCCTGCCAACCCGGAAAAAGCCAGTCTCAAAGCTTCGGCACGGCGGGCGATCTCCAGCCGGTTGCCAGCTCGCCAATCGGCAAGCACCGGCAGAGCCGATGCAACGGCGATCTGCGCCGAACGCGGGGCGCAGATCTGCATATTGTCCATAACCTTCGCAATCTCTGCAATGAGCTTCGGTCCTGCCGTGACGGCACCCAGCCGATGACCTGGGATGCAGAAGGATTTCGAGAAGCTGTAGAGAAGAACGAGCGTATCCTCCCAGCCGGGCTCCGAGAGCAGAGCGTGCGGCCGGCCATAATCTTCGGCGAGGAAATCGCGATAGGTTTCATCGACGACCAGCCAGGCGCCGTATTTTCGGCACAGCATGAAAAGCGCGTGAAGCAGGCCAGGCGGATAGACGGCTCCGGTAGGATTGTTGGGCGTAACCACGGCAAGCATCTTCGCGCCGGCGGCAAGCGCGGCCTCGGCTGAACCGAGATCGGGAAGAAAGCCGGTCGCGGGGTCGCAGTCGACCAGTCGTCGCCCGATCCCCAGCATCGACAGCGTCGTGTCATGATTGAAATAGAACGGATTGGTGAGTGCTACGGTATCGCCGGCGCCCGCAAGTGCAATCGCCGTGCACATGAACGCCTGATTGCATCCGGCCGTAATATGGATATTGCCGGCAGATATGTCAGCGCCATAAAGTTCTGCGACATGTGCGGCATAGGCCTGCCGCAGCAAAGGTTCGCCCTCGATCGGACCGTATCCCGTCATCGCCTGTTGTCCGGCCGCCTCGCCAAGAAGACGCAGCATTTCCGGGTGCGCGGGGTAGCCGGGTACGGCCTGCGACAGATCGATGAGTGGCCCCTTCAGCCCCTTGTAGTCGCGGCCCCAGGCGACGACGGAAGGGATGGGTGGAGCCGAGAGGCGGGCAACGAGCGAGTTGGATTTTGCAGCGGTCATATCGATTTCTCTTTGATACCGATTGCTACAACGATACCAATTGTTTTCTCAACCTCTTTGTTGGGTGAGACGGACCTCAAGTGGAGACGCATGCACATGGTGTGGGACAAGATGCGGCTCGAACAGCTGCGCGCGGAATTTGCAGATGGCAAAGGCGGCGAGATATTCGACGAGAAGTTTCGCAAAGTGGCGGAGAAAATCATCTCGAAGAATGGCACGAGACTGGCGCCATATGCCGGAATCCCGACTTTCCTCAGCGCGCCTTACATGCAGGTCGCAGCCGACGAGCCAGACTTTGGCAATCTCCAGGTCGCCATCACGGGAATCCCGATGGATCTTGGCGTCACCAATCGTCCCGGCTCCCGCTTCGGACCACGTGCCCTTCGCGCCATCGAAAGGATCGGCCCTTACAACCACGTTCTGGGAACGGCGCCGGTCTTCGATCTTCGGGTCGCCGACATTGGTGACGTGCCGTTCCAGAGCCGCTACCGGCTGGAACTCAGTCACGACGACATCGAAAAACGTATCGGCCAGATTGTCGATGCCGGCGTCGCGCCGCTCTCGGTCGGAGGAGACCACTCCATAAGCCATCCGATCTTGAAGGCTGTCGGCCGGAACCAGCCGGTGGGCCTCATTCATATCGATGCCCATTGCGATACCAGCGGTGGCTTCGATCAGACGAAGTTTCATCATGGAGGGCCGTTTCGCAATGCCGTGCTGGATGGCGTGCTCGATCCCACAAGGACAATCCAGATCGGCATCCGTGGCTCGGCGGAGTATTTGTGGGAATTCTCCTATGCGTCGGGAATGACCGTGATCCACGCAGAAGACATCAGCGCAATGGGAATTGCAGCCATCGTCGCGAAAGCCAAATCCATCGTCGGTGACGGCCCCACTTATCTCTCCTTCGATATCGACAGCCTCGATCCAAGCTTTGCGCCAGGCACGGGCACGCCGGAAGTCGGTGGCTTGACTACCCGTGAAGTCCTTGAATTGATACGCGGACTGAAGGGCATAAATCTGGTGGGCGGTGACGTTGTCGAAGTGGCACCTCAATATGACGCGACGACCAACACCGCACATGCCGGTGCTCAAGTGCTCTTCGAGATTCTGAGCCTCATGGTGTTCAGCCCATCGGTCAACAAACGCTGAGCGTTGTGCTTAGCGAAACCGAATTTGCCACCAAACTACATGCCACAGCGTCTGCGGCTAGCCGTGGGCAAAAGACAGCGCCACCGACGAGCATTTATTGTGGGCTGAGACGGGGCCGACTGTTGGAAGAAGACCACACGAAATATGTACTGGATTCTATTACCGTTGATAACAATGGAGCTTTCGATTCTTCAATCCAATGCGTCGACGCACTTTCTGCAAACGTGACAAATTGTTTTTGCTCTTGACGGGATACGAGCCTCGGATTCTTGACGAGAGGCATGACCGCCGGATCGGGCGGGAGCGGAAAACGCTGATTGCGGACGGCGAGCAAGTCATTCTCTTTGCATGCTACCAAAATCGAGCAGCAGCTTGCCAAGCCGAGCCGGTTGCTCCTGTTGGATCCAATGACCCGCGCCGTCGATCAGTTCGACGCCACTCATTCTTGTCGTTGCCTTCGTCCTCATGAGATCGAGCGCGCCCGGTGCCGAATAGGTGCCCCAATCGCTTGTCCCGCCGATGAAGAGCGACGGGACATCGATCGTCTTGCCCGAATAGAGGCGCAGCTCGGCGTTGAGGTCGGGATCTGAAAAGACGCGATATGCCTGCAGGGCGCCTTGAAATCCTGTGCGGTCATACTCCTCCGTATACACTCCAAGCTCCGGCTCGGTGAGCCATTTGCAGGCCGCGACCTCGGCGGCGGAAGGTTGGAATGGAGCGACGGTCTGTGGCATCGTTTTACCAAGGTCCATCACGTAATACGTGGGCATCTCCGCCAGGTCTGCGGCGGTTCGCCCCTTCAACGGATGCGGCTTGTTTCCCGGCCAATCGGCGCTCTTGACGTAGAAAAATGCACGAAGAAATGCGTGCAAACCTTGAGGTGGGTGCCACATGTCATCATTCGCCTGCCGTCCACTCAGGTATTGCTGATAATACTGTCTCGGCGGATCGAGCGCCGCCAGCGCGGCCGCCAGTTTTTGATACTCATTGTTCGATTGAACCGACGGTGCCTCGCTTTCCGCGGTGTTGAATGGAAGCGCCGGCGGACCAGGGAACGGTGCACTCATAAGCGCCACCGAGGGAAAGATATCGGGCCGTGCAAGCGCACAATAGGCCGCCACGGGCGACCCGAAGTCATGCCCGACAAGCATCGCTGTCCGTCGATATCCTAACGCCGAAACCAATCCGAGAGCGTCTCGCGTCATGTTCAGGAGACCGAAGGGTGCGAGCGGGCCGTCATAGCCATTCATCCAGCCGGTGGTGCGGCCGAAACCCCGCTGGTCGGGTGCCACGACATGGTACCCGGCGTCGGCCAGAATTGGAATCAGATGTCGCCAGCCATAAGCCAAATCCGGAAAGCCATGCAGAAGCAGCGCAAGCGGCCGACCAGGGCTTTCGTAACCGGCTTCGAGAATATGGACATCGAGGCCGTTGACTGCCTGGATCATGCGCGAGCGGACGCCCTTGGGAAGGTTGCCGCCGCCGTATGGTGATTGGGTCAAATCAGTTCCTCCTATGGGGTTTGCGTGGACCGGCGGAAGTGAAGCCGCAGCCAGGCTCGCCGCGCCCATTGCTAGGACGGCGCGTCGTGACGCAGGTGCCTTGAAGATAATCGGATCACTCATCAGCAATTTCCTATATGGTGATCACCATAGTATGTCGATCGCCATAGCATCGTCAAGCGAGCCGTGTTAAGCTGATGGCATGGCACGTAGAACTGACGCCCGCGCTAGCGCGATTTCCACCGCCGAACGGCTATTTCGCATCCAAGGCTACACGGCGACCGGATTGATCCAGGTCCTTCAAGAAAGCGGTGCACCGAAAGGGTCGTTCTACTTTCACTTTCCACGCGGCAAGGCACAGCTCGCGGAAGAGGCAATTGATTGTTACGTTGCAAAGAGAATGGCTGTATTGCGACATATCTCGAGTGAGACGGCGGGGGATGCTCCGAAGTTTGTCCGTCAGATTTTCCGCACATTTGCGGACGAGATGGTCGCCGCTGATTTCCAGTACGGATGCCTTATGCAAAACCTAGCGAACGAATTGCCAGCGCTCGACGCTGATCTAACGAAGCGGGTAGCGCGCGGCTTTCTCGATTCGACTGAGATTATTGCGGATCACTTTAGGGGGTGCGGTTTCACTTCTGAGCGTGCGTCCTCTGCCGCAGCCGCATTGGTAGCTGCCCTCGAGGGTGCGCGAACGATCGCTCGCCTTGAGCGGAGCCCGGCTATATTCGAGGCGCTGGCGGACGTTAGTGTCCGTGGATGGGCTTCCCTCGAGAGGTAATGGGACGCTACTGGTTTTTCTCTGATTCAACTGAGCCTTGAGCCACACGCTATGTCGCTGATATGGCTCAATTCCCCGCCTCAATCGGTCGTGTTTTGCGTCTTGCAACATCGAGATGCACGGAGTGACGACCAGCCACGGAAAGACAGGCGATCGTCCTGCGGAACGGGATGATCGCCTGCATATTGGTCAGAGCGGTTGTTCGAGATCTCAGCCCTGCCGGACTTCGGACTTACATCTGCTTTTCCCACCAGCCGCGGGTGTTCACGCCGGCCGCGTCAGCGAGAGCTTCCAGCTCTGCAATGTGGTTGCTGGAGAGTCTTATGCTGGCGGCTCGGACCAAACCATCAATGTAATTGGGCTTGGTGACGCCGATGATCGGCGTCGTACCCTTGGCGATGGCCCAAGCTATCGCGACATCGGGAGCTGCTGCACCTTGGCTTTGGCCGATGGAGGCGAGCTTGTCGGTCAGGGCCTTTAACTGAAGCAGCATGCCATTGTAGGCCTGCGCCCGCTTGGTGCCTTCCGGTAGCGGATTCTCCGGATTGTACCTGCCACTGAGGGCGCCCTGTTCGAGCACCATATAGGCAAAGAACTGGATACCGCGGTTGCGGCAATAGTCCAGGATCCCAGCGTCCTCAGAACCGCGGTAGAGAAGGCTATAGTGGTTCTGGATGGCCTCGACCCGGAACCCGGCTTCTCCGAGGATCTGGTCGGCGAGCTTGATTTCGCTCAGATTGTGATTCGAGACGCCGACATGTTTTACCTTCCCGCTTCGTAGCAACGGAATCAGGCTTGGCGTCCAACGCGCCACATCGGCCGGATTGTGAATCCAGTAGAGGTCGATGTAGTCGGTGCCGAGGCGTGCCAGGCTCTGCTCCAGCATCTCCGCCACCGGATCGTCGCCGGCTCCCGCAGCCTGCGGGGTGAACTTCGTGGAGAGCTGGTAGTCGCTGCGGGCGTAGCGCTTCAGGACCTCCCCGAGCACGGTCTCTGAACGACCCATGCCGTATACCACGGCGGTATCCCACAGGGTGAAGCCAGCCGTATGAGCCTTGTCCGCGGCCTCCTCCAGGCCGGCTCTGGTCAGGGGGCTGCCGAAGTAGCCGTCGCCGGTCTCGCCGCTGTCGCCCCAGGCCCAAGTGCCCAATGCGACCGTAGGTATCTTGAGATTATCAATTGTCATGTGTGCTCCACGCGTGTTCTGCGGCCAAGTTTGTTGTGATCCACCCGCCGCTGACACTGTGATCCGCGGCGCCTCCGAACCGTTAGCCCGATGCGCCGAGATTTCTGCCTGATCCTCCAGAAGCCGAGGTTCGCGTTGCCGCGCTTCCTCGCGCGTGCGAAGGTCGGCTCTATGGAAACGCTGAGAGAAATTGCCGCAATAATCGCTGGGTACGTTTCGAAGGACGGTTTCCACGCCACCCCCATCGAACGTGTAACGCTTGTTCGATCCTCCACCGTGACGATGCCAATGCCGAATGTTTATCGGCCGCAGCTGTGCCTCGTTGCGCAGGGGCAGAAGGAGGTCACGCTGGGCGACCGCGTATTCAGATACGCACCGGGACGCTATGGGGTGGTGACCTACGACCTGCCAGCCATAGGCCATGTGGTCGAGGCGACGCCTGACAAGCCTTATCTCTGCCTGTACCTCGATTTCGATCCGGGGACGCTGGGGGACTTGGCATTGCGCGTGCCGCCGATGCTGGGAGCGCCATCTCCGCCCATAGGCAAGATAGTGTCCGACGCCGGCGCCGGTCTACTCGACGCTGCGTTGCGCCTGCTGCGTCTGCTCGATGATCCGGCAGCGCTGCCCGTGCTCGGACCACTTGCCGAGCAGGAAATTCTCTATCACCTGCTCGCAGGCCCGGACGGCGCCAGGATGCGCCACATCACCTCCAGCCAGGGCCGAGTGGCCCAGGTCGGCCGCGCAATCGCATGGATTGGGAAGAATTTCCGCGAACGGTTCAGCATCGAGCGGCTTGCTACGGAAGTAGGCATGAGTCCGTCGAGTCTGCACGAACATTTTCGCGCTGTGACGGCGCTGACGCCGCTGCAATTCCAGAAGCAACTCAGGCTACAGGACGCGCGCAGCCTGATGCTGGTTGAAAACATTGACGTCACGACTGCCGCTTTGCGCGTGGGGTACGAAAGCCCGTCGCAGTTCAGTCGCGAGTATCGCCGACACTTCGGAGAACCGCCGGCACGCGACATAGCCCGCTTGCGTGCTTCGCCGGGCTTGGCGGTGCGTGCTTGAGTTCAGCTTACTGACTAACCTCACGCTGCGAGGCGCTGCCACGAGAGCGGTTGGTGGTCCGGGTCCGGCCCTAGCTTCCGGCTTCGCAGCGATCTCCGTCCATCAAACGGGCACAATTCGGCCGGCTACGCCGGCAGGAGCCCCGCCGCCCTGTAGCATTCGATCAGCGTGTCGAACAATGCGATGTCCGAGCGACTTCTCGCCATCAGTTGGGCACCCGCGACGGCAGCGAAAATGGCGCGGGCGCGCTCCTCGCTTTTCTTAGCAGGCACAACGCCAGCCGCAGTCAGCTCTTTGCTGAGCCAAGCCACATTTACATCGGCAAAGGTCTGAACTTCCTTCTTCACCGGCTCTGGAAGATCATCATACTCGGCGGACATGAAGCTGCAGAGGCAGAGCTTATTGGCGTTCTCAAGCGATCTGCGAAAAATCCCTGGGTATTGCCGGAGAGCGCTCGACGGATCATCCGCCTCCCTCAGATTGTCGAGATCCTCCTTCGTGTCCTCCCAGTATCGCCGCGCTACCGCAACGCCGAGGTCGGCCTTGCTTGGAAAGTGGTGGTAGATACTTGCCGCCTTGATCCCGACTTCGCTGGCAAGATCACGAAAGTTTAGACCGCCGTAGCCGTGCGCCTGAGCACTCTGTTTGGCAGCCGCCAAAATCGCTTCCTTTGAGTTTGCCGTCATCTGAACATCCTAAGTTTGGCCGACGATCAGCCTACCACGTGACAGGTAGGGATTGACAACAAAAAATGAAAGACCCATCCTCAGACTACCAAGTGGCAGGTAGGTTAGCCATGGTGGGTAAACGAGCGAGAAAAAGGCTTATAGCATGAGCAGAGACATCTATTTTTCCGATGCGACCAAGCTTGCCGAACTGATCCGCAACCGAGAGGTTTCGTCGGTCGAGGTCGTGCAAGCCCACCTGAACCGAATTCAGGCGGTGAACCCGAAGATCAATGCGATCGTCACCCTCGCCGACGACGCTCTCAAGGCGGCTGAGGCGGCCGACGCGGCCGTTCAAGCCGGCGAAGAGCTCGGCGCCCTGCACGGCGTCCCGTTCACGGTCAAGGACTCGATCGACACCGCCGGCGTGCCGACGCAACGCGGCTCACCGATCTTCAAGGGCCGCACGCCTGATACGGACGCGACCAGCGTGGCCCGGATGAAAAAGGCCGGCGGCATCCTGCTCGCCAAGACCAATCTCCCCGAATTCTCCTACTGGATCGAGAGCGACAACCTGCTCACCGGCCGCTCGAACAATCCCTGGGACGTAACGCGCACGCCGGGTGGTTCGAGCGGCGGCGAGTCGGCGGCCATCGCGGCGGGCATGTCGCCCATCGGCCTCGGCACTGATCTGGCCATTTCGGTGCGCGGCCCGGCAGCGCAGACCGGCATCGTGTCTCTCAAGGCGACGCATGGCCGCGTGCCGATGACTGGCATCTATCCGCGCGCGCCGCGCCGCTTCTGGCACGTCGGGCCTATGGCCCGTAGCATCCGCGACCTGGCGCTTGCCTTCTCTCAGCTCGCCGGCCCGGACGGTCAGGACGCCCTCTCCACAAGCACGGTCCAGTTCGACGCCGGCATCGGTCGCCAACCATATCGCCGGCTTCGCGTGGGTTGGCTGGTCGAACCCGGTTTCGGCCCGATCGACCCCGAAGTCGCCAAGACGGTCGAGGCAGCTGCGGACGCGCTCAAAGATCTCGGCTTGCACGTCGAGCCAGTCCGCATCCCAGCGCTCGAGAAAGACTTCGCCCTTGACGTCTTCAACCGCATCCACGTCATGGAGATGAAGCCGGCCTTTGCAGAGGCGACCGCCGGCCATGAAGACGAGATGTATAAGATGTCGAAGACAATGCTCTCGCTGCCCGACACCTCGATGAAGGAGTTTATAGAGGCCGAGCAGGCGGCGGAGCGTCTCCGCGACGGCTATGCCGCATATTTCCAAAAATTCGACGCCTTGGTCACTCCGGTGCTGCCGCTCCCGGCCCACAAGCACGGGCAAGAGGAGTTCGTCATCAACGGTCAGAAGGTCGACGCCACCTACTTGCAGGGCGCGACCGTCCCGCTCAACATCACCGGCCTGCCGGGGATCTCGATGCGGTTTGGGACCAGCAAGGAAGGCCTGCCGATCAACGTCCAGATCGTCGGGAGCTGGCTCGCCGAGTCGACGATCCTGAGCATCGCGTCCCAGCTCGAAAGCGTGAGCACCGTTCGAGACCTGCATCCGGACCTCTGACGACAAAGAGCGCCGGCGTCATGCGAACGCGCAGTGATGCCGGCGTTCCGATCCGCCTGAACACGTACCTGCATCGTTCGCATGGAGGCCTCTCGGGCGGAGTGAGCGAGGAAAGTCGATCGTGCTGACGCTGGTGCTCGACGATCAACGAGATGCTTCGTCAACTTGGACGTCACCGATCGACCATCTATCGTGAGATCGGACGCGATATGTTCCATGGCCGCGACAAGCTTATCAGTCGCTTGTCGCCCACCTTGAGACGCGGGTCGATGTGATTGAATTTCTGGAGTCTCCGAAATCCGGGCTTCGACGCCGTTCAAGCGCTCTGTGCAATCGCAAAGGCCAAGCAGGCCGTTATGCCATGATATGACCAGTCCTTCGGTGCCGCTTCAGTGGCGATGGAGATCAGCCCTGCCGACCAGGCCGACGGGGTCCCGACCAGCCTTCAAAAGCTTCAGGTTTTCGATTGTCGTCATCGCCGCGGACCCAGGCTGGGTGATCGCAGCAATATGCGGCGTAAGCACCACTTTTGGGTGCGTCCAGAGAGGATGTGCGGGAGGAAGCGGCTCAGGATCCACAACATCAAGAAACGCGCCGGAGAGATGCCCGCGATCTAATGCCGTTATCAAGGCATCGCTGATGAGTTGACGTCCCCTACCCGCGTGCACAAGGCTCGCCCCTTCGGGCAACGTCGAGAACAGTTCAGCGTTGAGAATGCCCGTTGTCTCCGGCGTCAATGGAAGCAGACATACCAGGATGTCGGTCGCCGCAAGCATGTCCCGAAGACCGTCGGCACCGCTGAAGCAGACCATTCCATCGAGCGCCCGTTTGGTACGGCTCCATCCGGAAAGTTTGAACCCGAACCCCTGTAACTTGGCCGCCGCTGCCGCGCCAAGAACTCCAAGTCCAAGAACGGACACCCGGCGGTCCGCCGGCTGGGGCTGTGGGTTAATCTCTCGCCAGGCACGCTGACGCTGCTGATGGATGTAGACATGCAGATTACGGTGAAGCGATAGAACCGCCATCACGACATACTCGACTACCATCCGGGTGATGCCGTCATCGACCATGCGGATGAGCTTCACCCTCGACGGGAGGCTCACATTCGCAAACTGATCGACACCGGCGCCAATACAGAACACTGCCTCGAGGTTTGGATAGCGCGCGAGATCCTCTGGCGGCTTCCAGGTCATGATGTACCGAACCTCGTCCGGATCGACCGATCCTGCATCCATTGAAAACCGGACGTCGGGAAGGTGCTCGGCAAATGCCCTTGCGAAGACAGCACCACGCTCCGCGTCGCAGAGAAACAGGAAGACCATGTTCCGTCTCACCGCTGATTCAGGCGCCGCAACGTCTTCTTGTCGTGGCGCTCATACATGGAATAGACAATCGGGATAAACCACGGACGACCGCTGTAGAAGGGGATGGCTTTGGGTGCCGGGTCGAAATCGAAGGCGCAACGGGCCTGCTCCTTGTCGCCAAGCACCTTGAAGGCAGCCTTCTTGCCCAGCCAGCGTGCCCAGACGACGCCCGAACCGCAATAGCCGGTGGCATAGACCGTGTTTCCCACGGAGAAAATTCGCGGGACCATGTCGCGGTGCATGGCAACATAGCCGAACCAGCTGTGGGTGAGGCCCACTCCCGCCAGCTCCGGAAAGAGCCGGGCGAGCTCGGCCTGCAAGTGGACCGTAGGTGCGCTCGGATCGCCCTCCGTCGTGCCATCCCGACCGCCGAAGAGAATGCGAGATCCATCGGGCGACGGCCGATAGTAATAGCTGAGCTTGCGCATGTCGCCATGCATCATGCGCGTGGGCATGAGGCGATCCATGACATCCCTGCCAAGCGGCTCCGTGGCGATGATGCGGCTGCGCACGGGCACCAGACGGCGGCGCAACCACGGATCGAACCCATCGGTATATCCGTCGGTGCAGATGAGAAGCTTCTTTGCAACGACCTCGCCGCGCGCGGTTCGAACTCTTACGGCACCAACCTCCTCCGTCGAGCCGAGCACCGCCGTATTCTCGTGGATGACGGCATCGGTGGACGCCGCAATGCCGATCATCCCGGCCAGCAGCTTAGCCGGCTGCAGCCCACCGATATCTTTCCTGACCAGCCCCCCGATATAGAGATCCGTGCCGATATACTTTCGAACATCAGCCCTCTCTACCGGAAACGCCTCGATGCCGAGCATCCGGTGGAGGAGATCCGCATGGCGACGCAGGTCCTCTGCCTCTTCCGAAGTCATCGCGCCATCGAAGAGGCCCGAAAGGAAAAATTCACAATCGATTTTCTCCTCCTCCATGAAGCGCCAGAGGTCCTCGCGGGCAGCCTTACCCTCAAGGAGAATGCCATTGGCATGTTCCTCGCCGAAGCGTTTGATCAGTTCCTTCCGACCGGGTCGAATACTACCGCTCGCCATGCCGCCATTTCGGCTGGAGGCAGCCTTGCCGAGGGGCTGCCGGTCGAACAGCTGTACGTGCCGGCCGGCACGTGCTAGCTCGATTGCCGCCGAAAGCCCCGTGTATCCGCCCCCGACGATGACGACGTCGCAGGTTGGACTGACCGGTTGAACCGACAGGGACGGGAAGTTGCAGTCATCCCACCAATAGGGTGTCGATTGAACTGATGTGTGAGCACATGGAAGCATGGGAAGGCACCGAATCGATGTTGCAGGCAGGTGATGCAGCGTGGATCAGCTGCGCTCGACCCAAATCTTGCGGGTGGTCTCGATGACCTTCCAAACCCCTTCAAAACCGGGATGCATGACGAAGGAATCGCCCGCGGTGATGCGACGCGGTTCGCCTCCGTCTTCCGTCAGCTCGGATACGCCAGACAGAATGTAGCAGAACTCGAAGACTTTGCCCTTGATCGATCGGTACGCACCCGGGGTAGCCTCCCAGAGTCCGCAGGATACCTGCCCATCCTCGGTCTTGGCGATATCCCAGGAAAGGAAGCGGGGATCCCCTTCGAGAAGCCGCTCCGGAAGTGGCTGCCCCTTGCGTGGTTCGGGCAGGTTGTTCTGGTCAATGAATGTAAGCTTGGACATAAGGGATTTCCTTTTGGGGTTATCGGTTGAACGACAGACGCCGTTCGAGAAGTTTCAGCGATGTCAACGCAACGACGTTGAGAGCGAGGTAAAAGGCGGCGGTGATGATGAAGATTTCCATGATGGCGAAGGTCTCGCTCATCAGCCGCTTGGCGTAGCCAGTGATCTCGAGGACAGTGATGGTCGATGCAAGGCTCGATTCCTTGACAATGATGGCCACTTCGCTGCTGTAGGATGGTAGCGCCTGGCGCAGCGCCAGCGGGAACTTGATCCGGGCAAACACATGCCAGGGCGACATGCCGCAGGCTTCGGCCGCTTCGATCAGGCCCCTGGGCAGGGAAAGGAAAGCTGTCCGGAATATTTCCGCGGTGTAAGCGCCGGTGTTCAAGATGACCGCAAGGATTGCGGCGTTCAAGCCGCTGCCGATCAGCCACCAAAGGACGGCATTGTGGCGAATGAAATCAACCTGGGCCAACCCGTAGTAGATGATGAACACCTGCACGAGCATGGGCGTGCCGCGAAAGATCGCGCAGTAGATATCGCAGATACGCCGAAGGAACCTGCTTCTAGCCCCGCGCCCGAGACCGACGAGAACGCCGAACGGCAGCCCTAGCCCAACGCCGAAGATAGCGATCAGAAGAGTTACTTTTGCCCCAGCGAGCAGGAATGGCACCGCATAGCCGATGATGTTGAAATCCATGGTCAGCGCCCCCCGAAACCGCGATTGAGGCACCGTTCGGCAACCGCGAACAACGTCTGGCTGACTGCAGTCATGCAGAAGAAGAGGACTGCCGCGATACAGTAGAACAGCAATGGAGAGCGGGTAATGCCTGCAGCGATCGCCGCAGTCCGCATCAATTCCTGCAGGCCGACCACGGAAATAAGAGACGTATCCTTGATCGTCATCTGCCAGACGTTATTGATGCCACCAAGTGCCAGCCGCAGGGCGAGCGGAAGCGTCACCCGGAAAAATGTGATATTCCATGGCAGCGCCAGCGAATGCGCCGCCTCCAACAGGCCGCGCGGAACCGCTTCGAGGGCTCCCCTGATGACTTCGATGGAATAAGCGCAGGAGATTGCAGCGATCGCCAGAACCCCGATGATGAACGGATAAGCGTTTTCGGCAGCCTGCTGGAAGCCAAAAACAGTGGTCACGGCCCGAACCCAATCGATCGAGCCGAAAAACAACAGGTAAATTACCAACAGGCCCGGGACACCCCGGATCGCGACACTATAGGCATCCACGATTTGTGAGATGCCGGACACTTTCCTCCATCGAAGGACCGCAAGAGGGGTCGCCGCGATGAAGCCCAGCAACATACCCAGCAGACCGATGGCGACCGTGACTAAACAGCCTTGAAGCAGAGCCCGCGCCCAGCCGTGCTCCACCATCAATAACCAGAAATCATTCAGCATAAGTACCATCCCGTTGACCTGCCCCGAAAGAGGGCCGAGGCAGGTCGCCTTGTCAAAGGGTCAGTTCTTGCAGGGGATGGTATAGTCGTCCTGGAACCATTTCATCGACGATTCCTTGACCTTGCCGTCGTTGATCATCTTGCAGAGCGCGGCGTTGACCTTGGCCTTCAGTTCCGTGTTGCCCTTCTTCATGCCAACACCCATGCCCTTGCCGAGCGTGTCCGGGTCGTCCATCGCCATGACCTTGACGTCGATTTTGGTGAAGTTCGCACCATCAGGGGTCGCAAGAAAATCCTGCCAGGTGGGCGAGTCGCCATAGGCGGCGTCGATACGGCCGCTCGCAAGATCGGCAAGCTGTTGAGTCGTGGCGTCATAGGTCTTCAGATCGGCCGAAGGGATGTTCTTCTGGACAAATTTCGCATAGGTCGTCCCCGTGACAACGCCGACGCTCTTCCCGTCCAGTGCCTTTTCGACATCGGCGAGCGTCTTGAGCTTCGCCAGAGGCGAATCCTTCGCCACCACGAAATACTGCGGTGTCGTTGCATAGGGGATCGAATAGTCAATCTTCTTGGCGCGTTCGGCGGTGATGCTGAGGCCGGAAATGATAACGTCGAAACGATCGCTATCCATGGATGGTACGAGCGAACTGAAGGTCTGGACAACGAATTTGCACTTGACCTTGAGTTCGGCGCAGAGGCCGTTGGCAATATCGGCGTCGAAGCCGGTCACGTTGCCATTGGGATCGGCCATGCTGAACTTTGGCGCATCGCCTTCGGTCCCGATGCGAAGCACACCGTCTTCGGCCGATGCCGCTGTGGATACTGCCGCCAGGAGGAGGCTTGATGCGAGTGCGGCTTTGATAAACTTGCTGCTGATCATTCTGTTACCCCTTTTATGGTTCTTGTGGTGGCCTGCCGTCAGGCATTGGCCGGCATGACGCTGGAAAGGAACCGCTTCACCGCTTCACAAGCGGGGTTGCGAAACAGTTCCTCCGGCGTGTCGTCCTGCTCAAGGCGCCCCTTTTGCAGGAATATCATGCGGTTCGACACGTCACGTGCAAACCGCATCTCATGGGTGACGAGAAGGATAGTTGCCCCCTCTTCCGCCAGTGTTCGTATGACTTTCAGCACTTCGCCGACGAGCTCCGGGTCGAGCGCCGACGTCGGCTCATCAAACAGCATCAGCTTCGGCCGCATCGCCAGGACACGGGCGATCGCGACTCGTTGCTGCTGCCCACCGGAAAGCTGGTGGGGATAACGATCCCTGAAGTCAGCCATCCCGACCTTGGAGAGCGCCGTCAGCCCGACGCCGGTCGCTTCCTTCTTCGCTAGCTTCAGCACATAGATCAGCGCTTCCGTAACATTGCCGAGCACGGTTCGATGCGGCCAGAGATTGAAGTTCTGGAACACCATGCCGATCTGCCGGCGAAAGCGCATGATATTCGCGGCATTGACGACGATACTGTCACCTCGCGCACCCGAACTGACCGAAACGGCATCCCCCAGGACCTCGATCTGCCCGGAAGTCGGCGTCTCCAGGAAATTCACGCAGCGAAGGGCCGTGCTCTTGCCGCAGCCGGAGGAACCGATGAGAGAGATGACCTCTCCCGGGCGCATGCGGAAGCTGACGCCATCCAGTACCCGCGCCGTACCGAACGACTTCACAAGATTATGGACCTTCAGGACTTCGTTCATACGCGCTTTCTCCAGTCAGGCGATCATCCCTTAGCCTTTGACTCCGCCCTGGCTATCGAGCTCCTTCAGAACCTCGTCGACGGCGGCTTTGGCAATGGAGATCATTTCATCGATTTCCGCCTCGGTCATGACGAGCGGCGGCGCGAAGCCCAGAATGTCTCCATGCGGCATTGCACGGGCGATCAGATTGCGGTTGCGCGCAGCCTGCGAAATCCGCGCGCCAACCTTGAGGGCCGGGTCGAATGCAACCTTGCTGTCACGATCGGCAACAAACTCCACCGCCGCCAGCATGCCGACACCGCGGACTTCGCCCACGATGGGGTTTTGCTCGAAGGCGGCCTTCAGGCGCTTCATCAGATAGGCACCCTTCTTCGCCGACTGGCCCGCCAGATCCTCGCGCTCGACGATGTCAAGCACGGCATTGGCAGCCGCGGCGCCGATCGGATGGCCGGAATAGGTATAGCCATGGGAGAATGAGCCCACGCGCGGCGTGGCTTCCTCCATGACCTCGTAGACCTTCTGCGACACGATCGAGGCGGACAAAGGGACATAGGCTGATGTCAGCCCCTTGGCGACCGTCACCAGATCGGGTTCCATGCCATAGAGGTGAGAGCCGAACATGGCGCCGGTGCGACCGAAGCCACAGATCACCTCGTCGGCGATGAGCAATACGTCGTATTTCTGCAGGACGGCCTGGATCTTCGGCCAGTACCCAACCGGCGGCGGGATGATTCCGCCTGTTCCAAGAACCGGCTCGGCAATGAATGCGCCGACGGTATCCGGGCCTTCCGCTATGATCATCGCCTCGAGTTCATCAGCACGCCGCTGCGAAAACGCCTCCTCGGTCTCGCCCGGATGGGCACCGCGATAAAAATGCGGAACACCGGTGCGCAGGATGCCGGAAACCGGCAGATCCATGTGGTCATGGTAAAAGCTGAGGCCCGTCATGGAGCCGGCGACGACCGAGCAACCGTGATAGCCGCGCTCGCGGGCGATGATCTTCTTCTTGTGCGGCTTGCCACGCAGGTTGTTGTAATACCAGACAATCTTTGCCTGCGTTTCGTTGGCATCCGAACCCGAGAGACCGTAGAAGACCTTGGACATGTTGCCCGGCGCCATCCTGACGAGCCGATCGGACAGCCTTGCGAGCTCCTCCGTCGTATGGGCAGCGTACGAGTGGTAATAGGCCAGCTTGTAGGCCTGGCGAGCAATGGCCTCGGCCACTTCTGTCCGCCCATAGCCGATGTTAACGCAGTAGAGTCCGGCGAAACCGTCGATATATTCCCTACCCGTTGCGTCCTGGATTCGGACGCCCTTGCCGGTCTCCATGATGGTGGGATCGGCATCGCCCTGCGCGTAATCCTTCAGGTAGGTGAAAGGATGCAGGACGGTCCTGCGATCCATGTCGGCGATTTCAGCAATATCAATCATATTCATTTCCTCACGCGGCCAGGCCGCCAAAGCAGACGTATTTCAGTTCCATGAATTCCTGCAGCCCATGACGCGAGCCCTCGCGGCCCAGCCCGGATTGCTTCCATCCGCCGAACGGGATGGGTCCGCCAGTGAACGAGGCCGTGTTGACGCCGACCATCCCGTATTCGAGGGCGTCGGAGAGGCGCATGGCACGCTTGAGGTCGCGGGTATAGACGTAGGCAGCGAGCCCCATTTCGCTCGCATTGGCCGCGGTCCTTACTTCATCCTCGCTCTCGAACCGCAGCACCGGTGCGATCGGGCCAAAGGTCTCCTCAAATGCAATCAGCATGTCGGGGGTGACATCGACAAGCAGCGTGGGAGGGACGAAGTTGCCCGACTTCGGATCTGGAACGCCGCCGGCCAGAACTCTGGCCCCCTTCCCGATTGCATCGACAATGTGCGAGCGGCATTTCTCAACGACAGCCACCTTGGTCATCGGGCCGATGTCGATCCCCGGCTGGAAGCCGGGTCCGATCCGGAGGCTTCCGATCCGTGCCAGCAGGTGCGCGACGAAGGCATCGTGAATGCCGGCCTGGACGTAGATCCTGTTTGCGGCCAGGCAGTCCTGGCCTGATGTCGTGAATTTCGCGGTGATGCAGCCCTCTACAGCCTCATCCAGATCCGCGTCGTCGAACACGATAAATGGTGCGTGACCGCCAAGCTCCATCGACACTTTCTTCACCGTCTGCGCCGCCTTGCCCAGCAGAATACGGCCGACTTCGGTCGAGCCGGTGAAGCTGAAGGCGCGGACCCGCTCGTCGGAAAGAAGCCCCTCGGTCAGAAGTACGGCATCGCCCGTGACAACCTGGAACACGCCCGCTGGAAAGCCAGCACGATGAGCAAGTTCGGCAAGCGCAAGGGCTGAGAGCGGCGTTTCGACCGCCGGCTTGACAATGACAGGACAGCCGGCCGCGAGCGCCGCCGCAGCCTTGCGGGCAATCATCGCGCTCGGGAAATTCCACGGTGTCACAGCCGCGCTGATGCCGACCGGCTGCATGGAAACGAACAGACGGCTCGACGGCTTGTGCGCCGGGATCGTCTCGCCGTAGGCACGCTCGCCTTCGGCGGCAAACCATTCGATGAAGCCAACGCCATACAGGATCTCCGCGGCGGACTCGCTTACCGGCTTGCCCTGCTCTGCGGTCAGGATCACAGCGAGATCATGGGCATGCTCGCGAATGAGACCGGCCCACTTAAGGAGCAGTTGTCCCCGCTCTCGTGCCATAAGCTCGCGCCATCTGGCAAATGCCTGCTCGGCAGCGTCGATCGCCTGGCCAAGCAACGCGTCGTCGCAATCGACAACCTGCGCAATTTCCTCACCTGTCGCCGGGTCCAACACGGCAGTCGATGTCGACGTCCCTGCCCACGCGCTGGCAATGTACGACCTGTCGCGAAGCAAGTCCTTATCGCCCAATTGCGTCAACACGTGGCGTGCTGTCAGTATCGTATTCAACATTTCGCCTCTCGTTTCATTCCCCTCGTTGCGAGAAGCTTATGTGCAGTGCAGCGCGCTTATCCGGCAAGCTTGCTTGCTATGGTGATGAAACCCTGCTTTCTTTGGCACAGAAACGAAGAAAACCTGCGGAAAATCTGATGCAGCTCGATCGACTGGATGCCCGCCTTCTAAACATTCTCCAATCGCACAACCGCCACAGTACCGAGGAACTGGGCGCATTGGTCGGCCTTTCAGCAACAGCCGTTCAGCGGCGGATCAAGCGTCTAAGAGAGGAAGGAGTGATCGAGGCGGACGTTTCCATCGTCAAGCCGAAGACCATCGGTCGACCGATCGCCATGTTGGTGCTGGTATCCCTGGAGCGTGAACGAGCCGATATCGTCGACCGCTTCAAGCAGTCGATCCGCCAGACACCAGAGGTGATGAACGGGTACTACGTGACGGGGGATTCGGACTTCGTGCTGATCGTCACCGCGCGCAGCATGGAAGACTATGAGGGCTTTACCCGCAAATTCTTCTACGAGAACCCCGACATCAAGGGTTTCAAGACCATGGTCGTGATGGATCGAGTGAAAGTTGGCTTCTCCGTGCCAATCGATTTTGACGACTTCTCGTGAATCGAAGCACATTGATTAAGTGGAAATGGCTACTGCTCTTGATGGGATACGAACCAACGACTCGTTCCCGAAATTGCATAAGCCTCTGTAACAATTGCCATTCCGCAATCTCGAACAAAATTCTCTCGCCCCGAGTGATTCAGTTCTGGTTTCCTCAATGGCATCTACAACCGCATTCTGGATTTTACAGAATGCCCCCAGCCACAAACTCAGGCTGAGTGTACGGGCAACAGATCGATATTCTCCTCCCTGAACTGGCTCGGTGCTGGCGGACAGAGCGTGGCCGGTGGAAACAGATGACAGCCACGTTAGGTATTTCAATCTCAATGACCCGAACTTCCGCTACATGTTTCGCATGAAAGACGTATCTTAGGTGATACCATTCATAAGGCCGCTATGAAGCAGTTTACCTTTTCCGACATGAACCGTGCCGCCGGGGAAATTCTCGAGA
>NZ_JBXSOW010000011.1:0-223856 GCF_057784375.1 Martinezella sp. CNPSo 3964
TGGAAATACTGCCTTACGAACCTTCTTATGCTGTCCCACTCATACCTCCTGGGCATTAAATCAGTTGGCACCAAGCCATTCTAAAGGTCACTAGATTAAATTTGCTACTGTTTTGCAAATAATGACTGATGCGGACTTCCATGGTAAAGAATTTGTTGACTTCGTTCGTTTAGCGTCACGCCTGGGCCGATGCTATGTGCATCGCCGCACCGAAATCCAACGATTGATGGACAAGGCTGTAGATGACCGTAAACCGCAAACACTCCCTTCGTGGTCTTGCTCTGGCGCTCGCGCTCGGCGCCTTGGCGGGATTCCTTCCCGTTAACGCCAATGCTGACCCTGGGTTCCAAAAATGGATCGCGGGCTTCTACGCTACCGCCGCAAAGAGCGGCATTACGCAATCGACCTATCGCAATGCATTTGCCGGCGTGACGGACCCAGACCCCACGGTCCTCGAAAAAGCGCAGTACCAACCGGAATTCAAGTCCCAAATCTGGGATTACCTCGACTCCCGTGTCAATCCCTATACGGTCGATATTGGCCGCAAGATGGCAGTCAAGTACGGGTCCACACTGCGCACGCTCGAACAGCACTTCGGCGTCGACCGCAATATCATGCTGGCCATCTGGTCGATGGAATCGAATTACGGCGAGGTTCTGGCCAAGAACGATCGGCTGCACTACGTGCCCCGCGCACTGGCGACGCTTGCCTATGCCGATCCGAAGCGGGCGAACTATGCCAAGAAGCAGCTCATCGCCGCGCTGAAGATCCTGCAAAAGGGCGATATCTCGCGCAAGGACCTGAACGGTTCCTGGGCCGGCGCCATGGGCCATACGCAGTTCATTCCGACCAGCTACCTGCTCTATGCCGTCGATGCCGATGGCAGCGGCCATGCCGATATCTGGAATTCCATTCCGGACGCATTGGCGACGACAGCCAATCTTCTCGCCAAGAACGGCTGGGATACCGGCCGTACCTGGGGTTATGAAGTCGTCGTGCCACCGGGCGGCAGCGCCCAGGCCGGCAAGACACATACGATTGCGCAATGGGCGGCCCTCGGCTTCGTGCGCCCCAACGGCAAGGGCTTCCGCACGAACTCCGATCGCGCGCAGCTGAAGATGCCCGGCGGTCCGAATGGTCCCGGCTTCCTGATGGCCGGCAACTTCTTCACCATCAAGCGCTACAACGCCTCCGACAGCTATGCGCTTGCCGTCGGTCTGCTCGCGGACCAGATCGCCGGCTATGGCGGCATGCAGCAATCCTGGCCTCGCCCGAGCGGCGCGCTCGACGTCAAGCAGAAATTCGAGCTGCAGACGCGTTTGAAGGAGCTCGGCTATTATGACGGCGTGGTCGATGGCAATTTCGGCTCTGGCTCCAAGGCTGCGATATCAGCTGTTCAGGAACGCATGGGCATGGATGCGGATGGCGAGCCCTCGATGAGCCTGCTGAAGGCATTGCGCAAGTAAGCCGCCTCGAGCGAATCCGGGATCGCCGGACGATGAAATCGTCCTCATGCGACCACGGAGTCGTGAGCGGAAAAGAAGCTATGATGAAACACTCTGCCCGCGCGACCATGGCAACTCTAAGGATTGTTCTGACGGCATTCCTCGCCGTCATCATCGCGCTTGGCTGCCTGCCGAACATGGCACAGGCGCAGGAGCGGCCGCGGCGAAACCTGCTGGACATGCTGTTTGGCACCCGCGAGCCCGATTATCCGGACCAACCGGCCGAGCAGCCGCCGCCGCGGCGCAAGGTACAGCCAAAGAAGCGGCCGACCCCGCCGCCGCGCCAGCCGGTCGCGCAGCCGGAAACGCCGCCACCGGCGGAAAAGCTTCCCGACGCCAAGACCATCCTCGTTGTCGGCGATTTCCTGGCGAGCGGCTTGGCAACCGGGCTGGAGGATGCCTTCTCCACCTCCCCCGGCGTCGTCGTCCAGTCGCGCGGCAACGTCGCCTCCGGCCTCGTGCGGCAGGACTACTACAATTGGCCGCAGCAATTACCCGGGATGATCGACCAGCTGAAGCCGGCCATGGTCGTCGTCATGATCGGCGCCAACGACCGCCAGCAGATGATCGGCGATGGGCTCAACGAGAAGTACGGCACCGACCCGTGGTTTCTCGCCTATGAGGAGCGCGTACAGCAATTCGCCAAACTGGTGACGAGCCGCCACATTCCTTTGCTCTGGGTCGGCCTGCCCTCCTTCGGCTCTGATCAGCTGACCGCCAGCGCGGTCAAGCTCAATCAGGTTTACCAGAGCCAGATGACCAGCGTCGGCGGCGAATTCATCGACATCTGGGACGGATTTACCGACCAGAACGGCGAATTCATCGTCACCGGTTCGGATATCAACGGCCAGCAGGTCCGGTTGAGGACGGCGGACGGCGTCAATCTGACGGCAGCCGGCAAGCGCAAGGTCGCCTTCTATCTGGAGAAGTCTGCCCGCCGAATCCTGGGCGATCAGGCAAGCCCCGACATCACGCGCCTCGACACCGGCAATCCGCTGCCGGCGCAACAGGCCAATCTTCCCGGCGCGGAATCGGAAAAGATCACCCGCACGCAACCCATAAGCCTCTCCGACCCCGATCTCGACGGCGGCTCGCAGCTTCTCGGCAGCACCCCTGCCCCTGCGGCGGTGACATCATCGCCACGCGATCTTCTGGTCGAGAAGGGCCAGATGGACCCGGCGCCGATCGGTCGTGTGGACGACTACAGATTGCCAGGATCGGTCGCGCGGTAGATATCGCGGACGCCGTTTGACAACAATGCACCCCGCCAATAGAAGAGTTGCATGAGCACCAAGAGCGCAGATCATATCGATCGTTACCGCACCTGCCCGCAGGCTGCGATTGTGCGCGCTTTCTCCGGCCGAGGTCTCCGCGTCCAGTCGTGACAGCCGGAGCGATTGGCGTGTCCGGCGGCTGCTGGACGTAAAGCCCTCACCTCAGGACATCAACGTTGCCCATGGAGAATGGCACGTGCTCACTATCTATAACGTCAATTCGCTCGTTCACTGGGAAGAGCGGGACATCAAGTTGCGCGACGACTTCGTCCGGTTCCTTTCCGACGAAGTGGCGAGCTTCCTGCGATCTTCAAACCCCGCCTGGGATATCCGAAGAGTCGAGGCTCCGACCCTGATGCCTCGAAACCTCGTCTCGGATGCCTATTCCAATTCGGACATATGGGCACAGCAGCAAATGTCGAACACCGAGGCCGAACTCGTGCTGCGGCCGGAAACGACACCCTCAACCTACATCTACATGCAGCACCTGCTCGGAAATCATTCGAGAACGCGGCTGCCGCTATGCGTCTGGCAGGCCGGGAAATCCTACCGCCGGGAACAGGACCAGCCGAGCAAGCATGTACGGCTCAAGGAATTCTGGCAGCTCGAATTCCAATGCGCCTTCACCGCCGACAGCGGCAATGATTATCACGCGGCCTCGCTGGAACCTGTTCGCCGGATGATCGCCTCAGTGATCCATCTGCCGACGCGGATCGTGCCGTCCGATCGCTTGCCGGCCTATTCCCAGGTCACGATGGATATCGAGGTCGACAACGGCGACAAATGGATGGAGGTCTGCTCGATTTCGAGACGCACGGACTTCCCCCAGCGCTATCGCAGCCAGCAGAAGAAAGGGCCGGCGATGGACCATGACGTCGCGGTGCTGGAAATTGCCATCGGTCTCGACCGCTGCATCTACAACTGGAACATCGCCGCAAGCCGATAACGACAAAGGCCGGGTTCATTGCGAACCCGGCCTTTGGTCACAGCATGAAAACAGCCGCGAATTTTAGTTCGGCAGAACCGTCGAACCCATCAGGGCCTCGTCGATCGCACGCGCGGCCTGACGGCCCTCGCGGATCGCCCAGACGACCAGCGACTGGCCGCGGCGAATGTCGCCGGCCGTCCAGAGCTTGTCGATCGAGGTCTTGTAGTCCTTATCGTTGGCAACGACGTTGGTCGAACCGCGACGGTCCGTGTTCAGCGTCAGCTTGCCGTCGAGTTCCTTGAGCACGCTGTCGGTGAACGGGCCGCGGAAGCCGATGGCGATGAAGGCGAGATCGGCGCGGATGACGAATTCCGTGCCGGCGATCGGCTTGCGGCGCTCATCCACTTCGCAGCACTTCACACCCGTCAGCACGCCGTCTTCGCCGATGAATTCAAGCGTTGCGACCTGGAATTCGCGAACCGCACCTTCGGCCTGCGAAGAGGAGGTGCGCATCTTCGTCGCCCAGAACGGCCAGACGGCGAGCTTGTCTTCCTTTTCCGGCGGCTGCGGACGAATGTCGAGCTGGGTCACCTTCACCGCGCCCTGGCGGAATGCCGTGCCGACGCAGTCGGAGGCCGTATCGCCGCCGCCGACGACGACGATATGCTTGCCGCCGGCCAGGATCGGATCGGCGGGCCAGCCGACGCTGTCGATGTTTTCGCGGCCGACGCGGCGGTTCTGCTGCACCAGATAGGGCATGGCGTCATGAACGCCGGCAAGCGTCGTGCCGGGAATGCCGGCTTCGCGCGGGGTTTCCGAGCCGCCGCAATAGAGCACGGCATCATAGTCTGCCAGAAGCTGCTCCATCTTCACGTCGACGCCGACATTGACGCCGCAATGGAAGGTGACGCCCTCGCCCTTCATCTGCTCGACGCGGCGGTCGATGAAGTTCTTCTCCATCTTGAAGTCCGGGATGCCGTAGCGCAGCAGACCGCCGGCCTTGCTTTCGCGCTCATAGAGATGGACGTCGTGACCGGCGCGGCCGAGCTGTTGGGCGGCTGCCATGCCGGCAGGGCCGGAGCCGATGATCGCAACCTTCTTGCCCGTATGCACGGTTGCCGGCTGCGGCCGGATGAAGCCGAGCTCATAGGCCTTGTCGGCGATCGCCTGCTCCACGGTCTTGATGGCGACCGGTGCATCTTCCAGGTTCAGCGTGCAGGCTTCCTCGCAGGGGGCGGGGCAAACACGGCCGGTGAATTCCGGGAAGTTGTTGGTCGAATGCAGGTTGTGGATCGCCTGTTCCCAATTGTTGTTGTAGACGAGGTCGTTCCAATCGGGGATCTGATTGTGCACCGGGCAGCCGGTCGGGCCATGGCAATAGGGAATGCCACAGTCCATGCAGCGGGCTGCCTGTTTCTGCACTTCCGGGTCCGACATGGGGATCGTGAATTCACGGAAATGCCGGATGCGATCCGACGCCGGCTGATACTTCGCCACCTGCCGGTCGATTTCCAAGAAGCCTGTTACCTTGCCCATGCTTTCGTTTCCTCACTCTAAAAGAGGAGCTCATGGCTCCCGTGCCTGAGGGTCATCTCGGTTTCCCTGTCCGGCACTTTAATTCAAATCCGATTCCGCTGTTCGACAGTCGCGATCGCCGTGACGGCGATCGCAATGCGAGGCGAAACCCTCGACTGGTTTCAGAACCGGGGCGGATTACTCCGCCGCCACGCTCATCCGGCTGCGCTCCATTTCCTCAAGGGCGCGGCGGTACTCGACCGGCATGACCTTGCGGAATTTCGGGCGATAGTCGGCCCAGCGATCGAGGATCTCCTTGGCTCGCGTCGAGCCCGTATAATGGAAGTGGTTCGAAATCAGCTGGAAGAGACGCTCTTCGTCATGGCGCGTCATGTCATCCGAGACGTCGACACGTCCCTTGTGCATGATGTCGCCGCCGTGATGATGCAGCTTCTCCAGCAGCTCGTCCTCTTCGGGAACCGGTTCCAATTCGACCATCGCCATGTTGCAGCGACGGGCGAAATCGCCCTTCTCGTCGAGCACATAGGCCACGCCACCCGACATGCCGGCCGCGAAATTGCGGCCGGTTTCGCCGAGCACAACGACGACGCCGCCGGTCATGTATTCGCAGCCGTGGTCGCCCACGCCTTCGACGACGGCGATAGCGCCGGAGTTTCTGACCGCGAAGCGCTCGCCCGCGACACCGCGGAAGTAGCACTCGCCCTCGGTTGCGCCGTAGAGCACGGTGTTGCCGACGATGATCGAGTGTTCAGCGATGATCTTCGAGTTTTCCGGCGGGCGGATGATGATGCGGCCGCCCGAAAGGCCCTTGCCGACATAGTCGTTGCCGTCACCGACGAGGTTGAAGGTCACGCCGCGCGCCAGGAACGCGCCGAAGGACTGACCGGCCGTTCCCTTCAGGGTGACGTTGATCGTGTCGTCCTTCAAGCCGCGATGGCCATAGCGCTTGGCAACCGCGCCCGACAGCATGGCGCCGGCCGAACGGTCGACGTTCTTGATGTCGACTTCGAAGGCGACAGGCGTCTTTGAAGCAAGTGCCGGCTCGGCCTTCTCGATCAGCTTGCGGTCGAGAATGTCGTCGATCGGGTGCTTCTGCACCGTCGTCCAGTAGGTCTCTTCCTTGGCGGCTTCGACCTTGTGGAAGATGCGGCTGAAGTCGAGCCCCTTGGCCTTCCAGTGGGCGAGCATGTCGTCCTTTTCCAGAAGCTCGGAAGCGCCGATGATGTCGTCGAGCTTGGCAACGCCAAGCGAGGCGAGGATCTCGCGCACTTCTTCGGCCACGAAGAAGAAGTAGTTGATGACATGCTCCGGCGCGCCCTTGAAGCGCTTGCGCAGCACCGGATCCTGAGTGGCGACGCCAACCGGACAGGTGTTGAGGTGGCACTTGCGCATCATGATGCAGCCGGCCGCAATCAGCGGCGCGGTGGCAAAGCCGAATTCATCGGCACCGAGCAGCGCGCCGATGATGACGTCACGGCCGGTCTTCAGACCGCCATCCACCTGCAGGGCGATGCGCGAACGCAGCCCGTTCAGCACCAGGGTCTGCTGGGTCTCGGCAAGGCCGATTTCCCAAGGCGAGCCGGCGTGCTTCAGCGAGGTCAGCGGCGAGGCGCCGGTGCCGCCGTCATAGCCGGAGACGGTGATGTGATCGGCGCGCGCCTTGGCGACGCCGGCGGCAACCGTGCCGACGCCGACTTCCGAGACGAGCTTGACCGAGACATCCGAGGTCGGGTTGACGTTCTTCAGATCGTAGATCAGCTGTGCCAGATCCTCGATCGAGTAGATGTCATGGTGCGGCGGCGGTGAGATCAGGCCTACGCCCGGCGTCGAATGCCGGGTCTTGGCGACCGTCGCATCGACCTTGTGGCCGGGCAGCTGACCGCCTTCGCCGGGCTTGGCGCCCTGCGCGACCTTGATCTGCAGCACGTCGGCATTGACCAGATATTCGGTCGTCACGCCGAAGCGGCCGGAGGCGATCTGCTTGATGGCGGAGCGTTCCGGGTTCGGCGAGCCGTCGAAGAGCGGCATGTATCGGTCGGCTTCCTCGCCGCCCTCGCCGGTGTTCGACTTGCCGCCGATGCGGTTCATGGCGATTGCCAGCGTCGTATGCGCTTCGCGGCTGATGGAGCCGAAGGACATGGCACCCGTCGAGAAACGCTTGACGATATCGGCAGCCGGCTCGACCTCGTCGACCGAAATCGGCTTGCGGCCGAGCGCTTCCGCGCCCTTGATCTTGAAGAGGCCGCGGATGGTGTTCATCCGGAGCGCCGACTCGTTGACCATTTCGGAGAACTCGCGATAGCGATCCTCGGCATTGCCGCGCACGGCATGCTGAAGCGCGGCAACCGCATCCGGCGTCCAGGCATGGCTTTCGCCGCGCATGCGATAGGCATATTCGCCGCCGATGTCGAGCGTGCTTGCCAGCAACGGATC
Organism: Martinezella sp. CNPSo 3964; assembly: GCF_057784375.1. NCBI lineage: Bacteria > Pseudomonadati > Pseudomonadota > Alphaproteobacteria > Hyphomicrobiales > Rhizobiaceae > Martinezella > Martinezella sp. CNPSo 3964. Next base: position 7,677 of record NZ_JBXSOW010000011.1, read on the forward strand.
GCGGCCGAAAGCGGATGCGTGACGAGCAACAGTTTCCGCAGCGATCGTGTCGAGGCCAATGCCCTCGATCATGGTCGCCGTGCCGAAGAAGTACTGGTCGACCAGTTCCTGCTGCAGGCCAACTGCATCGAAGATCTGCGCGCCGCAATAGGACTGATAGGTCGAGATGCCCATCTTCGACATGACCTTGAGGATGCCCTTACCCACTGCCTTGATATAGCGGTAGACGACTTCGGTCGCGTCCACTTCCTTCGGGAATTCGCCGCGCTGGTGCATGTCGAGCAGCGTGTCGAAGGCGAGATAGGGGTTGATCGCTTCCGCACCATAACCGGCCAGCAGGCAGAAATGATGCACTTCGCGCGGCTCGCCGGTTTCGACGACGATGCCGACCGAGGTGCGCAGGCCCTTGCGGATCAGGTGATGGTGCACGGCGGCCGTCGCCAGCAGCGCCGGGATCGCGATGCGGTCCGGTCCGATCTGGCGGTCGGAGAGCACGATGATGTTGTAGCCGCCGCGAACGGCCGCTTCCGCCCGCTCGCAGAGCCGGTCGAGCATCTCGGGCATGCCTTCGGCGCCACGTTCGACATCATAGGTGAAGTCGAGCGTCTTGGTGTCGAAGCGATCCTCTGTATGACCGATGGAGCGGATCTTTTCGAGATCGCCGTTGGTCAGGATCGGCTGGCGGACTTCCAGGCGCTTGGCGTTGGCCATGCCGGTATGGTCGAGCAGGTTCGGACGCGGGCCGATGAACGAGACGAGGCTCATGACCAGCTCTTCGCGGATCGGATCGATCGGCGGGTTCGTCACCTGCGCGAAGTTCTGCTTGAAGTAGGTGTAGAGCAGCTTCGGCTTGTCGGACATGGCCGAGATCGGCGTATCCGTGCCCATGGAGCCGACGGCTTCCTGCCCTGTCGTCGCCATCGGCGACATCAGCAGTTTGGTGTCTTCGGTCGTGTAGCCGAAGGCCTGCTGGCGGTCGAGCAGCGACACGTCGCGGCGCAGCGCGCGCGGCTCCACCGGCTTCAGGTCTTCCAAGATCAGCTGCGTGCGGTTCAGCCAGCTGCGATAGGGATGCTTGCTTGACAGTTCCGACTTCACCTCGTCGTCGGAGATGATGCGGCCCTTTTCCATGTCGATCAGCAGCATCTTGCCCGGCTGCAGGCGCCACTTCTGAATGATCTTCTCTTCCTCAACCGGCAGAACGCCGGCTTCGGACGCCATGATGATGCGGTCGTCGCTGGTGACGAGATAGCGGGCCGGACGCAGGCCGTTACGATCGAGCGTCGCGCCGATCTGCTTGCCATCGGTAAAGGCGACGGCGGCCGGGCCATCCCACGGCTCCATCAGCGCTGCATGATACTCATAGAATGCCTTGCGCTCGGCGGCCATCAGCTGATTGCCGGCCCATGCCTCGGGAATGAGCATCATCATGGCGTGTGCCATGGAGTATCCGCCGCGCACGAGGAATTCGAGCGCGTTGTCGAAACAGGCCGTATCGGACTGCCCCTCGTAGGAGATCGGCCAGAGCTTGGAAATATCTTCACCGAACAGTGGCGAGGATACCGATGCCTGGCGCGCAGCCATCCAGTTGACGTTGCCGCGCAGCGTGTTGATTTCGCCGTTATGCGCGACCATGCGGTAGGGATGCGCAAGCTTCCACGACGGGAAGGTGTTGGTCGAGAAACGCTGGTGCACGAGCGCAACCGCGGTCTCGAAACGCGGGTCGGAGAGGTCTTTATAATAGGCGCCGACCTGATAGGCGAGGAACATGCCCTTGTAGACGATGGTCGAGCTCGACAGCGACACGGGGTAGAAGCTGCTCTCCTCGCCCTCATATTCCGCATAGATGCGGTTGGAGATCACCTTGCGCAGGGTGAAGAGACGGCGTTCGAACTCCTCGTTGGTACCGGCATCGCGGCCGGCGCCGATGAAGACCTGGACATGATGCGGCTCGGTGGCGGCAATGTCGGGCGCCTTCGATAGCGAGGAGTTATCGACCGGCACGTCGCGGAAGCCGAGCAGAACCTGGCCTTCTTCGGCCACGACCTGCGTGATCGCGGTCTTGAAATGCTCGATCAACGCCTCGTCGCGCGGCAGGAAGAAATGGCCGACGCCATACTCGCCAGCCTTCGGCAGGATGACGCCCTGCTTGGCCATCTCCTCGCGGAAGAAGCGATCGGGGATCTGCACGAGAATACCAGCGCCGTCGCCCATCAGCGGATCGGCGCCGACAGCACCGCGATGCGTCAGGTTCTCGAGGATGAACAGGCCGTCGCGCACGATCTGATGCGACTTCTGGCCTTTCATATGCGCGACGAAGCCGACGCCGCAGGCGTCATGCTCGTTGCGCGGATCGTAAAGGCCCTGTTTCGGCGGGATGCCGACAGCGCGTTTCGACGTCTTGGCCGTCGCGGCAGCATTGGCTGCAGCGGTCTGGTCAAAACTCGTAAACGTCGTCCTGTTCGTCATGGTCTTCCCTCCGGTAAGGCCCGCGTCGCGGGCGCTCCTTCGTCCCGCGCGGTCCGTTTCCGGGGCCGACGCGCGACAGCGCTGTTGCATTGTGAAGATCCGGCCGCGAACCGTGGCCCCGTGAGTGGGGCCAGTCGTCAGCGTTCCGCGCCCTGCTATTCCACCGCCGCATTGCCCGCCGCCTCGAAAGGCTGGAAAGGACATGCTCCCGGTAACTATAGCTCGAAATCCCGACATCGTCAGGACCCTCTCGCGCATCTTCGGCCTTGGCGGCCAAAATAGGACAGCAACCCTGTCCTAATTCATCAGCTCTATGCCAGAAAGCTTAAGCCTTCGCAAGAGCAAAACGGCAAAATTTCGTCAACGAAAGACGGAAGATTGCCTTTGTTGCATAAATCAAGCAATAAAGTTTCGCTGCGGCGCATCATTTTATTTGTTGATTGCGTCAATCAATTTCTGTGATGCATTCTTCAAGCTCACGCTCTTGATAGGTTTTTGCATTGGCGTAATGTCCGGCCGACCCCATCTAGTCTAGCCGCAATTCAATCCTTCATCTGGTGCATTTCCATGTTCTTTGCTTCCGATAACTGGGCCGGCGCCCATTCCAAAGTCGCCGAACGTCTGCTCGCCGCATCCAACGGTTTTGCCTCCGCCTACGGCACGAGCGAGCTCGACCAGCGTGTCGAAGCCAAATTCGCCGAGGTTTTCGAGCGCGAGGTTGCCGTCTTCTTCGTGGCAACGGGTACGGCCGCCAATTCGTTGTCGCTCGCCAGCGTTCAGAAGCCGGGCGGCATCAGCTTCTGCCATAACGAGGCGCATGTCGCCGAAGACGAATGCGGTGCACCCGATTTCTTCAGCGGCGCCCGCTTGGCGACGGTCGAAGGCGCTCTCGGCAAGATCGACCCCAAGGCGCTTGCCACCAAGATCGCCCGCTTCCCGCAGGATGCGGTGCATCATGGCCGCGCCGCCGCCGTGACGATCACGCAGGCGACGGAAATCGGCACGGTCTATTCGCTGGATGAGATCGATGCCATCGCCTCCATCACCAAGGCGAACGGCCTGCCGCTGCATATGGATGGCGCGCGTTTCGCCAACGCCCTGGTCGCACTCGGTGCAACGCCGGCCGATATGACGTGGAAGCGCGGCATCGACATCCTTTCCTTCGGCGGCACCAAGAACGGCTGCTGGTGCGCCGAGGCAATCGTCTTCTTCGATCCCGAGAAGGCGAAGGAGATGCATTTCATCCGCAAGCGCGCCGCCCAGCTTTTCTCCAAATCTCGCTTCATCGCCGCCCAGTTCGACGGTTACTTCCAGGACGGCCTTTGGCTCGATCTCGCCCGCCATTCCAACGGCATGGCCGATCGTCTGCGTGCCGGTATCGAGAAGACAAACAGCGCCCACCTTGCCTGGCCGACCGTCTCGAACGAGGTTTTCGCGATCATCCCGAAATCCTCTGCCAGGACAGCCGAGGACAAAGGCGCGAAGTTCTACGAATGGCCTATCCCTGAATCGCAGCCGGATCTGGTCGGCAGTGATGAAACGCTGATCCGCCTGGTCACCAGCTTCGCAACGACCGAGGCCGATGTGGCGAATTTCCTCGCTTGCCTGGCTTGATCGCACAAAAGAACGAGCGCCGGAGCCGGCCACAACCGGACGGCGCCCGCAATGGCGGCGGGGTTCAATTTTGATTCCGATGGGCGATCATGGCGAAGTTCGATAAATCGTCGCGATCGGACGCCGGTGCATTATGTACGATCATCGTCATTGCCACGACGCAGGCGACAAGTCCGGAAATGAAGATGGCACCATATATCATCGGACGACTATCCCCCCGCTACTCACCCATCGCCACCGGAGATAGCAGAAGAAGCTGACTTCCGCCTGAAATCGAGTACAGCGGAAAAAAGAGAAATGGCAGCCGGCAAAATAAACTCTGCCCCCATCCACATGATCGGAAATGAATTTTAACAATATCTGATGGACTATTTCGCCATTAGCTTGATCGCGGTCCCCTGACCTTCGCGAGTATATCGTCCGAGAGTGCCTTGACCAAAAGCTGGTCCGCGCCCTTGCGTGGCACGAGCACGAATTCAACATCTTCGAGAACGGGCAGCCAGCCCGGCGCAATCTCCGTCAATCCGGCAGGTGCGGTGCTCTTCGGCTGGACCAGGACGCCCATGCCGGCGCGCGCCGCTGCCGTCAAACCGCTGAGACTGCCGCAGGTGCAGACGATCCGCCACGGCATCTGCTGCCGGCGCAGCGCCTCCAGCGCCACCGCACGCGTGACGCTCGGGGTGGGAAAGGCGATCAGCGGCAACGGTGCAGCCAGCTTGCGAATACGCTCCGGGTCGCGCGCCAGCCAGACCAGCGGCTCGCGGTAGACGAGCTTCCCCCTGATATCGCCGAGCCGGCGCTTGGCGAGCACGAGATCGAGATCGCCATTGTCCTGCATTTCATAAAGCGTACCGCTGAGCGCCACCGTCAGCTCGAGATCGACGGACGGATGCGAACGGACGAAATCCTCCAGTACATCGGGAAGCTGACTGGTGACGAAATCCTCGGAAACGCCGAGCCGGAGACTGCCGCGCAGGCTGTTGCCGGCAAAGAGCTGCCGCACCTCGCCCTCGATCGACAGCATCTGCCGCGCATGGCCGAGCAATGCCTCGCCATCGCCAGTCAGCACCACGCGATGCGTATCGCGCGCCAAAAGCTTGCGCCCGAGTTCCGTTTCCAGCCGCTGTATATGCTGGCTGACGGTCGATTGCCCAAGCCCGAGCCGTTCCGCCGCCAGCGTGAAGCTACCCAGCTGCTCGACGGCGACGAAGCTGCGCAACTGCGTGAGATCGATCATTGCTTATCCTACATTACGATAACTGTTATTCCTTGCATCGTGGATCACAATAGGTCTATCTGCAAGGGACTAATCATGACGACTTGCAAATGCGATTGGGGTAGGCACGATGCGCCGCTTTCTTCCAGACACCTTCACCATGCTGCTGGTGCTTACCGTTCTGACGGCATCCTTCTTTCCGGTGCAGGGGGCAAGCGCCCACTATTTCGGCATTGCCACCAACTTCGCCATTGGCCTTTTATTCTTCCTGCATGGCGCGCGCCTCTCGCGCGATGTCGTCATCGCCGGCATGCTGCATTGGCGGCTGCACCTCGTCATCCTGTTGACGACCTTCGGCATCTTTCCGCTGCTGGTGCTGGCCATGGGCCATATCGTCCCGGACAGCATTCTGCCCGTATCGCTCTATACCGGCATGCTGTTTTTGAGCGTACTACCCTCGACCGTACAGTCCTCCATCGCCTTCACCTCCATCGCCGGCGGCAATGTGCCGGCCGCGATCTGCTCCGCGTCGGCCTCGAACATCTTCGGCATGTTCCTGACGCCGCTGCTCGTCGGCATCCTCTTTTCGGTCGGCGGCCAGGGCGGCGGCTTTTCCTGGGATGTTCTGTGGCAGATCATGCTGCAGCTGCTCGCTCCCTTCATCGCCGGCCAGCTGCTGCAGCCGTGGATCGGCGACTGGATCCGCTCGAAGAAGAAAATCCTCATGCCGGTCGATCGCGGTTCGATCCTCATGGTCGTCTATTCCGCCTTCAGCGAGGCCGTGGTCGAAGGTCTGTGGCACACCTTTTCCGTGCTCGATATCGTCACGGTCATCATCGCAAACATGGTGCTTCTGGCGATGGTGCTCTGCATCACCATGTTCGGCAGCCGCGCTCTCGGGTTCGAAAAGGCCGACGAGATCACCATCACCTTCTGCGGCTCGAAGAAATCGCTGGCAAGCGGCGTGCCGATGGCCAACGTCATTTTCGCCGGCCAGGGCATCGGCGCCATTGTGCTGCCGCTCATGCTGTTTCATCAGATCCAGCTGATGACCTGCGCCGTGCTTGCCCAGAAATATGCCGATGCCGCCAAGCGGCGCGAGGCTGCGAAGGCACAGGCGGGCACGAAATCGGGCGAAGCAACCAACGCGGCCTAAGCCTTCAAGGTCACGACAAAAGAAAAGCGGCGCCCGAATGGACGCCGCTTCTTTTTGATCTTGGGAGGATCAAAGGCGTGACGGCCTAAGACCGTCAGCCCGGGCATAACGGATTAAGGCCGTCAGCCCGCATTAGTTTATGTGTGCCTCGATGGCCTTCGGGGTTTCCACGGCCTCGGCCGCAATGGAGATCCGGCGGGGCTTCATGGCTTCCGGAATGTTGCGCAGCAGATCGATGTGCAGCAAACCATTCTTCAGGGAAGCAGCCTGGACCTCGACATGATCGGCGAGCTGGAAGCGACGCTCGAAGGCGCGCTTGGCGATGCCGCGATAGAGATATTCGCTGGTTTCAGCCGGCTCTTCGCTCTTTTCGCCCTTGACCTGAAGGACATGGGCATGGGCCTCGATGCTCAGTTCCTTTTCATCGAAACCGGCAACGGCCATGGTGATGCGATAGGTGTTTTCACCCGTGCGCTCGATGTTGTAGGGCGGATAGGTCTGGGCCTGATCCGGCTGACCAAGGCTGTCGAGCATGGTGAAAAGGCGGTCGAAACCGACGGTGGAACGGTAAAGGGGAGAGAAGTCTACGTGACGCATGGAGTCCTCCTGTGAGCGACAATTGCGATTTCAATCTTTGTCCCATGACCCCACTCCTGGCGGCCTCGGGACGGTTCCGCGAGCCCGTTTGGCACCCGCGAAAAAGAGATGGGGATCGCTTTTCCGGAGTTCAAGCCCCCTGCACCGCTGCCCCTGTTTTGCAGAAAATCACTGCGTGAACCGCAGATGAACGGCTGGTTCGGAACCCGTTCAGGCTGGCGGGCCTATCGTCCAAACCATCGGAACACCATCGTCCGATGACTGAAGTGTATCGTCCCTTCTTCTTCAGTCCTTGCTCGGCCGGCGAAGCGGATCTCTCTATCTCCGCAAGCCGGCCTTTTTTCTTTTGGACCGCCCAAACAATTCCAGGAAAAGTGTGAAGCGCTTTTCCGTCCGGAATTGCGTCAAACTAGCTAACGCAGCAACTTCAGCGAACCGGTGAGCGACTTCACCCATTTCGACGGGCCGGCTATTCCCAGACCATCGATCACCTCTTCGGCAAGATCGCGACCGGGAAATGTAGCCTCATATTCCCTGTAATCGTGCAGAGACCGCGCGAAAGCCGGAAAGACGACGACGGCTCGCTCTCCTTGCTGCGGCAGTGCCTTCAAAAGCAGCGATCTGATGGCGTCGGCATCGGCTTGCAGCATCGGAACCGGCAAGTTCGAGCTGATGTCTATCGCCCGCTCTTGCCGGTCAGCCAATTGTTGTGCCGCAAGGGCGGGAAAGCGAGCGCCCAACCCAATCGCGATGGCACCTGCGGTATTCGCGATCAGCCCGAGCGGCAGTGCTGGATTGATGACGATGGCAAGACGGATATCGGGGAGCATGTGAAACCTTTTATTGTTGTCGGCATGATCCGCAGAGTATCTCCAATATCGAGGGAATTCTTACCTTTCATTGCGTAAAATCGATGATAGAAGGTAGATATTACCCACATTGCATTTCATCGAGGCCATATATGCCCGCAACGCTCGAACCCATCGACCTGAAAATTCTCGGCGCGCTGCAAAAGGACGGGCGTCTGACCAACCAGGCGCTGTCGTCGGAAGTCGGGCTTTCGACCTCACCATGCTGGCGGCGCGTGCGCCAGCTGGAAGAAACCGGCGTGATCCAGGGCTATGCGGCTGCTCTCGACAGGCGTCAGATCGGCCTCGGCGTCCTTGCCTTCATCCGGGTGAAGATCGACAGCCACAGTGAGGCGGAGGCCGAGGAATTCTCGCGCGATGTGCTGAAGCTCAGCGAGGTCGTCGCCTGCTACAGCATCGCCGGCGACGCGGATTTCCTGCTACAGGTCGTGGCCGCCGATCTCGACAGCTATGCCGATTTTGCCATGGCGGTGGTGCGCCGCCTGCCGCGCATCAAGGAGATGCAGACGACGTTCGTGCTCAAGGAGATCAAGCCTTTCAAAGGCTTTCCGCTTGATGTCGGCCAACGATAACATCGGAAGGCGCTAAATATCGTCTGTTGGGCATGTCCGGCCGGCTCTTTACGTTTGGACGGAAGGCATCCTATTCTCAGACAAATGGCGGCCCACCCGGGGTAATGAATGTCGGCGCTTCCTTTCTCGAAGATTCTCACATCGCTGAACGCGGTGCTCGCGGCAGTCGGTCTATTGACGGTGGCGGCGCTGACGACGCCTGACATCAGCGGAGAGACCAGGCTCGCCTTGCAGATCCTGCTCATCTGCGTATGGGCCGCCTATGTTTTCCAATTGATCGAGACTCTGGTCATGCAGCGGGCGAAGGACGTTCGCGGCGCGAGGGTCGAAATCGCCGTTGATGTCCTTGCCGTTTTAATCCCCCTGGTGGCTTTCCTTTTCATCCGCGGGCGCGACCAGAGCCTCTATTGCGCCATCTGGCTCTTGAAGCCGCTGCGCGGCTCCACATTCTTCCGGCTGCTGGGCCGGGTGCTGACGAAAGAGGCGCGCAACCTGATCGGCGTCACCTCGATCTTCGGCATCGTGTTGTTCGTCGCCGCTCTCGCGGCCTATATCATCGAACGCGACGTCCAGCCTGACAAGTTCGGCAGCATTCCGCTCGCGATGTGGTGGGCCGTCACTACGCTCTCGACCACGGGCTATGGCGACGAGATTCCGCAAAGTTTCGCCGGCCGCATCCTGGCCGGGCTGGTCATGATGAGCGGAATCGGCATCTTCGCGCTCTGGGCCGGTATCCTTGCCACTGGTTTCTACGAGGAAGTCCGTCGCCAGGATTTCGTGCGCAATTGGCAGCTGGTCGCAGGAGTTCCGCTGTTTCAGAAGCTCGGCTCCGGCGCGCTCATCGAGATCGTGCGGGCGCTCAGACCCCGTGTCGTACCGGCCGGCGGCATCATCTGCCGCAAGGGCGAGGCTGGCGACCAGATGTATTTCATCGTCGAGGGCCGCGTCAGCGTCGCCACGCCGAACCCGGTGGAACTTGGCTCCGGCAGCTTCTTCGGCGAGATGGCTCTGATCACCGGCGAGCCCCGCTCGGCAACCGTCAGCGCCGCGACCGAAGTCTCGCTGCTGTCGCTCTATGCTTCGGATTTTCAAATGCTGTCGAGCAGCAGCCCGGAGATCGCCGAGATCATTCGCAAAACCGCGCTGGAACGGCGCGGTGCGACACCGAAGAGCTGATTAGGACGATCTTCATGCCGTCAGTCCTTGCGCGCATCGTTCGGAGAAAAGCCATAAACCTGTTGCAATTCCATGGGGCTGCGCTATCCCCTTGAGATGAGACATCGGTCAGCGAGGCGCGACACCGTCATGGATTCGATCCTCTATTCCACAGCAGACAATCCGGTGCCGGAAAACCGCACCGAAGGGTTCTTCGAAAGCTTCGATGGACGCAAGCTGCGTTATGCCGTCTTCCGCTGCGAGCAGCCGGTCGCCAAGGGAACCGTTGTTCTGCTGCAGGGCCGCAACGAATTCATGGAAAAATATTTCGAGACAATCCGCGATCTGACGGCCAAGGGCCTTTGGGTCGCGACCTTCGATCTGCGCGGTCAAGGCGGATCGGAACGGCTGCTGAAGGATCCCTTGCGCGGCCACATCGGCCGCTTTTCTGACTATGAGCGTGACCTGAACGCCTTCCTCGACAAGATCGTCCTGCCGGATACGCGCCTGCCCTTCTTTCTCCTTGCACATTCGACCGGCGCGCTGATCGCCCTGTCCGCCGCCCCGAGGCTTGCGACCCGTATCGACCGCATGGTGCTGTCAGCGCCCTTCATCGGCCTCACCGGTCACGGCGCCTCTCCCGGCCTGATCCGCTTCATCTCCGGCACGGTCAGCAACATCGGTCTCGGCCGCATACAGTTCAGCAAGAAGTTCAAGGAGAAATCCTTCGCCGACAATCCGCTGACGACGGACGAACAGCGCTACCGGCGCAACATCGGCATCGGCATCACCTATCCGCAGCTTTGCCTGGGACCGCCGACGGCGCGCTGGCTATCGCAGGCCTTGCGGGCGATCGAGCGGGTCAACATGCCGGAACATTTGTTTTCGATTCAGATTCCGACCGTCCTGATCGCGCCGACGCGCGATGGCGTCGTGCCCTATGCCGATCAGGAGCGGCTGTCGCGCTATTTCCGCGCCGCACAGCTGGTGCCGGTTCACGGCGCCAAGCATGAAATCCTGCAGGAGCGCGATATCTATCGCAATCAGGCGCTCGCCGCGATCCACGCCTTCATCCCAGGCAGCGACGCGGAGACCAATGCCTATGAGATCGAAGCGGAGGCCTGAACGGCTTAGCGAGACAGAACAGCCAGGGCCTGCTGGTAAATCGCGCGGCTGCCGGCTGCAATGATCGTTCCGCCCATCTCGGGACGACCGCCATCCCAGGTGGTCATGATGCCGCCGGCCTGCTCGACCACGGGAATGATGCCGCCGACATCATAGGGCTTCAGCGAATTCTCGATAACAAGATCGATATGGCCCGCCGCAAGCAGCGCATAGGCATAGCAATCGCAACCGTAACGGAAGAGCCGGACCTGGCTCTCGATTTCGCGATATTTGGCAAGCTCATCGCCGACGAAGAGATGCGGCGACGTGGTGAAGAGGATCGCGTTGGAAAGAGCGCCGCAATCGCGGACCTTGAGCCGCCTCTCACCATCCGGACCGGAATAGGTGGCGCCATTGCCATCGGCGAAATAGCGCTCGCCGGTGAAGGGCTGGTCGATCAGGCCCATGGTGGCTCGGCCGTTCTTCTGCAGGCCGATCAGCGTTCCCCACACCGGAACGCCCGAAATGAAGGCGCGCGTGCCGTCGATCGGGTCGATCACCCAGACGTGCTCGCGGTCGAGCCCGACATTGCCATGTTCTTCGCCGAGAATACCATGATCGGGAAATTCGGCCTCGATCAGCGCGCGAATCGCCTCTTCGGCGGCACGATCGCCTTCCGTCACCGGATCGAAGCCCTTGGCTTCCTTGTTGACCACATCGATGCCGGCACGGAAGCGCGGCAGGGTTTCGGCCTTGGCCGCTTCAGCCAGACGATAGAAGAACGAGCGATCGGGAAGCATGGTGAATCCGGATAAGTGGCGGGATGGCGATGTCATAACGCATATAAGCCGTGAAGCAAACCGGATGATGACGCGCTGGGCGCAATGCCTGCAGATAAGGCAGGATTTCCGAATCTGCCTAAATATTTTGCACTGCAATAAAATGCTTGACATTTGTGCAATGCGGTAGCAACATCCACCTGCAGTCTTCTGACTGTAAATACCCTCCTTGGGTGTTTCCTCCCTAGACTTAGCCGCGCCACAAGCGCGGTTCTTTTTTTGCTGGGGAAATAGCGCGGCAGACGCAAAGCTGATTTCGCCCTCGGCGCGCAAGGCCGCTCGCTTCCTTCACGATCTAGGTCTTTTGCCGCACCGCAATCGGCACTTTGGATCGCAGAAAGTCGCGGCCATCGGCTGATAGCGTTCGGAGGGGTAGCGTCATGAACTGGTTTGAAGCCGTAAATATCATCCAGTAGGCCGGCCGCTCCCAAATCTCGGTGACGCCGGACCATGGAATTCTCGCCGACCCCAATTCGGATGCCACCTCAAGCCCTTCATCAAGAAACATGAAGTCCGCTCGACGGCTTGTCATCCTGCGGAATTTTCCCACTGTGTTACGATGATGCGCAACCCACATTGCGATGGTCAGGCAAGGAGGAAGAATGGCGATAACGCTGACGACACCAAACAGCCAACCCTGCTCCCCCCTCAAAGGCAGCCAAATGAGGAGAGCAATCAACACAACCTCTGCCGCCCATAATCCTTTCTGACCGACGATCCCCCGCCGCCAAACAAAAGTCCTGACAGCGTCACGCACAATTTCGTCGGTGTAGGTAACCTCAACGGCGCCCCTATGCATCAACCCTCGCTACATTTCACCTTGTCGCAAATGCTCCGCCTTCCGCGGCGACCCCAGCATCCAATGCCCGCGTCAGCGCATCGGCTGATTTGCGCGCATATAAAAATCTGCCTGTTTCTAAAGCTTAAGGTTTGAGTTGTCTTTCCCGCTCGCGTCCTTCGGCAAGCCCCGGCGCAAAAACACCCGCTATTCCGCCGCCAGCGCCGGATCGCCCGTATAGGATTCTACGTGCTCGGCCATGCGCTTCATGAAAAGCGTGATGCCGGCGGCGACCTTGTCGAAATCCGGGCGTTTTTCAAGTGTCGTCTCATCGACATAAAGCGAACGGTTGACCTCTATCTGCAGGGCATGCAGCCCGCGGGAGGGACGGCCGTAATGTTCGGTAATGAAACCACCTGCATAGGGCTTGTTGCGTACCGCGTTGAAGCCGAGTTCCTCGAGGATTTGCATGGCCGCGCGCGACAGCTCGGCCGAGGCGCTGGTGCCGTAGCGATCGCCGAGGATGAAATCGGGCCGCATGTTGCTGCCGGCGATACGGATATTGCCCGGCATGGAGTGACAATCGACCAGCACGCCGAAACCGAATTTGACATGGGTGCGCGCAATCAGCCGCCGCAGCGTGGCATGATAGGGCTTGTAGATGGTGTCGATTCGCTTCAGCGCATCTTCCACCGGCACACGCCGGGCATAGATTTCCATGTTTTCGGCAACGATTCGCGGGATCGTGCCAAGACCGCCGGCGACCCGCAGCGAATTGATGTTCGCGTAGGATGGCAACGCACCGTCGAACATGCGCGGATCGAGCTCATAGGGCTCGCGATTCACGTCGATATAGGCACGTGGAAAATTGGCAAACAGAAGCGGCGCACCGAGAGAACTTGCCGCCGAAAAAAGCTCGTCGACATAATGATCCTCAGAGCGGCGGATGGCGATGCCCTGCAGGCGGGATTGGGCGACGAAATCGGGGGGATAGATGCGACCACTATGAGGCGAGCTGTAGACAAACGGTATCGTCTGGGAGGCGGGCTCCAATACCTCGAAAATCTCGAAACTACGCATTTCCGCGGACATAAACGTCTTTACCATGTCAACAACTTGTCGCAGCAATCATGTTGCCAGTTGCATGACCGCAAGTCCATAGTAACTTGAGCAAAATGGCCTTAATCCAAAACACCGTATTCGGAATCTCGGATGTATGGTCAGCGAAAACGCAAGACGTTTTCGCTGAATGCACCTATGCTTCGAACAAATGCTCGAATGGCGCGTTTTGGCTGACCATTCACGGCTTGTTTACGGCGTCGCGGTACCCTAAACGCTGGACGAGTCCAACAAGACAAAGTTGATTAGCGATAGAGATGATGACCCAGAAGATACTTCTTGCCGAAGACGACAACGACATGCGTCGCTTTCTCGTGAAGGCACTCGAAAAAGCCGGCTACAAGGTCTTGTCCTTTGACAATGGAGCCAGCGCTTACGACCGGCTGCGCGAAGAGCCGTTCTCGCTGCTTTTGACTGACATTGTCATGCCTGAGATGGACGGCATCGAGCTGGCGCGCCGCGCCACCGAGCTCGACCCCGATCTGAAGGTGATGTTCATCACCGGCTTTGCCGCCGTCGCTTTGAACCCCGATTCGAAGGCGCCGAAGGATGCCAAGGTCCTTTCCAAGCCTTTCCACCTTCGCGAACTCGTCGACGAAGTCAACAAACTCCTTGCTGCGTAAGGCTTCTGGCGGCCTCGTCACAAAACCGAAAAAAAGCCTATTGACGGCAACCAAGGTTTTGTGATCTATGCGCCGCCATCGGATGGGCGTGTAGCTCAGCGGGAGAGCACTACGTTGACATCGTAGGGGTCACAGGTTCAATCCCTGTCACGCCCACCATCCTAATTAGCTGAAAAGCAAGGCCTTTCGAGAAATCGAAAGGCCTTTTTCATTTCCTGCCGTTTGACCATGCCCATGCTTGGCGCAGAGATTTTTGCATTGCCAGGGTGTTCGCCAAGCGGCAACGGTTGTTGACCGTCACCGATCCAGAAAATGCCGGAACACCGCCGTCGTCGGATAGGCATAGACGCCACGATCGACGAAGCCCTGGCGGTAGAGGCAATCCCGCAAGGCCAGCCAATAAAGCGTGCTGTTCGCATCCGGCGATCCGCGCCGCCAGGAATAGGCTTCGGGCTCGCAACGATTGAGCGCCCTGTCGTATCTTGCCAGCACCACCGGATCGCTGTCGGCGCGAATGCCGCCGTGGTAGGTCTGATAATTCGAAGGCGCCTCACCGGCAGAGACGCATGCCAGGCTCAAAATCGCTCCCAGCGCTAACATCATTTTCATGTGCTTCGATCTCCAACTAGCCGCGTCCCGAAAAATTCGAGCGCAGGTCGAGAATAGTAGTCTTTTGAAAGATAGCCAATCACATGCTGCTGTTCGCTGCGATTGCGAGTTGAACGAAGCCTGCGACACAAGTTCCTGCCACAAGCCGCTTGACTTCCGGCCGCGCCGTCATCCTACTGTCATATCAGCGCATCGATCATACGGGAGGACGAGATGACGGTGGTGAAGCGGCAGTTCTACAAGAACCACAAGCCCAACGGCGATGAATATATGTTTCACCTCGCCCGCGACACCGAAAGCGGCGAGGTCTACGTCATCCGCCAGGCGGATTATACCGTCGACGGCGGCAGCGAGAAGAGCATGACCCTCTATGAATTCCTGGCCGGGGGCGGCAACCGCCAGAATGCCCTGCTGCAGTTGATCGGCTCGCTCGTCCCGGAAGCGGCTCAACAACATTAGAGCGTGTGGCGCAAGAACCGTGAATGGCCTTGCGACAGCGAGACGTGAAACGCTGAAATCGCCCGGCGTGAATCCGGGCGATTTCAGCAGGCTTCGGGTTTGAGCCCCGCCTCGGGTTGACTGCCACATTTGGATCGGCGAATTTGCTTGGGCTTGAAAGGAGCCCCTCTTATGCGATTCGCAGGCATTGCTTTTGGATTGACCGCCTTGGCCGCCACCTCAGCCGGTGCGGTAGAAAATTTTCCGTCGCAAGGCGTTACCGTCGTCAGCGGAAAATGTGCCAAACTCGTGGTCGGCAAGGTCGATGCCTCCAAGGGATGCAAAGCCGAAATCGCCAGCGTGACCGGCCCTGACGGATCCGTGACCTTCATCTTCACGTCCGGCGGCAAGATGCTTGGCTTCCAGGGCAACGGCAAGGGCATCAAGGCAGGCAGCCAGAAGGGAACAGCGCAGCTGCCGATCGACGTCATCTCGACGGGTGCGGGCAACAAGATTTCCGGCAAAGTGGAGGCAAAAGGCGCCTGCACCTTCGCCAATCCCTATGCCGGCAAGCCGATCGCCATCGAATGCTCGGCGAAATCGACCGAAATGAGCTTCAACGGCAGCTTTACATCCGACGGCAAGGCACCTCGCCACAAGTAGCGGCCATTCGCGCACGCACGGCCAATATCCGAGTTAGTGCCGCGGCTGGTTCTTTGGCTTCCGGCCATGATTGGCATCGGCCGGCGCCTCGCGCGAAAGGTCTGCGCCATTGACATGAGCGGGAACATGCACATCCTCATGTGTCACGGGATGCAGGGTGAGATCCACCTGATGCGGCGGCAGGACCTGAGCTTGGCGTAGCGTATTCGGCCGCGCCTTCTTCTGCCGCTCCGTCAGTTCCGGTTTTTGCGTTTGCGACTTGCGGTGAATGGGTGTCGGGCTCATCGGAGCTTCTCCTGTCTGTCGATATTGTCGGATGATGATCCGCCTGTGGTGTCCAAGCGGCGGACGGCTCAAGATCGCCTTGAGGGCAAACGCAGCCCTTTCTGTTTGGTTCCTCCAATTCTCGCTATCAAGGACAGTTGTTACCGCCGCGATTTCAACTCTTGACCTGCATCGCAACTTGACTAACTATGGGCTATCTCCGCGCCTCCCTGACATCGGCGACGGATTGAACTTTGGTGCCGGGCCCCTCTGGCGAGAGTTTTCACGGCGCTCTCGCGATGTCGGTACCGCCTGCAGATGAGCCGGCGGACATCGTTTCCATGATCAGCTTGACCATGCCTCACCCGCATGCCGTCTTCGGTATGCGGCTATGCGCGCAATCCGGATGGATTCACACCCCCTGCGGCGAGGCGCGCCCATGAGCTCGCCCACCGCTTCAAAATCCGTGCTCGGCTATTTCGGCTGGGCTTTTGCCGTTACCATCGGCGGCCTTGCCCTCGGCGCTCTGCTCGGCTGGAACACCACCGGCACCTTCAGCGGCCTTGCCACGGCTTTCTTCATCTGTGCCGTTCTGGCCGTCCTCGAAATCTCGCTTTCCTTCGACAATGCCATCGTCAATGCCAACAAGCTGAAGGAGATGACGCCGGTCTGGCAGCATCGCTTCCTGACCTGGGGCATCATTATCGCCGTCTTCGGCATGCGGATCGTCTTTCCGCTGGCGATCGTCGCTATCGCCGCCTGGATCAACCCCTGGGAAGCGTTGAAGCTCGCCGCCACCAAGCCCGAGCAATATGCCGAGATCATGCAGGCGGCACATCTGCCGATCGCTGCCTTCGGCGGCACCTTCCTGATGATGGTGGGCCTGACCTATTTCTTCAATCACGAAAAGGACGTGCACTGGATCAGCTTCATCGAGAAGCGGATGGCGCATTTCGCCACCGTCAAGGGCGTGGAGATCGCCTTCGTGCTGATCATGGTTCTCATTTTCACCTCGGTACTCGATGGTGATGATGCCACGACCTTCCTGCACGCCTCGATCTACGGCCTCCTGACCTTCCTGCTCGTGGAGGTTCTGGCGGGCTTTCTGGATGCCTCGCAAAGGACGATGAGTGCAGCGGCAAAGGGCGGTTTCGGCGCTTTCCTCTATCTCGAAATCCTCGACGCCAGCTTCTCCTTCGACGGCGTCATCGGCGCCTTCGCCCTTACCCAGAACCTCTTCATCATCGCGATCGGCCTCGGCATCGGCGCCATGTATGTCCGTTCCATGACGATCATGCTGGTGGAAAAGGGCACGCTCGCCCACTATCGCTACCTCGAGCACGGCGCCTTCTATGCCATCCTGATCCTTTCGGTGATCATGTACGTGCAGACGCTGACGCATATCCCGGAAGTCATCACCGGCCTTGGCGGCGCGGCTCTGATCGGCATCTCGCTCTGGTCCTCCATCCGGTACAACAGGCGCAATGGCCTCAACCATGCGCCGGTGCACGATGAACAGCACGACAGGGCAGAAGCTTAATCTCCGACATGGCGATGATCATTGCCGTGGCCTCGCTGGCCTATGGCGGATCTTGAGGGGCAGAGTCGCTTCTATCGATTCTGCCTCTCTCCTTCGGAAAAGCGCGTGCGGTCGGCTTTCATCGTGATTTCCGCGCCAAGATCGCCGAATGTTTACGCTGCTGGCATATTAGCGCTAGCGTTTTGCCAAAAAATATCGCAATGGCGATGAACGTTGTCGAGGGAGCATGGCGGAAAGCGCAGCGGTTGTGCTTTTGACGATCCGCTCTCGGTTGAAGTGTCTAGGAGAGGCAGAGTATGGCAGCAAAGATCGTTCCGGTGATCATGGCAGGAGGCAAGGGTACGCGGCTGTGGCCGCTGTCGCGCGCTTCCGCCCCGAAGCAATTCATCCAGTTCATCGGCGACAGGACGCTGTTTCAGAACACTTTGGAGCGTGTAGCCGATCCGGAGCTCTACGAAGCGCCGATCGTCCTGACCAATGAGGAATTCCGCTTCCTCGTCGCAGAGCAGGCCCGCGAACTCGACCTGAAGCTCGCTGCCGTGCTACTGGAGCCGATCGCCCGCAATACCGCCGCCGCCGTCGCCGCCGCCGCCGTACTCGTTACCGAGCTCTTCGGCAAGGACGCGATCATGCATGTGCTCGGCTCCGACTACGAGATCGACGCCAATACGACCTATTACGATTGCGTTCGTCTCGCGCGCGATACCGCCCTTCAGGGCAAGCTCGTCACCTTCGGCATCAAGCCGACGGAGCCGGCGACCGGCTACGGTTATATCGAAAGCGGCAAGGCGCTTGCGACCGGCGCTCATGCGGTCAAGCGCTTCGTCGAGAAGCCTGCCTTGGACAAGGCCAAGGAGATGGTTGCCAGCGGCCATTTCTACTGGAACTCCGGCATGTTCATGTTCTCCGCCGCCCAGCTTCTCGCCGAGATGAAGGAATTTGCGCCCGACGTCGAAAAGGCTGCCAGCAAGGCCGTCTCCAAATCGACGCGCGATCTGGATTTCACCCGCCTCGACGCCGACAATTTCTCCAAGAGCCCGGACATTTCCATCGACTACGCGCTGATGGAAAAGACGGCCAATGCCGCCGTCGTCCCCTCGCCCTTCACCTGGTCCGATCTCGGCAGCTGGGATGCGGTCTGGAAGGTCGGCAGCCGTGACGAAAGCGGCAACGTGTCGGCCGGCGCCACGACGCTGGTCAACACCAAGAATTCGCTCGTCATGTCGCACAGCCTTCATGTCGCCGTGCAGGGCCTTGAGGACGTCGCCGTCATCGCCAGCGAAGATGCGGTCTATGTCGGCCATCTCAAGGACAGCCAGGAAGTCGGCAAGCTCGTCAAGCTGCTGGCGAGCGAGAAGAAGACGGCCAAACTCACCGAAACGCATCCGACTTCTTACCGCCCCTGGGGCGGCTATACCTCCGTGCTGAACGGCGAGCGCTTCCAGGTGAAGCGCATCTTCGTGCTGCCGGGCAAGAAGCTGTCGCTGCAGAAGCATCACCATCGCTCCGAGCACTGGATCGTCGTCAAGGGCACGGCGGAAGTCACTGTCGGCGAAAACGTGCAGATGCTGCGCGAAAACGAGTCGGTCTATATCCCGCTCGGCGAAGTGCATCGCCTATCGAACCCTGGCAAGATCCTGCTGGAGCTGATCGAAGTGCAGACCGGCTCCTATCTCGGCGAAGACGACATCATCCGCCTCGTGGACGAATTCGGCAGAAGCTGATTGCAAGCAACCAGATCAAGATTTCAGAACGGCGGGCGAAAGCTCGCCGTTTTTGTTTCGGCGTTACACTGCAGGACTTTCGAAGCGCTGGGAGACACCTTGCTTTCTTTCGCTGCATTGCACACACTACCCCAAGGGAACAGCAATCACCGCACAACGATGCGGATTAGGCGAAGAGACATATGGCGATCAAGGCGAGCATCTATCATCTCACCCATTATAAATACGACAATCCGGTCCGCCTCGGCCCCCAGATCATCCGCCTGAAACCCGCCTCGCATTCCAAGACCCGCGTGCTCAGCCACGCGCTCAAGGTTACGCCGTCGAACCATTTCGTGAACCTCCAGCAGGACCCCTACGGCAATTATCTCGCCCGCTTCGTCTTTCCCGATCCGGTGACCGAGCTGAAGATCGAGGTCGATCTGGTCGCCGACATGACGGTCTACAATCCCTTCGACTTCTTCGTCGAAGAGGAAGCCACCAAATGGCCCTTCGATTATCCCGAGACCATCCGCGAGGATCTATCGATCTATATGAAGCCGGAGGAGCCAGGCCCCAAGCTGAAAACCTTCCTCGCGACGCTCGACCGTTCCGAACAAAAGACCGTTGACATGATCGTCGGCCTCAATGCTCGCTTGCAGCAGGAGATCGGCTACGTCATCCGCATGGAAGCCGGCGTACAGGCGCCTGAAGAGACGCTGGAAAAAGCCAAGGGTTCCTGCCGTGACACGAGTTGGCTGCTCGTTCAGATACTGCGCCATCTCGGCCTTGCTGCCCGTTTCGTCTCCGGCTACCTCATTCAGCTCACGCCTGACCTGAAGGCGCTCGACGGCCCCTCCGGCACCGAGGTCGATTTCACCGATCTGCATGCCTGGGCGGAAGTCTATCTTCCCGGCGCCGGCTGGGTCGGCCTCGACCCGACTTCGGGCCTGCTCACCGGCGAAAGCCACATCCCGCTCGCGGCCACGCCGCACTACCGCAATGCCGCACCGATCTCCGGCGGTTATTTTGGCGAGGCCAAGACCGAATTCGATTTCGACATGAAGGTCGCCCGCGTCGCCGAGCATCCGCGCATCACCAAGCCCTTCTCCGACGAAAGCTGGGATGCCTTGAACGCGCTCGGCGAAAAGGTCGACGCGATCCTCAAGCAAGACGACGTGCGCCTGACCATGGGCGGCGAGCCGACGTTCGTGTCGATCGACGACTTCCAATCCGACGAATGGAATACGGCTGCCGTCGGTCCGACCAAGCGCGAAAAGGCCGATACGCTGATCCGCCTTCTGCGCGAACGCTTCGCGCCGAACGGCTTCCTGCATTACGGCCAGGGCAAATGGTATCCCGGCGAAAGCCTGCCGCGCTGGACCTTCTCGCTCTATTGGCGGCGCGACGGCCGACCGATCTGGTCAAACCCTGATCTGATCGCCGATGAGGGCCGCAATTATAGCGTCACCGAAGACGATGCCGGCCGCCTGTTGACGGCGATCGCCGGCGAACTCGACATCGACCCTGACTACGTGTCCCCCGCCTTCGAAGATCCGGCCGAATGGCTGGTGAAGGAAGCAAATCTACCCGACAATGTCGACCCTTCGAACTCGAAGCTGAAGGACCCGGAGGAGCGCTCGCGCATGGCCCGCGTTTTCGAGCGCGGCTTGACGCGCCCGACGGGCTATATCCTTCCAATCCAGGCATGGAATGCACGCGCCAGCGGCCGCCGCTGGACGAGCGAGAAGTGGCGCACGCGCCGCGGCCGCATCTTCCTGACGCCCGGCGACAGCCCGGTCGGCTATCGCCTGCCGCTGAATTCGCTCGGCTGGATACCGGCATCGCAATATCCCTACATCAACCCGATGGACCCGACGATCCCGCGCGAAGCGCTGCCGGATTACAACGAGGACAAGGGCCGGCCGCTGCAGGCTGCCCATTTCCAGCCCTTCACCGGCCAGCAGCCGATCATGCCGCAATCCCTCGATGATATCGGCGGCTATGTGCGCACGGCCATCAGCGTCGAACCGCGAGACGGACGCCTGTGTATCTTCATGCCGCCGACGGTCAACGTCGAGGAATACCTCGATCTCGTCGCCTCGGCCGAACGTGCCGCGGCCGCGCTGAACCTGCCTGTGCACATCGAAGGCTATCCGCCGCCGCAGGACGAGCGCATCAATGTCATCCGCGTCGCCCCCGACCCCGGCGTGATCGAGGTGAACATCCATCCTGCATCAAGCTGGAAGGAAGCCGTCGATATCACCACGGCGGTTTATGACGAGGCGCGTGCCAGCCGGCTGGGCACCGACAAGTTCATGATCGACGGCCGCCACACCGGCACCGGCGGCGGCAACCATGTCGTCGTCGGCGGCCGCAGCACCATGGACAGCCCGTTCCTGCGCCGTCCCGACCTGTTGAAGAGCCTGGTGCTGCACTGGCAGCGCCATCCCTCGCTCTCCTACCTGTTCTCCGGCATGTTTATCGGTCCCACAAGCCAGGCGCCGCGCATCGACGAGGCCCGCCACGACAGCCTCTATGAACTCGAAATCGCGTTGGCCCAGGTGCCGGCGCCGGGCCGCGGGCTGCAACCGCTTCCGTGGCTGGTGGACCGGCTCTTCCGCAATCTTCTGACCGATGTTACCGGCAACACCCACCGCTCGGAAATCTGCATCGACAAGCTGTTCTCGCCTGACGGACCGACGGGGCGCCTCGGCCTCGTCGAATTCCGCGGCTTCGAAATGCCGCCGAATGCTCGCATGAGTCTTGCCCAGCAATTGCTGGTGCGCGCGCTCATCGCCCGCTTCTGGCGCAATCCGATCGATGGCCGATTCGTGCGCTGGGGCACGACGCTGCATGATCGCTTCATGCTGCCGCATTACATCTGGCAGGATTTCCTCGACGTACTCTCGGATCTCCGCGAAAACGGTTTCGACCTGCGGCCGGAATGGTTCCAGGCGCAGCTCGAATTCCGCTTCCCCTTCTGCGGCGAAGTCGAGTATGAGGGCAGCAAGCTGGAGCTGCGCCAAGCGCTGGAGCCGTGGCATGTCATGGGCGAAGAAGGTGCGATCGGCGGCACCGTCCGTTATGTCGATTCGTCGGTCGAGCGCCTGCAGGTTCGCTTCGAAACATCAAATCCCTCCCGCTATATGGTAACCTGCAACGGCCGCCCTGTGCCGCTGACGCCAACGGGAATGGCGGGCGTCTCGGTTGCCGGCGTGCGCTACAAGGCATGGCATCCGGCCTCGGGCCTGCACCCGGTTCTGCCGATCGATACGCCGCTGACCTTCGATATCTATGATACATGGTCGCAGCGCTCGATCGGCGGCTGCATCTACCACGTTGCCCATCCGGGCGGCCGGAACTACGACACATTCCCCGTTAATGGCAACGAGGCGGAAGCGCGACGTCTTGCGCGTTTCGAGCCTTGGGGGCATACAGCGGGTGGCTATGCCGTAAGACCGGAGACCGCATCGGTGGAATTCCCGCTGACGCTCGATCTCAGGCGACCGGCAGGAATTTGAGACGGAACCATGCATGGGTAGAAAACCGGCGACGGAACGACGGGATGAGGTAAAGACCGGCACTGCCAAGGCGCCGGCCTTTGCCTATCGTCCCTTGCCCGGTGTCGCCGACGAAATGGTCGACAATACCGGCGCTGTCCGCCCAGTCTGGCAAAACTTCCTCTCCGCGCTGACGCGCATGACGGAAGAGGAATTGACCGAGCGCTTCGCCCGCGCCGACCGCTATCTGCGCGACGCCGGCGTTTTCTATCGGGCTTATGGAACGACAGGTGTCAGCGAACGTGGCTGGCCCATTTCGCATATTCCCGTGCTCATCGACGAACGCGAATGGCAGGCCCTTTCCGAAGGCCTGCAGCAGCGCGCCGATCTATTGGAATCGATCATCGCCGACATCTATGGCGACAGCCGGCTGGTCAGCGAGGGATTGCTGCCGCCTGCCTTGATTGCGGCCAATCCGGAATTCCTGCGCCCGCTGGTCGGCGTCAATCCGGCAAGCGGCCATTACCTGCATTTCCTGGCGTTCGAAGTCGGCCGCGGACCCGATGGCAACTGGTGGGTGCTCGCCGATCGCGCACAGGCACCGTCCGGCGCCGGCTTTGCACTGGAAACCCGCGTCGCCACTACCCGCGCCTTCTCTGATATCTACGCCGAAACCAAGGTCCATCGCCTCGCCTCCTTCTTCGGTGCTTTTCGCGATGCCCTGCTGGGTGGCAAGCGAAGCGGCGAAGGGCGCGTCGCCGTCCTGACGCCCGGCCCTGCCAACGAAACCTATTACGAACACGCCTATATCGCCCGCTACCTCGGCTTCATGCTGCTGGAAGGCGAGGACATCACCGTCGTCAACGATCAGCTGATGGTGCGCACCGTTGCCGGCTTGCGGCCGATCAGCGTGCTCTGGCGCCGCCTCGATGCCGCCTACGCCGATCCGCTGGAACTCAACCAGCATTCCCATATCGGCACGCCCGGCATGGTCGAGGCTTTGCGGGCGCAAACGGTGACGATCGTCAACGCGCTCGGCTCTGGCATTCTCGAGACGCGCGCCTTGCTCGCCTTCATGCCGACCATCTGTCGGCACTTGCGCGGCGAGGAATTGAAGCTGCCGTCGATCGCGACGTGGTGGTGCGGCCAGAAGAGCGAGCGGGAACATGTCGCCGCCAATATCGAGAAGATGGTCATCGGGCCGGCCTATTCCCGCATGCCCTTTTTCGACGACAACGGCCAATCCGTGCTGGGTTCGACCTTGCGCAGCACCGCCCGGGACTCGATTGCGGATTGGCTCGCGACCGAAGGGCAGAAGCTCGTCGGCCAGGAGGTCGTCACGCTGTCAACGACGCCGGCCTGGGTCAACGGCAAGCTCACACCGCGTCCCATGAGCCTGCGCGTCTTCGCTGCCCGCACCGACAATGGCTGGCAGATCATGCCGGGCGGTTTCGCCCGCATCGGCAGCGGTGACGATGTCGCGGCCATTGCCATGCAGGCCGGCGGCTCGGCGGCCGACGTGTGGATCGTCTCGGACAAGCCCGTCGAAGCCCATACGCTGCTGCCGGCCGAAGAGACCTTCACCCGCAACATGCCGGGCAGCCTGCCGAGCCGAGCCGCCGACAATCTCTTCTGGCTTGGCCGCTATATCGAGCGTGCGGAAGGCGCCTTGCGCATCCTGCGCGCCTGGCATGGGCGTTTTGCCGAAGCGGCCGATCCGAACCAGCCGCTGCTTGCCGATGTCAGTGCTTATCTTGCCGCCATCGACATCGACACCAAGCAGGCGGTGCCGGAAACCCTGCTGCGCAACATCGATAGCGCCGTCTATTCGGCAAGCAACATTCGCGACCGCTTCTCGCCTGACGGCTGGCTTGCCCTGAACGACCTCGCAAAGACGGCACGCCGCTTCAAGGAAGGCGTCAAGCACGGCGATGACGCCAGCCACGCCATGACGATCCTGCTGCGCAAGCTCGCAGGCTTTGCCGGTCTCGTGCATGAAAACATGTACCGCTTCACCGGCTGGCGTTTCCTGTCGCTCGGCCGCTATATCGAGCGCGGCCTCCACATGACGCGGCTGCTCGGCCACATGTCCGGCCCCGATGCGCCCGATGGCGCTCTCGACATGCTGCTTGAGATCGGCGACAGCGTCATGACCCATCGCCGCCGCTACAACGTCAATACAGCACGCCTGACGGTAACGGACCTGCTGGCGCTCGATCCCCTCAACCCGCGCTCGATCCTCTTCCAGATGAACGAGATCCACCGCGAGGTGGAGCAGCTGCCGAACGCTTTCGTCAACGGCCAGATGTCGCCCTTCTACCGCGAGGCCATGCGGCTGCATTCGGGACTGGCCGTCATGACGCCGGAAACCATGACTGTCGAAGTCTACCAGCAGCTGGCGCGCGAACTGGAGCGGCTTTCCGACCTGCTGGCACGCACCTATCTCGGATGACGTGATGCTCTACGACCTCTCGCTTCACATGGGCTATATCTACGACGTGCCGGCGAGCGGCGCGCGGCATATCCTGCGCGTCATGCCGCTCTCCCTGCCCAATCGGCAGAGACTGATCGCCGGCTCGGTGAAGATAACCCCGGGGCCGGATGAACAATCGAACTTCACGGATTTTTTCCAGCATCCGGCAACCTCGATCCTGGTGCGCGATCCGCATGAAAGGCTCGACATCCGCATGCAGGCGCGTGTTCAGGTGGAAAGCCAGCCCGTCGGGGCCGACTTTTCCCCCCTTCTCGCCAAATTGCCTGAGGAGATCGACGATTGCTGGTCGATCGATCCCTCCTCGCCCCATCATTTTCTCGGCAGCAGCCCGCGTCTGCCCGAAACAGGCGAGATTGCGGATTACAGCAAGCAGTGGAAGGCCACCAATCTCACGACCCTGCAGATCGCCCATGCGGTCTGCGCGCAAATCCACAAGGATTTCACCTACGATCCCAAGGCGACGACTGTCGACACCACGCCCAAGGAGGCGTTTCGTCTCAAGCGCGGCGTCTGCCAGGATTTCTCGCATGTGATGATCATCACGCTGCGCAGTCTCGGCATCCCCGCCGGCTATGTCAGCGGCTTTCTGCGTACCATCCCCCCGCCCGGCAAGGAGAGACTGGAAGGCGCAGACGCCATGCATGCATGGGTGCGCGTCTGGTGCGGCGAGACGGCAGGGTGGATTGAGCTCGATCCGACGAACAATATTCCCGCCGGAACGGATCACATCGTCGTTGCCTATGGCCGCGATTATTCGGACGTTGCCCCCGTTATCGGTGTACTGAAGAGTTACGGCAACCAGAAAGCCGTTCAGGCAGTAGATGTCATTCCACTAAAATAGAATATACTTAAAGTAGTAAAAATCTGAAGCAAATCGCGTCAGACTAGGCAATTTGTTAAAAATCGACCGGCCGCTTAAACCTTCAACTAATATTTGTATTTGATAGTCCCGCCGTTCTTGAGAATCCAACTCTTTCCAATAGGCGGACATGATGATTGCCGGCTCCAATTTACTTTGTGTATTAAAACAACTTTTACGCGATAGAGCCGGAAACTTTGGCATCCTGACCGCGATTTCGGTCCCGGTGCTGGCCGTAGCGGGCGGCGTGGCGGTCGATGTCACGAACATGTCGCTGACACGCAGCCAGCTGCAGGAATCGACGGATGCAGCTGCGCTCGCTACGGCAACAGCGCTTGCGGACGGTAGCGCGACCACAACGACCGCCAAGGATCTCGCCAACAATTTTGTGCTCGGCCAGATGTCGAATTATCTCGCCGGCGATGCGGATGCTACGAATTCACTGAAAGCAGGCACCAGCACGACGGTGACAAAAACAACCGATTCCTCCGGGAATGCAGGTTACACGGTCGTCGTGAATTCATCCTATTCGATGCCGGTGAACAGCATGACCCGCCTGACCGGGCAGAGTTCCCTGAACATTTCTACGTCCAGCACGTCAATCAGCGGAAAGACTTCTGAAACCCAGAAGAATGCCTTGTCGATGTATTTCGTTCTGGACCGCTCCGGATCGATGGACGAAGCCACGGACACGGTTAACGCCCAACAGCCTACCACGACGTACACTTATAGCTGCATAAAAACAAATAAGAATGGCAAGCAGGAGTGGGGTACTTGCACCGGCACCTCGACCAACTATTACACTAAAATGGAATCGCTGAAGATTGCGACATCCAATCTGGCCGCAC
Organism: Martinezella sp. CNPSo 3964; assembly: GCF_057784375.1. Lineage (NCBI taxonomy): Bacteria > Pseudomonadati > Pseudomonadota > Alphaproteobacteria > Hyphomicrobiales > Rhizobiaceae > Martinezella > Martinezella sp. CNPSo 3964. Next base: position 34,709 of record NZ_JBXSOW010000011.1, read on the forward strand.
AACTAAACAGCGCCGATCCAAACATGATGTACGTCCGCACCGGCGCCGACTCCTATAATAATGTCGCTCAGACGCCTACAGCTCTGGCCTGGGGTACGAACGGCATCACGACCTACGTCAACAACCTGACCTCAAGCGGCTCCACGAATTCTGCCCCCGCTTTTACAGCCGCTGTCGACGCATTGACAAAATTGTCTACGACGTCGGGGCTGACGTATGAACAGCTCCAGCACAAGGACAAGAGCGGCGTTACAAACCCGACCATGTACATCGTGTTCATGACCGATGGTGACAACAACGTGTCAAACGCCGATACAAAGACCAAGGAACAATGCGACAAGGCGCGCAAAAACGGCATTCACGTGTACACGATTGCCTTCATGGCGCCTCAAAACGGTCAGGCGTTGCTGCAGTACTGCGCAACTTCTTCCTCTGACTATTTCACCCCGCAGAGCGCCGCGGATCTCTTCAAGGCATTTACGACAATCGCCACCGAAACATCCAAGCAGATGACGCTCCTGACGAAGTGACCTCGCTTGGGTTGCGCACCAAGCAACCATAAATAGTCATCGAAATAAAAAGCCGCGCGATGCGAGTATCGCGCGGCTTTTCGTTTGATCGATGCGCGAATAAGAGCCCGAAACATCATCGGAATCAAGTCTTTTCCCGTCGAGGCGGAACCTTTGGCGGCATTTTTCGCATCCGCCCAACTCGCTTGTTGCAACTGCTTTACATCAGTGCGTAAACTGATAGTGAAACGGAAAGGCAAATCGATTTAATTCGGCGTAACGCGCTGAATATAAATCACAAATGGCGAGAGTTGATAGTATGAATAACTTGACGAAGGCCGATCTCCCCGTTCCAGCCCCGCGCAGTTCCCGCCCCGAAATCCTTGCCGAAGAAATCATCGAGCGCCTGACATACCGCATCGGCAAGGATGCGAAGGTCGCCAAGCCGCACGACTGGCTGACGGCAACGATCCTTGTCATCCGCGACCGCGTCATCGACAAATGGATTGAATCGACCCGAAAAGCCTATCAGACGGGCGCCAAGCGCGTTTACTATCTGTCTCTCGAATTCCTGATCGGCCGCCTGATGCGCGACGCCATCTCCAATCTCGGCCTGATGGAGGAGATCACCAACGCTCTCGCTTCGCTGGGCGTCGACATCCGTGTCATCGCCGGCCTCGAGCCCGACGCAGCGCTCGGCAATGGCGGCCTCGGCCGCCTCGCGGCCTGCTTTATGGAATCCATGGCAACCGTCGATGTGCCGGCCTATGGCTACGGCATTCGCTACGTCCACGGCCTGTTCCGCCAGCAGATGGCCGATGGCTGGCAGGTGGAGCTGCCCGAAACCTGGCTGGCCCACGGCAACCCTTGGGAATTCGAACGCCAGGAAAGCTCCTATGAAATCGGCTTCGGCGGCGGCGTCGAAACCATCAGCAGCCACGACGATCAGCCGCGTTACGTCTGGAAGCCGGCGGAGCGCGTCATCGCCACTGCATTCGATACGCCCGTCGTCGGCTGGCGTGGCGCGCGCGTCAACACGCTGCGTCTCTGGTCGGCGCAGCCGATCGACCCGATCCTGCTCGATGCCTTCAACGCCGGCGACCACATCGGCGCGCTGCGCGAAAGCAACAAGGCCGAAAGCCTGACCCGCGTTCTCTATCCCGCCGATGCGACACCGGCCGGCCAGGAGCTGCGCCTGCGCCAGGAGTTCTTCTTCTCGTCGGCCTCGCTGCAGGACATTCTGCGCCGCCACCTGCAGCAATATGACGATCTGACCAATCTCGCCGACAAGGTCGCGATCCAACTGAACGACACGCATCCGGCCGTCTCCGTCACCGAAATGATGCGCCTGCTGGTCGATGTCCACGGCTTCGATTTCGACAAAGCCTGGGATATCACCAGAAACACCTTCGGCTACACCAACCATACGCTGCTGCCGGAAGCGCTGGAAAGCTGGCCGGTGCCGCTGTTCGAGCGACTGCTGCCGCGCCATATGCAGATCATCTATGCGATCAATGCCAAGATTCTCGTCGAAGCGCGCAAGCTGCGCAATTTCAGCGATACCGAAATCCGTTCGATCTCGCTCATCGACGAGAACGGCGATCGCCGTGTGCGCATGGGCAATCTTGCCTTTGTCGGCTCGCATTCGATCAACGGCGTTTCCGCGCTTCATACCGACCTGATGAAGGTCACGGTCTTCGCCGACCTGCACAAGCTCTATCCGGACCGCATCAACAACAAGACCAACGGCATTACGCCGCGGCGCTGGCTGATGCAGTGCAATCCCGGCCTGACGAACCTCGTGCGCGAAACCATCGGCGATGCCTTCCTCGACGACGCCGAGCAGCTGAAGCCGCTGGATCAGTTCGCCCGCGACAGCGCCTTCCAGAAGAAGTTCGCCGCCGTCAAGCGCGCCAACAAGGTGCAGCTCTCCAACCTCGTCGCCAGCCGCATGGGCATCAAGCTCGATCCGAACGCGATGTTCGACATCCAGATCAAGCGCATCCACGAATATAAACGCCAGCTGCTCAACGTCATCGAAACCGTAGCGCTTTACGACCAGATTCGCTCTCATCCGGAGCTCGACTGGCAGCCACGCGTCAAGCTGTTCGCCGGCAAGGCGGCGCCGAGCTATCATAACGCCAAGCTCATCATCAAGCTGATCAACGATGTCGCGCGCGTCATCAACAACGATCCCTCTGTACGTGGCCTGCTGAAGGTCGTCTTCGTGCCGAACTACAACGTTTCGCTGGCCGAAGTCATGGTACCGGCCGCCGATCTTTCCGAACAGATTTCGACCGCCGGCATGGAAGCCTCCGGCACCGGCAACATGAAGTTCGGCCTCAACGGCGCGCTGACCATCGGCACGCTTGATGGCGCCAATGTCGAAATGCGAGATAATGTCGGCGAGGACAATATCGTCATCTTCGGATTGCGGGCCGATGAGGTCGCCAACCTGCGCAGCGACGGTCACAATCCTCGCGCCATCATCGAGCGTTCGCGCGAATTGGCTCAAGCACTTTCGGCCATCGCCTCCGGTGTATTCTCTCCCGACGACCGCAACCGCTACGCCGGCCTGATCGACGGCATCTACAGCCACGACTGGTTTATGGTTGCCGCCGATTTCGATGCCTACGCCTCGGCACAGCGCGAAGTCGATATTCTCTGGGCCAACCCGTCGGAATGGTACGCGAAGACGATCAACAATACCGCCCGTATGGGCTGGTTCTCCTCCGACCGGACAATCCGTCAATACGCCAAGGAAATCTGGAGAGCCGGATGAAAAAGCCGAAAAAGCCCGCTGACAGCACAAGCTTGAGCGATATTTCGGCAGAGGATATTGCTGCAATTCTCGCAGGCACCCATTCCGATCCATTCGCCGTTCTCGGCGTGCACAAGACGGACGAAGGCTATGTAGCCCGCTGTTTCATCCTTGGTGCTGAAGCCGTCACCGCCACGGCGCTCGACGGCTCCGTCATCGGCGAGCTCGAATGCCTCGATCCGGCAGGCTTCTTTTCCGGCGACGTCAAACTCGCCAAGCAGCAGCCGGTCCGCTATCGCGCCCGGCGCGGCGATGCTGAATGGGCGGTAACCGATCCCTACAGCTTCGGTCCGGTTCTTGGACCAATGGACGATTACTTCGCTCGTCAGGGTACGCATCTGCGCCTGTTCGACAAGATGGGCGCCCACCCCATGAAGCACGAGGGCGTCCAGGGCTTTCATTTCGCCGTCTGGGCACCGAATGCACAGCGCGTTTCGGTTGTCGGCGATTTCAACAATTGGGATGGCCGCCGGCACGTCATGCGCTTCCGCTCCGACAGCGGCATCTGGGAGATCTTCGCCCCGGATGTGCCGGCCGGGGTTGCCTATAAGTTTGAGATCCGTGGCCAGGACGGCGTATTGCTGCCGCTGAAGGCCGATCCCTTTGCCCGACGCAGCGAGCTGCGCCCGAAGACGGCTTCGGTCACCGCCAACGAACTGCTTCAGATCTGGGACGATTCCGCGCACCGCGAACATTGGGCAAGCGTCGATCAGCGCCGCCAGCCGATCTCTATTTACGAGGTGCACGCCGCCTCCTGGCAGCGCCGCGACGACGGCTCGATGCTGTCCTGGGACGAACTCGCCTCGCGCCTCATCCCCTATTGCGTCGACATGGGCTTCACCCATATCGAATTCCTGCCGATCACCGAACACCCCTATGATCCGTCCTGGGGCTATCAGACGACCGGCCTTTATGCACCAACCGCCCGCTTCGGCGAGCCGGAAGGCTTCGCCCGCTTCGTCAACGGCTGCCACAAGGTCGGCATCGGCGTCATTCTCGATTGGGTGCCGGCACATTTTCCGACGGACGAACATGGCCTGCGCTGGTTCGATGGCACTGCCCTTTACGAACATGAAGACCCGCGCAAGGGCTTTCATCCCGACTGGAATACGGCGATCTACAATTTCGGCCGCACCGAAGTGCTCGCCTATCTGCTGAACAATGCACTCTATTGGGCAGAAAAATACCACCTGGACGGTTTGCGCGTCGATGCCGTCGCCTCAATGCTCTACCTCGACTATTCGCGCAAGCACGGCGAGTGGATCCCGAACGAATATGGCGGCAACGAAAACCTCGAGGCTGTTCGCTTCCTGCAGTCGATGAACACTCGGCTTTACGGCGCGCATCCGGGCGTCATGACCATCGCCGAGGAATCGACCTCCTGGCCGAAAGTATCGCAGCCGGTCCATGAGGGCGGGCTTGGCTTCGGCTTCAAGTGGAACATGGGCTTCATGCACGACACGCTGAGCTATCTCGCCCGCGAGCCAGTGCACCGCAAATATCACCACAACGAGCTGACTTTCGGCCTGATCTACGCCTTCTCGGAAAACTTCGTCCTGCCGCTCTCGCACGATGAAGTCGTCCACGGCAAGGGGTCGCTCATCGCCAAGATGGCCGGCGACGATTGGCAGAAATTCGCCAACCTACGTGCCTACTATGCCTTCATGTGGGGTTATCCCGGCAAGAAGCTGCTCTTCATGGGCCAGGAATTCGCGCAATGGAGCGAGTGGAGCGAAGAGCGCGCGCTGGACTGGAACCTGCTGCAATATCGCATGCACGAAGGCATGCGCCGCCTCGTTCGTGATCTCAATTTCACCTATCGCAGCAAGCCGGCACTTCATGCCCGCGATTGCGAGGGCGACGGCTTCGAATGGCTTGTGGTCGATGATTTCGAAAACTCGGTCTTTGCATGGCTGCGCAAGGCGCCGGGCGAAAAGCCGGTTGCCGTCATTACCAATTTCACGCCAGTCTATCGTGAGAATTACACCTTGCGCTTGCCAGCTGAGGGGCGGTGGCGCGAGATATTGAATACCGATGCCGACATTTATGGCGGCAGCGGCAAGGGGAATGGCGGGCGTGTCCAGGCCGTGAATGCAGGCGGAGGCGTACAAGCGATCATAACGCTGCCTCCACTGGCGACGATCATGCTCGAACCGGAATTTTGAGACCATTACGGACAGGGAGGAATAAAATGGTAGAAAAACGTTTCCAGCCGCTGGCACGCGATGCCATGGCCTACGTTCTTGCCGGGGGGCGCGGCAGCCGCCTGAAAGAACTGACCGACCGCCGTGCCAAGCCAGCCGTGTACTTCGGCGGCAAGACCCGGATCATCGATTTCGCGCTGTCCAACGCACTCAACTCCGGTATCCGCCGCATCGGCGTCGCGACGCAGTACAAGGCGCACTCGCTGATCCGCCACATGCAACGCGGCTGGAACTTCTTCCGCCCGGAGCGAAACGAGAGCTTCGATATCCTGCCGGCCTCGCAGCGCGTCTCGGAAACGCAATGGTACGAAGGCACGGCCGATGCCGTCTACCAGAACATCGACATCATCGAGCCCTATGGCCCGGAATACATGGTCATCCTCGCAGGCGACCACATCTACAAGATGGACTATGAATGGATGCTGCAGCAGCACGTCGATTCCGGCGCACAGGTGACGATCGGCTGCCTCGAAGTGCCGCGCATGGAAGCGGTCGGATTCGGCGTCATGCATGTCAACGAGAAGGACGAGATCATCGATTTCGTCGAAAAGCCGGCCGATCCGCCCGGCATTCCGGGCAATCCGGACTTTGCGCTTGCCTCCATGGGCATCTATGTCTTCCACACCAAATTCCTGATCGAATGCCTGAAGCGCGATGCGGCCGATCCGAATTCCAGCCGCGACTTCGGCAAGGACATCATTCCCTATATCGTCAAGAACGGTAAGGCGGTTGCCCATCGCTTCACGCAGTCCTGCGTTCGCTCGGATTTCGAGCGCGAAGCCTATTGGCGCGATGTCGGCACGATCGATGCCTATTGGCAGGCCAACATCGACCTGACCGCCGTGGTGCCGGAACTCGACATCTACGACAAGTCCTGGCCGATCTGGACCTATGCGGAAATCAGCCCGCCGGCCAAGTTCGTCCATGACGACGAGGACCGCCGCGGTTCTGCAGTCTCCTCCGTCGTCGCCGGCGATTGCATCATTTCCGGCGCGAGCCTCTACAACAGCCTGCTCTTTACCGGTGTTCGCGCCAATTCCTACTCCAAGCTGGAGGGTGCCGTCGTGCTGCCGAGCGTCAAGATCGGCCGCCGGGCACAGCTCAAGAATGTCGTCATCGACCATGGCGTCACCATTCCCGAGGGTCTGGTGGTCGGTGAAGATCCGGACCTGGATGCCAAACGCTGGCGCCGCACGGAGAGCGGCATCTGCCTGATCACCCAATCGATGATCGACAAACTGGATCTGTAACTTATGAAGGTTCTCTCGGTTTCGTCCGAAGTCTTCCCCCTGATCAAGACAGGGGGCCTGGCCGATGTCGCCGGCGCCCTGCCTATCGCATTACAGCCCTATGGGGTCGAAACCAAGACTCTGATCCCGGGCTATCCCGCCGTCATGAAAGCCATCCGCGATCCGGTTGCCCGTCTGGAGCTTCCGGATCTCCTCGGCGAGCCGGCGACCGTTCTCGAGGTTGAGCACGCGGGCATTGCCTTCCTGGTGCTCGATGCCCCCGCTTATTACAGCCGCACCGGCGGCCCCTATGTCGATGCGACCGGCAAGGACTATCCCGACAACTGGCGGCGTTTCGCCGCGCTGTCCCTGGCCGGCGCCGAGATTGCCGCAGGCCTCATGCCCGGCTGGCGGCCGGATCTCGTGCATGCGCATGACTGGCAATCGGCGATGGTGCCGGTCTACATGCGCTACTATCCGACGCCGGAACTGCCGAGCGTTCTGACCATTCACAACATCGCATTCCAGGGCCAGTTCGGCGCCGATATCTTCCCCGGCCTGCGTCTGCCGGCGCATGCCTTCTCCATGGAAGGCATCGAATATTACGGCGATGTCGGCTTCCTGAAAGGCGGGCTGCAGACGGCGCATGCCCTGACCACCGTCAGTCCCTCCTATGCCGAGGAAATCCTGACGCCGGAATTCGGCATGGGTCTCGAAGGCGTCATCGCCAGCAAAGCCTACAATCTCTACGGCATCGTCAACGGCATCGACGATGACATCTGGAATCCTGCGACCGATCCGATGATCGCCCAGACCTACAATGCAACGACGCTGAAGGATCGTGCCTTGAACCGCCAGCGCGTCATCGAGCATTTCGGCCTCGACGATGATGATGGTCCGATCTTCTGCGTCGTCAGCCGGCTCACCTGGCAGAAGGGCATGGACCTTCTGGCAAGCGTCGCCACCGAGATCGTCCACATGGGCGGCAAGCTCGCCATTCTGGGGGCTGGCGATCCGGCGCTGGAAGGCGCACTGTTTGCCGCGGCTGGCCGTCATCGCGGCCGCGTCGGCGTTTCAGCCGGCTATAACGAACCCATGTCGCATCTGATGCAGGCCGGCTGTGACGCAATTATCATCCCCTCGCGCTTCGAACCCTGTGGCCTGACGCAGCTTTATGGCTTACGTTACGGCTGCCTGCCGATCGTTGCGCGAACGGGTGGGCTGAACGATACGATTATCGACGCCAACCATGCCGCGCTGCAGGCAAAAGTCGCAACCGGCATTCAATTTTCGCCCGTCACCGCGGAAGGGCTGTTACAAGCCGTGCGCCGTGCCATGCATCTTTTCCAGGATCGAAAGGTCTGGACGCAGATGCAAAAGCAGGGCATGAAATCCGACGTATCCTGGGGCAGGAGCGCAGAACGCTATGTCGCTCTCTACTCCAGTCTAGTCTCGAGAGGCGCTTAACCCGATGATTAAAACTGTACCGACTACCCCCTACGCGGATCAGAAACCCGGCACTTCGGGCCTGCGAAAGAAGGTTCCCGTATTCCAGCAGCCGAACTACGCGGAAAACTTCATCCAGTCGATTTTTGATTCGCTCGAAGGCTATCAGGGCAAGTGCCTGGTCATCGGCGGCGACGGCCGCTACTACAATCGCGAAGTCATCCAGAAGGCCATCAAGATGGCCGCCGCAAACGGCTTCGGCAAGGTGATGGTCGGCAAGGGCGGCATCCTCTCGACGCCCGCAGCCTCCAACATCATCCGCAAGTACAAGGCGTTTGGCGGCATCATCCTGTCGGCCAGCCACAATCCCGGCGGCCCGACGGAAGATTTTGGTATCAAGTACAACATCGGCAATGGCGGCCCCGCGCCTGAAAAGATCACCGACGCCATCTACGAGCGCTCCAAGGTGATCGACAGCTACAAGATTGCCGACTTCCCAGACATCAACCTCGACCGCATCGCTCGCGAGGACGTGGGCGGCATGATCGTCTCGGTTATCGATCCGGTCGAAGACTATGCGGCCCTCATGGAAGAGCTGTTCGATTTCGGCGCGATTCGCAATCTGATCAGTCTTGGCTTCCGCCTCAACTTCGATGCGATGAGCGCCGTCACCGGCCCCTACGCCAAGGAAATCTTCGAAATCCGCCTCGGCGCGCCGGACGGATCGGTGCGCAATTTCCTGCCGCTGCCGGATTTCGGCGGTCATCACCCCGACCCGAACCTCGTCTATTGCAAAGAGCTCTACGACGACATGATGAGCGAGGATGCGCCCGACTTCGGTGCGGCATCGGACGGCGATGGAGACCGTAATCTCATCATCGGCAAGGGCATCTACGTCACCCCGTCCGATAGCCTGGCAATCCTTGCTGCCAACGCCAATCTTGCTCCCGGCTATTCACACGGCATCGCCGGCATTGCCCGTTCGATGCCGACCAGCGGTGCCGCCGACCGCGTTGCCGAGAAGCGCGGCGTCGGTATCTATGAGACGCCGACCGGCTGGAAATTCTTCGGCAACCTGCTCGATGCCGGCATGGCGACGATCTGCGGCGAGGAAAGCTCCGGCACCGGCTCCAACCATGTTCGCGAGAAGGACGGGCTCTGGGCCGTGTTGCTCTGGCTCAATATCCTTGCCGTTCGCGGCGAAAGCGTCATCGATATCGTGACGCAGCATTGGGCCACTTATGGCCGCAACTATTATTCCCGCCACGATTATGAAGGCGTCGACACCGATGCCGCCAATGGTCTGATTACGGCGCTGCGCGAAAAGCTGCCGACGCTGCCGGGCACGAAGATCGGCGACCTCACCGTTTCCGCCGCCGACGACTTCGCTTATCACGATCCGGTCGACAAGTCGGTCAGCCAGCATCAGGGCATCCGCATCCTGTTCGAGGGCGGTTCCCGCGTCGTCTTCCGCCTCTCCGGCACCGGCACGACGGGCGCGACGCTGCGCGTTTATATCGAGCGCTACGAGGCCGATCCAACCCGTCACAATATCGAGACCCAGGAAGCGCTGGCCGATCTCATCGTGGCAGCCCAGGAGATCGCCGATATCAAGGGCCGCACTGGCCGCGATACGCCGACGGTTATCACCTGAGTTTTGGTTTTTAAGCCCCTTCGCCCCGCAAATGCGGGGAGAAGGTGGCCAGGAGCGGCTGAACGAAGTAAAGCGGCGACTGGTCGGATGAGGGGCCTTATCGAAATTCACCGCGACTGCACAATCTGCCGAACGCACCGCCCCTCACCCTAGCCCTCTCTCCGCACGCGGGCAGAGGGAGCGATCTTTAGATATCCAGCCAGAAAGCCCGAGCATGTCCGAACCGACAATCCGCTCCCTTGGCGCCACCCTCACCGATCACGGCGTTGAATTTGCCGTTTGGTCCAGGAATGCCGAGAGGATCGAATTGTGCGTGTTCGATGCGGAGGGCAAGAAGGAAATCGTGCGGCTGCCGCTTGCTCGCGATGGCGACGAGCATCGTCTTTTCGTTGAGAATGCCAGGGAAGGCATGCGCTACGGCTTGCGCGCCTATGGCCCGTACGATCCCGACCAAGGCTTATGGTTCGATCCGTCGAAGCTGCTGGTCGACCCCTATGCCAAGGAGATAGATCGACCGTTCGAATACGACGCGCGCCTTGGAACGTTCGGGGAAGACACGCGGGACCTGATGCCGAAGGCGATCGTCTCGCGCGACGTCGCCATCAAGCCGGCCAAGCCGTTGTTTCAGCCCGGGGGTCTGATCTACGAGATCGCCGTCAAGCCGTTCACCATGCTGCATCCGGATGTACCGGAAAAACAGCGCGGCACGGTGGGCGCCCTTGCCCATCCCGCCATCATTGCCCATCTCAAGCGCCTGCAGATCGACGCCATTGAGCTCATGCCGATCACCGCATGGATCGACGAACGGCACCTGCCGCCGCTAGGCCTCACCAATGGCTGGGGCTACAATCCCGTCGGTTTCATGGCGCTCGATCCTCGTCTCGTGCCCGGCGGCATGAAGGAGTTGCGCGACACGGTCGCTGCCCTTCACGCCGAAGGCATTGCCGTCATCCTGGACCTCGTCTTCAATCACACCGGCGAGAGCGACCGTCAGGGACCCACACTGTCCCTGCGCGGCCTCGACAACCCCACTTACTTCCGTCACCTGCCGGATCAGCCCGGCACGCTGGTCAACGACACGGGCACGGGCAACACGGTCGCCTGCGATCAGCCGGCGACGCGCAAGCTGATCGTCGACAGCCTTAGCCACTTCGTCCGCTATGCCGGCATCGACGGCTTCCGCTTCGATCTCGCCACCGTGATCGGCCGCAACGGCAAGGGTTTCGATCCCGACAGCATGACGCTGCGCACCATGCTGGCGGATGACGTCCTCAGGGATCGGATCATGATCGCCGAGCCCTGGGACATCGGTCCCGGCGGCTATCAGCTTGGACGTTTTCCGACGCCGTTTCTCGAGTGGAACGACCGCGCCCGCGACGATCTGCGCCGCTTCTGGCGCGGCGATGCCGGCGTCGGCGATCTGGCAACGATCCTTGCCGGCTCCTCCACCACCTTCGGCCGCGACGGCCGCACGCAGACGCGCAGCGTCAATTTCCTTGCCGCCCATGACGGTTTCACGCTGATGGACCTCGTTTCCTACGAGAACAAGCACAACGAGGCCAATGGCGAGAACAATCGCGACGGCCATAACGAAAACTTCTCCTGGAACAACGGCATCGAAGGCCGAACGGACGATCCGTCGATCCAACACAAACGCCGCACCGATATCGAAGCCATGCTGTCGACGCTCTTTGCGACGCGCAGCACGATCATGCTCACGGCGGGCGACGAAGGCGGCCGCAGCCAGCAGGGCAACAACAACGCCTATTGCCAGGATAATGCCATCACCTGGATGGACTGGAAGTCGCTGGACGAGGAACTGATCGGCCATACCGCCTGGCTTGCCGGGCTGCGCCGCCGCTTCTCCGCCTTCGGCCAGATGGATTTCTTCCGCGGCGATGGCGATGTGCTGTGGTTCTCCGCTGCCGGAACACCGATGGCGGTATCGGATTGGGAAACGCCGAAAGCGAGCCTGCTCGGCATGGCAATCCGGACCGAGGATCGCGCCACCGGCCGATCGACGCGGCTCACGATGGTATTCAACCGCGCCTCGGACGAACGCTCCATCGCCTTGCCGGTCTCCGAAAACGGCTGGTCCCTGCTGACAACGGCGGGCGAAACGCCAGCCGGGGAGCAGATCGCCATTCCCGCCCGCTCCGTCGCCTTCCTTCTCGAAAACTGATCGCGGTTGCACTTTCCGTCCCGATTCGCCAGAAAGGATTCTGACGACACAGACCGACGAGGATGGAATGCCCGGCGATATCTCGCTTGTTGAGATCATGAAACTTGTGGGAACCGAGATTGGCGTTTCCGACTGGATCACTGTCGACCAGACGATGATCGACACCTTTGCCGATGCGACGCTCGATCATCAGTTCATCCACGTCGATCCCGAGCGGGCCAAGGCGGAAACGCCCTATGGCGGCACCATTGCTCACGGCTTCCTGACGCTCTCCCTGCTCTCGGCGATGAACTACAGCGGCCTGCCGAAGATCCGCGAGCAGACCATGGGTATCAACTACGGCTTCGAAAAGATCCGCTTCATGTCGCCGGTCAAGTGCGGCGCGCGGGTGCGCGGACACTTCACACTCGCCGAAACCCGGCTGCGCGGCGCCAACATGCTAATGCTGACCTATGACGTGACGGTCGAAATCGAAGACGAACGCAAGCCAGCGCTGACGGCGACATGGACGACCATATCGCAGTTCGATCCGAAGGATCGGCCGGAAGGGGCTTAAAGTTTTTTTGGATCGCGAGACTTTTTTCTGAAAGACAGAATGGCAAACGCGATCGCTGCGAGCGAAATGTAGACTATATAAAAACCTAAATCCGGCTTTCCATACAGAAAACTCAGAGAATATTCCTTTTGAAGAATCCACTCTATTGTTCGTAAGGCCACCTGCGCTAAACTCCACCATAAGGCAAAGCGGCATATATATTCTATAGTGAAATATTCACTTCGCACGGAAGGTTGTGAGCCTCCTGACTGAGTCCCAATTCCAGTCCATGACTTGGAATCGACTTCAAGGCTTTTTCTATCAGAGCCCATGGTATGGCCTTTTTATCGCGCATTAAAATGCGCTGATTGAAGGCGAGTGTTGCGAGCTCACCTTTACAACCAATATGCGACCGAAATTGACGACAAACAAGATCTATTGCCATCAACTCTCGGCGTCATGCATCGAGCCAATCTTTACCTAAGCTTTACTCGCAGAAGCCTCCCGAGTCTAAAGGCCCGCATCCTCCGCGCCCTCGGCCAGAAGACCGAAGGCGTAGCCGGAGAAGGAGCGCCAGACTTCGACGCGGAATGTCTCCTCGTCGAGCCGCAAGATCACTACTTCCGCCTTGCCAAGCAGCGTGCGCGAGCAGGCGCCGACGGGGAATGCGCTTAGCGAAACGTCCTGCGGGCAGCCGGCGGCAAGCGTCGCTTCAGCACCGGGGCCGGAGACGATGATTGCCGTGTTGCGATGCGAGACATCCGTCGCCGAATGCAACACGCCGGACGATCCAGCCACGCCGACCAGCTCGGCACCGTTTTCATCGATGACGAGCCATTCGTCCGGCCCGAGCCAGAGGGCATGACGACCATTATTGCTGGCCGAGGTCTTCGGCCGGGTCGACAGCTGAAGCCCAAGCGCCTGCGAAAGACCGTCGACGGAATCGGCAGGCGCGCGCAGCGAAATGCGGCTCGCAGGGGCTGCCGGCGTCAACCGGACGGTCGAGGAGCCGCCATGGCGGCCAGTGAGCGGCAGTCTGCGGGTAGCGAGATCAGCCATTGATCCGGCCTCCTTCCTTGTCAAAGAACACCAGATCCGTCACCTCGACGGCAATTGTCTTGTCAGGCATCGGCACATAAAGCGTCTTGCCCATGCGCTCGCGTCCGCCGGCAACCAGCGCAAAGGCGATGGAGCGGCCGAGATTTTCGGACCAGTAGGAAGAGGTGACATGGCCGAGCATGGTCATCGGCTTCTGCTCGTTCGGATCGGCGACGATCTGCGCGCCCTCTTCCAGCACCACCTTTGGATCGCGGGTCACGAGACCGACGAGCTGCTTGCGCCCTTCCTTGACGAGATCCGGCCGCTTCAGGCCGCGGATGCCGACGAAATCAGTCTTCTTCTTGGAAACGGCCCAGGCAAGGCCGGCATCCTCAGGCGTGACAGTGCCGTCGGTATCCTGGCCGACGATGATGTAGCCCTTCTCGGCGCGCAGCACGTGCATGGTCTCGGTACCGTAGGCGCAAGCGCCCAGCGGCTCGGCCCGCGCCCAGACGGCTTCCCACACGGACTGGCCGTAATCAGCCGGCACGTTGATTTCATAGCCGACTTCACCGGTGAAGGACACGCGGAACAGCCGCGCCGGCACGCCGCAGACCTTGCACTCGGCCACGCTCATATGCGGGAAGGCCTCGTTGGACAGGTCCTGCCCCTCGACAAGCGGCTCGATGATCTCACGCGCCTTCGGCCCTTGCACGGCGATGACGGCCCATTGCTCGGTGGTCGATGTCAGCCACACCTTCAGATGCGGGAACTCGGTCTGCAGATAATCTTCCATATGATGCAGGACGCGCGGCGCACCGCCTGTTGTCGTCGTCACATGGAAGCGATCGTCGGCAAGGCGTCCGACGACGCCGTCGTCGTAAACGAAGCCGTCCTCACGGGTCATGATGCCGTAGCGGCAGCGGCCAGGTTTCAGCGTATCCCAGGCATTGGTATAGATCAGGTTCAGGAACTCGGCCGCGTCAGGACCGACCACCTCGATCTTGCCGAGCGTCGAGGCATCGAACACGCCTGCCACTTCGCGCGCCGTACGGCACTCGCGGTTGACGGCCTGATGCATGGTCTCGCCGGCGCGCGGATAGAACCACGCACGCTTCCAGTTGCCGACATCTTCGAAGATCGCGCCGTGCGCCTCTTCCCAGGCATGCATCGGCGTCTTGCGGGCGGGATCGAAAAGGAACCCGCGCGAATGGCTGATCAGCGTGCCGTAGGTAACGGGCGTATAGGGCGCGCGGAAGGTGGTGAGACCAACCTGCGGAATATCCTTGCCGAGCATTTCGGCGGCGATCGCCAGCCCGTGCATGTTGGAAAGCTTGCCCTGATCGGACGCCATGCCGTTGGTGGTGAAGCGCTTGATATGCTCGATGGAGTGCATGCCCTCGCGCACGGCAAGGCGGATATCCTTGGCGCAGACATCATGCTGGAAATCGACGAAAGCCTTGGCATTCGTGTCCGGTCCAGCACCTTCGGCAGCGCCAATCATGCCGCCGGTCCATTCGAAGGCCTGCTCGGCGTGAAGCTGGATCTTTTCGCCGCCATTGGTGGCGCCGGTGGCGCGAGCCATCAGCTCGCCGGCGGCAAGTGATTCCTCGATCGCGGCCTGCAGGCCATCCGTGCCGTTGCAGGCACCGACCGAAAGGCAATCCTGAACATAGGTGCCTGGCAAGAAGCGCTGCTTCTCGGCATCGAATTTCAGCTTGCCGCGCGATTGCGAGAAGAGATGGACGGACGGCGTCCAGCCGGCAGACACCAGCAGCGCATCGATGGCGATCTTGCGCTTGGCGGAGCTGCCGTTGCGCGCCACGGTCATGGAGGAAACGCGAAGCTTGCCGGCCGTGTCTATGACGGCGTAATCGGTCATCACCTCGATGCCGAGCCGTTTTGCCTCTGCCAGAACTGCCTCGCCGGGACGCGCACGGCTATCAACGATGGCAGCAACCGAAACCCCGGCACGCTTCAGATCGAAAGCGGCTTCATAGGCCGAATCATGCGCCGTGTAGACGCCGATCTTCGCGCCGACTGTGACGCCGTAATGGTTGAGATAGGCGCGTGCGGCCGAGGCGAGCATGATGCCCGGACGGTCGTTGTTTGGAAATACCATGTGGCGTTCGATAGCGCCCGTCGCGAGGATGGCGCGCTTGGCGCGGACCTGCCACAGGCGTTCGCGCGGCAGATCGCGGCCCGGCTTCGCCAGATGGTCGGTCACGCGCTCGGCAAGGCCGAAGAAATTGTGGTTGTAATAGCCAAAGGCCGTCGTGCGGGTCAGCACCTCCACATTCGGCATCGCCTTGAGCTTGGCAACGATAGCCTGCGCCCAGTCATAGCCCTCGACGCCATCGATCCTGGTGCCGGTATCGAAGCGCAGCGCACCGCCGACCTCCGGCTGCTCGTCGCAGAGAATGACCTTGGCGCCGGTTTCGGCAGCAGCGAGTGCCGCGGAAAGACCGGCAACACCGGCGCCGACGACGAGGACGTCACAATGGGCATAGCGGCTGGCGTAGTGATCCGGATCCTCTTCCGTCGGCGCGACACCCAGGCCGGCGGCACGACGGATGAAGGGCTCATAGATGTGCTTCCAGGCCGACTTCGGCCACATGAAGGTCTTGTAGTAGAAGCCGGCCGCAAAGAAGGGCGACATGAGATTGTTGACACCGCCGATATCGAAGGCAAGCGACGGCCAGCGGTTCTGCGACTGCGCCTTCATGCCATCGAAGACTTCCTGCACGCTGGCGCGCACGTTCGGCTGCCTGCGCGCCGCATCGCGGGAGATATCGAGCAGCGCATTCGGCTCTTCGGCGCCCGCGGACAGGATGCCGCGCGGACGATGATACTTGAAGGAACGGCCGACGAGATGGACGCCGTTGGCAAGCAGTGCCGAGGCGACGCTGTCGCCCTCCAGCGCGGTATAACTCTTGCCGTCAAAAGTGAAGCGAGCGGTTCTGGCCGGCGTCAGACGTCCCTTGCCCGCGATACGATTGGCGCCGCTCATTCAGCAAATCCCTCTGTTTGTGCCGTCTGTTCTTGTTCATTCTGTTGCTGCGCCGCCGGCTCGGAGGCACCCGGCCGCAGCGTCGCCGGATCCGGCCTCGGCTCGCCGGCCTTGTAGGTGCGGTAGAAATGATCGCTCACCGTGTCGCGCGCCGCATTGAAGAAGCGGCCGCAACCATGAATGTGCCGCCAGCGCTCGAAGATCAGACCCTTCGGATTGTCACGCAGGAAGAAATATTCCTCGAACTCCTCATCCGAGATCCCGGCAATATTGGCCGGCCGCACAATATGCGCGTCGCCGGCGTTGCGGAATTCGAGTTCCGAGCGCTCTTCCTCGCAATAGGGGCAGTAAATCAAAAGCATCGTTTTCTACCTGTGTTAAAGCTCGGAGCCTGTAAGGCTTGTGCCGGGAGGCTGTGCGCAAAGCCGCCGTCCCATGGTGACGAAAGGGGTTATGCGCTTCAGCAGCGCCTCCAGCGATCCATAGGGTTTCAGCACGTTGGTCATCCCTATATTGACCAGGCTCATGCCGAAGAGATCCGTATCGAGCACGAAGGCCCTGGTTGCCTCAGGTTTCTGGTCGGGCACGAAATAAACCGCCGGCTTGTTCAGCACCTTGGCGCAGGCAAGCACGCCGCTTTCTGCCACGAAGGGCCAATCGACCTCATCCTTCGCCTTGTGGATCACCTGCATACGAAAATCCTTGACCCCCGGAACGAGATCGTTGACTGCGGTCACGATCGTTCCTGCCGGCAGTGAAAGCCCCGCGGCAAGAAAGATCCCGACCGCCGCCGGCATCAGTGCGCCACGGCGGCGGCTGCCGCCTCATCGATCAGACGGCCGGTGCGGAAGCGATCCAGATTAAGTCCGGCGTTGAACTTATGCGGCTCGTCGCGGGCAATCAGATGCGCAAAGAGATTGGCCGAACCCGGTGTCGCCTTGAAGCCGCCCGTGCCCCAGCCGCAATTGACATAGAGCCCCGGAACCGGCGTCTTCGACTGGATCGCCGAACGATCCGGCGTGTTGTCGACGATGCCGCCCCAGGAGCGCATCATCTTCACGCGGCGGAACATCGGGAAGAGCTCGCAGATCGCATCCAGCGTGTGGGTGATGATCTGCAATCCGCCGGTCTGGCTATAGGAGTTGTACTGGTCGGTGCCGGCGCCGATGACGAGTTCGCCCTTGTCGGACTGCGAGATATAGGCATGCACCGTGTTCGACATGACGACGCAAGGGAAGATCGGCTTCAGCGGTTCCGAGACCAGCGCCTGCAGCGGGCTCGATTGCAGCGGTACGCGCACGCCGGCCATCTGCATGACGACGGTGGTGTGACCTGCTGCGGAAACGCCGACCTTCTTGGCGCCGATGAAGCCCTTGCTCGTGTCGACACCCGTCACGCGGCCATCCAGGCCGCGGCGAATGCCGGTCACTTCGCAATTCTGGATGATGTGCACGCCGCGATCGGAAGCCGCGCGGGCAAAGCCCCAGGCGACCGCATCGTGGCGCGCCGTACCGCCGCGACGCTGCAGGGCAGCGCCGTTGATCGGATAGCGCGCCGTCTTCGAAATATCGAGCGGCGGACAATAGGCCTTGGCCTGCTCCGGCGTCAGCCATTCGTTGTCGATGCCGTAGAGACGGTTGGCGTGGATATGCCGCTTGAAGGACTGCTGGTCATGCACATTGTGCGACAGCATCATCACGCCGCGCGGCGAATACATGACATTGTAATTGAGATCCTGAGACAGCCCCTCCCAGAGCTTCATCGAATGCTCGTAGATGTGCATGCTCTCTTCATAGAGATAGTTCGAGCGGATGATGGTGGTGTTGCGGCCGGTATTGCCGCCGCCGAGCCAGCCCTTTTCGATGACGGCGACGTTGGTGATGCCGTGCTCCTTGGCGAGATAGTAGGCCGCACCCAGGCCGTGACCGCCGGCGCCAACAATGATGACGTCATACTCCTTGCGCGGCTCCGGCGAAGTCCACTGAGCCTCCCAGCCCTTGTGAGCCCGCATCGCTTCCCGTGCCACGGCAAAAACCGAGTATTTACGCATTCGCCCTCAACTCCTTCAGGCAAGACGCCCTTCTTGTGGGTCATACAAATCGCAAATCAAAAACCGACACAACGGCTCTTTTGCGACGCATTCAGGACCGTCTTTCGACACGGTTAAAATTGCCGAGCGGCCGAGCCGCCTGCTCACGAATGCTAGCAGATCTATTTGCGCTGCAGATGGCAGACCTTCACATGCCCACCATTGCCATCCTTACGCCAGACGCATCCCTCTTTCCGCGGCTTTCCATTGTAAAGATAGATTCTCGCACGATGTTTGCTGTCGTAGGTCTGATTGGAAAAATCATGACCACCGATGCGCACATTCTTGCCGAGTCGCACTTCGCCGGCCGCGGCAGGCGCAAGCGTCGCAGTGAGAACCACAAGACCAAGCGCAAACCCTGCAAACAATATCCCAACGGCAACAAAGCAACGCGATTTCATAAGGCGATTCCCCCTGGCTTCGGATAACTGCTCGAATCGCACAATCCTCGTGACACCCGAAATGACGGTGATCCGAAATACTCACACAAGCATGTCAATGTCGCAAAGATCGGCGTCCGCCAATCGCCTATTCAACAGCTTCCGTGAAGACCAAAGACATCATTGGCTGAATTCGGTACTCGACAACTAGCTTTTTCCCCCGCAAACTCACGATCTGGCTAGACTTTGACAAACCGATCTGCTATCTCGCCTAACCAATCGCAAGGCTGCGGCTGCGCGAACGTTATATTTTTGCCTCCTGGCGCTGCCGTCGCCGCTGGCATCAACCAAACCAAAGGAACGTGATTCTCGTGCAGGTACTTGTCCGCGATAACAATGTCGACCAGGCTCTCCGCGCTCTCAAGAAGAAGATGCAGCGCGAAGGTATTTTCCGCGAAATGAAGATGCGCGACTACTACGAAAAGCCGTCGCAGAAGCGTGCTCGCGAGAAGGCTGAAGCTGTTCGTCGCGTTCGCAAGCTTGCTCGCAAGCGCGCTCAGCGCGAAGGCCTTGTTGCCAAGTAATCGCCGTTTTTTCGACGTTTTCAGATGCATGTGTGGCGGGGGCGAGTCGTTCGCCGCCGCCTTTTTGATTTATTCTCTACGCAAATCGGATTAAATCAGAACAGCCTGATATGACGCATGGGGAAAGCGAACCCGATAATGGCAATGACGACTTCCGTAAAGTTCCGCACTTCGAACCTCTCCTTACTCGTTTCGAAGCGCGCCGCGGCCCTGCCTGCCTTGGCGATACTTGCCGCAATCAGCCTTTCCGGCTGCCAGACCGCCTCCACCGACAACGTGATCCAGATCGACAAGGCGCAAGGCTCCTCAGAGAACATCGCCTCGCTGACATCGGTCATCAATGCCAATCCGCAGGATCCGGAAGGCTACAATGTGCGCGGCACGGCCTATGGCCGCGGCGGCGATTTCAACCGCGCGCTTGCCGACTTCAATCAGGCGATCCAGCTCAATCCGAAGTTCTATCAGGCCTATGCCAACCGCGCGCTCATCTACCGCAACATGGGCAAGCTGCCGGAAGCAGTGGCAGACTACAACGCCTCGCTGCAGATCAATGGCAACTACGATGTCGCCTATATCGGCCGCGGCAACCTCTATCGCCAGTCCGGGCGCGATAACGACGCCTTCAACGACTATTCCAAGGCCATCAGCCTGGGCACGACGGATGGGCGCGCCTATAACGGCCGCGGCGTGATCTTCCAGAAGCGCAATCAGCAGGACAAGGCAATCGACGATTTCTCCAAGGCGATCTCGCTCTCGCCGAATTCGCCGGAGCCTTACAACAGCCGCGGCATTTCCTATCTTGCGCAGAACGACGACGACAACGCCTTTGCCGATTTCAACCATGCCATCGATCTGAATAACAAGGTCGCCGAATCCTGGGCGAACCAGGCGTTCGTCTACGAGCGCAAGGGCGACAAGGTGAAAGCGCGCCGTTCCTATCAGCACGCCGTCAATCTCGATCCCAACTACCAGCCCGCCAGGGATGGCCTGGCGCGTGTCGGTGCCGGCTCCTGATATAGGCGCGTAGCGAAACAAGACATTCAGCCGCCGGCAGTCCCTGCCTGGCGGCTTTTCTTTGCCTAGGCAAAACCTAAAGCGCATCGCGATCCTGCAAATTCGCTTCTTGAGCTTTAGCTCTTTGATTTTGTGCATGTCGTTATCGCAAAACCACTGCACACTTTCGCGCGACATGCTGTAGTCTCGGCTCACCCGTTCAAGCGAGACCAAGACATGCCCTCCCCGCAAAAAGTCATCGTCGTCGGCGCCGGAATCATCGGTGCCTCCATCGCCTGGCATCTCGGTCGCAAGGGCGCATCCGTGACGGTGGTCGCTCAGCAGACCGGCGGCGTTGCGACCCCGAACTCCTTCGCCTGGATCAATGCGAGCTGGGGCAATCCGGAATTCTATTTCCAGATCCGTCATCGCTCGATGGCTGAATGGTCGAGGCTTCAAGGCGATCTGCCTCTCATTCCCTTGTCCTGGTGCGGCAGCCTGTGCTGGGACCTGCCCGAGGCAAAGCTCGATGCCTATGCCGCTCAGCACCATGGCTGGGGCTATGGCATACAGCCGGTCAACCGGGCAACGAGCGCGATGATCGAACCAGGCCTCGCCAATCCGCCGGATTATGCCCTGCATGTCGCCGAGGAAGGCGCTGTCGAACCTGTTGCGGCGGCCGAGCTGCTGCTGGAAGACGCCCGCCGTCAGGGAGCAATCCTGTCATCCGGCGTCGAGGTCAAAGGCCTGCTCAGAGAGGGCGAGCGGATTATTGGCATCGAAACGAGCGAAGGGCCGATGCGCGCCGATCATGTCGTTCTGGCCGCCGGCGCGGGCACGCCGGCACTTGCGGCCTCGGCGGATATTCTCGTGCCACTGGAAACACCTCCGGGACTCATCGTCCATTCCCGCCCGGTGCAGAAAATGTTGAACGGTCTGGTGATGGCGCCGGAGCTGCATTTGCGCCAAACGGCGGAGGGGCGAATCATCGCCGGCGGCGATTTCGGCGGCACCGATCCCGGCAGCGATCCACAAGCGGCAGCCGACGATCTTTTCGCCAGAGTCAAAGCGACTTTGAAAGGTGGCGAGGCGCTGGAGCTTGATTTCCATACCATCGGCTATCGCCCGACGCCGAGAGACGGCCTTCCGATTCTGGGTCGTGTCGGTGCGGCACCTGGCCTCTACCTAGCAGTTCTCCACTCCGGCGTCACGCTGGCGCCGCTCGTCGGCCTGCTCGCTGCACAGGAGATCGTCGATGGTAGAGAAGCTCACAAGCTTGCTCCCTTCCGTCTCTCACGCTTTGCCTAGCTTGAACACAAGGCTTGTCAGCGCAACTTCAGGGATGCATTGCCACAGTCGTAAATACCCGAGATCGCTTACGATTTCGCAATAATGACTTTTCAGATGTTGCAACGAAAATTACCGAGCCCTAACATGGCGCTTCAGGAGCATGTAGCTCGGATCTGGGCACGGGGGCGCTTGGCATGATGACCAATACCATTCTCTTCGCGTTTGCCAGCGCGTCGAACCCTCATGGAGGCACGATCGGTTGATCGCCCCATGAGGAAGCCGCATTTTCCGAAAGCGTCGATTGGTGCCTATCTGATCGCCATAGCCTTGGCGATTGCCTTGCCTATTCTCGCCTTCGTCGCGCTGCTTCTGGTCCAACTCGAGGATAATGAACGCGATGCTCTGAAGGGCGATACGGTTCAGGATGCACAGGCGCTCTCGCGCGTCATCGATCGCCAATTGCAGGACATGGCGACGACGTTGCGGCTCCTGTCTTCCTCGCCGGAGCTTGAGCGAAACGACATCGCCACCTTCTTCGCCCGCACGGAAACGGTCCTGCGCACCGATTCGCTTTTCGTGCTGCTTATGGAAAAGGATGGCCAGCTCCGGCTGAATACCCGCTGGCCGCTTGGCAAGCCACTCGGCAAGACCGGCAACATCGCCGCGCTGCAATCGGCGCTGGACTCCGGCCGCATCGAGGCATCCGATGTCTTCATCGGCTCGACTGCCCGCCGCTGGGTGTATAACGTCACCCTGCCCCTCGAACATTCGCCTGCGGGCGCCGCTTTGGCGGTCACTCAGGATGCCGACGAGCTCGCCAAACTCGTGACGACGGAAGCCCTGCCGCCTGGCTGGTCCGCCGCCGTTCTGGACAAATCCGGCCATGTCGTTGCCGCCGGTGGCCCGACCACCCTCGCCCCGGGCGACCCATTCAATAAGAACATTCTGCCGAAGCTGATTGCCTCCAGCGGCGTCTATCAGGATGACAAGGTCCTGCCGAACGCGGTGCTCGGTTATGCGCAAATCTCAGGCTGGTCCTGGAAGGCCGTCGTCTGGGGTCCGATCGCCTCTGCACAGGCCTCGCTGATGAGCACCTGGCGCTTTCTGATCTATGGCGGTGTGACGCTGTTGCTGATTGCGCTGATTGCCGTCTATGCCCTGGCACGTCAGGTGCGCACCACCATACAGGACATTGCCGACATGGCGGACCGCATGGGCCGCGGCGAGATCGTGGCGCCGATCGACACCAGCGTTATCGAGGCAAACCAGGTGGCCGTTGCGCTTTCCAACGCATCCTTCGACCGCAGTGTCACGGAGGACCGGCTGCATTTCGTCATGCACGAACTCGTCCACCGCACCAAGAATCTGCTGGCACTCGCCCAGGCAATGACGCGTCAGCTCGCACGGCAGACGGACAGTGTCGATACGTTCCAGCGCGCCGTCGCCGACCGGCTGGAGGGCCTGGCGCGCTCAATCGAGGTGTTGACCAGCGAACAATGGTCCGGCGTGTCGCTGCGCCGCGTGATCGACATCCATCTCGCGACTTTCCTACAAGGACCTCAGCAACTCGACGTTCTTGGCAATGACTTTCTGCTGAAGCCGGAGGCAGTGCAGAATCTCGGGCTGGTCCTGCATGAGCTTGCCACCAATTCGGTGAAATATGGCGCGCTTTCCGCGCCGGAGGGCAAGATCACGATCGAATGGACGAACGAAGTTGGTGAAACCGGCACCATGATCCGCTTCGTCTGGACCGAAAGTGGCGGTCCGCCGGTCAAACCGCCGAGCGATACCGGCTTCGGCACCACCGTCACGAAAACCCATGCCGCGGCATCCTTCAGCGGCCACGTCGAGGTCAGTTTCCGTCCGGCTGGCCTCGTCTGGATACTGACAGCACCACGCAACATGATGGAGCGTCAAAGGAGTTGAGCGCAGAACCGCCGCCCTTGCGAGCACAGAAGCAGCTTACTCGTTCATCGCCTTGACGATTTCCTCGGTCACTTTCTTGGCGTCGCCCAGAAGCATCATCGTGCCGTCCTTGTAGAACAGCGTGTTGTCGATGCCGGCATAACCGGAGCCGAGCGAACGCTTGACGAAAAGGCAGGTCTTCGCCTTGTCGACATCGAGGATCGGCATGCCATAGATCGGCGAGGTCTTGTCGTCGCGCGCCGCCGGATTGGTCACGTCGTTGGCACCGATGACATAGGCGACATCGGCCTGGGCGAATTCCGAATTGATATCCTCGAGTTCGAAGACCTCGTCATAGGGCACATTGGCTTCGGCGAGCAGCACGTTCATATGGCCTGGCATACGGCCGGCAACGGGGTGGATCGCGTATTTCACTTCCACGCCATGCGCCTTCAGCCTATCCGCCATTTCGCGCAGGGCATGCTGGGCCTGCGCCACCGCCATGCCGTAGCCCGGCACGATGATGACCTTCGAGGCGTTCGCCATCAGATAGGCGGCGTCTTCGGCCGAGCCGAGCTTTACGGTCTTGTCGGAATTGTCCGCTCCGCCCGAAGCCGTCTCACCGCCGAAACCGCCGAGAATGACCGAAACGAAGGAGCGGTTCATGCCCTTGCACATGATGTAGGAGAGGATCGCACCCGAGGATCCAACAAGCGCGCCGGTGATGATGAGCGCGAGATTGCCGAGCGTGAAGCCGATGCCGGCGGCCGCCCAGCCGGAATAGGAATTCAGCATCGACACGACGACAGGCATGTCGGCGCCGCCGATCGGCACGATCAAAAGCACGCCGAGCGCGAGCGAAAGCACGACGACGGCCCAGAAATCGAAGTGGCTTTCGCTTGCGGCAAGACCGACGAAGAAGAACACGATCAACGCGAGCAGGATGGCGTTGATGATGTGCCGGTTCGGCAGCAGGATCGGCTTGCCGGACATACGTCCGTCGAGCTTCAGGAAAGCAATGATCGACCCGGTGAAGGTCAATGCGCCGATCGCGACGCCGATCGCCATTTCGATGCGGGCTTCCGTATGGATATGGCCAATTTCGCCGATGCCAAAGGAGGATGGCGTATAGAGCGCCGAGGCGGCGACGAGGACCGCCGCCAGACCGACCAGCGAGTGGAAGCCTGCGACAAGCTGCGGCATCGACGTCATCGGAATGACGCGGGCGATGTAGGCGCCTGCGCCGCCGCCAATTGCAAGGCCGAGGATGATCAGCACGAAGCCGCCGAAGGACGGAGTTGCCAGCACCAGCGTGGTGACGATGGCAATACCCATGCCGATCATACCATAGAGATTGCCGCGTCGGCTGGTGGCTGGATGGGAGAGCCCGCGCAGTGCCAGGATGAACAGCACGCCGGAGACGAGATAGAGGAAAGCCGCGATATTGCTCAGCATGCCGCCCTCACTTGTCCTTTTTCTTGTACATCGCCAGCATGCGCTGGGTGACAAGGAAGCCGCCGACGATATTGACCGAGACGAGCACCAGCGCCACGAAGCCGAAGCCTGTGGCGAGACCGCTTGCTGAAATGCCCACGGCCAGCAATGCACCGACGACGATGACCGAGGAGATGGCGTTCGTGACCGCCATCAGCGGCGTGTGCAGGGCCGGCGTCACCGACCAGACGACGTAATAGCCGACGAAAATCGCCAGCACGAAGATGGCCAACTGGAACACGAAGGGGTCGATCGCACCGCCCGTCGCGGCGCTGACGACCTCAGGCGCCTGCGCGGCGGCGGTCGTGACGGCGGCAACGGCATCGTTCAGTTGCTGGAGTGCCTGGTCCATTGCTTGGCTGGCCATCTCAGAGATCTCCCTTGTTGACGGTCGCCTGGTCCGGGTCGACGAAATTCGGGTGCACGACTTCGCCGTCATCGGTCAGCATCGTCGCCTTGATCAGCTCGTCGGCGCGATTGAGGCCGAGGCTCTTCGTATCCTTGTCCACCATCGTTTCCAGAAAAGTGACGAGGTTCTTGGCATAGAGAGCCGATGCGCTGGCTGCGATCCGCCCGGACATGTTGGGATAGCCGACCACCCTGACGCCTTCGACCTCGGCGACCTTGCCATATTCGGCGCCCTCGATATTGCCGCCGCGTTCCACGGCCAGATCGACCGCAACGGCGCCAGGACGCATCGCCTTCAGCATGTCACGCCCGACAAGGCGCGGCGCCGGCCGCCCCGGAATGAGCGCCGTAGTGATGACGATATCCTGCTTGGCGATGTGATCGGCGACGAGCGCGGCCTGCTTGGCCTGATACTCTTTCGACATTTCCTTGGCATAGCCGCCAGCGGTTTCAGCCGCCTTGAACTCTTCGTCCTCGACCGCGATGAATTTCGCGCCGAGCGAGGCGACCTGTTCCTTGGCTGCCGGGCGGACATCGGTCGCCGAGACCTGCGCGCCGAGACGCCGCGCCGTGGCGATCGCCTGCAGGCCGGCAACCCCTGCCCCCATGACGAACACCTTCGCCGCCGGCACAGTGCCCGCCGCGGTCATCATCATCGGCAGTGCCCGGTCATAAACGGCCGCAGCCTCGATGACGGCCTGATAGCCGGCAAGGTTTGCCTGCGATGAAAGGACGTCCATCGACTGCGCACGGGTGATGCGCGGCATCAGTTCCATGGCGAAACTCGTCAGCCCGCGACGCGCCATCTCGGCAAGCGCCGCCTCATTGCCATAAGGGTCCATGATGGCGATGACGATGGCGCCGTTCTTGTAACCGGAAATCTCCTTGCTCGTCGGCCGCCTGACCTTGAGCACGACATCGGCGGCTTTCGCATCCTTGATGGAGCCGATCCGCGCACCGGCGGCTTCATATTCGGCATCCGGGATGCGCGACAACCCACCCGCGCCGGCTTCGATCACGACATCGAAACCGAGGCTCCGCATCTTCTTTACCGTTTCAACGGAAGCCGCAACACGCGTCTCCTCCGCCACGCTTTCCTTGGCCACGAAAACCAGATTGCTCAACGACGACACCTCGCATCAGACGGCGCCGCTCCTGAATGCGGCGGCGCTGTAGCCTGCAGAATCATGGGAAAGCGCGGGCGATCGGCCCGACATCGGTCAGCGCTGTAATATCAGCGCAAGAGGACGACGCTGGCGATGGTCAGAACGATGAAGATCAGGACGCCGCCGAGGAAGCCGGCATGGCCGAAGAAACCGGCCGCCATGGCGATCAGCAACGCGGCAACGATCGCAGATCCGACCTTGGCGCCCGAGATGAAAAGATTATAGGTCTTCTCATGCTCCTTGTAGTCCATGGCAGCGCCGGTTTCAGCCGGTCCGGTATGATGTTCGGCCATTTAGAATTCTCCCCTCAATCCTCTCCCCCGACAGACGATATAAACCGGCGGCTGGAGTTCGTCCTCAAAAGCTGTGGTAACCCGTAAGGAGATTACCGCAACCGATTTCCTCCACCGAGGCGTTACACAAAGCGAGGAAAAATGCAATGCACGAGAAGGTCGCAGGCGGACATAGGCTGACGGAATCGCTGGCGGATTTCGAGTATGCCCAATCGACACTTCGCCGCCGGCTAGGTCGTGGCATCGGACGGCAGGTTTCTGCCGACACCCAACTGCCGCCGATTAAGACTAGCCACCCTCTCGACAACCTGCTCCTGCGGCACCGGAGGCGAAAATACATAACCTTGGATGATATCCGCCAGATTCCGCTCGACGACCAGCGCCAACTGCTCCAACGTCTCGACACCTTCGATCACGATATGAAGACTGAGCGCGCGGGAAAGATCGACGATGCCGCATAGCAGCTTGAAACGGCGGCTGTCCGTCGTGATGTCACGAACAAAAGACCGGTCGATCTTCACGACATCCACCGGCAGGGTATCAAGATAGCTGAGGCTCGAAAATCCCGTTCCGAAATCGTCGATCGCAATCGTGATGCCTCTGGCACGCAGATCGGCGAGGATGGAGCGAACGGTCGCCACCTCATCCATCAGGCAGCTTTCGGTAACCTCGAGGTGCAGGCGGGACGGCGCCAATCCCGACGCATCAAGCGCCGCCATGACGATTTTGACAATCTCTCCATTGCGCAGATCCTGTGCCGAGAGATTGACGGAAACCGCGAGCGGCGCAGGCCATGAAGCGCAATCCTTGCAGGCCTGGTTGACCATGAAGCGGGTGATGCCGGCAACGATACCCATTTCCTCGGCAACCTGCACGAAGAGATCGGGCGGGATCGAACCCTTTTCCGGATGAATCCAGCGCGCAAGCGCCTCGCAGCACTCGATGCGGGAGCCATCCGGTGTGAACATCGGCTGGTAGACGGCCTGAAGCCTGCCGGTTTCCACCGCCTCGCGCAAATCATCCTTCAGCTTCTGCCGTTCCACATAGCGTGCGTCCATCTCCTGCTCGAAGGCGCTGCAGCCGCCCTTCAGCCGCGACTTGGCATCGAAGAGCGCGAGATCGACCTTGATCTGCCACTCCTCCGGGCGAAACTCCCGGTTGGACATGGTCATGTATCCACCGCTGACGGAGATCCGCAAACTGTTGTCTTCCACGCTGTACGTGCCGGCCATCGCCGCATGCAGGGTGCGGATGCGGGCATCGATATCCGGGACATCGTCTTCATTCGGAAAGAACAGCACGAATTGATCGCCGACAAGACGAGCGGTAATCGCTGCGGTGCCGGCAAGCTGCTTCAGGCGCTCGGCTATGGCGACCAGCAGGCGGTCCCCGGCAACATGCCCCTTGGTATCGTTGACGTGTTTGAAGTCATCGATATCGAGAACCAGAATGCCGATGCGGCTTTCCCGCTTGCGCGCAGCCAGCCTTTCCTTGACCAGATCCATGAAATATTCGCGATTCGGCAGCCCCGTCAAAGGATCATAGCGCACCATATGCAGGATCTTGCGCTCTGCCCGAATACGCACCGTCACATCTTCAAAAATCAGGATGACGATCCCATCGGCACGGCGACTGGCCGAAAACTCAAGGAACTGATCCTCGTTGAATTGAATGAGCGTTCGCGACAGCGTGCCACTGACGAGCTGCGCCAGTTGCCGCTGGATGAGCCCGGGCAGCGATCCGTCGATGAAGGAATGACGGGCGCCATAGCGTAGCACAACATCGAATTCGCAGTCCTTGAGCCGCTCCGGATGGGCGAAATTAAGGAGCTCGCATGCCTTGCGATTGACGACCAGAATTCGGTTCTCGGCGTCCAGCATGAACAGCCCGTGCGTCATATTGTTCAGCGCAGTATCGAATCTGTCAGCAATCAGCGATATCTCGCGCGAAGCGATGATGTTCCTGTAGAGAAATTCGCGCATGCCATTCGCCATTGCGCGCGTCGTCAGTCCGAAAGGAATGAGCATCAGGGAAGCGATTGCCTTGTAAGGCTGCTGCAACAGCAGGCAGGCAATGACGATCGGCACGCAGCAGGCCAGAATCTGAAGATCGACCGCCCGAGATGAACCATAGTTGCGGCCGACGATCGACACCATCGACCCCATCGTGACGGCGATGCAGATGAATTCAGCCAGCGGATTCTGCAGGATGAGGATGGCATAGCCGCTGCCGATGCCGAGGATGGCCGCCGTCGCCGCCGCGCCGATCACATAGCGCGTTTCCCAGCCGGCAATATCAGCGCGCGTGAAGCCATTCTTGTCCGCGACATCAAATAGCTGGAACAAACGGAAGCGCAAGCCAAAGACAACCGCAAACGCCACGCAAAAGGCCAGATAGATGCCGGCATGCGTGCCCAGGAAAACGAGGGCATATGTCAGGATGTGAACGACCACGCCCGTGATGAGCGTTTTGCGGTTTCCGAAAAGCGAACTGACGAACGACAGATAAATATCCGTCGGCACGGTGTCCGGGCTTGGAGGCTTCATTCAGACTTCCCCTGATGCGGCGGACACCCTAGTGGAAACCCTTTAAAATTTACTTGCCCGAACAGAGCCCATTCGGACAGATTTTCCAATCAAAGCGGCAGCTTAAGTTGAAGCTGAATTATGATCAGCACTGCGCTGACGCAATGATTCCCGGCTCTCTTTGCCATGGATATAATGTTTAAAGCACTAATAAAGAAAACAATATATCACAAAAGACTTATGAAATACGATTACAGCTTGCCCGCCCGCTGCTGGATCATCATGAAGGTATCGAAAGTATACTCGGAAAGCTGCATCCAAAGATAGGCATCCTTCTTATAGGCGACCTGATCCTCATAGATGCGCTTGAAATAATCGTTGGATTTGGAGAGATCGGCATAGAGTGCGCTGGCCGCCTGGAAGCAGGCCTCCATGATCTCCTGGCTGAAAGGTCTGAGCGTCACCCCCTGCTGCACGATATCCTTCAGCGCCTGGGGATTTTTAACATCGTATTTCGCCAGCATATTGGTGTTGGCGAAGGCGCAGGCGTCGCCGAGGATTGCCTGATAGCTCTTCGGCAAGGCATTCCATTTTTCCAGATTGAAGAAGGCATGCACCACGGCACCACCTTCCCACCAGCCGGGATAATAATAGTATTTGGCGATCTTCTGCAGGCCGAGTTTCAGGTCGTCATAGGGACCGACCCATTCGGCCGCATCGACCGTACCCTTGTTCAGCGCATCATAGACACCGTTGACCGGGATGTCCTGCTGCGGCGCAACGCCGATCTTCTCGATCACCTTGCCGGCCAGGCCGGCGATACGCATCTTCAGGCCCTTGAGATCGTCGAGCGTATTGATTTCCTTGCGAAACCAGCCGCCCATCTGCGCGCCGGTGTTGCCCGCGGGCAATCCTAAAATGCCCTGCGTGGCGTAGAACTCGTTCATCAGCTTGTTGCCGTTGCCCTGGTAGAACCAGGCATTGGTCAGCCGGGCATTGAGGCCGAACGGCAGCGCCGTGCCGATGGCATAGGTCGGGTCCTTTTGCCAGAAATAGTAGGAGCAGGTATGCGCAGCATCGACGGCGCCGGCGCTGACTGCATCGGCGGCCTGCACACCGGGCACGATCTCACCGGCCTCATAGGTCTGGATGACGAAATTGCCGTTGGTCGCATCGGAAACATGCGCCGCAATATCCTCCGCACCGCCATAGATCGTATCCAGGCTCTTGGGGAAGGAAGAGGTCATCTTCCAGGTGATCTTCGGATATTCCTGGGCAACGGCCGGGCTCGCAAGCGCGGAGGCGGCAGCGCCTGCGCCAACGGTCCCTGCCCGCCTTATGAAGGAGCGGCGATCCATCGAATTCTCCCATACGGACGGCATTGCTGGGGAACGGCACGCTCCCCGTCATGGCGCAAGCGATGGAACTAACCATGCCGCACACGGTCTTTCAAGTTTGCTCTTGCACCGCATTATGGCGATTCCTGTACATCCACGTAAGGAGCCGAAACGAAGCCTCCTGAAAACCACTGCGCGTTGCCGCCCAGGCCGTATTCGCGTAAGTTCGTAAGACATAAATCTGCCTTCGGATCGACACCATGATCGTCCAGAGGTCCAATGAACAAGCGTTTGCAGCCTTCGGAGCCTTGCATGTCCAGACCGATCATCGCCATTCCCGCCGATATCCGCGAGTTCGATGGCACGAGCTGGCATGCGGTGCAGCTGCAATATGTGCGCGCTGCCGTGAAGGCTGCGGGTTTGATGGCGCTGATCGTCCCCGCGCTTGAGCACGACAACGATGCCGACGCCATTCTCGACCGTGTCGACGGGCTGCTCGTTTCCGGTTCGGCAACCAACGTGCATCCGTCTCTCTATGGAAAGGAGGCAAGGGAGAGCGATGGCCCCTTCGACCCGGCGCGCGATGCCACGTCGCTTCCTCTCATCCGCCGCGCCATCGAACGCGCCATTCCCATGCTCGCCATCTGCCGCGGCATTCAGGAGCTGAACGTCGCTCTCGGCGGCACGCTCGCCAGCGAAATCCAGGAGCAGCCGGGCATCTGGGATCACCGCAAGCCGCCGAATGTCGACCGCGACACGATGTATTCGATCCGTCAGAGCGTCTTCGTCAAGGAAGGTTCCTGCATCGCCCGCGTCGTCGGTCCTGGCGAAGTCCGCGTCAACTCGCTGCATCGCCAGGCGATCGCCGAGACGGCGCCGAGACTGCAGGTGGAGGCACTCGCCGAAGACGGCACGATCGAGGCCGTTTCCGTCATCGGCGCCAAGGCCTTTGCCGTCGGCGTACAATGGCATCCGGAATATTGGGCGGAAACGGATTCCCCGTCGCGCAAGCTCTTCGCCGCCTTCGGCGATGCCGTGCGCGACTATGCTTCGGACAAGGAGCGGCACACGACCGCCCCCCATCCGCAAAAGGCCGTCTGATCAGCCGCGCGGCTTGACTGGTGTTTCCGGTACTGGAGTGAGCGGCTGGCCTTTCGCGAACCATTCGATGACGTTGTCGACGACGAGATCGGCCATAGCATTGCGCGTCGGCACCGAGGCGGAGGCCACATGCGGCAGCAGCGAAACGTTGGGCAGCGAGAGATAGCCGGCCGGGACATTCGGCTCGTCATAAAAAACGTCGAGGCCGGCAGCGCCAAGCGTGCCATTGCCAAGGGCAGCGATCAGCGCGTCGTCATCGACGGACCAGCCGCGGCCGACATTGATGAACACGCCTTGCGGCCCGAGCGCTGACAGGATCTCCGCATTGATCACCTTATGCGTCTCCAGCGTCTTCGGCACGATGGAAATCAGCGTATCCACCGACTGCGCCATTTCCTTCAAGGTCGGATAGTAGTCGTATGGCAGGGAGTCGCGCGGCGAGCGCGTGTGATAGCCGATCTTTACCTTGAAGGGCTCGAGCCTTCTCGCGATTTCCAGACCGATGCGGCCAAGGCCGTTGATGCCGATGCGGCGTCCCTTCATCGAAAAGGGCGAGAGCGGAAAGGCCCCTTCCTTCGCCCAGCGCCCCTCGCGCAGCCAGCTTTCGGCGTTGTAGAACTGTCGCAGCGTGTTCAGCAGCAGGGCGATCGCGGTATCAGCGACCTCGTCATTCAGGACATCAGGCGTATTGGTGACGATAATGCCCTTGGAAGCAGCGTGCTTGACGTCGATGCCGTCATAGCCGACTCCGAAATTGGCGATGACTTCAAGATTGGGAAGGGCATCGATCCAGCCGGCATTAAAGCCGCCCGCAACGGCAACGCCGCGGATGCGAGCTGCGGTTTCCGCATCGATCTTCGGGTCACCATCGCGTTCGGCCGAAACAATATCAAACTGCTTTCCAAGCCTTTCGAGGACACGCGGGTGTATCTTCCCCGGAACGAGGACGGCGATGCGATTATCGGACATGGATCTTTCCTCTTGAGATAAGGTTCGTCGCGACGAAAACAATTCCGGAAAGATGCGTAGCGGCTTTCCGTCCGGAATCGCGTTAAATCAATGAGAAGAGCGACTCAGTGAAATGCTGAAACGCTCTAGCGAGCTTTGTAGGGCGCCGTGGACTGGCGAATGCGCATTTCCGGCTTGATAAGATGAATACCATCCGGCTCATGGCTTCCTGCCAACCTATCCAAAAGCGCGCGCGCTGCAAGCCTCCCGACCTCGGCCTGACCATTCCAGACGGTGGTCAACGCAGGTGTTGCGATCGCCGCCTCCTCCAGATCGTCATAGCCTGTGACGGAAATGTCCCGCCCGGGGACGAGACCGGCGCGTGAAATGCCGTTCATGAGGCCGATGGCGACCAGATCGTTCCAGCAGACAGCCGCCGTCGGCTTCTGCGGCAACGACAGGAAGTGCACCGCCGCCTCGAAGCCGCCCTGTTTGGAGCGGGCGCCGGGAATACGCAGATTGGGATCAACCTCGATGCCCGCCTTGCGCAGAGCATTGACATAGCCCTGATAGCGGTCGCGCCCTGTCGAGGTCTGATCCGTGCCGCCGATCATTGCAATGGTGCGATGGCCAAGGCTGATCAGATGGTTGGTCGCAAGCGAAATGCCGTAGCTGTCGTCACCGCGATAGGTCGGCAGGTCCAGCGCATCGATTTGGCGTGCCACCAGGATGGCCGGCATGCCGTTTTCTTCCGCCAGCTCGAAATCCTCCGGCGGCGTTCCGATCGCAGGCGACATGATGACGCCGTCGCCGCCGAGCTGCAGCAGCGTCTCGACAAACGTGCGCTGCTTTTCGACGGAATCATAGTGATTGGAGAGAATGAACGTATGGCGGCTGCGGTCGAGCTCGCTTTCGATCGCCTTCAGGATTTCCCCGTAGAAGGGGTTCATGATGTCGTGAACGACGACGCCGATGATGCCCGACCGCGATGTCCTGAGGCTCGCCGCGCGGCGATTATAGATATAGCCCAGCGCGCGGGCCTGATCCTTGATCTTCTCACGCGTATTGGCCGCGACCAATGGACTATCGCGTAAGGCCAAAGATACGGTTGCCGTTGAAATGCCCAGCGTTTCCGCAATCGTAGAAAGCTTAATCTTTTGCGCCACGCGCTCCCTCTCCAGTGAAACGCAGCCGTAAACATATTCCGTTCGTTTTACGATTCCGGAATTTTAAAATCTTTAATTAAAAGCTTTAATCGCGTCGCGCAACTCGAATTCTTGAGGATTTTCAGATTTCCTCATCATCCTCGTCGTCATCGCCGGCCTGGAGATTATGCTCGATCGTCTTGAGCAGGCGCACGAGCGAGCGGATTTCCTTTTCCGAGAAGCCGCGGGTCGCAAGCTCATCGCAGCTCGCCGCCGAACTTTCGATCTCGCTGACGCTGTTTCGCCCTGCCTCGGTCAGATAAACCTTGGTCAGGCGGGCATCGTCAGCATCCGGCCGCCTTTCGACGAAGCCTTGTGCCTCCATACGGCCGATCGTGCGCGTCATTGTGGGTGCCTTGACGCCGAGCTTTTGCGCCAGCGTACCGGCCGGCAGCCCGTCAGTCGCCGCAAGCGCGAGAATGACGCCATCCTGTCCGGCATAGAGGCCGCTCGCCGTCAGGCTGCGGGTCATCACCGTGCGCATGGATCGCGCCGCCTGCGTCAATGCCGGCGACAGATCGGCAAGCGTGTAGTCACGGTGATCCTTCTTCTTACCTGACTTACTTTTCTTCCCGACCTTGTTCTTCTTGCCCATTGTGATTCCGTTGACCTTTTCGCCGCGAAGTCATCACGCTATGACATTGCGCAGGTTATTGACATAAACAAGAGGCACACCCTCAGATGGCGCATCCTTTGCCATGTTTCGATGACAATGATGAAACATTGACGACTGAAGAGCGATCAAAATGGATCGCCGTGCTGCCACTTGCCGCCTATGAGCAACACGGACCGCATCTACCGTTCGAAACCGACACGCTCATTGCCGAAGGAATCGTCTCACGCCTCAAGGTTGCCTTGCCGGCAAATCTACCCGTTACCTTCCTCGCCGTCGAATCCATCGGCTACTCCATCGAACATATGGATGTGGCCGGCACGAAGACGTTGGCCTTCGACGAGGCGGTCAGGCGCTGGCTCGACATCGCCGGACGGCTGAATGGGCTCGGTATCCGTAAATTCGTCATGCTGAACGCCCATGGCGGCAACTCGCCGCTGATGACCATCGTCGCCACGGAAGCGCGCGTGCGCTTCGATATGCTGGCGGTCGCGACCAGCTGGACCCGCTTCGGCGTGCCGGACGGGCTGATCGCACCGGAGGACAAGGCGATCGACATCCATGGCGGCGATATCGAGACGTCGGTCATGCTCGCCCTCCATCCCGAAAAGGTCGACATGTCGAAGGCGGAAAACTTCCCGTCGCGCCAATCGAACTTCATCAAGAGCTTCAAGCATCTGCGTGCCTACGGCCCCCATGCCTTCGGCTGGAAGATGTCCGATCTTGGTAAGCACGGCGTCGCCGGCAATGCGGGTGCGGCGACGGCTGAAAAGGGCGAAAGGCTGATTACCCATGCCGTCAAAGGTCTCGTCGAACTGCTCGAAGATGTCGACAAATTCGATGCGACGACGCTGACGTAATCGCGCAGTCAATCCGGCCGCCCGCAACCCAATGTGATCTTATAACATATAAAAGCCTTTGAACTGACGCCTCCAACTCCTTATATGGAACCCGACCAATGTCTGCTCCCCGGGGCAACCTTCCATATTTCGAGGCTCCCATGACCGAAACAGCCACGCAAAAGCCCGTTCCCGTCACCGTTCTCACCGGTTATCTCGGCGCCGGCAAGACGACGCTGCTGAACCGCATCCTTTCGGAAAACCACGGCAAGAAATACGCCGTCATCGTCAACGAATTCGGCGAGATCGGTATCGACAACGACCTCATCGTCGAGTCGGACGAAGAAATCTACGAAATGAACAATGGCTGCGTCTGCTGCACCGTTCGCGGCGACCTGATCCGCGTCGTCGAAGGCCTGATGCGCCGCCCCGGCCGCTTTGACGGCATCATCGTCGAAACCACCGGCCTTGCCGATCCGGTTCCGGTCGCCCAGACCTTCTTCATGGATGACGATGTCCGCGCCAAGACCGAACTCGACGCCGTCGTTGCGCTCGTCGACGCCAAGCACCTGCCGCTGCGCCTGAAGGACAGCCGCGAGGCCGAAGACCAGATCGCCTTTGCCGATGTCGTCGTCATCAACAAGTCCGATCTCGTCTCTCCGGAAGAGCTCGCCCAGATCGAGGACATCGTCCGCGCCATCAATCCGGCTGCCCGTGTCTACAAGACGACCCGCTCCGGCGTCGAACTCGCCCGCGTGCTGAACCAGGGCGCCTTCAATCTGGAACGTGCGCTTGAGAACGATCCGCACTTCCTCGAGCATGGCCACGAGGATCATGTCTGCGGCCCGGATTGCGATCATCACCATCACGACCATGATCACCATCATCATGGCCACGATCATGACCACCATGACCATGACCATGACCATGATCACGACCATCATCACCACGGCCTGTCGCCGATCCACGACGTGACCGTACAGTCGGTTTCGCTGCGTGGCGGCGAGATGAACCCGGAGCGTTTCTTCCCCTGGGTTCAGAAGGTCACGCAGACGCAGGGGCCGAACATCCTTCGCCTCAAGGGCATCATCGCTTTCAAGGACGATCCGGAGCGCTATGTCGTCCAGGGCGTGCACATGATCATCGAGGGCGATCATCAGCGCCCCTGGAAAGACGGCGAAAAGCATGAGAGCCGCCTCGTCTTCATCGGCCGCGAACTCGACCGCGAAAAGCTGGAAGCCAGCTTCAAGGCGTGCGAGGCGTCCGCCTGATGCCGACTGTCGCTCCGCTTGATATCGACGGCCATGTTCTGGCCGTCGAATTTTTAGGTGACACCCCCTTCTTCGCCAGCGCCGCCGGCGCGATCCACCGCCTCGAAGGCGGCGAGAAGATCACCGAAGCCCATCAGGGGATGCTGACCTGCATCCGCGATCCCCATAGTGAGAGCCTAATTTCGGGCGGCGAAGACGGCAAGGTGCTGCGGATCGCGGCCGACGGCAGCGCGACGACGCTCGCCGAAGCGCCACGCAAATGGATCAGCCAGCTTGCCGCCGGTCCGCAGGGTGCCGTCGCCTATTCCTATGGCAAGAGCACCTTCGTGCGCCTTTCCGACGGCACGACGAAAGAGTTTGCCGAGGAGCGCACCGTCGAAGGCATCGGTTTCGCACCCAAGGGCCTGCGCATCGCCGTTGCCCGGTATAACGGCGTATCGCTGCATTGGGTCGGCATGAGCGCCCAGCCGGTCAATCTCGAATGGAAGGGCGCCCATACCAGCGTCACCTTCTCACCGGATGGCCAGTTTATCGTCACGACCATGCAGGAAAATGCGCTGCATGGCTGGAAGCTGGACACGAAGCCGGGCGCGGAAGCACGCCACATGCGCATGACCGGCTATCCCGCCAAGGTGAAGTCGCTCTCCTGGTCGAACAAGGGCAAATGGCTTGCCTCTTCGGGTGCTCCCGCGGCGATCGTCTGGCCCTTCCAGGGCAAGGACGGGCCGATGGGCAAGGCGCCGCTCGAACTCGGCACCCGCGCCAACATCATGGCGACCTCTGTAAAGTTCCATCCTGCCGAGGATATCCTCGCCATCGGCTTCATCGACGGCATGATTCTCGCGGTGCGCCTCGGCGACGCCAAGGAAGCGCTCTTGCGTCGTCCCGGCAAGGGTGCGATCACATCGATGAGCTGGAGCAAATCCGGCAAGCTGCTCGCCTTCGCCTCGGAAGCCGGCGATTGCGGCATCGTCGACGTATCCGGTTAAGCAGAAAGACAGGGTCATGCCTCAGTCGGGAACGGCAATTGTCGGGAATACGCCTGCGCCAGCCGAAAACGTCTGGGACGTGATCCGTTGCGAAGCCGCCGAGCTGGCGGCGCGCGAGCCGACGCTCGCCCCGGTGCTGCAGGCGCAGTTGCTCACCGGAAGCTCCAATGCCGAGAGCCTTGCCAAGGTGCTGGCCGCACGGCTCTGCGTCGTCAGGATCGAGCATGGCGACATGCTGTCGCTGCTGTCGGACGTGCTGACGCGATATCCCGCCATCCTGCAGGCGACCGAAGCGGATCTCGTTGCCGTGCGAACCCGCGACCCCGCCTGCACCACCTATCTGCACGCGCTTTTGAACCTGAAGGGCTTCCATGCCCTGCAGACGCACCGCATCGCCCATGCCCTCTGGACAGAAGGCCGCAAGGAAATTGCCAGCTGGCTATCCAACCTCGTTTCGCTCGTCTTCGGCCCGGATATTCACCCGGCCGCGAAGATCGGCACATCGATCATGCTCGATCATGGTTCCGGCATCGTCATCGGCGAAACGGCCGTTATCGAGGATGAGGTCTCCATCCTGCAGAACGTTACCCTCGGCGGCACAGGCAAGGAAAGTGGTGACCGGCATCCGAAGATCCGCCACGGCGTGATGATCGGCGCCGGCGCCAAGATCCTCGGCAACATCGAAGTCGGCGCTTTCAGCAAGGTTGCCGCCGGCAGCGTCGTTGTGAAGCCCGTTCCCCCACACTGCACGGTTGCCGGCGTACCCGCCGTGGTCGTCCGTATCCATCGCGCCGATGAAATTCCGGCCGAGACGATGGATCAGAATATTTAATCTTCCTATTTGGGTGACCGGGGCCGCCTCGTCCTTCGAGGCATTTCTACGCTTCGCTCCGAAATGCACCTCAGGATGAGGCGGAGCAGGCCGACAACGCCCTAGGCCACAGCCCAAACGGCAGAGACTAGCCCTCATGGTGAGGAGACCCATTGGGCCGTCTCGAACCACGAGGGCGGGTGGAGGCACCAGCCGTGACATAAGGTAGCATCGCCACTTTTCCCGACAGACGCTCTCCGTTGGTCATCGGCCGCCACTGCGGAATCAGCCCTTTGTCGCCCCCATGCTCGACAAAAGCGATATCCCCTCTCCGCACCCTTCATGGAACTGTCATACTCCGTTGATAGCTCGAAAGGGTTCTCTATGCCCGGCGTGGCGCAAATGCGCCGGAGCAATGCCCCCACTCAAAGAGGATATGACGATGACCAGTTTTTCACGTCGCGCCGCCCTTGCAACCGGCAGCGCGCTTAGTCTTGTTTTGCTCTGTTCCACCGCCGTTGCCGCTGACTTAAGCCCGGCACCGAATACCGCGACCCCCATCAAGCATCTTGTCGTTATCTTCCAGGAAAACGTCTCCTTCGACCATTATTTCGCGACCTACCCCAAGGCCGCAAATGTCGATGGCGAGCCCGCATTCAAGGCCTCCGACAACACGCCGGCCGATATCAACACGCTCGCCAATGCCGGTCTTCTCGACACAAATCCGAACAAGACCAACACGGCCAACGGCGCCGATGCGGCGGCCCCCTTCCGGCTCGACCGCACGCAGGCCGCAACCCAGTCGCAGAACCACGGCTATACCGCCGAGCAGGCCGCCTACAACAACTTCGCCATGGACCTTTTCCCCGCCAATACCGGCAAGGGCACCAAGGGTGCGGCCGGTGCCTTTGGCACGAAAGGGCAGGTCATGGGCTATTATGATGGCAACACCGTCACGGCCTACTGGAACTATGCCCAGCACTATGCGCTGAGCGACAATTCCTTCTCCACCAATTTCGGCCCCTCGACCCCCGGCGCGCTGAACCTGATCTCCGGCCAGACCAACGGCGTCATCCTGCCGCCCGGCTATACGCTGGAGAGCGATGGCACCTATTCCAAGGGCCGCATCGTGCCTGATGGCAATGGCGGCTGGACTGCGATTAGCGATTTCGACCCGACCGGCGACGTCTGCTCGGTCGGCCAGACAGCGCTGATGTACGGCAAGAACATCGGCGACATGCTGAACGAGCACAAGATCACCTGGGGCTTCTTCGAAGGTGGCTTCGATCTGACGCAGACCAATCCGGACGGCACGGCGGCCTGCAAGCGCGCAACCACCTCGACCGTCACCAAGGTCAATAGCGCCGATTACATCCCGCATCACCAGCCGTTCCAGTACTACGCCTCGACCGCCAACCCGACGCACGCACGCCCGTCCTCCGTCGCCGCAATCGGCACCACCGACGCAGCCAATCACCAGTACGACATGACTGACTTCTATGCGGCGCTGAAGAACGGCAACATGCCGACTGTCAGCTTCCTGAAGGCACCCGCTTATCAGGACGGCCATGCCGGCTATTCCGATCCGCTCGACGAACAGGAGTTCGTGACGCAGGTGGTCAACACCGTGCAGAATTCACCGGATTGGAAGGATACCGCGATCATCCTCCTCTACGACGATTCCGACGGCTGGTATGACCATGCCCACGCGGTCGTCAATCCTTCGAAACTCCCGGTCAAGGGCTACGACGTGCTGAGCGGCGACAGCTGCTCCACCGGCACGGCGCTGCCTGGTGTCAACGGCCTGCCGGCGCAGGGACGTTGCGGTTATGGCACACGCCAGCCGCTGCTCGTCATCTCGCCCTATGCCAAGGTCAACTTCGTCGACCATACGCTCACCGACCAGACCTCCGTCATGCGCTTCATCGAGGACAACTGGATGGCCGGTACCCGCCTCGGCGGCGGCTCCTTCGATGTGCTCTCGGGCTCGCTGAACAACATGTTCGACTGGTCCAAGGGGGACGCGCCGAAGCTGATCCTCGATCCGAAGACCGGCAACCAGGCATCGTGACACCGGAAGGGAGACGGAAATGCGCGTGACCTACCGCCGTCTCCTGCCGCTCCTCGCACTCGCGGGCCTC
The DNA here is from genome assembly GCF_057784375.1 of Martinezella sp. CNPSo 3964. NCBI lineage: Bacteria > Pseudomonadati > Pseudomonadota > Alphaproteobacteria > Hyphomicrobiales > Rhizobiaceae > Martinezella > Martinezella sp. CNPSo 3964. Next base: position 75,719 of record NZ_JBXSOW010000011.1, read on the forward strand.
TCGCTCGCGGGTGCGGCTGTCGGCATGGCAAACGAACCCGCCACCAATGCTTCGGCGACGGATAGCTATGACGACCAGGCACCGTTAAGTGCGGTGGCCCAGCTCGGCAAACGACTGTTCTTCGATCCGTCGCTCTCCGGCGGAGGCCAGATGTCCTGCGCCACCTGCCATGATCCTGCCAACCACTACGCGCCCGCCAACGGCCTCACCGTCCAGCTCGGCGGCCCACATCTCGACCAGCCCGGCATCCGCGCCGTGCCGAGCCTTGCCTACAAAATGTCGACACCATCCTTCTCGATCGGCGAGGAAAGCGCTGCCGACGAAGCCGCGGAAGCCTCGCCGATGACGGAAGCTTCCGGCGTGGCTCTGGCCAATGCTCCCGCCACCGTTGCCGGTCCGCTGACGGCACAGGCCATCGTCAAGGCCGATGCGGCCGCTGCAGCAAACCTCGTGCCGCAGGGCGGCATGTTCTGGGATGGACGTGTCGATTCGCTGGAAGAACAGGCCCTGCAGCCGATGATCTCGCCCTTTGAAATGGCAAATGCCGATGCGGCCATCGTCTATACCAAGCTGAAAAAAGGATACGGCAAGGAGATTTCGGCGCTGTTTGGCGATAATGTCGCCAACGATCAGGATATGATGATTTCGGAAATCGGCTTCGCGCTCGCCCGCTATCAGGTCGAGGAGCTCTCCTTCCATCCCTATACGAGCAAGTATGATTATTACCTGCGCGGCAAGGCGGTCCTGACGGATGCGGAAGCCAGGGGCTTGAAGCTGTTCGACGATGCGAACAAGGGCAATTGCGCCTCCTGCCACCTCGACAAGATGACCGGCGACGGGCAGATGCCGAACTTCACCGATTTCGAGTTCGAAGCCCTCGGCGCGCCGCGCAACCCGGCCATTCCGGCCAATGCAGATGCGCATTACTATGACACCGGCATTTGCGGGCCGCTGCGCAACGACACCTATTCCGCCCAGCAGCAGAATTGCGGGCTCTTCAAGACGCCGACGCTGCGCAACGTCGCCACCCGCCACGTCTTCTTCCATAATGGCGTCTACCGGACCCTGGAAGATGTGACCCGCTTCTACGTCAAGCGCGACACCAATCCCGAAGAGATCTATCCGAAGAATACAAGCGGCAAGGTGCTGAAATACAACGACCTCCCGACGCAATATCAGGCCAATATCGACGTGATCGACGTGCCGATGAACCGCAAGCTCGGCGATGCCCCTGCCCTGAACGATGCCGAGATTGCCGACGTCGTCGCCTTCCTGAAAACGCTGACGGATGGCTACGATCCAGCCAAGGACAACGTGAAGGCAGCCAAATAAAAAGGCCTTCGCCCGAATGGGCGAAGGCCTTTTGATGCTTCAGGACTGTTCGTGCGCGTTACGCGGCCTTAGATAATGGCGGCTGGGCAAGCTTACGGCCGCTGGCAACGATGATGCCGACAGCACCATCAAGCCAGCCATCCTTCAGCTCGAGCGCGAGGAAACGATCGCGCTGGAACGGACCCGGCATGACGAGATGGCGGGCCTTGGAAGCAAAGAAGCCAAAGCGCTCGTAATAGGGCGCATCGCCGACGAGCAGGATCGCGCCATGGCCGCGCTTCTTGGCTTCCATGATGGCAGCGCGCATCAGCGCCGAGCCGATGCCCTTGCCTTCATAGACAGGATCGATCGCCAGCGGACCGAGCAGCAATGCCTCGACCGGGCGCGTCTCGCGATCGACGCCGGCTTCGACGTTCCAGAGGCGAACGGTGCCGATGACATGGCCGGCGCGATCGCGCGCGACCAGCGCCAGGCCGTCGGCCGGCACACGGCCCTGGCGCAGCTTTTCGGACGACTTCTTGCGGCGGTCGGGACCCATGGCGCGATCCAGCAGGTTTTCGCGCGCAACGACATCGCCTGCATTTTCCAGGTCGAGAGTGAATGTGGACGGCGCAAAGAATGCGCGGACAGAATCAAGAACAGCGGCCATCTCGGCCTCCCGTGCCCAATACCGTTATCAGCGGTGGTGACAAACTATTGTGAGGGTGCCGCCCCGGCTGGCTACGGGGGCAGCTTTGTCGAACTTTGAGGCTTTACCGGACCTTAGATGATGTAGGCCTTCAGCGGATCGAAACCGTTGAACGCCACAGCCGAATAGGTCGTGGTATAGGCGCCGGTGCCTTCGATCAGGACCTCGTCGCCGATGGTGAGCGACACCGGCAGCGGATAGAGGTTCTTCTCATAGAGCACGTCAGCGGAATCGCAGGTCGGGCCGGCGATGACGCAAGGCTCCATCTCGTCGCCGTCGCGCTCCGTGCGGATCGGGTAGCGGATCGCCTCGTCCATGGTTTCGGCGAGACCGCCGAACTTGCCGATGTCGAGGAACACCCAGCGGGCGGCATCGTTGTCCGACTTCTTGGAAATCAGGACGACTTCAGCCTTGATCACGCCGGCATTGCCGACCATGCCGCGGCCCGGCTCGATGATCGTGTGCGGGATCTGGTTGCCGAAATGGGCGCGCAGAGACGCAAAGATCGCCTTGCCATAGGCTTCGGCCGAGGGGACGTCGCGCAGGTACTTGGTCGGGAAACCGCCGCCCATGTTGACCATCTGCAGGTGGATGCCCTGCTTGGCGAGCGAAACGAAGACGCGCTTGGCATCGGCAAGAGCATCGTCCCAGGCATCGACCTTGGTCATCTGCGAGCCGACGTGGAAAGACACGCCGTAGGATTCCAGACCCAGCTGATGAGCATAGACGAGAACGTCGACAGCCATCTGCGGAACGCAGCCGAACTTGCGCGACAGCGGCCATTCGGCACCTTCGCCGTCCGTCAGGACGCGGCAGAATACACGGGCGCCCGGAGCGGCACGGGAAATCTTCTCGACTTCCTCGTGGCTGTCAACGGCGAAGAGGTTGATACCGAGTGCATGCGCACGGGCGATATCGCGCTCCTTCTTGATCGTGTTGCCATAGGAAATACGCGCAGCCGTCGCACCGGCATCGAGCGCCATTTCGATTTCGGCGACGGACGCGCAATCGAAGTTGGAGCCGAGGCTTGCAAGCAGGCGCAGCACTTCCGGAGCCGGGTTGGCCTTGACGGCGTAGTAGATGGCGCTGTCCGGCATGGCATGACGGAAGGCGTGAAAATTGTCGCGGACGACGTCGAGATCGACCACCAGGCAAGGACCGTCCGGACGTCGGGTAGCGAGGAAATCGCGAATACGTTGCGTGGTCATGTCAATTCCCTTTCAATTCCAAAGGCTCCGGGGAAAACCCAGAGGACAAAGGGCGACGCTCATTCGCTTAGGAACCAGCCGGTGGAGACCCCGGTACCATGCAAATGCGCGAAGCGCGGATGATGAACCAGTGCCGCAAGCGGCGCTAATTCGCTTTGTCTGCCATGGATTGGAGGGAAGATCCCAACCGCACTTCCGGCAATGAAGGTGTGCCTCTTCAGTAACCCCGGCTGATGGAAAGCCGGGAGAGAACAAAAAGGCCCGCACCGTCGTTGCTTCAGATGTCCTCGCATTTTCCGGTTGGCCGGAATAGCGACTGGAGGGGTTAATTCCAGGTACCTTACCGATGACCTCACCTAATCGAGGGTCGGCGGACACCCACGGGCACGTGCGACTTTGGGCTGTTCGGGAAATAGGAATATTCGCCGTAATAATCAAGAAAATTTTTCAGCCATGCCCGAAAAAAATAATTGAACAAATCAAAGCATTTTGTTCAACATCCGGAAACAGTTAGCGGGAGGCTTCGCCATGGATACTTTGACCCGGATTCGCGCCTTTATCGACGTGGTCGAGGCCGAGGGATTTTCGGCGGCGGCACGCAAGACCGGCCGTTCCAAGGCTCTGCTGTCGAAATATGTCCGCGAGCTGGAGGACGAGCTCGGCGCGCTGCTCTTGAACCGTACGACGCGCCAGTTCTCGATGACCGAGGCTGGCCACACCTATTATCGCACCGCGTCGGACATTCTGAAGGAGATCGACAATCTCGCCGACCTCGTGCGCGAAAACAACCAGCAGCTGAAAGGCCGACTGCGTGTTTCCGTGCCACGCACCTTCGTCGATGCCGATGTCGGACAGTCGCTGATCGACTTCGCCAAGGAGAATCCCGATCTCGCGCTGGAAATCTCCGCCGACGACCGTTTCGTGGATCTGATCGAGGAAGGCTTCGATGTCGCCGTGCGCATCACCAAGCTCGAGGATTCCGGCATGATCGCCCGCAAGATCTCCGACTTCCGCATCCATCTCTGCGCAACCCCGGCATTTCTCGATCGCTATCCAACGCTGGAACATCCGACCGATCTGGCGCACGTGCCTTTCATCATTGACACCAACACCCGCTCGCAAGGCAATGTTCGCTTCGTCGATGCCGACAGCACGACCTTCAACGTCGCAATCAACGGCACGCTCGAGGTCAACAGCCCGCATGCGACGCTACGCGCGGCACTCGCCGATCTCGGCGTTGCCATCGTCCCGGATTTCATCGGCCGCAAGGCGATCGAAAGCGGGCAGCTGCTGACGCTGTTCAACGACTACCTTCCCACCGACCGCGGCATTTATGCCGTCTATCCACACCGGCGCTACCTCCCGGCAAAGGTCCGTATCTTTGTGGACTACCTGCACAACTGGTTCCGCAAGAACGGTTGAACGCCCGAGGTGGGCCGACCGGTCCCAATTCCGTCTCATTTCCTGACCAGAAAACGAAGTGAATCAATGCTCACGAAACCTATCGGACGCATGAGAAAATCCACGACCGCCTATGCCCTTGCCCTGACCGGAGGCCTGCTTCTTGCGCCGGCCGCAGCATATGCACATCCGCATATTTTCGTGGAAGCCCGGCTGGAAGTGCTCGCCGGCCCGGATGGCAATGTGCAGGAACTTCGCAACGTGTGGCGGTTCGACGAAGTGTTCTCCTCGTCGGTGCTGATGGATTTCGACAAGAACACCAATCTGAAGCTCGACCCTGACGAGCTGAAGGAAGTCGGCAAAACGGTACGCGACTCGCTGGCTGACTACGACTATTACGCAAACCTGACGCTGAACGGCAAAGTGATCAAGGTCGACAAGCCCGACGTCATCAACGTCGACTTTCGCGACGGCCAGCTCCTGATGTTCTTCGCCGTCAAGCCGGCCGAGCCGATGCCGCTTGCCAAGGGCAACAAGCTGAGCTTCGGCATCTACGACCCGACGCTCTACACCTCGATCGATTTTCCGAGCGACAATGAGCTGGTGACGGAGGGCGACGCCTTCAAGAGCTGTACGCAGAAGGTCGTCCGGCCCAATCCGGATGAGGTCATCGCCGAGAACAGGTCGACATTGACGGATGCCTTCTTCAACGATCCGACGGGGACGACCATGTCGAAACTCTTCGCAACGCGGATAGATGTGCAATGCTGATTTCGCGACCAGGGAAGCTCGTTCCGGCTGTAGTGCTCGCGCTTCTCGCGGCCGCCGGCCTTGCCCATGCCACCGGCTCGCCGCTTGGCATCGGCACCGCCGAGCCGAGCTTCCAGCCGATGGGCGGCCCGCTGGCGCCGATCTTCCTCTATGTGAACTACGAGCAGCAGGCTTTCTATCGTGCGCTTACCAAGTCGATCGAGGCCATGCGCCAGGACCCCTGGCAGCTCTGGACGCTGATCGGCCTTTCCTTCGCCTACGGCATCTTCCACGCGGCCGGGCCTGGCCACGGCAAGGCCGTCATTTCCTCCTACATGGTCGCCAATGAGATCGAGCTGAAGCGCGGCATCGGAATCTCCTTCGTCTCCGCACTCATTCAGGGCCTTGTCGCCGTCCTCGTCGTCGGCGCCGCCTATTTTGTCCTGCGCGGCTCGGGCATCACCATGACGATGGCCACCAACGCCATGGAGATCACCAGCTTCGTCATGGTCATCCTGTTCGGCAGCTGGCTGCTGTTCCGCAAGCTGCGAGCGATGATGCAGAGCCGGGCGCAACGGCAGGAAATGCAGCTCGCGACATCGGCGGGGCCAATCAGCCTCTCGCTGTTCGAGGGGGCAGCGACGGGCACGGATTCAACGAGAAGTTTTGCGCGCAGCAGCGCCGCGATACCCGCTGCCGGCGGCTATCAATGCTACGATCCCGCCCATGCGACCGGCGACGGTGCCTATTGCGAGGCTTGCGGCCACGCCCATCTTCCCGATCCGAAGATGTTGTCGAACGAAAAGTTCAGCGCTCGCGAGGCCTGGTCTGCCATTGTCGCAGTCGGACTGCGTCCATGCTCGGGCGCATTGCTTGTCATGACTTTTTCGATGTTGAACGGGCTCTATCTTGGCGGCCTCTTATCGGTCCTCGCCATGTCGATCGGTACGGCGCTGACCGTGTCGCTGCTTGCCATCATCGCGGTCTTCGCAAAAGGCACTGCCGTCCGTTTTACCGGCAAGGGCTCGAGACTTTCGGTTTGGGTAGGCAACAGCATCGAGATCCTCGGCGCACTGCTCGTCATTTGCACGGGCATCATTCTGCTCGGCGCCTCGCTGCAAAACTAAACAAGATAGCAACGAGACGAACGGCCTGGTGCTGGAGCCTACTGCCCCTTGCGCCGCTGATAACGAGCCCGCAGCCAGAACACCAAGAAGAAGGCCAGGATGACAAGCACGCCGAAACCGGTGCCGAGCCATGGCGAGATATTTCCGAGCCAGACGATGACGTTCGGCATCAGGTAGAGCACGGCTGTCGCGACCAGCAAGATAACACCGGCTGCAATCGCCGCCGAGCGGGTTTCGCTTTTCTTATCCGTCAATGTAGCCATCCCTGACGCCCTGACATGAGTTCCGGCGAAGGCTTAAAGCGCGTCGCGATCCTTCAGATTCGCTCCTTACGACTTAAGCTCTTGATTTTACGCATGTCGTTGTCGCAAAACCGCTGCGCACTTTTGCGCGACATGCTTAGGCCAGCTGCCGGGGAAAGGCAACCGGCCCTGTCAGTCAGAGCTGAACTTTGGCGCCTGCAACCGTCGCTTCGATATGATCGACCAGAGCGTCGGCCAGACCGAGGCGCCCAGCCAGCAGATCGAGATAACCGCGCTCGGCCCGCGAATCCGGCTCGATCGCCAGTCGCGACGCGGTGTAGACCTGCACGCGCTGCTCCTCGGTCTTTGCCGAGGCGACGATGGCATCGAGATCGACGGGATTGGCAAGTTCGCGCTGGAAGAAACCTTCCGCCTCCGACCCGACGCCAGCCTCCTGCACCTTGCCGAGAATGCGCTGACGCTCGGTATCGTCGATATGGCCGTCGGCGCGCGCGGCCGCGATCATGGCCCGCACCAAGGAAAGCGTAAAATCATTGCTGGCAACTGCCGGCGCCGTGCTGAAGCCGGAATCCGTCGGCGGCGGCAGGAACTGCGGCTCGGCCTGTGGGGTGGATTGCGGCGCCGGCTGCGGCTGATTGCCGTCGCGATAATTCTTGTAGGCCTGATAGCCGAGGCCTGCGATAGCGGCGAGGCCACCGAGCGCCAGCGCATTGCCGGCGACCTGACGCCCGGTCTTCGTGCCGAGCAGCACGCCGGCAATCGCGCTCGTTGCCATCGGATTATCTCTGGCGAGATTGATGGCCTGGGTGGCCCTGTCTTTCACGGTTCCTTGCACCCCCGGAACCTGCGATCCCAGGAATTGGTCAAGAAGCTTGCGGGCGTCGATCATATGGATGGTCCTCCGTCCTTGTGATGGTGAAGGGGAGATAGGAAGCGCAACTGCAAATACCAATCCATCTCATGCAAAAAGGCGCGCAGAAAGCTCCACGCGCCTTTGAAATCGGATTCGATGGGCTCGGACCTCAGCCCTTCAGCGCTGCCGCCTCTGCGGCAAGCTTGGTGATGCCTGCCCAGTCGCCGGCAGCAACCAGCTCCTTCGGCGCAACCCAGGAGCCGCCGACGCAGATGACGTTCGGCAGCGACAGATAATCATGGGCGTTCTTCAGCGAGATGCCGCCGGTCGGGCAGAAGATCGTACCTGCGAGCGGCGAGGACAGCGCCTTGAGATAGGAGGCGCCGCCGGCCTGCTCGGCCGGGAAGAACTTGAGCACCGTGTAGCCTTCCTCGCGCAGCGCCATGACTTCGCTTGCCGTGGCCGCACCCGGCAGCAGCGGCACATGCGAGGAGCGCGCAACATCGAGCAGCTCCTGCGTCGTGCCGGGGCTGACGATGAACTTGGAACCGGCCTCGACGGCTGCGTCCCACTGGCTGACATTGAGGATCGTACCGGCGCCGACCTCGGCGCCTTCCACCTCTTCCGCGACAGCACGGATCGCATCGAGAGCGCCGGCCGTGCGCAGCGTGATCTCGATGGCCTTCAGACCGCCGGCGACGAGCGCCCGGGCGAGCGGCACTGCCGATTTCGCATCATCGACGATCAGCACGGGAACGACGGGCTGCAGTTTCAGGATGGAAAGAAGCTTCTCGGTTTTCTCGCCCATGGTCGGTGCACTCCCTTTAAAACGATTGAAATCCGGCTTTCGAATAGCCTTCCCGAAGGTGCTTGTCGAGACAAAAGCTCGCTTTAAATACGACGGGTAGGAAATTGCAGCAACATGCTATAGTCTCCCCCAATCTGTGCCGGTGGAGCATGTCAAACGCATGGCAAAAGAGATCGAGCGAAAGTTTCTGGTGCGCGGCGATCATTGGCGGAACTTCGTTTCGGAGAGGCTGATCCTGCGACAGGGATATATTGCCTCCATGGAAGGCCGTTCCGTACGCATACGGCTGACGAACGAAACGAAGGCGACCTTGACGATCAAGATCGGCAAGGCGATGACCAGGGACGAATTCGAATACGAGATCCCCGTCGACGAAGCAGAAGAACTGCTGGGAACGTCGATCGGGCTGGTCATCGAGAAGACCCGCCATAAGGTGCCTTTCAAGGGATTTACCTGGGAGGTGGATGTCTTCCGTGGTGCCCATCGCGGCCTTGTGATTGCCGAGGTGGAGATGGGGAAAGAAAGCGACAATCCGGAACTGCCGGACTGGATCGGACGCGAGGTAACTGGCGAATACCGCTATTCCAATCAGGCCCTCGCGACGCAGTTCGAGCAGGAGTATGATGAGCTATCGCATACGGCCTGACCGAGCCCTTGATGACGAGGTGCACAAAGCCGCCGCGCATCAACTCGGCAAGGCAATGGCCGTACTGACCGACAGGCCGCAGGGCTTGCATGAAGCCGTTCACGCCGCCCGCAAGAACATCAAGCGCGTGCGGGCGCTTTACCGATTGATAGCTCCGATCGCGCGCGAATTTCAACAGCGGGAAAATGACCGGCTGCGGGATATGGCACGCACGCTTTCCGGCGTTCGCGATGCGACCGCGCTGATCGAGATCAGCCATTACCTGCAGGCAACCGCTGCATCCGCCGAAGAACTGCATGCGCTGACCCGGGTGAGCGATTTGCTGACCGCGCGGCGCGACCATCTCGCGGCGGCGGAAACCGACCTAGAAGACAAGGCGCAGGCGGCAGTCGCTACATGTGCCGAGGCGCGCGAGGCGTTGAAGGAGATATCCTTCAACTGCGGCAGGCGCGCCACGGCCAGTCTCTTTCAGAAAAGCTGGCGCAAGAACGCCCGCAAGGCGGTACAGGCACTGTCCGAATGCCATGCGGAAGCGGCCCATGCCGAGAGCTTTCATGATCTGCGCAAGCGCAGCCAGGACTACTGGATGCATCACATGCTGCTGCGCGATGTCTGGCCGGCGGCGATGCACGCCAAGCAGCTGGAGGCCAAGGCTTTGGTCGACGTGCTCGGCCGCTATCTCGACATGTCGATATTGGCCGATGTCGCCGACCGAGAGCCGCATCTCTTCGATAGAAGCGACGATCACGCCCGCCTGCTGGAAGCGATCATTGCCCGGCAGCAGACCGCCCGCGAGGAGGCACTAAGCCAAGCGCGCTGGGTCTTTGCCGACAAGCCGGAGAACGAGGCGCGAACCATAAAGCACCTATGGCTGGAGGCGGCGGGCTGACATAAGTCATACGCCCGCTCAGGCAGCTCAATCGACGTGTCCCGCTATTGTCTCATGCGCGCGGCGCATCCGCCAAACCAAGTCCCACTTGCGCGAAATAGCTCTCCAGCATCGCAACGTCACCGGCTGCGGCGATGGCACCGATATAACCGTCCGGACGCACAAGCACCCATTCGCCCGAGGACAGGGCGTAGATGTCCCGAAGATGGTTCTCGGCATCGACTATGTCGCCTGACGGGCCGAAGGTATGAATATGCAGGTCTGCACGCGGCGGCACCGATCCAGGCTCCACACCATAACCGAGCAATGTCCAATGCGCTCCTCGGAAAAGGTCGAACAACCGTGTCGGCTGGCTAGCGGCACCACGGATCGGCGCATCCGGAGCTCGGTCACCGGCTGACAGGAGACCACTGCGTTCAGGCGTTTCGAGCGCGAGCGAGGATCCGGGATAACCTATATCGAGTTGATGCACCTCGCGACCACGACGCATGTCGCCCTGCTTTTGCGCATTGAGAAGCTTCGTTGCCAGACCGAGCATCGCTGCCGCGATCGGCTGACGCTCCTCTTCATAGCTGTCGAGCAACGCGTCGTTGGCTCCATTGGCGACGGCGGCCAGCTTCCAGCCGAGATTATAGGCATCCTGCACGCTGGTATTGAGGCCCTGGCCCCCGGTCGGCGGATGAATGTGGGCGGCATCACCGATGAGGAACACGCGGCCGACGCGGTATCGATCGGCCAGGCGCGCATTCATGCTGTAGGCCGACGACCATGACACGGATTGGATATGGATGTCGTCGCGCCCGGTGCGCTCCGCCACCATGGCCTCCAGCCCCTCGGCCGAAAGATCGATATCACCCTCGAGCGGGATTGGCCCCTGTATCTGGAACATCTCGGTCCCGGCGAGCGGGCAAAACATGATCTGCCGCACCATGTCGCCATCGTTGAAACGATGCCAGGCATCGCGCGTGAGACCGGTCAGGATAACGTCGGCCACGATGGCGCGAACGCCAAGGGTCTTGCCCGGAAAGTCGATATCAAGGGCATGGCGAACGAAGCTCCGGCCGCCATCGGCACCGACGAGCCAGCGCACGCGGAGAGTTTCCTCCCCCGCCCTGCCTGCGAGACGCGCCGTCACGCCGCCCGCATCTTGCTCGAAGCCAATCAGCTCGCAGCCGAATTGTGGCCTATGGCCAAGCTCGAGCAGCCTTTCGCGCATCACCTTTTCGGTCAGGAATTGCGGTATCATCAGCGGCAGATGATACGGTTCGGCCGGTGTCGGGTCCTGATGCTCGGTAATGTCGGACTCGGTAAAGCTGCCGTCATCGCGATATCGCCGCTCAGGCGGATAGAGGCCGCCGGTCGCGACGATCCGGTCGAGAATACCAAGATCCTCGAAAATTTCCTGGGTTCGCGGCTGAATGCCCTTGCCGCGCGACCCACGGAACGGCTCGTCCATTTTCTCGATCAGACGGAAGGAAATCCCTCGCCTTGCCAAATCGATCGCCAATGCCAGGCCGGCCGCACCCGCACCGCAAATCAGCACATCGGCTGCAAATTGCTCTGTCATTTCTGTCTCCATATGTGTAATATGCACATATTAAGAGAAGGGCGGCATCGTGTCAACAAAAAGCTTGCAAAATACACATATTAGCGGTCGGCTGCGCGAACTTCATAGTGCGCTCGTCGAAATCGTCGGCGTCATGAACCGACCTCAGCGCGACGAGGCAATGATCCAAGAGGCAGGCATCTCCCTCGACCGCGCACTGTTTTCCCTGTTGGTTTTGGTGGAACGGCTCGGCCCCATCGGCGTTGTCGAACTGGCCGATCGTGTCGGGCGCGACTACACCACCGTCAGCCGTCAGGTCGCGAAAATGGAAGGGCTCGGGCTGATCAGCCGGCAGGAAAATGCGGTCGACCGCCGTCTTCGCGAGGCCGTCATCACCGAGACGGGCAAGGCGATGACCGATCGCATCGATGAGGCGAGAGAGAGGATCGCACGGTCTATTTTCGCCAAATGGGACGAGCGGGACATCGAGGACCTTGTGCGGCTCATGCGCAGATTTGCCGACGACATCAAGGATGATGCGCCGCCCGCGCGATAAATCTTGTAAGGCGAGTGGCATTTCAACCCGCCGGCAATGGCATTCGGCGCCTTTCGCCACGCCGACCGAGGGGAATGACGACGGCGCAGGAGCTGCGGCGTAAATCCCGATTGCCTGAAAGCTCACAAAATTGTATTTCCCCGGCATGACCGACATGCTTTCAGATCCACGGCGCGACGCGACCGGCGCATTCCTCGTTGCCGCGCTCTATCATTTCGTCTCCTTCCCGCGCTTCGAAAGCCTGCGCGAGCCCCTGCTTGCGCTTTGCGAGGAAAAGGGTGTGAAGGGAACGCTGTTGCTCGCGCACGAGGGGATCAACGGCACCGTCGCCGGCACGGATGCCGCCATTGGCGCCGTGCTTGCCTTCCTGCGCGCGCAGCCGGAATTTGCCGGCCTCGAGCATAAGGAAAGCCGCGCGTCGAAAATGCCGTTCGTGCGTATGAAGGTGAAGCTCAAGAAAGAGATCGTCACCATGGGCGTCGAGGATATCGACCCCACGAGAGTCGTCGGCACCTATGTCGCGCCGAAGGACTGGAACGCGCTGATCTCCGACCCCGACACCATCGTCATCGACACCCGCAACGATTATGAGACCGCCATCGGCGTCTTCAAGGGCGCGGTCGATCCGAAGACCAAGACCTTCCGCGAATTTCCCGATTGGGTGCGCGACAATACCGGCCTGCACAACAAGCCGAAGATCGCCATGTACTGCACCGGCGGCATCCGCTGCGAGAAGGCGACCGCCTTCATGAAGCAGCAGGGCTTCGATGAAGTCTATCATCTCAAGGGCGGCATCCTGAAATATCTCGAGGAAGTGCCGGCAGAAGAAAGCCTCTGGGAAGGCGCCTGCTTCGTCTTCGACGAGCGCGTCTCCGTCGAGCATGGCCTGAAAGAGGGCAATCACAAGCTCTGCCACGCCTGCCGCAATCCCATCACATCAGAGGAAGTGACCTCACCCTTCTACGAAGCCGGCGTCTCGTGCAGCCATTGCTACCATGAGCGCGGCGAAGAGGATCGCGAACGCTATCGCGAAAGGCAGCGGCAAATCGCGCTCGCGCGCAAACGCGGCCACGAACATATCGGCTAAAGCATTTCCCACGAAAACCGCGCAGCCGTTTTCCGTCAATACTGCATGGATGCTCTCAGCATATCAGGCGGCGGCGTGTTCTTCGTCCAGCGCGGTTGCCATCTGCACCGCAAGCCGCTTGCTGATCTCGGCGTCCGGCATCGGCTTGCCGTAGAAGTAGCCCTGCAACTCATCACAGCCGAAGTCTTCCAGTGCCCTTCCCTGCGCCTCGGATTCGATACCTTCGGCCGTAACGGGAATATCGAGCGAGCGAGCCAGCGCCACGGTTGCCTTCACCATTTCGCGGGCGCGGTTGTCTTCCAGCACATTCATCGTCAGCGAGCGATCGATCTTGATGCGATCGAAACCGAACTGGCGCAGGTAGCCGATGGAGGAGAAACCGGAACCGAAATCGTCGAGCGCCACTTTGACGCCGAGCCTCTTCAACCGCTCGATCGACTGGCGGGTACGCTCAGGGTTTTGAATGATATAGCCTTCGGTAATTTCCAGCGTCACCCGATCGGCTTCGATCTCCGTGCTGTTCAATACGCTACGGACATAATCGGCAAAGGCGGGGTTGCGGAACTGGCCCGGCGAAACGTTGACCGCAATCCGCAAATCCGGCCATTGCCTGGCCGCCTCGCAGGCTTTGCGCAGCACGAGCAGGCCCAGCGCTTCGATCAGGCCGCTCGTTTCGGCGATGGGGATAAAGACTTCCGGCGAAATCGGCCCGTGACCGGGGCGGTTCCACCGCACCAGCGCCTCGACGCCGATCATCTCGCAGCTCGATGCGTCGACCAGAGGCTGGTAGGCGACGGTTAGTTCCTCCATGTCGATGGCGCGGCGCAGATCGAGTTCCAGCGCATTACGCTCCTCGCGATGGGCATCCATGGCGGTTTCATAGCAGGTCATTCGGGCGCGGCCGGCTTCCTTGGCCTTGTACATGGCAAGATCGGCGCGGCGCACTAGTTCCTCACGGTCGATGCGGCCTTCAGGCGAGCTTGCGATGCCGATGCTGGCGCCGACCACGACCACACGACGACCGATCTCCAGAGGCTCGGCAAGGAAATCCAGGATCTGCTCGGCCAGCCGCAAAGCCGGGGCGTCGTTGAGTTCCTTCGTCGGGAAGACGATGGCAAATTCATCGCCTCCAAGGCGCGCCAAAGCCGCCTGTGGCGGCACAAGCACCTTGAGCCCGGCGGCAACCGCACGGATGAGCTGATCGCCAGTGCCATGCCCATAAGCGTCGTTGATTTCCTTGAAGCCATCCAGATCGAGGTAGAGAAGCAGGACGTTGGTGCCGTCGGAACGCGCCCGGTCGACCAGACGATCCACATCGAGCCGCAACCCCTCACGATTGAGAAGCCCGCTCAGCCGGTCGCGAAGCGACACCTGACGTGCCTGAACTTCCTCCGCCCGCAACCGGCGCCCTGCCAGCGATCCCAGGATCAAAAGCACGACGAAAAACAGACCCACAAGACCAAGCGCGCCGAGCACCAACGGGCGGACCTGTTGATAGCTCATGTCCCCAGGCTGACGCGATCCCCAGACCAGCCGTCCCAGCGACTTGCCGAGCGGATCGACAATGGAGACGGCATATCGAGCGACCGTATCCGGCGGCACCAGCGTCAAGCCGCTGATGACATAGGTGTTGGAGAGCATCTTGATCCGGCCAGCGTCAAGGTAACGCACGAGGATCAGATAGCGCCGATGACCTTCCGGCACCGGAATACGGCCGGATCTTTCGCGGATCGTCGCAGCACCGGCCGCGGCGATACCATCCCTGGTCATGATGTAGCCCGAAGCCTCCGGCACCCCGGTCACACGTGTTGTTCGTGCCTGATCGACAAGCGCCCAGATGGCAGTGCCGAGGACATCCTCGATATTGTCAGTCAATGGCTGGCCATCGTGGTAAGCAACAATCGGCTTGTTGTTGTCGTCGACGATGACGGCGGTGTCGAACAGCGCACCGTTGGAGGAAATGTCGCCATAGTTGCCGACGATCCAGCCTTGAGTATCGGTGCCATAAACATTTCGCGCCGCATCGTTGCGAGCGGAATGGTCATGCAACGTCGCTTCCAGCTGTCCCTGAAAGGTCTTCAGCGCACCGACGGTCGTTTCCCAGGAGCGCTCGTCATCCAGCTTGTTGGAGTAATCGGCAACACGTCCGATTGCGGTGAGAACCATCAAGGTCACGACGGCAACAATCAGTGCGAAGCAAATCAAAACGGCCGTCACAATAGAATGACGACCGATCTGCGCATTCTTCCGCAGTGACTTGAAAACTGCTCCCAACACCTTTTTCTCCTTGACGGAGAAGTCTGACGTCAGGTCTTCAACAAACGGTTAAGGCGAATCGGAGATTCCTACAGGAAGGGGTTGTAAATTTGCCAAAATGGGAAGAATTCACGCCCCAGCGGCAATCGCCCGTCTAAAACGATTAAGACTCGCGGATAAAAGGCCGCTTTCCCACGCTTCCAGCAGCATTGCCGCCTGCGCCTCATCGCTCTTGCCCGCAACCGGCAGACGCAAGAAAGCATCCTCCACAATATGCAGCGACATGGTCTGCAGGACATCGGTGAGCTGTGCCAATACGAGATCGCCGCGATGCGAGGCATGCGCAAACATCAGCGGCTTGAATGGCACCTCGTCGCGCGACACCAGCCAGTCGAGCGCATTCTTGAAACCGCCGGGTATGCCATGGGCATATTCCGGGCACGACACGATCAAACCGTCTGCCTTACGGATTTCGGCCGCAAACCGCTCGACAACGGCTGGTGTTCGCTCACCCTCATTGTCCGGATTGAAGATCGGCAGATCACCGATCAGATCGCAGATCGCAATGGTGATGCCTTCCGGGCAGGCAAGCTGCAAAGCCTCCAGCAGCCTCCGGCTGGTCGAAGCCTGCCGCTGGCTGCCGCAAAGCGCATAAATGGAAATCGGCCGCTGGATCATGCTCGATATCTATCAGGCCCTGCCGATTCGGGCGACAAATACCCTCCCCTTGACGGGACGGTCGGACCGAATATCCGAGGCGGGTGACCCATTGCAGACACCGAAGGTCACCCCCCAAACGCGTTTCGTGCGACCTCCCCCAAGGGAAGCTAGAACCGCATTAATCCGCTCTGTGGTTGCCCTTCGGGAACTGCGAGGCCAGCTCCCTGTACCACTTGCCGCTTTTCTTGACCGTGCGCACCTGGGTCTCGTAATCGACATGCACGAGGCCGAAACGCATGCGATAGCCTTCCGCCCATTCGAAATTGTCCATCAGGCTCCAGGCGAAGTAGCCGCGCATCGGATAGCCATCCTTGATGAGATCGGCGACGACGCCGAGATGCTCGACATAGTAATCGAGACGTGGCTGATCATCGACCTCGCCGTTGACGACGCCCATATTGTAGCAGGCACCGTTTTCGGTGATGTAGCACTCCGGCAGCTCGTAGCGCTTGTTGAGATCTTCGACGACGTGCTTCAGACCGGGCGAATAGACCTCCCAGCCGATATCCGTCCTTACGTCGCTGACCGGTGGTGCGTCCTTCGTCCAGGGGAAATCACCGCTCTTGGATGCGTCATCGGAGACGCGCATCGGCATATAATAATTCAGACCCCACCAATCGAGCTTCTGGTTGATGGTCTTCAGATCGCCATCCTCGATGACGGGCATGCGGTCGCCAAGCGCCTCGACGAACTCCTTCGGATATTCGCCCTTGAAGATCGGATCGAAGAAGGCGCCGTTATGGAACTGATGCGCGCGCTCGGCGGCAGCCAGATCTTCGGGACGATCAGAACCCGGCAGGACGGATGCAGCGTTGAGCACGATGCCGACGGGCACCTTCGGCGCCACGGAGCGGATCGCCTCGACGCCGAGACCATGCGCAAGGTTCATATAGTGCATGGCATAGAGCGCTGCCTGCATGTTGCGCTCGCCCGGCGCATGAATGCCGTAAAGATGGCTCAGCCAGACGATGCACCAGGGCTCGTTGAAGGTGGCAACCGAATCCAGACGGTCGCCAAGACGGGCCATGACGGTCTTGGCATAACGCTGGAACGCATGCGCCGTCGAGCGCGCCGTCCAGCCGCCATCGCCGGCAAGCGCCAACGGCAGATCCCAATGGTAGAGGGTGGCGAAGGTTTTGATGCCGCGTGCCTTGCAGCCGTCGACGAGGCGATCGTAGAAATCGAGACCGGCTTCGTTCACCGGACCGGTACCTTCGGGAATGATGCGCGGCCAGGCGATCGAGAAGCGATAGGCCTCGACGCCCATCTCCGTGATCAGATCGAGATCCTGCTCCAGCCGATTATAGTGATCGCAGGCGACGTCGCCATTGTTGCGCTGATAGACCCGGCCGGGCATGTTGGCAAAGGCATCCCATATGGAAGGCTTGCGGCCATCGGCCTTGGTGGCGCCTTCGATTTGGAAGGCGGCGGTGGCAACACCGAATGTGAAATCGCCGGGGAAGCGATCGGCAAGAAGCTTCGGATCGATCATGATGAAAATCCCGTCTGTTATGGCTTCGTTGGCTGCGGTTTAACCAAGCTGCGTCTCAAAGTACAGTGCCGGCACAGGAAAACTGCAACGTTGCAGGTCTCGACAAATCACGCCGGCTCGCACCATTCCGTAAAATTTCGCCAGCAGCAGCAACACTCTTCGCACGGCTCGATAACAGCAATGTCAACAGTCGTGACTTGTCTTTCCAACGCGGATCAATTGAGGGTAGCGTCGAAACTTGACAACGAAAGGATACAAATGCTCCCTGCGCTCCACGCCCTCCACCCTCATCTGCTGAGCCTCCTGCGCATCGTCGCCTCGCTCGTGCTCTTCAGCTATGGAACGCAGAAGGTGCTGCATTTCCCAGCAGCTGAAACGGTGCCACCTGTAGGATCGCTGTCCTGGATCGCCGGCCTGCTGGAGCTCACCCTCGGCTTCCTTGTCCTGATCGGCTTTCAGACGCGGATCGCTTCGTTCATCCTGTCAGGCCTGATGGCCTTCGCTTATTTCCTGGCCCACGCGCCGAAGAGCTTTTATCCCGCGCAGAACGGCGGCGTCTCCGCCATCCTCTTCTGCTTCATCTTCCTGTTTCTCGCCAGCGCCGGCGGCGGCCCGCTGAGCATCGACGCGCTGACGAAGCGCAAGCAGCAAGCTGCGACCTGAACAAGCAGGTTCGAGGCGGTTTCTCCGCCTCGAACCTTATCTAAAACTTAGAGCTTGACCCAGGCGCCGTTGCGCTTGGACGAGGCAACGCAAGCCTCGACGAAAGCCACGCCCTTCACGCCGTCATCGACGGTCGGATAGATCACGGCCGGATCGACCGCCACGCCCTTCTTGCGAGCGTTGATGGCGCGCGCAGCCTCGGTATAGATCGTGGCAAACGCTTCCAGATAGCCTTCCGGATGGCCCGACGGGATGCGCGAGACACGCGCCGCGGCAGCACCAGAGCCGGCACCGTTGCGGGTAATCAGCCGCTTCTGATCGCCGAACGGCGTGTACCACAGATAGTTCGGATCGGCCTGCGTCCACTCAATGCCGCCCTTGGTGCCATAGACGCGGAGCTTCAGACCATTCTCGTGGCCGGGCGCCACCTGGCTGCACCAGAGCATGCCCTTTGCCGGCTTTTCCTTGCCCTTCGCCTTGAAGCGCAGCAGCACATGGCCGTTATCGTCGAGACGACGGCCCTCGACGAAGCTGTCGAGATCGGCGGCGAGGCTGTCGAGCTCGAGGCCGGTGACGAAGGACGCGAGGTTATAAGCATGCGTGCCGATATCGCCGGTGGAGCCGCCGACGCCCGATTGGGCCGGGTCGGTACGCCATGCCGCCTGCTTCTGGCCGGACTGCTCGATGTTCTCCGTCAACCAATCCTGCGGATATTCCGCCTGTACGATGCGGATATCGCCCAGCTCGCCATTGGCGATCATCTCGCGCGCCTGACGGATCATCGGATAGCCGGTGTAGTTATGCGTGAGGATGAAGAGTGCGCCGCTCTCGTCAGCCACCTTCTTCAGCTTCTTGGCATCGGCAAGATTTGAGGTCAGCGGCTTGTCGCAGATGACGTGGATGCCGCGACGCAGGAATTCCTTGGCGGCGTCATAGTGGACATGGTTCGGCGTGACGATCGAAACCGCTTCAATGCCGTTCTTCAGCTTGGCTTCACGGATCGCCATGTCGCGATAGCTCGAATAGGTGCGCGAGGGATCGAGACCGAGGTCACGGCCGGAAGCGATAGCCTTGTCCGGTGAAGACGAAAGCGCGCCGGCGACGAGGTCGAACTGGTCGTCAATGCGCGCCGCAATGCGATGCACCGCGCCGATGAATGCGCCGGCGCCGCCGCCCACCATGCCAAGCCGAATGCGCGGCTCCCGCGTCTGTTCCGATGATCCTTCGATTGCCATTTTGTCCTCCTGAATGAATTGAATTGTTTGAACGCGATCGCCTGCCGCAATCGTCCCCTCTCCCCGCCGGCGGGGAGAGGGTCAGGGTGAGGGGCCGAGCCTTCTGCAAGCTCTGAATTGGTGGAAATATCGAGAAGGCCCCTCATCCGTCCTCAAGCGATTTCGCTCCGCTCCATCGTTTGAGTCCACCTTCTCCCCGCAATTGCGGGGAGAAGGGTTTGGATTACAGCCCCAGCATGCGCCGGTTGGCCGCCTGGTCCGTGCCGCTGCCGGCGAAGTCGTCGAACGCCTTTTCCGTGACGCGGATGATGTGCGCCTTGACGAATTCGGAGCCTTCGCGGGCGCCGTCTTCGGGATGCTTCAGCGCGCATTCCCATTCGACCACGGCCCAGCCGTCGAAATTGTTGGCGGTCATCTTGGAGAAGACGGCGCCGAAATCGACCTGGCCGTCGCCGAGCGAACGGAAGCGGCCGGCACGCTCAACCCAGCCCTGGTAACCGCCATAGACACCCTGACGTCCGGTCGGATTGAACTCCGCATCCTTGACGTGGAACATCTTGATGCGGTCCTTGTAGATATCGATGTTCTCGAGATAATCGAGGCACTGCAGGACATAGTGCGAGGGATCGTAGAGCATGTTGGCGCGCGGATGGTTCTTCACGCGCTCCAGGAACATCTCGAAGGTGATGCCGTCGTGCAGGTCTTCGCCCGGATGGATTTCGTAGCAGACGTCGACGCCGTTTTCGTCGGCATGGTTGAGGATCGGCGTCCAGCGGCGAGCAAGCTCTTCGAAAGCGGTCTCGACGAGGCCAGCCGGGCGCTGCGGCCAGGGATAGATGAAGGGCCAGGCGAGCGCGCCCGAGAAAGTCGCATGCGCCTTGATGCCGAGATGCTTCGACGCCGTCAGCGCCATCTTCACCTGCTCGACGGCCCACTCCTGGCGTGCCTTCGGATTGCCCCGTACTTCCGGCGCCGCGAAGCCATCAAAGGCTTCGTCATAGGCAGGATGCACGGCGACAAGCTGGCCCTGGAGGTGGGTGGAAAGCTCGGTGACTTCGACGCCGTTGGCGCGGGCGACACCGGCGAACTCATCGCAATAATCCTTGGAGGAAGCCGCCTTCTTCAGGTCGATGAGCTGACCCGCCCAGGTCGGAACCTGTACGCCGACATAGCCGGCATCGGCAGCCCATTTCGTGATCGAATCCCACGAGTTGAACGGCGCCGCGTCACCGGCGAACTGGCCAAGAAACAGGCCTGGTCCTTTGATCGTCTTCATCTGTAATTCCTCCCTAATCGCGCTCTGTAAACGTTTCCGATGCCTTTCGGACCCATATCCGAGGCGGCTTTGATGCCGTAGCCTCAAAAAACTATAGGGTCGTCAGGATGAAAGTCGAATGCCTTGCGACCTAATCACGGCACGCCGCAGACGGCAAGAGGTACGTGCCGCAAAATTTCCATCCGCGTTGAGACGAGCCGGCAGCGTACTTAAAAAACGCCCGCCGAAACCGGCGGGCGCCTGGCAAAATCAACCGAATGACCGATCAGAACGGTGAATCGGGGAAGTAGAAGTCCTTGGCATTGTCCTTGGTGACGAGCGTCGCATCGAGGATGTAGTTGCCGCGAACCGGAACCTGGTCGTAGAAGTTGGCAGCCGTCAGTTCCATGGCGGTGCCGACCATTGCCGGCGGATAGAGCACGTCGACGGGGATCAGCTTGTCGCCATCCATGACCTTCTTGATCATGTCCTTCGAACCGGCGCCGGCGATGACATACTTGATGTCGGTGCGCTTGGCCTGCTCGATCGCCTGCAGCACGCCGACGGCCATGTCGTCATCCTGACACCAGACGACGTCGATCTTCGGGAACTTGGTCAGGTAATCCTGCATGACCTTGAAGGCGTCGTCGCGGTTCCAGTTGCCATACTGGCGGTCGAGAACCTTGACGTTCGAGCCGGCAATGCCCTTGTCGAAGCCGTCCTGGCGCTGCTGATCGATCGGGATCGGCAGACCCCGGATGATGACGACCTGAGCGTCCGGCGTGTTCTTCTTGATGTATTCGCCAGCGGTCTGGCCAAGCGCCGGGTTGTTGCCGGCAACATAGAGGTCACGAACGGAATTGTCGTTGTTGCTCGGCGCGCGGTCGACGAGCGTCACGAACTTGCCCTTGTCCTTGACTTCCTTGATGGCGTTGACGAGCGGGTCCGGGTCGGACGGCAGGATCACGAGAGCGTCGATGCCCTGGGTCTCAAGGTCCTGGACCGCATTGGCCTGGCTTGCGGCATCGGGCGAGGTCTTGACGATGACGTTCAGCCCCGGATGCTCCGCCATCAACAGCTTGGCGACACGCTCGGCGTGGAACACCACGCCCGAGGTCCAGCCGTGGTCGGCGGCCGGAATGGAAACGCCGATCGTCACCTTCTTGTCTGCGGCATGCACGGTGCCCGCCAGAGCCGCCATTAGGACGGCCACACCCAATAGTCTTTTTCGCATTTTATCCTCCCACAAAGAAACAGGGCCTTGTCCTGATGACCGGGCGCCCCCTTACCCGGTTATTCGCTATTTGCGAGCCAGCGAGCGCTGAACCAGCATGGCGATGATGATGATCGCACCCTGGATGGCGCTGAGCAGATACTCGCTGATGAAATTGGAAAGCAGCATGATGTTGCCGACGAGTTCGAGGATGAAGGCACCGCAGATCGTGCCCCATACCCTGCCTGCACCGCCTTTCAGCGCCGTGCCGCCGACGACGACTGCGGTGATCGCCTGCAACTCCCACAGGCTGCCCGTAGTCGCCGACGTGGAGCCGAGCCGCGGCACATAGAGAAGCACGGCAATGGCAACGCAAAATCCCTGGATGACGAAAGCGACGGTGCGCACGCCATTGACCGCCACGCCGGAGTAACGGGCAACGTCACGGCTGGAGCCGACCGCAATCACATGCCGCCCATAGCGGGTGCGGTAGAGAATGAAGGCCGCAATGCAGGTGACGACGAGGATGACCAAAATCGGCACCGGCACGCCGAGCACAGTGCCGTAATAGGCGGGCTTGTAGAGCGCCTGAATATCCGCCGGCCGCAGGGTGATGGCGCCGCCCTGCGATAGCCAGGTCGTCAAGCCGCGATAGACGCCCATCGTGCCGAGCGTCGCGATGAACGGCTCGATCTTGCCCATGGTCGTAATCAGCCCGTTGGCGAGGCCGCATAGGAGACCGGCAACGATCGAGAACAACACGGCTGCCGCCAGCATCATGGCCGGGTCGGCGATGACGCCCGAATTCATGAACAGGATCATCAAGCTGGCGACGAAGGCGACCATCGCGCCGACGGACAGATCGAGATCGCCGGCGGAAATGACGAAAGTCGCACCGACCGCGATGATGGCGATGAAGGCGCATCTCGTCGCGACATTGGTGAGATTGGTGATGCCGATGAAGTTCGGATTGACCAGTGCGCCCACGATCAGAAGCAGCACCAGTGCCGCAAACGGCGCAACGGCCCTGAGATCGACATCCCGCCAGGAACGCCCTCGCCGACCGGCCTTGCCGCTGCTGTCTTCGCCCACGCTCATAACCAAAACCAACCTCCCGTCCCATGATTGCAGGGAATTCGCCCTGCTCTCCGCCGCCCCTTCAGGCCGCCGTCTTTTTCTTCAGGCCCGCCGCATAACGCATGATTTCCTGCTCGGAGATCTCCTCGCCTTCGAGGATACCGACGATCCGTCCCTCGCGCATGACGGCAATCCGCGTGCAGAGCCCGATAACCTCGGGCATTTCCGAAGAGATCACGATGATCGAATGGCCGTCGCGCGCCAGCGCCGAAATGAAATGATAGATCTGCTGCTTCGTGCCGACATCGATACCACGCGTCGGCTCGTCGATGATGATGATCTGCGGCTCCGTCTCCATGACCTTCGCCAGAAGCAGCTTCTGCTGATTGCCGCCGGACATGCGGCCCGCGACGATATTGCCGTCCCGCACCCGGATGTCGAAGCGACGGCGCGCCCGCGTCAATGCGTTCGCCTCGCTGGAGGCGCTGAGATAACCGAACTTGCCATGCCGATCGAGCGATTGCAGCGTCAGATTGACCGCCATGCCCGAGTTCAAAAGCAGGCCCTTGGATTTGCGGTCCTTGGTCATATAGGCAAGGCCGGCACCGATCGCCGCATGCACGTCATGCGGGGGCACGGTCTGACCATTGGCGATGACGTCCCCGGATCCGCGCGAGCGCAGACCGACGATCGCCTCCATCAGCTCGGTGCGGCCGGAGCCGATCATGCCGGAGAAACCCAGTATCTCGCCCTTGCGCAGCTCGAAATTCGCATCATGGACATAGCCCGTCGAAAGTGAGCTGACGCCGAGCACGACGTTCTCGTCGACATCGGGCTCGTTTTTGGCCGGATAGAGGCTGGAGAGTTCGCGCCCGACCATCAGCTGGGCGATCGACTCGCCATCGAGCATGGAGGTCGGCGATGTCTTCACCCATTGGCCGTCGCGCAAGACCGTGACGCGATCCGTCAGCTCCATGACCTCGTCCAGCTTGTGGGAGACGAAGACGAAACTCGTTCCCTGATCGCGCAGCTTGCGCACCTGCTTGAAGAGAAAATTGGTTTCCTCGCGCGACAAAACAGCGGTCGGCTCGTCCATGAAGACGATGCGCGCATCGCGGCTGATGGCCTTAGCGATCTCGACCATCTGCTTGTCGGCGATCGAGAGTGAGCTGATCATCGCATTCTCGTCGACATGCGAGCCGAGCAGATCGAGTACGCGCCGCGTTTCCGCCCGCATGTGCTTGCGATCGAGCACGCCAAAGCGCGTGACTTCGCGGCCGAGAAACAGGCTCTCGGTGACGGTCAGGTGCTCCGCAAGATTGAATTCCTGGTGGATAATGACAATGCCGAGCGCTTCGGCAGCACCGTTCGGCGGCAGCTTCACCGACTTGCCATCGAGGAGGATTTCACCTGATGTCGGCTGCTCGAAACCGGACAGGACCTTGACGAGGGTCGATTTGCCAGCGCCGTTTTCGCCCATCAACGCATGGATTTCGCCGGCCCGAAGATCGAAGTTGACGCTGAACAGCACCTGCACGCCGCTGAAGGATTTGGATACCCCTCTCGCAGACAGCACGACAGTACCGTCGACGGCTTCCGAACTCATTGAATCCTCCCTGCGGTCCCACCCGCTTTCCTTGGTATGTAAACCTTTACATAACCTGTGTAAAGGTTTACATCGTTGGATATCTTACAAATTTTCGTCGTCACCTTTGACCTCCACGTAAGTCTGTGTAGTCTCCAGCGCAGACGAGACCCCAAGGCAGAGCGCAGTGTCGAATTCCACGCCCGCAACTATCGAAGACGTCGCCCGAATTGCCAATGTTTCGATAGCAACGGTTTCGCGGGCCATCCACACACCGGAGAAAGTCGCCAATTCAACGCGGCTGAAAGTCAATCAGGCTATCGCCGTCACCGGCTATACGACCAATGCCATGGCGCGCAGCCTGAGGCTCGGCCGCTCGAACATGATTCTGGTCGTTGCGCCCGATATCGGCGACCCCAATTTCTCCAATATTCTGATCGGCCTGGAGAATGAAGCACGCTCCCACGGCTATGGCATCCTTATCGGCCATACGCAGAATGATGCGCAGCGCGGGCTGGAATATCTGAAGTTCCTCAATTCCAACCAGGCGGCCGGGCTGATCCTCTTCACCGGCATCCTGCCCTTCGGGCATCAGACGATGACGGCGCGGCTGCCGCCGAGCGTCGGCGTCTTCGAGCCGGTTTTCAACGGCGGCATTCCCTATGTTGGCGTCGACGATATCGCCGGCGCCCGCAAGGCCGTCGACCTTTTGATTGCCGAAGGCCATCGCAAGATCGCCTTCATCGGCGATTCCCGCACCCGCCTCGCCTACAGCCGCCGGCGCATGGGCTATGAAGCCGGGCTGGATGCCGCCGGTATCGGCCATGACCTGCGCATCGTGCTCGAAGGCGACGGCACCATCGAGAGCGGGCGGCTGGCGGTCGAGCAGCTCTTCATGCGCGACACCCTGCCGACGGCCTTCATGTGCGTCAACGATCAGACCGCGATCGGCGTGATGATCGGCCTGAAAACAAGCGGCTATGACATCCCCGAGGATTTTTCGGTGACCGGCTTCGACGACGTGCCGCAAGCCGTCTTCATGACGCCGTCGCTGACGACCATCCGTCAGCCCCGTACCGCCATCGGCAAGCATGCGATGGCGCTGCTGCTGGAGCTGCTTTCGGATGGCGAGCCGCCCGAAACGGAAATCCTGCTGCGGCCGGACCTCGTCGTGCGAAACTCGGTTGCGGCTCCGGCACGCCTCCGGCGATAGGCAGGCGCCGCGATGCCGCTCGGCAGAATCACCCTTTACGTCCGCGATGTCGAAACGACGGTAAGCTTTTACGAGAGATATTTCGGCTTTAGGCCGCTCCGTCTGGAGGGCGACCGGATCGTCGAAATGCTGGCATCGGATGGCGGCGCCAATCTGCTGATCCATCCGGCGGGCAAGGCGCAGAAAATGGGCCAGGTGCTGGTAAAACTGGTCTTCGACGTCGAGCATGTCGAAGCTTTCCGCGCGAGATGCGCCGAAGAAGGGCTGGAATTCGGTCCTTTGCATCAGGCCGACGGTTATGTCTTCGCCAATGCCAAGGACCCCTCGGGAAATCCGATAGCCATTTCCAGCCGTGCATTTCGGTGGAAGTCGGGAGGCGATGAAGCACCGCCTCCCGAACCTCTCAATCAAACGTAACGATTGACGACGTTTTCCAACAGTTCCTGCTTGCCGGACTTCGGCTGCGGGTTGACGTCCTTGGTCTCGACCCACTGCGCGATCTGGTCGAGCGAGTATTCGCCGCGCAGCAGCTTTTGGCCTTCGGCCGAATCCCAGCCGGCGTAACGGTCGGCGAGCGGCTTGGAGAGCGCCTTGTCCTCGATCATCTTGGCGGCAGCCTTCAGGCCGCGGGCGCAGCAATCCATGCCGCCGATATGGCCGATGAGCAGATCTTCCGGATCGAGCGACTGACGGCGCAGCTTGGCGTCGAAGTTCGTGCCGCCGGACTTGAAGCCGCCGCCCGCCAGAACCTGATAGTAGGCCAGCGTCATTTCCGGAACATTGTTCGGGAACTGGTCGGTATCCCATCCGGACTGGTAGTCGTTGCGGTTCATGTCGATGGAACCGAAGATGCCGAGCGCATTGGCAAGCGCCAGTTCATGCTCGAAGGAATGGCCGGCAAGGATCGCATGGCCCTGTTCGATATTGACCTTCACCTCGTTTTCCAGGCCGTTCTTCTTCAGGAAACCGTAGACGGTCGCGACGTCGTAATCATACTGATGCTTGGTCGGCTCCTGCGGCTTCGGCTCGATCAGGATCGTGCCCTTGAAGCCGATCTTGTGCTTGTACTCGACGACGAGATTGAGGAAGCGGCCCATCTGGTCCAGCTCACGCTTCAGGTCGGTGTTGAGCAGCGTCTCGTAGCCTTCGCGGCCGCCCCAGAGGACGTAGTTCTCGCCGCCGAGCTTGTGGGTGGCGTCCATGCAGGTCTTCACGGTCGCGGCCGAGAAGGCGAAGACGTCCGGATCCGGATTTGTCGCGGCGCCCGACATGAAGCGGCGGTTGGAGAAGAGGTTCGCCGTGCCCCAGAGCAGTTTCACGCCCGTGTCAGCCTGCTTCTTGGCGAAGTAGTCGACGATCTCGTTGAGGTTCTTGGTGTTCTCGGCAAAATTCTTGCCTTCCGGACGCACGTCGGCATCGTGGAAGCAGTAGTAGGGAGAGCCGAGCAGGCTGAAGAATTCGAAGGCGACATCGGCCTTCAGCTTGGCGGCTTCCATCGTCTCGTTGAACCAGGGACGAAGGAAGGTTTGACCGCCGAAGGGATCGCCGCCCGGCCAGGTGAAGGTGTGCCAATAGGCAACGGCGAAACGCAGATGCTCTTCCATGCGCTTGCCGGCAACGACTTCGTCCTTGTTGTAATAGCGGAAGGCGAGCGGATTGGTGCTATCCGGGCCTTCGTATTTTATCTTGCTGATGTCACCAAAAAATCCGGTGCTCATGTCTCATCTCCTTGGGTTTGGTATTTCGGTATTGTTTGTTCGTGCCGTGCGGCGTTGCCCCTCACCCTAGCCCTCTCCCCGCTTGCGGGGAGAGGGAACGACCTCTGTATCCCCGCCGAGCAAAGCGTTAGGGGCGGGCAGTAGGCGCCTCTTTCCCCTTCTCCCCGTCAGAACGGGGAGAAGGTGCCCGACAGGGCGGATGAGGGGCTCCCATGCGCACGCTATTTCAATGCTCCGACAGCGGCTTGATCGCCGGATAAACCGCCCGATAGCGCTTGTAGGCATCCACATAGGCCTCCGTCAGCGATGCCACGGGATCGATGGTGCCGGCCGTCTGCGGCGGGGTGCAGACCGCGACTGGATCGGCGCCGGTCGCCGCGATCAGGCCGAGACGGGCAGCGCCGAAGGCTGCGCCGAAATCGCCATCGGCCGGCAGGTCGACGGGGACACCGAGAGCGGTTGCGATCGAGGCCAGCCAGTAGCGCGAGCGCGAGCCGCCGCCGATCGCCGTCACCCGCGCGATATCCGTGCCGGCAGAGCGCAGCGCTTCCAGATTGTCGCGAATGGCGAAGGACACGCCCTCGAGCACGGCCTGCGTCAACACAGCACGGCCGCTTTCATGACCGAGACCGATGAAGGCGCCACGGATCGTCGCGTCATTGTGCGGTGTACGCTCGCCCGAGAGATAGGGAAGGAAGGTGACGCTTGTCGGCGCCTTCAGCGTCTCGCCAAGCTCGGTGGTGAGTTCGGCAGCGGACTTGCCTGTCACATGCGAATGCCAGTTCAGCGCATCGGTCGCCGAGAGGATGACGCCCATCTGGTGCCAGGTGTTGGGCAGCGCGTGGCAGAAGGCATGGACGGCACTTTCCGGCTTAGGCAGATAGGAACCGTTGGCGGCAAAGAGCACGCCCGATGTGCCGAGCGAAACGAAGGCCGCGCCGTGGCTCACCGTGCCCATGCCGCAAGCCGAGGCCGCATTGTCCCCTGCCCCGCCGGCAACGACGACATCGCCATCGATACCCCATTTCGAGGCCAGCTCGCCGCGCAGCTTGCCGGCTACTTCGGTCCCTTCGACCAGCGTCGGCATCTGCTTCTCATCGAGATTGGTCGCGGCCAGCAGCTCGGAAGACCATTTGCGCTTGCCGGTATCGAGCCAGGAGGTGCCGGCGGAGTCGGACATTTCCGACATATGCTCGCCCGTCAGCCACAGGCGCAGATAATCCTTCGGCAGCAGCACCCAGCGTACTTTGGCGAAAATCTCCGGCTCATGCTTGGCGACCCATGCAAGCTTCGGCGCGGTGAAACCGGGGAAGACGATATTGCCGGTCAACGCGCGAAAACGGGGATCGGCATCCAGCGCGGCAGCCTCGTGATAGCTGCGGGTATCGTTCCAGAGAATGCAGGGACGCAGCACCTTGTCGTCGGCATCGAGCAGCGTCGCGCCATGCATCTGGCCGGAAAGGCCGACCCCGCGTACGGCCGCCAGTTCCTTCGGATGCGCCGCCCTCAATCCGGCAACGGCTTCCTCGGTCGCCCGGACCCAGTGGGCAGGATCCTGCTCCGACCAGCCGGGATGCGGACGCGAGACGTCGAGCCCGCCATTGGCGGAGCCGATGATCTTCTGATTGCCATCGATCAGCATGGCTTTGACGCCGGAGGTTCCGAGATCGAGACCCAAATACATCAGATGTTACTCCCTATGCTCTGCCGCGTTCGAATGCTCAGGGCAGATTGTCCTTCAAGAAAATGTCGAGGCGGATGCGCTCCTGATCGGCGATGACGGCCTGGCCGTCGGCGGTCGCCTTCATGACGCGAATGGCGCTGCGGACCTCATGGCCGGCATCCTGGTTGAGAACGGCGTCGATCGTGCCATCCATCAGCGCTGCCCGCGTATGCTGCGTCAGCTCATGCACGACCACGGTCAACTCACGCGCGGGCCGGACGGCCTCCAGGGCCGCAATCAGGCCGCGATTGCCGGCGCCGAGGCTGTAGATGCCGATAATATCCTTGCGTTCGGAGAGAGCCTTGGAAATGAGCGTTTTCGTCCGCTCGGGATCGTCGCGCCCTTCGAGCACAGGCAGCAGCCGCAGCTTGGGAAACTCTTCCGCCATGACCGCCGAAAAACCCTGCAGGCGCTCGCGATGGTCGCGCACCAGCATCGAGCCGGCAAGAACGGTGAGATCACCCTCACGGCCACCCAGAAACCGCCCAAGCAGGCGGGCGGCCGTGCGCCCAGCGGCAATATTGTCGATGCCGGCATAATGATGACGGGCGGAATCGGTGAGGTCCGAAACCAACGTGACGACGGGAATGCGCTCGGACACGAGCCGGTCGACCGCAGCTCTGACCTCCGGCGCATCGGTCGCCACCAGGGCGACACCGGCGATATTCTGCCCCTGCAATGCATCAAGCGCCGCAACCAGGGACGGCACGTCAAAAGCCGGCACCTCGACGATGCGAATATCGGTGCGCTCGATGCTGGCGCGCAAGGTCGCATGATGCACCTCTGAACGCAGTCCGTGCATGAAGGAATTATCGCCTGTCGGCACGATGAAGACGAGAGGATAGACGCGGCCCTTGGCCAGATTGGCGGCGGCGACATCGCGGATATAGCCGATCTGCCGAATGGCGGCTTCCACCTTCTCCCGCGTCACCAGCCGCACGCCTGGGCGCTGGTTCAAGACGCGGTCCACGGTGGCGAGGCTGACGCCGGCAGCTGCGGCAATGTCATGCACGGTCGGTCTCATGGCTCCTCCTGCCGCAATCCTTACTGCGATTTTTGATGTACGTAAATCAAAAATTTCTGACCACTGGATTTTCCGGCAGCGACCACAAATAAAAAAGGCCCCTCGCGAGGAGGGGCCATGCCTTGGGAGCATTCTTGTAAGAACCGGATCAGTGGCCTCCGCCACCGCCGCCGCCAGCGGCACCTGGCTTGCTGAGCATCAGAACGCCGAGAATCATCGCCAGGAACAGCACTGTCAGCATCAGGAAAATATCCCCGAAGGACATGACGACCGCCTGTTGCGTCGCCATGTTGACCATCTGCTTCAGTGCAGCCTGATCGCCGTTCAGACCGGCGGCATTGAAGCTGGCGGCCATATTGTTCAGCTGATCGACAGCCACCTGATTGCCCCAATGAATATGGTCGCGCAGGTTGAAGTAATGCTGGTCCTGCCGGTTCGTCAAAAGCGTGTTGATGATTGCGAGACCGACGGCGCCGCCGAGGTTACGCGTCAAGTTGAACAGGCCGGACGCACCGCGCATGCGGGCGGGCGGCATGGTTCCAAGCGCGATATTGTTGATCGGCACCATGCAGAGCATCAGGCCAAAGCCACGCAGAATCTGCGGGATCATCAGCTCCCAGAAATCCCAGTCCACAGTCAGGTGCATCATGATGTAGGTGCCGGCCGAGAAGCTGGTGAACCCGATGATCATCAGGATGCGCAGGTCGACCTTGCTCGACAGGAAACCGGCAAGCGGCGCCGTGAAGAACATGGTGAGGCCGGAGACGAACATCGTCTCGCCGATCTGCAGTGAATCGTAGCCACGAATGCGCGCGAGATAGAGCGGATAGATATAGGTCAGGCCGTAAAGGCCGATACCCATGACGAAGGAGAACATCGACCCGAAGGAGAAGTTCTTGTTTGTGAAGGCCCTGAGATCGACGACGGGGAATTCGACCGTGAAGGCACGGTAGAAGAAGATCACGGCGCCGATGGCGGAAGCGATGGCACCGGCGACAATATAATTGTCGTTGAACCAGTCGTTCGTGTTGCCTTCTTCGAGCACATATTCCAGCGCGCCGAGGAAAACGCCCATCGAAATCAGACCCCACCAGTCGAACTTCTTCATCAGCGACAGTTCGGGCTTGTCGAAATCGATGAAATTCCAGGTGACGATGGCAACGACGATACCGGGCGGGATATTGACCAGGAACAGCCAGTGCCAGGAGAAGGCATTGGAGAGGTAGCCGCCGACGGTTGGGCCGATGGTCGGGGCAAGCGTCGCGATCAGGCCGATGATCGGCGAGACGACGTTGCGCTTGGAGGGCGGGAAGATCGTGAAGGCCGCCGCGAAGACCGAGGGGATCATGCCGCCGCCGATAAAGCCCTGCAGGGCGCGGTAGATGATCATCTGGTCGATGTTGGTCGCGGTCGCGGCAAGCGCGCTCGCTGCTGTAAAGCCCGCGGCCGAGATCGCGAACAGATAGCGCGTCGAAATGATGCGCGCCAGCGTTCCCGACAGCGGGATCATGATGACTTCGGCGATCAGATAGGCCGTCTGCACCCAGCCGATTTCATCCGAGCCGGCGCTGAGACCGGCCTGGATTTCGCTGAGCGAGGCTGAAACGATCTGAATGTCGAGGATCGACATGAACATGCCGAGCACCATCGCCAGGAAGGCAATGAGCTTTCTCGTGTCGATATGATCCGCCGCGGGCGCGGCGGGACCGGCCGCGCGTGGGGGCGACCCGGCTGTAGTGCTGGCGGACGACATGGCGCGTCTCTCCCGAGCTTGATCGCTTACTTGTCCGGTGCCGTGCGGGTATCGACGTCGACAACGACGCTGAGGCCTGCGCGCAGACGGCCGGTATTGAGCGCATCCTGCGGCAGTGCGATGCGGACAGGCACGCGCTGGATGATCTTGGTGAAGTTACCCGTCGCGTTTTCCGGCGGCAGCAGCGAGAAGACCGAGCCGGAGGCCGGCGAGATCGACTCGACGGTGCCGACGATCGGATGGTCGCTATAGGCATCGACGTGAACATTGACCTTAGAACCGGGAACCAGGTGCTGGATCTGCGTTTCCTTGAAGTTCGCGTCTATATAGAGCTGGCGGATCGGCACGATCGCCATCAGCTTCTGACCGGGCGAGACGAGGTCGCCTTCCTGGACAGAACGATTGCCGACGATGCCGTCATAGGGCGCCTTCAGCACGGTGAAGGACAGGTCGCGGGCAGCCTTGTCACGAGCGGCCTCGAGGCCCTTGATCGTGCTTTCGGCCTGCCGGCGCTGTGCCTGCAAGAGGTTGATGTTGGCCTGTGCGGATGCGATGGCGGCGTCGCCGCCGACCAGATTGGCCTTGGCCTGATCAAGCGCGATATTGGCGCTATCCAAAGCGGCCGTGGTGCCGACCGACTTCGATTGCAGCTCAGCAGCACGCGTCTGGGTGATCTGGGCGCCGCGGACCGTGGCTTCCAGGGCAACCTTCTGCGCCTGCGACTGGGCAAGGGCTGCCTGGCCGGCAGCGATCTGTGCATCGATGGTATGGAGCGAAAGCTGTTCGGTATCGAGCGAGGCCTGAGCCTGGCCGAGCGCCAGCTTATAGTCGCCGTCATCGAGCGTTGCGAGCACGTCGCCGGCCTTGACCTGCTGGTTGGCGACGACATTTACCTTGGCGACATAGCCTGTGACCTTCGGCTGAATGGTCGCGATATCGCCGCCGATATAGGCATCGTCGGTCGACACCATGAACCGGCCGTTCGTCCACCAGTCATAGCCATACCAGCCGCCAGCTGCGAGAGCTGCGACCAGAATGATTGGAAAAGCCAGGCTGCGCCGCTTCTTTTCCGGCGGCGGTGGGGCCGCAGGGGCCGGAGCAGCAGGCGCAGCCTGGGCGGGGGCCGGGGTGCTGCGCGTCTCGGCAACAGGGGCATCCGCAGGCGCATTTACGTCCTGAGCTTCAGCCTCTGCATCAGCATCCACGATGCGCGCTACATTGTTTCCATGACTTGACGACATTTCCCTACCACCGAAAATCTTGGCAAATTAATCGAACCGAACGGTTCGGTTCAATTGACATAGAGCCTTTTTCATTCCATATCAAGAGATATCGAACTGAGCGGTTCGATTTAATTGGCGAGTATGTTGAAGAATCAGAAAAAGTGATTGATTGAAGGAGACGATGAAACACGAACCGCAAAATACCGCTGTATTGAACGCGCCTGCACCAGGCTCCGGTGGACGCTGGGCGGCCGGCGAAGATCCGGCCAAGCGTCATCAAATTCTCGAAGGCGCGAAACGTGTCTTTATGAAGATGGGCTTCGATGCGGCGAGTATGAACGATGTCACGCGTGAAGCGGGTGTTTCAAAGGGCACTCTCTACGTCTATTTCGCCAACAAGGAAGATCTGTTCGCCGCCATGATGGAGAGCGAGCGTACCTATTTCGTCAACCTCGTGCGCAACGCACTTGCAGACGAAGCGGATGTCACGACGTCTCTTTATGATTTCGGCATCGTATTCGTAACGCACGTCACGTCAGACAAGACCATCAGCGCCATGCGCACGGTCATCGGCGTGCGCGAACGCATGCCCTCCCTCTGTCAGCGTTTCTTTACCGGCCCTGAAAACCTGCGCACGGTGTTGCGTGGCTTCCTTGAGCGACAGGTCGCGGCCGGGCATCTCAAGATCGACGATTTCGACATGGCTGCCCGCCACTTCCTCGAAATGGCCAGCGGCGGCTACTTCAAGCTGCGGCTCTTCGGAGACATGGACGAACCGCCGTCGAAGGACGAGATCGATTATGTCGTACGCGGTGCCGTACGCGTCTTCCTGGCGGGTTACGGTCCCGATCGCAAGGATTAGGAAAAACTGGCATCCCCTGTTGCCGGCAAATGCGTAGTGATCCAACTCCGCAATGGCGATCAAGCATCGCGACTGTCGGAAGCCTAAGACTGGTCCGGCAACCAGGGGAGTTAGAGACGTGAGCGCGATCGGCAGAGCCATATGGTTTATCGAAAGCCATTTTGCATCCGACATCTCGCTCGATGAGATTGCGGAAACAGCCGGACTGTCGCGCTATCATCTCTCGCGCGTCTTCGGCATGACGACGGGCCATTCGATCAGCGGCTATATCCGAAGCCGTCGCCTCAGCGGGGCAGCTCTCGCACTGACCGACGGCTCCTCCTCCATTCTCCAGGTTGCCCTCGATGCCGGCTACGGCTCGCACGAGGCCTTCACCCGTGCCTTCCGCGAGCAATTCGGCATGACGCCCGAAAACCTGCGCAAGCAAGGTCACGTTCGCAACCTCGCTCTACAGGAGCCGATCAGAATGGACGATACCCGCCTTCCCAAACTCGACGCACCGCGTTTCGAAACCCACCCTGCAATGCTGCTTGCCGGCCTTGCGGAAACCTACGCGTATGAAGCAACAGAGGCGATCCCCTCGCTCTGGCAGAAATTCAACCAGCATTTCGGCCATATTCCCGGCCAGGTCGGGAACGTCGCCTATGGCGTTTGTACACAGGCAGACGAAGGCAGCGAGGGCTTTCGCTATATGTCGGCAGCCGAAGTCTCCACCACGGACGACCTCCCCGAGGGTTTCGTGACGACGAAACTGCCGCCGCAGCACTATGCGATCTTCACGCATCGCGGTCATATCTCCGGCATCTCCGCCACCGTGCATCAGATCTTCGGCGAATGGCTGCCGCAATCCGGGCAGCATCATGCCGGCACGCTCGACATGATGGAACGCTACGACGACCGCTTCGACCCACGCACCGGCATGGGCGTGACGGAAATCTGGATACCCTTGAAAGCCTGAACATGCGCCCGCCGTCATGAAAATGGCGGCGCCGCTTGTACGAACCACGGCACTCCTTACATTACGGCCATTCTGGAGAGGCCGGGCTGGGGGTCAGCATCGGCGAATGCTGATCAAAGGGGGCATCGTCAATGGATATTATGGGGCTGATACAGGACCCGGGTGCGTGGGTAGCGCTCGTCACGCTTGTCGTGATGGAGGTGGTCCTCGGCATCGACAACCTGATCTTCATCTCGATCCTGACCAACAAGCTGCCACCCGAACATCGCGACAGAGCCCGCAAGATCGGCATCGGCCTCGCCCTCATCATGCGCCTCGCCCTGCTCGGCACCGTCGCCTGGATCGTGCAGCTAACCCAGCCCGTCTTCGAACTTTTCGGCCAGGGCTTCTCCTGGAAGGACATGATCCTGATCGGCGGCGGCCTCTTCCTTGTCTGGAAGGCGACCAAGGAGATCCATCACAATGTCGATCCGCAGGAGCACGGCGAGGATTTCATCGCCAAGTCGACGACATCGACCTTCGCCGCTGCGATCGGCCAGATCCTTCTGCTTGACCTTGTCTTCTCCGTCGACAGCATCATCACCGCCGTCGGCATGACGCCGCACTTGCCGATCATGTTCGTCGCCGTGATTGCCGCAGTTACCGTCATGCTGGTCGCGGCCAACCCGCTTGCCAATTTCATCGAGAAGAACCCGAGCATCGTCATGCTGGCGCTCGCCTTCCTGCTGATGATCGGCACGACGCTGATCGCCGAAGGCATGGGCGTGCATGTTCCCAAGGGCTATATCTACGCCGCCATGGCCTTCTCAGCCCTCGTCGAAGTGCTCAACATGATGGCACGCAACCGCCGGAAAAAGGCATCCGGCGGCCATTAATCGAAAGAACTGCACCCGCTGGCGGGTGCAGTTCCATTAGACCGATCAGTCCTGGACGTGCACATCGACCCATTCGCCGATATCGCCGCGGCCATAAATGTCGACCTTGATCCAGACATTGCCGCGAACGATGTAGTTCCCGGCATCGTCGGCGATATTGCCGTTTGCCAGCATCGCTTCTAGCTTCTGGCGATTGGACGGCAGCGAGAAGAAACTATCGCCCTGGTCGCCGCGGTCGCGACGGCGATAGGCATGATAGTTGGCACGATCCTGACGGATGATCTGCCAGGGTGCAGTCAGGCGTTCGCCCTTGGAATTATAAAGGTCGTCGTTGCCGATATAGGCCCGATAGGATTCAATCAGGCGCGCAGAACTGTCGCGCGTGATGGTCGACTGGGCCGCGGCGGCGTCGACCATCGAGACCGTCAATAACAAGCTCAAAATCAATTTCTTCATTGTATCCTCGCGGTGAACGATTGAAGACCTATTTCGCCACTGCCGCGAAAATTGCAAATCAAATTCGGCAAGCGTAAGGCTTTCGTCCCGAAGCCCTTACGAAGGGTAAAGGTGTTTCGAGAATTCTGGAAGCCGGCTTTTTTCGATGCAGGGTAATGTCTTGGACGCCCTCGCCAGCTCTTGCGGCGCAGTTTCCCTTGACGTCACCCGTTGAATATGGCCTAAGGCCAGCCATACGGAAAACGCAGGATTGAAGCGGCAAGCCGCCCTTTTCCGGCCGGTTTCCTGATCCAGATAGACATTTTCGGCTGGACGGCGCTTGTCCCAAGCGCGGCCCGGCCTTTTATGACGGGCAAACAAAATGACCACTTCAGGCGTTCGCGTCCGCATCGCACCCTCCCCCACCGGCGAGCCGCATGTCGGCACCGCTTACATCGCGCTGTTCAACTATCTCTTCGCCAAGAAACATGGCGGCGAATTCATCCTGCGCATCGAGGATACCGACGCGACCCGCTCCACCCCGGAATTCGAGACCAAGGTTCTCGATGCGCTGAAATGGTGCGGCCTGAAATGGTCCGAAGGCCCGGATATCGGCGGCCCCTACGGCCCCTATCGCCAGAGCGACCGCAAGGAACTCTACAAGCCCTATGTCGAGCAGATCGTCACAAACGGTCATGGTTTCCGCTGCTTCTGCACACCGGAGCGTCTGGAGAAGATGCGCGAGGCGCAGCGCGCCGCCGGCCTGCCGCCAAAGTATGACGGCCACTGTCTGAACCTCTCGGCTGAGGAAGTCACCTCGCGCGTTGCTGCCGGCGAGCCGCATGTCGTGCGCATGAAGATCCCGACCGAGGGCTCCTGCAAATTCCATGACGGCGTCTACGGCGACGTGGAAATCCCGTGGGATGCCGTCGACATGCAGGTCCTCCTGAAGGCCGATGGCATGCCGACCTATCACATGGCCAACGTCGTCGACGACCATCTGATGAAGATCACCCATGTCGCTCGCGGCGAAGAATGGCTCGCCTCGGTGCCGAAGCACATCCTGATCTATCAGTATCTCGGCTGGGAAGCGCCTGTTTTCATGCACCTGTCGCTGATGCGCAACGCCGACAAATCGAAGCTGTCGAAGCGCAAGAACCCGACATCGATCTCTTATTACACCGCCCTCGGCTACATCCCCGAAGCGCTGATGAACTTCCTCGGCCTGTTCTTCATCCAGATCGCCGAAGGCGAAGAGCTCCTGAGCATGGACGAGCTCGCCGAAAAGTTCGATCCGGAAAACCTCTCCAAGGCCGGCGCGATCTTCGACATCCAGAAGCTCGACTGGCTGAACGGCCGCTGGATCCGCGAGAAGCTGTCGGAAGAGGAATTCCAGCAGCGGGTTCTGACTTGGGCGATGGAAAACAGTCGCCTGCAGGAAGGCCTGAAGCTGTCGCAGTCGCGCATCACCAAGCTCGGTGAATTGCCTGACCTCGCCGGCTTCCTGTTCAAGTCCGACCTCAACCTCGATCCTTCCGCCTTTGCAAAGATCAAGTCGACGCCGGAAGAACTGCTGGAAATCCTGAACACGGTGCAGCCGGATCTCGAAAAGATCCTCGAATGGAATGTCGAGACGATCGAAGCCGAGCTACGCGCCATCGCCGACCGCATGGGCAAGAAGCTGAAGGTCATTGTCGCCCCGCTCTTCGTCGCCGTATCGGGCTCCTCGCGCTCGCTACCGCTTTTCGATAGCATGGCGATCCTGGGCCGCTCCGTCGTGCGCCAGCGGCTGAAACTTGCCGCGCAGACCGTTGCGACCCTCGTCGGCCCGAAGAACTGAACCGGACTTAGAACCATGAACGACAAGACCGAAACCGCTACCCTCTCCTCCGACGCAACGGAAGTTCGCGCGCAGAAGCTGAAGCTGCTGCGCGAGCAGATCGGCGACGTCTATCCGGCGCATTTTCACCGGACGCTGACCAATTCCGAACTCGCCGCGAAATACGAGGGCCTGGAGCCGGATACGGAAACCGGCGATGTCGTCACCGTTGCCGGCCGCGTCTATTCCTCGCGCAACTCCGGCATGTTCATGGACATCCATGACGCCTCTGCCAAGATCCAGATCTTCAGCCACAAGGACGTAACCTCGGAAGAAGCGCGCTCCCTGCTGCCGATGATCGATATCGGCGACATCATCGGCGTCACCGGCGTCGTGCGCCGCACCAAGCGCGGCGAGCTGACGATCAACGCGCAGCAGATCACCATGCTGACGAAAACACTGCTGCCGATGCCGGAAAAGTGGCACGGCCTGTCCGACATCGAGCTGCGCTACCGCAAGCGCCATCTCGACATCATGACCAACGAGGAATCGAAGCTCCGCTTCCAGCAGCGCAGCCGCATCGTTTCGGGCATCCGCCGTTTCATGGAAAATGACGGCTTCATGGAAGTCGAAACGCCCATGCTGCACTCGGTTTACGGTGGCGCCACCGCCGAGCCGTTCAAGACGCATCACAATACGCTGAAGCTCGACATGTACCTGCGCATCGCGCCGGAACTGTTCCTGAAGCGCACGCTGGTATCCGGCCTTACCGACAAAGTGTTCGAGATCAACCGCAACTTCCGCAACGAAGGCGTCTCCACCCGGCACAATCCCGAATTCACCATGATGGAGTGTTACTGGGCCTATGCCGACTACGAGGACATCATGGACCTCGTCGAGCGCCTGTTCTCGACGCTCGCCATGTCGATCCACGGCAGCACGGAATTCGCCTTCGGCGACAAGCAGAT
Source organism: Martinezella sp. CNPSo 3964 (assembly GCF_057784375.1). Lineage (NCBI taxonomy): Bacteria > Pseudomonadati > Pseudomonadota > Alphaproteobacteria > Hyphomicrobiales > Rhizobiaceae > Martinezella > Martinezella sp. CNPSo 3964. The sequence goes on from NZ_JBXSOW010000011.1 coordinate 114,940, forward strand.
CTCCTTCAAGGGTCCGTTCCGCCGCGTGCCGATGCCAGACGCCGTCAAGGAAGCGACCGGCATCGATTTCCTCGCGATCAAGACCGATGAAGAAGCCCGCGCCGCCTCCAAGGCCGCCGGCTTTGCCGTCGAGAAGGACGCCACCTGGGGCGAATGCCTTGCCTTCATCTTCGAAGAGAAGGTCGAGGGCACGCTGATTCAGCCGGCGCACGTCACGCATTTCCCGAAGGACATCTCGCCCTTCGCCAAGGAAGTGCCGGGCGAGCCTCGCCTCGTCGAACGCTTCGAGACCTATTGCAACGCCTGGGAACTCGGCAACGCCTTCTCGGAACTCAACGATCCGGAAGAGCAGCGCGCCCGCATGGTCGAGCAGCTCGAGCAGGCGCATGCGCGCGGCGAAAAGCAGAAGGAACTGGACGAGGAATTCCTCGACGCGATCGATCAGGGCATGCCGCCGGCAGGCGGTCTCGGCATCGGTGTGGACCGCCTCATCATGCTTTTGACCAACTCGCCCTCGATCCGCGACATCATCCTCTTCCCGGCCCGTCGCAACAAGGCGGATTGAGACCGGTTCGATCCTTCGAACATAAAAGGTGCGTATCATGACGGATAAAGAGATATCGGCCGCAGATGCCGACAGCGAGCATCAGCGTCGTGCCGACCTCGCGGAGCTTGGCGACATCGATCTCTCGCAATATGCACCGGGAACGTTTGGCTGCCACGAGGCGATGCATACGGCGTCGGTCATGCTCGACATGACCGACGATCAGTTGCTGCTGCATCCGGCAATTCTGGCCAATCCCGACTTCTATCGTCTTGCGGGCGAAGTTCACGAGGCGCTCTTCGCGCTCTACCAGGCTATCGGCGAGAAACATCTGGCGGAATGAGGCTATTGCCTTTCCACCCGATAGCGCAAATCCGGTTTTGGTCAGTTGGTGACGGGCGATCGGCGGTCGGCGGCACCCGTCATGGTCGGGTCTAATCCCGGTGACGGGCTTTTTCCCTTGGCCCCGGCATCGGCTCCGATGAAATCACCGTTTGCATCATAGCCCGGCTGCACATTGCCTGTCGATTTCGGTTCCGGCAGCTGCGGCTTGGCATCGTGCCCCTCCGCCTGATTTGCGGCCGCCTTCTCTTCTGCGGCGATCGCAGCCTTCATCTTGTCCTTCTTGGCGTCGCCGCCATTGTCTGCCGCCAGCGCATTGTCGCAGTCGGCCAGATTCTTCAACCCGGCGATCGCCGCATCGATATCCTGCGGCAGCATGTTGATCTGCTCGCCATAAAACAGGCCGGCATTGCTCGCACCGCCATCATAGTAGCGTGCCGTCAGCGGTGCCTCGGAGCCGCCATCGACAAGCCGGTCGGGATGGGCCACATAGACGACATCGGCGCCAAGCGCCCGACCACGCAGATCGGAACGCAGCGTTGGGCCATTCCTGTCGAGAACCACAACCTGAACGAGATCTGGCTTCTGTTCCTGGTAAACAGCTTTGGCAACCCGGAGCGCGGTCCTGACCCGCGTCAGCCCGTCCGTCGGCTCGGTACGAATATATTTGCGAACCCAGAAACGGTTGTCCTTGCGGATCGTGACGAGATTGACGTCCGTGCACTGAAGCCCGTTGGGAGACGCGGAGGCGAGGCCGAGCAGCCTGTCCTTGCCGACATAAAGCGCCAATACGCCGGAGCAGCCTATGAGAAAGGCCACTCCGCCGATCATGACGACAAATTTCCGGGGTATCCGGAAAATGTGCAGTAAGGCGCTCACGCCAACTGCTCCAGCATAGACCACTCCAAGCCGACAAAAATGATCAACCCTCACGTTAGGGAATTGGCGTTTCGGAATACTTAAAACTGAGGTGAAACTTGTGTTGTCCTCAACATCGTTACCAAAAAAGGTCCAAACTTTCACAGCTATGACGGGCGCTTGCCTTCCGTGCCGCGAACATGCTCTAACCTTCGCATGGCCTTCACCTTGAGACAGCTGCAATACTTCGTTGCCGTGGCGGAACAGGGCTCGGTGACGCGCGCCGCGCAGAACCTGTCCATCTCGCAATCCTCCGTGACCGAAGCCCTCAAGGAGCTTGAAAGCGACCTCGGCGTCGAGCTGTTCGACCGTCATCCGCGCGGGCTGTCCATCACCCATAACGGCCACCAGTTCCTGCGCCATGCGACGAAGATTCTTGCAACCGTTTCGGACGCGCGTACCAGTTTTTCCGGCAAGCAGAATGAGGCCGGCGGTACGCTGAATATCGGGGTAACTTCGCTCGTCGCCGGTTATGTGCTGTCCGATCTGCTGGCGCGCTATCGTCGTGCCTGCCCCGGCGTCGAAGTCAGCGCCATCGAGGACAATGGCGGCTATCTGGAACATCTTCTGGTTGGTGGTGAACTCGACGTCGCCGTCATGGTCATCTCCAACCTGCGGGACCGCATGGCCCTACAGGCCGAGATTCTGGAGACCTCGCCCTATCGTCTCTGGCTGCCGATGGGCCATCCCCTCGTCTCGGCCGATATCATCAGCGTCGCCGACATCAGCCGCGAGCCGCTGATCATGCTCACCATCGACGAAATCGAGGAAAATACCGGCAAGCTTTTGACCGCCCTTGGTGCCCGCCCGCATGTCGCCTTCCGCACGCGCTCAGTCGAAGCGGTGCGCAGCCTGGTTGCGACCGGCGCCGGCGTCGCGCTGCTGCCGGATCTCGTCTACCGTCCCTGGTCGCTGGAAGGCGACCGCATCGAAAGCCGCGACGTCTCCGGCTCGCTGCCGGTGGTGCAGGTCGGCATGGTCTGGCGCAAGGGATCGAGCCTTCCGCAGGCTGCCCGCGATTTCGTCGGCGTCGCCGAAAGCATGCGCTCGGGCCGCCAGCGCTAGCAAGCGCGGCCCTCCATCGCTACGTGGAGAATGCAATCGAAGATTGTTCATCCGGTGAGGCCAGGTATGAAGACCGCAATCATATTCGACTGTGAATTCCTCTGTCTCGAAGGGTCGCAACGCCGGTTCTGGTGCGCCGCCCACGATCCCGATCCGGTCATCGCGCAGCTCGGGGCCGTCAAGCTTAGCCTCGAAGAGGGCTTCCCGATCTTGGACAGCTACAAGGCCTATGTGCGCCCGATCGACAGGTTTGGCGATCAATATGCGCTCGATCCGTTTTTCACCACACTCACCGGCATCACCGAGGGGAGCCTCAAGACAGAAGGCATATCGCTGCAGGATGCCCTTGTCGGCCTGGATCTCTTCTCGAGTGGCGCCCGCTTTTGGTCCTGGGGCAAGGACGAACTGAATATGATGGCGATCAGCTGCTATGTCGCTGGAATTCAGCCCTCCATTCCCGCGCATCGCTTCGACAATGCCGTCAAGCTTCTGCTGGCAGCGGGAATGCCTGTCGAGGATCTGGCGAAGACGCCAAGCAGCGAGCTTTCTCACTACTATGGCGTGCAGCATCCACCACTCCGGGGACACGATGCGCTTGATGATGCCCTTTCCCTCTCCTACGCGCTGCAACATCTCCTGAAGGCTGGAAAGCTGCGGCCAGAGGCTTTCGATCTGGCCCGCATACAGAGATAAGAATCGGAATTTCCCATGTGGTAGCAATGGCAGAGAGCGAAAAAACTTCTCTGGGTCTTCCAGTTTTAAATAGCGTAGGCGATGCCGGTAATCCGTTCCAGGTCATTGAACAGAGCGCGCCAAGCGGAAGGATCATCCGCATAGGAAGCCGTTTTCGCCTCGACAGGATTGCCGCGCAACTCCATGAAGCCGCCAGGTCCGTAATAACCGCCAGGTCGGGCATTCTCCAAAGTTGCAGTCATAAGCGTCGGCCACGCGCCCTTCTCCGAACTTTGCAGTAGAGGATACGTCAAGATGCCGGCAATCTTGGTGCTCAAGGTTGTTGCGGCAAAGAGATTGGTTCGCGCGCCGCCAGGATGGCTAATGGTCGATAGCAGCCGGTCGCCCGCGCGGCGCTGTAACTCACGAGCGAAGAGGACGTTGGCAAGCTTCGTCTTGGCATAAACCCGCATCGGCACGTAGTTGTCCTTGGCCTCAAAATCAGTAATCGGCCCGGGCTTGAACATCTTATGTGTGCCAGACGCGACTGTTACGACACGTGGGCGGTTTGCGCGCAGCAACGCCGGCAAAAGCAAACCAGTCAACCGATAAGGCCCGAAGACATTGGTCGCGAACTGCAGTTCGTGGCCGTCGACGCTAACTTCACGCCGCGGAAGGCCCATTATGCCAGCATTATTGATCAGCATATCAATCGGGCGGCCATCTTCGAGCTGGCTGTCGGCGAATGCTTGAACGGACACAGGATTGGAAAGGTCCAGGACACCCCAGCGCACATTGGCGCGCGGAATAATGTCGCGAATGCGCTTTACCGCGTCCTCGCCTTTGGACTTGCTACGCGCACCGATCGTAACCTGTGCGCCGGCGCGAGCCAATTCGAGCGCGGTATGCCACCCTATTCCGCTGTTCCCGCCTGTAACGATTATTCGTCTATCCGTTTGCGGGGGGATTTCTGCCGGGGTCCAAGCATTGCTCATTTTCGTTGCCTTCTGTCCTTGGAAATTGGCGCGCTGCAACCTTGCTTCCGTAAAGCGATGCATTGTGACAAAATTAACTCTTTATGTCAAAATGATTCAGTAAGAGCCGAAGGTCAAGTGGAAGAACGCAACAACTTGACGAAAAACATTCAATTTGTCACAAATCGCTATGGCACCTAGGATAACCCCAGAAGAAGTTGCTTCACGCCGTGACACCATTTTGAACGCCGCAAAATGGTGCTTCCTCAATTTTGGCTTTGCCAAAACGTCGCTGGACGATATCGCCAAACGCGCCTGCATTTCGCGCACGCTGCTCTACAAAACGTTCAGCAACAAAGAGGACATCTATACCGCCGTGTTTCGGCATTGGCTCATATCCCGGCACCCGCTTGCGAAGGCGGCCGTTGCGGGTGATGGCACGCAGCGGGAGCGCCTCTTCGAGGTTTGCCGGATTATGCTAATCGAGCCTTGGGCAGACATGGTTGGAGCGCCTATGGCCGGCGAGTTCTATGAAGTTTGTGAACGGCTAGACCCAGAAATCGATGCGCTCCATCATAAAATAGCATTCGAGTGCATATCGGCAATTTTAGGGGATGAACTCGCGGCTGATGTATTTATGAAGTCGTTAGACGGTCAGATTGGGGACGATCCTTCTGTTCCCGTTCTTGAGAAGCGAGTCCGATTGCTAATCGATCGCTTCACTTGAAATCGGAATTTCCGATATCGACTTTCTGATAAATGAATTTGCGAATACGGCGAAATCGCGTCACCTTTTCTTCCGGGAACAGAAAGCCAGCCACTGGCTCCACATAATCAAGGCTCAAAAACCGGGAGAGTCCGATGAAGCATCTGCTGAAATCATGCACGGCCGCACTCGCATGCCTAAGTTTTGCCACGCAGGTCATTGCCGCCGAGCCGTTGAAGACGCTCGGCAAAGGTGAAGGCGCCGTCAGCATCGTCGCATGGGCCGGCTATATCGAGCGCGGCGAAAGCGACAAGAACTACGATTGGGTCACGGGCTTCGAAAAGGAGACCGGCTGCAAGGTCAGCGTCAAGACCGCGGCAACATCGGACGAAATGGTCGCCCTGATGAACGAAGGTGGCTTCGATCTCGTGACCGCCTCGGGCGACGCATCGCTGCGTCTCGTGGCTGGCAAGCGCGTCCAGCCGATCAATACCGATCTGATCCCGAGCTGGAAGACCCTTGATGAGCGCCTGAAGAATGCCCCGTGGCATACGGTCAACGGCGTCCACTACGGCGTCCCCTATCTCTGGGGACCGAATGTGCTGATGTACAACACGGATGCCTTCAAGGGTCAGGCGCCGAAGAGCTGGAACATCGTCTTCGAGGAAATGACCCTGCCCGACGGCAAGTCCAACAAGGGCCGCGTCCAGGCCTATGATGGCCCGATCTATATTGCCGATGCCGCCCTTTACCTCATGGCGCACAAGCCGGAGCTTGGCATCAAGGACCCCTACGAGCTGAACGAAGACCAGTACAAGGCCGCACTCGACCTCCTGCGTGGCCAGCGCAAGCTCGTCAGCCGCTATTGGCACGACGCGATGATCCAGACCGACGACTTCAAGAACGAAGGCGTCGTCGCCTCCGGCTCATGGCCGTTCCAGGTGAACCTGCTGCAGTCCGACAAGCAGAAGATCGCCTCCACCTTCCCGGATGAGGGAACGACGGGCTGGGCCGACACCACCATGCTGCATGCCGACAGCGAGCATCCGAACTGCGCCTATATGTGGATGGAGCATTCATTGCAGGCAAAGGTTCAGGGCGACGCCGCCGCCTGGTTCGGCGCCGTGCCCTCGGTTCCCGCCGCCTGCAAGGGCAATGAACTGCTCACCGACAGCGGTTGCGCCACCAATGGCTACGACCACTTCGACAAGATTCGCTTCTGGAAGACGCCTGTCGCAAAATGCACGAGCCAGAGCGAATGCGTGCCCTATCATCGCTGGGTCTCCGACTATATCGGCGTAATCGGCGGCAGATAACCAGCCGCATCGGCCTTCGCCGCTCCGAATGCGGAGCGGCAATCCCGCCGGCCCATTGAAAGCCGGTTCCGTCGCAAACCTGCTCCGGTTGGTTTGGCTGGCATGATATCAAACACCACTGCATATCCCTGGAGAAACCAATGAACGCCGTTCGTTTCCAGCAGGTGTCCCGCCATTTCGGCCAGGTCCGCGCTGTGGACCGTGTCGATCTGGAGATCGCACCCGGCGAATTCTTCGCCATGCTCGGCCCTTCCGGTTCCGGCAAGACCACCTGCCTCCGGCTGATCGCCGGCTTCGAACAGCCGACCGGCGGCCATATCGAGATCTTCGGTGAAACCGCCGAAGGCGTGCCGCCCTATAGGCGCAACGTCAACACGGTCTTCCAGGACTATGCGCTGTTTCCGCATCTCAACATCCTCGACAACGTTGCCTACGGGCTGATGGTCAAGGGCGTCGGCAAGGCCGAGCGGCTGCGTGCAGCCGAGCAGGCGCTGGAGCTGGTGAAGCTGCCGGGCTATGGCGCGCGGCGCCCCGGCCAGCTCTCCGGTGGCCAGCGGCAGCGCGTGGCGCTTGCCCGCGCCCTGGTCAACAAGCCGAAGGTGCTGCTGCTCGATGAGCCGCTCGGCGCACTCGATCTGAAACTGCGCGAGCAGATGCAGGAGGAATTGAAGAGCCTGCAGCGCGCGCTCGGCATCACCTTTGTCTTCGTCACCCACGATCAGGGTGAGGCGCTGTCCATGGCCGACCGCGTCGCCGTCTTCAACGATGGTCGCATCGTCCAGCAGGGCACACCCCACGATATCTATCAGCGGCCGAAGACCCGCTTCGTCGCCGATTTCGTCGGCTCCTCCAACGTCATTACCCCCGAGGTCATGTCGTCGCTCGGCGGCGAACGCCGCTGGGCCAGCCTACGCCCCGAAGCGATCCGGTTGACTGAGGAGAGCGGCGTGGCGGCGACCGTGAAAGCGACGAGCTTTCTCGGTGCCGCTACCCGCCTCTCGGTGGAGGCAAATGGCGCCCGCCTGCATGTGACCGTGCCTGCCGGGCAATCGGCTCCGGATACAGGCGCATCCGTCCGCCTCGCCTGGCTGCCGGCCGATGTGCATTACATGGATGACGCCGCATGAACGCCGCCGCCTTCCCCGCCTCGTCAAGCCAAGCGCCGGCCTCGATCCTGCCGCGCCGCGGCGGTTTCTTCGGCCGCCTATCCGATCTCTTCTGGCGCCGCCCGAAGCTGCTGCTGTTCCTGATGCTGACGCCACCGCTGCTCTGGCTCGGCATCATCTACATCGGCTCGCTGATCGCGCTCTTGCTGCAGAGCTTCTTCTCGATTGACGACTTCTCGGGAATGGTGAACTACGAATTCACCCTCTCGACCTATGCCCAGCTGCTGAACACGGCCAATTTCGACATCATCGTCCGCACGGTCATTATGGCCGCCCTCGTCACCTTGGCCTCCGCCTTCGTCGCATTCCCCATCGCCTATTATGCGGCGCGCCATGCGCAGGGTAAATGGAAGGCGCTGTTCTATCTCGGCATCATGCTGCCGCTCTGGTCGAGCTATCTGGTGAAAGTCTATGCCTGGAAGCTGATCCTCGCCAAGGAAGGCATCCTCACCTGGATCTTCGACAAGCTGCACCTCGGCTGGCTGCTCGATGGCGTGCTCGCCATGCCGATCATCGGCGGCAACTCGCTGTCGGTGAGCTATATCGGCACCTTCCTGGTCTTCGTCTACGTCTGGCTGCCCTATATGATCCTGCCGACGCAGGCCGCTCTCGAACGCGTGCCGGCCAATCTGCTCGAAGCCTCTTCCGATCTCGGCGCAACGCCGAACCAGACCTTCCGCACGGTGCTCCTGCCGCTGGCTTTGCCTGGTGTGGTCGCCGGCTCGATCTTCACCTTCTCGCTGACCTTAGGCGATTACATCATCCCGCAGATCATCGGCTCCTCGCGCCTCTTCATCGGCCAGGCCGTCTATACGCAGCAGGGAACCGCCGGCAACGTGCCGCTGGCCGCCGCCTTCTCGGTCGTGCCAATCGCCATCATGGCCATCTATCTCTGGATCGCCAAGAAGCAGGGAGCTTTCGATGCGCTCTGATCGTGGGCAACGCGCCTCCTTCCCCCTGAAGATCGCCGCTGCTGGCGGCCTGCTCTTCCTGCATCTGCCGATCCTCTTGATCTTCATCTATGCCTTCACGACGGAGGAAAAGAGCTATCAGTGGCCGCCACCGGGCCTCACCCTGCAATGGTTCGGCATCGCCTGGAACAGACCGGATGTCTGGTCGGCGCTTGCGTTGTCCGTTCAGGTCGCAACTATCGCCACCATTATAGCGCTGGTGCTTGGCACGCTCTGCGCCGCCGCCGTCAGCCAGACGAAATTCTTCGGCCGCGAGGCGATCTCGCTGCTCGTCATCCTGCCGATCGCGCTTCCGGGCATCATCACCGGCATCGCACTACGCTCCGCCTTCAGCCTGTTCGATATCCCGTTCTCGGTCTGGACGATCGTTCTTGGCCATGCCACCTTCTGCGTCGTCGTGGTCTACAACAATGCCGTCGCCCGTTTCCGTCGCACCTCCGGCTCGCTGATCGAGGCGTCGATGGATCTTGGCGCCGATGGCTTCCAGACCTTTCGCCATGTCGTCCTGCCGAACATCGGCACGGCGCTGCTTGCCGGCGGCATGCTCGCCTTCGCGCTCTCCTTCGATGAAGTCATCGTCACCACCTTCACCGGCGGCCAGCAGATGACCTTGCCGATCTGGATGCTGGAGGAACTCATCCGCCCGCGCCAGCGACCCGTCACCAACGTCGTCGCCATGGTCGTCGTGCTTGTCACCTTCCTGCCAATCCTGGCAGCCTACTATCTTACCCGCGACGGCGACCAGATCGCCGGCGGCGGCAAATGAAAGGGAGAGAATAATGGATACCCAAATGCTGATCGGCTCCCGCTTCGAAGCCGGCACGGAAACGGAAGAGCGCGTCCTCAACCCGAAGACGGGCGAGACCGTGCTTAACCTGCCCGAGGCATCGCTCGGCCAGATCGACGCCGCCGTCGACGCCGCGGAAAAGGCCTTCACGAGCTGGTCGCAGACGACGCCAAGCCAGCGCTCGACCTATCTCCTCAAGATTGCCGATGCCATCGAGCGCGATGCCGAAGGCTTCGCCGCGTTGGAAGCGTTGAACTGCGGCAAGCCGATCAATGCTGTGCTCAATGATGAAATTCCGGCGATCGTCGACTGCTATCGCTTCTTTGCCGGTGCGGTACGCAACCTGCACGGCCCGGTCGCCGGCGAATATCTGCCCGGCCACACCTCGATGATCCGCCGTGATCCCATCGGCATCGTCGGCTCGATTGCACCGTGGAACTATCCGCTGATGATGATGGCCTGGAAGCTGGCGCCGGCGATATCAGGCGGCAACACCGTCGTCTTCAAGCCTTCGGAACAGACCCCGCTGACGGCATTGAAGATGGCAAAGCTGCTGGCGGATATCCTCCCCGAGGGTGTCGTCAACGTCATCCTCGGCCGCGGCGAAAGTGTCGGCAACGCGCTGATCAACCATCCGAAGATCGGCATGGTGTCCATCACCGGCGATGTCGCCACCGGCAAGAAGGTGCTTCAGGCAGCCGCCAAGACAGTGAAGCGCACCCATCTCGAACTCGGCGGCAAGGCGCCGGTCATCATCTTCGACGATGCCGATATCGACGCCGTCGTGTCAGGCATCCGTACCTTCGGCTACTACAATGCCGGCCAGGACTGCACCGCCGCCTGCCGCATCTATGCCGACGCCAAGGTCTACGATAATTTCGTCGCCGACCTTACCTCGGCCGTATCGAACATCAAGTTCAACCTTGCCGACGATACCGAAAACGAGATTGGCCCGCTGATCTCCAAGCGCCAGCGCGACCGCGTCGAGAGCTTTGTCACCCGCGCCGCCGAACACAAGCACATGGAGATCACGACAGGCGGCAGGATCTCCGGCGAACGCGGCTTCTTCTATGCCCCGACCATCGTCGCCGGCGCCACGCAGGACGACGAGATCGTGCGCCGCGAAGTCTTCGGCCCGGTCGTCTCGGTCACACGCTTCACCAATCCCGACGCCGCCGTCACCTGGGCCAATGACAGCGACTACGGCCTCGCCTCCTCGGTCTGGACCAAGGACATCAGCCGCGGCATGCAGACGGCCGCCCGGCTGCAATATGGCTGCACCTGGATCAACACCCACTTCATGCTGGTCAACGAAATGCCGCATGGCGGCCTGAAGCAATCCGGTTACGGCAAGGATATGTCAGTCTACGCTATCGAAGATTATACCGCCGTGCGACATGTGATGATCAATCACGGGTAGGGAATGGCTGGGGGTAAAACAAAGGTCCTCGCGCTTGCCGCGGCATTATACCCCCTCTATCACTGTCGTGACATCTCCCCCACAAGGGGGGAGATTGTTTGGAGAGCGTCGCCCGCTCTGTAAAAAGCAACGGGCCTTCATTTCAACAGACGCAATCCTGGTTTGGATACGAGGGATCACTGCGGGTTACCAATCTCCCCCTTGTGGGGGAGATGTCACGAAGTGACAGAGGGGAGTGCCACACTCTCCATAATCCCGGAGCTATCGCCAAAACCAAACCACCTTCGGAACAAATTCCCTCCTCCCGCGTCTTACAGAAATACAACGCAGAGGAGATTGCTAAATGCTGAAATGGGCTCTTATTTTCTTTGTGATTTCGCTGATCAGCGGCTTTTTCGGCTTTTCAGGCGTGTCCGCGGCAACCGCAACCATTGCGCGCGTTCTCTTTGCCATCTTCCTGATCATCTTCCTGGTGTTCCTGATCCTGGCCGTCATGGCCGGCAACGCCGTCATGTGACAGTATGAGCCGCAGCTGTCGAAGGGGCGGGCCTAGATCAGGCTCGCCCCGACGTTTATCGCAAGCGCCAGGATGGTCGTATTGAACAGGAACGACAGGATCGCATGCAAAAGCGCCAGCTTACGCATCGAGACCGTGGAAATGCCAATATCGGCGGTCTGCGCCGCGACACCGATGGTGAAGGAAAAATAGAGGAAGTCCCAATAAATCGGCTCTTCGACGGGCTCTGCGAATTTGAGCCCCTGCCCTTTGCCGGGAATACTGTAGAAGCGATGCGCATAGTGGATGGTGAACAGCGTATGCAGGAAGGTCCACGATATAAGGATCGTCACGATCGCCATCATCACGCGGTAGAAGGCGATTTCGGGTGAGGCATCCTTGACGCCAAGCAGATCCAGCGCAATGCCGCCGATGCTGGCAAGAGCAGCAGCGATCGACAGAAACAGGAGGAATCCATCCGAAAAATCGAGATCTGCGGAGCGCTTGCGAATCCGCTGCGGGTCCGCCGTCAGCATCCGATAGAGACTGTATATGATATAGACGACCGCCGTCGTATCCCAGGCAACCAACAGGTTGCCGGCATTGAAATCCCTGGACGTCAGAAGCAGAAAGACGGCAATGCCGGCCAGCACGGAAATCACGATGACATGATGCTTGCGCCATAACACGAGCCATCTGGAATGATGCAAATGTCCCTGCGCATCCATGCCGCTCTCCTGATCGCAAATCGTCCGTCGCAAACCGATTCGCAAACGAGAGTGGCAAATAAAAGGAGGCCTCGCAACACGAAGCCTCCGATCGCGGAAAGAACCCTCAGCCCGTCCAACCACCGTCGATGACGTGGATCTGGCCGGTCGTGAAACCTGCTTCGTCGCCGGCGAGATAGGTCACGAGGGCGGCAATCTCTTCGGCGGTCGCGATGCGGCCCATCGGCTGACGTCCAATGAAGTCCTTCATTGCCTTTTCGTAGTCGCCGGTTGCCCGCAGCCGCTCATGCAGAGAAGGGCTATCGACCGTGCCGGGGCAAATGGCGTTGGCACGAATACCCTTGGCAACGAAATCGGCGGCGATCGACTTGGTAAGGCCGATGACGGCGGCCTTGGAGGCGCAGTAGGCGAAGCGGTTGGGCACGCCTTTCACGCTGGAAGCGACCGACGACATGTTGACGATCGAGCCCTTGCCCTTTTCCAGCATGCCCGGCAGGAAGGCGCGGCAAGTCGTATACATGGCCTTGGCATTGAGGTTGAAGGAGAAATCCCAATCCTTCTCTTCGCAATCGAGGATCGTGCCGGCATGGACGAAGCCGGCGCAGTTGAAGAGCACGTCGATCGGGCCGAGCTCTTCAGCGTAGGCCTTGACCGCAGCACCGTCGAGCACATTCAGCACATGCTTGGTGGCGCCATCCAGCGTCGAGAGCGTCTGCTCGTTGATGTCGGTGGCGTAGACATGCGCGCCAAGCGAGATGAAGCGCTCCGCCGATGCTCGGCCGATGCCCTGCCCCGCCGCCGTGATGACGACCTTCTTGCCTTCCAACCCGTGACCCATAATCCTGATCCTTTCCTCGGGACTATGATCCTATCCATCCGGCCGATTGCATAGCCGGAAACTCGGATAAGATCATGCAATAACAATCAGTTAGCCCAGCCTCTCCGAAGCCTCGAAGGACTGTGCGAAGCGGCGGTTCAGCTTGTCGATGAGGACTGTATGCCGCGTGGCCGTTCGCAGTCCATCGCTAATCACCTCGGATGCGTCGCTTTGAAATGCCATGTAGCCGTCATGCCGCGGCCGCACATAGGCACCCTCCAGCGTCGCGCGCGTGTTGCGATAGAAATCGAGCGCCGGCGTATTGACCGCATCGCTGACCCAGGCGTCTGCGTGACCCGGCTGTCCGTTGCCATCAGCATAAATACCCGCCTGCACCGGCCCGCCGGCGATCCAGCGCGCAAAGGCTTTCGCCTCTTCCGGCGCCTGCGTGCGCGCCGAGACGGCAATGCCTGTGCCACCGAGCGCCGAGCCGTTCGGCGGGCGGCCGTCGATGACGGGCATATCGGCAAAGGCGATCCGCGCCGGCCTGAATCCGGCAAAGGAATAATTCACGTAGCCATAGATGAAGGGTGACGCCACATAGGGACTGTCCGCCTGCGCCATCAGGTCGAACACGGCAATCGGATCCATTTCGTAGCAGCTGATATCCATCCGCGAGACGAGCCGCGCCATCCAGTCGAGCACCGCTTCGCCATCGGCCTTCGCGATGAAATCCGGACCTTCGACGCTGCAGGGCGTGCCGAGATGCGCCGCCAGCGAGATGAAGGTCATCAGCGAATGCGGCGGCCGCATCGGCAGGATCGCCCTGCCCTCATTGGCGAGCGCGACGAACTCGGCAAGGTCCTTGACGGGCGCGCTCAGTCGATCCGGCCGGTAGGCCTGTACCTGCGTTGCCGCATCGAGCGGAAAGGCCCATTGGCGGCCCTGCCAATTGTAGCTTGGATAGGAGCGCCCGACCGTGCCGGCTGCGATCGCCGCCACTTCCTCCGCATGAGCCGCATCATCGAGCGGCAGCAGGCAGTTCTCCCGCGTGATCTGGCCGACATGCGGATGATCGATGACGATGAGGTCGTATTGCGCGGCAAGCTCTTCGACCGGAAAGGTCTCGAAATCCTGCAGCGACCGCTTTTCCCAGCTGATCTCGACGCCGGTCTGTTCCCGCCACTGCTTCGAGCAGGCGATCATCGGATCGTAGCCGCGCGGATGCGACCAGGTCATACCCCTAAGCTTGATCATGGGGAGCTTCACCATCACGCCTTCTCCGCAGTCGGCTTGCGCTCGACGATTAGGATGTGATCGGCAGCGAGTACGACTTCGTCGCGCTGGTTCAGCACTTCGCAACGCTCGACCACGCGGCCGGAGGTCGGTCGCTTCGGATCATCCTCTTTCGCCGAAATGGTGACGCGGGTGCGGATCGTATCGCCGATATGTACCGGGCGGACGAAGCGGAGCCGATCGTAACCATAGGAAAAAGCGACGGGATTGATGAGCGAGGCCGTAAGCCCGACGCCGATCGCAAAGATCATCGTGCCATGCGCAATGCGCTGACCGCCGGGCAAGGTTTTGGCGAATTCCGCGTCCATGTGATGCGGGAAGAAATCGCCGGTATGGCCGGCGTGGACAACGAAATCGGTCTCGGTGATCGTCCGTCCGGTGGTCACCCTGACATGACCGAGTTCATAGTCTTCGAAGTAGATGGTTTGTTCGGACATTCCTCAAGCCTTTGGAAGTTCGGCAATCGGCGTCGCCGGAGCGGCGCTCGACTGATAGGCGGCCTCGACGAGGGCCATGGTCTGCCAGGCATCTTCGACGGAACCGATCAGCTGCTGATCCTCGCCGGATGCGAAGCGCTGCAGGTTGGCCATGCGGTTGACGAAGGCATCCGGGAACCAGGCACCATCGAGCTTCACCTCGACCCAATCGCTGCCACCCTCGGGCCGGATCCACAGCTCGTCCGGCTCGCCGCGCGGATAGTCGAGATTGACGCCGAGTTTGACATAGGCTGCGCCCTTGGTGCCGGCGATGCGAAACTCGCAGGCCTGGAACTTGCGGCCGAAATCATGGTCGTGATTGACCGAGAGCACGCAGCGGACCTTGTCGCCATAATCGAGGATCGCCGCCGTCCGGGTCTGCGCGACATCGTGGTTGGGATGGCCGATGGTCTTGCCGTGGACCCCTTGGGGATTGCCGAGCAGCCCGCGAATGAAATCGAGATAGTGGATCGAATGCATGGCGATCTCGATACGCGGCAGGCCTTTCAGGAAAGGCCACAGACCCCAGGGCGTGGCGAGCGCCAGCCATGCATCGAAATCGACGATCTCGCCGAGATAGCCTTTGTTCACGGCATCATAGAGCGCCAGCATCATCGGCGCGAAGCGAAGCTGGAAATTGACGGCCGCCTTGATGTCGCGCTCGCGGCAGACCCGCAGAATTTCGGAGGCGCCTGTGAGGTCGCTGCCCATCGGTTTCTGGATCAGCGCGAAGGAACCACGCGGCAACTTCGACAGGATCGTGGCATGGGCCGCCGGCGGCGTCGCCAGATCGAAAATGGCGCCTTCGACGGCAAGTGCCTCTGCCTCGGATGTAAAGGCTGTGATGCCCCATCGTGCGGCGAGCGCCGCTGCTTTCTCGGCGTTCGGATCGTAAAGACCAGCGACCGGAAAGCCGCCTTGCTTGTACGCCGGTAGATGCGCGTCACCGACGATGCTGCCGGCTCCGAAGATCACGATCGGACGCGGCTTTGACGGATTCGGCCACCATTGGCGCAGGGATTTGGGATCGAAGGTCATCTCACCCTCCCATTGAGGCGGAGGGTCGGACCAAAGGTCCGGGGTGGGGTGATCTCTCCTCGCACACCGAAGGCAGTGATGTGCATCTCAAGCATCACCCCCGCCCGCGCGTTCCGAGAGCTGCCCCTCATCCGGCCTATCGGCCACCTTCTCCCCGTTTTGACGGGGAGAAGGGGATGGGCGCACTCTCCGTCGCCTCTCACCTTTGCGAGGCTCGAAAGGCTCCGCCAAGGAAGATCGTCCCCTTTCCCCGCCTGCGGGGAGAGGGTTAGGGTGAGGGGCTTATCTTGCAGGTCAGTCATGATGAAAAACCTCCTCCATCATGGCCCACCACTCACCTTGCCTGCGGGTCTCGAGCGGCTTCTGGCAGGGCATGCAGACGGACCACCATTCCTGGTTCTTCGGGCTGGCTGCCATCTTGCGCATATCGGCCTCGAAATCCGTGCCGACATATTCCCAATAGCCGAAGAGCAGGTTTTCCGGCTCCTTCAGGAAGATCGAATAGTTGGTAATGTTGCAGTCCGAGATCAGCGCCAGGATCTCGGGCCAGACGGCCGCATGAAGCGCCTTGTATTCCGCGACCTTGGCCGGCTCCAGGCCGATCACCATACCCATCCGTTGCATGGCACGTTCCTCCTCAGCCGTGGATTTCGCGCGTAAATTCGCCGATCGAGCGCGCCTTTACGGCTTCCCAATCCCAGGCGATGCCGATGCCGGGCTCGGAAGGAGCGAGCGCCTTACCGTCGACGATTTCCATGCCCTTGGTCGTCAGATCGTCGAGCTGCGGGATGTATTCGACATATTTGCCGTTCGGCACGGCACAGGTGAGGCTGACATGCAGCTCCATCAGGAAGTGCGGGCAGACCGGAATATCGAAGGCCTCGGCAGCATGCGCCACCTTCAGCCAAGGCGTGATACCGCCAATGCGGGCAACATCCACCTGCACGATCGAGCAGGCGCCTTTCTGCATATACTCACGGAAATGCCGGATCGAATACATGGATTCGCCAACCGCGATCGGCGTCGGCGTCGACCGGGTCAGTCGGATATGACCGTCGAGATCGTCGGCTGGCAGCGGCTCCTCGATCCAGGCAAGGTCCAGCTCCTTCAGGCGCGCCGCGCGGCGGATCGCCTCGTCAACGGTGAAGCCTTGATTGCAGTCAGTCATGATCTCGAAACCCGAGCCGAGCGCCAGCCGCATCGCCGCCAGCCGATCATAATCCTCCGAGCCATGCGGCTTGCCGATCTTCACCTTCGAGCCGGAAAAGCCCTTGGCCTTCGCCTGCAAGGCGTCTTCGACCAGGGCTTCCTTCTCGATATGCAGCCAGCCACCCTCGGTCGTGTAAAGCGGGCAACGATCCTTGGCGCCGCCAGCAAGCTTCCAGAGCGGCAGGTTCTGCTTCTTCGCTCGCAGGTCCCAAAGCGCTGTATCGACGGCCGCAAGCGCCAGCGCCGTGATAGGCCCAATGGTCGTCGCATGGGTAGCGAATTCCAGTTTATGCCAGATCGCCTCGATGCAATCGGCATCTTCACCGATCAAAAGCGGCACCAGATGGTCGGAGAGCAACCGCATGACGGAGGAGCCGCCGGTGCCGATCGTATAGCTGTAGCCGGTGCCGACAGCCCCGTCGCTGTCGGTGATGGTGACGATCGGCGTTTCCTGGCTGACGAAGCTCTGGATCGCATCCGTCCGCTTCACCTTCGGCGGCAGCTCGACCATCCGCAGTTCAATTTTTTCGATGCGTGCCATGGGGGTAGTCCTTAGATCGCCAGGCTCTTGCCGGTTTCGGTGGAGAACAGGTGTGCCTGGCTGAGATCGAAGCTCATCTTCAGCTGTTCGCCGCTCTTCAATGCGCGCGGATTGAGCATGCGCGTCACCCACTCACGTCCGGCAAATTCGACGAAAACGAGCGTTTCATTGCCGAGCGGTTCGGTGATGGCGACGGGCAGTGTCAGCTCGTGGACGGCAGATTCCGCGCCCGAATGCAGGCCGTGACCCGTCGGGAAGATGTCGTCGGGCCTGAGACCGAAAGCGACCTTCTCGCCTTCCCTGACCTTACCGGCAAACTGGCTCGGCAGCGGTAGACGATCACCATTCTTGAAGGTGAGCTCTCCGCCCTTCAGCGTCGCCTCCTCGATGTTCATCGGCGGCGAGCCGATGAAGCCAGCGACAAAGCGTGTGGCGGGCCGCTTGAACACTTCATCCGGCGTGCCGACCTGCTCGATATGGCCGTCGCGCATAATGACGATGCGGTCGGCCAGCGTCATGGCTTCGACCTGGTCGTGCGTGACGTAAACCACCGTCGACTGCACCTTGGCATGCAGCTTCTTGATCTCCGTGCGCATCTGCGTGCGCAGCTTGGCGTCGAGGTTCGACAGCGGCTCGTCGAAGAGGAAGACTTCGGGTTGGCGCACGATGGCGCGGCCCATGGCAACGCGCTGGCGCTGACCGCCGGAAAGCTGCGCCGGACGGCGATCCATCAGGGCTTCGAGGCTGAGGATAGCAGCGGCTTCGTTGACGCGCTTGTCGATCTCGGCCTGCGGCTGCTTGGCGATCTTCAGCGAAAAGCCCATGTTCTCGCGCACCGTCATATGCGGATAAAGCGCATAGGATTGGAACACCATGGAGATGTTGCGATCGCGCGGCGGCAGGTCGTTGACCACGGTATTGCCGATCTCGATCGTGCCGTCGGAGACGTCTTCCAGGCCGGCGATCATGCGCAGCGTCGTCGACTTGCCGCAGCCGGACGGGCCGACGAGCGCGATGAACTCCTTGTCCGCGATGTCGAGATCGATGCCGTGGACGATTTCCAGAGCGCCATAGCGCTTGACGAGTTTTTTGAGGGAAACCTGAGCCATTAAGATCAACCTTTGACCGCACCGAATGTCAGACCCGACACCAGATGCTTCTGAATGATGAAAGTGAGAGCGAGCGCCGGAATGATCATCACGACAGCAAGCGCGCACATGCCGCGCCAGTCGATGGTGAACTCGGCCGTGTAATCGAGCAAGCCCACGGGCAGCGTCTTGGAATCGACGGAGCGCGTCAGCTGCGAGGCCAAGGCATATTCATTCCAGCAGGTAAGGAAAGCGAAGATGCCGGCGGATGCGATGCCGGGGCCGGCAAGCGGGAATTCCACCTGCCAGAAGGCCTGCCAGCGCGTGCAGCCGTCGATCTGCGCGGCTTCGGCGAGATCCTTTGGCACCTGCCGGAAGAAGCCGTCGATCAACCAAATGGTGAAGGGCACGTTGAGCGCGACATAGGTAAGGATCAGGCCGAAATGCGTGTCGATAATGCCGAGCCGCGCATAGACCATGAAAAGCGGCAGCGAGAGCGCCACGCCGGGCACGGAGCGCGTCAGCATCAGCCCGAGGAACACAGCCGATTTACCCGCGAAACGGAAGCGGGCGAAGGCATAGCCGCCGGACATGCCGATGACGAGCGCAATCGCCGTCGAGGTGATGGAGATAACAAGCGAATTGCGGAAATAATCCCAGACGGGAATGCCGCCCTGCCCCACGCCGCTGAACATGGCGCGATAGGCCTCCAGCGACAGCTCCTGCGGAATCCAGACCGCCGGCTTCGCCATGATTTCCACGGTTGGCCGGAGCGAGCTGATGACGATCCAGAAGCCGGGCAGGCAGATGATGAGCATCGCGAGGAAGAGGCCGATGAGATAGGCGATGTTCCAGAGGCGGCGCTGCAGGCGTTGTTGCGCGTTGCGATCCATGATTACCACTCCGCTCCGATCTGGGTGCGGGCAAGCGCCAGCTTACGGAAGAAATAGACTGTGAAGGCGATCGAAAGAATGATCGAGACATAGGCCATGGCGTTGGCGAGACCCATCTGCGCATCGGCATAGGCGGTGCGTCCGACCAGCGTCCAGATAAGCTCCGTGCGCCGCGCCGGGCCGCCATCCGTCATGATCTTGACGATGTCGTAGGCGCGAGCGACGTCGAGCGAACGGATCGTCATGGCGATGAAGGCAAAGGGCATCAGGAACGGCCAGGTAACGTAGCGGAAGGTCTGCCAGCTGGTGCAGCCATCGACTTTGGCGGCCTCGACCGGCTCCTGCGGCATGGCGAGCAGGCCGGCAAGAATGAGGATCGCGAAGACCGAGGTCGAAGACCAGACTTCGGCGATCACGATGGAAAACAGCGCCAGATTGCCGTCGATCAGCCAGGGAATGGCGGTTTCCGTAATGCCGAGGGATTGCAGGGCATTGTTGATGATGCCGACATTGTCGTTGAACATGAACTTGAACTGGAAGCCGACGAGAACCGGCGAGAACATCATCGGGAACATCATCAGCGTGCGCAGCACGCGCTTGCCATGGGTCGCCTTGTTGACCAGCAGCGCCAGTCCGAGGCCGAGCAGCATTTCCAGATTAAGCGCGATCGTCAGCAACACGACGGTGCGAATGAAGGCGGCAAGAAACACCGGATCCGACAGGATGCGGATGTAATTGCGCAGACCGATGAAAGTGAAGAGCGTGGCCGGCCGCGTCAGGCGAAATGGCGTGAAGCTGGAATAGAAGGAAAGAAGCAGCGGAAACAGCACCACGGCCACAAGGACGATGATCGCCGGAAGAAGAAGCAGGACCGGTGGGGATATCTTTTTGAACATGGTTTGCACCTGTCGGCATTCCTCGGCAGCGTGGCCCGGACTGCTTGGAATGGATTGCTTGGGACGAGACCCGGCACAAAACCGGCAGGCCGACCAGCTCCTTGTAGCGCCGATCAAAAACCATTCTCGAAGTCAGATTACGGAAGTCCCGCGCGCTGAAGTGCGCGGGACTTCTATTCCATCGCTTAAAGGGCGCCTGCGTCCTTCAGGACATCGGTCGCCTTCTGGGCTGCGGCGTCGAGCGCCTGCTTGGAGGTCTTGTCGCCGAGGATGGCGGCTTGAAGCTCCGGATAGACGACGTTCGAGATTTCGATCCATTGCGGCGTGCGCGGAACCGGGAAAGCGTATTTCATCGATTCCTGGAAGGTGCTCAGCACTTCCTTCTTGTAAGGGTCGGAAGCGGCCTGCTGGATGTCCCATTCCCAGACAGCCTTGCGGGTCGGCAGGGTGCCGTTGGCCGCTTCGAGCTTCTGCGAGTCGTCGTTGGTCAGGAACCAGACGAGCGAAGCGGCAGCATCCTTGTGGGCGCAGGCTTCCGTCACCGAGAAGCCGTGATGGCCGGACCAGCCGGTGTGCTTGCCGGAAGATCCCACAGGCTGCACGACGACGCCGACATTGCCGGCAACCTTCGAGGATTTCGGATCGTTGAAATAGGTCGCCCAGCCCGGCCAGTCGAGATCGAGCGCGATCGAACCGGAAGCAAAGCCCGCACCGAGATCATCCCACAGATAGTTGGTCGTGCCGGCCGGAACAGCCTTGGCCTTGTACATGTTGACGAACCAGTCGAGCGCGCGCACGCCGGCTTCGGAGTTGAAGGCAGGCTTGCCATCCTTGTCGAGATATTCGCCGCCTTCCGCGACCAGCATTTCATAGAAGCGGCCGTTGATGGCCTCTTCCTTGCCGGGGAACTGCGTGCCGAAGAAATTCGGCGGGTTCGAGAAGAAGATCGCCTGGTCGGAGACCTCCTTCCAGGTCTTCGGCGGCGCCAGATCATAGCCGTACTTCGCCTTGAAAGCCGTCTTCTTGGCTTCGTCGCTATAGAGGCTCTTCTGATAGTAGAGCGCCGAAACGTCGAACTGGGCGCGCGGCAGCATGATCAGCCGGCCGTCGATGGTCGAGGCCTGAATTGTGGAATCGACAAACTGGCCGATTTCCTCCTTGGGCAACAGCTTGCCGAGGTCGGTGTAAAGGTCGGGATATTGCGGCGCGAAGGACGAATGGTTCGAGCCGACGCACCAGGAAATGCTGCCTGAGGCCATGTCCGACTTGATTTCTTTGTCGAGCTCGAAGTGGTTCTTCTTGGAGAGAATATTGACCTTGGCGCCTGTCTCCTTCTCCCACTCGGCAATACGCGCATAAAGCGGCTCGTACTGCTGGCCGCCAATCAGCTTTGCGTCGATCGTCACACCCGGAAATTTGCCAGGCAGATCGGCGGCGAAAACCGCGGTACCGGCAAGCAATGCCATCGTGCCGGCAACGAGACCGGCCTTCCAATTCCTCATCGAACTTCCTCCCTTAAGCTCGGACCTCTTGTCCGATTGCCCTCTCGACCCAAATATGGATCAATGATTTATAAGTAAACATCTTATTCATTGGCCGTCAAGCCGTGATCGCGCGCTTGTAAAATGCCTTCATTCATATATGAATGACGATTCATGTTTCTTCACATGGGGGACTTGTTGATGAGCATAGAAGACGACAGTGATCGCTACCGCGCGCCGGCGCTTGACAAGGGTCTCGACATATTGGAGCTGCTGGCGACGATCGACGGCGGCCTGACACAGGCCGAAATCGCCAAGGCGCTCAACAAGAGCCCCAACGAATTCTACCGCATGCTCGATCGCCTGGTGCGGCGCGGCTATGTGCAGCGACAGGATGGCGATCGCTTCTACCTGACGCTGAAACTCTTCGGCCTTGCACATTATCACGCGCCGGTTCGCCGCCTCGTCTCCTTCGCAACACCGCTGATGCGCGAATTCTCCAACCGCGCCGAGCAGGCCTGCCATCTGGCGATCTACGACCGCGGCTCCGTCGTCGTCATCGCCCAGCAGGACTCGCCGACCTATTGGGGCATCTCCATCCGTGTCGGCGCCCAGATCAATCTCTACAATACCGGCTCGGGCCACATTCTTCTGGCATTCAAGGATGCAAAGCAGCGCCAGATGATGATCAACGAGCAGCGACGCCAGGAGCAGGATCCGGAGGAACCGCCCACCGATCTCGAGGAGAAGCTCTCTGCAATTCGCGAAAAGGGTTTTGAGACCATGAGCAGCCTGCAGACGAGCGGCGTACACAATATTTCCGCGCCTGTCCTGGCGATGGATGGCAATGCACTGGCGGCGCTGACCTGTCCCTACATCGAGCCCGTAAACTCGAAGGCGCCGACGCGCGAACAGGTGGTCGAATATGTGCGGGAGGCGGCAAAGCAGATCTCCGAAACCGTGGCCGGCACGGTCGACAGAGCCGAGCTATAATTTTTATTTGAATAAACTATTCTTATGTGAGTATATGTTGAGCAAGCAGGTATGGGAGGAACGCCATGCTTTTCGACAGCCATCTGCACATCGTCGACCGGAAACGGCTGGCCTATCCCTGGCTGGCTGATGCCGGCGCGCTTAATCGCGACAGCCTTTACGAAGACTATGCGCGCGAAGCCAGGCGGCTTGGGATCACCGATACGCTTCACATGGAAGTCGATGTTGCCGAGAGCGATATCGAAAGGGAAACTGATTACGTCAAAGGCTTGAGCCGCGAGCCCGGCAACCTGCTGAGAGGTGCCATCGCGGCCTGCCGCCCTGAAGGCGCGGACTTCCCCGCCTATCTCGACCGCGCGCTCGCAGACCCCTTCGTCAAAGGCTTCCGCCGGGTGCTGCATGTCGTGCCGGATAATGTCTCCGAGGGCGCTCTGTTTCGCGAGAACGTGAAGCGGCTCGCGGATACCCGCCTTACCTTCGATCTCTGCGTCCTGCCGCACCAGATATCCAAGGCAATCGCACTCGTCGACCTCAATCCGAATGTCCGCTTCATCCTCGACCATTGCGGCGTGCCGGCCGTCAAGAAGCAGCTCAGCGAGGTCTGGTCCGCCGGGATATCGGACATTGCCAAGCGGCCGAACGTCACTGTGAAGATCTCCGGCGTAGTCGCCTATGCCGATCCAGACAGCTGGACGCCGGAAACGCTGCGTCCCTTCGTCGAACATTGCATCACGAGCTTTGGTTGGGATCGCGTCATCTGGGGCAGCGATTGGCCGGTCTGCACGCTCGGCGGCAATCTCTCTACCTGGGTCGCCGCCACCCATGCCCTGATGCAAGGCGTAAGCGATGGCGAACGCAATCGGCTCTACCATCTGAATGCCAAGCGCCTCTGGTCTCTCTGAGACGAGGCGCCTTTCCACCGAAAGACAATGCCATGACCGCCACCGTCGGCGTATTCAGCACCCATCCGAAGACCATGCCGGCTGACCACGCCGAGATCCCCGTCTGGAACGCGGAAAACTGGTTCTACGAGGATTTCGAGATCGGCCACAAGATCCGCTCGCTGCGACGGACGATCTCGGAGGGCGAGTCCCAGCAGTTCAATGCGCTAGTGCTCGATATGCACCCTTATGTCAGCGATCAGATCTTTGCCGAAACCGAGGGCCTGTTCGGCAAGCGGCTCGTTGCCGGCGCCTTCGTCTTTTCCGCGGGCCTCGGGCTCGTCGCCACGAACTGCGTCAACGCCTTTTCCTATGGCTATGACAAGCTGCGCTTCATCAAGCCCACCTTCATCGGCGAGACGATCTACACCATCCGCACCAATCTGGACAAGCAGCCGAAATATGCCGAGCTCGGCCTGATCCGCTCGTCTTACGAGGTCTTCAAGGGCGAAGGCGAGCTGGTGCTCTATTGCGAGCATATCCAGACCGTGCGCTACAGAAACGGCCGGCCTGCGGATGCGCCGCCGCTGAAAGTCTGACATGACCCAGAATAATGAAGAAGGCCTGCTCTCCGGCATTATCGTGCTGGATATGAGCCAGTTTCTTGCCGGCCCCATGGCCGCCCTGCGGCTCGGCGATCTCGGCGCACGTGTCATCAAGATCGAGCGGCCCGACGGCGGCGATCTCTGCCGCCGGCTTTATCTCAGCGACACGGAAATCGGCGGCGATTCCACGCTCTTTCATGCCATCAACCGCGGCAAGGAAAGCTTTGCCGTCAATATGAAGGACGAGAACGACCTTCAGGAGCTGCGCGCCCTGATCGCCAAGGCCGACGTTATCATCCAGAATTTTCGCCCCGGTGTCATCGAGCGGCTTGGCCTCGAATACGCCTCTGTTGCGGCGATCAATCCCCGTATCGTCTATGGCAGCATCACCGGATACGGTCCCGACAACGAATGGCGCCACTTGCCCGGACAGGATCTGCTGGCCCAGGCCCGCTCCGGCGTCATGTGGCTGAACGGCGAGGCCGATGATGGGCCAGTGCCCTTCGGGCTTGCCGTCGCCGACATGCTGGCCGGCAACCTCCTCGTACAGGCGATCCTCGCCGGCCTCGTGCGGCGCGGCGTGACCGGACGCGGCGTGCATGTGGAAACAAGCCTGCTGGAAGCGATGGTCGATTTCCAGTTCGAAGTGCTGACAACGCACCTCAACGACGGCGGCCGCCTGCCGCAGAAATCCGCCGTGCGCAATGCCCATGCCTATCTTGCCGCTCCCTACGGCGTTTATCGCTGCGCCGATGGCTGGCTGGCAATCGCGATGATGCCGCTCACAAAACTCGCACCGCTGCTCGACCTGCCTGCCCTTGCCGACTTCACGCCGGATGATGCCTTCCAGCGCCGTGACGAGATCAAGACCATGATCGCGAGCCGACTGCGGGAAAAGACGGCGCAGCAATGGGTCGCCCTATTGGAACCCGCCGACATCTGGGCGGCGGAAGTGCTCGACTGGCCGAAACTGCTGCAGAGCGCCGCCTTCCGCCAGCTCGACATGCTGCAGACGGTGACACGCGATGACGGTGCCTCGGTACGAACGACGGCCAGCCCGATACGTGTCAATGGCATCCGTGCCAAGAATAGCCTGGCGGCGCCGACGATTGGTGGGCAGTCGGATAAGGTCAGGGCGGAGTTTCTTCGATAGGATTTTTCATCCTAACATTACGCCCGAGATACCCCCCTCTGTCACTTCGTGACATCTCCCCCACAAGGGGGGAGATTGGTAACCCGCAGCGCTGTTGTCGCAAAACAATCGGCATCATATCCGTTGAGCGATAGGGCCTCATTTTGTGAAGCTAGCGATGCGCCCCAACGATCTCCCCCCTTGTGGGGGAGATGTCCCGAAAGGGACAGAGGGGGGCGCCATAGGCGCGGCGAACGCAAAACTCCACTCGTTTCCAAAACCCAAAAGGGCGCCGCATCCCTGCGGCGCCCTTCTCAAACAACCTTCTCCCGAAGAGAGACGCGATCTCATCAGGCTGCAGCGAGCTGCAGCTCCTTGCTGACCATGGCGCGCAGCGTGCCGAGGTCCTTGGCGAAGGCGCGGATGCCTTCGGAGAGCTTCTCGGTGGCCATTGCGTCTTCGTTCATCATCCAGCGGAAGGTCTTTTCGTCGACGGCGATCTTTTCGACGGAACCCTTGGGCTCCGGCGAGAGCTTGCGCTCCAGCTTGCCTTCATCCTTGGCAAGTTCGTCGAGCAGGTTCGGGCTGATGGTCAGGCGGTCGCAACCGGCCAGCGCTTCGATTTCGCCGGTGTTGCGGAATGAGGCGCCCATGACGATCGTCTTGATGTCGTTGGCCTTGTAGTAGTGGTAGATGTCGCGCACCGAGATGACGCCCGGATCTTCTTCAGCGGTGTAGTCCTTGCCGGTCGACTTCTTGTACCAGTCAAGGATACGGCCGACGAAGGGCGAAATCAGGAATGCCTTGGCATCGGCGCAGGCAATCGCCTGGGCCTTGCTGAAGAGCAGCGTCAGATTGCAGTCGATGCCTTCCTTCTGCAGCACTTCGGCCGCACGGATGCCTTCCCAGGTGGAGGCAAGCTTGATCAGGATGCGGTCGCGCTCGATGCCGCGCTCCTTGTAGGCGGCGATGATGCCGCGAGCCTTGGCAAGCGAAGCTTCGGTGTTGAAGGAGAGATCGGCGTCGACTTCGGTCGAGACACGGCCGGGTACGAGGCCGGAAAGCGCTGCGCCGACCGAGATGGCCAGACGGTCGGCCACCGCCGAAACGACAGCTTCAGAGGCGCCGCCCTGCTTCTTGCCCCAGGCGACAGCTTCCTTGATCGCATCGGCGAACATCGGCGTGCCGAGCGCCTTCAAGACGATGGTCGGGTTGGTGGTGCAATCCACCGGCTTCAGGCGAGCGACTGCCTCGATATCGCCGGTATCGGCCACGACCGTCGTCATGGCGCGGAGTTGATCAAGCTTGGAAGTCATAACAGGTATCCTTGTTGAATGAGGCCCATTGGGATGGGAGATGGCGGACAGCAGATCGGGTCTTTTCGTCGGGCGGGGCCGAAGGCGTCAGCCGTGCAGCCTTCCTTCTCCTATGTTTCGGTAACGGGAAAAAAAGCGCTAGAGTTCCATTTCCGGTGAACGGCCGAGCAACGAGGAGACAACCTTCCGCAAACAAGCTTTTCACCGGCACCGGGCGCCCTATATGGCTCCCTGTCCGGCCTGGCACTTGCTCGCAGCAGCACTCGCACATTGTCCTCCTCGATTGGACAGGACCGAATTCCTCAGCACCGACTATCAGCAATCTCGCATCGAAAAGTCAAGGACATTTGTGCAATTCGATTGACATAAGTTTCATGTCATAGAATATCGGCAGCAGAAGAGCCGATCTCGCCTGCTCCTGTCATCCGCTATCATTGTATCTCGCATCCATGGCGGATCATGACGTTAAACAGCGCATGCGACAATCCTGCCGGAGGACCTGTGGCCAAACTGAGACGCGGAACCCATACCGCCTATTCGGAGACCTCGTCCCTGAGGCTTCGCGCCGCCTGGCTCTATTACAACCAGGGCCTGACGCAGAAGGACGTTGCAGAGCAGCTCGGCATCAGCCGCACCACGGTCATCCGCCTGCTGGATGAGGCAATGCGCCGCGCCGAAGTGCAGATCTGGATCACCGAAGGTATCGACGACTGCGTCGAGCTGGCGATCAAGCTCGAGCGCACCTATGGGCTCGATGAAGCGATCGTCGTTCCCGAGCCGGCCGGCGGCAATGTAAATGCGCAGGCAAAGAGCGTCGGCCTGGCGCTCGGCCAGTTCCTGACTGAGGCCATCCCTGACAACTATACCATCGGCGTCGGCTGGGGCCGGACGATGACCGCTTCGCTCGCAAGCTTCCGCCCGACCCGCCGCGACAATTGCAAGGTGGTCTCCCTGCTCGGCGGCATCGTCGCCGTGCATCAAACCAACCCGATCGACTATACATGGCGCCTTGCGAGCCAGCTCGGCGCCGAATGCTACATGTTCCTGGCGCCGCTCTTAGTCGATTCCGTCGAGACCAAGCGCAATCTCATCGAAAAATGCGGGCTGGAGGCCATCTACAGGCTGGCGGAAAACCTCGATCTCGCCATCGTCAGCTGCGGCGATATCGGCCCGCAATCGACCTCACTGTCCGAAGGCTTCATCTCGAAGCGCGAGTTGGAAGAGTTGATCGAAATGGGCTGCGTCTGCGACACCATGTTCAACTTCCTCGACGCCGACGGCAATTCCGTCGATCACCCGATCAACAAGCGGGTGATGTCCGTCGATCTCGATACGCTGAAGAAAGCAAAGCACATCGTGATCTCTTCCGGCGGCGCCCACCGCGCGCAGGCGATCCGCGCCACCATCAAGCGCATCGGCTGCAATACTTTGATCACGGATGAAAGTGCTGCCAAGGCCCTGCTGCAGATGGCTATGGCGAAGGCGGCTTGAAATATGGACCTGCCGGTCTGACTGAGGGGCCGCCTCGTGGTTCGAGGCCCTGCCGTCTACGCTGCGGCTTCGACGTCAGGGCACCTCACCATGAGGCGGAGAGAGTTGTCGGCCAGGCGCAAATGATCAGACCTCATGGTGAGGCGCGGAGGTCCGCAGGACCGAAGCCTCGAACCACGAGGGCGGGTGATTAGCCGAGTAGCTTTTCAAGCGTGCGCAAACTGCGCAATCCCTCAAGTATCCCCCGATTCCCATCCCAGCATGGCTCGCTTGCGCGTCAGACCCCAGTGATAGCCCGTGAGCTGACCATTCTTCCCAAGCGCCCGGTGGCAGGGCACGACGAAGGAGATCGGGTTACGGCCGACCGCTGCGCCGACTGCCCGCATCGCTGTCGGCTGGCCGATATCTCTGGCGATGTCGGAATAAGTCACCGCACGGCCCATCGGGATCTTCAAGAGGCTCTCCCAGACACGAAGCTGGAAATCCGAGCCGATCAGCACCACCCGCAACGGCTGGTCGCTCGTCCAATTCGAGCGCTCAAAGATGCGGGCCGCGTAAGGCGCCGTCGCATGCGGATCCTCGATGAA
This sequence comes from Martinezella sp. CNPSo 3964, assembly GCF_057784375.1. Classification (NCBI taxonomy): domain Bacteria; kingdom Pseudomonadati; phylum Pseudomonadota; class Alphaproteobacteria; order Hyphomicrobiales; family Rhizobiaceae; genus Martinezella; species Martinezella sp. CNPSo 3964. The sequence continues at coordinate 143,785 of NZ_JBXSOW010000011.1, forward strand.
CTCGGCATTCGGCCACCGGCAGGTCATATCCGCGAAGCACGCCTTTTCATTGCCGGAATCGCTGAAGGCAAGACCCGCAAGACCACGATCCGTGACCATGATCAGGGCGAGACCGAAGGGCGAGATGTGGAACGCATAACGCATCACCAGACCGCTGCCCCTCGCCTTCCATTCACCGGGAGACATCGCCTCGTGCGTCACGAACAGATCGTGCAGCCGGCTCGGGCCGGAAAGACCGACCTCGAAGGAGGTCTCCAGGAGTGGCAGATCCTCCTTGCGCAGCAGCCGCTTGGCATGATCGAGCGTGACGGCCTGAAGGAACGCCTTCGGCGACAGACCGGCCCAGCGCGTAAACGTCTTCTGCAGCTGCGTCGGCGACTGGCCGAGCCGGTCGGCAAGCATCTCCAACGACGGCTGGTCGCGATATTCCTCGGTAATGAGCTCGATGACCTCCCGCACGGTCTCGTAATCCTGACCTTCCGGGGTGATGTCTTTCTTCAGCTGTGCGATCGCATTCATAATCTTTCTCCTTGGAAAGGAGAAAACCACGGCAAGAAGGCTAAAACCACCCGTTTCTTGCGCATATGGTCTCTCTGCGAAAATGTGATGTCGCCGACTTGGACGAGCCGCTCATATCCGCTGCGTCACGGTCGCCAACGCCCGCTTGAATGCCTTGGCAAAGCTCTCGCGATCCTCCGGATTGAGGAACGATCCGACATCGGTGTCATGGCTTCTGTCGCGGACATGCATGGAGACGACACCGATCTCGCTGTGGCGGCGAACCAGGAACCGCGTCCAGAACGGATTGAAGTCGTGCTCCACCATCCGGCCCGTCGGCGAGAATTTGCGGATAGAGACATTGGTTCGCGACACCGTCACCTCCTCGCGCACGCGCCCGGAACGATAATTCAGCCAGAAGGCACCATAGAGCAGGAAGAAATCGGCACCGAAGAAGATGCCGATCGGCCAGGCGCCGCGCGTGACGAAGAGAATGCTGTAGAAGAGACAGAAAGTGCCGGCCAGGGCCAGCATGATCTTGAACCCCTTTCGCGGCAGCGAGCGATGGGGAAACAATTCGGCGGCAAAAACCGGCCTGTTGCCGTCTGCAGCCGTATCGGCGTTGCGTTCCGTCATAGGACTTGAGTATAGGTCGTTTATGGCAAATCCAAAGATCAAATCCAGCGCCCAAACCGCGAAAAAGTCAAATGCGACCGCAGGCCGCAAGCCGGCGGCCAGGAGCCTCTATTCCAAGGCAGACCTGGAAGAGATCTTCCGGCGCTTCTCCATTCAGCGGCCGGAACCGAAGGGTGAGCTGGAGCACGTCAACCCCTTCACGCTCGTTGTCGCCGTGGCGCTATCGGCCCAGGCGACCGACGCCGGCGTCAACAAGGCGACGCGCGCCCTCTTCGCCGTCGCCGATACCCCACAGAAAATGCTCGATCTCGGCGAGGAGCGCATTCGCGAATATATCAAGACGATCGGCCTTTATCGCAACAAGGCGAAGAATGTCGTCGCGCTATCGGAAAAGCTGATTACCGATTTCGGCGGCGAGGTACCGCGGACGCGCGAGGAGTTGATAACCCTGCCCGGCGTCGGCCGAAAGACCGCGAATGTCGTGCTCTCCATGGCCTTCGGCCAGGCGACGATGGCCGTCGACACGCACATCTTCCGCATCGCCAACCGGCTGCTGCTCGCCCCCGGCAAGACGCCTGATGAAGTCGAGCAGCGGCTGATGCAGATCATCCCCGATCAATATCTCTATCACGCGCATCACTGGCTGATCCTGCATGGGCGCTACTGCTGCAAGGCGCGCAAGCCCGAATGCGAACGCTGCGTGATTGCCGACCTCTGTCGCTCGCCGGAAAAGACCTGGGACATCCCCGCTCCCTTGGTCGAATTGCCGGCGCAGATCATCGGGGCGGAAGTCTCAGGCTGAAACTATCGAAGACTCAGGTTCGCTTCCCTGTGCGAGATCAGCTTGTGCAGATGCACCATCATGCCTGCAGCAAAGAGCGGCGTCAGCAGATTGAGAATTGGGACCGCCAGAAAAGCCGCAATGACCAATCCGGCAAGAAAGACCGTGAAGGCGTGCTTGACCCGGAACTGTCGGGCGTCATCCGGTGAGCGGAAGCGCATGGCTGCGAATTCGAAGAATTCCCGACCCAGCAGATAGCCGTTCACCAGAAAAAAGGCGACGAGATTGACGCCAGGAATGAACAGCAGGAACAACGCCACAATATTGCCGACGATGACGACGCCGAGAAACCGCACAGAGCTCTTCATTGCCGCGGCGATCGGCATCGCCGTTCCCGGCGCATCGTCGGGATAGTCGCGTTTTTCTACAACTTCGGCGACATCATCGAGAAAGAGCCCGGCGATCAGGGCCGTGACCGGCGAAATCAGCAGCGCCATCGCCAACGCCAATGCGATGCCGGCGAAGACGGCAAGGAAGAGCGTAAGCCAACCCGTCCAATCCGAGGTGGACGGCATGAAGCCTTGCAGCCAGGGCAATACAAAGGAATTGAAGGCGCCTCGCAGGACGAACCAGAGCACGAGAAGTGCCAGCAATGTGAGGCCCAGAACCTTCCAGAAAACCTTGCGCGTCTCCGGCGCAAAGAGATTTTCAAAGGAGCGGCGGGCAGCAAGGCCAATCATTCGGTCTACCTCTTTTGGTGGTAATCGGACACTTAAGAAGCAGTTGCATCGATATCAATATCCCGTGCAGATATATGAATGTGTCAATTAAAAATTTGAATTATTGTAATACAGTTTGCACTAATATATTCTGTACGCCACATTAAGAACAACAACCGCAACAAGATCGGCGGCCCGATTAAAATTGAATGGCCAATTGACATAGAAATTGGCGCGTTAGAACATCGAAAAGACCATCAAAGAGGCGCGAAACTTGGAAGACCTTAGTCAGAAACTTAGACAATATATAAAGATCGGCACTCCGGCCGAACGAAGAATTGCTAAGTATTTCTCCGAGCATCTGAATGAACTACCATTCGAGACGGCTTCCTCCGTTGCCGACAGGCTGGAATTGAGTCCGATGACGGTAGGACGGTTCCTGCGGTCGCTCGGCTATCACGGTCTGGATGGGATAAAGGTGCATCTCAAGGAAAATGCGCCCAGCCTCACGTCGCAATTGCCCAATATTCTCGAACAGCTTCAAAAGGACGCAAGCGAAGGCCGGCCGCTTGCGACCCAGATTGCCGAACAAGTCGAGATGCTGCAGCATATCTACAATCTCGCCGGCCAGCCGCAATGGCACGACGCAGTCGCGACAATTCTGTCCTCCGGAAATGTCTTCATCACCTCCCATCCCAGTCTGGCGGGGATCGGCCGCTATTTCCGCGACCGCCTGACCTTTGCCCGCGACCAGGTCCTCTTCCTCGACGGCGCCAATGGCAGCTATATCGAGCTGTTCGGCGAGCCATCCGAGGATGGGCTGCTCGTTGTCATCGACTCCCCGAGCTTCGTCGCATCGCGTCTTCTGGCGCGCTCGGCTCGTCGCGCGGGCTGCAAGGTATTGCTGGTAACCGGCCAATTCACGGAATGGGCGCATGAATTCGCAAACTTCACACTGTCCCTGCCGCCGCAACGCGCCAACAGCCGCGAAAACCTTTCGGCCATAATGGCACTGCTGGAATATCTGGCAATTTCAGCCGCTCACGCGGCGGGTGAAGCGGCGGAAATGAGGACGCGCCGCATAGAAGAACTTCAAGGCATGTTCGCGCAGGCGCCGCTGCGCTAAATCGCCTACTCCATGGCATCCAGCTCCGCGCGATGGCGATACATGGCGAGGAAGCGCCGGTAGTCGCGATCGTAGAGCTCTTTCTTTCCGGCATTCGGCAGCCGTTCATGACCCCCCGGGTACATCGCGGCACCGGCTGCGCCCAGGCTTTCATGGAGACCGCAGGAGACGGAGGCGGCAATTGCAGTGCCGAGCAGTACCGTCTCGTTCATCTTCGGGATTACGACCTTGCAGCCGGTCACGTCGGAATAGAGTTCCATCAGCACGGAATTCTTCACATGGCCGCCTGCGACATGCAGCGTGTCGGGCACGTAGCCGTAATCCCGCATCCGCTCCAGGATATGGCGGATGCCGAGCGCAATGCCGACGCTGGTGCGCCAGTATAGCCGGCAAAGGCCATCGAAGGACGCATCCAGCGTCATGCCGCTGATGACGCCCAAGGCATGCGGATCGGCAAGCGGCGAGCGATTGCCGTGAAAATCGGGCAGCACATGGATGCGCCCGCCAAGGGTATCACCCTCTGCAAGCCTGAGCTCCGCGATCCGTCGGACGATACGGTCGTGCAGCGCCGCCGTCGGTGGGCCGCCGGCCGCATGCATGCTGACGATATGATCGAGCAGCGCACCCGTAGCCGACTGCCCGGCCTCGGCAAGCCACATGCCCGGGAAGACGGCCTCGTAATAAGGCCCCCACATGCCAGTGCTGCGCTTGCGCTCGCGGGCGAAAGAGACGACGCAACTCGAGGTTCCGGCAATCAGCGCCAGTTGATGCTCCAGCATGTCAGCATCGCCGGCATGGGCGGCAAGCGCCCCGAGCGCGCCCGCGTAGGCATCGATCATGCCCGCACCGACATGGCAGTTGCGATCCAGCCCCAAGGCCTCGGCCGCTTCCACCGTCAGCGTGCCGATGCTCCTGCCGACGGCGACGCTCTCCTCAGGCAAGCCGCCGCGCTCCCGCAGATCGCCAAGGCCGATCACATTGAGAAAATCGGCCTGCCAGCCCGGTTCGCGATGCGCGAGGTAGTTCCATTTCGCCACCAGTGTCGAGCGCGACCGCGCAAGCGAACCGGTTGCCTTCCAGGTCATGAAATCGGCAAGATCGAAGAAATAACCGGCCTCGGCCCAGCTTTCCGGCAGGTTCTCCTTCAACCACATCAGCTTCGGCATTTCCATTTCCGGCGACATGAAGTCCCCGGAATATTCGAGAACAGCATGGCGCGTCGCCGTGCAGTAATCCGCTTCGGCCAATGCCCGATGATCGAGCCAGACGATGGTGTCGAACCTCTTCTCGCCGCCGGTGGAAACGGTGAGCTGCCCCCCATCGCGACCGCGCACGACGAGCGAACAGGTGGCATCGAAGCCAATGGCACCGACGGCCGAGGCATTGACACCAGACGCTTTCACAGCCGCGCGAACGGCGGTGCAGACGGCAGTCCATATATCTTCGGAATCATGCTCGGCGTGGTTTTCACGCGGGCGGTTCATCAGGATCGGATGTTCGCTTTTGCCCAGCAGTGAGCCGCTCGCCGTGAAGACACCGGCGCGTGCGCTGCCTGTGCCGATATCGACCGCAACCACGTGATCACGCATGCAAAAGAGGTCCCGACCACTTATCTCATGTTGCGGACAAGTTGTATCAATTCCGGCATCGCGTCAAACACGACTTCCGGCGAAAGCTGCTCCAGCTCCGCCCGGTAACTCGGTGAATGCGCATGCGAACCACCGGTGAAGGCGAAGACCGTCATGCCGGCCGCGCGCGCCGCAGTAATGCCCGCCGGGCTGTCCTCCACGACGATGCAATCCTTCGGCGGCACGCCCATCTTTTCGGCCGCATAGAGAAAGAGATCCGGCGCGGGCTTGCCGCGTTTAACCATGCTGGCGCTGAAGATATTCGGCTCCAGTTTATCGAGAAGGCCAGTCACGCCGAGCGAAAGGCGGATGCGCTCCAGCTGGCTCGACGAGGCGACGCAGCGCGGAAGCTTGAGCACATCCAGCGTCGCTGCAATGCCGTCGATCGGCTTCAATTCATGCTTGAAGCGCTCGTAGAGATCGTTGCGGATGCGATCGAGAAATGCCTGGTCGATGAAGACATCGAACTCCGTCTGCATCGTATCGACGAGCGTCGCCAGACTCTTGCCGAGAAAGCGGCTATAGACATCCTCCTCGCTCATCTCAACGCCGACATCGTGCATCGCCTGGATAAGCACGCTGACCGACAGAGGCTCGCTATCCACAAGCACACCATCACAGTCGAAGATTACGAGCCCTTTTCCCGCACCCGTCATCACAGATCCAACCCGAATTCTGTTGTTGTCCCGCCGCCAGATTGACCGGCGCAGCAATGGAAAACGGCCGGAACAGGAGAAGTCCGGCCGTTCGAAAATTATTCCGCGAGTTTGTTGTCCAAGTATAGCTGCAGGGTGACGCGGGTACCCTTTTCCCACAGCGTTTTCAGTGCATGCGCGAAGCGCTTGCGGAAAAGATCCGATTTGGCGACATCGCCGAAGATGTCGTCGAAGACGAGGAAGGCATTCGGATCGTCCTTCGCCTTGAGAGCAGCTTCATGCAGCCGGTCAGCGCTGGCATCGTTGAAGACGATGTCCTTGCCGCTGTCGCTCTTGCCGGCGAAATAACGGCACCAGAGCGCCGAAACCAGAGCGAGGCCGATAATGTCCTCGCCACGGCGAAGACGATCGGCCGTCGACGGCAGGATGAATTTCGGCTGGCGGTTGGAGCCGTCCTGCGCCAGGCGCGGAATGGTGTCGGCGATCTTCGGATTGGCGAAGCGATGTTCGATCAGCTTGAAGTAATCGGCAAGCACCGTATTCGGCACGGGCGGAATGACGGGGATGATCTCGTCGTTTTCGAGCTTGGCGAGGAAGGCGCGGATCAGCGGCTCTTCCATGGCTTCGTGGACGAAATGAATGTCCATCAACGCCGCCGGATAGGCGATCGCCGCATGGCCGCCATTGAGGATGCGGATCTTCATGTGCTCATAGGGGGTGACGTCGGGCACGAAGGTGACACCGACCTTTTCAAGCGGCGGACGACCCGCCGGGAAATTGTCCTCCAGCACCCATTGCTTGAACTCTTCGCAATAGACCGGCCAGTTGTCTTCGATATCGAAAGCGTCCTTCAGGAGATCGATCTCGCGCGCGCCAGTTGCCGGCGTGATGCGGTCGACCATGCCGTTCGGGAAGGCGACGTTCGCGGCGATCCAATCGGCAAAGGCCGGGTCGGAAAGCTTTGCCGTGCCGACGACGGCGGCTTTGGTAACGCCGCCATTGTGGGGGATATTGTCGCAGGACATGACGGTGAAAGGCTGCAGGCCGGCAGCGCGGCGTGCCTTGAGGCCGGCGACGATCAGGCCGAACACCGTCTTCGGCGCATCCGGGTTCTGCCCATCGGCAACGATCGCCGGATGGGCGGGATTGAATTTGCCGGAGGCATCGATGAAGTAGCCGCCCTCGGTGATCGTCATCGAGACGATGCGGATCGTCGGGTCGGCGAGCTTGGCGATGATGGTCTTGGCATCGCCGACCGGCAGGATGTCGACCATCGGAGACGTGACGCGCGCGGCCGTGCGGTTGTTGTCCTGCTCGACCACCGTGGTCAGAAAATCCTGGGCGGCGAGCTTCTCGCGCATGGCCGCATCGGATGGCAGCACACCGGCACCGATGATCGCCCAGTCATGGGCTTCGCCGGTATTGAAAAGGTCATCGAGATAGATTGCCTGATGGGCGCGATGGAAATTGCCGACACCGAAATGCACGATGCCCGCCGAAAGCGACTTCCGGTCATAAGCAGGAATGGCCGCCGTTGCAGCCGCCTCCTGGAGAGTTGCGAGCGATAATTTGCACGTCATGTCTCTGGTCCTTCTGAAAGGTCTCTGGCTCCGGACGGTTGGGGGCCGCGCCGGCTGGTATGCTTGCCCGGCCAACGCAGATCGATGGACGCGAACCGGGACAGATGCGTCGGCCGTGCCCGCTCAAGCGCGCACGACCTTGGCTTCTAGGCTGAGATCGCCAGCCCTTCGGCGTTGAACCGGTGAATATGTGCCTTGTCCGGCGTCAGGTAGACGGTATCCCCGGCCCGGGCCGGAAAGTCGCCCGAACCGCGTGCCGTCACCGTGCCAATCCCGTCGACGTCGATATGGAGGAAGGTGTCGGAACCGAGATGCTCGGCAACCAGCACCTTGCCCTGCCAGTCGCCCGAGCTGGTCGACAGCAACGTGTGTTCCGGTCGTACGCCGATCGTGTCGCCGCCAAGGCTCTGCGCATAGGCGCCCTTGACGAAGTTCATCTTCGGCGAGCCGATGAAGCCGGCGACGAAGAGGTTGCGCGGGCTGCGGTAGAGCTCCAGCGGCGAGCCCACCTGCTCGATATTGCCGCGGTTGAGCACGACGATCTTGTCGGCCATGGTCATGGCCTCGACCTGGTCGTGCGTCACATAGACCATCGTCGTCTTCAGCTGCTGATGCAGCTCGCTGATCTCGAGACGCATGTTGACGCGCAGCGCCGCATCGAGGTTCGACAAGGGCTCGTCGAAGAGGAAGGCCGCCGGCTGGCGCACGATGGCGCGGCCGATGGCGACGCGCTGGCGCTGACCACCCGAGAGCTGGCGCGGCTTGCGTTCCAGATAATCGGTCAGGTTCAGGACGCGCGCGGCATCGGCAACCTTCTTGTCGATTTCGGCCTGTGGCATGTTCGCCATCTTCAGCGGAAAGGCGATGTTCTTGCGCACGCTCATATGCGGATAGAGCGCGTAGGACTGGAACACCATGGCAAGGCCGCGGTCGGATGGCTTCAGATTGGTGCCGTCCTTTCCATCGATGAGGATCTGTCCGCCGGAGACATCTTCGAGACCGGCGATCAGGCGCAGCAGCGTGGACTTGCCACAGCCCGACGGACCGACGAACACGACGAACTCGCCATTATCGATCTCAAGGTCGATGGACGGGATGACCTTGGCTTCGCCGAAGACCTTGGAGACCTGTTTGAGAACAATGCTACCCATGTTTCTCTTCCTTACTTAACCGCGCCGAAGGTCAGGCCGCGAACGAGTTGCTTCTGGCTGAACCAGCCGAGGATCAGGATCGGAGCGATCGCCATGGTCGATGCTGCCGAGAGCTTGGCATAGAACAGGCCCTCCGGACTGGAATAGGAGGCGATGAAGGTGCTCAGCGGCGCCGCGTCTACCGCGGAGAGGTTGAGCGTCCAGAAGGCCTCGTTCCAGGCGAGGATGATGTTGAGCAGCATCGTCGAGGCAAGGCCGGGGATCGCCATCGGCGTCAGCACGTAGATGATCTCCTTGGCGAGCGTCGCACCGTCCATCCGAGCGGCTTCGAGGATCTCGCCGGGGATTTCCTTGAAGTAGGTGTAGAGCATCCAGACGATGATCGGCAGGTTGATCAGCATCAGCACGACGACCATGCCCACGCGACTGGCGAACTGGTTGTTCAAAAGGCCAAAGCTCTGGAACAGCAGGTAGATCGGGATGAAGGCACCGACCGGCGGCATCATCTTGGTCGACAGCATCCACATCAGGACGTCCTTGGTCCGCTTGGTCGGCGAGAAGGCCATGGCCCAGGCGGCAGGCACCGCAACGAGCAGACCGAGAATGGTCGAACCGAAGGCGATGATGACCGAGTTGCCGAAGTGGAGGAAGTAATCCGAGCGCGACTGCACCTCGAAGTAGTTCTCCAGCGTCCAGTGGAAGAAGAGGAACTGCGGCGGCGAGGCGATGGCATCGCCTTCCGTCTTGAAGCTCGTCAGGATGGTCCACAGGATCGGGAAGAAGATGAGAATTGCCACGATCCAGGCGGCGATCGATACGACGATCTTGCGTTGCGTGGTGACTTTGCGTGCCATCTCAAGCCTCCAGATTCTTGCCGACCGCGCGCATCAGGAAGATAGCGACGATATTGGCGAGGATGACGGCGATGATGCCGCCCGCCGATGCGCCGCCGACGTCCTGCGACAGAACGATCTGCGAATAGACGAGATAAGTGAGGTTGGTCGTCGCCGTACCCGGACCGCCATTGGTGGTGACGAGGATCTCGGCGAAGGCCGACAGCATGAAGATCGTTTCGATCAGGATCACCACGGTGATGGCGCGCGCCAGATGCGGCAGGATGATGTGGATGAACTTCGAAACCGGTCCGGCGCCATCCATCTCGGCAGCTTCCTTCTGCTCCTCGTCCAGCGACTGCAGGGCCGTCAGCAGGATGAGTGTTGCGAAAGGCAGCCACTGCCAGGCGATGATGATGATGATCGACAGCAGTGGAACCGTCTCCAGCCAGGTCAGCGGATCAAGCCCGAAAAATTTGAAGAGATGCGCCAGAAGCCCGTTCACCGGGTTCATGAACATATGCTTCCAGATGAGGGCTGCGACCGTCGGCATCACGAAGAAGGGCGCAAGCACCAGCATGCGCACGATGCCCTGGCCGAAGATCGGCTGATCAAGAAGGAGAGCCAGTGCAATGCCGCCGACCACGGTAATCAGCAACGCACCGCCGACAAGCAGCAGCGTCACGATCAGCGAGCTCAGGAAGGCAGGGTCACTGATGAAATATTCGTAGTTGAGAAACCCGATGAAATCATGCGTGCCGGGGTTCAGCAGATTGTAGTTCAGCGTCGAGAAATAGATCGTCATCACGAGCGGGACGATCATCCACGCGAAGAGGAGCAGAACCGAAGGCGCCATCATGACGCGCGCGGTGGAACGGGTGTGCAACGTTGCCATGGCAAGTACCAACCTATCTTTCAAGCGGGAGAGGTGGCCGTGGACCGGCTGAAACGAAAAGGGCCGCCAAGGGCAGTTCGGCGCTCGGCGGCCTAGGGGAAAGCAGTGCTCGAGAGGGGGCGCTGCTTTCCTTAGCTTCGAAGGCCCTTACTTCGGATAGCCGGCCTTCGTCATTTCGCGGGTGGTCAGCTGCTGTGCGGCCTTGAGCGCCTGATCGACCGAGATCTGGCCGGCAAGCGCTGCCGAGAACTGCTGGCCGACAGCCGTGCCGATGCCCTGGAATTCAGGGATGGCGACGAACTGGACGCCGACATAGGGAACCGGCTTCACGGTCGGATGCGTCGGATCAGCGGAGTTGATCGAGTCAAGCGTCATCTTGGCGAAAGGCGCTGCCTTCTGGTAGTCCGCATTCGCGTAGAGCGAGGTACGGGTGCCGGGAGGTGCATTCAGCCAGCCTTCCTTCTGAGCAACAAGGTTGGTGTATTCCTTGCTGGTTGCCCAAGAGATGAACTTCTCAGCGGCTTCGGTCTTCTTCGAGGAAGCCGGGATGGCGAGGTTCCATGCCCAGAGCCAGTTGCCGCGCTTGCCGAGGCCCTTGTCCGGCGCCAGGGCGAAACCGACCTTGTCGGCGACCTTCGATTCTTTCGGATCGGAAACAAAGGAGGCTGCAACGGTGGCGTCGATCCACATGCCGCACTTGCCGGACTGGAACAGGGCCAGGTTCTCGTTGAAGCCGTTGGAGGAAGCGCCCGGAGGGCCGGCGTCCTTCATCAGCTTGACGTAGAAGTCGAGCGTGTCCTTCCATTCCGGCTGGTCGAACTGTGCCTTCCACTTCTCATCGAACCAGCGAGCGCCGAACGAATTCGACATCGCCGTCAGGAACGCCATGTTCTCGCCCCAGCCTGCCTTGCCGCGAAGGCAGATGCCGTAGACCTCATGGTCCTTGTCAGTGATCTTGCGGGCAGCATCAGCGATGAAGTCCCAGGTCGGCGCGTCCGGCATCTTCAGGCCGGCCTTGTCGAACAGGTCCTTGCGGTACATCACCATCGAGCTTTCGCCGTAGAACGGTGCCGCATAGAGCTTGCCGTCGGTCGTCAGACCGCTGCGAATGGCCGGGAGAAGGTCATCCACGTCATAGTTCTTGTCGGCGGAAAGCTTGTCGAGCGAGGCAAGCCAGCCGAGCTTGCTCCAGATCGGCACTTCATAGGTGCCGATGGTCAGCACGTCGTACTGGCCAGCCTTGGTAGCGATGTCGGTCGTAACCTTCTGACGCAATACGTTTTCTTCAAGCGTAACCCATTGCAGATCGATACCGGGGTTCTTGGCTTTGAAATCGTCCGTAAGCTTCTGCATACGGACCATGTCGCCGTTGTTGACCGTCGCAATCGTGAGGGTTTCGGCAGACGCCAGGCCGGCAAACATCAGAGCCGAGCAGGCGCCCAGCAGTAAAGTTTTCAATTTCATATCTTCCTCCCAGAAGATTAAAAATGAGCATTCGCTTTGCTCGTGGGCAATTACTCACTTGTTGCGACAAAATGTCAATGCAGATTCGTTGCTGCATTGCCGAGCAAGCAACCTATCTCTTTGTTTCTATGGGTTAAATTTTTTGCTCAAACCTTGAGCAAAAATTCGGCAACTGCCTCGTCAGTGATCAAACCATTGATCTGCTGTCCGACTACTGCAGCCTTGATCGCCTGGAACTTGCGTCGTCCCTTGGCGATTCCGATGACCGTGCACGTGTCTCGTGACGGCAAGGGCGCACTGGCGACGCGCTCGTTGACATCGTCGGGCATGAGCCTGCCATTGCCGTCGAAGACCCAGCCGCAGATTTCGCCGGCGGCACCCCGATCCATCAAGGCCAGCATTTCGTCCCGTTCGAGAAAGCCGTCGAGACAGAGCGGCGCTTCCACGCCCATCTCGCCGATGCCGACAAAGGTCACATTGGCCTGTGCGCTGATATCGAGCGTCGAGCGCACCAGCGCCTGCGCGTGCAGCAATTCACGTTCTTCGGCTGACGACACCAGCACCGGCAGCGGCATCGGAAAATGCCGCGCCTTGATGACGTCGGCCATGCTGAAGATGACGTTGTAATAGGCGGCCGAACCGTCGGGACCGATATTGCCCGTCAGCGACACCACACGATGCTGCAGACACTCGATGGCCGGCAGCTGATCGACCGCAGCCTTCAGTGTGCGGCCCGTGCCGATCGCCAGCACGATCGGGTCGGCTCGCCGCAGCCAGCGCTCGATTTCGGCTGCCCCCGCTTCGGCAATACCGATCGTGGAAGAGGTGCTGTCCGGATCGCTCGGCACGATATCGACATGGCGCAGATTGAACTTCTTCTTGAGCTCCGCCGCATATTCCAGGCACGCGGCGATCGGGTGATCCAGCCGCACCTTGATCAGCCGTTCGGCGACGGCCAACGACACCAGCCGCTGCGCCGACTGGCGGGATATTCCCATCGCGACGGCGATTTCGTCCTGCGTCCGGCCGGCGACGTAGTAGAGCCATCCGGCCCGCGCCGCATCGTCAAGCCGCCCTTGGGAATCCAGCTTCTTCGCCATCGCCTTCCTTTACCGAAACAGCGCCCTTGCCCGGGATGATCCGGACTATCCGTGCCGGGTCATTCAGTCCGGATCACTCAGCTTCTGGCGGGATGACACCCTTGGTCAAGGTGAAACAACCGTAGAAGCGGCGCTCGCCGGTCTGAATAACGCAAAAGGCATCCTTGGCGCGCTCGTAGAAGGCAAAACGCTCGACGGGTGAGAGCGGCCAATGTTTGCCCTCGGCCTTGTCGATCGCAGCCTGAACCTCACGCTGAACCGACGGCACCTCGTTCGGCGCGCCCACAACTTCCATGCGCGTCGCCGCATCGTCGATGAAGGTATCGAGAGGCATCAGCGACAATATCGCGGCAACCGCATCGGCAGCGGACACATTATCGATGCGCAGCAGTTCGCCCAGAACAGTCTGGCTCGCGATGGCCTCCGCCGGGAAATTCGTGTCGACGACGACAAGCATGTCGCCATGCCCCATCGATTTCAGCGCATAGAGCACGTCCGCATTCAATAGCGGCGAAATTCCCTTCAGCATGACCGAGGCCCTCCGATAGCCTATGGCGGCCATCCCGGGCCGCTTCGTTCTCCGCGCAAACAAGTAACCATCGCGTTCCTGTCTGTCCATAGGCGCCGGGAACGTTTTCGGCGGGTGGCCGAGCCATGAACTGTGTATCCAGCCACGGCTTATTTCAGCCGTTATTGACCCGATAGGTTCGTCGGCATTAACTGAAGTACGTTCAACGGTTGAGAGGTGCAGGTGCGCATTCTTGTGGTGGAGGACGACGAGACGATCGGCGGCGCGGTTCGCGACCATATCGCGGCGGGGCCTCATGCCGTGGATTGGGTCAAGAACCTGACCGATGCAGAGGAGGTCACCCGTGCCGTGCAATACGGCCTCATCCTGCTGGATCTGCAACTTCCGGACGGCAGCGGCATCGATTTCTTGAAACGGCTGCGCCGCAAGCCCGACGAAACGCCCGTCATCATCCTGACCGCGCGCGACCAGATCTCTGACCGCATTGAAGGTCTGAACAGCGGCGCCGACGATTATCTCGTCAAGCCGTTCAACCTTGGCGAACTTACTGCCCGTATCCTGGCAGTCGCCCGGCGCTATGCCGGCAGCCCCCAGCCGACACTTCGCTTTGACGACCTCGAAATCGACCAGCCGCAGCGCCGCGTCAAGCTCGCCGGCAAGGATGTGATTTTGACGGGACGCGAATGGGCCGTACTCGACCTGCTGATAACCCGGCCGGGCGCCATCGTATCGAAGGACAAGATAGAGGAAGCGCTCTATGCCTTCGGCTCCGAAATCGAGAGCAATACGGTGGAAGTCTACGTCAGCCGCCTGCGCAAGAAGATCGGCAAGGACCGCATAAGGACGGCCCGCGGCGTCGGCTATTGCCTGGGTGAACGATGACCGAAGGCAAGCAGCCCAGCCGTGCCAGCATCACCCGGCGTCTGATTACCGCGCTGACCGGCACCGTCGTCGTCTTCTGGCTGATTGCGGTCGGCATCGGCGTCTATGTCGTCAACAAGGAACTCTCCGAGACCTTCGACGGTGCATTGCAGGAAACCGCTGAGCGTCTGCTGCCGCTGGTGCTCGACGATCTCGCCAACCGCGACCATTCCGGCGATCCGCAGAGCCTGGAAGAACTCAACAGGGGGCTGAACCGCGAATATCTGACCTATCAGGTGCTCGATGCGAACGGCAAGGTCATCCTGCATTCCCACGATGCTCCGGCGACCGCCTATGACGTGCCGCTGAAGATCGGCTTCCATAACACCCCACGATACCGGATCTATACCGAATCCTCGGCCGACGGGACGATCTTCCTGCATGTCGCCGATGCCTTCAAGAATCGCCGCGAGGCATCGCGCGAAAGCGGTGTCGCTCTGCTCTGGCCGCTGCTGGCGCTCATTCCCGCCAGCATCATTGCCATCGGCATCATCGTTGGTCGATCGCTGCGGCCGATCGACCGTCTGCGCTCCGAGATCGCCACCAAGGACGGCGGCAACATGGCGCCGCTCGTGAGCGAGACGCTGCCGCTCGAGCTCCAGCCGATCGCTCGCTCCGTCAACCTGCTGCTGGAGCGCCTTCGCCTGGCCCTGGAAGCCGAACGCGAATTCACCGCCAACAGTGCCCATGAGCTGCGCACCCCGATTGCGGGCGCTCTGGCCCAGACGCAGCGGCTGATCGCCGAACTGCCGCAGGGGCAATTGACGGAACGCGCCGGCCGCATCGAGACGTCGCTTTCCAATCTCGGCCGGCTGGCGGAAAAACTGCTGCAGCTTTCCCGCGCCCAGGCCGGCATCGGCACGGGTGACAAGCCCACCGACCTCGTGACCATCATCGAAACAGTCATCGGCGACTACGACCGCGATACCGGCACGGCGGGCCGCGTCTTTCTGGAGAACGAAACAGCGGAGAAGCTGATCCGCAATGTCGATATCGATGCCTTTGCGATTGTCATGCGCAATCTTATCGAGAACGCGTTGATCCACGGCCCGACGGATGACGAGGTGACGGTCAGCGTCGACGACCGCACTGTCCGCGTCATCAATGGCGGCGCGGTGCTTTCCGCGAACGAACTTGCCGGCCTGAAGAAGCGTTTCTGGCGCGGCAAGACGAAAGCGGCGGGCTCCGGCCTGGGACTTTCGATCGTCGAGCGCATCGTCGGCCAGATCGGCGGGCACCTCGATCTGCTGTCGCCGGCGACCGGAAGGACCGATGGCTTCGAAGCCAGGATCACCCTGCCCTCCGCTTGACGGCACTTCGCCGGCGGCGGTTGATCCTAAAGAGGATTAACCTTGCAAAGACCGGCAAAGGGTGCGAGCAAGTGCGCCATGTTTCCAGCAGGTCGGTATCCATGATCGTTTCCTTCGACATCGGCGGCAGCGCCATCAAAGGCGGTATCGCCCGCTCCATGACGGATATCGTACCGCTGGCACGGCGCCCGACGCCGAGGCATGATTTCGCCGAATTCGTCGCTGCCTTGCGCGAGGTGATTGCCGAAGCCGGTGAGAGGCCGGATTGCCTCTCCTTCTCCATCGCCGGCGTTGTCGATCCCGATACGCAGGCGCTCACCTGCGCCAATATTCCCTGCATTCATGGTCGGCATCTTGCCGCCGATCTGGAAGCGGAGCTCGGCTATCCCGTGTTGATCGCCAATGATGCCGATTGCTTCGCCATGGCGGAAGCCATGTCCGGCGCGGGCCGTGGCCATCGCATCGTCTTCGGCGCTATTCTCGGTACCGGCGTCGGCGGCGGTCTCGTCGCGGATGGCCGGCTGGTCAACGCCGCCGGCGGCTTTGCAGGGGAATGGGGCCACGGCCCCATCATCGCCTCTTTTGCCGGCAATCCGCCGGTCGCCATTCCCGCCTATGCCTGCGGTTGCGGCCAGAAGGGCTGCGTCGACACCGTCGGCGGGGCGCGCGGCATCGAACGCCTGCACAAGACGCTCCATGGACTGGAACTCTCCAGCGAAGAGATCATCAGCCAGTGGCTGAAAGGCGAAGACCGCACCGAACGCACGATCGAGGTCATGGTAGATCTGGTCGCCTCGCCCCTCGCGCTCACGATCAACATAACCGGTGCAACCATCGTGCCGGTCGGCGGCGGCCTTTCCAACGTCGAACCGCTCCTGGCACGTCTGGATGAAGCGGTGCGCACCCGCATCCTGCGCAAGTTCGGCCGGCCGCTCGTCGTGCCCAGTGAGTGCAAGCTTGAACCAGGCCTCATCGGCGCCGCCCTGTTGGGCCTGCAATATGCCGGAGAACACACCCATGCTGCTTGAGGTCTGTGTCGAGGACATTGCCGGCCTCAAGGCGGCCATCGAGGGCGGCGGCGATCGCATCGAGCTTTGCAGCGCGCTTCCTCTTGGCGGATTGACGCCGAGTGCCGGACTGATGGCCGCCGCGGCGAGGATGCCTGTCCCGGCCTATGCCATTGTCCGCCCGCGTGCCGGCAGCTTCGTCTACTCGGGCGATGAACTTGACATCATGAAGCGTGACATCGATGCGGCACGGGCCGCCGGGCTGCCGGGCGTCGTACTCGGCGCCTCCCTGCCGGACGGCCGACTGGATATTGACGCTCTCGCCGCCCTCGCCGCCCAAGCGGAAGGTCTCGGCAAGACATTGCACCGCGCCTTCGATCTCGTGCCCGACGTCGAGGAAGCGGTCGATGCCGCGATCTCCCTCGGCTTCGAGCGCATCCTGACGTCCGGCGGCGCAAGGACTGCGGCCGAAGGCGTTGCCATGCTCGAGCAGGCGATTGCCTCAGCCGCCGGCCGCATCTCCATCATGCCTGGTTCCGGCGTGACGCTGGCGACGGTCGGCCAGCTTTGGCCGCGCCTGGAGATCAGCGAGATCCATGCCTCCTGCTCCGCAACCGTCTCGGAGACGGATGAGCGCGTCATTGCCCTTGGCTTCTCGACACCGTCGGTCCGCCGCACGGATGCCGCCACCGTCAGGGCACTCAAGGCATATTTCGACTAGGGCAGACTGCATCATTATGGGCGCGACACCGCGACAAAGACGTGCAAAAAGCCAGAAGCCCGAAACGGAGAAACCGGTTGCGGGGGATCGTGATGCGCCTTGGGCAACATCATGAATTGACAAAGAAACATTAGAATGATCAATCGTTCATAAACGCATATGCTGTAGCCATGGATAGGCTGCGCAACATACAGTTATTGCAGCAAGCGTGTTTCCTCGGGAGTAGCTGTGATCTGAATCATGTCGGTGGCGCCACCTCGCAAGAAAAGCAGGGCTGTCTTTTGGATTGCAGCTGTTGTCATCGGTTCGATCATCCTGGCGACCGCGCTCCTTGCCAACGATATGCGCAATCTGAGAGCGCTGGATAGTCGCTATCATCTCAATCTCTTCCCGAAGCCGGAGCAGCACACAGCAGCGCCCGCCGCACCTGTACAGGAACAACAACAACCAGCCCATACGGCCGAGCCTCCGGCAGCGCCGACGACGACGTCAGCCCCAGCAGCCAGGAACGTCCGCGTCAAGCCGGCAAGTGTCACTGCAAAGCCGCCCGTCAAGAAAAGATCCCATCTGCTCGACGAACCCGTCGATGCACTTCTGAGCGCCTTCGTACGCAGCTGGCGTATATCCGGCGAGACGCTTTGTGCCGACCTTGCGAAGTTCGGCCTATCCGTCGGGGAGTGGCGACAGAGCGAATTGGGCACCGGCACCTCCGAATGCAGCTATGCCATCCAGAAGGGCGCCTATGGCGATGCAAACGCAGCCTCCTTCTTCATCATCGCTCGGGGCAAACCATCAGGCGAACTCGAGACCATCCGCATCAAGGTCATCATGCCCGACAATGCCGATGGCAAGGCGATTGCCGGCACCTTCGTCGATACCGTGGTGCTCCTGCTGAACGAGACGCACTGGCTGGATTTCCAGGCAGCACTCGATGCGATCGGTGGGCTGCGGGACGTGACGCTACAGGCTTTCGGCGCCAAGCTCGCCTTCTTCAAGGAATTCCAGAGCAACAACAGTTTCAATCTTCAGCTGGAATTACGCAGAACGGCGCCGGAGCAGATCCGCACGGCGATCGTCTTCGACAAGGCGCGCTGGACACTGCCCTCCCCCGCCTCGACCAACTAGTTCCGACATCCAGGGGCTTGGTTTTTGTTGCACCGCGCCATGGATGGTGCTCATATAGGCGACGATTCCGAAGGTCGGCGGATCACCGGCCGCCAGCACCATGTTTCCCGAGAGCACGAGGCGGTTTCCGAAGGGATTCATGCAAATCGTCAAACGCGCCGGTCCCCAGCCGGACGTTGGAAAGCCATTTCATTTCATGGATTCGATAGATCCCAATCCGCAAGGCCAGACTTTTGCGGTCGAACGCAACCCTCGCCTGCGCTACATCATCCCCGCCGTGGTCGCCGTCGCCTTCCTGATGGAACAGCTGGATTCGACCATCCTCATCACCGCCGTTCCCGATATCGCCAAGAGCCTCGACACGACGCCGGTCCGCATGAATCTGGCTGTCACGACCTATATTCTGACGCTCGCCATGTTCATTCCGGTGAGCGGCTGGTTCGCGGATCGCTTCGGCGCGCGGCGCATCTTCGCGCTTTCCCTCTTCATCTTCACGATCGGCTCTATCCTGTGCGGCCTTGCAACCAGCCTGCCCATGCTGATCGCCACCCGCGCGCTGCAGGGCTTCGGCGGCGCGATGATGACGCCGGTCGGGCGCCTCATTCTCATCCGCAGTTTCCCGCGCAGCCAGCTGGTTACGGCCATGACCTATATGACCCTGCCCGCCGTCATCGGGCCGGTGATCGGGCCTGTGCTCGGCGGCTTTCTGACGACCTATCTTTCCTGGCGCTGGATCTTCTGGGTAAATCTGCCCTTCGGCCTGATCGGCATGGCCATGGCGCTGCGCTATGTCGAGGACACCGAGCGCGACGAGACGATCAAATTCGATTTCCCGGGCTTTATCATGGTTGGCCTCGGCTGCGTGCTGCTGCAGTACGGGATCGAGAATATCGGCCGCCCGACGATTCCGGTCTGGGCGATTTTTCTCACACTCGCCGCCGCGGGACTGCTGCTGATCGGCTTCATCCGTTATGCAAGAACGGCGGAATCGCCGGCCGTGGATCTCACCCTCTTCAAACTGCGCACCTTTCGTATCGGCACGCTTGCCGGCGGCGTCTGTCGTGTCGGCCTGAACGGCGTGCCCTTCCTGCTGCCTCTGATGCTGCAGGTAGGCTTCGGCTTGAGCCCGATCGTCTCGGGCACGCTGACCTTCGTCAGCGCCTTGAGCGCCCTTGCCGTGCGGCCGGTCTCGGCAAAACTGCTGAAGCTCTATGGCTTCGACCGGATGCTCACCTGGAGCGCCGTGTTCGGCGCCGCCGTCGTCGCGGGCTTCGCATTGATTACGCCGGATACGCCGCACTGGTTCATCATCGTCTATGTCTTCATCTTCGGACTGGCACGTGCCGGACAATTCATGACGTCAAACACCCTGTCCTATTCCGACACGCCAGCCGCCCAGCTCAGCCGTGCGACGAGCCTCGGCGGCATGCTGCAGCAATTGAGCGTCAGCTTCGGTATCTCCGTTGCCGCGATGCTGCTCGATCTGGTGACGCTGGATGGATCGCCACTGACACCAGAGAAATTCCATCTGGCCTTCCTGCTGATGGCGGTCATCCCGCTGCTCGGCATACCCGGCTTCCTCAAGCTGCAGCCGGAAGACGGCGCACAGGTAAGCGGCCATCAGCGACAACCGAAAAAGCAGTCTTAGCGCGTGATGCCGAAAAGTGTAGGCGGCTTTCGGAAGACATCACGCTCTACTTCTTTGATGCTAGAGCGGAGCGCTTACGCCGCAAGTGCCGAAGCGCGTGGATGAACGAGGTGATCGCGAAGCACCGCGCCGGAGCGGTCGACTTCCTGCATCAGCACGTCGTAGCTCCAGAGATCGGCCAGGTGCTGCAACACGCGCTTAGCATCCATATCGTCGAGCATCGCGCCATTCAGCACGGTGTGCTTGACCAGTAGCCGCCGGTCGCCGGCAAGATCGACATCGACGATCTCGATATGCGGATCGATCCAGCCGACATCATATTGCCGCGACAGCTCGCGTCGGATGCGCCGGTAGCCGCGCTCGTCATGAATGGCAGCGACCCTCAGCCCCTCTTCCTCCTCCGGATCGTCCGTCAGCTGGAACATGCGCATCTTGCGCATCAGGTGCGGACTGAGGAACTGCGCTACAAAGCTCTCGTCACGATAATTCGCCCAGAGGTCACGCAGCACCGCCATCGCATCGCCGGTGCCGGCAATCTCGGGGAACCACTGGCGATCCTCCTCTTCCGGCTTCGTCACGATGCGTTCGATATCCTGCATCATGGCAAAACCGATCGCATAAGGGTTAAGGCCGGAATAGCGGGGATCGTTGAAGGTCGGCTGGAAAACCACATTGGTATGCGATTTCAGGAATTCCAGGAAATCGCCGTCGCCAATGCCGCCAAGCTCGTGCAGCCGCGTCATGATGCGATAGTGCACATAGGTCGCCGTGCCCTCGTTCATCACCTTGGTCTGGCTCTGCGGATAGAAATACTGCGCCACATGCCGCACGATGCGGATGATTTCGCGCTGCCAGGGCTTCAGACGCGGCGCCATCTTTTCCAGGAAATAGAGGATGTTCTCCTGCGGCAGACCGGCCAGCGAGCGTCGCCGCTCCAAGTCGAGATCGAGGGTCTTCTTGCCATGTCCGGTCGGAACCGTGCGCCAGAGATCGTTGAAGATCTTCTCATCATATTCGCGCCGCTCGCGCTCACGCTTCTCCTCGTCGCGCAGGTCCGGCGTCTTCTTGCCGGCATAGCGATGAACCCCATGCGACATCAGTGCATGCGCGGCATCCAGCGTACGCTCGACGGCGGCGTGGCCATAGCGCTCCTCGCAGCGCGCGATATAGCTCTTGGCGAAATTAAGGTAGTCGAGAATGCCTTCGGCATCGGTCCAGAGCTTGAAGAGGTAATTGTTCTTGAAGAAGTGATTGTGGCCAAAGGCGGCATGGGCGATGACCAGCGCCTGCATCGTCGCGCTATTCTCCTCCATCAGATAGGAGATGCAGGGCGAACTGTTGATGACGATCTCATAGGCAAGCCCACGGAGGCCCTTGCGGTAGAAAGCCTCATGATGAGCGAAGTGCTTGCCGAAGGACCAATGCTTGTAAAAGAGCGGCATGCCGATCGAGGAATAGACGTCGAGCATCTGCTCGGCGGTGATGATCTCGATCTGGTTGGGATAAACGTCGAGGCCAAGCTCGTTGATGGCGATCTTCTCGCAGGCATCGTGAATTCGCTGTATGGTGGTGAAATCCCAGTCCGCACCGTCGAAAAGCCGCTCCATCGATGCCTTTTTCGCCATCATCCGCTCCTTGTTTCCGCCGTCCGGCGCTGGAAGAGATCGTGGAAGACCGGATAGATCTGGCTGCGATCGCTGACACGCCGCATGGAAAGCACTGGCCAGCCCGCCTGCATCCGCTCGTAGAGCGACCAGATCGCCGAACCGGACGAAATCGCAACGCTGCGCGATTCCCCCACTTCGAGATAGGCGAAATACTGGCAGACCGGCAGGATCTCGCTCGTCATCAGCGCTGCCGTCGTCGCATTGTCGGAATAGGCATTGTCGCCGTCCGACGCCTGCGCCGCATAGATATTCCAGTCGGATGCCGGGAAGCGGTCGCGCACGATCCGCCGCATGGCCTCGAGCGCGCTCGAAACCTGGGTCCCGCCGGTCGCCGGGCTACGGAAGAAGGTCTCCTCGTCCACCTCTTCCGCCACATCAGTATGCCGGATGAAGACGATCTCGACGCGGCGATACTGCCGGGTCAGGAAGATGTAGAGCAGCATGTAGAAGCGCTTGGCGAGATCCTTCATGTGCTCCGTCATCGAGCCGGAGACGTCCATCAGGCAGAACATGACAGCCTGGGCCACCGGCTTCGGTTCATTCTCGAAGCGGCGATAGCGTATGTCGATCGGATCGATATAGGGAATGCGCCGGACCTTCGATTCCAGCCGCTTGATCTCGTCTTCGAGCTGTGCCCGGCGCTTCTCGTCGGTGCACTCCTCCGCCTCCTCGATGAGCTTTTCGACCGTCTCCGGTTTCGGACGATGCAGCGCGACGCGACGCATCATGGCGAGCCGCATCGTGCGATTGATGGCGAGATTGGCGGGTGATCCCGTCACCGAATAGCCTGAACGCACCGGATTAATCTGGTCGGCCGACATCAGGCGGCGCTTGGCAAGATCGGGCAATTCGAGATCGTCGAGGAAGAGATCGAGGAACTCGTCCCGCGTCAGGATGAAGCGGAAGGCATCCTCGCCGGATCCATCGCCGCCGGCGCGGGATTTGCCGCTACCGCCTTCGGGCCGCGGCAGAATATCACCTTCGATGAAGTCTTTGTTACCGGGAAGAATATGTTCCTTCAGCCCTTCCGGGCCGCGATGGAACCGAGGCTCCTCGGTTCCATCTAGGGGAATGCTGATTTCGCCACCCTTCAGAATGTCCTGAATGTCGCGATTTTGAGAGGATTCATAGACCGCTCTCTGCACCAGCGCTTTTGCTCTTCGCAAAAATCGTTGACGATTTTCTAGACTTTTTCCGCCTGGGTTCAGGCGTCTGTCAACAATGTGCATTCCTTCTTCCTTGGTGGCTCATCCCGCCTGTTTCACACGCATGTACCATTCCACAAGCCGCCGGACTTGACGCTCGGTATAGCCCCGCGCGACCATCCGTTCGACGAATTCACCATGTTTCTTCTCCGTCTCGCCATCCTTCTTGGATCCGAACGAGATGACGGGCAGAAGGTCCTCGACCTGGGAGAACATCCGCTTTTCGATGACCTCGCGGATCTTCTCGTAACTGGTCCAGGACGGATTCTTGCCGCCATGGCTCGCCCGTGCCCGCAGGCAGAACTTGACGACCTCGTTGCGGAAATCCTTCGGGTTGGCGATACCAGCCGGCTTTTCGATCTTTGTGAGTTCCTGATTCAGAAGCTCGCGGTCGAGAAGCTGGCCCGTGTCGGGATCCTTGAAGTCCACATCCTCGATCCAGGCGTCAGCATAGTCGACATAGCGATCGAAAAGGTTCTGGCCATAATCCGCATAGGATTCCAGATAGGCTTTCTGGATCTCGTTGCCGATGAACTCCGCATAGCGCGGCCCCAGTTCGCTCTTGATGAATTCGATATAGAGCTTCTCGGTTTCAAGCGGCAGCTGTTCCCGGCGGATCGCCTGCTCCAGCATGTACATCAGATGCACCGGATCGGCGCCGACCTCAGTCGTGTCGTAGTTGAAGGTCGCCGCCAGCACCTTGAAGGCAAAACGGGTGGAAGCTCCGTCCATGCCTTCGTCGACACCGGCCGAGTCGCGATATTCCTGCACGCTGCGCGCTCTCGGATCGGTCTCCTTGAGGCTCTCGCCGTCATAGACCCGAAGCTTGGAGAAGGCGGTCGAATTCTCGTGCTTGGAAAGCCGCGTCAGAACCGTGAAGCGGGCGAGCGTCTCCAGGGTCGACGGCGCGCAGGGCGCGTCGCTGAGTTCGGATTCCTCGATCAGCTTCTCGTAGATCTTCTGCTCTTCGGTGACCCGCAGGCAATAAGGCACCTTCACGACACAGATGCGGTCGATGAATGCCTCATTGTTTTTGTTGGCCTTGAATGTCTGCCATTCCGACTCGTTTGAGTGAGCTAGTATGATGCCCGAGAAGGGTATTGCACCGATGTTTTCCGTACCGATGTAATTGCCTTCCTGCGTCGCCGTCAGCAGCGGGTGCAGCATCTTGATCGGCGCCTTGAACATTTCGACGAATTCGAGAATGCCCTGATTGGCGCGGTTCAATGCACCGGAGTAGCTGTAGGCATCCGGATCGTTCTGCGCGAGACTTTCGAGCTTGCGGATATCCACCTTGCCGACCAGCGAGGAGATGTCCTGGTTGTTCTCGTCGCCCGGTTCCGTCTTGGCGACGGCAATTTGCCGCAATCTTGAGGGTTGCAGCCTGACGACGCGGAAGCGCGAGATATCGCCTTCGAACTCTTCCAGCCGCTTCAGGCACCAAGGGCTCATGAGCCCGGTCAGACGCCGGCGGGGAATGCCGTAGCGCTCCTCGATCATCGGCCCCATGGTGACCGGATCGAACAGACTGAGCGGACTTTCAAAGACCGGGCTCAGCTCGTTGCCAGCCTTGAGGACATAGATGGGATGGACTTCCATCAATGATTTCAATCGCTCAGCAAGCGATGACTTGCCGCCGCCGACAGGCCCGAGCAGATAGAGGATCTGCTTGCGCTCCTCCAGCCCCTGGGCCGCATGGCGGAAGAAGGCGACGATGCGTTCGATCGTCTCTTCCATGCCGAAAAAGCCCGAAAAAGCTGGATAAGTCCGGATGGTCCGGTTCATGAAGATACGCCCAAGCCTAGTGTCCTTGGCCGTATCGATCAGCAGCGGTTCACCCATGGCTGCCAGTAGCCGCTCCGCCGCATTGGCGTACATGAGCGGGTCATCCCGGCACGCTTCCAGGTATTCAGAGAATGACATCTCGACTTCGCGCCGTGCTTCAAAAGTACGGGCGAACGTGTTGAACAGAACATCGTTGTTTAACATGGCGCCTCGGTTAGCTTGCTATTGCAATAAACGCCGGCTTTTACGAGATCACTTTATCCCGCTGTATCTAAAGTGCGGTATGACTCGCTTCGAATCAATAGGTGATCTGTCAATAATTCGTACGCTTGATTCCAAATGTCATCAATATCTTGATGGGGTCATGCACCGAATTAATGAAACGCAACCTTAGGATTGTTGCGACCACGCAACACACGCTATTGGTTACACAACCTCCGCCGACGCGTCAGCCGCGTATTCTTGCAAATACACGATCTCGGCGAAGAATTGGTCGAAGCCAGCGTCAGGCTTCATTGTCCGCATGAATGGGGAGAAAAGATGGTGCCCAGAGCCGGAATCGAACCAGCGACACGCGGATTTTCAATCCGCTGCTCTACCAACTGAGCTATCTGGGCATCCGAGCTTCGCGTCAAAGGAAGAGCCTTGAGAGGCGCTGGGCGGTTGGTTCGCCCCGGAAGCGAGCGGGGTTATAGCATCTTGTTCGGCCATGTCCAGCCGCAAATGACTCTTTTTTGACAGGAAATCGAATTTTGCCAATTCGCGAACAAAATGAAAGGCTTCGCGAGACAGAGCCCCTCTGGAAAAGCACATTCAGTCCTGATCCGAGCCGTCGGCCTTCGTCTCATCCTCGGTGACGGGGATGGCATAGGAGCCATTGAGCCACCGCGAGAGATCGACGGAGCGGCAGCGATCCGAGCAGAATGGATAGTGTTCACGCAATGAAGGACGGCCGCATTCCGGACAGGGACGCGTCTTGCGCAGCGGCTCGACCTTCGAACCGACCTTGATCTCTTCAGCCTTCGTCATGAGCTTTATCCTTCCTGCCATCCGGCGTGGACATCGAATCCTTCGCCTGCGAGCAGCAGCATGGTCTCATAAAGCGGCAATCCGACGACGTTGGTGTAGGAGCCGACGAGCTTCTGCACGAAGGAGCCGGCAAGGCCCTGAATGCCATAAGCGCCCGCCTTGCCGCGCCATTGGCCGGAGGCGAGATACATTTCGATATCGCGGCCGGAAAGCCGCTTGAAACGCACCTTGGTTTCCACGACCTTCTGACGGGCCTTGCGATCCGGCGTAATCAGGCAGATGCCGGTATAGACGACATGGCCGCGGCCGGAGAGCAGATGCAGAGCCGCAGCCGCCTCATCGACGAACTCCGCCTTCGGCAGGATGCGCCGTCCGACGGCGACGACCGTATCGGCCGAAAGGATATAGCTCCCCTGCCAGGCGGCATCGCTCTTGATCGCCGCGAATGCCGCATCGCCCTTCTCGGCCGAAAGCCGCCGCGCCAGCGAGCGCGGATGCTCCGATTTTTTCGGCGTCTCGTCGATATCCATCGGCATGAGACGCGCGGGCTCGATGCCTGACTGGTGCAGGAGCTCAACGCGACGCGGCGATCCGGAGGCCAGTATCAGCTTGTGTTTCAACGCCATCAGACCTCGACCTGTCATGCGGGAATGAGAACCGGCTTTAGAGCATGACCGACGATCGGCAGCTCCAACGAGCGGCTGATTACTTGAAACGGTAGGTGATGCGGCCCTTGGTCAGGTCGTAAGGGGTCATTTCCACCAGCACCTTGTCGCCGGCCAGAACGCGGATGCGGTTCTTGCGCATGCGGCCCGCGGTGTGGGCAATGATCTCGTGCTCGTTTTCCAGCTTCACGCGAAAGGTCGCGTTCGGCAGGAGTTCGGTGACGACACCGGGAAATTCGAGGACTTCTTCTTTCGGCATTAAAGCTTCTTTTCCTGTCGGTTGGGACCGGCGCCCATGCCAAAAAAGCGGGGGTCGCCGGAAATTTGCGCGGAAACTACACAATCATCGCGGTTTTGTGAACCTCGTTGATAAGGGTTTCTGCATTTGTTTCATTCGCAGCTCTAAAGCGAGCCGCGATGTTCCACCAGCCTGCTCTCGATCAGGCCGAGAAGATAGTCCCTCACGCCACGATAGGCGTCCAGAACCTGCTCGCGTGTTCCGTCCGTCGCGGAAGGGTCCATCGTCGGCCAATAGATGACATCGACGGCGTTCGCCCGCGTCAATTCAAGGGCGGCATGATGCGCCTCGGGAGACAGCGTGATGATGACATCGAAGAAATCATCCTCCAGCTCTTCGAGGGTCTGCGGCTGGCGGCGGCCGAGCGAAAGTCCGATTTCACCAAGGACGACATCGACGAAGGGATTGCGCTCGCCGGCCCGCACGCCCGCCGAGGCGATATAGGTGCCCTGCGGCAGCATGCTGCGGGCCATCGCCTCGGCCATGGGCGAGCGGATGGCGTTCAGCCCGCACATGAAGAGGATGGCGCCGGGGGATTTGCCCCCGGGCGACCTGCCATTGTGCTCGATCGCCTGCGGCTCGTCCATATCAGTCACCCGCGCCAGTGGAGCACGCAGACGAGCGTGAAAAGCCGGCGCGCCGTATCGAAATCCACGGTGATCTTGCCGTTCAGCCGGTCCATCAATGTCTGGGAGCCTTCGTTGTGGATGCCGCGCCGGCCCATGTCGATTGCTTCGATGCGGCTGGGGGTGGCCGAGCGGATCGCCTCGTAATAGCTCTCGCAGATCATGAAATAGTCCTTCACGATGCGGCGGAACGGGGTCAGCGACAGAATATGGGTGGCGACGACGCCACCGTCTTCCGTGCGGATGTCGAAGACCAGCTTCTGCTCGACCAGCGACAGGTTGAGCAGATAAGGGCCGCCTTGGTGACCTGCGGGCTCGAAGCTGTTTTCCTCGATCAGGTCGAAGATGGCGACGGCGCGCTCATGCTCGACATCGGGCGTCGAGCGGCCGATCGTGTCATCCAGGACCACATCGCTCAGCCGGAAGACGCCCTTGGCCATGCCTTACCCCTCGAGATTGAGGCGGATCGCGACCGATCGCGCATGTGCATCCAGCCCCTCGGAATTGGCAAGCGCGATTGCGGCCGGCCCGAGTGCGCGAAGCTGCTCCGACCCCAGCCGGAGAATAGACGTGCGCTTGACGAAATCCAGCACGGAAAGCCCGGAGGAAAAGCGCGCGGAGCGCGCCGTCGGCAACACATGGTTCGAACCGCCGACATAGTCGCCGATCACCTCCGGCGTATGACGGCCGACGAAGATCGCGCCGGCATTGCGCACGCCTGAAAGCAGCGGCTCGGGATCATCGACCGCAAGTTCGAGGTGCTCGGCCGCGATGCGGTTGGCGAGCGGAATGGCTTGTCTCAGGTCCGAAACCAGGATGACCGCGCCGAAATCCCGCCAGCTCGTTGCCGCCGTCTGCGCGCGGCTGAGCTGCTTCAGCTGCCGCTCGACCGCCGCGTCCACGGCCTTGCCGAATTCGGCATCGTCGGTAATGAGGATCGATTGCGCGCTTTCGTCATGCTCGGCCTGGGCGAGCAGATCGGCGGCGATCCAGTCCGGATCGTTGTTCTTGTCGGCGATGACGAGCACTTCCGACGGGCCGGCGATCATGTCGATGCCGACGGTGCCGAAGACCTGACGCTTGGCCGCGGCCACATAGGCATTGCCGGGGCCGGTGATCTTGTAGACCGGCTGGATCGTCTCGGTGCCATAG
This sequence comes from Martinezella sp. CNPSo 3964, assembly GCF_057784375.1. Taxonomy (NCBI): domain Bacteria; kingdom Pseudomonadati; phylum Pseudomonadota; class Alphaproteobacteria; order Hyphomicrobiales; family Rhizobiaceae; genus Martinezella; species Martinezella sp. CNPSo 3964. The sequence goes on from NZ_JBXSOW010000011.1 coordinate 172,540, forward strand.
GCGAGCGCCGCAATCGCCTGCGCGCCGCCGATGCGGTAGATTTCCTCGACGCCGGCCATGCGGGCCGCCGCAAGCACGGCCGGATTGACGGCACCGCCTGTGGCCGGCACGACGATGACGATGCGGTCGACACCGGCGACCTTGGCCGGCACGGCATTCATCAGCACCGAGCTGGGGTAGCTCGCCGTGCCGCCCGGCACATAGAGGCCGACGGCCTCGATTGCCGTCCAGCGCGACCCCAGCCCGACGCCGAGATCGTCCTCATAGATATCGTCCTTCGGCAGCTGCCGGCGGTGATGCGATTCGATGCGGGTGGCGGCAACCTTCAGCGCGCCAAGCACTTCGGCCGGAACCGCCTCGATCGCCGCGTCGATTTCGGCTTCGCTGACGCGCATCGGCGTCACGGCGAAATCGACGCCGTCGAACTTTTTGGAGTATTCCGCAAGGGCGGCATCGCCGCGCGCGCGCACATCATCGATAATGCCGCGTACGACGGCATTCACATCCTCGGACACTTCCCGCTTGGTCGTCAGGAATGCGGCGAACTGCTGCTCGAACCCTTCCGACGCCTGATCCAGCCAGATAGCCAAAACTGATATTCCCTTCCATCGGGGCCGCCGTCAGCGGCCAAATGCAACCGTTACAAGCCTATTCGCCGGCGTCCGGATGTCGAGGCTTATGGGCCGTTTCCCATGCACCGCCGATATCCGCAAGCTGAGCCTCGATACATTCGACATCGAGCGCGATCGTGGCATTGGCGGCAAGAGCAAGCTCGATCGTGCCGTCTGGCCCGTCGCCCCTCTGGTCGAAGCGGATGGCGAGCAGCGACAGCACTTCATCGCGGTTGCGCCGGTCGATGCCGTTCGAACGCACGGCCTGCACGCGCTTGAACACCAGCGCGGAACGATGGCGTTCGTAAGGCTTGCTGCGCTGATCCGATTGCTCCCAGACGAAACGGTTGGCTGCGAGCGAAAACTGCTCCTGCTTCGGCGCAAAGGACATGTCGCCGACCTTGAAGACGCTATCCTGCATATAGGCAGAGATGACATCCAGGTCATCGGTGTCGAGTGCCATTAGCTTGAGATCGCTCATTCGTCCTTTATCCCTAATCGCGCCATCAGAACGCCCGGCAAGCACGATTGCCGAGGTTTCTTCATTCTGGACATAAAATGCGAGCGCAAAAGACGCAACCGAAGAAAACGGGCTTGCCCACTCTCTTGGCGTCATCTGACGGAATTGAGACATGCCCGACAAAATTCTGTCGCGGCTTTGCGACAGCGGCATGCGCAAAACTTCGGATTAATTCCGCGATATCGCGACGCGCTTTAGTCGCTGATGCGCTCGACGACGGCGCCGCAGCGCGTCAGCTTGTCTTCCAGCCGCTCGAAGCCGCGATCGAGGTGATAGATACGCGAAACCAGCGTCTCGCCCTCCGCGGCAAGGCCGGCGATGACGAGCGAGACGGAGGCGCGAAGGTCGGTCGCCATAACCGGCGCGCCCTTCAGCTTCTGCACGCCCTCGACCCGGGCCGTCTGGCCTGACAGAGAGATCTTCGCGCCGAGGCGGGCAAGCTCCTGCACGTGCATGAAGCGATTTTCGAAGATGGTCTCGGTGATATGCGAGACGCCCGAGGAGCGGGTCATCAGCGCCATGAACTGCGCCTGCAGGTCGGTCGGGAAGCCTGGGAACGGATCGGTGACGACGTCGACCGGCTGGATGCCGCCGCCATTGCGCATGACGCGGATGCCGTTGTTGGTCGGCGAAATAACAGCACCGGCGCGGCGCAGGCTTTCGAGCGCGGTGTCGAGCAGCGCGACATCGGTATTTTCGAGCGTGACGTCGCCGCCGGCCATGGCGACGGCCATGGCATAGGTGCCGGTCTCGATACGGTCGGGCAGCACGCGGTGGCGAGCGCCGGAGAGCGAGGTGACGCCCTCGATGGTGATCGTGCTGGTGCCGGCGCCGGAAATCTTGGCGCCCATGGCGATCAGGCAATTGGCGAGATCGACGATCTCGGGCTCGCGGGCCGCATTGCCGATAATCGTGGTGCCGCGGGCAAGCGTCGCGGCCATCATCAGCACATGCGTCGCGCCGACGGAAACCTTCGGGAAGTCATAACGCGCGCCGACGAGGCCGCCCTTCGGCGCGGTGGCGTTGATATAGCCGGCGTCGATTTCCATGGTGGCGCCGAGCGCCTGCAGGCCTTCGATGAAGAGATCGACCGGGCGCGTGCCGATGGCGCAGCCGCCGGGCAGCGACACGCGCGCCTGGCCCTCGCGGGCGAGCAGCGGCCCGATGACCCAGAAGCTCGCGCGCATCTTGGCGACGAGCTCGTAAGGTGCTGTCGTATCGACGATGGTGCGGCAGGTGAAATGGATCGTGCGGGAATAGCCGTCTTCCTGGCGCTCGCGCCGGCCGTTGACGGCGACATCGACGCCGTGATTGCCGAGGATGCGCATCAGGAGCTCGACATCGGCCAGATGCGGCACGTTTTCGAGCGTCAGCGTGTCGCTGGTCAGAAGCGAGGCGATCATCAGCGGCAGGGCGGCATTCTTGGCGCCGGAGATCGGAATGATACCGTTAAGCTCATTGCCGCCGACAATCCTGATACGATCCATATAAGCAATACGGGCGAGGCCCGCCTTTCCTGATAGTCCCGGGCGCCTTGAAGTCGCGGGCGCCAGGTTTCGTGCACCTGGTAAAACGCGCTCTTTAGACGAAATAGATTAACGCATCAATTCGTTTGATGATGGACGACATCAATCATTGCGATTCGTCCCTTTTTGCGGCGGCATCCGCGCTATCCCCAGCCTTTGCAGCCGGCAAACCATCCGTCTCGTCGGCCTGGCCGGCGCGCCGCGCCCTCACCTGCTGCTTGCGCCGCGACAGGTTCTCGCGCAGCTTCTGCGCCGCCCGCTCCCGCCGCCGATCGGCTTCCGTGACCTGCCTGCCGCCCACGGGCTCGCCCGCCTCGTCACCGGCCCCACCCGGCGCCGAACCGCCCTGCAAAGCCTGCCCTTCATCGATTTTCGTCTTGTCCGCAGCCATGGTTTTCCCATAACCGAAAACCCCGGCCTTCAAAAGACCGACACATTTTTTCCAACGATCTTTCACAGAACTTGCAATTTGCGACTTGCACTCGGCCCCGACCTATGGCAATAGCCGCCTCGCCCAATACGGCGCACCACACCGCGCCACGGAATGCTGCTATAGCTCAGGGGTAGAGCACTCCCTTGGTAAGGGAGAGGCCGAGAGTTCAAATCTCTCTAGCAGCACCAGTTTTCCTAAAAAGCTCCAAACTCTGCTAGCTCCGTCTAGCCTATTGACCCACGAAAACACATAGAATCTCGCCGCAGCCTAACTGAACCGTATTTTCTGGGGAAAAACGCAACCTTTACTTTGTAAATTTAGAGTACTCTCGCCGTAAGGATCTTCCGAATCAAGCAACCTTTCTGCATCGTATTACGAGAGAGAGGTGGAAAATATGAGCAACGTTAAGCTGCATATTAATATTGGCCAAGGAATCATTGATGCCGAAGGCGACCAAGATTTCGTATGGCGCGTCTATCAAGATTTCCGAGATCGACTTGCTATGATGACCGCAACTCAGTCACCGTCGGCAACGTCAAAGAACCTTGAGGCTGAAAATCAACACTCGCAAGGTATCGAAGTCGCGGATGAGGAAAAAACGAAAACGCGACCCAAGAAGCGGCAGCCATCCGGCCAAGCAACTACTGGGAGCAAAGATAAAGGCCCATCGGGCGTAACCTCGCATCGCCCTAAGCTTCTCCCAGATCTCGATACCACGGGAGTCAAAGAGTTTCTTAGCCAATATCAATTGACTAGCCATACAAACACTATTGTCGCAATCAGCAAGTTCCTAGAGTCTAAGGGCCTATCACCAGCTGGTTTTGATGCATTCTTTACGTGTTATACAGATGCAGGCCTCAAACTTCCCGAAGCATTTGGACAAGCATTTGTTACAGCACGAGGCAAAGGCCTAGTTAACTTCACCACAGTCAACGATGTTGAATTAACGCTCAGAGGCAAAAACCACATCGACCATGGCGGAATCAAGAAAGCTAGCACGTGAGGCCCGCGGTCACTCGCTTTTATGAAGCCATTACAGATCGAGCTTCCGCTACCGATCGAGATCTTACTTCGTTCTTTGTATATTTTCTGACTGTCGAACAAGGAGAAGTGGCCGCCACTGCCAAGACTGTGGGAGGATGCTTCACTATCTGCGATCTAAACGTCCCGTCCCGCCTCGCAGCCTATCTCTCGGAGGGCCTTAAAGGGAGTGAGAAGCGATACATTCGCACTCCTTCGGGTTACAGACTCCATCGTACCTTCAGTGACACGCTATCTCAAAGATTTGGATCTCATCGCGTTGTGCTTCAAACAAGTGCAGAGCTTCGCTCTCTCGAAAGGAGTTTTGAAGAAGGGCCTAAAAGGCGATTCCTTGCTGAAGTCGTAGATTGTTTTGAAGCAAATGCTAACAGAGCGGCTATAGTCATGGTTTGGATATTAGCAATAGACCATCTCTTCGATCACGTGCTCAACGATAAATCAGCTGATTTCAATGCCGCCCTCTCAGCAAATCCAGACAAACGAATAAAGAAAATTTCCACCAAGGAAGACCTCTCGGAGTTGAAAGAAAGTAAGTTCATTGAGCTGTGCCGTGCTGCAAACATCATATCAAACGATGTTCGCAAGATATTGGAGGACGCTCTCGGGGTGCGAAATACGGCTGCCCATCCATCTTCCGTAGAGATAACTAAAAGCAAAGTTATCTCGATCATCGAAGATCTCGTAATAAACGTAATAAAAAAGTTTTAGATCACAACCTCAATATTATCCCGAATTTGAAGCCGATTACAAAAGTCCGCCTATACCCTCCCCAATTCCGCTGCAATCCCCCGTATAACCCCTTCTCCCATCACACCCATTCCAGCCCGGGAGAGCAACCCTCAATGTCGAAACTACGCGTCGCCGTTCTGTTTGGCGGTCAGTCCAGCGAGCATGAGGTTTCCGTCATGTCAGCCCGCAATGTCGTCAGGGCGATTGATGGCAGGCGATATGAGATCGTGCCGATCCTGATCGAGCGCGGCGGGCGCTGGCTGCTGGTGGAGGAAAAGGGCGGCGTGCTGCCGGAGCCGATTGCCTATGAGGGCACGGAAGTCTGCTTCGCTCCAGGCGGCAAGGGCCGGCTGCTGACGCTGGAGGGTGCTGGCGCGCGCGAGCTGCCTGCGGTCGATGTGTTGTTTCCGGTGCTGCATGGGCTGAACGGCGAGGATGGCTCCATTCAGGGCCTTGCCCAGATCGTCGGCTTGCCCCTCGTCGGCTGCGGCATTCTCGGCTCGGCCAATGCGATCGACAAGGACATGGCAAAACGCCTGCTGCGCGAGGCCGGCCTGCCGGTGGGGCGCTCCGTGACGCTCATGCGCGGCGACAAGCCTGATTTCGATGAGATCGTGAGCACGCTCGGCTCGCCCGTCTTCGTCAAGCCCACGCGCCAGGGCTCGTCTGTCGGGGTCAGCAAGGTGCAGGATGCTGCGGCGTTCGAGACAGCGCTTGCCGAGGCCTTCCGGCATGACCGCAAGGTGCTGGTGGAGGAATTCGTGCGCGCCCGCGAGATCGAATGCGCCGTGCTGGAAGAGCCTGACGGCACGCTTTTCGTCTCCGTGCCGGGCGAGATCGCCACGGCCGCGACCCACGGTTTCTATTCCTACGAGGCGAAATATCTCGATCAGAACGGCGCCGTCGTCACCGTGCCGGCGGATATTCCGGCCGAGACGGCCGAGGTGTTGAAGCGCATGGCCGCCGATGGCTTCCGCGCGCTCGGCTGCGAAGGGCTGGCGCGCGTCGATTTCTTTGTGCGGCCGGATCAAAGTGTCGTCATCAACGAGATCAACACCATGCCCGGCTTCACCAATATCAGCATGTATCCCAAGGCCATGGATGCCTCGGGAATTTCCTATCCGGAACTCGTCAGCCGCCTGATCGAACACGGGCTTGCGCGGGCGCGTCGGGGTTAATCGAGGCTACCCGCCTACCCTCAGACCTTTTCCGTCTTCTTGGTCTTGACCTTCTGCTCGACGGGCGCATCAGGCGTCGGCGCCAGCAACTTTCTGAGCGAAGCGATCTTGTCCTTCACCAGCGGGCGGAAGCGGCTGGCGCGATAGGGCATGTCGGCGGCGCCATAGCCCTCCGGCCCGTCATCATCGCCGCGATGGATCTCTTCCAGCTTGACGCCGATGAAGGTGCCGTCGACATAATGCGTGTATTCGCCGACCCAGCGGATGGTGTAGATCGTCCCCTTGCGGATCAGCTGATCGATGCTGACATGCTTGAATTTGTCGTCGATGCAGACGACCTTCTGGCCCACATGGAAATCGTAGCTCACCCTGCCCTCCTTGAAGCGGCCGAAGCACCGCCGCGTCGTTCAGATACAAGCATATGCGCATATGCGCCAGTGAGTAAACGCGGGCTGAGGTCGCAGCCCGGATGGATGAAATGGCAGGCAGTTGCATAGGGACAGGTTGCCCCTCATCCGTCCTCTCACAGTTTCGCTTCGCTCAACTGTTCGAGTCCATCTTCTCCGCGCCCCTTCGACAAGCTCAGAACGGGGCGAAGGGGCTTGGGGGATCGCCCCCTCTCCCCGTCAAAACGGGGAGAGGGCTGGGGTGAGGGGCGCTTCTTGTTTCATATGCAATCGCCTGCTCCAATGGCGCAAGGGGTTGTGCGACAGCGATCTCATAGGCGATGGCCCGACATGACTCGGTGACAAAGCAACCCGTTGACATCCTTCACGGAAGGCTGAAGATTGCGCGTCGCCCGAGCAGCCGCAAGGCCTTGGCTTTCATGTTCATATCCGATACCCGCAAGGCCGCTGAAGGCTCCCGAAGCTTATGCCCACCCTCCGCCTCATTGCCGATGACTTGACCGGTGCGCTCGATACCGCCGTCGAATTCGTCGGCGTCTACGGGCCGATCGACGTGGAGCGCAGCGACGCGCTTTCCAAAGACCTGCCGGATTGCCTTGCGATCGACAGCGGCACCCGCGAGAAAACGGCGGCCGAAGCCGAAACGATCGTCGGCGGCATCGCGCCGCTGCTGGAGGGCGCCGATCTCGCCTTCAAGAAAGTGGATAGCCTGTTTCGCGGCCCCTGGGCGGTGGAGCTTGCTGCCTGCTTCCGCCTCGGCCACTGGCGGCACTGCATTCTCGCGCCGGCCTTTCCGCATCACGGACGCCACACGCGGGGCGGACGACAGGTGCTCTATGCCGGCAAGGACGCCTGGCGCGATGTTAGCGGCGATCTCGTGACACATTTGCACGCCGAGGGATTGCCGGCCTTCAACACGACGCTCGATAGCGCTGGAAAACCGCCCGTTCCGGATGGCATCCATGTGTTCGATGCCCATACGGATGACGATCTCGACGCGATCATCGCATGGGTATCGTCGGAGCTGGAAGGGCCGGTCCTCTGGAGCGGCACCGGCGGCCTCGCCCGCGCTCTCGCGCGCAATATCGACCGGGCAACGCATCACCTGCCCCGCGCCCAAGAAAGCGCGGGTGAAAGACGACCCGCACCCGCCGTCCCCATATCGCGCAAGCTGCAAAGGCCCGTGCTCGGCCTGTTCGGCTCGGATCAGCCGATCACGCTTGCGCAACTCCAGGCCTGCGGCCCCAATTGGCTGAAGCTTGGCGAGAGTGCGGATGCCGGTGCCATCGATCATCAAATCCAGCAAAGCGGCGTGGCCATGGTAAGCCTTGGCCTACCGATAGGGCTTGAACGCGACGATGCCGCGAGGCGGATCGCGGCAAGCTTCGGCGGCATGGCCAAGGCCCTGCCGGCCCCAGGTACATTGATCGTCGCCGGCGGAGAAACCCTACGCAATCTCTGTTCGGCGCTTGACGTATCGGCGCTCAGCATCACCGGCCAGGCGGCACCCGGCCTGCCGCGCTCGACGATCGTCGGCGGCCCCTGGGAAGGCACGACCGTCATCTCCAAATCAGGCGCCTTCGGCGGCCCGACCTTGTGGCGCGATCTCTTGAGTGAAAACGGGCTGATTGCCGGAGGAGAAGAACCATGACGCGGCATCTCGCAATCACCATGGGCGACCCCGCCGGCATCGGCCCGGAAATCATCGTCAAGGCGGCCGCGCGGCTAAGAGATCGGCTTGCAGAAGGTAAGCTGAAACTAACAATTATCGGCAGCGGCCCCACTCTGCGGCTCGCAGAGCAGCAACTCGGCCTCGATATCGAAATCCCTGAAGCGCAAATGGATGGCGACTGGCCGAACCTCTGCTTCATCCAGGCCGATGCCGAGGGCGAACCGATCCTGCCAGGAAAACTTTCCGCCGATGGCGGCCGCATGGCCTTCAAGGCGATCGAAAAGGGTGTTCAGCTGGCGCTATCCGGCAAGATCGGCGGCATCGTCACCGCGCCGCTCAACAAGGAAGCGCTGAACAAGGCCGGCTTCCACTATGCCGGCCATACCGAGCTGCTGGCGGAACTCACAGGCGCGCGCGGCTCTGTCATGATGCTCGCCCATGGCAACATGCGCGTCAGCCACGTCACCACCCATGTCGCGCTGGAGGACGTGCCGAAGCGCCTGACGCCGGAGCGGCTGCGGCTTGTCATCGACCTCACCGACAAGGCGCTCAAGAATCTCGGCATCACCAGCCCGAAGATTGCCGTTGCGGCGCTCAATCCGCATGCCGGCGAAGGCGGCCTCTTCGGCCGGCAGGATATCGACATCTCCACGCCGACCATCGCCAAGGCTGTTTCCGACGGGCTCGATATCGTCGGCCCCGTTCCCGGCGACACCGTCTTCGTCAAGCTACGCGCCGGCCAATATGACGCCGTCATCGCCATGTATCACGATCAGGGCCATATCCCAGTGAAGCTGCTCGGCTTCGAAATCGATCCGGCGACGGGCAAATGGATGGATCTTTCCGGCGTCAACATCACGCTCGGCCTGCCGATCGTGCGCACCTCCGTCGACCACGGCACCGCCTTCGACATCGCCGGCAAAGGCATCGCCAATGAACGCAGCCTGATCGAAGCGATCGAATTCGCCGAAAGACTCGCAGCCAGCCGCTAGGAGCCTTGGGCCGCTGGCGTCTCGCCAAAGAGCTCGTCGGCGCGCTCGGCGAGCAGCGCAAGAAAGGCCTTCGTCCTCGCGGCGGGGCGCGGCCCCGGCGGATAGATGGCGTGGACTTCCACGCGCCTGAACTCATGGGAAGGCAGCACGGAAACCAGCCTTCCTTCGGCGATCTCCCGGCCACAGACGGCAACGAACAATGCGCCTATCCCTCTTTCCGCCAGCACTGCCTCCATGAGCGGCCGCCAGTGATTGACACGCCATGCGGTGCGGATCGGCGCTTCCACCGTCCCGCCGTCGGAACCGATCAGTTGCAGTCGCTCATCCGCCGCGAAACCGGCGACCCGGATGAAGGGATGCGCCGCAAGTTCTGCCGGTTCGCGCGGCTGCCCGTGTCGCTCGAGGTAGCCGGGAGCGGCCAGCATGAGCCGGCGCATCGTCCCCAACCGGCGGGCGATGAAGTTGCCGCTGCCGATCTCGCCGATGCGGATCGAGAGATCAACGCCTTCGGTCATTGGATCGACGAAGCGATCATTCAGGGTTACGTCGATCGCCAGGGCCGGATGCAGTGTCTGGAATTCGATGAGCAACCGCGGCAAGGTCATCTCGCCCAGCCCATGCGGCGCCGCGATCCGAAAGGTTCCGGTGAGCGACGTCTCGGCCGCGGCGACAGAAGCCTCTGCCTCCTCGGCTGCCTCGATGGCACGCTTGGCATAGTCGTAGAAGCGCGCGCCGGCATCGGTCGCCTGCACCGAACGGGTCGTGCGGTAGAGGAGCCGCGCGCCCAAATGCTTTTCCAGCTTCTCGACGCGTTCGCTGACGGTGGGCTGGCCGAGGCCGAGATCGCGCGCGGCGGCTGAAAGGCTGCCGCGCTCGACGACGCGGATGAAGATGCGCATGGCGGAAAGCATGTCCATGACGACATTCTATCGCCTTTTACGATAAATGACATCGCCATTCGCTTCCTTCCAAAGCATATGCCGATCAACGATCTTCGGACCGGTTAACAATCCAACCGGAGAACCAGTCTTGCAGACCAGCACCATTCATACGGGCAACACGCAGCCTCAATCGTTCCAGGGGCAGAATGTCGTCATCATCGGCGGCTCTTCGGGCATTGGCCTGGCAACCGCCAGGCAGGCCAAGGACGCCGGCGCGAATCTCTTTCTACTATCCCGCAATCCGCAGCGTCTTCGCGAAGCTGCGGAAGCGATCGGCGGCGCGACCCAGATCGTCGCAGACATTGCCGCCCCACAACCCACGATGTTCGCAGGGATCGAAAGGATCGACCATCTGCTGATCACGGCCGGCACCGTTCACCTGCAGTCGCTCAAGGATCAGTCGGAAGCGGATCTCTCGAAGGTCGTGAGCGAACGCCTGATCGGGCCGTTGCTCGCCATCAAGGCTGCTCTTCCGCTTCTTCATTCTGCAAGCTCGATTACCATGACCTCCGGGCAATTCGCCTCTCGCCCGGCCGCCATCGGTGCCGTTGTGGCGGCTGCCGTCGCCGCGGTCGAAAGTACGGTCCGTGCCCTTGCCATTGAACTGTCGCCGATGCGCATCAACGCGGTTTCGCCGGGATGGGTGGATACTCCGCTGCTCGATGGCCTGATGGGCGATGCCAAGCGGCAGGCCCTCGAACAAACCGCCTCGACGCTGCCGAGCCGCAATATCGGCCGGCCGGAGGATATCGCTGAGGCCATCCTCTTCCTGATGACGAACCGCTTCGTGACGGGAGAGGTCTTGCACATCGATGGCGGCGGCCGCCTCGTATAATGGCCGGCGGCCGGTATGGACTCGAAAAAATTTTCGCCACCCTGTCGGCCCTGCCGCTCCTCCTTCGTCCTAAGGGCATTCAATCGGAGAGAGGAGTACCCAATGTCCAAGATTGCCCCATGCCTGTGGTTTGCAAAAGAAGCGGAGGAAGCAGCGAATTTCTATGTCTCACTTTTCCCGGATTCCCGGATCGATCATGTGCAGAAGAACATTATCGACACGCCCGCCGGCAAGCCCGATGAGGTTCTGTTCGTCACTTTCACGCTTGCCGGCCAACGCTTCATGGCGCTGAACGGCGGCAGCCGCATCGAGTTCAATCATGCAATCTCGCTGGAGATAGATTGCATCGATCAGGCCGAGGTCGACCGCCTCTGGGATGGCCTTACCGATGGCGGCGCGCCGGTGGAATGCGGTTGGGTGACGGACCGCTACGGCGTCTCCTGGCAGGTCGTACCGACGGTGCTCGGCAAATATATCGCCGATCCAGACCCGACCAAGGCCGCCCGCGTCATGCAAGCTCTGATGGGAATGGTCAAGCTCGACATTGCCGGGCTCGAAGCTGCCTATCGCGGCTGAGCAGCATAACCATTCGGGAGGTTGCACAAGGTTCGACCTCCCAAAGATGATGCCGAATCTTTCTGAAATTTCAACGGTTCAGACCAATGCCTGTGCCCGTAAGACTTGCAGCAAACCGATGCTTGGAATACCGTCCCATATAAGCTCGCCAAAGGCGGGTTTCTCGACACCATGTCAAGCAATTGGGCTGCCGCGGCCATTCAGGCACGATCCGGCAGGAAACGGTCGATTTCATGCAGCATCAACGAGACCGTATCGATCTCACCGGACGTGATTACACAGCAATCTATGCCCTGAGCGACATCCATGGCTGCTACGACGAGATGGTGGAGGCCGAAAGGCGCATCATCGCGGATGCCCGCAGCCTTCCCGGCCGAAAGCTGTTGATGTATCTCGGCGATTATGTCGATCGTGGCCCACGTTCCGGCGATGTCCTGGCGCATCTTAGCGCACCGCCGCCCGAAGGTTTCGATCGCTATGCGCTTTGCGGCAATCACGACGATGTCTTCCTTCGTTTTCTGGACGATCCCGATGCCAACATCCATTGGCTGGAGTTCGGCGCCTTGCCGACGCTCGCATCCTACGGCATCGATGCCCGGCATATGCTTTTCGATCTCGGTTATAGCGTCGGGGAGTTGCGTGACACGGTGCTAAGGGTGATGCCGGCAGCGCATATCGATCTGCTGCGTTCGCTGGCTATAGCTGTCACTTTCGGTTCGACACTCTTCGTCCATGCCGGCATCAAACCAGGCCTTCCTTTAAGTGAACAGACGGACGAAGATCTGATGTGGATTCGCGAGCCGTTCCTGTCGGTCGGACCGCTTTTGCCGCTGCTGGTGGTCCACGGCCACACGCCGGGCTCGCATCCCGTTTTTGGTCTAAGCCGCATCGGTATCGATACGGCCGTTTCCATGGGCGGAACGCTGACGATCCTCAAGATCACCGAAGGTAAGCAGACGATCCTGCCGTCTATCTAAAACATTTCCAGGAAAAGTGCGTAGCGGTTTTCCGTCCGGAATGCGTTGGGAAATAAGAAGAAAGGACGTTTTGGCGATTCGAAGAAAAGCGGAAATGCTTTAACGGCTCAAAAGAAAACCCCGGCCTCAGGCCGGGGTTTTCTTCTTTCAGGCGCCTCACTCCGCCGCCACGGCCGGCGGCAGTTGGATCGTATTCTGTTCTTCCTCGTCAGCCTGCTGTTTGGCTGGCGGCGCCGCCGACTTGTTCTTGGGCTCGCGACCGAAGAACAGGGCGTAGCCGGCGGGCAGCACGAAGATCGTCAGTACGGTCGCGACCAGAATACCGCCCATCATCGCATAGGCGAGCGGCCCCCAGAAGACGCCGCGCGAGATCGGGATCAGCGCCAGCACGGCCGTCAGCGCGGTCAGCGTGATCGGCCGGAAACGACGCACGGCCGAGCCGATGATCGCTTCCTTCCGGTCCATGCCCGCCGCGATATCCTGGTCGATCTGGTCGACGAGAATGATCGAGTTGCGGATGATGATGCCGAGCAGTGCGATAACGCCGAGGATCGCGACGAAGCCGAAGGGCGCACCGCTGATGAGCAGAGCCGCGGCCGCGCCGATGATGCCGAGCGGCCCGGTGGCGAGCACCAGCATCGCCTTGCCGAAGTGCTGCAGCTGCGCCATTAGCAGCACGACGATGATGACAAGCATGATCGGCGCCTTGGCGGCGATCGAGGCCTGGCTTTCGGCGCTGTCTTCGGCTCCCCCCTGGATCTCGATCTTGTAGCCGGCCGGCAGGCTGTTCCTCAGATCAGCCATGTCGTTGTAGAGCTTGGCGGTCACGTCGTTCGACTGCACATTGTCGGGCAGGGTCGCCCGCACGCTGATGGTCGGCAGGCGGTCACGGCGCCATTCTATGCTCTGCTCCATGATAGGCACGATCTTGGCGACCTGTGACAGCGGCACGAAGCCACCGCTATCCGTCGGGATATAGACCGAGTTTACCGACGTCAGCAGATGACGGCTTTCTTCCGGCTCGCGGGCAACGATTCCAACGGTTTCCTCACCCTCGCGATAGTTGTCGAGAGTGACGCCCGACATCGAGGCCTGAAGCATCTGGCGAATGCGCTGCGAGGTGACGCCGAGAGCGCGGGCGCGATCCTGATCGATCACCAGCTTCATGGCCGGCACCGGCTCAAGCCAGTCGTCATGGATGGCGCCGAGCAACGGATTCTGGACAAAGCGTTGCTTCACCTCGTCAGCAATATGGCGAACCTCCTGACGATCCGGCCCCATGATGCGCAGCTGTACGGGCCAGCCCGTCGGCGGGCCGAGGAACAGGCGATCGACCTTGCCGCGAACGGATGGGAAATCGTTGGCCAGTATGCCGCGCATCTTGGTGATCAGCCGCTCGCGAGCCGGCTCATCCTTGGCCATGACCAGCATCTGGGCATAGTTCGGGTTCGTCAGCTGCTGATCGAGCGGCAGGAAGAAGCGCGGCGCGCCCTGGCCGATATAGGTGGCGATGAAACGCTTGTCGGGATCATCGGCCATGCGGGCTTCCAGTGCCTGGGCCTGGCGCTCGACTTCCTTGATGCTGGTGCCCTCTGGCAGCCAGAGATCGACGAGGATTTCCGGGCGCGAGGACTGCGGGAAGAAGTTCTGCGGAATGAACTGGAAGGACCAGAGGCTGCCGACGAAGGCGGCGAGCGTCAGAAGCAACACGATGACGCGGTGGCGCACGGCCCAAGCGACCGAGGAATGCAGACGGCGGTAGAAGCGCGTATCGAACACGTCATGATGCTCGCCGGCATGATGGCGCTGCTTGAGGATCATGTAGCCGAGCCATGGCGTGAAATAGACCGCGACGAACCAGGAAACTACGAGCGCGATGCCGACGACGTAGAAGAGCGTGCGGACATATTCGCCCGCGGTCGACGCTGCAAAGCCGACGGGAATGAAGCCGGCCGTCGTGATCAACGTGCCGGTCAGCATCGGGAATGCGGTCGAAGAATAGGCGAAGCTTGCTGCATCGAGCTTGACCAGCCCTTCCTCAAGCTTGCGCTCCATGAGTTCCACCACGATCATGGCATCGTCGACCAGCAAGCCGAGCGCGATGATAAGAGCGCCGAGCGAAATGCGCTGCAGGTCGATGCCGAATTCGTACATGATGGCAAACGTTGCTGCGAGGACCAGCGGAATGGCGATCGCGATCACCAGACCCGAGCGCCAGCCGATCGACAGGAAGGAGACGATCAGTACGATGACGAGAGCTTCGCCAAGCGCATGCATGAATTCGCTGATCGCATCCGTGACGACGTCGGGCTGGTTGGCGATCTGATCGACCTGAACGCCGACCGGCAGCGAGGCTTCGAAGCGCTTGTAGGTTTCCTCAACCGACTTGCCGACATCGGTCACCTTGAAGCCTGGAGCCATGACGACGCCGAGCTGCACGCTTGGATGACCGTTATAGAGGAACTTGGCGGTGTAGGGGTCCTGCAGCCCGGCGGTGACAGTGGCGATATCGCCAAGGCGCGTCACCTGGCCACCGGCGGTGAGCCGAAGGTTCTTGATATCCTCGATCTTGTTGACGTCGCCCTCGACCGAGATGCGCACCGAGCGGATGCTGGTATCGACGGTGCCGGCCGGATCGACGTTGTTCTGACCGACGATGGCGTTCTTCAGGTCAGTGAGCGTCAGTCCGCGCTCGGCCAGAACCTTGGAAGAGACATCGATATAGATCTGCTCCGCCTGATCGCCGATGATAGTCGCCTTCTCGACGCCGGGCGTCGAGAGCAGCATGTCACGGGCCTGAATGGCGAATTTCTTCAGCTCAGGATAGCTGTAGCCATCGCCGCTGATCGAATGCAGCGTGATGAAGGTATCGCCGAATTCATCGTTGAAATAAGGGCCGAGCAGGCCGGACGGCAGCTCGTTGCCGATATCGCCGACCTTCTTGCGGATCTGGTAGAAGGCATCCTTCACCTCTGCGGTATTGGTATCGCCCTTGATCTGGATGGTGGTGATGGCAAAGCCGGCACGCGTATAGGATTTGACCCAATCGAGATGCGGCGTTTCCTGCAGCTTGCGCTCGATCTTGTTGACCACCTGGTCTTCCATGTCCTGCAGGGAAGCACCGGGCCAGACGGTCTGCACGACCATGACGCGGAAGGTGAAATCCGGGTCTTCCTTCTGGCCCATATGGGTCAGGCCGAGTGCACCGGCGATGATGATGAGCCCGAACAGAAAGCGCGCAATGCTTGGATGGGCAATTGCCCAACGCGACAGGTTGAAACGCTTCCTCTCGTCGGAGGTACTATTGATGGACATGGTGTCGTCCCCTCGATCCGGGTCAGCGTACGATATCCGCCGAGGCGGCTTTGGTTTCTGCGGAGGCCTGCTGGGCTGCGGCGCCTGAAAGCTTGACCTTCATGTTTTCGCTCATGAACTGGGTCCCTGCGGCAACGACGACGTCGCCGGTCTTGAGACCATCAGCTACGCGCACGCCGTCATCGGCGAAATCGGCGACCTTGATGGCACGCGAATGCACGGTACCGGCGCTGCGGTCGACGAGCCAGACGATCTGCTGCCCATCCTTCTGCGCCAGGGCGCTCAGCGGAATGGAAACATAGGGCTGGGTATTGTCGGCAAGCGCCTCGATCGTCGCGGTCATGCCAAGCAGAACGCGCGGATCGTTCGGTACGCTCACACGCACGGCGAAGGTGCGCGACTGATCGGCACTGCCGGACACTTCCCGCACCTTTCCATCCAGCACGAGGGCCGCATCGGACCAGAAGCGCGCCTTGACATCCTTGCCGACCTTGAACTGGGCGATGTCCATTTCCGGGACAGCGACCTGCACTTCCTTCTCGCCATCGACGGCAACGGTGATGACGGCTGTACCGGAACTGACCACCTGGCCGACATCGGCGTTGATCGCAGTCACGATACCATTCATGTCGGAGGTCAGGTCGGCATAGGCAACCTGGTTCTTGGCTTCGGTCAATGCCGACGCTGCGGAATCGCGCGTCGAAACGGCCTGCTCATAGGAAAGCTCGGCCTGCTCGAGTTGCGACTTGGAGGTGACATTCTTGTCGAAAAGCGTCTGCGCGCGATTGCGGGCAAGCTCGGTCGTCTGCACCTGCTTTTCAGCCGCATCCAGATCGGCCTGCGAACGGCGCACGGCGAGAACATAATCGGTTGCATCCATGCGGGCGACCACATCGCCGGGCTTTACCCTTTGGCCGATATCCACCTTGCGCTCGACGATCTTGCCGTTCACGCGAAAGCCGAGATTCATCTCCGTCCGCGCACGCACGGCACCGGAATAGTCGAGCTTGCGCGTCGTATCGGCCTGAGCGATCTCGACGACCTTGACCGGCCGGATCACCTCCGCCGTCTCTTCCTTCTTCTCATTGCAGCCCGAAAGCCCAAGCCCCAAGGCGGAAAGAAGAACCGCACCGGCAGCGGCTCGTAGAGTGTTGGTCGTCAGCGAAACCATGTCGCTCTCCTAAAGTCGAACAAAGAGTGGGAACACGCCGGGCATCCGGTGCGCGCATTGCTATTTCTTCAAAGCCCTGATGGCGAATTCGATGAGATCCTCGGGCTCGGCCCGGTTTGTCTTGGCGAGGCACTGGGCCACCATCTGCGGGTGACAGAGATTGATGGTCGCCGCACCGAAGCATTTGGACGCGACATAGGGGTCCTGCTCGACGAACTCGCCGGCGGCAATGCCCTCCGCGATGATCTCTGCGATCAGATCATGGATGCGGTCGATATGTTTTTCGATAACGTGCCAATCACGCTCGATGGCGACAACGACCATCTCGTGAACCTTCTGCTCGTCGAGCATGGCCTCCATCGTCATCTTATATTGGGCCATGGTATAGGCCCGCAGCCGTTCGGTCGCGCTGATCGGTTGATTGCGGATGGCAAGCGCCATCTGGTAGCTCTGGCCGAGCATGCGCCCACAGATAGCCTGATGGATTTCCGTCTTGGAGCCGAAGAATCGGTAGATATTCGCCGTCGACATGCCGAGATCGCGTGCGATGTCAGCTACGTTCGTCTTGCTGTAGCCGTAGTGGCGAAACAGCTTTTCGGCGGCATCGAGAATGCGGGCGATGTTTTCCTGGCGGGCAGGATCGGCGTTGACATCGTGAAGCTCGAGCATGACTAAGGCCTGATGGATTACGAGTGACGATTTTCAATTTTCGTCACTCGTAATCCATTAGAGTGCCGATGTCAATAAGCCACCCACAACCGCAGGCCGTTTGAGATGCTACTGAATAAACCGATGATGCGCCGAACAACTTGAAACAACAGTTAAACCTTCAACAACGCTCCTTGCGGATCGGGCTGAAAGTGTCCGGCATTTTGTCGCAGGCCCGATCAGGCGCCCAAAAGCGTCGGACGGAAGCGGCGAATACTGAAATACCCGACAAACAGGCAGGCCACCAAAAGCGCCACCTGCGCCGCGAGGATCGGCGGCTCGTTACCGGCAGGCGCCAGCGCATTGAGCGCCGGTATCTTCTGGAACGATTGAATGATCAGCACCAGACAATTGAAGAAGAGCAGCACCAGCGCACCGACCACGAAAACCGACCGCCAGATGCCGGCAAGATGAAACCTGTAGCGCGCCAGCGCCGTCGGTATGAAGATGAGAAGACAGAGAATGCCGACAACGATCGCCGGCGTGATCCCGTGAAACGGAAACAAGAAACCCGTCAGGCTGGTGAGCGCAGTCGTAAGCATATAGACGAGCGTCGATCGGTCGTGGCGATTGGCCGTGAGAAATCCCTGAGCCACGACAATACCGCTGATGATGGCAAGCAAACTGATGACGACATGAATCAAAAGAATTCCAGACATTCGCCCCTCCCCTTGAGCACTGCATTTCAGTGAAAATGACAGCCCAATGCCCGGGCGTGGACTATATACCAAACCCGCCGCACGCGCAGGATATTTTGTAGCAAGCCTGGATCGAGGCAGCGGCGAGGGATTGCAGATGCATGCGCGAAAACACGCCTTCGCATGGCGAGACCGGTCGATGTCGCCTGGCCGCAATTTTACGAAGCCGCGATATAGCCAATACTTATCAAACCGCCGACCGTTTGAATTGGTGTTGCGACGGCATCCTCTTTATTTGTCCGATGAATAGTCGGACTGCGAGACGAAATGTCGAGGCGCCGTCAATTATGCGATGGTAGGAGCCGACCGTCATGATCGGCCCCGTCAGGCTCCCGATAAATTTTCCCGCGCCGTTAGAAAACCTCCGAAAGAGGACCTTACGCCCATCCATAATTTGGATGGTCAGGCATGAATTTGAGAGTGGAGCAATCAGGGAGGAAAATCGAACATGAGCAGCAATTATAACGAGATCCGTCGGGATACGAAGCTGGGAGAAGGCCTCACGGATACACCGGCCCTGTGGGCGACCATAAAAGCCGGTGTGATCGGGGGTCTCGCCGGCGGCATCCTGATCTGGATATATGAGGCGATCGTCTGGGTTGGCATCCAGCAGCTCATGCCGCTGGCGGGCATCCCCCGCAATGCCACCGGCCTCGTATTCGGCAAGGCGGTGCAGGAATCCCTGGGATTGACGGCGTATTTTCTCGGCACCGCAATCCACTTCTCCTTCGTCTTCGCCTGGGGCATCGCCTTTGCCTATATCTGGCCGTACTTCCGCCGGCGCGGTTTCGAGGCGACGTTCGTGGCATTGTTCTACGCCGTCGTGATCTGGATCGTGATGCATGCTGCCATCATGGTGGCGACTGCGGATCATCCGAACTATTTCGATCCGATGGTCGTTATCGGCGGCTTCATGTCGCACTTTTTCTACACGGTTCCACTGGCCTTGATCGTGAAGCGACACCTTGCAGCAGACGCAGGCTCGTAAGACCTATTGGCCAGCGAAAATACACCGCTTTTGCCATCATAAGGCGGCATTCGACAGGCCCCTCGCCCCGCAAAGCGCCTGTCGAACCATGAGATTTCGAGCCTATGCGGCGTGAACTTCCAGAGAGATCGGAACGGAAGCAAGCGCCTTGGAAACCGGGCAACCGGCCTTTGCCTTGTTGGCAAGCTCGGTGAAGGTAGCTTCGTCGGCGCCAGGCACCTTGCCTGTTAGCGTCAAATGGATTGCGGTGATGGCGAAGCCGCCTTCGACGCTTTCAAGCGTCACCTTGGCCGTCGTCTCCATGCTTTCGGCGGTGAAGCCGGCTTCATTGAGGATCAGCGACAAGGCCATGGTGAAGCAGCCGGCATGCGCCGCGCCGATCAGCTCTTCCGGATTGGTGCCGGCAACGCCTTCGAAGCGGCTGGCAAAACCGTAAGGATAGTGACTGAGCGCGCCGCTCTGCGTCGAAATCTGACCCTTGCCGTCCTTCAAACCGCCGGACCATTGAGCCGAACCTGTGCGATTGATCTGCATGTCGTCCTCCTTGTCGTTGAATGAACTTCGGGGAGCAAAGCTCGCCTCCCCCTGATGATCGGCGGCAAGCGGCCTCGCCACCTGCACCGACACCATAATCCTTCTATCCGTCGAAGACGACGCCGCCGTAACAGATGCGGCGTCAATCCGGAAAACGGCTGCGCCAGCCGCTTGTTCCTGAAAAGGCGATTGCGCAGGTCTTTCAAATCATCATACAACGATATTGTCAATGTATGATGAATATCGTATGATCATTTCGACGTTGGTCACGAAACGTGGCCGGGCATCGCCCGCATGAAAGTCCCGCTCGTCTCCGGTCGAGAAAGATTCAGGCAGAGCATGCGAAACGGCGTGGAGGAGATAGGGTGGAATCGCTCGAAAGACAGGGGCATGGCTCCTCGGCTCAGCCGGTGCGCCGTCCCCGCGTGCGCAGAAACGTGACTGCCGCGATCGCCGAAGACATCTGCGCAGAACGCTACCCTTCCGGCTCGACCCTGCCGCGTGAAAACGATCTCTGCGAAATGTACGGCGTCAGCCGCACGGTTATTCGTGAATCCCTCAAGGTACTGGAGTCCAAGGGTCTCGTGCGCGGCTTGCCGCGCATCGGCACCACGGTCTGCGACAAGGACGACTGGAACATCCTCGACCAGGATGTGCTGGAATGGATGGGACCCTATATCGCCGATTTCGACATTCTCGGCTCCATTCTTGAAGCCCGCCGCACGATAGAACCCGCCGCCGCCGAATATGCCGCGGAACGGGCGACGGCCCGCGAAATCGCCGATCTCGAGAGCGCATGGCAGCAGATGCGCGACAGCGGCGATGATCCGGAGGGCTTTACCGAAGCCGACGTGGCATTCCACAAGCTGCTGCTCAGCGCCAGTCACAACCAGGTGTTTCGCCGTCTTTCCAGCGCCATGCATGCCGGCCTGAAATATGCGCTGCACGCCTCCAACGTCGCTGCCCATAGCCGCGACGAGGCGATCGCCGTTCACGGTGAACTTGTCGAAGCGCTGCGCCTTCGCGATCGCGACGCCGCGCGTGACTGCGCTCACCGCATGCTCGATCTTGCCGCCCGCGATCTCGCCGTCGAACGGCAGCTGGACGCAGGCCGGAAAACAAATCCCGCAACCCAAAGATCCGCGGCATCGCGCCGCTGACGCAACCCAAAGCCAAACGGAATCATTCCCATGAAAATCACCAAGCTGACGACCTACATCGTTCCCCCGCGCTGGCTGTTCCTGAAGATCGAGACCGATGAAGGCATTGTCGGCTGGGGTGAGCCCGTGGTCGAGGGTCGCGCGCTCACCGTACAGGCGGCCGTGCACGAGCTGGAAGATTATCTGATCGGCAAGGACCCCTTCCTGATCGAGGACCACTGGAACGTCATGTACCGCGCCGGCTTCTATCGCGGCGGCGCCGTCCACATGTCGGCCCTCGCCGGCATCGACCAGGCGCTCTGGGACATCAAGGGCAAGGCACTCGGACAACCGATCCATTCGTTGCTCGGCGGCCAGGTGCGCGACAAGATCAAGGTCTATTCCTGGATCGGCGGCGATCGTCCCTCGGACGTCGCCAAAAATGCCAAGGACGTCGTTGCCCGCGGCTTCAAGGCGATCAAGCTCAACGGCTGCGAGGAAATGCAGATCGTCGACACCTACGACAAGGTGGAGAAGGCGGTCGAGACCATCGCCACCATCCGCGAGGCGATCGGCCCCTATATCGGCATCGGCGTCGACTTCCACGGCCGCGTCCATCGTCCGATGGCCAAGGTTCTCGCCAAGGAGCTGGAGCCCTACAAGCTGCTCTTTATCGAGGAACCGGTGCTGTCGGAAAACCGCGAGGCGCTGAAGGAAATCGCCAACCATTGCTCGACGCCGATTGCCTTGGGTGAGCGCCTCTATTCGCGCTGGGATTTCAAGTCGGTGCTGTCGGACGGCTATGTCGACATTCTCCAGCCCGATCTATCCCATGCCGGCGGCATCACCGAATGCCGCAAGATCGCAGCCATGGCGGAAGCCTACGACGTGGCGCTGGCGCCGCATTGCCCGCTCGGCCCGATCGCGCTTGCCGCCTGCCTTCAGGTCGACGCCGTCAGCTACAATGCCTTCATCCAGGAACAGAGCCTCGGCATCCACTACAACAAGGGCAACGACATCCTCGACTACATCTCCAACAAGGAGGTGTTCCACTATGCCGATGGCTTCGTCTCGATCCCGCAGGGACCGGGCCTCGGTATCGAGGTGGACGAGGCCTACGTCATCGAGCGCGCCAAGGAAGGCCATCGCTGGCGCAACCCGGTCTGGCGCCACGAGGACGGCAGCGTCGCCGAGTGGTAAGACCACGCTCGTCCGCTGACGGACGAGAAACCGCATATCTCCAATGATGAAAGGCCCGATGGCAGCAGATCTGCGCTATCGGGCCTTTTCTCTAGACGATGCTCTCTTGGTCCGGCACCTTCCCCCTTTGCCGCCTGGCGGCGAAGATTGCTGTAAACTTGGTTTACCGCCTCCCCCAAAAAAGTTGCGCCTGCAGTATCGGCGCAGATACTGCAGGCGCGTCATGCGTCTCAACAAGCCCCCAGGGAGACGCATTACCGGAGCATGATCACCAAAGGCGTGGAGTGCCCTTTAGCTCAGACCATGCTCAAGCAGGCAATTTCAGACTACTCCCGCTCGCCGGTGAAGTTCAGCAGCAGCTGGAAGATGTTGACGAAGTTCAGGTAGAGCGACAGGGCACCGAAGACGGCGAGCTTCTGCTGCGATTCCTGATCATGGTTTTCAGCATACTGTTCCTTGATGTTCTGCGTATCCCAGGCGGTCAGGCCGACGAAGACCACGATACCGATGACCGAGATGGCGAACTGCAGCGCGCTCGAACCCAGGAAGATATTGACGATGCTGGCGATGATGACACCGAACAGACCCATCATCAGGAACGAGCCGATGTTGGAAAGGTCACGCTTGGTCGTGTAGCCGTAGAGGCTGGTCGCACCGAACATCGTCGCGGCGATGAAGAAGGTGCGCGCAATACTCGTGCCGGTGAAGACCAGGAAGACCGAGGCCAGCGACAGGCCCATGACCGCACAGAACGCCCAGAACATCATCTGCGCCGTGCTGGCCGACATCGACTGGATGCGGAACGAGAAGAAGAACACGAAGGCGAGCGGCGCCAGCATGACGACCCACTTCAGCGGGCTCTGGAAGATCGGCACATAGAGCGCCGGCGTCGTGCCGACGATCAACGCGACGATGCCGGTCACGACAAGGCCGATACCCATGTAGTTGTAGACGCGCAGCATGTGCCGGCGCAGTCCCTCGTCGAAGAGCGCCTGAGAGCCGGCGGCGGCTCCGTAGCCGTATCGCGGATTGGTCGGGTTCATGGTCGTTCTCCTTTAATCCAAACTAGTAGAGGCTGCGGGCAAGCTTTTCGGCATCGCCGTCAAGCTGACCCGCTTTGCCATTGCCGATCAGCGCATAGGCGACTTCGCCGATCTGCCAGTAGGCAGCCTGAACATCGTCACGCTTGATGTGACTGACGTCCTGGACGGCGAAATTGCCCGGGCGGACAGCAAACAGTGATAAATGCCCGTCTTCCCCGGCATCGACCATCATTTCGATGCTCGGACCGAACTCGGACGGATAGATTTGTGCATCGGTGACACGCCAGTCGCCCGGCAGTTCCGGCAATATGATCGCCGTCGAAGCACGGATTTCTTCCGGATTGTAATTCGCAGCCGCCGATTGCGGCTTGATCTCTTCGCGCACGGCGGTCGTCTTGTAGGCGCGCACCGCGTCGTCGACGAAGGCCGGCGGCCTTGTGGACGCACTGACCTCGCTCGCCGTAAAGGCGCCGAAGGACGTATGCGCGACCCAGCCGGTCGTCACGAGCACGGCGATGGCGGCAACCCGCTGGAAGGATCCCAGCATGCGGCCATAGACCAGTCCGCGCTCCAGCCGCCGCGCGGCCTCCCGAGTTTCTGCACGGACCACATGACCTTCTCCGGCCAGCGCCATGCGCAGCTCGCCACGGATGCTCATATCGGCCATCACCTTGGCGGCGATTTCCGGATGCTCTGAGAGATAGGATTCCACCTCGACACGGCGCGCGAGTGTCAGCTCGCCATCGACATAGGCGTCGAGATCGGTATCGATGATCGGATCAACGATTTTCATTGCCGCCTCCCTCGATAAGCCTGAGATGTGAAACCTTGGAGGTAGCCTCCTCGAAATTACGCAGGCTCGCACGAGCCCGCGCAATGCGGGACATCAGCGTGCCGACGGGAATGCCAAGAGCGGAAGCCGCCTCCTGATAGGAGAGATCCTCTATCGCCACGAGATGCAGCGCCTCGCGCTGCTCCTCTGGCAGACTGAAGAAGGCTTCGCGGACCTGGCTCAAACGCACCGTGTGGTCCTGCGATGCCGGCAATGCCGTTTCCAGCTCGGTCGCCGCCTCTTCATGGCGACGGTTCAGCGATTTCTTCTGGCGCAGGCGGTCGATATGCACATTATGCAAGATCGACAACAGCCAGGTGCGCAGATTGCCGTCGCGCCTGAAAGATGCCTTGCGCTCATATGCCTTGACCAGCGCATCATGCACCAGATCCTCGGCCTCGTCCGCATTGCGCACGAGCGAGCGGGCGTAACGTCTCAGCGAACCGAGCTGCCCCAAAACATCGAATGTGCGTCCTTTGCGTTCCATACACCTATATACGGAAGCACTCCGGATTCTATTCCATCGCCCGACGAATATTTTTGCAGATTTTTTACATCAGCAGGAAATCTTTGGGCTGTGGCAGCGGCGGCAGGTCGGTTTCGCCCAGCGCTTCGCGCAGATTGATCTCGATCGTATCGGCAAGGGCACCTATGGCGAGCGCATTGGGCCGCCGGCCGAACGGGTCTTCCAATTCGTCGCCCAGCGCATCGAGACCAAAGAATGTGTAGGCGATCAGCGCTGTCACGAAAGGCGATCCCCAGCCGAGCATATCGACATAGCCGAAAGGAAGCAGGAAGCAGAAGAGATAGGCGGTGCGGTGCAGGAGCAGCGTATAGCCGAAGGGCAGCGGCGTGTTGCGCAGACGCTCGCAGGCCGCCTGGGCCGCACCCATCTGGCCGATGGTGATATCCAGCATCTGATATTGGATATCCGAAATCGCACCCGATGCCTTCAGCCGTGCGAGATCGGCGGACATCAGTCGCAGAATAAGGTCGGGCCGGTTCTGGGCGACATGATAGAATTCGGCTTCGCTTGGCGTCAGCAGGCGCAGCACCTTGCCCTCGTCGCTGCCTTCACGCAGAAGACAGACCAGTGCCTGCGCGAAAGCCATGGTCAGGCGCAGCAGGTTCTTGCGCGCCTCGACGCCCACCTCGCCTGCGCCCTCCAGCACCAGCGTCTGCCGGGCGAAGCTGCGCGCGAGTTGGACGAGTTGCCCCCAGTCGCGACGCCCCTCCCACCAGCGGTCATAACAGGCATTGTTGCGGAAGCCGAGGAAGATCGAAAGCGCGATGCCGAGCAGCGACAGCGCCGAGCCGTTGAAAGAGACGATGAGGTGCGGCTTCTCCTCATGCCCCCAGACGATCAGGGCCGACAGCAGGAAGATGGCGATGATCTGCGGCAGGATGCGCCGGATGATCGACCCTCGAACGATGAAGAAAAGCTGGAAGAGATTCGGCCGGTCGCGGACGATCATGACGAAGCGCACTCTCGATCAATGTATGGTGAGGCAGCAATACACCAGACGCACCGGGAGTAACGAGCATTTCTTGCAAGCGGCCCTGACCGGCGGGCATCGCTCGCCGGTCAGGCGGACCATCATTTCGCGCTCGCGCTTGCCGTCACCAGAACCGGGTCGGCACGATAATCCTTAGGGAAGAGATGTTGCAGGTTCTTGATCTTCGGCAGGTCGTTGATGACGATATAGGGATAGCTCGGATGCGTCGTCAGGAAATCCTGATGATAATCCTCGGCGGCATAGAATTGCCGCGCCGGCTCGATCTTGGTGACAACAGCCGCATCGAAGGCCTTGGCGTGGTTGAGCTGGTCGATATAGGCCTTGGCAATGTCGGCTTGCGACTGGCTGGTCGGGAAGATCGCCGAGCGATATTGCGTGCCGGTATCAGGCCCCTGATAGTTCAGCTCCGTCGGATCATGGGCGACGGAGAAATAGATCTGCAGCAGATGGCCATAGCTGATCTTGTGCGGATCGAAGACGATGCGCACGGATTCGGCATGGCCGGTATCGCCCGAGCTCACCATTTCATAGTGAGCCGCATCCTTGCTGCCGCCAGTATAGCCAGAGGTCGCGCTGATCACGCCGTTGACGTGCTGGAAGACGCCCTGGACGCCCCAGAAACAGCCGCCGGCAAGCACGGCCGTCTCCGTATTGGCGGAAGGAACCTTCTCGTCCACGCTCGGCGACGGGATAACCCGCGCATCCTCGGCCGATGCGCGGCCGGCAAATTGCAGGGCAACGGCGGCAACCAGTACCGAGGCTGCTGTGAGTCCGGCAAAGCGCGCAACCCGCGCCGAACCGATACGGATCATATCTGTCGATAAAGTCTTCATGACACTCTCCTCTCGACCGCCATTCTAAACGCTTCGGTCAGAAGGAGATACGGGAAGGCGAGGCTCAATGTTACAAACGGCCGCGTGTAACACTGAAACGTGAACAAGGCAGCGGCCTTGTTCAGAGATGGTGTTCAGTAATGGGGCGGCTTGGTAATGGCCGGCGCATCGAGAGACTGCTCTTCCAGCGTCAGAAACCGCTCGGTCAGCCGATCGAGCTTCTGCCGCGTCTGCTCGACCACCTTCCATTGTTCGGCAATCTGGTCGGACAGCTCCTCGATCGTCTTCGCCTGATGGGCAACCGTTTCCTCGAGCTTGATGATGCGGCTTTGTTCGTCTGACATATCTGATCCCTTTCGCAACGATCTATAGCAGCGTGGCAACCGCGTATAGTGCTTCCATTCGGCAGGAGGCGGGCGGCACTCTCGTTTGACGGCGATGTGACAAAACTGAAAAACAGATGAAAAGACCCGTTACCTAACTGACATGGGGGCCTTCTAAAGAGAGCGCAGAGACGCGCTGGTTTGAAGGCCATTCCTTCCTCAGGCGCACCCATTCTGACGACTGCGGAGAAGCGCCTTGAAGATCATCCAGATCACCGACACCCATTTGAGCCCCAACAAGCCGCATTTCAACGGCAATTGGGAGCCGCTGGCGAAATGGATCGAGGCAAGCGGCGCCGATCTCGTCGTTCACACCGGTGATCTTAGCGTCGACGGCGCCGACAAGGACGAAGATCTTATCTTCTCCATGGATCTGATGCGACAGATCTCCGTGCCGATGCTGATCGTGCCCGGCAACCACGATGTCGGCCACCTGCCCGGCTCCTACCAGCCCGTCAATCCCGAACGGCTGGACCGCTGGCGCCGCCTCGTCGGCCCCGACTATTGGGCAAAGGACGTCGACAATTGGCGGCTGATCGGCCTCAACAGCCTGCTGATGGGCTTCGAGGACGACGAAGAGCAGAAGCAGTTCGACTGGCTGCAGGATATGCTCGAAAGCCGCGGCGACCGCCGTATCGCCCTCTTCGCGCACAAGCCGCTCTTCGTCGATGCGCCGGATGAAGGCGACACCGGCTACTGGAGCGTGCGCCCGGCGCAGCGCCGCCGCCTCTATGATCTGATCGCGGCCCATGACGTCGCCCTCTTCGGCAGCGGCCACCTGCACTGGACCTGGGAAGGCCGCTTCAACGATACCGCCGTCGTATGGGCACCGCCCGGCGCCTTCATCCTCGACAAGATGGAACGCGAGATGCCCGGCGAACGGCTGATCGGCGCGGCCATCCATGAACTCGGCGAGACGGTGTCGACCGAGCTCGTCGCCGTACCCGGCATGACCGCCTACTTCCTCGATGACGTCGTCATGGAAGTCTATCCGCAGGCAGCACCCAAGGCACAGAAGGAGCCGACCGAATGAGTGCACTCTCGCTTCGCGGCATCGCCAAATCCTTCGGCGGCAATGCCATCCTCAAGGGCGTCGACCTCGAGGTCCAGCCCGGTGAGTTCATCGCCCTCGTCGGTCCGTCCGGCTGCGGCAAGAGCACTCTGCTGCGCATCCTTGCCGGCCTCGATCATGCCGATAGCGGCGAAATCATCCTCGGCGGCAGCGACGTATCAGGCGTTGCGGCAGCGGATCGCAACATTGCCATGGTGTTCCAGTCCTACGCGCTCTATCCGCATCTGACGGCCTCGGAAAACATTGCCGTGCCGCTCGCCATGCGCCGCCTGTCGCGCGTCCAGCGCCTGCCCTTCATCGGTTCGATGATCCCCGGCCAGCGCGCGGCCCGCACCGGCATCATCCGCGATGTCCGCGAAATGGCGGTTTCGCTGAAGATCGACCATTTGCTCGACCGCAAGCCCGGCCAGATGTCCGGCGGCCAGCGCCAGCGCGTGGCGCTGGCCCGCGCCATGGTGCGCCGCCCCGCCGTCTTCCTCATGGATGAGCCGCTCTCCAATCTCGATGCCAATCTGCGCGTCCATGCCCGTGGCGAAATCGTTGATCTCCACCGCCGCGCCGGCGTGCCCACAGTCTATGTCACCCACGATCAGGCCGAAGCACTGTCGATGGCGGATCGCGTCGCCGTCATGATCGGCGGCCAGCTGCTGCAGTTCGCCTCGCCGCAGACGATCTACGACGATCCCGCCCATATCGAAGTAGCCCGTTTCGTCGGTCAGCCGCGCATCAATCTTTTGCCGGCGCTGGCCGAAAACGGCATCGTTGCCTTCGGCGGCATCCGGCTTGCACTGGAAGACGGCAGCGTCGCCGGCGGCAACGTCACGCTCGGCATCCGTCCGGAATTCGTGACCCTCACGCAGAACCGGCAGGATGCGCTTGCCGCTCACATCGAGCGCATGGAATTCCTCGGCTCCGAAGTCATCCTCTATGCCAAGCTCGACGCCATCGGCGAGACGATGGTCATCAAGCTCGCACCGGCAGACGTTGCCGGCCTTACTGCCGGCATGCCGGTGGCGCTGGGCCTCTCAGCGGAACAGGCGATGGTCTTCGCCGAAGACGGCCGCCGCCTGCGCGCCGCACCGACGACCGTCGACGCCACGCGGGAAAAGGCGCATGGCTAGCATTGCCGCCACCTCCTTGCCGATGCAGGCGGCCGCAGCCCGCGAACGCAGCGAAGCCCGCACGGCCCTGCTCTTCGCCCTGCCCGCCATCATCTTGATCGTGCTCTTCATCATCGTGCCGATCGTCGCCGTCGTCGTGCTCGGCTTCACGGATTTCCAGCTGGGCGACAAGAGCCTGCGCTTCGTCGCCTTCGAAAACTACGCGCATCTGCTGCGCGACCGCGCCTTCCAGAAATCCCTCTGGAACACGACTGTCTACACAGCCATCGTCGCGCCGGTCTCGATCGTGCTCGGCCTCGGCGTTGCGCTGCTGATCGAAAGCGAAGGCGTCGGCCGCAGTTTCTTCCGCACGGCCTATTTCCTGCCCGTCGCCTCGCTGATCGTCGCCATGGCAACCGTCTGGCAATATCTCTTCCATCCGACGATCGGCCCGATCAATGCGATGCTCGCTCAAATCGGCTTGCCTGGCCCGAATTGGCTCGGCTCGTCGGCGACCGCCCTCTACAGCCTGTCGATCATCGGCGTCTGGCAATCGGTCGGCTTCAACATGGTGCTGTTCCTGGCCGGTCTCACCGCCATCCCGCGCGAGCTTTATTCTGCAGCGGAAGTGGACGGCGCAAAATCGGCGTGGGATCGCTTCTGGCTCGTCACCTGGCCGATGCTCGGGCCGACGACGCTCTTCGTAACCACCATCAGCATCATCAATGCGGTGAAGGTCTTCGATACGGTAAAGGCCCTGACCGACGGTGGCCCGAACCATGCGTCGGAAGTGCTGCTCTTCAGCATCTACCAGGAAGGCTTCGTCTATCTCCGGGTCGGCTATGCCTCGGCGATGACCACCGTCTTCCTCGCCATCCTCGTGGTGCTGACCTTCCTGCAATATCGCGTCCAAGACCGGCAGGTGCATTACACATGACCTCGACAGGCTTCACTCCCGGCCGCATCCTGCGCCTCGCTTTGCTGATCCTGGGCTCGCTGATCTTCCTGGCGCCCTACATTTTCATGATCTCGACCGCCGGCAAGGCGCAGGACGATATCTTCACGTCGGCCCTGAAGCTGATCCCGACGCATTTCTATTACGTCGAGAACATCGCCAAGGCGCTGAGCAAGGTTGACATGGGCACGCTGCTGTTCAACGGCGTGCTCGTCTGCGGCCTGATCTTCTTCTTCCAGGTGCTGATCGCCATTCCCTGCGCCTATGCCATGGCGAAGCTGAAATTCCCGGCGGCACGCACCATGATGGTGCTGATCATGCTGGGCCTGCTGATCCCGATCCACGCGACGGCGCTGCCGCTCTATGTCGGCTTCAACAGCCTCTCGCTCCTGAACAGCTACACGGCTCTCGTCGCGCCCTTCTCGATCTCGGTCTTCGCGATCTTCATGTTCCTGCAGTTCTTCCGCGCCATGCCCGACGACCTGATCCACGCCGCGCGCCTCGACGGCATGTCGGAACTCGGCATCGTCGCCCGCGTGATCGTGCCGAACGCATGGCCGGCCGTGACCGCTTTCGCGATCTTCTCGGTCGTCGCGCACTGGAACGACCTCTACTGGCCGCTGATCGTCATCAGCAAGCAGGATTATTTCACGCCGCCGCTGGGCCTCATGTATTTCCGCGCCGCCGAAGCCGGCGACGACTACGGCGCGCTGATGGCGGCAACCCTCATCATTACCCTTCCCCTCGTTGCGGCGTTCCTTCTCGCACAGAAGCGTTTCGTCGAGGGCATCACCATGACCGGTCTCAAGGGCTGACCGGTTCGAAATTTGAAAACGGAGAACGAGCGATGAAGCATATCACCCAGATTCTCGCCGCCGCGGCCATTTCGATGGTCGTGTCGGTCCCGGCCTATGCCGAAACCACCCTGACGGTTCACTATCCCATGCCCGGCTTCTTCAAGAACGTGATGGACACGATCTCGAAGAAGTTCATGGAAGAAAATCCGGACATCAAGATTCAGTTCGCCGCTCCTTCGGCCACCTATGAGGAAGGCATTCAGACCATCCTGCGCCAGGCCGGCACCAGCGAAATGCCCGATGTCACCTTCATCGGCCTCAACCGCCTGCGCATGATGGACGAGCGCAACGTCGCCGTCGACCTCGGCCCCCTCGTCAAGAAAGAGGGCAACATGGCCGAACAGGGCTTCTCGGACACGATCCTGAAGCTCGCCCAGGTCAAGGGCAAGCAGGTCGGCCTCGCCTTCGCAACGTCGAACCCGATCATGTACTACAATGCCGATCTGGTGAAGGCCGCCGGCGGCAATCCGGACAACCCGCCGAAGACCTGGGATGAAGTCATCGCGCTCGCCGGCAAGATCAAGGCGCTCGGTAACGGCGTCGACGGCATGGACTTCCGCTGGCAGGGCGACGACTGGATGTTCTCCGCCCTCCTCTTCGGCGCCGGCGGCAAGATGCTGAGCGACGACGAGACGAAGGTTGCCTTCAACGGCCCCGAAGGCCAGAAGGCCGTCGAGATGATCCAACGCTTCGTCAAGGAAGGCGGCATGCCGGTCTTCACCAAGGCTGCAGGCGAACAGGCTTTCGCTGCTGGCAAGGTCGGCTTCGAATTCCAGACCACCGGTGCTCTCGTCAACACCATCAAGAATGTCGGCACCAAGTTCGACCTGCGCACCGCCAAGCTGCCGCTGATCGACCCGGTCAACGGCCGCCTGCCGACGGGCGGCAACGCCGTCGTCATCCTGACCCATGATCCGGTCAAGGAAGAGGCCGCCTGGAAGTTTGCCAAGTTCGCCGCCGGCCCCTATGGCGCCTCGGTCGTCGTTCCCGGCACCGGCTACGTCCCGAACAACGAGCTGGCCGCCAAGTCGGCCGAATATCTCGGCGACTTCTACAAGAAGAACCCGCTCTTCCAGGCCGGCCTCAGCCAGATGTCGATCATGATCCCCTGGTATGCCTTCCCGGGTTCCAACGGCGTCAAGGTCACACAGACCATCGTCGACAATCTCTCGCGCATCGTCGACGGCTCGGCCACGCCGAAGGAAGCGCTCGACGACGCTGCTTCCGACGTCGAAGGCCTGCTGCCGCGCAGCTGATCTTTCGATCCGGTCTGAACAATCCACGCCGCTTCTCCTTGAGAGGCGGCGTTTCCGTTCGCAGGCAGGCGTCAGGGTTGAATGGCGAGATTGCGCACCGTGCCGCCCGCACGCATCCGATAGGGTACTGTCAGATGACGCGGCGGCGCGGCATTTTCCGCCATGTCGAGCAGCAGCGAGGCCGCTGCCGCTCCCATCGTCCCGTCCGGAATTTCCACTGTCGTCAGCGGAACCTCACCCAGAAAACCAAGGGAAATCCCGTCGAAACCCGCGACCGAAATATCGCGTGGGATCGAAAGCCCCTGCCGCCGAAGCGCTCCCATGACTCCAAGCGCGAGAAGATCGTTGGAGCCGATGATCGCCGTCGGACCAAAGCGTGAAACCGCATCCGAAAGATCGAGCTGCTCCAGGCTGTTTACGAAGGAAATCTCCAGTGCATCGAGTGGCTGTTGCCCCGCGGCTTCCATGGCCCTGATATAACCGAGGTAGCGCAGCTTCGCCCGATCCGAGGCCGAAAAATGGCCCGATATGAACAGAATACGGCGATGCCCCTTGCACAGGAGATGATCGGTCAGATCACGACCAGCGCCGAAATTGTCGGTCGCGACGGCGGCGGTGAAGCGGCTGGTCGGCAGGTTGCCAAGCAATACGGTCGGCGGCAGGGTGGATGACGGGAGCAGGCTGCGTTCGGGATCGCAGAGCGTCAGGATAAGACCGGTCGGTTGCTGTTGAAGCAGCGAAGCAACGGCATCGGCCTCCTGCGCCGGATCATAATTCGATTGCGCGATCAGCACGCTATGCCCGGCATGAAGCGCCCTGTTCTGGATGCTGGAAAGCGAAGCCGCGAAGACCGGATTGGTGATGCTGGGAATAAGCACGCCGATCGCCGGCCGACCGTTGCCGGTGCGCCCACCCGCCCGATAGCCGAGCTCCGCCGCCGCACGCCGCACGCGCCGCACCATTTCGTCGCTGACGGGTCCGTTACGGTTCAGCACCCGGCTCGCGGTCGCGACCGAACAACCGGCCCGAAAGGCGATCTGCTGGAGCGTCGACATGATATCAATCACCTCCGGCTTCGGGTTTCAGGCCCTCGTGGAATATCCCCTGGAATGAGGGGATTTATATCAGAGCGATGACACTTATTTGACGGACCTTCGCATAGGTCGCGACATCAATGCACTTGACTTTGTTGCAGCGCAACAGATCTTCATCGTGATCGCAGCGGCGAATGATGCTGTCATCAAGCGATGCCATGATTGCCGCGCTGTGATCCGCAGATCCGCCCCCTCGAAAGGATGCTCTCATGTCAGAAGCAGAAGCACGGACGCCTGCCAACACCGAAAGATTGTTCTTCCTCGACATCAACGACGGACGAATTCTCTCCTCCGCCATCGACGGCACCGATCTCAAGCTCATCGTCCAGCGGGCCGGTCGCAGCCCGGATGGCATTCTCGTCGACAGCGAGAATGGCTGGATCTACTGGACGGAGATGGGCAACGACTACAACGCCCATGATGGCTCCATCGAGCGCATGGACCTCGACGGCGGCAATCACGTAACACTGATCCCGCCCGGCAGTACGCTGGTCACACCGAAGCAGATCCAGATCGATCGCGACAACGGCAAGCTCTATTGGTGCGACCGCGAAGGCATGCGAGTCATGCGCGCCAATATCGACGGCAGCGACATCGAGACCCTGGTGCAGAACGGCGAAGGCCCTGAGGACAGCGCCGAGATCGAGCGCTGGTGCGTCGGCATCGCCCTCGACCTGCCGCTCGGGCAGATCTATTGGACCCAGAAGGGACCGCCGGATGCCGGCCTCGGCCGCATCTTCCGCGCTGGTATCAACATCCCCGCCGGCGAAACCGCGACCGACCGCAGCGATATCGAAACCCTGCTGGACAAACTGCCGGAGCCGATCGATCTCGAACTGGATCTCGCCACCCGCACGATCTACTGGACCGATCGCGGTAATCTTCCGCGCGGGAATACCGTCAACCGCGCCCTGATGGATGATATCGCCGCAACCTCCGCAGTCGTCCTCGAAGGTCTGGACGAAGGCATTGGCCTCTCGCTCGACCTGCCGAACAACCGCATGTTCTTCACCGATATCGGCGGCAATCTCTATTCCGCAAGCCTCGACGGCTCGGGGGAGCGTGAACTGCTGCACCATGCCGGCTCTTTCACCGGCATCGTCTACGCCGAGGTCTGAATGGCTGTCATCGTAGGCGCGCAGATATGCGCGTCTACGCCCCATCCTCCTCGGCCACCATCCGGTCGAGATTCTGGTTGAGCCGGCGCATCAACTGAAGCAGCGTCTGAACCTCCTCCGCGCTGAACCCGGCCAATACCGCCTCGCGACCCTGTTCCAGCGCCTGACGGGCAGCCGGAAGCCTTTCGCGCGCCGCGTCGGTTAGAGATACGAGACTACTACGACCATCCGCAGGATCGGGCGTGCGCTTGATCAGCCCATCCCGCTCCATGCGCGCCAGCATCTGCGCCATCGACGGCTGCTCGATCTTGGCGAATTTTGCCAGATCCTTCTGCGACATCTCGGCGCCATTGCGGAGCATGTAGAGCACCGGCAGCTGGCCGATATTGAAGCCCAATGCCTTCACACGTCGCTCGCCGAGACGCGCGAACGACCGCGACGCCATGTTGATGAGCGGCGCCGGCGCGTCGAACAAATCCCAATCCGTCATTTTCGCCCCACTTGAATAGGTACCTATGTTAATCTATATAGGTACCTATGTACAAAATTATGAGAACCATGTCCATGAGATCCTATCCCCGCATCGCCATCATCGGCGCAGGCCCCGGCGGGCTGACGCTTGCCCGCATTCTCCATCAGGCCGGCGTGCCGGCCAGCGTCTTTGAGCGCGAAGAACACGCCCTTGCCCGCCCGCAGGGCGGCACGCTCGACCTGCACGTCGAATCCGGTCAGCTGGCGATACGCCGTGCCGGTCTCTACGAAGAATTCCTGCAGATCGCCCGCTACGAGGACCAGGGGAGCCGGCTTTACGACAAGGACGGCACGCTCATCTTCGCTGATGATGATGCCGACGACTCCGACCGGCCGGAAGTGGATCGCACGGCCTTGCGGCAAACGCTGCTCGCCTCCTTGCCGGCTGAACCCATTCGCTGGAACCATGGCCTGCGCGAGGTACGCCCACTAGACGACGGCACATACGAGCTGGTTTTCGAAAGCGGCACGGCAGGCCCCTTCGATCTCGTCGTCGGCGCCGATGGCAGCTGGTCCAAGGTCAGGCCGCTGGTGTCGTCGTACCGCCCGCAATATAGCGGCATCACCTTCATCGAATTCGGCATCGATGACGTCGACGCGAGCCACCCCGATCTTGCGGCCCTCGTCGGCCGCGGCAAGATCGGCGTCGAGGCCGATGGAAGAGGCCTGATTGTCCAGCGCAATGGCGATGCTCATCTCAGAGGCTACGCGATCTTCCGCGTACCGACCGAATGGGCCGAGAAGACGTTCGACTTTACCTCACCGGCAAAGGCTCGGGCGCGGCTGGCCGCAGAATTCGAAGGCTGGGCGCCGCGCATCCTTGGCCTTGTCGAGGCCAGCAACGACCATATCGTTTCGAGGCCGATCTATGCGCTGCCGGTCGGCCACCACTGGCAGAACCGTATCGGCATCACGCTCCTCGGCGACGCCGCGCATGTGATGTCGCCCTTTGGCGGCGAAGGCGTGAATATGGCGATGCTGGATGCCGCGGAGCTTGGCCGCCAGCTTCTCGAAAACGACGAGTGGAAGGACGCCGTCAAAGCCTATGAAGCGGAGATGTTCGAACGCGTCATCGAGGCGGCCGAACATGCTGCGGAAGCCGTCGCCACCGAGCTCTCCCATCTCGGCGCGGAGCTTTCTCTCCAGCATTACAAGGCACATCTCGAAGCCCGCCTTGAAGATTCGGCGGATAGCACCGCGCAAAAGAAAAGCGGGCCAATATGGCCCGCCCCAAAAGACGTTACTCGGAGTGTCGGCTTAATTGCCCTTGCGCACGCCATCGAGGAGATGCGGCAGCGACCTGACACCCTCGTTACGCAACTCTGCCGGCAGCAGGCCTTCCGGAAGATCCTGATAGGAGACCGGGCGCAAGAAGCGGCGGATGGCCAGCGTGCCGACCGAGGTCGTGCGGCTGTCCGACGTTGCCGGAAAAGGCCCACCATGCACCATTGCGTGGCTGACTTCGACGCCGGTCGGCCAGCCATTGGCGAGAATGCGCCCGGCCTTGCGTTCCAGCACCGGCACCAGCTTGGCGGCCGTCGCATAGTCATCCGCCTCGATCTGCAAGGTCGCCGTCAGCTGGCCCTCGAGCTTTTCTGCAACTGCGATCATCTGCTCGATATCCTTGCAGCGCACGAGAAGGCTGGCCGCACCGAAAACCTCGTGGCCGAGGCGCTCATCCGCCAGGAACTGCTCGACATCGGTCTCGAAGAAGATGCCGGGGCTGCGGTTGACGCCTTCGGCCGGCGCGCCATGAGCGACGGTCTTGACCGCATCATGTTCCGCCAGTGCGGCAACGCCCTTGTCGAAGGCGGCGTGAATGCCAGGTGTCAGCATCGGCGCCGGCGCGCGGCCGGTCAGCGCATCGCTGGCAGCCTGGACGAACCGGTCGAGATCGGGGCTTTCGATCGCAAAAAGCAGGCCCGGATTGGTGCAGAACTGACCGGCACCGAGCGTGAGCGAATCGATAAAGCCCGTTCCGATCGCTTCGGCGCGCGCGGCAAGTGCTGCCGGGAAGAGGAAGACGGGGTTGACGCTACTCATCTCGGCATAGACCGGGATCGGCTCCGGCCGGGCCGCAGCGATGGCGCCAAGCGCCAGGCCACCACCGCGCGAGCCGGTGAAGCCCACAGCCTTGATGCGAGGATCACGCACCAGCGCGGCACCCGTCTCGTTGGCGCCCGTCAGGAGCGAGAAGGTGCCTTGCGGCAGACCGGACGCGGCAACCGCGGCGCGGATGGCACGGC
Source organism: Martinezella sp. CNPSo 3964 (assembly GCF_057784375.1). Lineage (NCBI taxonomy): Bacteria > Pseudomonadati > Pseudomonadota > Alphaproteobacteria > Hyphomicrobiales > Rhizobiaceae > Martinezella > Martinezella sp. CNPSo 3964. Next base: position 209,568 of record NZ_JBXSOW010000011.1, read on the forward strand.
CGACAAGCTCGCCCGTGCCCGGATGGGCCAGATGACCTTTGACGACGACCGGGCAGCCTGCGGCAAGCGCCGAAGCCGTGTCACCGCCGGCAACCGAGAAGGCGAGCGGGAAATTGCTGGCGCCGAAGACGGCGACCGGGCCAAGCGGGATCTGGCGCAGGCGCAGATCGGCGCGCGGCAGCGGCTTGCGCTCCGGCAAGGCGGGATCGACGCGCAGATCGAGCCATTCGCCGGCACGAACCACCTGGGCAAACAGCCGAAGCTGGCCGACGGTGCGGCCGCGCTCGCCCTGCAGGCGCGCGACAGGCAGGCCGGTCTCTTCCGTTGCCCGCTCGATCAGCGCATCGCCGATCTCCATGATGTTGTCTGCAATCTTTTCGAGGAATGCCGCGCGCTGCTCGGGGCTGGTCGCACGGTAGACGTCGAATGCCTGTGCCGCCAGCTCGCATGCCTTGGCAACGTCGCTTTCGCTGGCAATCGCAAAGGCCGGCTCCAGGTTTGCGCCGGTTGCCGGATTGATGGCACGCGCGGTCCTGTTGCCGCCGGTGGAATCTGAGCCGATCAGCAGATCGCCGCGAATCTCGAAAGACTGTGTCATGGGTATTCCTTGATGATGTCGGAGCGCGAAGCTCGGCGCTCTCTAAGGCAGATAGCAGGATGGGATGACAGATGTAAGATGATAATCGTCATCTAATTATCAAGGGACAAGCCCTGAGATCAAGGCGTCAGCGTCAATTAGTCATACTTTATCTGCATATGGCGCTGCGGCCTCTTTCGTGCCAATTTAGCGGCCATCCGAAAGACCGAGTGCGGCCAAGCCCCTATGTCCATTGCACTTCTTGGTGATCCGATCGTCCAGTTCTGTATCCTGGTCGTCATTGGCACATTCGTCAGCCGCATCATGCTACGCCATCAGCGGGCGGGCCGACTGATCGGACAGATCATCTTCTTCGTCTGCCTGACCGTGCTTTTGCTCTATCACGGCATCGTCCCCTATGAGCCAAGCCCGCCGCAGGAGTCGGTTACGCTGCGCACCTTTACAGGCTTTGCCAAGATCATATGGTGGATCAACGGTGCCTGGGTGCTGATCGCCTGCGTGCGGCTGTTCCTGATCTTCGAGCGCAAACCCCGCGAGGGCCGGCTGCTGCAGGATCTGATCGTCGGCGTCATCTATCTCGGTGCCATTCTCTCCATCGTCGGCGATGTCTTCAGCGTCCCGATCGGCACGCTAATCGCGACGTCGGGCGTTTTCGCCATTATTCTCGGCCTCGCCCTGCAGAGCACGTTGAGCGATGTTTTCTCGGGCATCGCCCTCAATCTCGGCCGGCCCTATTCCGTCGGCGATTGGATCGTCCTCGACAACGACATCCAGGGACGGGTCGTCGAGACCAACTGGCGCGCCACGCAATTGCTGAGCGGCACCAACGATCTGGTCGTCATTCCAAACAGCATCCTGGCCAAGACGCGGCTGACCAATCTCTCCTCGCCGGATGAAAGCCATGGTGTCACCGTCACCGTACGGATCCAGCCCACCACCGTGCCGCCCATCATCATCGATGTGATGCAGAACGTGTTGATCAGCTGCAACTCGATCCAGAAAAACCCGGAACCCAGCGTCGCCATCAATTCCATCGACGGGCAGGCGATCGAACTGCAGCTGTCCTTCCGCGTGCGCGACATGTCGCTGACAACGGCCGCAAAGAACGAAATCTATGATCTGCTCTTCCGCCATACCAAGGCGGCAGGCCTGAAATTCGCCGATCCTCCCGGCACGATCATGCTGCCAATGGAGCAAAAGGCCGAGGCGCCCGACGGGAAGCAACACGCTCCGGGAACGCCATGGCGATTGGTCAGCAATATCCCTCTGTTCTCGTCGCTGACCGAAGATGAGAAGGAACATCTGGCGTCGCACATGCAGCGCCGGACCTACCGCAAGGATGCCGTCATCGCCGAGCAGGATGCTCGCCTGCGTGCACTGACGATCGTCCGCTCGGGCGTCGTCAGCATCACCCGCCGCGAAGGGCATCGGCAGATCGAGCTGACGCGCCTCGCGCCGGGAGATTACTTCGGTGAAAACGGCCTGTTGATGGGATCGGGCGAAGTCGGGACAGTTCGCGCCCTGACCTTCGTCGTCACCTATGAAATCGGCGAGGACTGCCTGGCGCCCATATTGCACGACAGACCCGCGCTTGCCGAGGAGCTGGGCGCCATCATGGCCAAGCGCATCGAGGCCGAACAACATCTTTTCGCCAACGCCGATATGCTGGTCCACGGCGCCCCCGTGAGCTCGCTAAGCTCGCGCATCAAGCATCTCTTTCAGCTGCAGTAGCGAGACTAGGCCGCATCCGCCGTCGTTTGCGATGGTGAAGCCGCAAAGAGGTTTTGTCCGATAGAGCGAGCGGTATCGAGATGAGAGGTCATGTCCTGCGTTTCCGTCAGGAGCAGTTCGGAGGAGATGACTGGAGCGCCGCAATAGCCGAAAATTCCGTGGTCGATCTGCGTCCTCATGGCGCCGAAATAGCCGTGGCGCGCATAGGTGCGCATTGTTGCCCCGCCAATGGCAATCAGGTGGATACGAAGATGCTGCAATCTCTTGATCGACCTGTCACCGGGCATCTCGTCATAGGCCCAGCCATTGCTGAACACACGATCGATCCATCCCTTGAGAAGCCCCGGCATGGACCACCAATAGACGGGATAGACCAGCACCAGTGCATCGGCACGATCGATTCGCGCCTGCTCGGCAACGACATCTTCAGGCGACGGCCCCTCTCTCAGATGTGCGGCTATATCGGCAGCGGTGAAGCGCGGGTCGAAACCCTCCGCCGAAAGATCGGCGATTTCAAACGTAGCCGCCGAAGCCGTTACGCCTTCGGCGACTTCGGCTGCAACACTATGGCTGAAGGAACCAGGATTCGGATGGGCGACGACGATAAGCGTATGCATGTGAAAAACCCCTGCTGACACATTGTAGGCAATAGTTCAGTCCTATATACTTTTAGTAAGTTACTTTTGGTATATAACGATGTCAAGCATGCAGACAAGGAAACCGGAGTCCCGCAGCCGGCTGACGCGGGAGGAGCGCTACCGGCAGCTCATCGAGGTCGCCTGGCAAATCGCGGGGGATGAGGGAACGGAGGCCCTGACACTGGGACGGCTTTCGGAGCGTGCCGGCGTAACGAAGCCCGTTGTCTACGACCATTTCATCACCCGTTCCGGCCTACTGGCCGCACTCTATCGCGAGTTCGATAACAGGCAGACCGAGGTGATGGACAAGGCGCTCGATGCTAGCAGCCCGACGCTGACAGGCCGGGCGGAGGTGATCGCCGCCTCCTATGTCGATTGCGTTCTGCGGCAAGGGCGCGAGATACCTGGCATCATCGCCGCGCTTGCGGGCTCGCCGGAGCTTGAAAGGATCAAGCGCGAATACGAAACGGCCTTCATCGAGAAGTGCCGCGCGTTGCTTGCTCCCTTCGCCAATGCCAGCTCCATTGCATCGGCCGGTCTCTGGGCAATGCTGGGTGCGGCCGAAGCGCTCTCCTATGCCGCCACGATGGGGGATATCACCCCGCAGCAGGCAAAGGACGAGCTCTGCGAAACCATCAAGGCCATGGTTGCGAGAAACACGTGAAGGCCGGTCTCATGACGTTGCCGGATTCCAGGCGGAGCCCGGCAGGTCGGCGCAGTCAGTTCGATTGCGCTGCCGGCGCGGCCTTGACCCGTCCGGCATAAAACGCCTTGGCATCGCTGGTGAACTGCTCACGCGACATCGGTCGTGTGTAGAACATGTGGCCGCCGCGATAGAGTTTCAGCGCCACCCGATCGGCAAAGGCTGCCGGCATGTGGTCGAGCACATATTTATTCACGCCGAAGGGAATGACGAGATCGCTGTAACCCTGCCCGATCATCACCCGGAATGATGGCGTCAGCGACAGTAACTCCTTGAGATCGTCGCTGGCGCCCGCGGTCCCGCGCGAGCCGCCATTACGCCCACCCCATTTCCACTCCCTGTTCACCGATGACGACAGCAGTGCGTAGGTCATGTCGGTGCGGAAGCCCAGCTCATCGCGGGCATAGCCGGAAAAGGCACCGCCATAGGCGCGCACGAACCCATCCAGAACCGGATCGCCACCGTGTTCGGCCTCCGACTGCGGATAGGGGTCAGGTGCGAGGAAGGAAGCATCATAGGCGCTCGCGACATCGGCGCCGTCGCCATCGGAATGCTTGCGGTAGACTCCGCTGAGAAAGCCCTGGCTCTTGGCGACGACATCTTGCGGAATGCCGGTCAGTTTCGCCACGCGCCCATAGAAGGCTTGGCCGGCATCGCCTGATGGCGGCGGCCCGGCAAGCGCTGGCAAATATTCGTTCAAGGCGAAAGCCTGGGCATCCTGGACCGCTTTCTCGCTAAAAGCGTTTTGCCGTTCCAGCTCGGCGGCCGCCAGCGACGGCAGCTGCAAGGCAGCGCCAAGCGCATCCTCACCACCGCCGAAGACAAACCGGCCTTCCAACAGGGGCGACAGCATGACGATGCCGGAAATCAGAAGGCCTTGATCCTCGCGCAGGCTGTTGGCAACCTTGACCGAGCGAAAACCGCCATAGCTCTCCCCGAGAATATATTTCGGCGACGCCGCCCGGCTGTTGTGAGCGACGTAAAGAGCGATCGCCTTGGCGAGGCTTTCGGCATCGCTGTCGACGCCATAAAAATCATTCTGGTCGTCCGGTTTGGCGGTGCGGCTCCAGCCAGTGCCAATCGGATCGATCAGCACGAGATCGGTGAATTCGAGCCAGCTTTGCGGATTGTCGACCAGCTTGGCATTGGCGCCATCACGCCCGTTCGCGCCGAAATCAACGATGCGCGGACCGACGAGCCCGAGATTGAGGAAGGCTGAGGCAGCACCCGGCCCGCCATTGAACACGAAAGTCACGGGCCGGTTGGCATCCCGGTTCTTGGCGACATAGGCGGTATAGAAGATCGCAGCGCTGCGCTGACCATCCTGACCGAAGAGATCGAGCGTCCCGGCCGTCGCCGTATAGGGAATGGTCTTGCCGTCAGCATTGAGAACATGGTCGCTGACCGCATCGGGCGGCAGGAGCGAGAGCACGCCGCTCGCACCGGCAGGCGCGCCATGACCCTGCTCGGGCGGGGCGGCAGATGCCGTCGCCGATATCAGCGAAAGAACCAGCACCAGGCCGGGAACCATCTGGCGAAAAGACATGAAATCGCATCCTCCAAAGGGGTCATCGCATAGACGTCGTTGCTGGCGATACTATGTCACAGACGACGAGCGCCGAAACTCAAGAGATGTTGATCGATGACCCCGGCGGTTTTGAAGGAACATGCTCTTGAGGGCCTGTGGGCCGTTTGCCAAAGTAGGATGCGCTGCGGGGCACGAGCCGATAATGAGATCGCAAGGGAAATGACGATGAAACAGGATATCGAAATCAGGACGGCCGACGGCACCGCCAAAGCCGCCATCTTCCGCCCCGACAACGGCGCCTCAGCCGAGCATGGCGTGATCCTCTACATGGATGCCATGGGTCCGCGCCCGTCGCTCACTGGCATGGCGCAACGACTGGCCGATGCCGGCTATATCGTGCTGCTGCCCGATCTCTTCTATCGCTTCGGCGCCTATGGCCCCTTCGACGGCAGCGCCTTCGGCAATCCGGCCTCCCGCGAGACGATCATGTCAATGATACGCGGCACGACGCAGGAGATGACCAAGGTCGACAGCGCCGCCTTCCTCGACGCGCTGTCTGCAGCCGGCGCGAAGGGTGTGGCTGGCGTGGTCGGCTATTGCATGGGCGGGGGCCGCGCGCTGACCGCCGCTGCCGCCTATCCCGATCGCATCGCGGCCGCCGCAAGCTTCCACGGCGGCAATCTTGCAAGCGAGGCGGAAGACAGCCCGCATCGTCTGGCCGCCGATATCAAGGCGCGCGTCTATATCGGTGTCGCCGGCGTCGACAATAGCTTTCCGCCGGAGCAATCGGCCCGTCTTGCCGAAGCGCTGCGCACCGGCGGGGTGGATCACGCCATCGAAAACTATGTCGGCATGGCGCATGGATGGACCGTGCCGGATCACGGCGTCTACGACGAGGTCGGCGCCGAAAGGCACTGGAAGCGGCTGCTGAACCTGTTTGATGAGGCCTTCGCCTAAACAGCTCGTGCGGACATCCCGTTGCCGCGCGGGCAGCGGGATGGTTTCCTTCCGATCGGCTGCTAGGCAAGCCGCTGGGGATCAGAACTTGATCCTGTCGATGCTGGTCAATGTCGTCTTCTGCGAGACGCCGGGCGCATTGACCATGTGCCAGGCCACATATTGCTCGCCATAGAGCTCTGTCGACGACATGCCATCGACGGGCAGCACGATGTTCATGCCGTTGAGTGCGGCATCCGTCGCCGTATCGAGCACCGCGCCCTCAGACGCCGTGCCTGTCACGATGACGGTCTTGATGCCCTTGTCGGAGAGAATGCTGCGCAGGTTCGTGCCAATGAATTTGTCCGGTCCGGATTTGACGATCGGCTCGCTCGCCAAAGGCGCCAGCGCCGTTGCGATATCCTGCGCTTCACCAACGCCGGCCAGACTGAACACGACAAGCATCTCCTTGGCGCGCGCCTGATCGAGCAGGGTTTTCACCTTGGGCACGGAGGCGAGACAGCGCGGCTTGATCTTCGCGTTGCACGGTCCCTTGGTCGGGTCCTGCGCGCCGTTGAAGTCGAGGATCAGCAACGCCGTCGTCTTCGGATCGACCGTGACGGTTTTCAGCTCCGGCGGCGCCGGCGGCTTCACGTTGTGCCATTCGTCGATGATCGTCTGGGCTGCTGCCGGCGATGTCAACCCAGGGCTGAAGGCTGCAGCAAGGACTGCAAAACCCGCGCAGAAAGCAAAAGCCGCATTCCGCCCCATGCCGCTTGCCTGGCTGATGAAGTTCCTCTCTTGCATCGACGTTCCCCTCGGTTGACCGTGGTGCAAACAGATAGGCTAGAAACCGTGACGGAGTAACGAAACTCTTCGTGATAGCGCTTTAAAGCATGCGCCCCGCATATCACAGGCGCATCGAACCGTACCGCCTATGTCGCCGCTTCGTCCATTGGCTCTCCGGAGCTTCCTCCGCTACGAAGCTTGCCAAGCACTGCCTGTAAAGCCTGCTTGAGCCCTTCGATCTCCTGTGAACCGGCAATGTCGGACCAACGCTCATCCACAAGACGGCCGGTTGAAACCGCGATCGGCCGCACGCCTTTGCCACGCTCGGTCAGAAAGACCAATCTTGCCCGCCGGTCGTCGGGGTCCGGCCGGCGCTCGACATAGCCGAGGCGCTCCAGTTCTTCCACGGCCTGCGTCATCGTCTGCTTGCGGACATGGGCGAGCCTGGTGAGCTCGCTCACCTGAATTCCTTCCGGGCGCATGAAGGTGAACACATTGGCGTGCGGTGGCCGGATATCGCCATAACCGGCTTGTTCCAGCGCGGCTTCGACATCCTGTGTCCAATGTTGATGCACGAGCCGCAGCAGCAGGCCCAGGGACAGACGGGTGGGAGCGCAATTTTCCATGGATATAGACAGGCACCTGACCATTATGATAGATAGACAGGTACCTTACCATCCTATTTCACGAGAGGATACCCACATGCCCTCGCTCGATGTGTTGGACTCGACGATCTTCTATGAGGATGCGGGCATGGGAGCGCCCTTCGTCTTCCTGCATGGCAATCCGACCTCATCCTACTTGTGGCGGCATATCACCCCAGCCACTACGACGCCGGTTCGCCGCCTTGCTCCCGATCTCATAGGCATGGGCCAGTCCGGCAAGCCCGATATCGCCTATTCATTTGCCGACCACGCGCGCTATCTCGACGCCTGGTTCGACGAACTCGTGCTGGACGATGTCATATTGGTCGGCCACGATTGGGGCGGCGCGCTCGCCTTCGATTGGGCCGCCCACCATCCGGAACGCGTGCGCGGCATTGCCTTCATGGAAACCATCATCAGGCCTTTGACCTGGAACGACATGCCGAATGCACGCGCCCGCTACGAGATCCTGCGTTCGCCGGGCACAGGGGAAGCGAAGGTTCTGGACGAAAACTTCTTCATCGAGCAGGCACTGAAGGCTACGGTTCTGAATGGATTGAGCCACGAGGACCATGCCGTCTACCGCGCGCCCTACCCGACGCCCGAAAGCCGCCGACCGCTGCTTGCCTGGCCACGCGCAATGCCGATCGAAGGCGAACCGGCCGATGTCGTTGCGCGCATCCAGGCCTATGACGCGTGGCTTGCCCGCAGCGAAGATATCCCGAAGCTGCTGCTGACCTTCGATGGTCCAGCAGAGACGCTGCTGGTCGGCGAGACGATGACGGACTGGTGCCGCGAGAATATTGCCGGATTGGAGATCGAAAACTGCGGGCCGGCTAGGCACATCGCACCGGAGGATCAGCCGGAGGCGATTGCAGCGGCAATCTCCAGCTGGGCCGCGCGTCACAAATTGTCCCGTTGAAGCATCGACCTCCAAGACAAGAAGGATTTCGCCACCCCTGCTCGACGGCAAGCGATTAAGGACAATCCATCGTTGACAAAAACCTGTCAGGCCATAATCTGCACCTAAGCCTTTGCGATTGCCCAATTTTCTTTTGGAGATCAGGATCATGCCGGCAAATTGCATGAGACGACTGGTTCTGGCAGGCATCATCCTCGGCATATTCGCCTATGCGGCTGCCGCCGCGCAGACGCTCGATATCATCGCCCAGAAAGGCGTGATCCGCATCGGCTATATCAGCGACGAAGCCCCCTTCTCCTTCAAGAAGAAAGACGGCAACCCGACGGGATACACCATCGACCTTTGCGGCAAGATCGCCGATGCGGTCGGGCGCAAGGTCACGAATCTCAAGCGCGATTATGTCGAAACCACGCTTGCCGATGGCTTCGATGCGGTGAAGAGCGGCCAGGTCGACCTTCTCTGCGGCGCCCTGACCATCAGCCTCGGCCGACGCCAAAGCGTCGATTTCTCGCAGCCGATCTTCATCACTGGCGCCAGCGCCCTGCTGCGCAAGGATTCGCCCGATTATCTGATGGCTTTGTTCCTAGACAAGCGTCTGGCGCAGGTCTCCGCCAAGCCGGCCGCTGCGACAAGCACGATCGGCGTTCGCGCCGACACGACGACGGGCGCGACACTGCGCGAAGCGCTGGGCTCCGACGTGCCGAAGACGCGGATCGCCGATTTCGCCACGCATCAGGACGGCCTGATCGCGCTCGAAAACCATAAGATCGACGCCTATTTCGCAGATCGCGCCCTGCTCTTCGATCTCGCTTCCCATGCCCATAATCCGTCCACGCTCGCCATCGGCAATCGCCTCTTCACGCACGAGCCCTATGGCATTGCACTTCGGCAGGATGACTCCGCCTTTCGCCTGCTTGTCGACCAAACGCTGACCGAGACCTACCAGTCGGATGATTTCGCCAAGCTGCTTGCGACCTATTTCGGCCAGGAAGGCCCGATCTTGCGCCGCGAGATCATGATGCAGTCGATCCCGCAATAGCGCGACATGAGTTCACAGACGGCGAACTCATCGCCTTTGCGACATGATGACTTGCGATCATCGGCGCGAACTTCACCCATTTCTCCATGGGGAAGGCTGCGCAGTCGTCGTGCAAGCATCTTGATTATGTCGTAGACAGGCTCTGGTCGTCGCCGCACACATCATAAAATCCGTTTTCAGTATCAATCAGGGTCGCACGCAATGGCAGTATTTCCTCAAAAGGCGAAGGTCGTCATCATCGGGCTTGGCGGTATCGTCGGCGCATCGATCGCCCACCATCTGATCGAGCGCGGCTGGGACGACATTGTCGGTATCGACAAATCAGGCATCCCGACGGATATCGGCTCGACCGCCCATGCATCCGACTTCTGCTACACGACCAGCCACGATTTCCTCTCCTGCTGGACGACACTCTACTCGATCGATTTCTACGATAAGCTCGGCCACTACGCCCGCGTCGGCGGCCTGGAAGTCGCCCGCGTCGGCGATGATGACCGTATGGCGGAAATCAAGCGCAAGGTGACCTCGGGCAAGGCCTTCGGCACGCGCGTGAGCCTGGTCGACCCCGCCGAGATCAAGGAGAAATTCCCGCTGATCGAGGAAAGCATGGTCCAGGGCGGCATGTGGGACCCGGATGCCGGCCTCGTCATTCCCCGTTCGCAGACCGTTGCCGGCAAGCTGATCGATCAGGGCGAAAAGAGCGGCAAGCTGCAGTCCTTCGCCAATACGCCGGCCCAGTCGCTGATCGTTAGGGATGGCCGCATCACCGGCGTCGTCACCCATCGCGGCACGATCGAGGCCGAATATGTCATCGTCTGCGCCGGCCTCTGGGGCCGCCTGATCGCCGAAATGGTCGGCGAAGATCTGCCGGTCATGCCGGTCGACCACCCGCTGACCTTCTTCGGCCCCTATAACGAGTTCGCCAACACGGGCAAGGAAATCGGCTTCCCGTTGATGCGCGACCAGGGCAACTCCGCCTATATGCGCGACACCGGCGACCCGAAGACCGCCGAAGGCGGCCAGATCGAATGGGGTTATTACGAAGAGAAGAACCCGCGCCTCTGCCATCCTCGTGATCTCCTCGAAAAGCATGAGGCACGCCTTTCGCCCTCGCAGCGCGATCTCGACATGGAACAGATCATCGAGCCGCTCGAACGCGCCATGGAGCTGACGCCAATCCTCGGCGAGCTCGGCTACAATGAAGGCCATTCCTTCAACGGTCTTCTACAGGTCACGACCGATGGTGGCCCCTCCGTCGGCGAAAGCCAGAAGGTTCGCGGTCTCTGGTATTGCGTCGCCATCTGGGTGAAGGACGGCCCCGGCTTCGGCAAGCTCGTCGCCGACTGGATGACCGACGGCCGCACGCCGATCGACCACAACAGGATCGATTATTCCCGCTTCTACCCCCATATGCTGGAAGAGAGCTTCATCGAAGGCCGCTGCACGGAGGCAGCCCAGAAGGTCTACAATCCCGCCGTTCATCCGCGCGAACCCTATGCGACTGGCCGCAACATCCGCCGCTCCCCCTTCTATGAGCGTGAAAAGGAACTCGGCGGCTACTTCATGGAGCTCGGCGGCTGGGAGCGCGCGCATGGCTATGCCGCCAACGAGCATCTGCTCGAGAAATACGGCGATCGTATCCCCGTGCGTGCAAACGAGTGGGACAACCGCCATTTCTGGCGCGTTTCCAACGCCGAGCATCTGGCGCTGAGCGAAGATTGCGGCATCATCAACCTCTCGCATTTCGCCATGTATGATATTGAAGGCCCCGATCATGTCGAGCTGCTGGAATGGCTCTGCGCGGCCAAGATCGGTGGCGACGCCAATATCGGCAAGGGCATCTACACCCACTTCCTCGATGACGAGGGCATGGTACGCGCCGACTTCACCGTCATCCGCATGGCCGACCGCTGCCGCCTGATCGACGGCGCCGATGCCGGCCCGCGCGATTTCCACTACATGCGCCGCGTTGCCGAGGACAAGGGTTTTGACGTCACCATCACCGACGTCACCGAACGCTATGTCACGATCGGCATCTGGGGTCCGAATGCCCGCACCAACCTGCAGAAGGTGGTCGAAAATCCGGAAAACCTCGCGCACGAAAACTTCCCCTTCGCGGCGATCAAGCAGATCCGCATCGCCGGCAAGAACGTCACCGCATTCCGCATCTCCTATGTCGGCGAACAGGGCTGGGAACTGCACATGGCCTATGGCGATGCTCTCGCCGTATGGGATGCGCTGCGCTCGACAGGCGCCATCGCGGTCGGCGTCGAGACTTATGCCAACAGCCGCCGCATGGAAAAGAGCCTGCGCCTGCAGAACGCCGACCTGCTGACGGAATATAATCTGCTCGAAGCCGACCTCGCCCGCCCGAAGGTCAAGGACGCCGATTTCCGCGGCAAGGCCAAGCATCTGGAATATCGCGCCCGCGAGCACCAGCCGGCCACGCTCTGCACGCTCGTCGTGACTGACAATATCGATGCGAACGGCGTGGCCCGCTACCCGGTCGGCATCCTGCCGGTCATGGACCCCGAAACCGGCGAAACTCTGGTCGACGACCTCGGCCGCCGCTCCTTCACCACCTCGATCGCCTACGGCCCGACCATCGGCAAGAACATTGCGCTCGCCTACCTCCCCTGGTCCTATGCCCAGGAAGGTCGCAAACTGCAGGTCGAATATTTCGGCGAGATCTATCCGGTGGAAGTCGTCGGCGTAGGCTACAAGCCGCTCTACGACGCCGAGAATTTGAAGCCGAGAAGCTGATTTTCACAGAGCGGAAAGCGAGGCCATGACTGGCTTTCCGCTCTGTCTGTCAGGCCGTGTGATCGACGATGGCCCGGACGATCTCGTCAATGTCACGCTCATGAATTTCGTGCCCTCCACCTTCGATCCGGTGCAGCCGTCCATTTTGTACGACCTTGGTGAAGGCTTCGCCATGCTCTACGGGAAACAGCGGATCGGCTGTGCCATGGATCGCAAGAACCGGCTGCCTGATATCGGCTACCCGCAACCTTGCAGGCCCTTCCTCGCCCACCAGCGCGAAATGGTTCGTGGCGCTGGCAAAGGACGGCGCCCGGTCCATGTCGCGCGCAATCAAGGCACTTGCGGCGTCAGGATCGTGCGGATGCCTGGTGCCGGCAAGCATGGCTGCGTCACGGAGGAGGAACGCAGCAATAGCCTCAGAGCTAGACCAATCGACCGTTTCGGCGGCCCTGGAGTGCTCCTGATATGCTTTTGTCGAGGAGGGCAAGCCCTCGACTGCAAGCGGTGATGTGCTGATCAGCGTAAGCGTCCGCACACGCCCGGGGTGATGCAACGCGACCTCCTGCGCGACGAAGCCGCCCATCGACATGCCGACCACATGCGCTGCTTCCAATCCGTAGCCGCCGAGAATGGCGATGACATCGTGAGCGAGATCGCCGGACGAATAACCGGGCGCGCCTTGCGGATAATGTGTGGAAAGGCCAGTATCACGCTGATCGTATCGGATCACATAGCGCTGGCAAGCGGCGAGCTCCTCGCACAATCTGTCCGGCCACCACAGCATCGAGGCCATCATCCCCATGATCAATATTATGGGCGGGCTGGAGGGGTCACCGAAAGCCTGGGTCTGCAGTCTCGCTCCGTTGACTTCGATCGATGTTTCGGTGACGGCGATTTTTCCTGCTTGCTCCATGACAAAATCCATCCGCTTGCGAATTGCAACTAGAGTACATGTTGCATAACTGATCCTACTATGCAATCAGTTAGGGAAAAAGTGTCGCACGGAAGCCAACGTCCCCTAAAGCAGCTGTAGCAAGACCCCCCGGCAGCTTCCGTCTAAGACTGCGCGAGAATCGAGAATAATGAGTTAGAACGGTTCGGATATCCGGGAGAGTTGAACCGTTCCGACAGCTAAACCAAAATGGGGAGGCCTCATGGCGTTGCGGTGTGCTGATTTTTACGACGCAGAACTTTTGCGGCATAACCGGCATTTACGAGCAGCTGCCGACGTCCGGCCGCTCGACCGCGTGCTCGATATCGGCTGCGGCGCCGGACAAACCACCCGGGAGGCCGCCCTTGCCGCAACGAACGGCGAAGCGTTTGGCGTGGATACTTCCGCCGAAATGCTTGCGATTGCGTGGCAACGCTGCCTGGAGGCGGGGTTACGGAACGTCAGCTTCGAACTAGGCGACGCGCAAAGCCACGACCTGCCATCGGCCGGCTTCGATCTATGTATCAGCCGTTTCGGTGTTATGTTCTTTGCCGATCCATCGGCTGCATTTGCCAATATCGCCCGCGCCATGCGCCCGGGTGGACGCCTCGCCTGGATGGTATGGCAGGATCAGAAGCACAACAAATGGTCCGGCGCCATCAGGCATGCCTTGGCACCAGCCACGAAGCTGCTGGGCATCGCCGGCTTCACCTCGATCGATTTCAGCGAGGTACACGAACCGGTCTTTTACGGGACGGATGTCGCTAACGCGCTCGATGCTCTTGCCGGCCTCTATATGGTGAAGGACGCGCTCACCCAAACTGGTGAGGCACCAGACCAACCACTACGACGGCTCCGTGCACTGCTGGAGGCGCATATGACGCCCGAAGGCGTGCTTTTCGACTCCCGGGCATGGATCATCACCGCTGATCGGGCCAGCACTTGAAGAGCTCTGGCCCGACGGAGTTGCGGCATCTCGATATCGAGCAATGAAGATGTTTGTCTCTCGTTGAATTCAAAAGTTAGTGGACTTGGCTTTGTCTTCTGGTTTTGAAGCTGGCCCATTT
>NZ_JBXSOW010000012.1:0-222899 GCF_057784375.1 Martinezella sp. CNPSo 3964
GCCGCAGCAGCATCGGCATCCTGGGAAGAGTTTTGATCTCTAAGCCTTATCCAATCCTTGAAGGATTGCCAGGCTTCAAAATCAGGGATCGCGGTCACACTGACCGCGATCCTGCTGTCTCGAGGCAGCATTCGATCGATTGCGGCAAGACCATCGCCGGATAGTCGGCGGAATGACGCTTGCCAGGGCCTGCCTAGCTGACGCCGTTGAACACCACCATCTTGTCGTCGGCCATCTCTTCCATCGTCCATGGAATGCCGCCGACGCCATACCCAGACTGCCTCCGCCCGGCAAAAGGCATCCAGTCGGTTCGAAAAGCCGTGTGGTCGTTGACAAGCACCGCCGACGCATCCAGATGCCTTGCGGCCTTGAGAGCGACGGCTATGTCGGAGGAAAAGACGCTGGCCTGGAACGCATAAGGCAGCGAGTTGGCTATACGGATCGCTTCGTCAACGTCGCTATAGCCGTAAACACAGGTCAGTGGTCCGAAGACCTCCAAGCGCGATACCTTGGCGTCCGCCGGCGGATCGAGCAGGACAGAAGGCAGAAGCGTGGTCTCGGACAATCGCCCTCCCCCGAATTGCCTTGCTCCGGCATCGGTCGCTTCCTTGATCCAGCTTGCAACGCGATCCGTCTCGCGCGGCAGGATCAGCGGCCCGACCTCCGTCTCCTTCAGCGCGGGATCACCGACACGGAGGCTTGCGACCTTTGCGGCGAGCGCCTCCGTGAAACTTGTGAGAATGTCATTGTGCACGAAGAGGCGCTGCGCCGACACGCAGACCTGCCCCGCGTGATAATATCCGCCCTTGACGATCGTGCCGACGATGGCGTCGACCTTTGCGCTGCGGTCGACGATGACGGGAGCCGCTCCGCCGTGTTCCAGCGCGCATCGCGTTCCTGGCGGCAGCTTGCTCTTTAGATACCAGCCAACTTTCGCCGAGCCGATGAAGCTCAGGAAAGCGACACGCTGATCTGTGGCAAAGCTCTCGGCAAGCGCATTGTCCTCGGTGATAAAGGTCTGGCACCAGCGTTCGTCCAGTCCCGCCTCCCAAAACAGCTTGACGATCTCGATGCAGGAGATCGGCGTGGTCGCGGCCGGCTTGACGATGACCGGGCAGCCGACAGCCACGGCCGGCGCAATCTGGTGGATGATGAGATTGAGGGGGTGGTTGAACGCCGATATTGCCGCCACGACGCCGATCGGCTCCTTGGTGGTGAAGGCCCACCGGTTGGCGCTGGCCGCTGTCAGGCCCATCGGGATTTCCTTGCCGCCAAAATTGCGCAGTTCGTCCGCCGCATTGACGAGACCGTCGATCCCGCGCGTGACCTCGATGATGGCATCCGTCAGCGGCTTGCCGCCCTCGCGGGCGATCATGAGGGCAAAGCGATCGCGGTTCTCCGCAAGGAGCTCGGACACTCTTCTGAGGATCGCCATCCTGCGATACGCCGGCAACCAGCCGTCACGATCGGCATAAGCTTTCGCGGCGACGTCGAGCTTGTGCTCGAGAGAGGCGGCATCATCGGTCGGGATTTCCGCAATCAGCTCGCGATCGAATGCCTGATAGACCTTCAGGTTAGGCGTCATCTTGATCCTCCAGAATGGCGGGAAGCCGCTCGCGCAATTCCTTCACCAGCACACGTTCGTTTTCCGAATAGTCGACGGGGACGTTCACCAGATGAACACCACCGCCGGCAAAGGCATTTTCGAGCGCTTGCTTGAACTGGCTGATATCGTCGACCCTCGTTCCCATGGCACCATAGGATTGTGCATATTTCACGAAATCCGGGTTGCCGAACGTCATTCCGAAGTCCGGGAATTCATCCACCGCCTGTTTCCAGCGAATCATGCCATAGGCATCGTCCTCGATCACAAGAATGACGAGGTTGAGCTTCAGCCGTACGGCCGTCTCGATCTCCTGGGAATTCATCATGAAGCCGCCATCCCCGCAGACCGCCATGACACGCCGTTCCGGATAGAGCATCGAGGCGACCATGGCCGATGGGAGGCCGGCGCCCATCGTTGCAAGGGCGTTGTCGAGCAGCAGGGTGTTCGCCATGCGCGTCCGATAGTTCCGTGCAAACCAGATCTTGTACATGCCGTTGTCCAGCGCCAGGATGCCGTCATGCGGCATGATCTCACGGATGTCATGGACCAGCCGCTGGGGCGTGAAGCGATCTTCCGTGGCTCGATCCGCGATGCGCTCGAGGATGCGTTCTCGCAGATGCAAAAGGGCCTGCGCATTCGGCAGCTTGCCTTCGAGCCGATCCGCCAGCGCCTTCAACGATGGGCCGATGTCGCCGATGACTTCCGATTGCGGGAAATAGACCTGCTCGACGGTCGCCGGCTGATATCCGACATGGACCACATTTGGACCGCCCTTGCCCATGATGAAGGGCGGCTTCTCGATCGTGTCATGACCGATGGTGATGATAAGATCGGCCTGCTCGATCGCCTCATGGACATAGTCTCGCTCCGATAATGCGGCAGTGCCCATGTAGAGCTCGGTTCCGCCTGGGACCGTTCCCTTGCCCATCTGGGTCGTGAAGAACGGTATACCGGTGCGGATGACGAATTGTGCGATGTCCGATGTCGAACGGGGGCGCGAGGCTGCGGCGCCTAGCATCAGCAACGGGCGTTTCGCCGCGATGATGAGCGCAGCTGCGCGATCGAGCGCCGCGTCACTGGCGATCGGCAGCTCCAGCTGATGCGGGGCGATCAAGGCGACCGGTTCGCATTCCTCGGCGGCGATGTCCTCCGGAAGCTCGAGATGGACCGGCCCCGGCCGTTCCTCCTGTGCGATCCGGAATGCCTCTCTGACCATCGTCGGGATCATCTGCGGCGAGACGATCTGCCTGGCAAGCTTGGTGAGCGGCTTCATCGACGCCACCACGTCGACCACCTGGAAGCGGGCCTGCCGGGACGAAAGTATGCCTTTCTGGCCGGTGATCATCACCATCGGCATGGCGCCGAGCAGCGCATATGCCGCGCCCGTCGAAAGGTTCAAGGCACCCGGTCCGAGCGTCGTCAGGCAGACGCCCGGCTTGCCCGTCAGGCGGCCGTAGGTTGCGGCCATGAACGCAGCCGCCTGCTCATGCCTGGTCAGCACCAGCTGGATCGACGATTTGCGGATAGACTCGACGACGTCGAGATTTTCTTCGCCTGGAATCCCGAAGATACGGTCGACACCCTCGTTTTCGAGTGCGGCCACCAGGAGATCGGAGCCTTTGGTCATGGATGGAGCTCGTGCTTGTTGGCAGATTGATTGACGCTTCCGCAACTGGAAGGACGGGCTTCAAGAATAGATCCTTTTGCCGTCCAGTCCATCACAGTTTGCATCAGATTCCAGTGACCGCGAATAGCCTGTGCCGTGCATCCCGAGCGCAGCGAATGCCTGGCGACGGCATGCCCAATCGAACGATGAATACCTTGGGGGATAGTCATGGGGAAGCATCCTGCAACCGATAAACCCCTCTCGCTATAACTCATAAATGCCGCCAATGTTGAGTCATAGAGGGCATGGCTATCGCTCATGCGCTGAGACCAGATCCAGCCTGCTGGCCGCTACCAATGATCTTCCAGCGATCCCGCCCCCTCGTCTTTCGCGAAGGCATTTGAGGATTAAACAGCGGTCCAGGCTCCGAGAATTGCATTTTTTATTGCAGCCTCTTTAGGACGACTGCAGCAGATGTGCTTGATCTGACAGCAGATGCCCGCTAGGTTGCCGCCGCGATCAACTGCAAAGACATGGGGATTTCATGCCGACTGGCACGGTTAAGTTTTTCAACACCGATAAGGGCTTTGGCTTCATTACACCGGAAAGCGGGGGGCCTGACGTTTTCGTTCACGTCTCCGCCCTGCAATACGGCAACGTGCTCAGAGAGGGACAATCCGTCTCCTACGATCTGGGCCAGGACCGGAAGACCGGCAAGTCAAAGGCGGAAAACGTCAGACCGCTTTAATCATTATGGAGACGTCACTACCCGAGATCTCGGGTAGTGAACTCGGGCGCCATGGGAATTCATGTGAGCGCCCTGCCTCGCAAAGGGCAAGGGCGGTAGCCTTTTGCCCGCTTCTGCCGCGTGAGCGCGAGAAACAGCCTGACGGCGTCCCTCTCGTCCTCGAAATGATGCGCCATCGTCTGTCCGCTGAAGCCTATGCGGCCCCATCGTCGGGTAAGACACGCGTCGCCGAACAATGTCGTCGATATCTCCAGCGCATAGTAACGGGCCATGTTCTTCGCGGCATTGGTGCGTTCGACATAGAGCTGATAAGGTTGAGTAAGCATGCCGGAAGAATCGTCGATCGCGTGACTGCGGTCCAACGAGTGTTTTGAATCGGTCGGCCAGCTTCGATTCATTTCCGTTATGTATTCGGCGATTTGCCGAACCATCTTCAGCCGACGGGGCGAGCGCCATCTCCGGTCCAGCAATACCTCAAGGCTTACGTCCCGCCTCGGCAGCGGGTCACCACGGAACCGTTCGACCCATATAGTCCAGATATTCGAGACCCTGTTTGCCGCGCTGATTGAGAAGCACGTTCACCAGGTTTGGAACGCTTTCCTCGATCGTCAGCCGCCCGTCGGGGCCGCCCAGATCGGTCTTGACCCAGCCAGGCGCCATGAGCACCAATGTTCGCTCATCGCCTGAGTGCCGTGCGGCATAGCTGCGCATAAACGTGTTCAAGGCCGCCTTGCTGCCGCGATAGACCTCCCGCATGCCCGTCGTATTGTTGCTGACGCTTCCCTGTCCTGACGACATGATGCCGATCAGTCCCGTGGACGAGACCAGATCCTGCAAGCCTTCCACTGTCCGCATCGGGCTCAAAGCGTTCGTCACCATGACGCGGACGAATTCCTCGGTCGTCACCTCCCCGATCGTCTCGGTCGGAACATTCGTCGTCCCGGCATTGACGAACAGCATATCGAAGACGCGACCGTCGAGACGCTCGCGCAGCGAGGCAAGCTGCGCCGGCTCGTTGATATCGAGCGTCTCCAGGGTGACTCGGCCGTCGGAACGGTCGGCCAGATCATGCAGTTTGGTCCTCGATGCCGACGCGCGCACCGTGCCGACAACGGACCAGCCCTTCTTGAAGAATTCTTCGGCCATGGCGTGGCCAAGCCCGCGCGATGCACCAATGATCAAGATGCTGCCGACGGACGATGATGATGACGGCATGGGGCACGCCTCCTTTGTTTGCTGTGAGCCCAATATGAAAGCTCGGCCTGGATTTCTCCAGGCGCACAGGATGCAAAGAATAGTTGCGCCAGACGCTAGGCATGTCGATCGATCTGGTCTACCCAATTGTCATGGAAGACATAGACCTCAATCTTCTCGTCGCCCTTGATGTCCTGCTTGCCGAGGGGAGCGTGACGGAAGCGGCGAAGCGTCTTGGCTTGAGCCCTTCCGCCATGAGCCGCACGCTGTCGCGGCTGCGCGCCGTGACGGGTGATCCATTGCTCGTCAGGGCAGGCAGATCCCTCGTGCCGACGCGACTTGCCGAAACACTCAGGGATCGCGTTCACGCCGTCACGCAGGATGCGCGGGCCATTCTTCGGCCTGCGGCCGGCGAGCTCGATGTTACCACATTGGACGCCACGTTTTCGATTCGCGTGAGCGAAGCCTTTCTCGAGCTTCTGTCGGCGCCCCTCGTCGCGGCCATCACGCAAGCGGCGCCCCGCGTTCACATCCGCTTCGTGCTCAAGCGGGACAAGGAACCGCATATGCTGCGGGAAGGACTGATCGATCTGGAAATCGGCGTCTTAGGCGTGCCTGCGCCAGAGCTGCGCACGCGACTTCTGCTTCGCGATCGGCTGATTGGAGTGGCACGAGAAGGCCATCCTCTGCTGACGGGCGGGGCGATAACGGCAAAGCGCTATGCAGCCTGCGGCCACATCGCTGCTTCCAGAAGAGGAGAATTTGCCGAAGTGGTCGACGAGGCTCTGGAAAGAAAAGGTCTGAAGCGGGAAATCCGCGTTGTGGTGCCTGGGTTTCCGGATGCAATGAGAATTGCAGCTTCGACGGATTTCATCGCGGCCGTCCCCCTCTCCTGCCTCGGCAAGAGCAAGCTGAACGAACCGGTGGCCGAGCTTGGTATCCGAAGCTTCGAATTGCCGTTCGAAACGCCGGAAATACTCATTGCCACCATATGGCATCCGCGCGTCGACGCCGACCCTGCCCATAGATGGCTGCGCAATATCATCACGCGCGTCTGCCGCGCGGCCTATCCATGAATTGATCCAGCAGACGGTTGAACTGCAAAATGAGGAGCATTCGCCCGCGTCGCGCTCGGCTGCGGAAAGTATCTTGAAAATGGAGTGTCGGAATCTCGTTCAGCCAATCGTCTTTAAGGCAGACGAGCCATGGAGAGCAGCAATGACGATAACGATCACCGCCTTTGAAAAATCGCCGGACCGCGGCAGGGGTCTGGCGCGCGACATGCGCGTTCGCTGGGCGCTCGAAGAAGTCGGCAAGCCTTATGAAGTGCGTCTCCTCTCCTTCAAGGCGATGAAGGAGCCCGCGCATCTCGCCCTTCATCCCTTCGGGCAGATCCCAACCTACGAAGAGGACGGCCTCGCCCTATTCGAATCGGGGTCGATCATATTTCATATCGCAGAGCGCTATTCCGGCCTCCTGCCCGACGATGCCAAGGCGCGGGCGCGGGCGATCACATGGATGTTTGCTGCTCTCTCCACGGTGGAGCCGCCGATCATCGACCGCGCAAACGCAAGATTCCAGGAACGCGATCAGACCTGGTATGAGCAGCGCCTGTCCATGGCCGACGAACGCATCCGCCAGCGGCTCAACGAACTTTCCGAATACCTGGGCAGCGCCGACTGGCTCGAGGACGCGTTCAGTGCCGGCGATCTTCTGATGATATCGGTTCTGCTCAGACTGAAAGACTCGGGCATATTGCAGGAATATCAGAACCTTTCCGCCTATGTCGCCCGCGGCGAAGCCCGGCCGGCATACAGACGGGCTTTCGATGCTCAGCTTGCGGTCTTCACTGCCGCATCGGGCGGCTGACAAGGTTCCATCCACTGCCTGCCGCGAGGAAATATAGTCGCGATCACAAGCCTCGAGGCAATCAATCCTTCTCGATGCGCAAGCCTTCAAGGAAGGTCCGAAATGCGCCAACTACCCGTTTCGAGGTCGTCTCGGGATCGTCCGAATTGGCTATCCATTGTGCAGCACAGCTGCTTGCCGCATTGATGAGGCGAGCGCCGGCTTCCGGGTCGATATCAACGATGATGCCCTCTTCTCGCAGGCAAAGAAGGCTCTCCCTGATCGTGGCGATGCAACCATTGGCGCTCGGCCATGCCGAGGGATCGCCAAGTACGGCGGCGCCGTCACGAAACATGATGCGCTGGATTTCGGGCTCCAGCGCCATCTCGACGTAGCCGACATTCTCGTCAACGAATGCCTGCCAACGCGAGGGCGCTTTCGACGAGATCTGACAGAGCCTTGCGGTCATTTCCGCATCGATCTCGTTGACGACGGCCTGCAACAATCCCTTCTTGTCGCCAAAATGATGGTAGAGTGCTCCCCGCGTCAGCCCAGCGGCCGCAGTAAAGTCATCCATCGATGCCTCGGCATAGCCGACGCTACCAAATGCCTTACGGCCAGCGGCGAGCAGCTTGGCTCGCGTCTCCGCAATCATTTCACTGCGAGGTTTGCGCATTGCGTCTCCGTCGATCGGTCACATTAATTCCCATACGCTACGTATATTAGTTGACATACGCGGCGTATGCAATTATTTCATTCACATACGCCGCGTATGTCTGCGGCCATTTCGTTCGATACAGGGAATGTTCCAATGTCCAATCCGTATAGAGAGATTTTTCGCGCACCGGGCGCCAAGGGTTTTTCGGCCGCAGCTTTCTTTGCCCGCCTTCCGCTTGCCATGGCTCCTATCGGCATCGTCGCCATGCTGTCGCAGACGCGTGGCGAATATTGGCTCGCCGGCGCCGTTTCGGCGACCTTCGCCCTGACCAACGCTTTTGTCTCGCCGCAGATATCGCGCTTCGTCGACCGGTTCGGCCAGCGTGCGGTCGTCGCGCCGGCCACCATCGTCTCGGTCGTCGCCTTCATCATTCTCATCATTGCGGCAAGCCAGGGCTGGCCGGCCTGGACGCTGTTCGCCTCGTCCTTCTTCGCGGCGGTCATGCCGAGCATACCGGCCATGGTGCGCGCTCGCTGGACGGAGATCTTCCGAGGCCGGCCCGAATTGAATACGGCCTTCGCATTCGAGTCCGCAGCCGATGAGCTTGTCTATATCCTGGGCGCGTCCCTTTCCGTCGGGCTTGCGGTCTCGCTGTTCCCGGAAGCCGGTATGGTCGCCAGCACCATCTTCCTTGCGCTCGGATCGGCGGCCTTCCTGATGCAGCGATCGACGGAACCCAAGGTGCGCGCGACCAGCTCCGAAGGCCCGCAACATTCGGCGATCTGGCAGCGGCCGGTCCAGATCATCACGCTCGCGCTGATCTTCGTCGGCGCCACCTTCGCCACAGCGGAAGTCAGTGCCGTTGCCATCACCAAGCAACTCGGCCAACCGGGCGCCGCAAGCATCGTCATTGGCGTCTATGCACTCGGCTCCTTCGTCGTCGGTCTCATCATTGGAGCGCTGAACCTCAAGATGCCGCTACAGCGCCAGCTGCTGGTCGCCGTCAGCGTCCTTGCGCTCACCTCCCTGCCGCTTCTTGCTGCCGGCACCTCGGTCGCCCTGCTCGCCTTCGCCGTCTTCCTCAGCGGCATCGCCATTTCCCCGACCTTCATCACGGCCTTCGGCTTGATCGAACGCCGCGTGCCAGAGGCCATGCTGACGGAAGGCGTGACCTGGGTCATGACCGGCATCGGTATCGGCATGGCACTTGGCGCCTTTGTCTCCGGCTGGGTAGTGGACAGCTTCGGACCTGCAAACGGCTTCTGGGTTTCGGTCGCCGCGAGCATCACAACCGTCGCGGTCGTGGCGTTCGGCCAGGCAAGCCTTTCCGGCACACGAGCGTCCAACCCGGCCGCCGTTACGCAACTGGCGGAATGAGCGGACCGCCAAGTTCGAACAAGAGCCACGCGGCGGCGTATTGGTCAGTGACGAATTTGCCTTCGCAACAACATTGCCTATGCACGCCGAAAGACCCGTTGCTTGGCGGCGACCCAATCGAGAAAAGTCAGCACTCCCCCCAAAGCCAGCAGGGTCGATGCCAGGAACCCCATATTCAGCAGGACAGCTTCAAGGCCGATATCGCGGACATCGAGGAACGGATAAGGGTAGAAGTGCGAGATATATCCATGCGCAAGCGTATAAACAGAATAGGCCGCGGGAAAAGCCAGCCACCAGAGCGCATCGCGCCAGGAAAGCTTGCCGCGCTCACTTAGAAAAATCCAATCCGCGGCGTATAGCAGCGGAACGCAATAATGGAGTATCTGGTCTCCCAGCAGCTGCCAACCGCGAGGGTGCCAAACATCCCTTAGCATCAAAACATAAACGATGCCGGCGATTCCCACGTAAAGAAGAAGGGCGCTTCGCACCGACGGCTTGTTCGCCCACTGGCCAATCGACGAGAGCGGCGCAATTTGAGCGCAAAGCAGTGTCACGGCGAGCAGAAGATTGGACTGTATGGTGAAATAGCTGAAGAAATTCATCGTCATCGTCAATCGCGAAACATGCGCGCCCGGTATGATGGCGACATATGAGACGGCGATACCCGACAAAGCGAGCAGGACAAGCAGATGGCGATAGATGCGGGTCAGGCCTGTCATGAAGTTCCTGCTATCGATTTTGAAACGATACCAATTTTGTACTCGATGTCATGCTCACTTACTTGATTGCCTGTGCTGTGCCATGTCGCGTAGCACCTAATCCCCAGTTTCCGGCAGACTAAGCGTCATACCGCTTGAAAGCGAGGACTGCATTCAATCCGCCAAAGGCAAAGGAGTTGCTCAATGCCACGCGGATTGGCTGAGAGCGAGCCGTATTGGGCACAACATCTAGATCGCATTCCGGATCGCCCACGGTGAAATTGGCGGTCGGCGGTATTGTCTCGGTCCTTAAGGCAAGCGCCGTGGCGATAGCCTCCAGCGCTCCGGCGGCACCAAGCGTGTGGCCGTGGACCGCCTTGGTCGAGCTGACCGCGATCTGATCCGCGCGGCCATCAAAAACCGTGCGGATGGCGCGGCATTCCATCGCATCGTTCGTCGGCGTACCGGTGCCATGTGCATTGATGTAATCGACGGACGCAAGCTCAAGCGCTGCATCCTTCAGAGCCGACTGCATCGCCCTGACCGGTCCATCCAGCTGCGGTTGAGTGAGATGATGTGCATCGGCGGACATGCCGAAGCCAACGATTTCCGCATAGATCTTCGCGCCACGTGCAATGGCGGCTTCAAGAGGTTCGAGCACCAGTATCGCGCCGGCCTCGCCTAGATTCAGGCCTTGCCTGTCCTTGGAAAAGGGCCGGCAAGGCTCGGGATCGACAACCTGCAGCGCATCCCATGCCTTCAGATAGCCGAAGCTGAAAGGCGCTTCGCTCCCTCCGGCGATGGCCAGATCAAGCGTGCCCTGGCGCACCATCCAGAAAGCCTGGCCGATCGCGTGCGCCGAGGAGGCGCATGCCGTCGAAAGCGTGAAAGACGGGCCGGTCAGGCCGAACTCCATCGAAATCGCAACCGTCGCCGCGCAAGGCATCACTTTTGGAATGGTAACCGGATTGACCGGCCGCGCCGTGCTGCCATAGAGCCTCAGAAAGGCTTCATCCTGGGTTGCCTGCCCGCCGATCGTCGAGCCGGTAATGACGCCCGTATTGCGCTTGAGCGTCTCGGTCCACTCGATCCCCGCATCCCCTATCGCCTCGTGAGCGGCCGACAAGGCCAATTGCGCGAAGCGATCGAGATAGCCGAGCTTCTTGCGATTGATCTGCTGGTCCGGTTGAAAATCACGCGCGACAGCGCCATGCCGGATATTGAGACGGCTTTCGTCGAACCCTTCCAGCGGACCGAAACAATGCCGTCCAGTTTTGACGGCCTCCCAGAATGGCTCAACTCCATTGCCCGTTCCGGCAACGACGCCCATTCCGGTAATCGCTACTCTGCGCATGCTATTCTCCTCAGCGTCTCGACATCGACATTTCAGCCCAGCTTAATCTTGCGATGGAATAACCGGCTTCCCGCAACCAGTTTTGTGGAGAGATAAATGACTGAGCCACACCCTCCTATCGCCGACAAGCTGCGCGACCTAATCGCGGATTTTCTCGGCGTTCCGCCTGCTGAATTGACGCCGGAGCGGAAGCTGGAAGAATTCAACGTCGACTCGTTCGATTTCATCGAAATTCTGTATCTCATTGAAGATAAGACAGGCCTTGAAATCCCCGCCAGCCCCACCGAACTCCGCGGCAAGATCGACTGTATTGGAGACATCTATCGTCTCGCAGAAGAATACGCGATTGCGGCAAATCAAAAGCAAGCATCGAACGGCTGAAGAAATCCTTCGGCTCTGACGCGACGCTGATCGATGCATGCCGTCATCGAGCGGCGAGCTGTCGGCCCGCCGCCCTTCCTGCCGAATGACGTGATGTTTTTCGAGCTGGCCTTCTCTATGAGGCCAGACACGGCGGCCCTGTCTCAGCCGAGCCCGGGGATCGGAATCCCGAAGGTCTGGAGAAGCAGGACCACATTGAGGCACAGGATGACGATCGTGCCGACGATCGCGGCGATATCGATCAGCCGGCCGTTTGCGAAGTCCCCCATGATGGCGCGGCTGCGCGTGAACATGACCAGCGCGATCATTGGAACCGGCAGCGCGAAGGACAAGATGACCTGGCTGTAAAGCAGGGCGTCGGTCGTATTGACCCCGAAGAGGACGACCACGAAGGCCGGCAGCATCGTCACGAGACGACGCACCCAGATCGGGATGCGGAAGCCGACGAAGCCCTGCATGATCATCTGGCCGGCCATCGTGCCAACGGCCGACGACGAAATGCCGGACGCCATCAGCGACACGAGGAAGACGGCGGCTGCGGCACCACCCAGAAGCGGCGTCAGCATGTGATAGGCGGTCTCGATCTCGGCAACCTCCGGATGGCCGGCATGAAAGGCAGCGGACGCCATGACCACCATGGCGATATTGACGGCACCGGCCACAGCCAGCGCGATGATGCATTCCCAATTCGAAAAGCGGACCAGCTTGCGCCGCTCGAAATCGTTGCGCGCCGGCGCGCGATGCTGCGTGAGACCGGAATGCAGATAGACGGCATGCGGCATGACCGTCGCGCCGATGATGCCGACGGAGATCGTCAGCGCGGTCATGTCAGGCATGGATGGGGTTATCAGCCCCATGCCGACCTGCCCCCAGGCGACCGGCGCGATGAACATCTCGATCACGTAGCAGAGGCCGATGACGGCCACCAGCGCGCCAATGATGAGCTCCATCGGCCGGAAACCACGGCCCTCGAACAGGAGGACGCCATAGGTGACGATGGCGGTCACCGTCATCCCCGCCAGAAGAGGCATCTGGAAAAGCAGCGATAGCCCGATGGCGCCGCCAAGGAACTCGGCCAGATCGGTCGCCATGGCCGCGACCTCGCTGACGATCCACATCGCGATGCGAACCGGCATCGAAAACTGATCATGGCATATCTCGGCGAGATTGCGGCCGGTGACGATGCCAAGCTTGGCGGACAGCGCCTGGAACAGCATGGCGATCAAATTCGCCATCAGCACCACCCATAGCAACGAATAACCATAGCTGGAGCCGGCCTGGATGTTCGTCGCGAAGTTGCCGGGATCCATGTAGGCGATGGAGGTGATCAAGGCGGGGCCGGCAAAGAGCAACATCGCACGGACACCTCGCCGCCGTCCGGCAAGCACCTCTCGGATCTGCTCATCGGTCCGCTCCGACAATGTCGGCTGCCTCACTATTTCCGTCATCGCATTTCTCCAGCCTGGGGGTCTGTCGCTGATTTCTACTTGCAACTCATTCTTAATTGCACGATATGGGAAATCGGGCGGCCGTCAACCATTTTTGCAAATCACTATCATTTGCAAAAAGAACAAAGCCGCCCCTAGATGCAATTAAGTCTCAATATTGATAAGGAGGTAGGCATGTTCGACAAGGTGAGACGGTCCGTCCTGGCCGGAATCGCGGGCACAGCATTTGCCGTCGCACTGGCAGCGGCCCCGGTCGCGGCTCAAGAAAAATTCAAGGCGGTCACGACCTTCACGATCATCGCCGACATGGCAAGGAATGTTGCGGGCGATGCCGCGATTGTCGAATCCATCACCAAACCGGGTGCGGAGATCCACGAATACCAGCCGACGCCGGGCGATATTCAGCGGGCGCAGGGGGCAAGGCTCATTTTCTCGAATGGCCTCAATCTGGAGCTATGGTTCCAGAAGTTCTACCGGAACCTCAAGGATGTCCCGGACGTCGTCGTCTCGACCGGCATAGAGCCGATGGGCATTACGGAAGGCCCCTATGAGGGCAAGCCCAATCCGCATGCCTGGATGTCGCCCGAAAACGCAATTGTCTATGTCGACAATATCCGCGATGCCTTCGTCAAGTACGACCCGGAGAACGCAAACACCTACAAGGCCAATGCCGAAGCCTATAAGGAAAAGATCAAGGCAACGGTCGCTCCGATCCGCGAAACGCTCGACAAGATCCCGCAGGACAAGCGCTGGCTGGTCTCGAGCGAAGGCGCATTTTCCTATCTCGCCCGCGATTTCGGCCTGAAGGAGCTCTATCTCTGGCCGATCAATGCCGACCAGCAGGGTACGCCGCAGCAGGTGCGCAAGGTCGTCGATACCGTCAGAAAAAACCGGATTCCTACCGTCTTCAGCGAAAGCACGGTTTCGGACAAGCCGGCCCGCCAGGTCGCCCGCGAAACAGGCGCTCATTATGGCGGCGTGCTTTACGTCGATTCGCTGAGCGAAACCGACGGGCCGGTGCCGACCTATCTCGACCTTCTGCGGGTGACTTCCGGGACACTCGCCAGGGGACTGACTGAGGGGCTGCCGCAATGAGCCACTCCTTCAGTCGCCTTGACACGCCCGCATCCGAAGATGCGGGTTCGGGCATTGCGGTCAGGAATGCCGCCGTCACCTATCGCAACGGCCACACAGCGCTCAGGAACGCCAGCTTTTGCATTCCGAAGGGAACGATCGCTGCGCTGGTCGGGGTGAACGGCTCGGGCAAATCCACCCTGTTCAAGGCCATCATGGGCTTTGTCCGGCTCGCAAAAGGCGAAATCCGCGTGCTCGGCATGCCGATCAAGGACGCCCTGCGCAGAAACTTTGTCGCTTATGTGCCGCAGGCCGAGGAGGTCGACTGGAATTTTCCGGTTCTGGTCGAGGATGTCGTGATGATGGGGCGCTATGGCCATATGGGCATGATGCGCATCGCGAAAGCGGCCGATCACGAGGCCGTCGCCGCCGCGCTTGCCCGCGTCAACATGGGCGAATTTCGCAAGCGCCAGATCGGCGAGCTCTCCGGCGGGCAGAAGAAGCGGGTCTTCCTCGCGCGAGCGCTGGCGCAGGACAGCCGGGTGATCCTTCTGGATGAACCGTTCACCGGCGTCGACGTCAAGACCGAGGAGCAGATCATCAAGCTTCTCCGCGAGTTGCGAGATGAGGGCCGCGTGATGCTGGTATCGACCCACAATCTCGGCTCCGTGCCGGAGTTCTGCGACCGGACCATTCTCATCAAGGGCACGGTTCTCGCCCATGGGCCGACCGCCGACACGTTCACGCAGGAGAATCTGGAGAAAGCCTTCGGAGGCGTGCTGCGTCATTTCGTGCTGAATCGGCCACCCGATGGCGGGAAGGCTGCGGTCCGCGTGCTCGGCGACGACGAGCGCCCGCTGATCCTCGAGGGCGGAAAGACTGTCGATCGACGAGCGGAAGTCGATGGAGGAGATCGGGAATGACGGCCGGCATGCTCGAACCCTTTGCCTACGAGTACATGTTGAACGCCATGTGGGTCTCCGCTCTTGTCGGCGGCGTCTGCGCATTTCTGTCCTGCTATCTCATGCTCAAGGGCTGGTCGCTTATCGGCGACGCACTTTCGCACGCAATCGTACCGGGGGTCGCGGGGGCTTACATGCTCGGGCTCCCCTTCTCTCTCGGCGCCTTCTTCTCGGGCGGCTTAGCAGCCGGCGCGATGCTCTTTCTCAACCAGCGAACCAGGCTGCGGGAGGATGCGATCATCGGCCTGACCTTCTCTTCCTTCTTCGCGCTTGGCCTGTTCATGGTGTCTCTGAAGCCAATGGCGGTGAACATACAGACGATCGTTCTCGGCAATGTGCTCGCCATTACGCCGGGAGACACATTGCAGCTTGCGATCATCGGCTTCGTCTCGCTCGCCATCCTGCTGGTCAAGTGGAGAGACCTGATGGTGACCTTCTTTGACGAGAGCCATGCGCGCTCCATCGGGCTCAATCCGACCGCACTGAAGCTGATGTTCTTCACGCTGCTCTCGGCCTCGACGGTCGCAGCCCTTCAGACGGTCGGTGCCTTCCTCGTGATCTGCATGGTGGTAACGCCGGGCGCGACGGCCTATCTGCTGACCGATCGCTTCCCGAAGCTATTGGTGATCGCCGTCGTCATTGGTTCGCTGACAAGCTTCGTCGGCGCCTATGCTAGCTACTTCCTCGATGGCGCGACCGGCGGCATCATCGTCGTCTTGCAAACGGCGATCTTCCTGATCGCATTCTTCTTCGCGCCCAAGCACGGAATGCTGGCCGCCCGCCGGCGGGCGATGCAGGCGCTGGAGGATGGACGATGAGCTTGATCGACACCATCCTTTCCCCCATGCAGTTCGACTTCATGGTCAATGCGCTGGCGATCTCAATGCTCGTTGCCGTGCCGATGGCGCTTCTTTCCTGCTTCCTGGTGCTGAAGGGCTGGTCGCTGATGGGCGACGCGATCAGTCATGCCGTCTTTCCCGGCGTGGTCGTCGCCTATATAGCCGGCTTTCCTCTTGCCGTCGGCGCATTCGCTGCCGGCATGTTCTGCGCCATCGCGACCGGCTTTTTGAAGGACAACAGCCGCATCAAGCAGGATACGGTGATGGGCGTCGTCTTCTCCGGCATGTTCGGCCTCGGTCTCGTCCTCTATGTCAAAATCCGCTCCGAGGTGCATCTCGATCACATCCTGTTTGGCGACATGCTCGGCGTTTCCTGGCACGATATCGGAATGGCAGCCGTCATCGCGGCGGTCACGGCTGCAATCATCGGCATCAAGTGGAAGGATTTCCTCCTGCACGCGTTCGATCCGGCCCAGGCGCGCGCCATCGGCCTGCGGGTGAAGCTGCTGCATTACGGATTGCTGGGGCTGATCTCGCTGACCATTGTCGGCGCCTTGCAGGCGGTCGGCCTCATCCTTGCGGTTGCCATGCTGATCGCTCCGGGAGCCATCGCCTTTCTGCTTGCCCGCAGGTTCAGCACGATGCTCGTTCTGGCGATGGCGATCGCCGTGATCGGCTCCTTTGCCGGCGTCTACCTGTCCTTCTTCATGGACAGCGCGCCGGCGCCGACCATCGTGCTCCTGCTTGCCATGGCCTTTGTCTTTGCCTTCGCTCGCGCCACCCGCAAGGCGGCATCGACCGATGCAACCGACGTCAGCTAGATCCTCCGCAGGAAGGGAGCGGTACGATGCCGCCCCGAGAACGCTATGCGTTGTGGACCGGCGGGTCCAAAACGGGCCTAATCATCCCGCTTTTTTTGGGCCGCGCGTTCTCTTCAAGGGTTTGACGTAGATTTCGAGCTTGTGCCCGACGATCTCGAAACCATGCTTTCGTGCGATCTCTTCCTGAAGCCGCTCGATTTCATCGGACCGGAATTCGATAATCGTGCCGGTTTCCATGTTGATCAGATGGTCGTGATGCTCCTGATCGGCAGTTTCGAAGCGTGCGGGGCCATTTCCAAAGGAATGGCGCTCGAGAATGCCGTTATCCTCAAGGATGCTCAGCGTCCGGTAGACAGTGGCGATGGCGATGCCGGGATCGATTGCGGTGACGCGGCGATGAATTTCCAGCGCGTCGGGATGATCCGACGCCTCGGACAAAACCTTGGCTATCGCCTGCCTCGGAGCGGTCAGGCGCAGCCCCTTCTCCTTGCAAAGCCCGACAATATCTTTTTTTTCATCCATGGATCAGAACCCAAATATCCTCGGCATGCCGCAATTATCGTGATTCTGCGGCGATATTCCACGCCAAGCCTAGGCGCAACCTCATCTGCTTTACAGTCATCGTCACCGCGTCGCAACGATCCGGCGAAGACGTCTCAATTATCCCCGGGGCACACACGACAGCTCTTCGCGGGATCGCCGCGCTGATATCACAACCCTCCCCCTTGAAGGCGATTAGCCTCTCGCAACCTTGAAAAGATCGTCATATGCGCATTCGCGGCACGTCGTTGGGATCGAGGCGCAGCTCGATCAGGACAGGGCGGTTGCGGTTCCTGATGGCGTCAAGAGCGCCTTCAAGCTCATCAGCCGAGCTGACCGCGACGCCATGTCCGCCGAGCGCGGTCGCGACATCGGCAAATGAGGGCCAGTTGAACTGGGTGAGACCCGGATCCATCTTCCGATCGCGAAACTGGATATGTTCGGCTCCGTAGGCCGAATCGTTGCAGACGATGACGATCAGGTCCTGACCGAGACGTACGGCAGTGTTGAACTCGTTGACGCCGCTCATCATGAAGCCGCCATCCCCGGTGAAAAGCGCCACCGGCCGATCAGGCGCGGCGACGCTTGCGCCGATCGCTTCCTGCAATCCAAGACCGATCGAGCCGAAATTTGCCGTCACGACGAAACTGCGCGGGTCGCTGACGGAAATCCGGCACCAGACCTCGGTCATGAAACGCCCGCCGTCGGTCACGAGCACTCGGTTCTTCGGCAGGGCCTTTTCCAGCTCCTCGAGCGCCCAGATGTAGTTCACATATCCCGCATTCGTCTTGCCGCGCTGATCACGCGGATGGGTGGTCAGCGAAGGGACATCCAATTCACGCGTGAAGCCGCTCGGCGGAATTTCCGCCACGTCCAGCCAATGGACAAAATTGTCTGCCGTCAGGCCCGCATCGGCCACCAGAGCCGCATCCGGATGAATGTTCTTGCCGATGGCGCGTGCATCCATATCGATCTGGACGACGCGCTTGCCCCTCAGGAGCTTGCTCCTATCAGTCGTGAAATCATGCAATCCCGCTCCGAAACAGATCAGGCAATCCGCCTTGGCAATCAGGTCATAGGCGGCAGGTGTGCTGAGCGTACCGAAAATATCCATATTATAGGGATGGCCGCCGAAGAGCCCCTTGGCTTTCAAGGTCGTCGCAAGCGGCGCTTCCAGTCGGTCCGCCAGGCGGATGAGCTGATCGCGCGCATCGCAAGCTCCGCCGCCTGCGAGGATGAGCGGCCGTTTTGCCGAGGCGATCATGCCGATGGCCCTGTCGAGCGCGTCGCCCTCTGGCACATAGCCGGGAGCATCGAAGACTTCGAACACAGCCCGCTCGTGCGCCTGTTCACACCACATGAAATCAGCTGGCATGTTCAAGACGATCGGACGCCGCTCGACCCGGGCGCGATAGAAAGCGCGGGCAACGTCCCAGGTTGCGGTTTCCGGCGAGCGCATCTGCTCGAAACCGGCGCCGGTGGCCTTGACGACCTCGCGCTGGTCGATGCTCTGAAGATGGTGCGGGTTGACGACCGGCGTGTCGCCCGCCAGAAGCACCATGGGGATGGAGCCACGGGCACCTTCGGTGAGCGCAGTGACGCAATTGGTCAATGCCGGACCGTGGGTCACGCTCGCGACACCCACCTTTCCGGAGACATGGGCATAGGCGAGCGCCATCAGGACCGAGCTCCCTTCATGGGCCGCCGGCACGAAGCGGCCGCCGCATCCGCGCACATAGTGGTCGATCATGAAAAGGTTGGCATCCCCCATGAGACCGAACATCGTGCTGACATCATGATCGCAAACCGCGCGCGCAATCGACTGGTAAACATAAATGGCATTCTCGGTCATCTTGAGTATTTTCCCCTCCTGCGGCGCCTCAAATCGTTGACGCTCAGAATATCAGCAAGGGCGTGCAAGGGGTGCGCAAGTTCGAGATAGAGAACCTGTCTGCGCGCAAGATAGTTGCCATGATATGGAAGGAAATGCACGATGCGTGCGTCGACGCTCAAAGGCTCACAGCAGGGTCCAAGCCCGCCATCCTATCGGGAAGATGGACAGGCGGTTCTGGAACGCGAGGTATCAGAAGGATCGAACGAGTTTTTCCTGCAACTCTGCAGCCACCGATGAAGGAAAGCCAACGCTCCTATCAGGAAGGATGAGAGGTCTCGCCTGCAAGTTTCTACTTCGTCTCATCAAGCTTATTATAAGCTGCCTGTATGATATCGATGTCGGCGGCGTGACCGATGCCGGCCAATTTATAGAGCACATCGCCAACGGCTTTATCCACGCGTGGCTTGTTCTTCGAATAGA
Source organism: Martinezella sp. CNPSo 3964 (assembly GCF_057784375.1). Taxonomy (NCBI): domain Bacteria; kingdom Pseudomonadati; phylum Pseudomonadota; class Alphaproteobacteria; order Hyphomicrobiales; family Rhizobiaceae; genus Martinezella; species Martinezella sp. CNPSo 3964. The sequence continues at coordinate 19,469 of NZ_JBXSOW010000012.1, forward strand.
CTTTCTCGACGATCGGCTGGATTGCATCTTCGGCACCGTCAGCTGCGAAATAGAGCTCCAAGGCTCGATACAAAAACGCATCGCGACGATCATTCAGATCCAATAGGGACTCGTCGCCGACGATCGACGCAAGCAGCCTGACTGCCTTGTTTTGATATTCGCTCATTATACCCTACCCAAATCTTCTGAATGATACTCGAACCGGAAAATGGACTATATGTTTCTGCACATATAGTCTTTCCCGAGACTGAACCGACCTCAATGGCCGCATCGTCAATTATGCCGACGCGGCCGATATGAAGTTGCCCGTCTCGGCGGCATGGGATCTTTCCGCTTGCCCGCTCCACCGGCGGAAAACGGTGGTCGACCAACCAAACCAACGCGGGCATGGCCTTCTGGTAAGGTGTTTCGCATTTTTCTATAAAGTCATGACACGGCGCACACCGTAACGTGCAAGGCTCGTTTGGAGGAAACGAGAAACGCAAAGGTATGGAGGAGATTACCTTGGCAGCAGCCTCAGAGGAAAATACCGCACGCCTATCGCCTGAAGATGAAAAGCTCAGCCTTGGTGCCAATCTGGCCTATGGTCTTCAACATGTCCTGACCATGTATGGCGGCATCGTTGCCGTTCCGTTGATCATCGGCCAGGCATCTGGCCTTACACCGGCCGACGTCGGCCTGCTTGTGACCGCATCGCTGTTTGCCGGCGGTCTCGCGACTATCCTGCAGACGATCGGAATACCGTTTTTCGGCAGCCGCCTTCCCCTCGTGCAGGGCGTATCCTTTTCCGGCGTCGCGACGATGATCGCCATCACCGGACATGGCGGCATCCAGACCGTTCTTGGCGCAGTCATTGCGGCGTCGTTCATCGGGCTCCTCATCACGCCCGTCTTTTCCCGCATCACACGCTTCTTTCCGCCGATCGTCACCGGCATCGTCATTACCACCATCGGTCTCACGCTCATGCCGGTTGCAGCGAGTTGGGCGATGGGTGGCAACCGGAACGCGCCGGATTTCGGCAGTCAGGCCAACATTCTGCTTGCGGCCGTGACGCTCATGATCGTGCTGCTGCTCAGCAAGCTGGGCAGTTCTGCCATATCGAGGCTCTCGATCCTGCTCGCCATCGTCATCGGCACGGGCATCGCCTATGCGGTCGGCTTAACGGATTTCTCCCGGGTGATGAACGGCCCCTTCGTCGCCCTGCCACAGATCTTCCATTTCGGCTATCCCGTGTTCGACATGGCGGCGATCATCTCGATGTGCATCGTCATCATGGTGACGCTGGTCGAGACCTCCGCGGATATCCTCGCCGTCGGCGAGATCGTCGGCACCAAGGTTGATGCGCGCCGGCTCGGCAACGGTCTGCGCGCCGATATGCTCTCCAGCATCCTGGCGCCTGTCGTCGGCTCCTTCACGCAGAGCGCCTTTGCCCAGAATGTCGGCCTCGTGGCCGTGACCGGCATCAAGAGCCGATTTGTCGTGGCAACCGGCGGCCTCTTTCTCGTCGCCCTCGGCCTGCTGCCGATCGTCGGCCGCATCGTCGCTGCCGTTCCGAGTTCCGTCCTTGGAGGAGCAGGCCTCGTCCTGTTCGGCACCGTCGCTGCGAGCGGTATTCGCACACTCGCCAAGGTCGACTACGAGAACAACATGAACCTCATCATCGTGGCAACCTCGATCGGTTTCGGCATGATCCCGATCGCCTCGCCGGGCTTCTACGAGCATTTTCCGGCATGGGTCGTCACCATCTTCCACTCCGGCATCAGTTCCGCCGCCCTGATGGCAATCACGCTGAACCTGCTATTCAACCATCTGACAACCGGCAACTCGGATCAACAATCGGTTTTCGTTGCCGGAACCGAGCGCCTGATCCGATATCAGGATATCGCCAGCCTGCATGACGGCGATTATTTCCTGAACGGCAGGCTTTATGACGCCAAGGGCGCGGAAGTGCCGTTGATCTCCGCGGAAGCCCATTAGACGCAAGCGTATCTGCTTCGACGGTTTCAAAACGTTTCGGCGTTTTGGAGCCGTTTTCCTTTAAACCAGGCCGCCGTTTCCCCAAGCTCGCAAATAGACCGGAAGTCATCAGCACGATCCGCATTTATCCTTGGACAAGGCATCTGAACGAGTTTGCGTAAGACAGTGTCGACTAATGGTGGTCGGCACAACGCGATTCGCCCATGCATTTCCGGCATATAGTTTGTATGTATAACTTACTATATTTTGGAGATTTTGCCAAAAATAACATACATTTGGAATGTTTATTAAGTATATCTATCTAATATACTTGATATACATACTAAGATCGCGTTAGTTTATGGTGTAATTTTGCATCTGTGACGAATTTATGAAGAGAAATACATAACAACTGCGAATTATTCTATTCCGATGTGCCAGCAGCCTCGTTAGCTTGCCTGCACGGAAGTCTTTCGGGCTTTCGGTAAGAGGGAACGGCCAGATGAACGTGGTGGAGATCCTCCGACTGCATTCCGGTCTGGCAAATCGATTGGAGAAAAAATGAATATCAAGAGCCTTCTTCTCGGCTCCGCTGCTGCCCTTGCAGCAGTATCCGGTGCTCACGCGGCTGACGCTGTTGTCGCTGCCGAGCCGGAGCCCCTGGAATATGTCCGCATCTGCGACGCATACGGCGCAGGTTACTTCTTCATCCCGGGCAGCGAAACCTGCCTCAAGATCGGCGGTAAGGTTCGTACCGAAGGTCAGTGGTACGACCCCTACAACCCGAGCGCTCGCTTCGGCACGAAGTGGCATACCCGTGCTGAGCTGCAGCTGCAGACGGCAACCGACACCGAATACGGCCCGCTGAAGACCAACACCGAGCTGCGTTGGGACTGGAACGACGGCAACGCGACGTCCACCAACCTGCTGCACGCCAGCATCAGCCTCGGCGGTTTCCTCGTTGGTAAGGAAGACTCGCAGTTCAACGTCTTCACCGGTTATGCCGGCGACGTCATCAACGACGACGTTGTTTATGACGGCCCGTACGAACTCAACCAGATCACCTACAACTACGACGCCGGCAACGGCTTCTCGGCTGTGATCTCGCTCGAAGACACGAACTCCGGCTCGGGCGCAACTGGCTCGAATGGCGAAGACAGCTCGGATCACTACGCTCCTGACGTTGTTGCCGGTGCTGGCTTCAAGTCCGGCGCATGGGGCTTCAAGGTCGTCGGCGGCTACGACTCGATCGTCGAAGAAGGTGCTATCAAGGCTCGTGTCGATGCTGACTTCGGCGTCTTCTCGGCCTTCGTCATGGGTGGCTGGAACACCGACGGCAGCAAGCTCAACAAGTATGCCGGCGCGAACGGCGGTGGCGCTGCCTCCGGCATCGGCTGGGGCGACTGGGCAGTTTGGGGCGGCGCAAGCGTTCCGATCAACGAAAAGCTGAAGTGGAACTTCCAGGTCGCCTACACCGACTCGAAGATCTTCTCGGCAACAACGAACCTCAAGTTCAAGCCGGTCAAGAACCTTCTGGTCGAGCCGGAAGTTACCTACACCAACTGGGACTCCATCAATCAGGACCAGTGGGCAGGTATCCTCCGCTTCGAGCGTAGCTTCTAATCTGATCTGAACTAGACCTCCGATCAGAGACGGAAGAAGACCTGGTTTCCCTCCGGGTCTTCTTCTTTTCTATTTTATTGCAGGCTGTATTTTTTGGCAGCCATTCCAGGCCGCATATTGCCCGCGAAATCCAAGGTCGAACGACTATCGCACGACCGGTGACGGTTGCGCATTATTATGTCATCCCCGCCAGCCTCAATCATCGCGGCGCTCGCTGTTGCACTACCCAGCCTCATCTCGACCGAAGGATGAGCCGCCGATCCGAGAGTGATCCCGCCAAGCCTACCTCGGCACAGCTATCGAACAGCTTGCGCGGCGCCGTCTCCGGCATTCGAAGGTCGACTTCGGCACCCCTAGCTTCGAATTCGTTGAGGGTCGTCACACTCGCTTCACGCAAATGTTTCGAAAATCTTTCCCAAAGGAAAGCATCTGTCTGGTTGCCAAAAAACCATAATTGTTCCACCTAGATTATAGATTGAACATTTAACGTTGAGAATCGGGCCAAGACTTGATGCGTACGAAATATGGTTTCCTCTGCCTGTTCCTGGCATTTGCCTCATCGGCATACGCTCTGGAAGCCGGTTCACCGCCAGTTTTGACACCGCTGCCGCAGCAGGCGCAGGCCGCTCATTTGACAGCGCAGTTTCTGCAACGCTTCCACTATAAGCCCGTTCCCCTGGACGACGTCCTGTCTGCCAGGATCATGAATCGCTTCATCAAGTCCCTCGATCCGGATCGTGTCATCTTTCTGCAGAGCGATATCGACAAGTTCATGGCGGGCAGCACCAAGATCGATGACGCCATCAATCAGGAAGACCTGAATATCCCGTTTTCCATTTTCAATGTGTACGAGCAGCGTGTCGTCGACCGCATGACCTATGCGCGCAGCCTGCTCAATCAAAAGTTTGATTTCACCACCAAGGAAGACTACTCGCTGGTGCGCGACAAGGAGCCTTGGCCACAGACCGAAGCGGAAAGCAACGATCTCTGGCGCAAACGCGTCAAGAACGACTGGCTGCGCCTGAAACTTGCCGGCAAGGATGATGCCGCCATTCGCGATACGCTCGACAAACGCTACGAAAACTCCCTCGAGCGCGCCTATAAATACAAAAACGACGATGTCTTCCAGACATTCATGGACGCCTACACGACGTCGGTCGACCCGCATACCGATTATTTCGGCGCGACCGCCTCGGCCGAATTCGATATTTCGATGAAACTCTCGCTGGTCGGTATCGGCGCAGTCCTGCAGGAAAGGGACGACTATACCACGATCCGCGAACTGGTCGCCGGCGGCCCGGCACAGCTGTCCGGCAAGCTTGCGGTCGGCGATCGCATCATCGGCGTCGGTCAAGGCGAGAACGGCCCGATAAAGGAAGTCGTCGGCACGCGGCTCGATGAAATCGTGCAGATGATACGCGGCGCCAAGGGTTCGGTCGTGCGCCTTGACATTTTGCCTGGTGATGCCGGGCCGGATGGCAAGCATCACGTCATCAGCCTCGTACGCGACAAGATCAGTCTCGACAAGCAGGCCGCCAAGCAGACGATCCTGTCGGTGAAAGACGGCAATACCACGCGCAGGATCGGCGTGATCACCCTGCCGGCTTTCTATGAAGATTTCGAAGCGCGGCGCAAGGGCGACAAGGATTACCGCAGCGCCAGCCGCGACGTCGCCAAGCTTCTCGGCGAGTTGAAGCAGGAGAAGGTCGACGGAGTCCTGATCGACCTGCGCAACAATGGCGGCGGCTCGCTGGCCGAAGCAATCGACCTGACGGGCCTGTTCGTCGGCAAGGGTCCGGTCGTCCAGCAGCGCGACGCCGGCGGCGAAGTAGAGGTCGAGAGCGATGATCTTGCCGCCCCGGCCTGGACCGGCCCCGTCGGCGTGCTGATCAATCGCGGCTCGGCATCGGCCTCCGAGATCTTTGCAGCAGCGATCCAGGATTACGGTCGCGGCGTGATCATCGGCGAACCCAGCTTCGGCAAAGGCACGGTGCAAACCGTGGTCAATCTCGATCAGGTGGCCCACAATCAGAAACCGAAATTCGGCGAGCTGAAGCTGACGGTCGCTCAATTCTTCCGCGTCAACGGCGGTACGACACAGTTGCGCGGCGTGACGCCGGATATCAGCCTGCCGGGGCTTTCCGACCTCAAGACTTTCGGCGAGTCGAGCTACGACAACGCACTGCCGTGGACGCAAGTAAAGCCCGCGAACTATAAGCCCTGGGGCGACATCCAGGCACTGCTGCCGCAATTGCAAAGCCGCCATGACGCGCGAGTGAAGGATGACCCGGAATACCAGCGCTTCATGGAGGACGTCACCACGTTGAAAGAACAGCGCGACAAGAAGGTCATTTCTCTCAACGAAACCGAACGCCGCAACGAGCTGACTGCCCAGGCAAGTCGTCTCAAGTCGCGCGGACAGGTGAATGATGGCATCGATACCGGCGAAGATGATGGCCTGCAGGCCAATGAGCGCAGCCTGAGCGCCGATATCGCCATCGAAAAGGCCCGCAAGAACGCAAAGGATATCCTGCAGAACGAGGCTGCCTCCATCGTTGCCGACGAGGCGGATCTGCAGGCCGGCATGTCGAGGGCCGCGGCAAAGTAGTCACGAAGTTGCATCGTGTCGCTCACGGCAGAGGGAGACGATCTCGCTGCCGTGACGTGGACCGGCCTCTTGGCTGCCGCTTGCAGCCAGAACAGAATACCGAAAAGTGTGGATGATTTTCGGGCGAGCTCATGCTCTATTTCTTTGATTTCAGAGTGAATTCAGATTTTAGATCGAATGGGACTGAAGTCATCCAGCTCCATGGCCTCAGCTACGTTTCAGCTAGCCGTTGTAGGCTATGTGCGTGCGAATACTTGCGCCCCCAACAAAGTTTCGCACGAGGCGCCGATAAGGCTCTCTGCTCTGCCTCACGACAATGAGGCAGAGCTCCTCTCGCCTGCATCATGCACAGCGAGCCTTGGCTGTACGGTCGAAGGCCTTGGATAGCGTCCATCGGCCATCTCAATTCACCCTGACAAAAGCGGCAAGGACTAGTTTCATTTCACCCGCGCAGCACGCCAGCGCATATCTTCCCGGACGGCCGCGACTGCCTCTTCGCATAGTGTACGAAATTGGCTAAGAGGCCATATGTTTGAGCTCGTTTCGATCGCCACCGCCCATCAGGAAGTCAAGCGAAGCCGGTTCGTTGCAACAGCCGCGCCGATTGCCGATATCGACGCTGCAAAGGCGTTTGTCGCGCAGCACTCGATCATGGATGCCAATCACAATTGCTGGGCTTGGCGTGTCGGACAGAACTATCGCTTCAGCGATGATGGCGAGCCGAGCGGTACGGCCGGCAAGCCGATCCTCCAGGCGATCGACGGTTTCGAATTGGATATGGTGGCCGTCGTCGTGACGCGCTGGTTCGGTGGCACTCTTTTGGGTGCTGGCGGATTGATCCGCGCCTATGGCGGCACCGCCGCGATATGTCTGCAAGGCGCGGAGAAAAGAGAAATCGTCCCGACAGTCGCCGTGACGATCGATGTGCAGTTTTCCCATCTTGCTCTCGTAAAAGCGAAGCTTCTCGCCGAGGTCGGCGTTCAGATTCTGGAGGAACGCTTCACCGAATCCGGAGCCGTGCTTAGTGTGACCATAGGCGCCTCGATTGTCGAACGGATCGTCGGCAACATCCAGGATCTCACAAGCGGTCGGGCTACCGTCAAGTTGGATTGATCGGAACACTCAGAGAGACGCCGGACGATAGCGCTCTCCCATCGCAGCGATAGGGTGGGGATAGGCAATCAATCGCCGGAGAGTAGAACGCCCTCAGGCGACCCCGGTACGGAAGCGGCCGCCCGCAGCAGGCCATGAAATCCAACCCAAAGCGCGATCGACCCGAGTGCGAAGCTGCCGAGGATCGTGAACATCGCGCCATAGCCGATCTCCTGCGCCAGCCAGCCGCCGATCGCCGGGCTCAGGGATGCGCCGACCCCTTGCATGGTCATGACGACGCCCTGCCCGACATTGATGCGACCGGTTCCGTTCAGGATACGGGCGACGAGCGTTGGCACGGCAACGCTCTGCAGACCCGCGCCGATACCGTCGAGAACCTGAACGGGATAGACGCCCCAGGAGGTAATCAGATGCGCCGCGACGAAACCGCGGATCGGCAAGGAGAGGAACGAAACCAGCAGCACGAGCCATTGCCCTCTCCTTTCCGCCATGTGCATCGCGATCAAGGAGGTGATGATCATCGTGCCCTGCGCCACCACCACGGTCAGGGCGACGAAGCTTGCGGGATCGGCATGACCGGCGGAGACGACGGCCAGCCCGAACAACGGCAGCATCGCCCCGTTGCCGAGATGAAACAATGCAAGCGCGCCCGCGAGGATGAGCAGCGGTTTCGATTCTGCAAGCACCTTGAAGCCGCTCGGTTTTCGATGTCTTGCAGGCTCCACCTCATCTCGCGGGCCAGCGGCAGCAAGGGTCGCGCCACGCGCTTCATCATCGTCGATCGCGTCCGCCGGGATCATCAGCACGGAAATGATGGTGAGCACGCCAAAGACGGCCGACAGCCAGAATACGGCAGTAAGCCCGAACATCCAGCCGAGCCATCCCGACAGTCCGGCACCGACCAGGTTACCGGCGTGATTGAACGCCTGATTGTAGCCATTCTGCCGATTGAAGCCGGCCTGCCGGACAATACCGAGAGTGATGCCATTGAGGGCAGGCCCGATCGCGGCGCCGGCAATGGCGGTCGCAACCTGCGACAGCGCCACGACCCAGAAGAGCTGCGACACCAATATGATCATGGACGCCAGAACAGTACAGATACCCAGCACGATCACGCATGTGCGCTTATGCGTCGTCTCATCGATGAAGGCTCCGGCCGGTGCCATCATCACCATGCCCGCGATCCCGCCGATCGTCATGACGGAACCGATCGATCCGCTTTGCCAGCCATGGGCGACGAGGAAAACACCAAGGAAGGGACCAATGCCGGCCTGAACATCGGCCATGAAGAAATTCAGAAACTCTAGTGGGATGAGAGCTCGGGCTTGCTGGCGGTCGAGGGGAGAAGAGCGCGACAATTGACAACCACCTGGTTCCTGAGATCGTCAAATGAAAAGCGCTCGACGGCAAAAGGTTCCTTGTGCGTTGAGAGAGGCGTGGCCTAGGCCCGCGCCTGCGGCGTCTCCGTCGTGAACGCGATTTCCTGGCCAAAGGACAATTCAAGCGTATTGCCATCGGGATCGGCGATATAGGTCCAGCAACCGACCGGAGGTCCATCGTCGCGCGGCTTCGATCTCAAAATGCCCCGGCGTTCGGCTTCATCGGCCTGGTACAGCACCTCTTCACGTGTCGAACAGGCAATGCCGATATGGCCGAAAGGCCCGAGCGGCGTATCCTGCAGGCTGCGCGAGGCGACGAGAACGAGCGCAAAGGGACGCAGACCGTCCGCCATCCATGCGACAGCGTCCAGAGGCTCCCTCGCCTCCCGGCGGTGGATGACGTGAAGACGGGCAAATTCCTCATAGAAAACGACGCTCCGGTCGAGATCGCGCACCAGAAGCGCGACATGCGATAACCCCAGATCCTTGTTTGACGATTGGCTCATGATCAATTCTCCTTTCCCTTTCAATGTGGATCATCGATATTGGGAATGGAAATCGAAAGACGGTATCTATCCCATGCAGGAAATGAATAATATCGCCGCGTCGGACCTCAATCTTCTGCTTGTCCTGGAGGCGCTGCTCGAAGAACGCCACGTCTCGCGCGCCGCCTTGCGGCTCAATCGCTCGCAACCGGCGGTCAGCCACGCCCTGGCAAGGCTGAGGGATATCTTCAACGATCCGCTACTGGTCAGAGGCAGCGATGGGATGCAACCGACCGCGCGAGCACTGCAGCTCGCCGAGCCGCTGTCGGAAGCCCTTGCGCTCGTGCGTTCCATGGTGGAACAGCCCCTATTCGGTATCGGCCAGACCGAGCGGCTTTTCCGCGTGTCGCTCTCGGATTACGGCGCAGCCATTCTCTTACCAGCCCTTGTCTCGCGACTGAGGCAAAGCGCCCCGCTCGTTGATCTCACCATCGTCTCCTACGGCAGAGAGAGAGCTCTTGCCGCCTTGACGGATGGCGAGCTCGACCTTGCCGTTGGCGTCTATCCGACATTGAAACAGGCGAGCCATCGCGATCTCAACAGCACATTGCTGTTCGAGGAGAGCTTCGCCTGCCTGGTGGATGCCAAGTCCACATCTGTGCCCCTGGATCTTGCCGCCTATCTGTCGCGGCCTCATGTTCAGGTTTCCGTCGCGCTGCAGGACAGCAGCGAGATCGACACAGCGCTCTTGCGACTGGGTCACAAGCGCCGGATCGCCGTTCAGATTCCACATTGGTCGACCGCGCCGGACCTCGTGCGCGGCACGGATCTCATATTGACCACGGCGCGACGCAGCATAGAGCATTTGTCAGGCCACGGTCTTCTATGCCTCGAGGTACCCTTCGCGCTGCCGAGCTTTCCTTTCGTCCAGACCTGGCATCGTCGCCGCGATCGGGATGCGGCGCATCATTGGCTCCGCGGGCAGATCGAGGGCTTGGTGCGGCAGGCAGCATGAAACGCAGGCGATAGACCTCTGGGGCAAGTTCGTTGGGATCGGCCTTAACGGGATCATACGTTTCCCGATGGAGCGCAACCATGTCCGCATCCACACGGAAGGTAGAGCCTATTCTCGTCATGTCGGGTCCATGACTGGCGCACGGCCTCTTTCGATATAACGCCGGCAACGCATACGCTTGCCCGACCCGGATCGCCGGCGGAAAAGTTCCACAATATAGGCGAAAGTCCGCACAGCTGAAAAAAGAGAAGGATTCGGAGGGAAAGCCGAATCCTTCTCGTCTTGATCGGAGGTCAACCGATCGGGGTGGGCAGCCGCATCGGATTGGAACGATGGGCTGCTGGTACCGACACAAGGTGTCGGATGCTGGTCGGACTCGGGGTTTGAAAACTCCCCCTCACCCAAGCTTGGCTCCTATATACATACATTCGGTATGTTTGACAACCAATTCGATGCGGATTAAGGCAGCATCTGGAAAAAATGTTGTTGGCACTTGGCGCTGCATTCATATTCCCGCAGCCATAGGCAGTTATTTGACCAGGCGGATTCGCTCAGCGTAATACGGGAGCGCTGAACGCGACGAACGACGAGGATGCTTTCACGACCTGGCTACCCAAGGAATGATATCTGGTAAATCAGATCTGCCCTCGAGATGCCGCCCCTTGAAATCTTACTGAAAACGATTGTGCCGTCGCGACATCTATGACATGGCGCGTGTGACGATAGTGGCAATCGCACGGAGAACCGGATGAACTTTCTGGGAAAAGACAGTTTTGCGGGTGCGCGTCAGCAGGCTGCGTCAGCCGACAACAGGTCATCCTCCGAATATTGGTGGGTGTCTGGAAGCCTAGCCATATATTTCATCGTGCAGGCGGCCATCCGCATCGCGATCTCCAGCTCACTACGCATCGATGAAGCGCAGCAGTTCCTCGTAGGACAATGGCTTGCCTGGGGATATGACGCCCAACCGCCGCTCTACAACTGGATTCAGTACGGCGTCTTCGAAGTTTTCGGCACGAGTGTCGCATCGCTCGTCATAGTGAAGAATCTTCTGCTTTTCCTCGTCTACCTCGCCTATTACAAGCTTTTGAGGCTGCTCGTGGCCGATAAAAGGCTGGCGGCGGTCGGAACGCTATCGCTCTTGACGATGCCGCAGATGTTCTGGCAGGCGCAGAGAGACCTGACGCATACGGTCGGCACTCTGCTTGCGGTGCTGATGCTGATCTACTTCGTCGTTGCCACCATTCGCCGTCCGACGCTCATCTCCTATGCGCTGATCGGCCTCTGGGCCGGGCTTGGAATGCTCACCAAGTACAACTTCGCTCTGGTGATCATCAGTGTGCTCATCGCGACCTTCTTTCATCCCGAAGGACGAAAAAGGCTCCTGGACTGGCGCCTTCTACTGACGCTCGCAATCGCCGGTCTCGTGTTCCTGCCGCATGCCGTATGGATGGTGTCCAACATGGACCGCGTCCTGACAACGACGGTCAATACCATGTCGGAGCAAGGCGCCGGCGGGAAGCTTTCCGACATCGGTTTCGGACTTCTGGAACTGGTCAAAACGAGCGTCGCAATCGTCGCTCCCACAAGCGTGATCTTTCTGCTGTTCTTCCGTCAGTCATTCCTGCGTTCGCTGCGTGCAAGAAGCGAGTGGAGCGATTTCGTCGGAAGAATACTTTCGAGCACCGTCGGGATCTTGCTGGTGTTGATACTGGTGATAACGCTCACGGAGTTTCGCGATCGCTGGCTGCTCCCCTTCCTGTTTCTGCTGCCGGCCTACTTCTGTCTGAAACTCGATGCCGCGGGCGAACAGCTTGGGGCCGACATAAAGAAGTTCCTCTATGTACCCATCGTCATGATGGTGGCGCTGCCGTTGATACTGGCGGGAGGCATTCTTTTCGCTCGGTTTTTCCATTCTTACGAGCATCTGAACACGCCCTATGCGACCTTCGTGGAAAAAATCGTTGCCGCAGAGGGAAAGCAGCCCTCGGCAGTCGTGACGACGACCTGGCACAAGGCGGGCAATCTCCGTGTGAACATGCCACACACAGCCGTGATATCGACGGAATATCCTGCATCGGACCTTAGTCGGCAGACCATAGGAGCTGGGCCGGTCCTGCTGGTCTGGAACGAACGAGACGGGCATCAGTCAAGCATGCCGAATGCCTTGAAGCTATGGTTTACGTCGAAATTCGGAGCGGCGGAACAATTGCCATCGCAGCAGGATATTGCCCTTCCCTATTATTACGGCAAGGACCCGGATCGCTATCATTTTGGCTATGCGTGGTATTATCCGAAGCCGAACTGACCTCGACACTACAGCCGTGCGGCCTCACCGATGAAGAGACGATTGAGGACAGGCAAGTTTCCACTGCGCGTTCATCCCGGCAGCCTCAATCCTGAATAGCTTCGCCCGGGGGCATCACCCGCCGATGAAACGCAGTGCATATCTCGAATATCCGCTTTGCAAACGAACCGCTGACGAACTGCCGATTACCGCTCCAGCGCACCCTTTCCGGCGAGAATATGATTGCGGAATTTCGCAATCCGCGCGCTTCGCGTTTCGGACTTCTTCACCGAATTCAGATTGATCACATAGCTCTTCTTTCGCCCTGGCGTCAGGTCATGGAAGGCTTCCGCCAGCTCCGGATCGGAATCCAGCGCCTCGATCAACTCGTCTGGCAATTCGACTTCGCTTTGCTCTTTCGGCGGCTTGATGCCGGCCTCAGCATATCCCATTGCCTCCTTCAGGTAGGATCGGATTATCGGCTCCATCCTTGCGACGGCATCATTGCTCACGAAGCGGATCATATCGGGATGCTGGGTATTCTGCCCTTGCTTTTCGAGCACACCCTCAGGGTCCTTCATCAGCGCCGCGTTGAAGAAGCTGGCGCGAAAATCACCGCGAAAGGCACCGATGACGACGATGTTACGCCCCGCATGCATGTAGCATGGATGCGCCCACTTCACCGTCTCGACGAGACCTGCTCCCAGACAGATCCGGCGAAGCTCGTTCAAACCGTCAATCCACAGCCTCGTCGAACAGTCCGGCGTCGCAAAGCGTTCGCAGCGTCCGCATCCTTTGGTAAAGAAGTCCTCGATATCGGTGATCATGTCCGCATCCACTTCATAATTCTGCCGGTTGACTTGCCCGCACGGAGACAAAAGCCCGATGCAAGCAAGCGGCCGGAATATGCTCCCACAATTGCATCGGGGAATTTACCGGCGATGGGTCCCACTCACTCCCGCAGAACCTCGTCAAGTCTTTCAAGGAACTGCCGCCATCCGGCTTTGGCACCTCCATAGGCCTGCTTCTGGCCCGGTCGGAAGCCGACCTGCTCCATGCGCAGATGTGTCCCCTTATCCGTCTGTATAAGCGTGAATGTCACGACGCTCTTCAGATCGAAAGACGGATCATCGTGCGCAAAATTCCATCGGTAAGACAGCCTGCTGTTCGGCTCGACGACGAGCACTTCGCAATCCAGGATACCGCCCCAGTCGCTGCGAAAGGTAAAGCGGTGGCCAAGGGCGGGAACGAAGTCGTTCTTCATCAGCCATTCGGCGATCAGATGCGGCTGGGTCAGCGCACGCCAGACCTTTTCCGGCGGATGCGCAATTTCACGCTCGACGACGACAGCGCGCACTTCGCCCGATACCGCCTTCATTGGTCCATCCGATCGAGCAAGTCTTCCAGATCGTCGAACTTACCCTCCCAGAAGCCGGCCATTTCGCTCGTCCAGTCAAGCAATGGGGCAAGGGCGTTGCGTTGCGCGCTATAATGCGTCTGGCGCCCTTCGTGCCGGTCACACACCAGCCCCGCCTGCTTCAGAACGGCGAGATGCTTCGAAACGCCCGGCTGGGACACCCCGGCATAGGCCGTGAGTGCCGCGACGGTCTGATCGCCGGCGCGGCACAATCGCTCGAAGATCGCCCGCCGCGTCGGATCGGCGAGCGCTCGGAAAATAGGATCATGGGCATTGGTCATGACAATTCATAACTCTTTGGCTATTGATGAAATCAATAGCTGGTGAGCTATGAATAAGTCAAGCGTCGACCACCGGCCGATATTTTCAGGCGCTTGCGCCCAGCATCCGCAGGAAATCCACATCGTCGCCGATAAGGGCGTCGACCAGCCGGTCCCGGACGCAGCTTCGGATCATAGGAAGCGGGTCGCGGCCGCCCTGCCAGAGCATGGCAAGCTTTTCCGGCAACGGCAGGCTCAGGCGCACGGCAATGCCGGCCTCCTGCAGTGCCTCGGCATCAGCCCGGTGAAAGCGGTTCAGCTCCAGCGAGACGCCATCGATGCCGCCGGCACGCATCGAGGCGACAATGTCCACGGGACGATGGTGAAGGATCGCTTCCGTCTGCAGGCGCGGCTCGCGCTCCTTCACGCGCAGCAGGTCGATATGGTCGAAGGAGGATATGGCAACATGGTCGAAAGCGTCGAGCTCCCGCAGCGTGCCGATCATGATATCGATAAGCCGATCGGCGCGTTCGGGCTCCTTCATCTCGATTGCCAGGCGCGTATCCGTCTGTTTGGCCCATAGCAAAGTATCGGCAAGCGTCGGCACACGGGTTCCGGTAAAGCGCGGGTCGAATTTCGCGCCGGCATCGAGCGAAAGAATGTGTTCGAGATCGTGATCGGCCACGAAGCCGAAGCCGTTTGTCGTCCGATTGAGCGTTCTGTCGTGGATCACCGCAATCTTGCCGTCACGCGTCAGCATGAGGTCGATTTCGCACTCGTTGGCGCCTGCGTTCACACCCTCCTGGAAGGCGAGAATGGTGTTTTCCGGGAAGCGCCGGCTGAAGCCGCGATGGGCGGCAATGCGGAGCGAACCATGACGAGCAGCGTGAAGGGGCAAAGGCAATGCAAGTCTCCTTGGAAGTCGGTTCTTTACAGGGCAACCTAATGAAGTGTCGGATCGAGAACGTCGCGCAGATAGTCGCCGATCAGGCTGATCGACAGCGACAGGATGAAGATTACGATGCCCGGCAAGATGGCGATCCACCACTCCGTCATCACATAGTCACGGCCCGCACCCACCATGCTGCCGAGGCTCACGAGCGGCGGCTGAATGCCGAGCCCGAGAAAGCTCAGCGCCGATTCCTGCAGCAGGATTTCCGGCAGGACGATCGTCAGGTTGACGAGGACGACGGAGAGGATGTTGGGCAGCACATGCAGGAAGGCGATACGCCCCGTTCCCGCACCATTGCGCTTCAAGGCAGCGACATAGCCCCGCTCGAGTTCCAGCCCGGCCATTGTGCGCACCAGCCGCGCGTAACGCTCCCAGCCGTAGAGGCCGAGCAACGCCATGAAAAGCCAAAGATTGTCGCCGAAGAAGGCGAGGACGGCGAGCGCGATGATGAGGAACGGCATCGATGCCTGAAAATCGACCGCGACGCGGATGAGCATATCGGCAAATCCGCGACCAAACGCGGCAAGAAGCCCGAGTACCGTGCCGAGCGCCAGGCTGATTGCCGATGCGCCGAGCGCGATCAGCAGGCTGGTGCGCAGGCCATAGAAGATACGGCTCAGAATATCGCGGCCGAGCTCGTCCGTGCCGAGAATGTGCTTGAACGAACCGCCGAACAGGATTGGCGGCGCCTTGCGGGCGTGAAGATCGATCTGTGCAAAACCATGGGGCGCAAGCACATTGGCAAAGATCGCGACCATGATGAAGGTCACGAGGATGATGGCACAAATGACCGTCATGAGATCGAACCGGAGGTTGGGCCGGAAGATTTTCTCTGATCTGGTCTTTTGAGAAACGTCGGCGCCGGTCGCTGCATTCGCCATGGCTGTTACCTTTCGAGGCGGCCGATCAGGCCGATGCCCGATGCCGCAAGCGCGGATCGGCGAGAATGTAGAGGCAATCGATCATGAGATTGGCCGTCACCATCGTCGCCGTGATGAGAAGCACGATGGTCTGCACGATGTTCAGATCGCGCTGCGCCACCGAGGAGACGAGAAAGCGGCCGACGCCGGGCCAGGCGTAGACGCTCTCGACGACCGCCGCCCCGCCGATCATGCCGCCGACGAGGAAACCGAGCATGGTCAGAAGCGGCAGGGCCGCATTCGGCATGATGTGCCGCCAGAGAAGCGCGCTCTCGCCGATGCGCTTGGCGCGCGCTGCCAATATGAAGCGCTGGCCCAGCACCTCCAGCACGCTCGAGCGGACGAAACGGGCGATGATGCCGGCGTTGTAGAGACCGATGACCAGAACGGGCATGACGAGATGCGCCATCGTCGATCCCCCGCCGCTTGGCAATATCCGCAGCGAGACGGCAAAAAGCTGGATGAGCAGGATGGCGATCAGGAAATTCGGCAGCGAATGCATCAGCACCGCAAGCGCCATCACGAAGCGATCGATCAGGCCGCCGCGATTGCGCGCCGCCAGAATGCCGAAAGGCACGCCGGCGCCGAACGCCAGTATCAGGGCGGCGCCCATCAATTCCAGCGTCGCGGGGACTTTCGAAAGAACCAGTGTCAGCGCGTCTTGTCCATTCAATAGGGACGTGCCGAAATCGCCGCGCAAAAGGTGGCCGAGATAGGCGAAATACTGGATATAGAGCGGCTGGTCGAGACCCCATTGCTGCCGCATCAGCGCCACCACTTCCGGCGGCGTCTCGATGGGCAACAGAGAATGCAGCGGGTCACCGCTGACGCGCAGGATGACGAAGGTGAAGGTCATCGCCAGGAACAGCGTCACGAGTGCTCTTAGAAACGCCCGCAGGATGGATTGAAGCATTGCTGTTCCTTCAGAGCGTTTCGAGCATGGCCGCTGCCCGCCGCACCCTGCTGCGCCGCCCGCGAGGAACGGCAGACAGAAGCTTGGCGGTATAGGGATGGGCCGGATTTGCGAAGACATCATCCGTCGGGCCGGTCTCGACGATGCGGCCCGCTTCCATGATCGCGACGCGATGCGAGACATGCCGAACCACCCGCACGTCATGGCTGATAAAAAGCAGCGACAGGCCGCGTGCGCGCTGCAGCTCGAGCAGGAGATTGAGCACCTGCGCCTGCACCGAGACGTCGAGCGCCGAGACCGGCTCATCGCACAGCAGAATTTGCGGCTCGACGACGAGGGCACGAGCGATTGCGACGCGCTGGCGCTGCCCGCCGGAGAGCTGATGCGGAAATTTCTGCAAGGCGGAAACCGGCAGGCTGACGGCCTTGAACGTCTCCGCGGCGCGATCAAGCCTGCTTGCCGGATAGCCTATGCCATGAATTGCCAGCGTCTCCACCATCTGATGACCGACGCTTCGGCGCGGATCGAGCGCACCCATCGTATCCTGCGAAACGACCTGTAGATGTTTTGCCAGACCACGCCGGTTCGGCTTCATCAGGCTCTGAAAGGGCTGATCGAACAGCGTGATTTCGCCAGATGTCGGCATACGATCGCCGCAGAGCAGTGAGGCAAGCGTGGACTTGCCGCAACCGGACTCACCGACAAGGCCGAGGGTCTCGCCGGGTTTCAGTTCAAGGCTCACATCCTTGATCGCGTGAAATCCCCTCGCCCGGCCCGGCCAAAGGGAAAAGCCGGGCGCATAGGAAAATTGCAGATCGCGAGCGGCAAGTGCGAGCGTACCCTCCTGCGCATCGAAGGGGGTTTGCTTCTCAGGCATCATGGGAACTCCATGGATTGAAGCAGGCAAGGGCTGCCGCGCCAGCGATCAACGGCGGAACCATCGTCGCGCAACCCGGCTCGGCGCGTGGGCAGCGGGGCGCGAAGGCACAGGCCTGCGGCAGGTCATCATGCAGTTTCAGCTCGCCGGGGATGTCCGCGAGCCTTTCCAGCGGCCTACCCCGTCCGGGCATCGCCTCCAGCAACAGCCGCGTATAGGGATGGCGCGGATTGTCGTAGAGATCGTCGGTGCGATTGATCTCGACCAGCGACCCCGCATACATCACCGCAATACGGTCGCAGACCTCGGAGACGAGGTCGAGATCGTGGCTGATGAAAATCATGGGAATGCCGCGCTCGCGCACCGCCTTGACCAGGAGAGCAATGACCTGCGCCTGTACCGTCACGTCAAGCGCCGTCGTGGGTTCGTCGGCGATGATCAATCGCGGCTGCATGGCAAGCGCCGTCGCGATCATCACGCGCTGGCACATGCCGCCGGAAAATTGCGCGGGATAGGCATTGTAGCGCGCCTCGGGTTGCGGGATCGCGACCTCCGCCAGGAGCCGGAGTGCTTCAGCTCTGGCCTCCTTTGCGGACATGCCGGCGCTGACGGCCGCCTCGGCAATCTGGGAACCGATGGTGCGCACCGGATCGAGACAGGAAACCGGCTCCTGAAAGATCAGCCCGATCGGCGGCAGCTTTACCCGCGACCGCGGACCGAGCTCGGCCGCGTCATACATGGCGTCCTGGAAGGAAATATAGCCCGTCGCGCTGGCGGTCGACCCCAGAAGACCCGCAAGCGCAAGGCAGGTGAGGCTCTTTCCCGATCCGCTCTCTCCGACGATGCCGAGGATTTCACCCTCGGCAAGGTCGAAGGAGACATTGTTGACCGGATGAAACCGCCCGGCGCCCGTTCTGAACGAGACACTCAGATTGTCGACGGAAAGAACGGGAACGCCCATCGCGAAGCAGCTCAGCTTTTCTGCTCTTCGAAGGCAAGGCTGCCGGCGCCGAGATCCATCTGGAAAGCCGGCAGAGGCTGCCACTTGATGCCCTTGCGGACGCCGAAGAAGACGGCATTCTGATGCAGGACGGTGACGCCCGGATCTTCCCATTCGATCAGGTGCAGCATGTCGCGGAAGATCTTGGCGCGGTCGGCAGGATCAACCGCCGTTTCCATTTTCGCGCCGAGCGCATCGAAGTCGGCATTCTGCCAGATCTTGAACGAGGTGAGCGAGCCGGCGGCGCTGAATTGCGTGAAGAAGGAAATATAGGGATCGGGGATCTGCCCGGTGCTCGACCAGTTGCCGGTCGCGCGGGTCGGCGAGTTGTCGAACAGCTTGCCGGATTCCACGAACTTCATCTTGGCGTTGACGCCGACGGCCTGCCACATGGCGACAACGGCCTGCGTGACCGGATTTTCCGCCGTGTAATAATTGTTCTGCGAGCGGACTTCGATCTCTTCGCCGTTGTAGCCGGCATCCTTCAGAAGCTGCATCGCCTGATCCGGATCATATTTGTAGGCCGGATAATCCTTGAGATAGATGGGGCCGTAAAGTTCGAACTGCAGGCCGTTCGGCACCTTGGTGCGACCATTCCAGATCGTGTCGACGATCGCCTGGCGGTCGATGGAAAGGATAAGGGCCTGGCGAACGCGAGGGTCCTTCAATGCGGGATTGTTCTTGTCAAAGAACAGAATGCGGTTGTTCGGAACCGGGCCGCCGACGATCTCGTGGCCGGTGCTGGCGGTGACGACCGAAAGCTGGTCGGGCGGCAGGTCCGTGGCGATATCGTAATCACCTGCGAGCAAGCCCGCGATGCGCGAGGACACTTCCGGCACGATGCGCAGGGTTACCCGCTTGGCGGCCGGCTTGCCGCGATAGGCCTGGTCGTGCGCGGCGAGAACGACGCTCTCATTGGCCGTATAGCTTTCGACCTTGTAGGGGCCGGCGCCGACCGGCTTCTGCCGCCAGGTCGTCCAGTTGCCGCCGTTCTTCTGCCAGGCATCCTTGCTGATGACGACAGCCGCATAGGATGCGAGGCGCTGCAAGAAGATCGGGTCCTGGAACTTGGTCACGAAACGGACCGTCAGCGGATCGACCACTTCGACGTGGTCGAGGCTGGTGAAATTGGTGCGATAGGTCGGATAGCCGGGCGCATCCTTGTTCAGGAGCCGCTCAGGCCCGAAGGAGAAGGCGACATCCTCGGCGGTCATCTCGCGGCCGTCATGGAAGATCACGCCCGGGCGTAGCTTCATTTCGAGCACGGTCGGCGAAATCCAGGTCCAGGACGTGGCGAGGTTCGGCTTGACCGAGAAGTCGCCGCGCATGTCGAGCGCAAGCACGGTCTCGTGGATGGAATAGTTGTTGCGGAAGGCAACATTGCTGGCGGCATCTACAGGTTCCTGAGACACCGGATTCATCTGAACGGCGATGCGCAGTTCCGGCCTCTTGTCGGCGTTGTCATCAGCTGAGGCAGACAGCGCCGGGACGAAAGCGGAAAGGCCGGCAGCGGCTCCCATCAGAAGGGTCGTGCGGCGGGTAACCGGGCTGTTGAAGCCGGTGAGCAAGAATTCGGACATCGGCACACTCTCCTGTTAAAGCTTTGCACAAACGTTTGCGCAAATGAAATACGACCACTTGCGCTCAAAACTGTCGTTTTTACGCAAGGGAGAATGGCCGCAAGCTAGGCGAGCTCGATGACGCACGTATGACAAGTTCGGGCGGCACGAAACGTATCGGACGCATTGCAACGCGCGCGTCCATCGGGAGGTTCGAAAGTTCAATCAGGAGGTCAAGCGAGGCCTCGCAGAGCGCATCCGTCGGCTGGGCAACGGTCGTCAACGGTGGTGCCCAGTAGGCAGTGTCGGGCACGTTGTCATAGCCGACAACGGAAATATCGGTGGGGATTTGCAGGCCGAGATCGCGCAAGAACGCAACGACCTCGATCGCAAGCCCATCGCTGCCGCAGATGAGTGCCGTCGGGCGCTCGGGCGAGGCCAGAAGATCTGCAAAGAGCTTGCGGTCGCGCTCGTCCTTCTCGAAGGAGATGACGCCGCCGGCCATGGAGCCGGCGCTATTTCCAACCACCTCTTCAAACATCGACAAGCGATCACGAAGCGCGCTGCGGCTGATGCGGTAAACGAAGGAGATACGGCGATGCCCGAGCCCCTTCAGGTGGTCAAAGAGAAGATCCATGCCATGGCGATCATCCGTCAGCACCGCCGGGAGCGGCCCCATCAACCCGGCACCGAGCGTCACATGCGCCTTGCCCATGCGGTCAAGATGATCGCAAAGCGCCTGCTGACCGGGAAGATCGCTGACCATAATCACACCATCGAAGAAATCCTGCTGGAACAACTGCAATTGCCCTGCGATTTCGCCGGCCTCGGCCTTGGCCTGCGCCACCAGCAGCTCGACGCCCCGGCGTTGCGCTGCCGCCTGGAGGCGGCTTGTCAAATGCGGTTGATAGTGACCCGACAGGCTATTGACGATCGCGCCGAAGACGCCGGTCCTGTGGGTTCTGAGCGATGTTGCCAGACGGTTGACGACATAGCCGACGCTGCTTGCCGTCGCTTTGACGCGCTCCTGCGTTTCCAGACTGATGCGGCTGTCGGCATGTCCATTCAGGACGCGGGAAACCGTGGTCGCAGACACGCCAGCCAGCCGGGCGACTTCCAGAATGCCGATTCTCTTTGGTGCTTTCATGCGGCCTGCCGAAACTCCTCCCTTCGCGCCGACCCGACGGCGAGGGTTTCGAACTCTTGCCTCACTTCATTCGAGACGCAAGCTTACATTCCGGCTTCAGGGAGATTTTCAGCGGCGACCGTGAACATCAAGCCGAAGCGGGACGAGAAGCACCTATCCGCGACTTGGCGAGCTGAGGCTGTCAAAAATGGACGCAGACAACGGGAGGCGAAATGCCGTAAGATCAACCAGCAATGGAAATCGCGACTCAGGCATTTGCCGAGCTTTCCCTTCGAGATTTAAGCCGCGATTCCATATGCGATGGCAATTTGTTTTGTTCATGCGCATAGCGAAGCCACGAAATTTGGCCTTCCCAAAATCGCAGCAACGATCGACAACGAAGCGTCCAGGCTTGTCAAAGCCCATTGAAATCCACGTATTTTGAGGACCCTACCTTGGCGCCACGCAAGATCATGATTATCCGCCACGCCGAACGTCCCATGGACGACGGCAAGGACCAGGGCGTCCGGCCTGACGGGACGCCGAACGAAAACTTTCTGACCGTGAGGGGATGGCAGCGGGCCGGCGCTTTGGTTCGCCTGTTCTGTCCGCTTGGCACGAGCGGCGCCCAAGGCACCATCGAACGGCCGACCTCACTTTATGCGGCGCATCCCGACGACAAGCATCGCAGCCACCGCACTCGGTCGACCCTTCAGCCGCTGGCTGACCTGACCGGGCTCACCGTCAATATCGATCACGCACGCGGCGAAGAGGCGGAACTTGCAAAAGCCATCCGGGATCAGGCGGGAGTGGTGCTCATTGCCTGGGAGCACAAGGCAATTCATGAGATCGTCACAGCGTTGACGCAAAGTGCGATAAACGCGCCCGTTTGGCCCGACGATCGGTTCGACATGATCTTCGTGCTGACGCCGGATCCGGCCTGGCGTCTCGTCCAAATGCCGCAACAGCTATTGGCAGGCGACCAGGCAAGCATCTTCTAGCCCCCAAATGAAGGTCCTTTCTCATGACACGTGAACGGCGGAAACCCAAAAATGCCAAGCGCACCTACGGAGTCCTCGTCGGCAAGGTTGCCGATGGCGCGATGAAGCCGTCGGGTTCCTCGCCGCATTATGAGATCTGGGTCAAAGCAGGCGATGAGGATTTCCGCATTGCCGTCAATGTCCAATCCGTTGATGGCAGCGAGGTGCTGGTTCATTACGACCCCGACTTCAAGGACAATAGCAGCCACGATATTGCCGGGCTTGCGCAAGGCCCGACAGGTTTCAAGGCCTTGCAGACCGGGCCGGATGGCGAGGGCCTGGACTATGTTCGCGACACGCTTTTCCCGCTCGATGACATGACCCCCATTCCGGCCGAGGGCGCGCAGCTTTCTCTGGCCAATATGCTCGACGGACAGATCGAGCGCGCAAAGGCCGACACAAGCGCCGTCATCGTCGCCTTCGGAGAGTATTTTCAGGACCAGGGAAGCGACGAGACCTTTCACTTCAGCCCGGAACGCGGCGTCCACGACATTCACTTCATGCAGGGCAACTCCGGCAGCTTCGCCGACGACAATCGCGTCCATGGCGATGGCGGGCTGTTCATTCGATTTACCGGCGGCGAGACCATGGCCCTGTTCGTGCGCTTCAGCGTTCAGGTGCTGAAAACCGACGACCAGACCGGAGCTCCGCTCGGCTGACGGGCTTTCGGTCAAGGCCTCGCGAGATCAGAACGCGAGCGCAAATCTCATACTCGACAGCAATTGCAAAAACCGAAGCAATCATCCAGGGAGAGGTACAATGAACATAAGTCTGATCGTGCATCCCGGTGTCGATAGTGCTCTTATTGCCTGGCGCAGCGATTTCATCGACCAGTGCCGTGGCTTCGCCTTGCGACGGAAGATCAAGCGGGCGGCCGGAAGCCCGCAAAGCCCGAATACGGTTTCCGATGTCGATGCCGATGGCTATCATGAGGAGATCGTTGCGAGCTGGGTCGGCTTTGCAGATGGGCCGGCCGTCGCGGAGGGTACACGCAAGCCGACGACCGAATGGCCGATCCAGAAGTATCTCTGGTCCGATTTCGCCGTCAATCCGGGCGATATCGTCGCCTACCGGGTCTCCGCCATGGTCGGGCCTGAGACGGCGCTGCAGGAATCGGCCGATCACGTATCGGACTGGAGCGATGCCATGCAGATCGGGGCCGAAACCAGTGGCCATGTCAGCTGCTATTTCAATCGGGGTATCGTCGCCAGCCAATGGCTTGCGCGAGCTTTGCCCGAGGAGGCTCCCACCACCAAACTCAAGAAGGCGATCGGCACTCCGGACGATCCGATCCGCCGCTTCCTTGCAGGTCCGATCCGCGACAAACTGGTATCGCTCCTGAACGATGCTAGATCAAATAGCGGCCATATCTATGCCGCCCTGTTCGAACTGGACGATCCAGAACTCGTTCCCCTGCTGCAGGGCTTCAAGAAACGTGCCCACATCGTGCTTGGCAATGGCAGCGTCAAGAAAAAGGGCGATGACGAAAACGAGGATGCCCGATCCGACCTATCCGTCTGCGATGTCAAGGATCGCATGAGCGCGCCGCGGGCGCTGGCGCACAATAAATTTCTGGTCATCTGCGATGCCGACAAGTCGCCCCAGGCGGTGTGGACCGGCAGCACGAACTGGACGATGACCGGCCTTTGCACCCAGGCCAACAATGCGCTTCTGATCGACAACCCGGCCGTGGCGGAATTCTATCTCGACCAGTGGAAAACGCTTGCCTCCGACGGCAACGATTCTCCGCCCGCGCTCTATCAAAGCAATGCCGAACCCAGAACAACGCCGAAAGCCAAGAATACGACGGTCTGGTTCACGCCGATGCGCGAAGGACTCGACCTCGAACAGGCGGGCGAGCTGATCCGCGGCGCCCAGGAGGGCATCCTGTTCGCCATGTTCAATCCCGGGCCTCGCGGTACGCTTCTCAACGACATCATCGAGCTTGCGTCTCCGTCGAGCCCTTCGTTCAAGCCCGATCTCTACATCCAGGGCGTCGTCAACCAGAATCCCGGCACGGCAAAGAACCCTGTCGTGCTCTTCAACAGAGGCGAACGGATCGACGCCAATGCCGACGTCGTCCTCCCCGCCGCAATCCCCGGCCGTTTTGCCTATTGGCAGAAGGAAGTTCTGAAGCTGCCGACGGCCCACGCCATGGTCCACAGCAAGGTGGTCATCGTCGATCCATATGGTCCCAATCCCGTCGTCATGACCGGTTCCCACAATATGGGTCCGAAGGCGAGCGGCGTGAACGACGAGAATCTCGTCATCATCACCGGCAACGGCGATCTCGCCAGCCAATATGCCGGCAAGATCATGGAGATCTATGCCCAGTATCGCTGGCGACAATCCGTTCAAAAACAGGGCGGCGCGCCCAAGTGGACCGGTCTTGCCAACGATGACAACTGGCAGATCAAATCGCCCGACCAACCCTATGACAAGCGCCGCATACGCGAGCTCGACTTCTGGTTTGGCAAGAATGACAACACCTGACGCCTGACGGGTGTCGGCCCTGGATCGCAGCAAATCCGCTGCGGTCCTCCCTGCGGGCATAGCTCGACTTGCTCGTGCGTTTGTAATGCCGAGGCAATCTTCGGCTTCTAGTGGCTTGGCAACAATCTGGATTATCCAATGTTGCTTCGCCGCTCTCTTTCCATGCTTCTCTTTATCGGCGCTTTGGCGCTTACGGGGTGGGCTTTCGTCATCGACAAGCCTTATGTGGGCCGGTCAGACAAGATAGCCGCGCAATATCACGGACCGCTCGCAGGCGTGCTTCACCTCGTACCCGAACGGCAAGGCACTGCAGGGCACGATATTGCCGGCAATGCCGTGCTGCCTGGCTCCGGTCGCGACCTCCACCAGGCCTCCTTGCATGACGGCGGCGGCTCAACCCCGACGCGTAGCTATTTCGAAAGGGCGAGGATGCTTCTATACCTTCTGCGGTCGCGCCATTGGCGTAAAGCGGCTCATGACGAAACTTCGCAAGCCGACCATGGAACATGAATAATCCCGCCGCTTTTGCCTAAAGCAGGCCGCGCAAAAGTGTGCAGCGGTTTTGCGACGACGACATGCGCAAGATCAAGGATCTAAAGCGTGAAAAGCGAATCTGAAAGATCACTTTTCACGCTTTAGATGACGCCAAGTAAGGAGCGCCGATTGCTCTTCGTGCGCACACGCTGCTGGATCTCCCCCACCGCCAGGATTTCCAGCCGTCCATTCGGGTAGGTTAAATAAACCTCTGGTAGATGCTATCAATTAAGCTACCGGCTTGGATGCCACCCCCGGGCCGGCCATTGCAGCGTCCGACGAGACTGCATGCCCTCGCAGTGTCGTCGGACACCCTTCCTGGAACGGCGTCTATTTCGACCAGCTCATGCTACCCGTCCTGCTTTGCGGCCAGAGAAAATGCACCCTCCCAGGAACGTGCCCTCCAGCGCATTGTAGCCGTGGTATCCGCCACCACCGAAGCCCGCCGCCTCGCCACAGGCATATAATCCCGGTATGAGTGCGCCGCTCCGCCCAAGCGCCTGGCTATTCAGATCGGTTTCGAGCCCACCCAGGGATTTGCGCGTGAGGATGTTGAGGCGAACGGCGATCAGAGGGCCGGCCTTTGCATCCAGTATGCGATGCGGTGGAGCAGTGCGCATGAATCGATCGCCGAGATAGCCACGCGCCTGTCTCAACGCGACGATCTGGGCATCCTTGGCGAAGGGATTGCCCAACTCGCGGTCGCGGGCTTCGATCTGGGAGCGCAGATGCGCAAGGTCGAGCGGGTGATCGCCGATGCGGTTCATACCGGCGACCAGCTCTTCCAGCGTTTCGGCGACGATGAAATCCTTACCCTTCGCCTTGAAGGCTTCCACCGGCGGGGGAGCCAACCGGCCAAGGCGGCTGCGCAGGAGCAATCCTATGTCTCGTCCCGTAAGATCCGGATTCTGCTCGGAACCCGAAAGAGCGAACTCCTTCTTGACGATCTTCTGCGTGGTCACGAACCAGCTGTAACTATGGCCGAGCTTGCAGATATGCCGCAGCGTCGCAAGGCTGTCGAAGCCCGGCAGGCAGGGTGCCGGCATGCGGTTGCCATTGGCATCGAACCAGAGCGAAGACGGGCCAGGCAGTATGCGAATACCGTGGTTCGGCCAGATCGGGTCCCAGTTGGTAATGCCTTCGGTATAGTGCCACATCCGGTCACCGTTGATCGGCCTTGCACCGGCAGCCTCGGCATGACCGATCATCAGGCCGTCCACGTGATGGGGCACACCGCTCAGCATCCGATCAGGCGGAGCGCCAAGACGTTCGACGGGCCAGGCACTACGAACCAGCTCCTGATTGCCGCCGATGCCGCCGCTTGCGATGATCACCGCACCCTCGATACGGAAGTCCCCCACGACGTCACGGTTCGACTGCTGACCCCGGGAGACACCATCCTCCGCCAGGATCTCACCTTCCACGCCGGTAATGCCATTGGCGTCTCCGATCAGCCGCGTCACCCGCCGACGGAACAACAGCTCGACCTTGCCTTCCCTCTCCGCCGCCAAAACCCGCCTTAGGAATGGATCGAGAACGCCAGGCCCCGTGCCCCAGGTGAGGTGGAAGCGCGGCACGGAATTACCGTGCCCGTCGGCAAGCCCCCCGCCACGTTCAGCCCAACCGACGACGGGAAACCAGCGCATGCCGAGCCCATGCAGCCAGCTGCGCATCTCGCCGGCGGCAAAATTGAGATAGGCGTCCGCCCAGGCACGCGGCCAGAAGTCCTCAGCCCGATCGAAGCCCGCCGCACCCAGCCAATCCTGACGGGCGAGATCGAGACTGTCGCGGATGCGCATCCGCCGCTGCTCCGGCGTATCGATCATGAACAGCCCGCCGAGCGACCAGAAGGCTTGACCTCCCAGGCTCGCGCGCGGCTCCTGATCGACGAGGATCACCCGTTTCCCGCGCTCTATCAGCTCGCAGGCGGCAACAAGGCCGGACAAGCCTGTTCCGACGATGACAACATCCGCACGACTGCTCATTCGTTCTCCCCCAGCGAATAGCGTACTCATCTGGAAGTCTAATGAAGCTTACGTAAAAGTAAAACAGATCTGATGAGGGTCAGGAATCCATCGTTGGGTGGCTTCATGCCTCCCATCAATACCGCTTTCGGTTGTGGCGCATCCGGACTGCGCACCGGACGCAACGGCGCTCGAACGCCGTTCCTACACGATCAGATAGCCGGCAGGGCAATGGATCGAATGGCGGCATCCACCAAGCCTGCATCCCATCTCCACGAAACCTGCACCATATTCATGTTGTCTTCCGATGCCGACAGGCGACCAATCGCCCCTTTTTCCGACGAGGCAGCCGCTGTCGCCACGAAAGGGCCTTCAGCAGGTATGGAGCGTCGAGCGTAGACGGGCATAGCGCCAAATGACACAGCCAGATCCCGCAGGGGAAGCATCATGTATAAACGCAAGACGCCCACGCTTGTCGATTGGCTTGCGCTGTTGGCGCGCCTGACGCCGATCATTACCGCTTATCTTTGGCCGATATTGCTTCGTTTCATTCTAGGCACCGTCTTTTTTGTCGCCCTCGCCGCACTCATGTATCATTTGCTTGAGGTGGAATTGAACTTTTCCGTGCATGGCTCCCCTCCGCAAATCGCTCCGCTCACTCTTGAGCGATAATTTTTGCCCCGGAACCGATAACCCTCCCCTCCCCGCTCCGCGCATCACGCCGTCTTCGAAGGAACAAAGCGCGGAGAGGCGATGCCCCCGCTATCGAGCCTGCGTGACATCCTTTCGGTGAACCGCGAAAACCCAGGCTCGCAATTGACTGGGAGCAGGAAATCACGACAGAGTGCGCCCTCCACCGCCTTCTCCATCGCATCGGCTTGCCTGACATCGGAAAAGGCGCCATTCGATTGCTTAACGAGAGAGGAGCATCAGCCATGGGCAAGCTTCCCGACATGACGAAACACCGCGGCTTTCCTTCGGGCATGCCGGGTACCGGCGTACAATTCACCATTCGCCGCGCAAATCCCAAGGGCGTGACGCCGATCAAGAAACTGCCGCGCCGCGCGCGGCCGGGAACGCAGGAACACCGGATCGACGCCGCATTCCTGCACGCGCTTTGGCACTATTTCGGAGCTGAACCCTTCGAGCGCGGCAATCTCGACGCCGCTCGGCTGAACCTCCTCTTTGGACGAGAAGTCCTGCCAGCCGACAAGGATTTCGACCCGGCCTCGTACGAAGCCATGTTTGTGATCAACGAAAAACTGGCGCGCGAAAGCTTTCCCGAAGCGTTTGAAGACGTGATGGAGGTCTGAGGCCGCCTAGAAGCGATGTCGCTTGAGGGCCGTCAACGCAAGGGCTGCGCGGTAGAACCGATGCCTTCGACAAGGATGCGGATTATGTGGCTGATCTCCTGCTCCTCGAACGATCCCTTTGACAGCGATGTCAGCATGGATTGTCCAAAAACGCCGAGCAGGACAAGGGTCATGAAACTGGGGTCTTCGTCCTTGCGAATGATCCCTTGCCGCTGGCCAAGAACCAGAATGTCCCTCACCAAGCCCTGAAACGAAGGCCGATCGGCGGGCGGTTCGAGCGACGGCCGTTCGGCGGGGCTGAGAGCAAGCCTTGCAAGCGAGGGATTGGCGAGGCACCAGCTTGCGCTGTCGACGAGCACCAGTTCGAGCAGGGACAAAACATTCTCGTTTGCCGCCATTCTCACGCGATAGCCGGCATCCTGTGCTTCGACGAGTCCGATCAGGCAGAGCGCGATCTCCTCCTTTGAGCGAAAAAGATTGTAGACTGTCTTGCGCGTCAAACCGGCGCGGCCCGCTATTTCCTCGATGGAGGTTGCAGCAAATCCAAGTTCCCTGAAAGCCACATCCGCAGCATCGAGGATGAGTTTTCGCGATCGTTCCGTGCGCTTCAAGATTGTCATTTTTATACAATAGTGTAATTTTACACATGTGTAAATGAAATCGGATGCTGCCATGTTGAAGGAATTCGGTCCCGATATCTGGATTGCCGATGGCCCGGTCGTGACGGCTGCGGCGGGATTTCACTATCCGACGCGCATGGCCGTCATCCGGCTGACCAATGGCGATCTGGTCCTATGGTCGCCCGTGGAACTCACAAGCGATCTGCGCTTTGAGATCGAAGCTTTAGGCACGGTGCGGCACCTCGTGCCGCCGAACGCACTGCATCACACATGGCTTGCCGAATGGCACGAAGCTTTTCCCGAGGCGAAAATCTACGCACCTCCCGGCCTGCGGGAAAAGC
Organism: Martinezella sp. CNPSo 3964; assembly: GCF_057784375.1. Classification (NCBI taxonomy): domain Bacteria; kingdom Pseudomonadati; phylum Pseudomonadota; class Alphaproteobacteria; order Hyphomicrobiales; family Rhizobiaceae; genus Martinezella; species Martinezella sp. CNPSo 3964. The sequence continues at coordinate 49,264 of NZ_JBXSOW010000012.1, forward strand.
GCAGCGATATCGCTTTTGATGAGGACCTTCGCCGTGACACGCCGATTTCCGCCTGGACGGGAGAGATCGATGTCGTCATCGTCGAGGGAAACCGGATAACGACGGAATCCGTCCTCTTTCACCACCGCAGCGAGACGGCGATCTTTGCCGATCTCCTCCAACAATTTCCGCGGGATTGGTTCAAGGGATGGCGGGGCCTCGTCGCCCGGCTCGATCTCATGGTGGCGCCAGAACCCTCCGTGCCCCGCAAATTTCGTGTGGCTTTTACCGATCGTCAGGTCGCTCGCGCCGCGCTCGACCATATTCTGGCCTGGCCCGCGAAAAAGGTTCTGATGGCGCACGGGACCCCGATCACCGCGAATGGTCAGGTGTTTCTTCGGCGCGCATTTCGCTGGCTTGCCGGTGAATGACGGCCTCATTTGGCGAGAAAGAGCCGCCTGCGACCGTCTGCATAGTTGCCTCCGCAAGCGAACGCACTAACTTGCGGTAGTCGACACTCTTCATTCGAGGCTGACATGTCCGACGATGTCTTGCTGACATTCAACGCCGGCTCCTCGACCTTGAAAATCGGGGTCTTCGAACTGGCGACCGAGGGGCCAAGGAATGTCGGCCGCGGCAAGATCGATTTCGATCAGAGCCCATTGATGCTTCGCTATTCCATCGGCCCGGATAGATACGAGAAGGCGATCAGGGGCGATAACGGGGCGCAGTTCGTCTCCGTCATCTCCGCAACGCTGGATCATATGCTGGCTCACCTTCCCGGCAGGCTGCGCGCGGTCGCCCACCGCGTCGTCCATGGTGGCCTGACGTTTCAAGAGGCGACCCTGCTGGATGACGCTGCAATCGAGCGGATCGAGACGCTCGTGCCCCTTGCGCCGCTGCACCAGCCACAGGCCCTGCGTGCCATCCGCTCGGTGGAAACGTTGCGTCCCGAGGTCGCGCAAGTCGCCTCCTTCGACACGGCCTTCCATGCGCCGCAAGCCGACCTGGTGCGTCGGCTGGCGATCCCGCGCGCCATGCATGACGACGGCGTGCGCCGCTACGGCTTTCACGGCCTCTCCTACAAATATATCGCCTCGCAGCTTCGAAAGATCGATCCGGAAGCTGCAAGAGGCAAGGTCGTGGCCTGCCATCTCGGCAGCGGCGCCAGCCTCTGTGCGATGGAAAACGGCATCAGCCGCGATACCAGCATGGGATTTTCGGCGCTGGACGGCATCCCGATGGCGACCCGTCCCGGCTGGCTGGACCCGGGCGCATTGCTCTATCTCATGAGAACTGGAATGCCGCAGCCGGAAAAGATCGAGGACTTCCTCTACCATGAATGCGGCCTGCTCGGCGTTTCCGGCATCAGCGGCGACACGCGGGTTCTGCTCGATGACAAGAGCCCGGAAGCCGCCGAAGCCATAGATCTGTTCTGCCTGCGCATATCCGGCGAAGTCGGCCGATTATGCGCCACGATCGGCGGTCTCGATGCGATCGTCTTCACCGCCGGCATTGGTGAGAACCAGCCGCAGATCAGAACCCGCGTTGCACAAAGGTTGCAATGGTTGGGTATTGAGATCGATGAAGGTGCGAACATGCGCAACTCGATCGCAATCAACGCGGCATCGAGCCGCGTGAAGCTGTTCGTGATCCCGACCGACGAGGAACGGGTAATCGCCGACGAGGCCGTTGCCCTCATCGCTTGACGAAAACGAGGAGACGCAGATGAACGCCGTTACCACACCGCTTTCGCCCGAAGAGCTTTCCCTGATCGACCGCTACTGGAGGGCGGCCAATTATCTGTCTGTCGGCCAGATCTATCTGATGGATAATCCGCTGCTGCGCGAACCGCTGAAACCGGAGCATATCAAACCACGGCTGCTTGGCCACTGGGGCACGACACCAGGGCTGAACTTCATCTATGCGCATCTCAACCGCATCATCAGGGCGCGGGATCTCGACATCATCTACATGTGCGGCCCCGGCCATGGCGGTCCCGGCATGGTCGCCAATACCTATCTCGAGGGCACCTATAGCGAGATCTATCCGGATATCTCCGAAACGGCGGACGGGATGCAAAGGCTGTTCAAGCAGTTTTCCTTCCCCGGCGGCATTCCGAGCCATGCCGCGCCTGAGACGCCCGGCTCCATTCACGAGGGCGGCGAGCTCGGCTATGCGCTCGTGCATGCCTATGGCGCCGCCTTCGACAATCCCGATCTGATCGTTGCCTGCGTCATCGGCGATGGCGAGGCCGAAACCGGACCTCTGGCTGCAAGCTGGCATTCCAACAAATTCCTCAATCCGGCGCGTGATGGCGCCGTGCTGCCGATCCTCCACCTCAACGGCTACAAGATCGCCAATCCGACCATTCTCGGCCGGGAAAGCGATGACGATCTCGGCAAGCTGTTTTCGGGCTATGGCTACGAACCCTTCTTCGTCGAGGGACATGAACCATCCGTAATGCATCTGGCAATGGCCGTCACGTTTAACCGGGTTTTCGACCGAATCCGCGACATACAAAGAGACGCACGCGAAAGGACATCGTCCGAAGGCATGCCGCGCTGGCCGATGATCGTGCTGCGCAGTCCGAAGGGCTGGACCGGCCCCAGGCAAGTCGATGGCAAGAAGGTCGAAGGCTTCTGGCGGGCACATCAGGTGCCGGTCGCGAATTGCCGCGGCGACGAGGGTCATCGCAAGATCCTGGAAGATTGGATGCGCAGCTACGACCCGAGCGATCTTTTCGATGACGAAGGACGTTTGAAAGCCGAGCTGCAGGCGCTCGCACCGAAAGGCGAAAGGCGCATGGGCGCCAATCCCCATGCCAATGGCGGCCTGCTGCGCAAGGAGCTTCTGGTTCCCCCTATCGAGGATTACGCAATCGAGATCGGCGAGCGCGGCAGCAAGCAGGTGCAATCCACCGAAATCCTTGGCCACTATTTGCGTGACACGCTGAAACTCAATGATCCCGAGCAGAATTTCCGCATCTTCGGTCCCGACGAGACGGAATCGAACCGGCTCGGCAGCGTCTTCGAAGCCACCGATCGGGTCTGGATGGAGGCGATCGAGGATTATGACGTCCATCTGGCCCCGGATGGGCGGGTAATGGAAGTGCTCAGCGAGCATCTATGCCAGGGCTGGCTGGAAGGCTATCTGCTCACCGGCCGGCACGGGTTGTTCTCATGCTATGAGGCCTTCATCCACATCGTCGATTCCATGTTCAACCAGCATGCCAAATGGCTGAAGGTTTCGCGCGAATTGCCGTGGCGCAAGCCGATCTCATCGCTGAACTATCTTTTGACGTCGCATGTCTGGCGCCAGGATCATAACGGCTTTTCCCATCAGGACCCCGGCTTTGTCGATCTCGTTGCCAACAAGAAGGCCGACATTGTGCGCGTCTATCTGCCGCCGGATGCCAATACGCTGTTATGGGTCGGCGATCATTGCCTCAGGACCTATGACCGGATCAACGTCATCGTCGCCGGCAAGCAGCCGGAATCGCAATGGCTGAGCATCGACGAGGCGAGTGCCCATTGTAAGGCCGGCGTCGGCATCTGGGACTGGGCAAGCTACGAGGACAACACGATCGCCCCCGACGTGGTGATGGCCTGCGCCGGTGACGTCCCGACCATGGAGACGCTTGCCGCCGTCATGCTGCTGCACGAGGCGATCCCCGATCTCAAGATCCGCACGGTCAACGTCGTCGATCTCCTGGCTCTGCAGGACCCGAAGCAGCATCCGCATGGTCTCGATCATCAGGCCTTCGATCAGATCTTTACCACGGACAAGCCGGTGATCTTCGCCTATCACGGCTATCCCTATCTGATCCACCGGCTGACATACCGTCGGACCAATCACGACAACATCCATGTTCGCGGCTTTATCGAGGAGGGTACGACGACCACGCCATTCGATATGACCGTGCTGAACGAACTGGATCGCTATCATCTCGCGCTTGAAGCAATCGACCGGGTTCCGGGCCTGGCGGAAAAAGTGCCCGATGTCGTCAACGGCTTGAAAGCAAAGCTCATCAAACATCATGATTATGTCCAGCGGCACGGCGAAGACATGCCTGAAATCAGGGATTGGCGCTGGAAGCGATAAGCGCGGTCTCGTCAGCGCTTAGCCAATGCGGTTGGATGCAGGCTTGACGAAGGCCGGTCGTTGGCTGCCAGCCTATCGCCAGCGAATAAAGCGATTATAGCAAGTGGTGCGGGGCCATAGGCTTCCGGTAGATTGCACCTGGCGTAGCCGGGTGCCGCTGCTTCGGTCTAATTGCCTCGAGCGCTCGTTGTCGTCGCATATCACTCTGCCCGCCCTACCCAATCCTTTCGGCGATCTGATCGGTGCCGTTGTGATGCAGTATCAGACGGGCGGCTCGACCGTCCGGGCCGGGTTCGAAGGTGAGTTGCACGGGCGAGCTCTTGTGAAAGAAATGCCATTCGGAGGTCGGGAAAACCCTATGCTGATCGCCGACCGGAACATGGAGCCGGCCACCCATGGATGTGACGTCGAACACCCAATCGTTCATTTGATAGCGTCCCACCAAACAGGCGAGACAAGCAGGGTCGATCGCAACCTCTTTCGGATACGAAATCAAGTCGCGGCGCGGATCCAATACATGGGCTCCGAGATCGACAACGGCATCGATGCTCGCATTGCTGAGCACGGCCACTCCGCGTTTCCATTCTGGAATGCATTTGACAAAGCTGCGGAAACCACCCGTACCGCCGGGCTTCGACAGCGCGATTACGCCATCCAGGTGAGGCTTCGCCAGTTCCAACCCGCCTTGGTCGCGCGGGGTCATCAATGGACGGATGATGGACGCAATCGCTGAGCTCTGATCACATACCGCATCCACAAAACGCAACAGATCAGGCAGGGTCGAGCGCAGCGCGCCTGTTCCGGCCAGCACATCGAATGTCCAGTCCGAAGTCGGCTCCAGATCGTCGTCATGGCCTGACGCAACGTTTCCTGCCAATCGTGACGGGATCGCAATCACTGTATCGTCCATACCCAGTGGATCCAGGATGCGCGCGCGGATCAGGCTTTCGTAGCTGCCGGCCCCGGCGCGTAGCACCAGCGCGTGTCCCAGCAACCCGACGCCAACATTGGAATATTCGAAGCTGTCGCCAGGTGTCCGGATCAGTTCGTGGCTAGCGAGAAACTGGTAGAGCCTTTCCGCGGAGTAAGCGACATAGGGACCGGCAGGCCGATCTGGCGGGTCGCCATTTGTCGCCACCCGCGGCAGTCCGGAATAATGCGAGGCCAGATCGCGAAGCGTGATGGCTTTGCCATCGCGAACCGGGACACGTGTTCCCGCCGGCAACAGCTCCGCCACCGGCTCATCCATCCCGACCTCGCATCGGTTTGCCATGTCGGACAGCAACAGCGCAGTGAACAGCTTGGTGATTGAGCCGATCTCAAACAGGGTTTCTTCGTTGACCAGACCCGCGCCGCTCCTGTCGCGGCGACCATGGGCGATGATCCGATGGCGGTTGGCTTCGGTGACGCCGACGACCATTCCGACGCTTAAGCAGCGCTCATCGACACGCTCGACAAGCAGTCGGCGAATCGCGGCCTCGGACAAAGCAGGCGGTGGGACGGCAGATGCGGACATGATCTTGATCCCCAACGCAACTCGACTGCGCCGTTCACCTTCCACGTCATCAAGCTATCATTATCAACCGGCGTCTCCGACGTCTATCGTCTTCGCCTGAGTTTCGTGCCCCTAGCCGGCAAATCGCACCAGCAGGATCACAAGGACTATGGCGGCAAGCCCGCCGATGAACATCAGGCGTTGCCACCGTCGCTTCAGGATGATCTCGCCTTGGCGGACATCTTCCCCGGAAAATGTCCGAGGCTCGCGCTTGTCTCGATCGCCCTGATCTCTTCTGCTCATTGCATCCATCCCTCGGCGGCAAAGCCTGCCGGTCATGTCTGCCCGCAGATGATGGTTTACGACTGATAGGTGCCGGTAAGGCGTGCTTCTGCAAGCATATGTTTCTTCACCTTTTGCCACATTGCTTCCGCTCCGGCGGCTTCAGGGAGCGTCATCCTCGGCACATCAAGGGCGGCGAGCCGGAAAACATAACGATGCGGAGGGTCACCGTCCGGCGGCTGCGGACCGTCATAGCGGGCATTGCCGAAATCATTCTTATAGAAGCGCAGCGCCCGCTCCTGCATCGTATCCACGTTTTCGGCCAGACCGCTCCACTCCGCCGGAATATTGGCGATGCCGCAATGGCGGAATGTGCCACCTCGCGCATCCAGGTCCTCGATGATCAAGGCAAAGCTTTGGGTCTTTCCGGGAGCGCCACCCCAGGCGAGCGGCGGGAATACATTTGCCCCGTTCAGCGCATGTTTGCCCGGTATCGGCGCATCCTCAGCAAAGACCTTGCTGATCAACGTCAAAGCCATTCGATCCTCCTCTTCTTGTCGTGGATTCATGAGCCTGTGAAGTTCTGAACCTAAGGTGGAACACATCAGATTCATTATTGTTCCCCATAGGGAACATTCGCCCTTACCCGCAGTTGTGGGAGCGTCCACGAAGGAGGAAAAAATGACGGACGAACGATTCGAGTGGATCAGCAAGCGGGCCTACGCCATTTGGGAAGCAGCCGGCCGTCCCTGGGGCCGTAGCCAGCATCACTGGGAGCAGGCAGCCAGGGAGCGCGAGATCATGGAGAGAACGCGAGCATCCGCAGACGGCGAAGAAGTGCTCGCAAGATTTCGACGGACGGCTGGAGTACACCCACCCGAGGATAATGCTCGGGAAGCCGAGGAAGACCCGCACTCCGACGACCGGCGCGCCGGATAATTTCTACTCATCGGCAGTTCCCGCCAGGAAACTCCCGAACCGTTTCGGTCCCATATCCGGTCCTCTCAAAGATGAACGGATATCCGCAACGCGCATTGATTCCTTAAATTTCGAAAGCCGACCTGCTAATTCTGCGTTCCGCCGCGATTTGGTTGGGCCGGCGTGCTCTTCGCGCCCTGCTGATTGTTCTCCGTGCGATCGGTCGGAGCGGGCTGTGCCGATTGTCCAGCTGGCAGCGTATTGTCTATCGTACCTGCCTGCGGCTGCCCGCTGGAAGAACTTATCGTCGGTGCCGGGTTCTGCGGTTTGTCTGGTTCGATATAACGACCCCAAGCTTCAACACCGGCCCATACGACTGCCGCCAGAACCAATGCCGTGATCAGAATGGTAGACTGGTGCGTGCCACGCACACCCTGGCGGGCCTCGGTCGCGGACAATGACTTCTTCTGGTCCCGGGGCTTGTTCGGTTCCTGGAATGCCATTGCAAGCCTCCATGTATGCAAATTCCACACTGGTCTAGCTGGAACGTCGAAAGATGGTTCCATCGAGGAGCACCCGCATCCGAGCGGCATCGAACCGGAACAATGCACAAAGCCCGGCGTTAGCCTCATGAGGTTACAGATCGTGCCAAGCGGACACGATGGTGCTGAAGAATATGGAGATTTTTCCGCTTTCTCTCCATAGCCAACGAAACGGCAGGCGAGCTTCCTACCCATCCGATCTGCAGCCTTTCCAACGTTCGAGGAGCCAACGTTCGAGGAGATGGAAGATGGATAAGCCTTTGAAGCTTTACCGTCTGGTCTCAATCGCCGCCGACGACGACCCCAATTGGCTGGATGCAAAATCGCATGGCGAGGTTCTCGTTGCCGCCCGCACCGCTCGCGACACCCCTATCGTGGCGACCGAAAGGGAGCTGGATTTCATGGATATCGATGCCACCCCCGAGCAGGACAAAACGACCAGGATGGCAAGCGTCTTTCGCAACGAGAAACTCTATACCGTCATCGAGGTGAACAATGGCAGGGAATATCGCGAGCGCGGTGCCAGCGACGACAACCAGCACCAGACGGACGACAATATCCAGCCAGTCTACATCCATGCGCATGATATCGCTCAGGTCAGGCACGATGTCCTCCCAAGGCGTGTCACCACCGGGATTTTCCAACTGCGGAATATCGCAGACGGCGCTTCGTTCCATCCTCGATGGGAACGCTCGCGAAAAGCGCGATAGAAGCAGCATGATGATTTCATGCTCCCTTGTCAGCTCGAGGGAAAGCGCCTAGCCAGAAGATCGCTCGCGCCATTGCGCCGCGAACCGCTTCCTGCAACGGGAAGCGACCATATCGATTCGACACACCCTGCGAGGCCATATGATTTCCGGAAACCGTGAGAAGGGACCCATTGCCGGGATCGCACTCGCCTGCGCAGGATATGCCTGCTTTTCACTTCAGGACGCGATGGTGAAGTGGCTGGTCGCCAGCTATGAAGTGCCGGAGATCCTCTTCATGCGCAGCCTGGTCATCGTGCTGGTCGCCGGAGTGCTCGTCCATTATCGGCGCCATCCGTCAATTTTCAAAAGCCCCTATCGCGGCACAGTCGTCCTGCGCGCCGGGCTGATGCTGCTTGCCTGGCTGCTGTTTTACAACGCGGCCCGCTATCTGGGTCTGGCGGAACTGACGACACTATACTTTTCGGCGCCGATCATCGTCGTGGTTCTGTCGATCTTCGTTCTCAAGGAGAAGGTCCATGCAGGCCGCTGGATCGCCTGCATAGGCGGCTTCATCGGCGTGACGATCGCGGCAAATCCAAGTCATTCGCCCAATCTCCTGCCCGCCGCCATGTGCATCGTCGCGGGATTCTGCTGGGCATGGAGCACGATTCTGATCCGGCTTGTCAGCCGAAGCGAGACCACGCTCACCCAGATGTATGCCACGAGCCTGATATTCGGCATTGCCTGCGCCCTGTCATTCCCGTGGACATGGAAGACTCCCGATGCAAGCGGCTGGGCATTGATGCTGACCCTCGGCGTGATCTCTACGATCGGGCAGTTTCTACTCTATGAAGGTTTCCGATACGCACCCGCTTCGACGCTGGCGCCCATCGAATATAGCGGCCTCGTTTGGGCGTTCGTGTACGGCTATGTGATCTGGGCCGAGGTTCCCGCGACAAATGTTTTTGCCGGCGCCCTCCTTATCATCGCCTCAAGCTTCCTGCTCGTCCTGTGGGAGCGCCGCATGGAGGCTGCCCGCAGGAAGAACGCGAAATACTGAGACGCGACAGATAGAGGGCTGGCCCGGTTTCTCTCGAGAACCGCAAATCAGCCGCACTAAAGCGCGTAGCGCGCTTTACAGCAACGACACTGCAGATCAGGACATCAAGTGCCTGAAGCCAATTTACCAGAGCGCGCCGCACTCCGGGTCTTTGACCTGAGACATACGATTGTCCCGAAAAACCATCATACTGCCTTGCCGCCCGCCAGTCGAGCAGCACGCTGCCTGCGGTTTGCTTCCAGAGCCTGCTGAAAATCCAGGTCGGTTTGCGCGTGGTGACGGAGGTCGTCGAGAAATTGAGAGACGCCATCAAGCGTATCGACGACGACATATCGCAGACCGTCACCGGCATCGATCAGGTCGTGGCTGACGCTCACGCCGAAACCGCCGGCTACCTTGCGAAACCATGCCGAGCGCCAGCGCTTGAACCCATCGGGATCCGACTGAAATTCCGCAAGCAAGATCTTTTGCTGGTCAACTCGCGCGAGGAATGTCTCAACCACGCTCTGCCCGCCCGCCCGGGGCCTTTCCGCCTTCTTTGCAATCCATTTTTCAAGGAACTGAAATTCGGGCTGTGGAGCCGTTGCTTCATCATGATCCGCGGCCACTGCGGGCTGAGGCGCCGGCCGTTCAGCGCAATCCGCGTGTGCAGGCGGGCTTGCTTGCGTTTCCTGCTCCATTGCCAGGGTCTGCTTGAGGTCAGCAGCAAGCTCCCCCCAGATCGATCTTGCCGATTCGACTGGTTTTGCTTTTGCTCGACGGGAGGTTTTGATTTCGATGATGAAGGGCTTTGTCTGTTTAACCATGATGTTTCAGTGTGTGCTCGACGACGGAGCGCAGTTGATGGACAATCAGTATTGATGAGAGGCTGGCATTCTCTGAGAGCAATGACCGCAGCACGGCGATCGCTTGCGATCATTATGGGGCAAGGCCGTACACCAAACCGATCGATGAAGCAATCTCGCCGCTCCCGCCGAAAATAACCATCAGTACATTGGAACCTGCTCTACAGCACAAACAAGACAGGCATGTAGCAAAAGGAAGAAGATCCACGACTTGAGGTAGCGGGTCCTTTTCTGCCCTGCGATATGAAACTCGGATCTTCGCATTGCAGATCCTGCATCCTGTCGCTATGTTTTGGAAAGGCACACGAACAGCAAAGGAGGTTGCCTATGTCATCGCGGGACGCCTGATCCAGCAATACCAAGACTTTTGCCTTTCCAGAGGCATCAAATTCACACGCATGGACTCCGTAAGGCCGCACGATAATACCACGCTCTTCTGCAGCGCTGGAATGCAGCAGTACAAACCCCTCTTCTCCGACCCCTCCCACATTGGTACCGTTGCCAATGCTCAGGCCTGCCTGAGAATGGGCGATCTCGACGAAATCGGGGACGGAACGCATTTCCTTCACTTCACAATGCTCGGACTTTTCTCGTTCAGGGAGATGGCTGTCGGTGACGCCATCGATTTCTGGCTGGAGTTTCTCGAGACCCTTGGCCTGGTGCCTGATCATGTCACGATCCATCCGGATCGCCTCGAAGAGTGGACGCCGCTCTATCGCGGCCGCATTCCCATCGTCCCGGATGACGAATGCACCTGGAGCGACGGCAGCATCAACGGATACTGCACCGAGTTCTACAAGGACGGCATCGAGATCGGCAACATCGTCAATCCACTCGGGACCTGTATCGACGTCGGTTTCGGCGCCGAACGCCTGGACATGATCTTGAACGGCGCCTTGCCCGGCGATGCGCTCAGCACGCTGCGCGACACAGTCACGACGATCGTGGAGAGCGGCTATGAACCGGGAAACAAGGAGCAAGGATACGTCTTGCGAAAGCTCCTTCGCCGCATCCATGTGATGGGAGGAGCGGTGGACCATCCCTATTTCGAACGGGAAGTCGAACGTCAGGAACGATTGCGCTCCAAATATTTGCGCCTTCGCGACAAATATCCCGACATGCCGCCAGAATGGTGGTTTGACACGCACGGTATCGATATTGCCGACCTGCAAGCGGTGAATGGAGAGTAGCTTCGACTGATGATGAAAGTGGCGGAGGAGGTCGTGCGAGCGGCTTCCTCCGCCGCTTTGCAGGAACACGCGAGAAGCATGGAACCTGCCAAATCATGGGAAGTCACGAGCGATCCTGAATTTCCGGAGATCGCCAACCCCTTGTTAGCAACAATATCGAAAGATTTCCCTTTGCCGCCCGCGAAGTCATGACGTCGGCAGGGCAGAAGCGCCTCAGTCATCATCCGCTATCTGCCTGCATTGCCTGGAAGGCGGCGACGAATCCACTCAGAGAAACCGGAAGCTCCGCCATATTTCCCTGCATCATGCGGATCGAGACTTTTCCCGACTTCTCCTTCATCAAGGCGGCCAGCATCTGGGGCGGACACAACCCCTCCACCAGACATCCTTGTGTCGTGCAGCGCGATACCTTCGCCATTGTCGAATACTTGCTGCCAAAGCCAATCTTCACACCGCCCTGAATGGCAAAACCGAGCGGAAGAGCCATCTGCATACCAACCTTATTGTCCGCGGAACGCGCCATGCTGATGACCATGAATACCTGCTTTTGATCCGGTGACGTCAATCGATAGACGATCTGGCAGCGTGGCTTCATCGCTTTGTCGGCCGAGCATTGCAGTGTCCATGCATCGAACTTCTGTTCGGTAATCTGCGGAACGGCCGGCGCGGGTGTGGCCGGAGCTGGCGCCATGGCATTGGACGGATCGCTCTTGCCGGCATCCGGCGTCACATTTTGAGACCCCGATTGCGGCACCCCTGGGCCATTATCGGCCCCTAGCGTCGAGGAAACACCTGCTCCCCAAAGCAGGAAAGCCACACAACACACGGACGGCCTCAAATATAAATTCATCCTCTCCTCCCGATTTAAGTTGCAATTTTACAATAAAATGATAATAATGTCGAATATAGATTGCTTTAAGTTTGACTTAAATAAATGAAATTTCAATTCATTATTCAATATAGGAAGATATAGTCATTTAATATTTAATGACACGCGAGGGGAATCGATTCAGATGACATCAAAGCTCGTTGCCGGTTACTCCCTGATCGTCATGCTTGCGCTGACCGATGGCGCCGTATGCGACGAAAGCTATCTGCAACAAGCCCCCTCTGCGGAAACAAATCCTGCCTTCGTCGAACAACTGCCGGAGACATCCGTCATGCCCGCGCCTCAGCCGCCGGCCAACCGTCGGACGACGCCGCGCAAACCAAGGCAGGCATCACGAGCGCAAGCAAAAGTCCGATTGGCAAGCAGCATTTTTCCGAATGTGGGCAATGGCGTCACCGAGCGGGCCGCACCCACACCGACCGATGGCCACTTGCCGACGGTTGGGTCAGGCACAGTGTCACGCTGACTGCGTTTCGACGGCAGACAATGATGAATCGCCCCGTGCGCGCGGCCAGCACAAGATCGCCGATAAGAACGGCAGCAAATATGAAATTGAGGGGCCTTCAGCCAGTTGAAACGTCGAGAGCGACATGTTCGGAGCCGATAATTCGATATCGGCTCGAGATTGCGATTTAGGAGCAGTATCGTCATGATGCATCCCAATAAAATCATCGCTGTTACGATTATCTTGCTTCTTGCCGGCACGCTTGGCGCAGCGGATGTTCTAGCAAGCAGCCAGCCCATCATCCGGCGGTCCGGATTTTCGGAGACCCAAATTCCCCAGGTGAAAGGACGTATTCCGGTGAGGAAGAACGGCGCTCTGGAAAAAGGACCTGCCGCCAAGGCGACGGCCAAACCAAATCCGAGCGCAAGCACCCAGAATGGAGCGGCAACGTGCGGACCTGACAACGCACAATCGGAAATCTGCCGGAAAAAATGATGCGGCGCCGACACTGATCACGAGCTTTTCGGCTTGTCTTTGATCGGGATGGGCTGGGACGCCGCCTCGACGGCCGGTTGCGCCACGCTGGCGGCGGGAACGGTGACCGCCGGGCCGATCGGCCGGCCGTTGGCATCGAGCTTATACGTCATGGCCCTTTGATGCTCGTCCAGATATCGCATAAAGGCCGCGCCGGCGGCCGCATCCCTGAATTGCCACAGCCCGTTCCTCACGCCTTCGAAGATCAGCGAATAGACCGCAAGCTGAATGCCTTCCTGGACGCCCAGGGTCGTGGGTGCATTTCGTGTAATGCCGCCTTCTATCTGGAGCAACTGGTCGACGCCAACAAAGCGGAACGCCGATCCCTGCAGTTGGACGGAGTAGATCGTCTTGGTGGTACTGACTGAGGCCAGCACACGCCCCGTACTGACGCTGACGGCCCGCAGGGAGACGGTCACGATGTCCTTGCGATACTGCGTGTTTCCGCCAATCCCGAGATAGTTGGCGCCGATACCCCCCGTCGTTTCGTTGGAATCATAACCTATGATACCGCCATCGAGCAGCACGCCGGCGAACCGGAGCGGCGGGATGCCGCCAGCCTTGGCGCCGTAGACCGCCGACCGTGTATTCTGGATGATCTGCCGTTCCTGCAGCAGCGATTGCAGGTCCGTGCGCTCGACGACATTGAACCAGTTGCCGTTACCGGCTTTGGTCAGAACGTCAGTCAACAGCTGCGCGCCGCCTTGCGTCAGAGCGCGGGAATATTCGGCAAAGTTTTCATTGGGTTTGTTCTGCCCAGTCAGGTCAGGAAACGAATAGACTGCCACATCAAGCTTTTGTATGGGCGGCGGAAGACTCTCCAATGCCACACCCGACTTCGTGGCAGGCATAAGCGTTGCTGGAGTACTCATCGGGTCGAGGCTGCTGCCCGCGGCGGCGCAGCCACCAAGACCCAACCCGCATAGAATGGCTGCGACAGGAAAACCAACATGTGACATGGCCGCTCGAATAAATCGCTCCCAACAACACCGAACGATGACGCAATCAATTTGGCTCAAGGATTAGCCGGCACCTGGCCGCTCTGGATCACGATGACTGGAGATGTTCCAGTTGAACCCGTGCCTTGATTGACATTTCCAAGGTTGCCCAGCGCATTGTTGAGACCGGATAGATCCGGTGTCTGCTGCTGGCCGGATTTGACGCCATCGCCCTGCGTTTGCGCCGTCGACAGCAGGAACGTGCCATTCAGCGGATTGCCCCCAAAGGTCGGATTGGTCGGCTGATAGACCAACTGCCCGGCGGAGGCCGACATTGTCATTGCTGCAATCAGACCGATTGCAGCGATCGCCCTACGTATCATCATTGGCATCTTCTCCGTTGCCCGAAAACATGGCCGCGCCCACTCAGCGCTTGATAAGCAATCCACCACCCGGCAAGCGTGCGATCAGCACATTGACCGGTGCGGAACCTGCAGGCTGAAGAACACTGACATTCAAGCCCGCCCCATTCAGCAATACGACATTCGATCTAAGGTTATTTCCGGCTTGCAGTACGTTTATATTTCCGTAGTTTCCTATGATTCCTGCAGTTGATATATTACCTGACCCGCCTTGGAGCTGATACACACTATTACGCATACCAATCTGCAGTGTCTGCGCTATATTATTGCCGCGTGACCCAACATTCGCTTCCGGCACATTTATAGCGCCCGTCCCGGCGTAATTTGCCGATGGATGGCGCCTCTCCGGTAGTGGCTGAGTGGTAACATCGTTGAATGTTACCGGTGTGGTCACATTAACCGGAATTTGAGCGACATAGGCCGTTTCGGCTCTGCATTCTGCTGTCATCACGTAGAATGAAGTGCTCAATGCGATGATCGCACTTGATAAGATCTTCGAACTCTTCAGACATTTCATTCCGGTAATTCGCATTGTGACATACCTCGATCGGTTTCGATCAATAGTTTTGCAATCAGTTCGGCATCGTCTCCGGCGTCGATCATCGTCGTGGCAAGGAGATTGTCCGAACCTGGCTGCAAGTCAAAGCTGCCTTGCTGAATGCTGTGACTCGTTCCTTCTGTATTGTGCTTGATGAGAACCAGCTTGTATGTCCCGGATACTGCTACATCTGACCTTGCGATCGCCCGTACAACAAGAAACGGTTCCCTTTTATCTGCCGTTACCAGGCACTCGATCCCGGTCTGCGAGGCGGGAGCGATGCGCGGAAGCAGCAGCATCGAAAAGAAAAAGGAATGCAGAAATAAAGAAAACGCTGATCGCCTGCGATTGGTACCAGCATAGATGACTGGCTCAATCCGGTTAAAGGAGGAGGAGGCGGACATTTGCTTTCGCCTCCTCCATAGGCTCACTCAGTGCTGGACGGTAACGGCCGTGTTGCGATAGCCGAACTGCGCTGTAACCGACGTGTTCGTCAGCCCGCTCGAGCTGGTCTGAGAGGTAACGGCATAGTTCCCCGAACCGATCTGGATGGTTCCCTGAAGGTTCGAGCCGCTGACGGGGAACACGGTCTGCAGCCCCGATTGCGAAGCGATCGCGGTATTGCGATAGCCGGCCTGCACGATCATCGAATTGTTGGAGCCGAGCGGATTGGCGATCTGGGATGTCAGAGCGGTATTGCCCACACCGAACTGAGCCGTGGTCGCCTTGTTCGATCCGAAGAACGACGATTGGCCGGTCAGGGCGAAGTTGTGCCCGCCGGCCTGGAACGTGTCTTGCGAGTTGTTGCCGCCAGCCTGATCGGCAAAGGATATGTTGCCCCAACCGAACTGCGTCGTCGTCGAGGCATTGCCGTTGAAGCCGATGACGCCAAATTGAGAAGTGACGGCAAAGTTGCCGGCGCCGACCTGCAGCGTCGTCTGGTCGTTGCCGCCGCCGTCCTGGCCGACGATGGCGCCGTTACCCCAGCCGAACTGCATGGTATTGGAGTCGTTTCCGCCATGCTTGCCGTCGGTCTGGGTCGTCGAGGCGAAGTTCAGGCCGCCGACTTGTAAAGTATCTTGAGAGTTATCTCCCTTGGACTGATCCGCGAAGGCGGAATTGCCAAAACCGAACTGGGCGATCGTCGAGTTATTATCCGCACCGTCCCGCTGCAGGGTGGAGGCGAAATTCATGACGCCGGCCTGAAACGTGCTCTGGTCGTTGGTCTTGCCTTTCTGGTCAGCGAAAGCGACGTTGCCGTCACCGAATTGCAGGATGGCTGATGTGTTGGACTTGGCCTTGTCCTGATTGGTGACGGCGAAATTGCCGACGCCATTCTGGAATGTCAGAGCGTCATTGTTACCAGTGTTCTGACTGACGAAAGCACCATTGAACGCACCCACCTGGCCGATAAACGATTCATTTTCGGCTGGCGGCGACGGGGGTCCGGCAAGTGTCAAAGACGTGCTTGCCAGCAAGATGGCGAGAGCTCCAATCGTCCTCATGTGATCCTCCCTGTTCTCCATGACGGGGCAAGCGACCATTCGCAGCCCTCGAGCATTTTAATAGGCTGCGGATGGAGAGCCGAACAAGAGAACCGTTCGGACTAAGACAGCAACGCAGGATTATGTGAAATATAAATCGCCTACCTCGAAATGGGTAAATGATTAGATGTGTATCGCTATGACGTATGAGCTATACTCTTCTTTGCTTAGGCATTCTAACCCATATGAAAGCTAGATAAATACAATCCAAGTGTGCAGCAATTCATGCTACCCATAGATAGCTTCGGTGAAAGGCTTGCCACATGATAATGGATTAATTGACAGCTATGGCTACGTTTGACAGTCTCGTGGCGTCCGAAGCAATCGTTAAAGTTGAGATTCAGCTTGGTCGAAAGCAGTCACCCAAGCGACTGCTCTTCGCGACGCCAAGCTTTGTGAATTGGTTGAGCGAACGCGTAAGCAAGGACGAACCATCGTCGCTCGGTGCGGTCCTCAGGCCTGTCGAGCAGCTGGATTTTCTTTTCTATACATTCGTTTCAGGGAAACCGCTCATTCATTGCAGGCAGTTCCGGGCAATCCGGGTCGAACGAAATGCAGTTTGGGAATTAAAGACCGTCGATTTCCGCATATTCGGCTGGTTCGCCATGCGTGACTGCTTTGTCGCTGTCTTTGGAGACTGGGCCGATCATGTGAAGGATCATGATCTTTACCGCGGCTATCGGCTGGAGGTGCGTCGATTGCGCCGGACGCTTGGTGTGGATGATGCGTTGTGCGTAGAGGGAGTAAATCCGGAAGATGTCATTTCGGTTTGAGATAGGGGCGCGGGCGCGGGCGGCCAGCCGTTTCATCGCGAATGTTCGCAGTGATCTGGCTGCCGCCGTCCTCGAAAGGCGGTCACAGAAAGGGTTTACTCAGCAGCGACTTGCGGAATTGGTCGGTGTCAGCCGAAAGGACCTGAACCGTTATCTCTGCGGACAGACGGAGCTTCCGCTTCGTTCGATTGCGGATCTCGCCTGGGCGCTCGACAAAGAAATCCACATTGAGCTGTGCGATCCCAAGGGGTCGCCAGCAGAAGGCAATTACCTCTCCGAACCGGAGACGCGGGCAGCTATCCATCCCGTTCGTTCCGGCGGAGCTGTTTCCTGGAGTTCTTCGAGGGCCATCCGCACGATAATCGCTCGCGGCAACAACGATCGGGATGATTGAAGCACATGCGCTACGGATATTGCATCTTCTGCGACGACGTTCGCACCGAAATCGGCGAAAAACTCAGCTTCATCGGCGTCTATAGCGGCGTACTGATGCTACCGGAATTTCCCATTTCACTGCCCAAATTCTGTGTGCACGTGAATCTGATCACCTTGGCAACGGAACCCTACCGATCGATCGTTTTGCGCTGCATAGCGCCAGGGGACCGTCAACCGCTTCTTGAAGAGCGGTTGGACGCCGCCCAGCTCAGCGAGCAGAGGGATATCACCGAGGATGCGGAATCAAGCGATATTCCGATCAATGTCGTCGTCGGCGCCAGCCTTGTCTTTTCGCCGTTGAGATTGCGTCAGCCCGGTCTCCTGACCGTCAGCGCCATCATCGACGACAAGCCCGCGGAGATCGCTTCGCTGCGTATAGTACAGCACTGAGCTAACCTGCACGAGCTTCGGCCGCCAAACAGCATCGACATTGTTGGATTGGGTTTTCGAGCTTCCGTCGCCGCAGCGCGTGGAAGCTCCGCTGGTTGTGCGAAGACCGCAAGCTCAAACTCCGGACAGACATGCCTATTGGCCCGCCCCTTGGAAAGGGCGCGGCAGCTCAAACACACGGGAATCTCAAGCTTGTTATGTGATCCTTCGGCGGCACGTCGCCGCCGGCGCTTTTCCGTCAAACGACCGCGACTTCAAAGGCCGACGTTCTATATAGGCCAACCCTGCGGGGCATTTGCATACTCCGGTGCCGGGACCGCTAACTTCGAGCTGAAGCGACACGGTCCTTGCCGGCATTGCTTGCCACGATCAACGGCCCTGACCGGAAGATATTACCGAACGAGTTCCCGGATCTTGTAGGCAACTTCCGTTCGGTTCGTCGCGTTCAGCTTCTTCATGATATTGCGAATGTGCACTTTGACCGTGCTCTCGCAAAGATCCATCTCGTAGGCGATAATCTTGTTTGCCTTACCCCGCCTCAGAGCCTCTGCAACGACGACTTCGCGCGGAGTGAACAAGCTGTCGAGGCAGCAGTTGCGGCTGGCAACCGGTGCGATCGCCTCCTTGGCGGCCAACAGGCTGCTTGCCGGCACGAAGACACCGCCTGCGCGCGCAAGAGCCACCGCTTCGGCGGCAACCTTGATTCCGACGCTGGTCGGGATGTAACCGCGGGCGCCGCATTCCAGCGCATGCAGCAACTGTGCAAGCTCGTCGCCATCAGCCCCCACGATCACCGGGCTCGTCTGAAATCTCTCCACCAGAGCGCAAATCTTGGCGCTCACATCCGCGTCGGAAACTTTGCGGCCGCCGATCATGAAGAGAACTGCGGATGGTAATACTTGCATATTGCGCATCTGCCATTCGTCGAGCGAACCCACCGTGACGATATGCATGGCGCTGTCGCATTCGGTCAGGCTTTTCGACAGGCACTCGCGATCGAGAGCGCGAGAATCTATGAGAAGAATATAGTCTTCCCATTCATCGACGCCGGGCGTGCCGGATGCGATGAATGGCCTCAAGCTGTCGGATGTCCGAACTGAAATGATGCGTGCGCCCGTGTCTGACGTGAATTTTTCACTTGTGAGCGATTGTCCAATCATGGCCGTTACCCCCAACTCTTAAAATGGCCTTTGTATTTCTTGCAACTACTAGAGTATTTACTCGATTTAAAGAGAATAACTTCTGTTTAAGCCGAGACTTTTCTTGAGTTCCCATATCTCGCCCCTCTTTTTTAGGTTTATGTTATCGTAGTAATTACTTATTTTGTTTTTCCGCGCATTAACATATGTTAATAATGAATTTAAATATTGGATAAAATAATTCTTTCTTGCTCCATTAGTAATGGAGACAAAGTATTGTTCAAACCATAGTTGTGTCGAAGCAGGATTCGTCGAAGTCGACGAGATCGGCTAGACGCGGCCGATCGAGAAAGGCGACAATACCGTTGCGGAAGGACAGGAGCCCCGCTTCACGCATGTCCCTGAGGACGCGGTTGATGTGTACGGTCGACAGGCCGACCGCGTCACCAATGTCCGCCTGTGTCAAAGGACAATCGAAGTATTCTGCGTTTGCATAGTCCCGCGAGGTGCCGATGCGTGCCCCGAGTTCAAGCAGCAGGTAGCCGGTTTTCTCCAGAGCATCGCGGCGCCCTATATTGGCAAGCCTCTCCGACATGCGCGCCTGGTGCCGTACCAGCTCGGCAATGACGATACGATAGAAAAACGTTGGTGCTTCGATCTTCGGCAGAGAGGTGAAGTCCGGGAAAACCATCACCGTGACATTGGTGATCGCCCGCACGGTCTCGCGTGAAAGCGCCGTCAAGGATGTCGAAATCATATCGCCGCGCAGCACGAATTCCGTCATGAAGCGCGTGCCATTCGGCAGCATCTTGCTGCACGAGGCCCACCCATCAAGCACAAAGAGAAGGCGCGGCGTATCGTTGTCGTAGTCGCAGATCGCACTACCTGCAACGAAGGTCCGCGCTACGCCACCGAGGCTGCGAATATGCTCAATTGAAAGCTGCGCTGCCATGCCGTCATCCCCTCGGACGAAAAGCATATTTCGAATGCTCTGTGGGTCATTCGAAAATATATTTTTCGTGAGTTCCAAGTATTTAATACCATAGAAAATCCACGATGTCTTTATTGCAAATCGATATCTGTTGTTCCTCGAATTTTTACCGCCACAGCGGCACAAACTTTGCCGTTTTTATGTATATTTTTTAGTATTTCCGTCAGTATCACAAATTCTATACTAAGAGTCTCTTGTATCGTTCTGCGTGCAGCTATATTCGCGACATAGCGCATTGGTCGAGCTCGACCAGATGCCGCCGCATGTTCGAGATTCCGGCGCGGGCTTCCGAAATCGTATCGTGATGGCGGCGCGCCTCTATCCCCTCCTGCTGTGCTGCTTTCAGCAACAGGGCGACATGCTTGGGCGGCGGCGATGCACCCTTTATGAAGTAGGTTTCGCGGCCGACGGAATTGAAGAAACCTTCGACCTTCTTGTCCCAGCCCAGGCCAACATGCGGAATTCCGAGCGCATATGCGGCAATGCATGCGTGTAATCTGTGCGCCAGCACCACATCGAGCGACTGGATGGTCTGGATGAGATCGATCGGAAGCCGCGGGCGCCTGGAAATATCAAGGGTGCCGGACGTGACCATGCGATGCTTGGCAACCGAAGCGCGGATACGCTCGGCAAAGGCTTGATCCTCTTTGGCCCCATTGC
This sequence comes from Martinezella sp. CNPSo 3964, assembly GCF_057784375.1. Taxonomy (NCBI): domain Bacteria; kingdom Pseudomonadati; phylum Pseudomonadota; class Alphaproteobacteria; order Hyphomicrobiales; family Rhizobiaceae; genus Martinezella; species Martinezella sp. CNPSo 3964. The sequence continues at coordinate 70,066 of NZ_JBXSOW010000012.1, forward strand.
AGAACAGGACCACATGATGGCCATCATCCAGGAGAAGCTCGGTCAGATCCCTGTACGCCTCGATATCGGCAAAGGGAATACCATCGGCATGAACGGCACCATGCCGATGCAGGACGATGGGATCGGTGACGCATAGACCTATGGTCAAAGGGCCTTTGGATGGAGCGCGCGCGCCTCCATGCCCCGGCAAGGCCTGGATCAGCAGTCCGGGATCACGTACGATCTTCGCAGCAGGCCCATCTGGAAAGTGCTCGCGCCAGGTATCCTGCGCAAAGCCGTCGCGCACCGAAAGATGAACAAGGCGCGCCTGCTTCAATCGGGCAAAGAGACGGTATGCGGGCTCCGACCAATGGCCGCCGACACCAACCGCATAGATCGCCAGCGGCCGATCGTACCGCACGACACAATCAAGCACCGCACCGATCTTCAGCGGAAAATTGAGGTCGTCGTCCTGAAACAGGTTCCCGCCGCCGATCACGACGGCATCGGCAACCGCAACCTTCTCTTCCCATTGTCCGCGAAGCGCGCGCAACCTGCGCTCCAGCACTGCGCGAACAAGCCGTCGACGGGCGCCTGCGGGCAATCGATGGAGCAATCCCAGTACGAGCCGCCTGCGGCCGCCATGGCCCGTCGCGAAGGCCTGTCGCCCGGCAAGGTCGATCGTCTCCACTTCGATCTCATCCCTGCCGCTCGCCAGGCCGGATTCGACGCATTCCGCAAGCAGCCCGTCGCCGAGGTTTTCGCTGTATTTGACGTTGAAGACGACGATCCTCATCGCAGCTCTCCGACGGTACCCAACTGCGGACTGTAGTCGCTCCGGATCTGCCGCGCTCCGACACTGAACGCGGAAATGCTGCCTGCGAGGATGTAGAACATCAACCCGAGATCATACACCGTGCCGGACGTGGCCGCAGAAACGAGAACCGTGATGATCCCGGCCTTGGCGGCGCGCAGAACCGCGGCGGTTTCCAGCGATGGTGAATGCAGATCGCGCATGTCGGCCATAAGAAGCCGAGCGACAAATATTGCAAAGAGCAGCGTGCCGAAGACGCCGATATTGGACAGCAGCACCAGACCGAAGCTCGATGCCCGAGCGCTCCCAAGGCCGGCACCGAAGCCGCTGGTGTCCAGAAACGCCTGGTAAGCCATGGCATTCCACATGAAACGCTCGCGCCCCGACTGGCTATCAGCCTTCGAAAAGAGCATCTCGTCCAGAAAATCATGCAAATTACGCGCGAGATCCGGCATGACGATGAGAACGAAGAAGATGACGAGAGGCATGCTCGCCAGAATGGACACGATCAGAACGGGCCGGCCCGCGCCAGGCTCGCGACGGGAGGCCAGGAATGACTGCAGGCTAAGGATCGGCAGGATTGCGGCGAGACCGACAAGTGCGGTCGCCGACGTCGATAGAATCAGCGCGACCAGCAGCAGACCCGCCAAAGTGCCGGTAACCTTCGAACGGATGCCTCCAAGCCAGAGACTGGTGACGATGGCAAAGAGCACGAGCGTGAAATCGGCGAAGGCCGAAGCCTCTGGAAAAGTTCCCGAAATGCGTTTCAATCCGCCCTTTTCGGCATTGGTCAGGAGTGCGTAATTGGCTGTCCGCACGAAACTCAGCAGAAAGTCTGTATGGGTGAAATGGGTCACTATATCAGCGAGCGCGAAGCCGAGGTTGACACCGACAACGACCAGCATGCCATTGATGAAGGCCGAAGGAGTACCCTGACGCCGAAAGAAGGCAAAGGTTGTAATGAAACAAATGAGGCCGCCCACGGCATAGACCGATTGAGTGATATTGTTGGACGAAAAGCGCAGCGGCACCAACGCAATCAGGCTGCGTGCGCCGATCGATCGTTCAACCATCATCGTCTGCGTCATCCCCTGGAACATGCGCGGGAAGAAAATCGCCGTAAAGATGCCAAAAGCCGTCAGCAGCAGCAGGAAGAAACCTGGGCGCCACGGAACCAGGGCGCCGAGGAACGGTCCCTCACCATAGGCTGCAAACAGCCGTGCGGCGAAGAATATCAGAAACAGGCTCGGCACGAGTACCGATGCACCGCCAAGTCCGGGTATGCTGAAGGCTGCCGCTGCGCCGAATACCGTCGACAAGACCATGATAATGAACGACCATCGCACAGGCGCGGTCAGCGCAACAACTCCTACAATCAGCGTCACGAGCCCCATGGCATTCATGTCTGGCAATCCGGTTGTTCTGCCTCAATGTTGCCGCAAGCTATCACGGCGCCATGCAACTGTATTTCCGCCTTGCCTAAGCCTTTTGGTGGACGCCCTGGCCGAAATACGTTCTATACCGCAGAAATTGTACCGTTCATGCTTATGTGCATGGATCAGTTCTCGCCGATATCTAATGTTCGATGCATGAGCAACCGCCGCGTGTTTCTTCACGCATCCATTGCGGCTGCTCTCATTTCGATCATGGATATAGGAATTGCTCACGCCGGTGATACCGGCGATACGCTCGATGTCAGCAGCATGACACTCACCTTCGAGGACGCTTTCAACGATCTCAGCATCTCTGCCTGGGGTCCTGGTACCCGCTGGATTTCCCACACACCATGGAATGGCGACTTTGGTGGTGCCCGTTTCTCGGATCCGAGCGGCGACTTCCCCTTCGCAATACAGGATGGGATGTTGCGCATTACTGCTGCCCGCGACGGCAAAGGTCTATGGCGCTCCGGCTTGATCGCCTCGGTCGATGAGCATGGAAATGGCTTTTCTCAGCAATATGGCTACTTCGAGATGCGGGCACGATTGCCGGATGACCCGGGTGTCTGGCCAGCCTTCTGGCTTATCGGCAAGGATCGCTCAAAGGCTACCTCAGAGATAGACGTCATCGAGTATTATGGTGACAAGCCCGGTGCCTACTCTTCGACGGTACACGTCTGGCATCGGGACGGGCGGCACGATTCTGCCTTTTCCCGCATCAATGTGTTCGCCACTGCAAACCCCGCTGATTTGCACACCTATGGCGTGAAGATCGATTCCGATTTCATCCGCATGTATTTCGACGGCAATCTTGTCTGGAAAACCAAGATCCCGCCGGAACATCGCCAGCCGATGTATATGCTCATCGACCTTGGTATCGTCGACGGCATATCCAAGATGGCCGCGGCCGACCCATCCTTCATGTTCGTTGATTACGTCAGAGCCTATCAGTTCAGATAGCTCCTGATCATCCAGCCATCCGGCAATTTCTTCCCGAACTGCACGCTGCCACGTGACCATCAACCGACCAGCAGGATCGGTGTTGCGCATAATGCTTTCGGCCGCGTTATGACCGCCATGGCGGACCTCTCCGACAAAATGGCTACGCGCCCCTATGACTTACGACTTTCGGTGGTGCGGACAATCATCCCAATGACCAGCTGGTGCTTTTGCTCCAGCGTGAAATTCTGCGGTCGACGATGAAGCATTTCGCAACATGCCGTCATCCATCGCAGGACAACCCGGAGAGCGATAATGATTGACCGCGAGGCGCAGGCAGACGCAATTGGCGCAGCAAGCATGCATTACGATCGCAATCTTTGCCTTCATCAAATGCTGCGCGCACAGGCCAGAGCAGCACCGGAGGCAACGGCTCTTGTCTCCGGCGACACCCATATCAACTATCGTGACCTTGATCGCATATCCGATGCGCTGGCCTTGCATCTGATAAAGGTGGGCGTGCACAAGGCCGATATCGTCGGCCTCTTTCTACCGCGCAGCGTCAATGCGATCATTTGCACCCTGGCCATACTGAAGGCCGGTGGCGCCTATCTCCCGCTCGATCCAGCCTTTCCCGTGGAACATCTCGACTTCGTTATCGCAGAATGTGCTCCCAAGGTCATTTTCGTCGATAATGCCCATGGCGAGAAGCTTGCCAGCGTGCCGAGCATGAACGGCAGGGTCATCGAAGCGGATGCCATTATCGCAGAAATGGCGCATCGGCCTGGCGCTGCGATGCCGGCAATAGACATAACGGGCGGCGATCTTGCCTATATCATGTATACGTCCGGCTCGACCGGGCGGCCCAAGGGAACGATGATCTGCCATCGCAGCATTTCGCGGGTCGTTCTCGATCAAAACTATGTCGAATTCAGCCGCAATGACGTCGTCCTGCATACGGCCACCATCTCCTTCGACGCATCGACGCTTGAAATCTGGGGTGCGCTTCTCAATGGCAGCATCTTGGCAGTCATGCCGGATACCGATTTCTCGATTTCACGCCTGTCCGATTTCATGCAGGAGACAGGCGTCACTATCGCCTTCCTGACGACAGGGCTGTTCAATCTCTTCGCCGATCATGCCCGCTCATCCCTGCCGAAGCTTCGTCATATCCTCTTCGGAGGCGACGTCGGTTCGGCCGTTCACGCCCGCCGCTTTCTGGAGCATCATCCCGGCTGCAGGCTCACCAACGCCTATGGGCCGACCGAAACGACAGTCTTTGCCACCGCCTTTCAGGTTCTGCCGAGTTTTTCGGGCACCGAGCTGCCGATCGGCAAGGCGATCGCCCATACCGGAATCGCGGTATTGGACGAGGAATTGCGTGTCGTTCCTCCCGGCATTGAAGGCCAATTGGCGATATCGGGCGACGGTCTCGCTATCGGCTATTTCAAGCGCCCGGAACTGACGGAACAGAAATTTGTCACCGTCGAAACCAGGGAGGGCGCGACACGCTTCTATCTGACGGGTGACGTGGCCTGCCTGAAGCCGGACGGCACCGTCACCTTCAAGGGACGCCGTGACCGGCAGATCAAGATCAACGGCAAGCGGATAGAACTCGATGAAATCGAGGCCGCGCTCCGCCGCGACCCACGCCTTGCCGACGGCATCGTGCTTTGCCACATACAGGGCGAGAACCTCAAACGCATCGTGGCCTATCTATGCCCGAAGGAAAGCCATGTGGGCGCGGGCGCCGATCTGGTGCAAGGTGTCATGGCGACGCTGCGCGCGGCTCTTCCCGCCTATATGATCCCGAATGCCACGGTCATCGTTGACGCCTTCCCGCTGACGCCGGCCGGTAAAGTCGATCGTTCGAAGTTGCTGCCTCCTCCGGTCGAAAGCCAGACAAAGCCGGCAGACATCAGGAGCCGGACCGAGGAACTGCTGACGGCCCTATGGCAAGAGGCATTGGCGCTCGAAGGCGTCGATCTCGACCGGAACTTCTTCGATCTTGGCGGCACGTCCCTTCAGCTGATGGAAATTCATGCCGGTCTCGAAGAAGCACTCGGCCATGCGATCGATGTGGTTGCGTTGCTGCGTCATCCGACAATTCGTGAACTGGCGCTTCATCTGGATGGTCGCACATCCGGCCCGACCCGCATTGCCGCCGCGGCTCAGCGTGCCGCGTTGCAGAAGAAGGCGATCTCTCATATCCGCAGGAGCTCCTTATGAAAGGGAATCACCAGGAGAATGGCAAGCAGCGTGATTTCGAAGACAATGAGGAGCTGAGCGAGCAAACTTCCGGGCACATCGCCATTGTCGGCATGTCCGGCCGCTTTCCCGGCGCGCCCTCGGTGCAGGCGCTGTGGCAGCTGGTGCTTGAAGGTAAAAGCGCCTTTTCGCTCTTCTCGCCAGAGGAGATCGAAGACGCGTTTACCGACGAGGAACGGGCGCAGCCGAATTATGTCGCCGCGAGGCCCCATCTCGATGGTGCGGACATGTTCGACGCCGAGTTCTTCGGCATGTTTCCGCGCGAGGCTGCTGTTACCGACCCGCAGCACCGGATCTTCCTCGAAATATGCTGGGAAGCTCTCGAAGACGGCGGTTACGATCCACAGCGCTATGCCGGCCTGATCGGGGTTTTCGCCGGCTCTTCGATGCCGACCTATCTGATCAACAATGTTCTGCACGATCGCACCAAGGCGGAAGAATTCACATCGAACTACCAGATCGGCTGCTTCCATGAGCTTGTCGGCGCGCTCAACGACACGCTGGCGACCCGCGTCGCCTATAAATTCAACCTGCGCGGTCCGGCTTTCACCTTGCAATCCGCCTGCTCAACCTCGCTCCTCGCGGTTTCTCAGGCATGCCAGAACCTGCTGACCTATAGCTGCGACATGGCTCTGGCCGGCGGCATTTCCGTTACCATTCCGCAAAAACGAGGCTATATCTACCAGGAAGGCGGCATGGCCTCGCCCGACGGAACCTGCCGGCCGTTCGATGCCAACGCCGCCGGCACGGTGTTTGCCAGCGGAGCGGGCGTCGTCCTCTTGAAGCGGTATGAAGATGCGCTCAAGGATGGCGATCACATCTATGCGGTCATTCGCGGCTACGGCATCAACAATGACGGCAGCGACAAGGTCGGCTTCACGGCGCCGAGTGTAGAAGGCCAGGCCGAAGCAATCGCGACGGCTCTCGCCAATGCCGCCGTCGATCCCTCGACCATCGGTTATATCGAATGCCATGGCACGGCGACACCGCTCGGCGACCCCATCGAATTCAACGGATTGACGCGCGCCTTCGCGCAGGATGCGCCGGGCTCGGCCAATTGCGCGCTTGGGTCGGTCAAAGGCACGATCGGCCATACGGACGCGGCAGCCGGCGTGACAGGCCTCATCAAGACGGCGCTGGCCTTGCGCTGCGCAAAGATCCCGCCGATGCCCAACTATCACCAGCCAAATCCGCGCATCGATCTTGAGAAAAGCCCCTTCTACATTCCAGAAACAGCAATCGAGTGGCCACAGGGACAGGAGCCGCGAAGAGCGGGGGTCAGCGCTTTCGGCGTAGGCGGAACAAATGTTCACGTCGTTTTGGAGGAGCCCCCCTACCAACCGGCTAAGTCGAAAGAGGTAGAAGGGCATTATATTCTCCCCCTTTCGGCCCGCAACAAGCAGGCGCTCGCCGAGATGCGCACCAATCTGAGCAATCATCTCGCCGAAAACCCGAAGCTTGCGATGGCGCAGCTGGCTCACACGCTTCAAACCGGACGACGCGAGTTCAACCACCGGCTGGCCGTCGCCGCCGAAAATATCGAGGAAGCGATCCTCAAGCTGACGACGGAGAGCTACCAGCCTCTCGTCGCCGCCGATCAGCCGTCGGTCGCCTTCATGTTTCCCGGCCAAGGCGCGCAATATGTCGGCATGGGTGCCGGGCTTTACCGCTCGGAACCGGAGTTTGCCCGCTGGATCGACCGCGGTTCCGAGCTTTTGAAGATGACGCTCGGGCTCGACCTGCGCGACTACATCTGCCACATCGGCCCAGCGACGCAAGCCATCGCCGACGAGCAGCGTGAAACCCGCATCGCCCAGCCCTGCCTCTATCTTGTCGAATATGCGCTTGCCCGATTGTGGCTCAGCCGCGGCGTCAAGCCGTATGCCATGATCGGTCACAGCGTTGGCGAATTTGTTGCCGCTACGCTCGCCAACGTCATTTCGTTCGAAGATGGCCTGCGTCTTGTGGCAAATCGCGGGCGGTTGATGCAGCATCAGCCGCAAGGGGCGATGGTCTCCGTTCGCGCCGATGCCGCAACGACCACCTCGTATCTGCGAGGTGAGGTGGAGATCGCCGCGATCAATGCCCCGAAACTTTGCGTCATCTCCGGCCCCTTTGCCGATATCGAGACGGTTTGCGCAGCACTTTCGGAAGCTGAGATCGCCTTCAGCCGGTTGCACACATCGCACGCGTTCCATTCCGCGATGATGAACGATGCGGCTCTAGCCCTACGCCAGGAGACGGAGAAGGTCACCTACGGTACGGCCACCATCCCCTTCATCTCCGGCGTCACGGGCGATTGGCAGACCGCCGAATTGGCAACATCCCCGGATTACTGGGCCATGCATTGCCGCGACGCCGTTCGCTTTGCCGACGGGCTTGCTACGCTCTGCCGCGACCGCAAACCGGTTCTTCTCGAAGTGGGACCAGGCCGCACACTGTCGGTCTTTGCCGCACAGACGATCGCACGAGACAGTCTTGCCGCGGTCGTACAAAGCCTGCCCGAACACGATCGGGCATCCGCCGCTGCAGCAACTCTTGCAGAGGCTCATGGCAAGCTATGGATGGCAGGGTGCCGCCTCAATTGGCCGGCTCTTCCATCGTCGGCCCAGCATCGGCTGTCCCTGCCGACCTATCCATTCCAGCGGCAGCGCCACTGGATCGATGCCCCGCCATCCGCGCGCCGTGCATCGACCAAGCACATCGATGCCGAAACAGACAGCCGGCCAGTGGCCGAACCCCTTGTCTCTGACGTCAACCTTACCGGGGAGAATCGAGCAATGAATGTTGCAGCAACCATTCCCACCTCCAACCGTCTGCCGCAATTGGAAACGGCTCTTCTGACCTTGCTCAGCGACATGTCGGGCGAAACGCTCGGACCGGACGAGCGGGCAGCAACCTTCCTGGAACTTGGCTTCGATTCCCTCTTCGTCGGCCAGTTTGCGCAACGCATCGAGAAGGACTTCAAGGTCAAGATCTCTTTCCGGGAACTGCTGAGCGACATTCCCTCCGTAGCCGATCTGGCAGTCTATCTCGATCAGCAAATGCCGCCGGATGCGGTAAAAATGGCAGAACCATTGCCCGCCGCCCCAATCGCTGTCGCATCGATGCCGGCCACACCGCTTCCGGCGCCGATGCCGATCATGATGCCCGCTCCGCAAGCCGTATCGATGCCGGCGGGGACATCGGATCTTGCGACGGTGCTGCAATCCCAGATCCAGATGGCGCAAACGCTGTTTTCCCAGCAGTTGCTGATGCTGCAGGCCATGCAGGGCGGGGCTCCGGCTGCCGTAGCGCCAAGCACGCTGCCTATAGCGCCCGTCTTGCCGGCGCCGCAAGCTGCAGCAAGCCAACCCTCCTCTCCTCCGGCCACCGCAGCTCCTGCAGAAAGCGATTTCGGCACTGAGCGCATCAAGCTCTACCGACCGAACGCCAAGAGCGTGACCTCTGAGATTTCCGTTGCCAAACGGGATTTCATCGCCAATCTCACGAGGGCCTATGAAACCAAGAACGCCAAGTCCAAGTCGTTCACGCAGGGTCATCGCGGGCATCTGGCCGATCCGCGCTCCGCATCCGGTTTCCGCGCGGATTGGAAGGAGATGGTCTTCCCGATCGTCTGCGACCACTCCAAAGGCGCCTATATCTGGGACATCGACGGCAACCAGTATGTCGACCTGGTCAATGGCTTCGGACAGACGGCCTTCGGCCATGCGCCTGATTTCGTGATCGACGCCGTTAAAGCTCAAGCCGACCGCGGATTTGCGATCGGTCCGCAGACGCCGCTTGCCGGCGATGTCGCCAAGATGATTGCCGAAGTGACCGGCCATGATCGGGTGACCTTCTGCAACACAGGTTCGGAAGCCGTCATGGCCGCGATGCGGCTTGCGCGCGCCGTCACCGGCCGCGATCGGGTCGTGGTCTTTGCCAATGACTATCACGGCCAGTTCGACGAAGTTCTGGTCAAGGGCCGCAATCGCGCCGACAAGCCGATTGCCCTGCCGGTTGCCTCGGGCATCCCGATGGCCTCCGTGTCGAACATGACGGTCCTGCGCTATGGCGCGCCGGAAAGTATCGATTTTATCCGTGCCAATGCCGGAGATATCGCAGCCGTCATCATCGAGCCGATCCAGAGCCGCCATCCGGAATTGCAGCCGCGCGAATTCGTCCGGGAATTGCGCGACATTGCCACCCAATCCGAATTCGCGCTCGTCTTCGATGAAGTCGTCACCGGCTTCCGCGTCGATCCGGGCGGCATGCAGGCGATCTGGGGCATCAAGGGTGACATGGCGACCTACGGTAAGGTCGTCGGCGGCGGCATGCCGATCGGCGTGCTGGTCGGCAGCCCCCGCTTCATGGATGCGCTCGACGGCGGCCATTGGGCTTACGGCGACAACTCCGTTCCGATGACCGCGCCCACCTTCTTTGCCGGAACATTCGTGCGTCATCCGCTGGTGCTCGCAGCCGCCGAGGCGGTATTGCACCATATCAAGGGAGAAGGCTCCGCCCTCTACGATCGCGTGGCCCAGCGAACCGAGGCGCTCGTCGCCGAGATCAAAGCCGATCTTGCCAGGCGCGGCATCGCCGATATCGTTCATGGCTACAAGAGCTGGTTTGCCACCGACTTCTCCAGCCAGGATCCGCTCGGCGCGCTGTTTTATGCTCAGATGCGGCTGAACGGCGTCCATATACAGGACGGCTACCCCTGCTTCCTGACGACAGCCCACAGCGAGGACGACTTCCGCTCCATCGCGAAAGCCTTCCGCGACAGCCTGGACGCCATGCAGGCCGTCGGCATATTCACCGCGATTGAAGAGCCAACCCTATCTGCAATGCCGATACAGGCATCCGTAACAAGGCTGCAATCGGCGCCGCTGACGGAAGCGCAAACGGAAATATGGCTTGCAGCCCAGGCGGGCGACGAAGCCTCATGCTCGTTCAACGAGTCCTTTTCGCTGACGCTGGAGGGACTGCTGGATGAAAAAGCCATCCAGAAGGCCTTCGACACCGTTATTGCCCGCCACGACGCATTTCATATTCGCTTCGACCGCGGCGGCGAGCACTTCCAGTTCATTCCGGACTTCAAGCTCGACCTGCTGCCGATCCTTGAAGACATCGATGACCAGGGGCTTGCCATTCTCATAGACGATGATGCTCATACGCCCTTCGATCTCATCAATGGTCCTCTGGTTCGCGCCAGCATCATCAAGCTGGCACCCGAAAAACACGTATTGGTCTTCACGGCCCACCACATCATCTGCGACGGGTGGTCGATCAATACCGTCGTCGAAGAACTGGCATCCGCTTACGAGGCCTATAAGGCCGGTAGTGCTCCGGAACTCCAGCCGGCGCTCTCCTTTGCCACCTATTCGACCGACCTTTCCCCAAGACCCGAGAAGTCCCAGGCAACCGAGCAATTCTGGCTCGATCAGTTCAAGACGGTTCCGGATCTTCCCGATCTGCCGCTTGATCGTCCGCGGCCGGAATATCGCAGCTTTGCCGGCGGAAGCTGCACCGGCCATATCGGCACCGATGTCTACAAGGCGCTGAAGAAAAGAGGGGCGAAGTCGGGCGCGACGCTGTTCTCCACCCTGCTCGCGACCCTCCAGGTGATGATATCGCGGCTGTCGGGTCAGGATGACATCGTCATCGCCATCCCCTCGGCCGGCCAAAGCCTGCTCGACGGCCAGATCCTCGTCGGCCATTGCGTCAATCTGCTGCCGTTGCGTCAGGCGGTTTCGCTGGCGGAGCCGTTTGCTGCCCATCTGAAGGCAACGCAGCAGCTCGTCTTCCAGGCCTTCGAACATCAGGACTACACCTACGGTACGCTGGTGCGCAAACTGGATACGAAACGCGATCCGCGCCGCCTGCCGCTCACCGAAATCCAGTTCAACCTGGAGCGCATGGCCGGCGGATCGTCGTTTGGCGGCCTCAAGCCGACCATCGAGCCGAATGCAAAGGCCTTCTCCAACTTCGACCTGTTCTTCAACATGATCGAGGCGAGCGACCACATCCGCATCGATGTCGACTACAACGCCGATGTCTTCGACCGCGCGACCGTGGAACGATGGATCGGCCATTTCTCGACGCTGGCGGCAGCCTTGGCCAAGGATATGGATCACAAGGTGGGCGAGCTGCCACTGCTTTCTGACGAGGAGAAATCCTGGCTGGTCGACGATCTCAATCGGACGGCGATGTCTTACGATCACGATCAATTCGTTTTCTCGCTTTTCTCCAGGCGTGCAGCCGAACATCCGGATGCCGTTGCTGCTCAACATGACGGCCAGTCGATCACGTACGGCGAGCTGGAAACGCGATCGAACCAGCTGGCCCTCTACCTCCAGATGGCGCTTCCAGACCCGGATCAGCGCATTGCAATCCTGATCGAACGGTCACTGAACATGATCGTTGCCCTCCTCGCCGTCATGAAGGCAGGGCATACCTACGTTCCGATGGATCCGGCGCATCCGGAACCGCGCCTGCGGCAGACGCTGGATATAGCCCGCATCCGTGGTCTGATCTGCGACAGCGACGACATGGCTCGGCTTGCCGCGGCGGATATTCCCGTTATCCGGCTCGATCAGGATGCCAAGGCGATCAGCTCGATGACTGGCCTTCCGCTGAAGACCCTGCCCGTCGATACGACCGCGTCGGCCTACATCATCTTCACCTCCGGCTCGACCGGCATGCCGAAGGGCGTGGAGGTTTCGCATCGATCCCTGACGAACTTCCTTCTCTCCATGGCGAAGGAACCAGGCTTCAGCGCAAGCGACACGCTCGTTGCCGTCACGACGATCTCTTTCGATATTGCCGGCCTCGAACTCTACCTGCCGCTGATTTCAGGCGGAAAGGTCGTCATCGCCAGCCGCAGCCAGGTGCAGGATGGTTTCGCTTTGGCAAAGCTCGTCTGCGACCACGACGCTACTGTATTGCAGGCAACGCCCACGCTTTGGCAGATGCTTGTCGAGGCGGGTCTGAAGGATCGGCCGGCGCTGAAAATGCTCTGCGGCGGCGAACCGCTGCCCAGGGAACTGGCGCGCTCCCTGCTTCAAATCGGCGGCGAGCTCTGGAACATGTATGGCCCGACGGAAACGACGATCTGGTCGTCGCTGCAGCGCGTCACGGATGCCGATCAGCCGATCACAATCGGTCATCCGATCGCCAACACCCAGCTCTTCATCCTCGACCAGAGCGAGAATATCGCGCCGGTCGGCGTCGTTGGCGAGCTGCACATTGGCGGCGACGGGCTTGCCGAGGGCTACTTCGATCGTCTCGATCTGACCGAGAAGGCTTTCGTTCCGCATTGCTTTGCGGTCGGCAGGCCGATGCGGCTTTACAAGACCGGCGATGTCGGACGACGGCTTGCCGATGGGTCGCTGCAGCTGCTCGGACGGCGTGACCAGCAGATCAAGCTGCGCGGCTTCCGCATCGAACTCGGCGACATCGAGGCCGTCATTTCCAAGGTGGAAGGCGTGCGCCAATGTGCAACTGTCGTCGCCGAAAACGCCAAGGGCGATCGTTCATTGGTCTGCTACATCGTGCCAGCCGTAAGCGGCAACGATGCACTCGCAGCCGATATCGCGGCACATGCCAAAGCTAATCTGCCGGCGCACATGGTGCCGAGCTTCTGGGTGATGGAAAGCGAGCTACCGCAGACCGGCAACGGGAAACTCGACCGCAAGACCTTGCAGCAGCGTGGCGTGCCGCAGCGCGGTGCCGCGCCAACCAAGGTCCAGCCGAAAACCGAGATGGAACAACGGCTGCTGGCGATCTGGCAGGATGTCCTGAACCTTGGCGACATCGGCGTCGACGACAATCTCTACGCGCTGGGCGCCGATTCACTTGCCATATTCCGCATCGCAGCCCGCATGCGCGACAACGGGCTGCCGCTGGAGGCAAAACATCTGTTGCGCCATCCAACGATTACCGCACTGGCGGCCTTTGCCGATGCCCAGGGGGGGGACCAGTCCGACCCTGTGCAGCTCCATATTCCATCACTGCGAGATTTTCGTAACGGCGCACGCCGCGGCCTGGGGGCATCTCTATGAGTACAGTCGACAACAGTCCAAGCGGCTCGGTTGCAGAACCGCAGATCATCGGTGAATTTCCTTGTACGCAGACACAGCTGCGCTGCTGGATTCTCGATCAGCTCAATCCCGGCAACCCCGCGCTCAACGTTGCGGTCCGCTGGGAGATCCGGGGGATATTCAGGGTCTCGACCCTTGAGGCAGCCTTTCGAAAGATCATTCAGCGCCACGAAATACTTCGAACCCGCTTTATCGAAAGGAACGGCAGCCCCTTCCAGCAGGCCGTCAGCGACGTCAATTTCAAGATGTCGGTGATCGATCTGCGCGGCATGCCGCCGGAACAGCGCCAGGCACGGATCTTGTCGATCGGCGAGGAGACGGCGCAGGCACCCTTCGATCTCAGCACGGCAGGCCTATTCCGCGTCACACTGCTGATGGCTGAAAACGAGCGTGGCTTCCTGCTGATAACAGCTCATCAAAGCTGCTTTGACGGCTGGTCGATCCGTGTTCTCGGGCGGGAAGTCGGCGAAATAGCCGCAGCAATCGATGCGGGGCGTGCACCGGTCCTGCCCGAGCTGCCCTTGCAATATGGCGACTATGCCCTCTGGCAGCAGGAATATCTGCAGAGCTATGGTTTCGAAACGGAAAAAACCTTCTGGCGCGAAACTCTGCTTGGCGCCCCTTATTTCGAAGTCATTTCCGACCGGCCTCGCGGTCAGGTCAAAACCAATCGCGGCGATATTCTCTCCATCGTACAGCCAGCGGCCTTCACCGATCGCATGGATGCGGCCGCGCGCGCGCATTGCGTCTCGCAATATAGTTTCGGCGCGGCCGTCCTCAGCGCGGCCCTTCATCGGCTGACCGAAGCGCCGACCGTGCTCTTCGGCTCGCAGATTGCCGGTCGCGAACACAGCGATCTGGAAGACATGATCGGCGTCTTCATCAACAATCTCGTGCTGCGTTTCGATTTCGGCTCCGATGTCAGCTTTGCCGAGCATATTCGTTCCGTCAGCGCGACGATCGAAGGGGCGCTGAACCATCAGCGCATGCCGTTCAACAAGCTCGTGGAACTGGTCAATCCGGTGCGCGATCCGGCTCGCAACCCGCTGATTTCGGTCAACTTCAACCTGCAGAAGGCCTTTCTGGAAGATCGTCGCTATGGCGGCTTCGAGCTCATCAGCTCGCCCTCGCAGTCCCCCGGCGTCATCTACGACCTCAGCTTCATCATGATCGGACGGCCGACCGGCTGGCGCATGTCGATCGAATACAATGCCGACCTGTTCGAAGCCAGCACCATCGAAAGCCTCCTGCAACTATGGAGGAACGCGTATGAAATTGCTCTCGATCGCCCTGAGGCGCCGCTTTCTTCGCTCATTGCGCCGGAACGGCACGTGGCAACTTCCGCCAAGACTGCGCCGATGGATGGCGCCGTCACAGGCAAATCGCCACCGAATACGCGAATGGAAGCGCTTGCTGAAATCTGGAAGGAAGTCCTACAGGTTCCGCAAATACGCCCGGATGATGATTTCTTCGCGCTCGGTGGCCACTCGCTTCTCGCGCTCCGGCTACTATCGGAAACACGCGCAAGATTCGACGCAAACCCGACATTGCAGCTTCTATTCAAGCAGCCGACGTTTGCGGGCTTTGCAGCTGCAATCTTCGATAGCGAAGAGGTCGAGAAACCGCAGGAAAAAGCCGTAAACCCGTGGGAGCTGATTACCTGCAAACATGGCGTGGGGACCGGCGCGGTCTATACTCTCAACCATCCATTCCTGTACTACCGCCTTGCCAATGAATTACCGGACAGGGTCTCGGTATACAATGTCAACATGTTCCACGCGGATCTAAAAGGCGGCCTGGACCGTCTCAGTATCGAGGATATCGCCGGCCGTGCGATCGATGCCATGCAGATCGACAAGGCCGTGGGACGCATTGCCATCGTCGGTCTCTGCGTCAATGGCGTCCTTGCGATGGAAATCAGCCGGCAACTGCGCGAAAGAGGCATGGATGTCGGCGTCACGGCCATCATCGATGCCTGGGCTCCAGGTTATTTCGCCTCCTTGCCCAAACGGGAGCAAGCGCGATGGCACCGGGAGCGGCGACGTAAGCGTCTTGCCTATTTCACCCGAAAGCTGCTGTCCCGCCGTATCCGGCTGATCGACTATCTCAAGGAGTTCGAAGTCTCACTGTCGCTTCTGAGGATCTTTGGCGTCAAGGCCGGTCAATATTCCCCTGAAGAGGAGGCGAACGAGGCCGTTACCAAATTGCTGGTGGCGGCAGCGCGTCGCTACAAGCCGCCGCAGACAAAGGATGAAAGCGTCGTTCTGCTTAGAAGCAGTGCGACCCATCCTCGGGCGCGCAAAATGCGGTTTGGATGGGGTGATGCGGTCGGAGAGGACTGCATGGTGGTCGATATCGACGGCTGGCACGAGGATTCGCTGACCAGCAACGGTATCCGCGACCTGGCCTCGACGCTCTCGCGAAAACTCACCGCCGACTAGAGCGGATTCAAATTTTAAGTCGAACAGACCTAAAATCATCCGGCTCTAGGTATCCGCCAATGCCCCGGAACAATATCCGGCAAGCGGCCGAGCCATAAGAGGAAACAGCCATGAACGAGACCAAGCCATTGAGGGTCGGCATTCTCGTCGCGCGCGGACATGCGCTCGAAAACTGGGAGCTGATGATCCTGGACCGGATTCTGGCGGCGCCGGGTCTGGAGCTCGCAGCCGTGCTGACCCATCCTTATCCGTTTGGCGACGGGAAGACATCGAAGCTGTTATCCTGGAGCACACGATTGGAGACGCGAGCCCTTGCGCGTCAACCCGCCTATTCGCCAAAGCATTTCAATTGCCGGCGTCACTTTATCGACTGCTACCAATCCGATGGCGACAAGACATGCACCCCTGACAACATCACGGCGGCATCGTTGCGCCGCCTGAAGCTGGATCTCGTCGTCCGCATGGTTCCAACGAGCATGGCCGACGACGCGATCGCTGCTCTCCCATTCGGAGAATGGGCCTTCAATCTCTCCGACCGACGATCGGCCGATGTGGATTGGTACGGCTATGCCGAGGTCCTTGCCCGCGCGTCGACTGCCGATCTGGTCCTCTATGCCAAGCGCGGCGGCAAGGCCGGAAGGCTCGAGATCGCGCGGGCGTCATTCAACATCAAGCCGAGCGCAACACGATTGAGTGCCTTCGTGCGAGAGCGAAGCGTTACACTTCTGCTGCGAGAGCTGACGCGGCTCGCCGACACCAAGCATTTCAATCCATCCGCCTTCACTGGCCCGATTGCCGATCGGCCACCATCGCTCGGTGACCTCTTTCGCTACGGCTGCATCGTCGCAGGATCTGTCTCGGTCAAAGCATTCAAATCGATCAGGGCGAGGCTCCGCGCCGAGTCGGCCATATGGACGCTTTATACGGGACGCGGCCATATCGATGATTTCGATCCGAGCAGGGCGGTCGAAATTCCGCCTTCCGACAACAGCATCAAGGCCGATCCATTCCTGTTTCAGGAAGATGGAAAATGCTATCTGTTCTACGAGGCCTATTCCCGCGGCGACCGCAAGGCGCATATCGCGGTCGGCCGTTTCGACGGTGATGCGCTCACACAGGTCGGGGTAGCGCTGGAGCGCCCCTACCATCTCTCCTATCCATTCATCTTTCGCGATGGTGACCAGATCTTCATGATACCGGAAACGCATCAGGCACGGCGCCTCGAGGTCTGGCGCTGCTGTGAGTTCCCGCTGAAATGGGAGCTCCACGCCACGGCCTTCGAGGGCCAGTCGCCGGCCGATAGCGTCTTGATCCGTCATGACGGCAAATGGTGGCTATTCACCAACCTGTCGGACTTCCATGCCTACGAAGACCATTGCAGCGAGCTCTATCTGTTCGAGGTCGACGGCCCGGCGCTCACAGGCATAAGACCCCACAAGCGAAATCCCGTCGTCATCGGCAGCACCGAGGCGCGCGGCGCAGGGCGTATCTTCGAACGTGACGGCAGGCTCTTGCGACCCTCGCAGCACAATGCGCACGGCATTTACGGCTATGCTCTCAACATCATGGAGATCGAGAAACTCACGCTCGACGACTATTGCGAGCGCCGCATCCGCACCGTTACCCCGGTTTTCAAGGCCGGGCTCCATGGTTGCCATCATTTCGATGCCACCGATGGGCGCTACATTCTCGATGCGCGGCTGACCATCTGACTGATATTTCCATTGCGATAGCGCAGGCACACCTGGTGCCCGCCGGTCGAGGCAACGACGGCGCCGGCGAAGTTGGCAGGTGTGGCAAGTTCCAGAATGGCCCAGTTCTGTGGTGCATCTTCATCCCCCTCCAGCCGTTCCAATCGCGATTGCTTCGATCTGTCGAACGTGACATCGAAACTATCAAGCGGCAGCGACAAACCGGCACCATGGGCTTTGATGAACGCTTCCTTGCGCGTCCAGCAGCGATAGAAACCATCCAGGTAGCCATCAGCCGGCAGCGATCGAAGCGTCTGATACTCCTTGCGGGAGAAGAACCATTTCGCGATATCTTCCTTCAGGAATCGAATTTCCTCGATATCGATGCCGAGCTCATAGTGATCGGAAACGGCAAGCACGGCCCGGTCGGCGCTGTGGCTGAGATTGAAATGGATGGGACAAGCACCGCCGATCGCGACGTAAGGCTTGCCGTTGTCGCCATAGTCGAAGCCTATCAACCGCGGCGGAATGCCGAGATAGCGCCCGAGGATCACCCGCATTCCGGTCCTGGCGGCGACGAAACGATGCCTGTCGCGATCATGGACGAAGCGAATGGTCCGGACGCACTCATCGAGCGACAGCAAGGTGATGTACATGCCGAGATCAGGCAACGGCATGTCCAGCTTCCAGTGCCAGACATCGATTGTGTCAGGCCCGATATTCTCCATGTCAGATCGTTGCGTACAAGAGATTGGCATTCTTCGGTTTGGCCTGACGCGACATCCGCCTGGCCAGGTAGGCGACCAGCGCCACCGGATAATTCTCTCCAAGACTGATGCGGCAGCTGCGCTTCAGGATGTCGAGCGTCTGCGCACAGAGTTCCGGCGTGTATTCGATCTTTCGATCCGTCCAGTGGAAGGGGTTCATCGCCGGGTGACCGGTACGCTGCTGCAGGACCGGTTGCCAGTTGGTATAGACATGGCGGCTGGAATCGAAGAGCCGATAGACGCCGCGCCTGTTTTCCTCGGCAAATCTCTTGGCCTCGTCCGACGTTTCGAAGATGACGTGGAGGCCTGCCGCATTGCCGATATCGTTGTGAGGCCCCACCATGATCCATGCGCTCTTGGCGAAGATTTCGCTCATCACATCGTAACGCTCACGCATGCGGGCAATCATCGGATCGAGCTTTTTCAACTGCACGTTCAGCATGGCGCCTTGAATCTGACTCGCCTTGAAATTTACCCCCAGCATGGGCGGCTCGTTGGCATTGTCGAGGTGGCCGCGAAACATGGAGCCGATATCGTGATACATCCGGGCTCGGGCAAACAGCCGCGCGTCGTTGGTAACGACAGCCCCGCCCTCTCCGCAATTGATGTTCTTGAACTGATTGAAGCTGAAGGCTCCGAAATCACCGATCGTACCGACCCGCTTGGTCTTGTAATGCAATCCGACAGCCTGGCAGGCATCTTCAATGACCACGAGATTGTTCTCGCGGGCAATGCGCATGATGCTGTCCATATCGCACACCATGTTCGACATATGAACCGGAATGATTGCCCTCGTCTGCGGCGTGATCTTACGCAGGATGTCCTGCGGGTCCATGGTGAGCGTGTGGTCGATATCGACCAGAACCGGCACCGCGCCTGCGGCCAGTGGGGCAGCGGCGGTTGCAATCCATGTATAGGCTGGCACGAGCACTTCATCTCCGGGGCCGACGCCGGCGGCAACCAGCGCCGAGATCAGCGCGCCTGTTCCGCTACTCGTCGCCAGCGTATGGCGCACACCGAATTTGGTGGAAAAATCCGCTTCGAAGCGTCCCAGCGGGCCACCGGTCTCGTCGCTGTAGCGTGCCAATTTGCCCGAGGCAAATACCGGCGCGAGCGCCAACCACTCACGTAACCCCACTTTGGCCATGATTTTCGCTCCCCAGGAAACTCGGCATTTGCTGGAGAGCCTAGCCTGTGATTGCCGCATTTTCAGCATGGACTTCCGACTGAAAGGGCCGCCGGAACCGATCAGATCACCTATCCGAAATCGGTAGATATCGTCCGCGCCTATGCCAATCGAACAGTTATCCGCACGCTCGCGATGCTGGTAAAAATTACGAAAATGGGCGGGAAAACGATCATGATAACCAGCGACTTGAGATCTATGCCGGAAGGGATTGAAATACATGCCGATATTGCGATTATCGGCGGCGGACCGGCTGGAATTGCGATCGCCCGCGAGTTTGCGGATACCCGGATTCGTGTCCTTGTCATCGAGAGCGGTGGCCAAGATTACGAGGCTGAAATTCAGGCACTGAATACTGTCGAAAATATTGGTGAGCCATTCGTTTCGGCGAATGCCGTGCCCGAAGGGCGAGGCTATACCGGCAAGCTGGCATGGCTGAACGATATTCCCGCATTCGAGCTGCGAAATCGCATGCTTGGCGGCAGCAGCCATACCTGGATCGGCAAATGCTCCGCCTTCGATGACATCGATTTCCTGAACCGGCCTTGGCTGCTGCTTTCCGGCTGGCCGATCAGTCGCGATCAGCTGCTGCCCGCACTCGATCGTGCTGGCAAACTGCTCAACCTCGGGCCTAACCTTTACGATGAACGCCTCTTTGCGCTGCTGCATTCACGCCCGGACGATCTCGGTCTGGACAATCAGCTTCTCAAGCCCTTCTTCTGGCAATTCAGCCACATGCGCCATCCGCGCGCCGAGCCGACCCGCTTTGCCCGACTTGCGGGCGATATCGCGGCGGCGAACATAAGTTTTCTGACACAAGCGACGGTGACCGAGATCAATGTCGACCGCCAGGGCAGAAGAGTAACCTCGCTCGATCTCGTGAGCCCGATCGGCCGACACGCGATTGTCCATGCGAACACGATCGTTCTTTGCGGCGGCGGCGTCGAGAATGCACGCCTGCTGCTTGCATCCAATTCCCGGTTGCCGGCAGGCGTGGGCAACAAGCACGACGTTGTCGGCCGCTATCTCTGCGACCATCCCCGCACATCGCTCTGCCGCTTTACGGGGCGCGACATCGACGCCATCGCAAGGCATTTCAATTTCTATGGCCTCAGCCATGGCGGGCATACGCATTTCTATCTCAGGGGCCTGTCCTTGAGCCCTGAAATTCAAGCACGCGAAGGCCTTACCAACTGCGCCGCCTATCCGGTGCAGATCCACGCTACGGATGATCCCTGGGCAGCGCTGAAGCGCCTGACGAAGGGGGCGGGCAAGACCGCCATGGGAGATCTTGCGACGGTCGTGAAATCGGCTGACATGATCGCCTCAGGGCTCTACGGACGCCTCGTGCGCAAGCGCGGTCTGCCGCATCGCTCGACGGAATTGCGCTTCGACGTCATGGTCGAACAACAGCTCAATCCGGAGAGCCGCATCACCTTGGCGAAACAACGCGATCGATTCGGTCAGCCATTGCCGCGTATCGACTGGAAGATAGGGCCGCGCGAAATAAACAGCGTCAAGCGGCTTGCTGGGCTTGTTTCAAGCGAATTCGTTCGCGTTGACTTACCGAGGCCCGAGCTACCGGATTGGATCGTGGCAAGGGAGAACACCCTGCCCGTCTTCATGGATATGGCGCATCCCTCCTGCACCACCCGCATGGGAACCGACCCGCGGACGAGCGTCGTTGACACCAACGCCATGGTTCATGGCATCGACGGCCTGTTCGTCGCCGGCAGCTCGGTGTTTCCAACGCCGGGCCACGCCAATCCGACGCTGATGCTGCTTGCCTTGTCGATCCGTCTTGCCGATCACCTCAAGCAACGACACGCGGCCACGCAGGTGCACAGACTGCGTCATCAGAGCGAACCGGGCCTATCGCTCCATCACGGCTAGAGCCTTCCGCTCGAATCGCGAAAAGGCTCCAGCCTTTTTGGTAATTCCTGACTGAAAGCCGCTATGCACTTTTCCTAGAATTGCTCTAGCCCAGCCGAAAATAGAAGCCGGCGCTCTCGCTGCGGCCGAGCTCGGGGTGGGTATCTATGGCATGCGACAGGGAAGGAATGGACCAGCGATCGACCAGTTTGTAGCCGAGCCTTGCGATATCGCCGGTGAAGTCCGCTTCGTTGCGCATGTGATAGGGGACATACGACCTGCCGATGCGTTCCAGTGTGACGATAGTCCTGCCCTTGCGGAGTGCAACCTTGTTGAGGATCAGATGACGCGGCCGAGAGGGCATTTGCGATACCAGGCCGGACAGCGGCATATCGAGATATTGCATCAACCCGGATCCGAGCAGCAATGGCATCTCGCCGGCATCTCCGATCCGATCGACAAAGG
The DNA here is from genome assembly GCF_057784375.1 of Martinezella sp. CNPSo 3964. Classification (NCBI taxonomy): domain Bacteria; kingdom Pseudomonadati; phylum Pseudomonadota; class Alphaproteobacteria; order Hyphomicrobiales; family Rhizobiaceae; genus Martinezella; species Martinezella sp. CNPSo 3964. The sequence goes on from NZ_JBXSOW010000012.1 coordinate 92,008, forward strand.
ATAAACTCGTCAGGCCCTCCTTCTCGGCAAGGCCTTGCCCGGCGCGGACGATGGCCGGCAAATCATATACGACCCAACGAAATGCACCATCGAGCGGCAGCAGGGGGCGAAAGGCCCGATATTTCGTGCCCATATGCCCACCGGCGTCGACGAGGCCATCGATCTCGTGCAGCAAATTGCGGACCCAGAACAGCACCGGATAGTCCCACGGCGTCACTTCACACATTTTGGCGAATGCAACGGTTGCGATCTCATCGTGATCGTAGCCGGCCATAGTGTGCCTGGGGGCAGCAGCCATAGCAGCCTCATAGCTGTCGTAGGCGCCCGTAAACCGGCGTGGAAAGGGCAAGAGATAGTTCAGCCGCCCTCTGGCCAGGCGCAGCGGCAAAAGCCCCTGTGCGACCGTCTGTGCGGTGCCCTTAACGGCCGAACGTGCATGCGCCGACCACGATGAACCGGACCACAACGAAGCTGTCATCTTGCACCCCTTATCTCTGTCCATTCAATCGTCGCCGATCAGCGTCTGCCCGAGAGAATCGAAACTGTGCCTCCACTCATCTTCTCCAGAGCCAGAAGCGTGCAGACATAGATTGCGCCGCCCGAGACCACCTGCAGCAACACAGTCAGTACACGTTGCATACTGAGCGATCCGGCGAAATAACCGAGCCCGTAAACCGCCGACGCCATCAATGCGACGGCAACGGCAAGATAGCCGCTCTTGCGCAGCACACGTCCCCACCGGAGGCCGCCATAGCTCTTTTGCAGGTGCATCGATGTGAAGAAGGAGATCAGGGATGCCGCGCATTGGCCCCAGGCAGCAGCGACAACGCCGAAAGGTGCCAGAAGCAGGATCAGCGAGACGGAGACCACTGCGTTGAGCAGGAGGGTCGGCGGCATGCGCCTGATATTGCCCGACAGGGACAACAGCGCCTCCGTCACGTAACCCGGCATCAACAGGATCTGTTTCAGCGACAGGATCGCCACGAGAACTGCCGCAGGCGCCCATTTTTCGCCGAGAACAATCTCGATCAAATCGGAGGATATCAGCGAAAGACCAAGATAGATCGGCGTGCAGATCGCCATGAGAACCGTCATGAAGACGGTTGCAGAGGGGCCGGCGTCGCGAACCTGCCTTCCGTCCACCCCGATCACGATCGCCGCCCGGCGAAACAAGGTCCAGGCCAGCATTCGCGCCGGCTCGCCAATGAGTTCGGAAAATGCCGCGACGATGCGCTCCGCAACCCGATAGTAACCTGCCTCCGAAAGGCCTAGAAAGCTGCCGATCGCGAGCGTTCCGGAATAGGATCGCAGAAAGAGGATCAGCCGGTTCGACAGGATATGGCTTGAAAATTCGAGAATCTCGCGCGCGAAAGGCCAGGTCAGATAGAGCCTGGGACGCCAGGCGAGTACGGCTGCCGAGCCGGCAAGACAGACCAGCTGCGAAACGAGCCGTCCGGCCGCGAGCGAAAACACGTTCCATCCGAGCCACAGTCCCAACAACGTGGCGCAGAACCCGGCAATTTCGCTCGCTATGCGGATAGCGGCCTGTTTGCGCAGCAGGCCACGCGCGACCAACAGCCCATCGTAAACCGCGTAAAGAGACGATGGCAAAAACCAGCAGCTGAAAAGAACGAGGAGAAGCGCTTCGTGCTGCCTGCCGAAAAAGCGCCAGGCAATGGCGGCACCCAGCAGCCCGACGACCGTGACGAGCACGCCGGCAACGATCGAGAGTGTGCCGATCTGGTCGAGCTCCCGGTCCGTACACTCGGCCTTCATGACAAACTCGCCCCATCCGCCCTCTGAGATCACGACAAGCATGACGACGATGGCGGAGCTGAACGCATAGAGGCCGAATTCGGCCGATTCCAGCACGCGGGCGGCGACGAGGAATATGAGAAGCTGGACGACCTGCGATACGACTTTCGAAACGAGCGTCGAGGCTCCGTCGCCGACGATCGCGGGCATGCGGGCGCGCAGCCAATGACGCAGGCTCGTCCAGACAGTGCGCTTGGGGCGAAGCGGAAAGCTATCCATCAGCGCACCGTCGCGGTAAGTAAATACGAGCAAATCCGGCCTTCGCATCGCCCGGTTGAGAAATTCTGTTTAAATTTAACATGATAATCCACAGTTCTTTCCAGCCCTGCACCAGATAAAATCTATAATGTTCCCATTCAGGACATGATTCCGTGTAATGAAACGCTGCCTGTAAGCGGGGTGCGCCGGAATTATTCGATTTTGTTTTGCAGAAATTATCGCCCTGAACGTCAGGGTCCCATCGAAATTCTCGGCAATAGAAGAGGGGCTTGCCGGCAATTGTCATGAAACACCACGCAGAGCCGCTTATGAAAGACGAAAACAATGATCGCATCGCCTCGAGACAGCCAGGTGGATTGCGCCAGAAACTTTTGCTTCGTTGGATTCTGGTGATCTTCTGCCTTGTCGCTTGGATTGCTGTCGCCGCTTTTTTCATTTGGTGAGACGTTCTTTTTCGTTGCGTGCGAGCAACACGACGCCGACCGTTTTTACGAGAATTGCAAAGTCGGTGCGCAATGAACGACTGTGGAAGTAATCCAGATCGAACTGGATACGCTCCTCATAGGTGGTTTCCGCATGGCGGTTGACCTGCCAGAGGCCCGTGATCCCCGGCCGCAGCCCCAGATAGCAATAGAGATTGGCTCCATAGCGATCGAGCTCCGCGGCAACGACGGGTCGAGGTCCGACCAGGCTCATGTCACCGCGCTGAACATTCACCAATTGTGGCAGCTCGTCGGCGCTGCTCATGCGCAGATACTTCCCGAGCCAGTGCACGCGCGGGTCGTTGGTCAGCTTCTGCGTCGATAGCCATTCCTGCTTTCGCACCTCATCACGGGCTAGCAGCTCCGCCAGCTGCCGATCGGCATCCTTGCGCATCGTGCGGAATTTCAGGCAGTCGAACGGGCGTCCATCGCGGCCGACACGCGTATGGCGATAGATGATGGGCCGGCCGTCGACCAGAAGCAATGCAATCGCGATGACAAGCAGAGCCGGCGCCAGAAACAACAGCCCGAGCCCAGAAAGAACAAGATCGACAATACGCTTGGCGCGTCCGCGCCGTTCCGTCCGCTTCGCCTCGCGACGAGATCGCTCGCGATGGGCAATGCTGTCAAAAGTCGATAACATCTTCCGGACCCCTCACCACTATCATGCTTCCTTCAAAGGCTGCCAGCTGCCCCAATCCTTGACAATTGACCCTGCGGACATTGGGTTAGTCCCATTGGCGTAGGACGCCGGACACAGAGCTACCCCCAAGCCTCAGCCTGCCTCATCGATCAGCCGATGAGCGGCTGAAAAGTCGTCATTCAAGGTCGACCGCAAGTGCATCCCGGCGGCGTTTGCGCGGTCGAGAACGCGATCGTACAGGGCGAGCAATGCGTCGCGCCACGAGACCGGTGTATGCGCCAGCTCACCTGACCGGCGGAGGCAATTCACACTCATCAGGCGAAGCAGCATGTCATCGCTGGCAAGCCGGCGCATTCCGCTTGCGAGCGTTTCCACCTTTCCGCCCTGAAAGGTCAGGCCGCATCCGAGCATCGAAAGTTCGTCGCCGAGAAGCGCGGTGTCCGGCAAGATCACCGGTATGCCGCTTGTCACGGCCTCGAGTGCTGCCAGTCCGAAGGGTTCCGGCACCCGGGAGGAAACAACGAGCGCACGCGCGTCGCAAAGGATGTTCCGCATCTCGCTCTTGGACTTCCAGCCATGAATGACGACCTCGGGAAAATCCCGCTCCAGGCGAGCGCGACCGGCGCCGTCGCCTATGATCTGCAGCCTCCCACCGGCAAGCCGTGCCGCGATCGCGGCATCCTCAAATCCCTTTTCCGGCTCCAGCCGGCCAACAAAGAAAAAGTCGCGCTTCTTCCAGGGCTCCGTGGGATGGTCAAGGAAGGGCTCAACCGGATTGCGAATTGTCTCGATGTTGCCCATGTCGATCTGCCCGCGGGCGAAATATTCGCGCATGCGTTGATGCACGACGACGATATTGGCGGCAAATTGCTGGATGGGATAATAATGCTCCCTCACCATATGGCGGGCCGATCTCCAGATCTTCTCGTGGTAGCCGCGTTTGTCGCAGTTTGTCGCCAGACAGCCGAGCGACATCGGCGTCAACGGGCAGACCTGGCTTCTGCGGTAATTGGCAAACCCACCGTTCGGGCAGGAGAGGAAATAGTCGTGAGCGTGCAGGACGACACGGTCGCGAACCGGCCACAAAGCCCGAAAAATAGATGGCGACAGGATCTTCGACCAGCCATGGACATGATAGATGGTGCCCTTGGTATCGACGCGCGACATCAGAGCATTGAGCCCGTCATAGGCTTGACGGCTGTAAAGGCCGCTGGCAAGCGCGCTGAGACGTGGCTGCTGCATCAGCGGCTGCGCTGCCAGATTGATGGTGTCAGATGCCGGTCTTTCGGAGCCGGCGCTATCGCCGGCGAAATAGGTGACGGCGACCCCGGCTTCCTGCAGCAAGGTAGCTGAAAGTATCGCAAGATTCGACGCTCCGCCTATCTTGGCGGAGCGGTCGTTGATGACGACGATGCGATCGAGGCCGGATGAGCGCGCCACAGGACTATTCCAATGCTTCGATGTTCTGCGGCGCCAGTCTGCCCTTGAGCAGATCGCGAAGCGCGATGACATTGCCCTTGAGGCGACCCTTGCGATCGACCCAGGGTTCCGGTCGCAACACCTTGACGAGGTTGGCTGCAAGATTGCGGCTGATCTGCATCGTTGCCTGCGGCACGCTCATCGTGCGCTTGCGCATGAGATAAAGCGGGTTTGCTATTTGCGAATAGCCGAGACGGACACCACCCGATCGGCCACCTTTCGTGCCGAGATGAACGCCTTCGAGCTGCTTGACGCTGACAACCTGGCCATAATGGGCCACGAGCCGGCTGAAATCGACATCCTCGAGCCAGCCATAGAAGGGCAGGTTCTCATCGAAACGCAGGGCCGCGGCTTTGACGATGGCCATGCGGATCGCCATGTTGCAGCCATAGGCATTGTAGACAGGTCGGATTTGCATTGAAGGATCGGAGCGGCGGCGGCGCCCCGCATCGACCAGACGTAAGCCATCGCGAACGGAAATACCCGGTCCCGTAATGCCGTCGGCCAAGATGGTTCCGGTGCACATGGCGACATCGGGTTGCAACTGAAAAAGCCGTTCCGTTTCCTCGATATAGGCAGGCGTCATCAGAAAATCGTCATCGAGAAAAAGGACGATATCCGCATCCTGAACGCTGTCGAGGATGCGATTGCGCTGACGGCAAAGCCCCCGCTCGCTGATAAGCACCCGCACCGGAATGTCGAGATTTCGCAGGCAGCTCGGATCGATGTCTTCCGGCGAGGAAAGGCAGACGACGATCTCGTCCGGCTTCCGGGTTTGGCTGGCAACATGCGGGAGTATGGACGACAGGATATCGCGGCGGCCGGAGCTTGCGATACCGAGCGTGATCTTCAGGGGGCGACCCGTTACGCTGCCCGTAAGCCGCCTTGCGGATGCACGCACCTGACGACGGTCCTGCCTGCGACGCAAAAGACGCTTATCCTGGTGGTGACGCCTCTCGTGGCTGCGATTGGCGATGATGCCCAGGATATTGATCGTTGTCGTGCCGAAGCTCGCCAGTGCGTCCGACAGCCTCTCCACCGTCATCTTGTTCGTCTGCCCGACAACGACGACGATGCCCTCGAGATAGGTGCAGATGACGCGGGTATCGGCAGAATCCTCGAAAGCGGACATATCGACGATGACGACCTTGTATCGCCGGCGCAACAAGTCGATCTCAGCCTTCAGCGCGGGCAGATGCCCATAGCGCTGAAAAGCGGTCACGGATTTTTCGGTCTCGTCGACGGTGACGACCGGGACACCGCCATGGGCCTGCATGACCTCGGCCTCAGGCTCCTGCCCAGCCTTCGCGACAAGCACGCCACCTTCATGGGCGACGGCATAGCGGCGCGGCACGTCATTGATACTTAAGGCCTCCATGCCGAAATCCGTGCCGGCTTCGGTCACCACGCAGCTCAGTCTCGCATTGAGGAAATCGGCGTCGACGAGCACAACGGATGCACCTTCGTGCTGGTAGAGTTGTGCGAGATTGGTTGCGATCGTGGTCTTGCCTTCGCCGGTGCCGACCGAGGTGATGCCGATCACCATGGGTGCGTTCGGCGGGAAGGCGGAATCGATCGAGTGCTTGACGCCACGCAAGGCTTCGGAAAATTGCGAATAGGGCGTATCGAGCACGGACCTCAGCGGCAGCATCGTTCGTCGCCAGCCGGCATTGGCGGTCGCCATGCGCCCCGGCAGGAAGGACGGGCTGATGTAGACGGGCACGTGGCCGAGAGAGCTGATCCCCAATTCCCGCCGCAGCTTTTCGCTGGAGCTGACGCGACGATCGAGGCCATCCCGCAAAAGGGCCGCCATGACGCCGGCTGCAAGGCCGAGCATGGCCGTGAACGGCAGGACGAAGGAGGATTTCGGCCAGGTCTTTGCCAGCGGCACGGCAGCCGCGGTCACGACGCGAACATTGCCGAGCGGAAACGATTCCTTTTGTAGCGCGCCAATCAGCTGCTGCAGGATGCTTTCATACATCCGGCGATAGGTGGTAGCGCGGCTTTCCATCTCCGACAGCTCCACTCTTGCCAGATTCTTGTCCGTTCCGGCGTCCTTCAGCGAGGCCAATTCGTCGCTGAGGAGCTTTTCCCGAGTTTTAGCGACTTCCAGATTTGCTTTATATACTGCCTGGATGCGCTCGAACTCCTTGCGCATGTCCCCCTTTATTCGATCGATTTCCTGCTGGGCAGCAATGATGGCAGGGTTATCGGCATCATATCTGCTGGTTAGGTTATTCAACTTGATCGTGGCGCCTCCGAGATCTTCCTGAAGCTTCTGTATACGCGGATTGTTCATCGTCTCATTGACATCACCTTCGACCTTTCCACCTGACATCAGCTGGTCGAGTGTCTCGAGTTTGGCCGATTCCGCCGCCGTTTGCGCCTTGGCTGCAACCGCCTGGCTGCTGATCTCCGATAGTTGCTGCTGATCGAGAGAGGACGACGTGCTGATCTCCATGATGCCGTTCTTGGCGCGAAACTCCTCGACATTCATCGCTGCTTCACGTGCCTGCCGTCCGACCTCGATCAAACGCGTCTCCAGCCACTTGGCTCCGCTTTGCGCTGCGGAAGCCCGTTCCGACAGACCGGTGCTGATATAGGCCTCAGCAATCGCATTCGCCGCGTTCGCCGCTTTTTGCGGGTCGACCGAACTATATCCGATCTCAAGAATGTAGGACTGACCAACGCGCGTAACCTCGACCCTCGACAGGAAGGACGCCATGGTGCGGCGCATGAGGTCATCCTCCGTGGTTTCCGCTTTCGCGCTGCCATCGTCGCCATGCTTGAAATAGCTGAAGACTGCGCGCAGCTTGTCATGCAGCGTAGCCTGCCAGGACATGCCGCCTACGATCTCCGGATCCTCTGTGAGATTGAGTTTCTGCACGACCGCGCGCGCAATCGCCTCGGATTTGACGATCTCGACCTGGCTCGCAATTTCCGCCGCTTCGATGATGACCGTTCCTGTGAAGGCATCCTGCGAGACGATGCGCCCCTGGTCGGGATCCATGACGAGCCGCGTGGTCGCCAAGTAGACTGGCTGGGTCGTCGCCATATAGAAGCCGCCGATACCGAGACCCGCCCCCGTAAACAGCGCGAAGATCATCCAATGGCGCTGCAGGAAACGCCAGACGTCGCGAAAGGAGATATATTCGCTGCCCCCTGTACCTTTGGCGTTCGAAGGAATGCTGCGCAAGCCCTTACCGATCTCGTGAATTGCCATGATTGTCGCCCCACATTGCTCGCTTATCACTATTGAGATTGGCCGGTGTCGGCGGAAGAAAGCGCCGTGCCGTCCAGGCTTCCGGAAATGTTGTAGCGCACGTCCAGAACGTCCCCTGGCTGCAGCGCAGTCGCTTCCGATGCCTTGATCGCATTGGCTTCGTCGCCGTTGCGGGTGATCCAGTATTCCATCGGCTGAAGATCGAGCGCTTTCATGCTCTGACTTCTCGAAAGCGAAGCGCCTGAAAGCTGCAGCAGCTGCAGCGTTGTGTTTCGCTTCAGTTTCGTATCCTCGATTTCGGTCTCGGTAGTCTGCAGCTGTTGTCCAGCATCGGTCTTGCGTTGACCCGTGAGATTGAGTGCATCGCGCTCGGTCTCGCTCAGCTTCTGCTTTGCCTGCATCGAAGCAACGACAAGATCCAGCTTGCCTGCCTGCATCTCGGCGACGATCCGCTCCAGCGAGGTCTTTCGCGAGGTGGTCAGGATTTTGGTGTCGACCAGCTTGGAAATGTCGCTCAACTCGTCCTGCGCAATCTTCACCTGCTCGTCCTGCGACGACATCTTCTCATCAAGAATGTTGATTTCGTTGCGCAACAGCACTTCCAGATCCGCGGCGGCGGCGAGTTGCTGACGCAGAGCATCCGCCCTGGCATTGAACAGGTCGACTTCGCTCGTCATGATCTGCCAGATAGCCGATCCTTCGGGAGCGGCCTTGATTTCCGGCGGAAATGCGATCGCCGGCTGATCGTTAAGTTCGGCCATCAGGCGGGCCTTCCGGGCGCCAAGCTGTTTCAATTGCAGCTCCATCCGGCTGATCTCGCCGGCATAGCTGACCTGCTGCGCCTCCGAATAATCGCCGGTCTGGCTGGACCGGCGTTCACGCCCGCCCGCCATGGCAACGGCCTGCTTCACCGTCAGGCCAGGCCTGAACTCCAGCTCGCTCGGCTTTTCGACAGCACCGGACACATAGATCATCGGATATTTGACAACCTCGACCGAAGCTGTCGGCGCAAGCGCCAGACCGGTGATCTGTTTCAGCTTCTCGCCAATATCGGCACTGATGTCTTCGACGGTCTTGTCGCCGACCTGCATTTCTCCAATCATCGGGATTGAGATCGAACCCGATTGCGATACGACGTATTCGCCGTTCAGTGCCGTCCATTCCTTGTATTCGCCGGTTGCGGCGATCCACTCGACGATGGCGACCTTGATCCGGGCCTGAGGCCCGACATGATAGACGTCGGTGGCTGCGGCGCTCGCTATGCCGTGCATGGCTGCGCCGGAAAGAAGCAACGCCAACAACCAGGGCGCCATGAGCCGAGACGGCCTGGAGATGGAATGGTAAGCTGAAGCGCACACTCTGGACATGAGTCGAAATCTCGCTTTCTTGATCGCTTGCGCCATCACGCGGAAAGGCGCCATGCAACGAGATCAGCAGCTGAACGCATAACGTGTAAATCCCCTACCGAAGCAACAGGGCTTATCATTTCTGGCAGGGAGGTAGGCGACGCTGCCGTCTCTTGGTCGGGCGAGCATATCCTTGTGTGCAGGCGCAGACCTGCAGCTAAATCTTTTGGCTACTCCCTTCGGCCATTTGTATGCCGCGTTGAACCGATGTAGGCCCTGTCGCAAAAGTTGCCGGCTGCCCAATGTTGTTTCGGCCCATGGAGGGAAGAGCAATGCGGGTAGCGATCGTACATTATTGGCTGGTGTCGATGCGGGGCGGAGAAAAAGTGGTCGAGGCTCTCTGCGACATGTATCCGGACGCCGATATCTTCACTCTCGTCTATGATGAAAGCCGTGTCTCCGAGAAGATCCGCGGACACAAGATTTTCACCTCCTTCCTTCAGCGAATTCCGGGTGCCGCCAAGGCCTATCAATCGCTCTTGCCGCTGATGCCCTTCGCATTGGAGAGCTTCGACCTTACCGGCTACGATCTGATCATTTCCAGCGAATCAGGCCCGGCCAAGGGCATCATCCCCCCGCCGGGGGCAACGCATGTCTGCTATTGCCATTCCCCCATGCGCTATCTTTGGGATCACTATCACTTCTATCGATCCCACGCGGGCCTCGCATCGCGGCTCGTAATGCCGATGCTTGCGCCGATGCTGCGCTCCTGGGACGTCAATACGAGTATGCGGGTCGATCGCTTCGTCGCCAATTCGCATCATGTCTGCGACCGCATCGCCAAATATTATCGGCGGTCCGCGACCGTGGTCTATCCACCCGTCAATGTCGATGATTTCATGCCGGCGCCGGCGACCGAGGATTTTTATCTCTGCGCCGGCCAGCTGGTTCCCTACAAGCGGATCGATCTGGCGGTCAAGGCCTTTACCCGGATGAATCGCCAGCTGGTCGTCATCGGCGAAGGCAGCGAAGCAGACGGGCTGAAACGCATCGCCGGTCCCTCGATCACTTTCCTCGGTCGAACTCCGTTTCCAATATTGAAGGAAAAACTGGCGCGCTGCCGGGCGCTGATCTTTCCCGGCGAGGAAGACTTTGGCATGGTTCCGGTGGAAGCGATGGCGAGCGGGCGGCCCGTTATCGCTTACGGAAGCGGCGGAGCGCTGGAAACAGTCGCGCCGGGAGTGACCGGCATTCTCTTCGACCAGCAGTCTGTCGACGCTCTGATCAAGGCTGTGATCGATTTCGAGGCCATGCAGCACCGCTTTCACCCGGAAACACTGCAGGCACACGCCGAACAATTCAGCACGCGCAAATTCACCGCAAGCATGCTAGCGATCATCAATGAGGAGCTGCTGATCCGCAAGGCCGCAAGGCTCCGCAGCCACCCTGCCGTTCAGGTAGGTCGCGAGGCGCAATTGCCGGTACTTGCGATGGAGCCGCACAGCAGGACGCTTCAGTAGGCGTCACGGGCAGCGGCTACCAACCTCGATCGGAAGCGAACCGTGAAAGAAGCACCGATGGCGGGCATGCTTTGCGAATCAACCAACGGGCAATCGAAACCACCCGATGGAAACCCTACAACCATTACACTGCCTCCATCCCGGGAATACAATCTTCTTGTACTTGGAATGAAACAGATAATGTCGCCGTGGCCGATTTAATCTGCACATGTCTCAGCAATCATTGCTAAATATGAAGATCTCGTAATATATTCGCTTAAAGCGGCTGCCACGTTCTGGTAAGTTACGACTTGCGTCCGCGCGCTCGATGAGACTGCGATCGTTGATACGCATGCTCCGATGCGAATGGACCATTTCAAACTGGACAATGGCCGGATTTTGCGTGGCCGGCTTGGGGGAGGACGAGGCCATATGCCCGAGAACCGAGTGGATCGGTCGCAGCGAATTCCATATGAGTCCGAATCCGACAACGGTTTAGAGGCGGTGATTTCGCTTTGGGATCTCGATCTCAAACTGCTCGATTCCTCCAGGAGATTCAAAGAGCATGTCGGCCTTCCCACCCGGAACGAGGTGACACTGTGGGAAGCTTACCCGGCGCTTGCAAAACCGGCGCTTGCCGAGCTCATTCATCAGGTCATCGATACGGGTGAACCTCGCACCATCCCGCTCGACGATCCGAGGCGGGGAAAACGCAACATCCTCATCTCCTATATCCGGGTAGAGCTGCTGATCGTCGAAACCAACGGAGCAGGCGAGAGCCCGCCATCCGACGATAATGAAAAAGCGCGACTCATCCATCAGGCAACGCACGATGCCTTGACCGGATTGCCCAATCGCCGCCAATTCAGCGCGGCACTGGCGCAACTGCTTCCGGCGAGCGGCAAGATCGGGCCGGCGCTGATGCAGCTCGACCTCGATGACTTCAAGCCCGTCAACGACACACTTGGCCACGGCGCCGGCGACATCGTACTGAAACTCGCCGCCGAAAGAATCAAGGAGGCACTCGGCCACGGCGGAACGGTCTACCGTCTTGCCGGCGATGAGTTCGCCATCATCCAGGTCGGCCCACAGCGAGCCTTCGAGGCGGAACGGCTGGCGGATGCGCTGGTGGCCGAATTCAAGAAGCCGTTCACGGTCAACGGCATCTCTCTCTTCGTCGGCGTCAGCGTGGGGATCGCAATTGCGCCGCGCGACGGCAACGAGGGGGAGCAGCTAATGAAGGCTGCCGACGTCGCCCTTTATGCCGCCAAGAAAGAAGGGCGGCGACGGGCGCGGACTTTCGATCCGGCCATGCTGATCGTGGTCGAGCAGAGGGAGCTGCTGCGGCGCAGCCTGCGCGTGGCGCTACAGCGCGACGAGTTCTTCATCGAATATCAGCCGCTGGTGGAGCCCCCGTCCAATGTGGTCGGCTTCGAGGCGCTGCTGCGCTGGCGACATCCGACCCTCGGGATCATTCCGCCGGCGGCTTTCATTCCCATGGCCGAAGCCGACGGTCTCATGCGCGAAATCGGCCAGTGGATGCTGGAAGAAGCCTGCCGCGAAGCCCTGACATGGCCGGCCCACTATACGCTTGCAGTCAATCTTTCACCGGCGGAATTCCTGACGCCAGGCCTGACCGATCGCGTCTCTCAAACGATCGATATCGTCGGATTCCCGGCCGAGCGCCTGGAGTTGGAAATCACCGAAGGCGTGCTTCTCGAACGCACCACCAACAATCTGGACACGCTGAACACATTGAACGTTCTCGGCATACAGATCTCCCTCGACGATTTCGGCACGGAATATTCCTCGCTCAGCTATCTCAAGAATTTTCCCTTCGATACGATCAAGATCGATCGCTATTTCATCCGCGATCTCTTGCAGGATACCAAGAGCCAAACCATCGTACGTTCCGTGATCAGCCTTGCGCACGGCCTGGACATGCGAGTGACGGCAGAAGGTGTCGAAACACAGCAGCAGGCAGCCTGGCTCCAGCACGAGGGCTGCGACCGTCTGCAGGGCTATAGCATCAGCCCTCCGCTCGGCGCCGACAAGCTCGATGATTTCATAAGACAGGGTGCGCGCACTCAATCGGCCGCGACATTTGACGAATATCACGCCAGTCCGTGAGTTTCTGAAGCGCATTTCATTTGGGAATTTCTCGAAGGGGTACCATGGAGGAGGTGCAAGTGGCCGCGGCTTTCGAGCCATTGCTTGAACTGGAGATGGAAATGGCAACCCTGGTGGCGGACTGGTCGCATTGCGACCAATGCGCTGCCTATGTGGCCCATATGGTCAGCCACGATCGCCACGATCCCATCCGACATGCCAACCTGCTTTCGGCAGCCTTGAACGAGCTCTTCGAGATGTCGTTCCACACCAGAGAGAACGACGGTGCTCTTACCTGCCGCTTCTACCGAAATGGCTCGACCGAACGGATCGAATTGACCTTTCCCTGCTCAGCCGAGCAATGCAATTCATATGAGGCAATCGTAGAGCGCATTGGAAGCGGCCAGGCCCTTGCTAGCTATCTCGATGTCATCACCGATGACGCGGCGCATGCCGAGCATGCGATCCTTCTCGGTCTTGCCGTCAATTACGATGCCAATATCGCGCTGTCCGGTCAGGATACAGGACTGATGACTTTCGTGGTGGATCTTGCGCTCGAAAGGCTACTCAATTGAGCAACCTCTCCTCCAGCCGCTTCACGGCGCAATTCGATGCCAATAATCAGGAATTCTCCCTGTCAGGGGTCCTTAGACCGCATTCGGTTGCCGAGCTTGCCGATGACCTCGCCCTGCTGCGCAACGGCATCGAGACGGTAAATGGCATTTGCTACATCAATCTGAAGCGCGTCACCCACATGAACAATACGGCGTTCCGTGCCTTGACCCATGTGCTCCTCGATGCGACGCGATCGAGACCCGATCTCAAACTGACGGTCGTCGCTTCAAGCGTCGTTGCATGGGCATCGCGACTGTTTCGCCATTTGAGCGATCTGTCGCCCAACATCATCGTCGAGATCTATGATTCCGCCTTCTATCCGGGGCAGACATTCGTGGAGAACCAGAGCTTCATCCCGATCCTCCGGACCCAGACGAAAATGACCTGGCGGCACGAGCGCGAGATATTGCCGCGGCACGGCCTTCGCGAGGGTTTGCATGTCGCCGATATCTGCTGCGGCATCGGCGATTTCGCCATGCTGCTGCGAAAGGATTTCAAGCCGGCGCGGATCGTTGCCCTCGACCATTCGGTGCCCAGCCTGGAATATGCTCGCAAGGTCGCCGACGACTTCGACGTCCAGGACATCGAATATACCTATGGCGATGCATCCCAGATGCTGTTCGACAGCGACCAGTTCGATTTCGTGACCTGCAGGCATTCGCTGCAGATCTTCGACCGCCCGGATGTTCTGCTTCGGGAGCTCTATCGCATATGCAAGCCCGGCGGCCGGGTCTACATCACCAACGAGAAGAACTCCCATTGTCTTGGCGAGCCCAGAGCCGACAGCATCCAGTGGACCTATAACGAGGTCGCGAAGCTGTTCGCTCACTTCGATATGGATGTCGAAATGGGTCCCAAGGGCCGCCGCATGTTGCTGGACGCCGGCTTCAAGGATGTGCGGATGGAAAGCTTCATGGTCACCAATCTCGATGGCGATCCCCAGGATTTCGCCGACATCATCACGGCATGGCAGAATGTCTATGCCGATGAAATGGCGGTCAGAAGAGGGGATTCGGCCGCATTCATCGAGCGATTCAAGCAAGGTTTCGCCGATCATATTTTTGCCGCGCTCCATCCAAGAGGCTATGCCGGCTGGCCGATCTGGGCTTCTTCGGGACAGAAACCGCTATGACAGACGCGTCAATTGTCAAGCAACGGCTGGGCCTACGCTCATTTCGCGCCAAATTTCTACTCGTCGTCGGGGGAGCCGTCCTATTCGACCTCATGGTCAGTGGTGGCCTTGCATTGTGGAACGTGCAGCGCCTTTCGCGCAACGCCACGACGGAAGTGGGACAGGGCCTGGAGAAGGCCAGCCAGGATTACATTCGCTCCTATGCGGATTCGACCGCCGCGGAGGTCGGTTTGCTGATCGATCAGGTCCATTCCGATGTGAAGGCGCTGGCGGGTGTGCTTCAGGGACAGATCGACAATCCGGCAAGAAGTGGCGATGTCGGCGCCGCCATGACCAAGGCTTCTCCGGGCGCCGTAACGGTGACCTACGATCCAGGCGGTCAGTGGGCGCAAAATCTTCCCGGAACGCCCTCGGTCGTCAGCGTCTGGGGCTACCTTCTGGATAAGGATCACCGCCCCCTGCCCCAGGTCCAGGCTGACATAGAATGGAGCGCCGTGCTCGATCTGGTCGCTCCTTCATTGCTGCATAACGGCGCGTCCAAGCTGCAGATGTATTATATCGGCCCGAGAGAGCGCCCGATTTTCCGGACCGCGCCCTATACGACGCAGGCGCAGACCTTCGACCGGCTCTATCCAGGCCATAACAGCTCTGATTTTTGGACATTCTTCTTTCCGGGTCTCTACGAATCCTGGCAGCAATGGGCCTCCAACCCGTCATCGCGCCCCGTTGCCGATTACATTACCCAGACGGCTCCCTATACCGATGCCATCACCGGAAAGCTGATCGTCAGCTTTTTTCATCCGCTCTGGACGCCGGATCGGCATCACCTGGCCGGTGCAGCCGGCGCCGATATCACGCTCACACAACTTGCCGAGATCGTTGAGCATGTGAAAGTCGCCCAGACCGGCTTCGGCTTCCTCGCCATGTCGAATGGAAATGTCGTCGCAATCAATCCCGTGGGCGAGAAGGTCATCGGCCTGCGTGCCGCCAACGATGCGACTGCCAAGGGGGTCACCGGCGTCGACCGATCCTTGCGCAACAGTAGCCAAACGGCGATTACCAAGCTGCCGCTCGATGCCGACGGCGCGATCCAGCATATTTCCCTCAACGAACAGGGAGAGGACGTTCCCTATCTCGTGGTCGTCAAGCAATTGCACCCGACCAATCTCTGGGTGGATGGACCGGTGCAGCGCGAGGTGATGTCGCTCGGGATAGTCGTACCTGAGCGCGAGATCTATGCCTCGCTCATTGCCGCCAAGGATGAGATATCGCGGGCGACCAATCGCATCCTGCTCTATCAAATCATGGCGGTCCTGGTGTCCCTGATGATCGTCACGGCGGCGGTCTTTGCTGCCTCGAAGCGCGTCACCAGCGGCATCAGCGCGCTGGCGAGCGCCGCCAAGCGCATACAGGCGAAGGACTATTCCGTCAGGGTCGATATCTCGACCAGGGACGAAGTGGCGGAAGCCGGCGTCGCATTCAACCGGATGGCGGAGGATATCAGTTTCCACACCGAAAACCTCGAAAAGCTCGTTTCGGACCGAACCAAGGAGATCGAGGCGGCCAAGGAAGAGATTTCGACCCTCAACAGCCAGTTGAAAAACGAAAACCTGCGGCTGGGTGCCGAACTCAATGTCGCCAGACAGATCCAGCTCATGGTCCTGCCGCGGGCCAAGGAGCTGACGGCAATCAAGCACCTGGAAATAGCCGCCTACATGCGCCCTGCCGACGAAGTCGGCGGCGACTACTACGATGTTCTACAGAACGGAAACAACCTCAAGATCGGCATTGGCGACGTGACCGGCCACGGGCTGGAGAGCGGCGTGCTGATGCTGATGGTGCAATCGATCGCGCGCGCCCTGCAGGAGGCGGGCGAGATGGACCCGGCGAAATTCCTGACCGATCTCAATCGCGCAATCTTCAAGAACATCGAGCGCACGCGGACCGACAAGCATCTTACCTTGTCGTTCCTCGACTATGACGGCGAGAGACTGACAATCTCCGGCCAGCACGAAGACATGATCATCATTCGTCAGGACGGCAAGGTAGAGCGGATAGACACAGGTGATCTCGGTCTTCCTGTCGGCCTCGAGCCTGATATTGCTCCGTTTATCGACACGCGGCAAATATCCTTCGAGAAAGGTGACATGATTGTCCTGCATACTGATGGCGTCACCGAAGCGGAGAATTCAAAAGGCGAACTGTTCGGTTTCGACAGGCTTTTGGAGGATGCCCGCCGCCTGCATGGCGGGACTGCGGAAGAGGTCGTCGAAGGCATACTCGACGATTTGATGGCTTACATCGGAACCCATAAGATCCATGACGATATTACTCTTGTGGTGATGCGGCACAGGTGAGGAGATGAGGACGGCAACTTTCGGCAAGGAACATCTGGTTTCGTTCGACGGCACCAACGCTCTTCGTATTCGCCTGTTCGACGGACCTCTTCATCTGGCATGGCGCCATTCGGCCATGACATCCGACTTTATCGCGGAGACTATGGCGCTCGGCTTCCGCGCTTCCGAGCGTCAATATAAGACGGTGCGACACGACATAGGCTACCTGACCAACGAGCTCATCGAAAACTCCATCAAGTTCCGCTCCTCGGGCGAGATCCTTATCGAGGCGCTGAAGGATGCCCATCATTTCAGAATGCGGATCGTGAACCTGATCGACCGCGAAGCGACTAACCGTTTCCAGGAATTATTGCTGAGGGTTACAGCCGGCGACCCCAGCGATCTCCTGATAGAACAGATCGAGGCAAGCGTTCTTGCCGGTGACAATGCATCCGGGTTAGGACTGTTGACATTGATGAGCGACTACCAGGTTCAATTGGCCTGGCATTTCGAAGAGGATGGTCCGCACAAACGGATCAAGCTGCAAACCTATGCCGCGATGGCGATATCATCGGCGTGAACCCGCGAGAGGCCCTTTATGGAAATCAAAGAAGAAGCATTCCGCGTCTGGTCCGAAGGCAGTACTTTGTATTTTGACGGAACCATGCGTCTGGCTGGTCCCGATGCCTATGCGCCGGTCTACGATCTGGCCAGGACAATCCTTCATGGTGGTGGAGGCAAAGCGACTTTCGATCTGACCGGTCTGCAATTCTTGAATTCTTCGGGCATCAACCTGCTTGCCAAACTGACGATAGAGGCACGCAAGCATCCAGATATCCACCTCACCGTGTGCGGCTCGTCGCAAATTCCCTGGCAGATGAAATCATTGCCAAACCTGAAAAAGCTGCATCCGCGCCTGGATTTGCGCCTGACCTAGCCATCAAACGCTCACGCCCCTTATCCGGGGTGTTCCCGCGGGGTGCCAGAGAGCTCATGCGCCCGGGCATTCGGCTTGTGGGATGTCCGCTTACAAAACCTCAAATAAGCCACAGCGCTTTTGTCGCCGTTGCGCCGCGCTCGGACACGAAAACTTGCTGGAGAAGAGGCGCATCGTGACACAGCATATTGCGCGAATTTATTTGAAGCCGAATTTCGGTTAGCTCCCCCTTACGCCTGTCGGTTTTTCCGTCTGGGGCGAACATAAATAACAATACTCAATGATATTCTATCGATATGCTATATAATATAAGTATATATAAATTCCATAGTAAAAACTTCAGCTTAAAACATGCGCTCAATATAACTTATTTTGAGAGAACGCACCTATTATTATATCCGCAAAAATGGACAGAATGTAAAACTTCTGCATTCCCTGATAACGACAGCATAGTTAAACATTAGTAAACTATAACCGTAAATTGCAGCAATAATTCCCAGTTGTAAAAGCCTTGAACAGGGGCGGAAGTCTTACTTCGCCCTGAATACTCGGCTGCGTGTCTAAATTACCGGGAGGGTTTGATGGGCATAGCGTTCAAATCTGCAAGTGTAGCTCCAAAAAATACGAAGAGACGCACTATTCTTGTTGCGGGAGGCGCGGGGTTCCTCGGCTCGCACCTTTGCGATCGACTTCTGCAGGATGGCCACGAAGTTATCTGCGTGGATGATTTTTCAACGGGGCGGATGGACAATCTATGGCATCTGCTTCGCTACGACACATTCAGCTTTATCCGCCACGACGTCATAGCGTCACTCGATCTGCCTGTCAGCGAGATCTACAATCTGGCCTGCCCGGCATCTCCGCCGCATTATCAGGCCGATCCGATCCATACGATGAAAACATGCGTCTTCGGCTCGCTCAATCTGCTGGAGCTTGCCACGCATCACCAAGCGCGCATCTTCCAGGCCTCGACCTCGGAGATCTATGGAGATCCCCTGGTACATCCGCAACCGGAGAACTATTGGGGCAACGTCAATTCCTTCGGCCCCCGCTCGTGCTACGACGAAGGCAAGCGCTCCGCCGAAACTCTTTTCCGTGACTTTCACGCCCAGCACGGCGTCGATATCAGGATTGCGCGCATCTTCAACACCTATGGGCCGCGCATGCGCCCCGACGACGGCCGTGTCGTTTCCAATTTCATCGTCCAGGCACTCAAGGGCCAGGACATCACCGTCTATGGCGATGGCTCCCAGACGCGCTCGTTCTGCTATGTCGCCGACCTGATCAATGCTTTCGTTCGACTGATGGCCGACCAAACAGCCATCCATACGCCTGTCAATCTCGGCAATCCGGCGGAATTTACCGTGCGTGACCTTGCCGAACAGGTCATCGCGATCACCGGTTCGAACTCAAAGATCGTCCATAAGCCCTTGCCGATCGACGATCCGCGCCAGCGCCGGCCCGACATCACCGTCGCAAAACGCGAACTGGGATGGGAACCATCCGTCGCCTTGGCGGATGGGCTGAAATCCACCATCGCCTACTTCGAACGTCAGCTGGTTCGTCCGAACAGCGAGCTTTTCGAGGTTGCGTGATGATCAGGCAAAAGATACTCGTCGTGGGTGGCGCCGGCTTCATCGGCAGCCACACCGCAAAGCTCCTCCATCGTCGGGGCTTCGAGCCGGTCGTCTATGACAACCTCTCGACGGGGCACCTGACCTCCGTGCGCTGGGGGCCTTTTGTGCAAGGAGATATTCTCGATACGCCCCGTCTTGCCAAGGCGATCGAGGACCACAGGCCTGCGGCAATCATACATTTCGCCGCCTCAGCCTATGTCGGCGAGTCCGTTGAGAACCCCGCGAAATACTATGCCAACAATGTCAACGGCACGCTGTCGGTTCTGGAGGCATGCCGCCGTACGGAAGCGGATAAGCTGATCTTTTCATCGAGCTGCGCGATCTACGGAATTCCCACCCATCTGCCGATCCGCGAATGCGAGATGCCCCAGCCGATAAATCCCTATGGCAGAACGAAGTTGATTGCCGAACATATGCTTGCCGATTATTCGGCCGCCTACGGACTTTCTTATGTGGCGCTGCGTTATTTCAACGCCTCGGGCGCCGATCCGGAGCAAGAGCTCGGCGAATGGCATGATCCCGAAACGCATCTCATTCCCCGCGCATTGCTGGCAACGGCCGGCACGATCGAAACCCTGGAAGTCTATGGAGACGATTACGACACACCGGACGGCACCTGTGTGCGCGACTATATCCATGTGCTGGATCTTGCCAGGGCGCATGTCCTGGCAGTCGAATATCTGTTGGCCGGCGGCGACAATCTCGCTGTCAATCTGGGGACAGGACGCGGCACGTCGATCAAGGAGATCGTCGGCGCGATCGAGCGCGTTTGCGGGCGCAAGGTTCCTGTCGTCATGCACAGGCGGCGACCGGGCGATCCGCCTGCCCTCTATGCCGCTTCCGATCTTGCCGCCGAAAAGCTCGGCTTCCGCGCTCTGCATTCGGATATCGACACGATCATCCGGACCGCAGCTCCCTTCTTCGGGTTGGAGATGCGAGGATGACATCGATCCGGACACGAGCCGAAGCAATGAAGGACAGGGCGCTGATGACGCCGGTCCTGCAGGGCCGCCGGCGCGCGGAATATGCGGTTTGCGCCATGCTGTGGCTTGCGGCACTCGGCTATTTCTGGAGCTGGTGGCTTACGCCCGCACACCATGTCGACGTTGCAGGTTCGGTCTTGTTGACCCTGGTGCTCGCTTGGGTGACGGTCATTCCGGCCTATTTCATCGTCGTCTTCTTTCGCGCCGAAAAGCCGACGGGGCAATTGCGGCTCCCGGCGGGCAGCCGCATCGCCATGGTCGTAACCAAAGCGCCATCGGAGCCCTTTGCGGTGGTCGCCCGGACGTTGGATGCGATGCTGGCGCAGGAGGTGCCGCACGACACCTGGCTCGCAGATGAAGACCCGTCACCCTCGACGCTGGATTGGTGCCGCAAACATGGTGTCCAGGTTTCCACCCGGAAGGGACGGGAAGACTATCATCGCCAGACATGGCCGCGGCGCACCCGCTGCAAGGAAGGCAATCTTGCCTTCTTCTACGATCAATACGGCTATGAAGGCTATGATTTCGTCGTGCAGCTCGATGCCGATCATGTGCCCGAGCAAGGCTATCTTTTCCAAATGCTTCGTCCCTTCGCCGATCCGGCAGTCGGCTATGTATCCGCGCCGAGCATTTGCGACCAGAACGCCCGTGAAAGCTGGTCGGCACGTGGCCGTCTCTATGCGGAAGCCAGCATGCACGGGTCGCTTCAGGCGGGGTTCAATCACGGGCTCTCGCCGCTTTGCATCGGCTCGCACTATGCCGTTCGCACCAAGGCCCTCAAGAGCATTGGCGGGCTGGGGCCTGAGCTGGCGGAAGACCATTCCACCACGCTGATGATGAATGCGCATGGTTGGCGTGGCATTCATGCGCTCGATGCCATTGCTCATGGCGATGGCCCGCGCACCTTTGCCGATCTCATCACCCAGGAGTTTCAGTGGTCGCGCAGCCTGATGATGATCCTGCTGCAGTACTCACCAAGCTTGATCAAGCGGCTGCCGCCACGTCTCAAGATCCAGTTCCTGTTTTCGCAGCTCTGGTATTCACTCTTCTCGCTCTTCATGGCTCTGATGTTCATCATGCCGATCATCGCGCTTATCAGGGGAAAGACCTTTGTCGATGTATCTTACCCCGACTTCCTGCTGCACTTCGTGCCGCAATCCGTCCTGCTGATCCTGTTCGCCTATCGCTGGCGCAGTACGCATACGTTCAGACCGGTCGATGCCAGGATCTTGAGCTGGGAGATGACGCTGTTCCTGTTTGCTCGCTGGCCGTGGGCGCTCGTGGGTGCTCTGGCTGCCATTCGCGATTGGGCGACCGGATCGTTCGTGGATTTCCGCGTCACTCCGAAAGGCACATCGGAAGTCGACCCGCTGCCGTTCCGGGTCCTTGCACCCTATGCCATGCTCTCTCTCGCCTCCATCGCCCCGGTGCTGTCTGTCAGCGTCGAAGAGAGCAGCGGCTTCTATATCTTCGCAACGATGAATGCCGCCATCTATACTTTACTGCTGCTGGTCATCATCGTCCAACATGCGCGTGAAAACACGCTCAGCACGAATAAGCGCCTTTATCGGCCGGCGCTCGCGAGCGCTCTGCTTGCTCTGACTGCCCTGCCATTTGTCGGCATCATGGAGCACGGCCGCGCCGGAGTGCAATCACTGATTTGGGACACCGACGGCTACGTATTGTTCGACAATCGCTTTTCGGTGGCAGGCGCAGGAATTGGCGGGCGTGGACTGCACAGAATGGTTCTCAATCCGCACTGGCACGTGAGTGACACAGACAACTGAGGTTCATGACGGGAAGGACGCTATTGGCGGGAACGCACATGAAAATAGCTGTTATTGGAACCGGATATGTAGGCTTGGTCAGCGGCACATGCTTCGCCGAATGGGGCAATCGTGTCGTCTGTGTGGACAAGAATGCCGATAAGATCGCCGCTCTTCGTCACGGCAGGATGCCGATCTACGAGCCGGATCTCGACGAGCTGGTGGAGCGAAACTATGCCGCGGGACGGCTGGACTTTACCTGCGACATCGCAAAGGCCGTCGAAGGCGCGGCTATCGTCTTCATAGCGATCGCTGCTCTGCCGCATCCGGGGCAAGAGGACGCCGACCTTTCCGTCATTTATCAGGCAGTGCGCGAACTTGCAGCGCTCATCTCGCCTGATAGCGTTGTGGTGATAAGATCGACGGTGCCGGTCGGAACCGGCGACGCCGTGCACAGGATCATCAGCTCGGCCCGGACGGCAGGCACCTTCGCCGTCGCCTCCAATCCGGAATTTCTGCGCGAAGGCGTTGCCGTGCACGATTTTCTCGTTCCGGACCGTATCGTCCTCGGCGTGGAGGAAGAGTGGGCCTGCAAGCGGCTCGTCGAGCTCTATGATGTCCCAATCGAGCGCCAGAATACGCCCGTCATCATCACAATGCGTCGGACGGCCGAGCTGATCAAGCATGCTGCCAATGCCTTTCTCGCCACGAAGATCACCTTCATCAACGAGCTTGCCGACCTTTGCGAGGAGATGGGCAGCGACGTCGGAGAGCTTGCTCTCGGCATGGGGCTCGACAAGCGCATCGGAGCAGGCCTCCTTGCCGCCGGCCCCGGCTATGGCGGCTCATGCTTCCCCAAAAGCGCGCTCGCACTATTGCAGACGGCGCAGGACCATGGCGTGGCGCTGCGTATCGTCGAGGAAACCCTCGCCGTCAACGAGACGCGCAAGCGGCGCATGGCACGCAAGGTCACCAAGGCACTTGGCGGCGATATTGACGGCCTGACGATTGCCGTTCTCGGCCTGACCTTCAGGCCCGATACCGACGACATGCGCGATGCGCCGTCCGTGCCGCTCATCGAAACCCTGCAGCGCCTGGGCGGCCGCATCCGGGCATATGACCCCGTCGGCATCGAGAATGCAGCAAAGGTCCTCAGCAGCGTCGACTTCTACGAGGATCTCTATGAATGCGCGAAAAATGCGGATGCCGTCGTCGTCATGACGGAATGGGACGCCATCCGCAAGATCGACCTGGCTCAGCTCAAGCAGAAGCTGCGTCAGCCTGTTCTCATAGATCTGCGAAATGCGCTGGATACGGAAGCGGCCCGCCAGATTGGCTTTCATGTCTGCGCCATAGGTAAGTCGGCAAGCACACATAGCAGCCTGCGCGATATTGCCAAGCGGCGAAACCGGCCGCGAGCCGTAAAGGCGGCAACGCCAAAGCTCGTCCCAATCACAATACGGGAGAAATAATATGAAGCCATCAAGGAAACAGACCTCCCTGGTCCCTGCAGCATCGCTGGCATGTGCGATCGTGCTTGGGCTTGCAGCGGGGAGCAATGCGGCCGTAGCCGCGACGACCACCAAGGTGCCGGATGGCGCAAGACCCATGACGGCAGCCGAACTTTACATGCTCTATCACGACAAGAGCTGGCGCTGGCCCGATGGCGCTGGCCGAATGCAGAATACCGACCGTCGATTTTCAGCCTGGGTCGACGGAACCGGCGGACAATCCTGGGCCGAAGGCCGCTGGGCCGTGACGGATACGGGCCGCCTTTGCCTTGACGCAACCTGGCATGCTGCAAACGGCCAGTTTCCGGCCAAGACCTGTTTCGTCCATCGCATTCTCGATGGAACGATCTATCAGAAACGCGAGACTGGCGGAGCATGGTTCGTGTTCCGCCATCCCATCACTAAGAAAACCGATGAGGCGACAAACTTGATCGCCGACGATCTGGTCTCACAACGACTGGAGGCCTTGAAGACCTCTTTGACCGTCCGCAAGACCGAATAGAGGAAGGAGGCAATGCGATGAAAACTCTATCAAAACTAACGACGGCTTTGCTTGCGGCTGGCGCCCTCTGCGGGGGCGTGTACGCTGCCAGCAACGGCTTGGACGCAAAGGCCGAGACCCGGCCTCTCTTCAACGACAAGAGGCCGATCATCACATCCCAATCGCTACCGGGGGGTGCCTATGATCCCAACGGGGACTTTTCCAATGATCCCAGTCCGAAGATCGAGCATCTCTTCCTGCCCTGGGAAGATGTCGATCTGTCGACGCTGAGTACGGCAGACGATTATGCCCGCAAGCGCGGCCGTTCGCTGTTGATCACCGTCGAGCCCTGGTCATGGGCTCGCGACTGGCGCGTCACGCCAACCGATCTTCTCAATGGAATTCTGGCGGGTCACTACGATTCCAACATGACGGCAATCTGTTCTGCGGCAGCCAAGCTCAATGCGCCCGTCACCATTCGCTGGGCTCAGGAAATGGACGAGAAGAACGGACAGTTCACCTGGGCCTACTGGAAAGCGGACGACTACGTGAAAGCCTACAGACACGCCGTTACCGTCTGCCGCAAGAGCCTTCCCTCGGCAAAGTACATGTGGTCGCCGATGGGCAAGGATGGGCTCGAAGCCTATTATCCCGGTGATTCATTCGTCGACGTCGTCGGGCTGTCAGTCTTCGGTTACCAGCCGTTCGATCTGCGCAAGCTCGGGCGGGATTCGACCTTTGTAGAAGCGACCAAACCCGGCTACGACCGCGTGAAGCGCTTCAAGAAACCCATCGTGATCGCGGAATTGGGCTACCAGGGAAATGAGGCCTATGTTCACGCATGGGCCGAGGAAGCCAACAAGCCACATTCCGAATTCCCTGACCTGAAAGCGGTCGTCTACTTCAACGACCGTGAAGTCTACCCCTGGCCGGATGGTCTGGGCCGGCCGGACTGGCGCGTTGCCACGCCGCCCCTGTTGAATTGACCGCGATGATGAAAGCTTGAGGAGAAACACATGTCTTGGTTCCGTTTCATCATCCTGAATGCCATGTTCGCGATGCTGCTGGTCGGCACCGCGAACGCGGCGACGCAACATCAAATCGATCGAATGACGGCACGTGCGGCTCATCAAGCCATGCCGATGAGCGCCAAGGAACTGAAAAAGCTCTACGCGGGACGTTCCTGGATATGGAAAGACGGGGCCGGTTTCTTCTCTCGTCATCACCGTCGATTTACGGCCTGGTCGCACACGGGTGCCAAAAAATCCTACGCACGGGGCATCTGGTATGCGACCGATCGCGGTAGGCTCTGCATGAGCGCTGTCTGGTACAGCAAGAAAAGTGCCGCACCCAACGTGTCCTGCTTCCTGCATCGCAAGAAAGCCGGGATCATCTATCAGAAACGAGCATCAGGCGGAAAATGGTATGTGTTCCGTCATAATCCAATCAAACATGATGACGAAGTTCTGAAACTGCGGCCGGGCGACTATGTTCGCAGACATCTGCCCGGTTGAAGTCGAATACTCGCATAGGGGCTTTTACTTGGATAGCGAACGGCATGCGTCTCACCTGTTCCGTCGAACCGCTATCCGGGAAATGCCCCTATTCTTTGCCGCGCGCACCGCGCGACAGCGACCGGTTCAACTCAGAATGCGCTGCGATTGTAGCAATGCGACGTTCTTCCAAACCCACTTGGCGTGCAGATATAGGGAGACCCCTTGAAGTAATCCTGGGCAGAAACCGAAGTCGTTTTGGCGAGTGAGTTTCCACTATAGAATACAACATTGTTCTTCTGATACTTCTTCATATACAGCTGAACAGTCTTATTCTTTACATGTGCGCTCTCGGCAGCATTTGCATTTTCAGTCATGACTATCGAAGATGCAATCGCAAGTATTGCCGCTACAGCAACACCAATTTTTCGATTACCAGCGGATAGATTGCAAGAGTTTTTCCAAAAACTCATAAGTTTACTCTCCTTGACAAGTTTCATTCGTGTATTTCAGCGAAAAATATTTAAGCAATTTCTATAAATATCTTGAAAATATTAACGAAATCTGCTTAATTTCCCCTCATGGCCTTCGGGCGGGGATCTGCAACAATGCTGCCTGCAATGGCAATAACTTGGCGCAACATTCGATGGATGCACAGAGCGTTAGCTCAGACATCCACAGACTTCTTTGGTTTGCCGGCCAAGGCGCACCGCAAGGCAGAATTCTTTTATCGAGACATGATACGGTCACTTCCTTTATGTCCGTCCGCCACCTGGCGGGCGCTCGGATGGACTGAAATTCGGGCTGTTTTGCGACGCATGGGGAAGATCGCAGACATAAGAGGCCTGTATTGTTGGCGCGCGGTCCATTCTGGACGTCTGTCATTCGCCTCCATGAGGGCGGGACCTCTTCATCCGCCTGTGGCAAGCACACCGCGGCGACTACCAGCCGATTTGGCACGTTCTGTCGAAAGGCCACCACGATGATGTGGGACAAGACCGAGATTACCGCCGGACAATCAGCTTTTGTCGAAAGGCGCCGGTGGCCTCGCATTTCCGAAGCTCCACTTTGCGGCCAGACCACAGATCTGCCAGAGCTCGCGTCGCTGCCATTTTCCACATCCAATGAGGCTCCCAGCCAGCAATTCCCAGCCTGGCAGAAGCATATGGCGCCGCTGATAGACGCTTATCTCCCCGAAAGCGCTCAGGCGGGGGATGGTTTCGTAGCAAGTCAAACCGTCTGGAATCTTGAAGGGGTGCTCTTCATCCAGCAACAAACGCCAGCCTTCAGCTACGAGCGCTCACCGGAGAAAGTGCGCTTCAGCGCCATAGACCATTGGCAAATCACCTTCCTGCGCACGGGCAAGACATGGACCAGCGTCAATGGGCATGTAGTCGAAAACGAGCCTGGCATGATGGAAATCCGGGCGCTTGGCTGCCCGTTTTACGGCCGCACCATAAGCGCGCAATCTGTCGCCCTCATTCTACCTTGCGATTTGTTTGCCGATCACGGCGGACTGCCTGGAGCAAGCAACAACATTGTCCTGGGGGGCTCACGCGTCAAGCTGCTGGCTGACTACATCGCTTTTCTCGAAGCAAACCTCGATCGTTTGACAAGGGACGATCTCCATAGTGTACGCAACCAGCTGCAAGAGATGATATTTCATAGCGTCACATCGCTGGTGGATGGCCATATGACCGGCGATCGCAGCTCCGAGATCGGACTGATGACGAAAGCTCGTCGCTTTATCCAGAGCAATCTCGGATCAGCAGACCTAACTCCGGAAGCGTTGAGCCGTGAATTGGCAATCTCCCGAACCAGGCTTTACGAACTGTTCCAGGCATCGGGTGGCGTCTTGAACTACGTGCGCAGAAGACGACTTCTGGCTGCACGCGCAGCACTTGCCGACGCGAGCAATGGTCAGAAAATTGCAGATATCGCCGGCAATCTCGGCTTCGAGTCTGCAGCCAACTTCAGCCGGGCCTTTACGCACGAATTCGGCTACAGCCCAAGCGAAGTCCGCAGGCATACCGGAGACTGCAAGATAGAGCATCTACCGCGGAAGACGGAAACATCCACTTTCAGCGACTGGCTTAATACGCTCGGGATTTGACCGGTATAAAACAATGCAGTGGTAAGGCAATTCCGATACAGTTCGGAGATTGCTGAAGACATATCAGCGGATCAATACGCACAGATAAAAAGATACATGCAACTCATCAATATTGGGCTATAGCGCCTGCTGCGATCACCGACATATCATCAGCTTTCAATCCGGCTGCGGTGAAGAGGTTGTTTCCCCCTCCGAAATCTCGCAGCCCAGCAAGAGTGGTTTGCCGAGGCCCGGGGCATCCTGCTTGCTCAGCAAAACAGCGACTGCCGCTGCTGCTATTTCCTGAATCGGCTGCTTCACGGTGGTCAGGCGTGGTGTTGTCATGCTTGCGAGCGGAATGCCGTCGAAACCGACGATGGAAAGGGCAGCCGGGATCGGGATTCCCAAATCGTGGGCTGCACGCATGCAGCCAATCGCCTGCTGGTCGGAACTTGCGAATATGGCGGTTGGGCGCTCGTGACGCGCGCGCGCGAGAAGATAGTTTCCGGCAGACCGGCCGCTTTCATAGTCGAAAGCCGCTTCCGCGATCAGCGGCGCTGCATTCTGCTCGCCATCGCAGGCGAGTTCCATCGCATCGAGATAGCCCTTGAGACGATCGTTGGCGGGGACGGAGTCTTTGGGACCAGAAATGAAGCCAATGCGGCGATGGCCAAGCTTCACAAGATGCTCGACGCCGAGGCGCACGCCACTGCGATGATCGGCAGCAATGCCGGAATACCCCGGCAGGAGGCGGTCGACGATGACGATCGGCAGCCCCTTCGGCAACTTGAGCGTATGGAAATCGTTGCTCGGAACAAGGATGATGCCATCCACCTTCCGACTTGTCAGCTGGCCGATCCGATCCGCCTCCTTGGCCGCATGGTCAAAAGAGGTCATGACGATGATGTTATAGCCATGTCGCGCTGCTGCTTGTTCCGCGGATTGGACGAGTTCCGAGAAGAAGGGATTGGTGAGGTCGGGAATGATGATGCCGATGAGACGACTGACCTTGCCGCGCATGCTTCTGGCAGAGGGGTCGGGCATATAACCGAGCTCCTCGATGACGCCCCTGACCCGCGCCCGCAATTCATCCGTAACGGAAGGATGATCATTCAAAACTCGTGAAACGGTCCCGGTGGAAACTCCCGCCAGCTTGGCAACGTCTCGAATTCCAACCTTTGGCATAACGGAACCAATATCCCTTCATTTCACCTTCCGAGACGCCCTGGATGCGCCTGATCCGGGCTCTCAGCTAATGATCTCTGCCGCCTTAGTCAAAGGCTTCATGTCAAGCCTATCCTCCGCCGCGCGAGAGCAAAGCTCGCGTCAAATGGAAACGGTTCATCATATCTATCTTCCCGGACTGGTAAAGTTACAATTTCAGCTGCCTTTCAGTCCGAAATTCGGCGCCTTGACAATTCTTGGCGGCATGCTACCCAATATGCGTGGAAACGGTTCATTGTCGCAGACAACTCAGGTGGAGCTGAGCCCAGGACCGTTCGGGAGGAGAGAAATGACCAATTCTACAAAGCATCAATCCGTCTTGATCAACGCAAAACGGCGTGCAGCGCTGAAGTTCGGGCTGGCCGGCACTCTCGTGCTTGCGCTGTCCTGCGGCGTCTCGCCTGCCTTTGCTGCAGGCAAGCCCAAGGTCGGGCTGATCATGAAATCCCTGTCCAATGAGTTCTTCAAGCAGATGAAGGCCGGCGCAGACAAGTATGCGGCCGAAAACAAGGACAAGTTCGACTTCAAGGCCGTCGGCATGAAGGACGAGCGTGACTTCGCCTCGCAGGTCGATGCCGTCGAGAACTTCGTGACGCAGAAATACGACATCATCGTCGTAGCGCCTGCCGATTCCAAGGCCATGGCGACGCCGCTTGCCAAGGCCGTGAAGGCCGGCGTGAAGGTCATCAACATTGACGTGCCGCTCGATGCCGACGCCAAGAAGGCGGCCGGCATCGATCTCGCCTTCTTCGGTCCCGACAACACGGCCGGCGCCAAGCTTGCCGGCGACGCGCTTGCCAAGGATCTGGGACCTGGCGCGAAGGTCGTGATTCTGGAGGGCAATCCAGAGGCCGACAATGCCAAGGAGCGCAAGGTCGGCTTCATGGACTCGATCAAGGCCGGCAAGCTCGATCTTCTCGACAGCAAGACCGCGCATTGGGAGACCGAGGAAGCCAATACCGTCATGACGAATTTCCTGACGAAATATAAGGATATTCAAGGCGTCATGGCCGCCAACGACTCCATGGCCCTCGGTGTGGTCAAGGCGCTTGACGCATCAGGCCAGGCAGGCAAGATCAAGGTTGTCGGCTTCGATAACATTCCGTCTGTCAAGCCATTGATCAAGGACGGCAAGATGCTGGCCACCGTCGAGCAATATGGTGCGGAAATGGCGGCCATGGGCATCAAGTACGGCCTTCGCGAATATGCCGGCGAAAAATTCACCGGCTGGGTCAAGACGGATGTAACGCTCGTCACCGCCAAGGATCTCAAATAGCCGATACTATCGGTCTTGCGGACAGGGATGCGTCGGCATTTTGCCGGCGCATCCGCTCCGCGATCGCTCTTCTTGCCGCCCGCTCAGGATCGAACTTTGAATCCTGCCAGACGGCGGCACAAGGGCGGCCACCCTCTCCAATTCGAAACAGAAACGCGCATGAGGTGGACGTGCCAGAGACAGTCGATGATGCCATCCTGAAGCTGGAAGGAATAGGCAAGCGCTTTCCGGGCGTCGTGGCGCTGAAGGATGTCTCGATAGAGATCGGCCGCGGCAGGGGTCACATACTTCTTGGCGAAAACGGCGCCGGAAAATCGACCCTGATCAATCTGCTTGGCGGCGTCTTCAAGCCGGACGACGGCCGCATCCTGTTTGACGGCGAAGCCTATCATCCATCCTCGCCGCTGGAGGCATTCAAGGCGGGCATCCGGGTTATCCACCAGGAACTGCATCCTCTTTCCAATCTCACCGTCGCCGAGAACCTGCTTTTTGAGCATCTGCCGCGCCGATACGGTCTGGTGAACTACAAGCAGATGAATGCCAGGGCGGCGGAACTGCTGGCCGAAGTCGGCCTCAACGTGGCACCGACGACGCTTGCCAGCAGCTTGAGCGTCGCCCAGCTTCAGCTCCTCGAGATCGCCAAGGCGCTCTCCAACGAAAGCAAGCTTCTGGTCCTCGATGAACCGACGGCGACCTTGACCTCCAAGGAAGTTGACCGTCTCTTTGAGATTCTGAAGCGGCTGAAGGCACGCGGCGTCACCACGCTCTACATATCGCACCGGCTCGAGGAGATCTTCGAGGTGGGCGACGACGTGACCATCCTGCGCGACGGACAGCACGTGATTACGCGGCCGCTCGAAGGGCTCGGCATTCCGAAAATCGTTGAACTCATGGTCGGGCGTAAACTCGCGAAGCACGACGCCTTCCGCGGCGACAGCACCATATCCGGCGAGGCGCTTGGCGTCTCCGGCCTGAAGGTGACGCGCCACAGCCCGGAGCTGTCATTTTCCGTCGCCAAGGGAGAAATCGTCGGCATTGCCGGGCTTGTTGGCAGCGGCCGCACCGAGGCGGTTCGCGCCATATTCGGCGCTGACGCCAAGGCTGCCGGCGAAATCCGTGTGGACGGCGAGGCGATCGATATCACGTCGCCGAAGGATGCGGTGGCCGCGGGACTGTGCCTGGCAACGGAAGACCGCAAGATTCAAGGGTTGATGCTCGACCTTAGCTGCGCCGAGAACACCACCATCACCGATCTTGGCAAGGTCTCCCGCAACGGCTTGATCATCCGCAAGCAGGAAGACGGCCATTCGCAACGCCTGGTGCGCGAACTCAGGATCAAGACACCATCCATCCATCAGGCCGTCAGGACCTTCTCAGGTGGCAACCAGCAAAAGGTGGTCATCGCCAAATGGCTGTTTCGCGGTCCCAAAGTGCTGATCTTCGACGAGCCGACGCGCGGCATCGATGTCGGTGCCAAGGCGGAAATCTACGAGCTTCTGTGGAAATTTGCCGCCGAGGGAAAAGGCGTTCTGGTCGTGTCTTCGGACCTGCCGGAGCTCATGAGCATTTGCCACCGCATCATCGTCTTCTCGGACGGCAAGATAGCCGGGGAAATAGCCCGGGAGCACTTTGACGAGAGCAGGATCCTCTCACTCGCTTACAAGGAGTACAGTCGTGTCCGGCAACATTGAAAAGACGACCGAGGCGAAAGAGGCCAGCGTCTGGGACAAGCTCATCCGGATCTCGATGAAAGAGGCCGGCGTCGCCATCGCTCTCGTCCTGATTTTGATCTTCTTCTCGCTGACGGCGCCGTATTTCGCGACGCCGGAGAATTTCCTGAAGATCTTCGTGCAGATCGCCATCAACACGGTGCTCGCCGCCGGCATGACCTTCGTCATCCTCACGGGCGGTATCGATCTTTCCGTCGGGTCACTGCTTGCCCTTTGCACAGTCATCGGCGCGACGATCATGATCGACCCGAGGTTTTCTCCGTGGCAGGCGATCGTTCTTGCTTCGCTCGCCTCGATGGGCGCCGGCGCGATCCTGGGTGCCATCAACGGATGGATCTGCGAGAAATGGAAACTTCCATCCTTCATCGTCACGCTCGGCATGCTCAACGTCGCAAGCGGCCTGGCGCGCGTCGTCAGCGACAACTCCACCATCACCGGCCTGCCGCAACCCTTTGTCGATTTCGGCAATCTGATCTTCTGGGGCGTCTTTCCGTCGATCTTCCTGATCGCAATCGTCGTCGTCCTCATCGGCTGGTTCGTGCTGCGCTACACGGTGTTCGGACGTTTCGTCTTCGCGATCGGGACGAACGAGGAGGCTGTCCGCCTGTCAGGGCATGAACCGAAGAGATACAAGATCGCAGTCTTCACCATTTCCGGACTGACCGCCGGCATTGCAGCCATGGTCTACCTGCTCCGTCTCAATGTCGGCAGCCCGGTTGCAGGCATCGGCTATGAACTGAACGCCATCGCAGCCGTCATCATCGGCGGCACCAGCCTTTCCGGCGGCAAGGGATCGATCATCGGAACGCTTGTTGGAGCCTGCATCCTGCAGGTGCTGTCCACGGGGCTGCAGCTACTCGGCGCCGACGACAACATCAAGCCGATCGTCATCGGCGCCGTCATCGTTCTGGCCGTCATTCTCGACAGCTATCGCGGCCGGCTGATGCGGATATTGGAGAGCCGCTGACGAGGCGGCTCTCCTGAGCAAGGCGGTAGTCCAACAGAGCCGAACTTTGCCGTCAGCTCCGCTGCAACTTCCAGGTCCGGATTTCGAACGGCATGATGTCGGCGGGGCCGGTGCGTTCGATCGGCTCTTCGAGGATGTTCAGCGGCCCCGATGTCTGCCATCCCGACGGCAGGGTCAGCGACAGGCGGCCGCGCCGGCCGGCTGGTTCGTAAAGCCTCAGGACAAGGCCCTCCCCTTCCTCGGCCGGCTTCAGGCCCGAAAAGGCGACCGGTATGCCTTCGATGCCGAGCGGCGACGAGGTGCCCGCCGCAAGGCCGCTAGCCTCGATGCTGACCAGCGGCTGATTGAGATCGATCGCCTCCGGCAGAACGCCACCTTCATACCAGGCGCCCTCATGTGGCATCAGCGCATAGGTGAAGCTCTGCTGACCTTCATCGGCAAGCGGATCGGGATAGATCGGCGAGCGCACGAGGCTCATGCCGAGGAGATTACCGCGGGCGCTGTGGCCGTATTTGGCGTTGTTGAGCAGGGCGACGCCGAAGCCGGGCTCGCTCAGATCGACAAAGCGGTGCGCCGCCGCCTCGAACATCGCCTGCTCCCAGGAGGTATTGGTATGCGTTTGCCGCTCGACGATACCGAAGGCGCATTCGAAAGTCGCGGTACGCGACCGCACGGCTACCGGGTTCAGGGTTCTGAGCAAAGTGCGCCGGTCGTGCCAGTCGATGGTCGTTTCGATATCCAGCCTGCGGGCATTGGCCGTCAGAACATAGAGCTGGGTCACGGTCGAGTGGCGATATCGATTGACGACGCGGATCGCGGCGCGATGCGGCCCCTCCTCGATCAGGGTAATGCTTTCCGGCTGATCGAGCCGGATGCCTTTCTCGGCATAATCGGCATCCACGTCCCAGGCATCCCAGTTGCGCGGCTTGTCTGCGGGATAGACCCAGAGCTGGTTGGCGGCCCCCTCGATCGCTTCCCGCCCGGTCGCCTTGTGAACAAGGCTTGATACCGCCCCATCCTTGTCGATGACAACGGACAGATGCTCGTTCTCGAGATGATGGGTATCGGCTTTGAGCCCACCGGCGGGCTTCAGCGCTTTGCGATCGAAAACCGCGACGGAAAGAGGCGCGACGGAATCGGCCGAAGCCAGGGCCGTTCCATCCGATAGGGTTGCGGTGAGCGGGCGCGGCGAAAGCGACGGGTTGACGACAACAAGCGCATCCGCAACACCGCCTGCCGGAAGATGGGCCGCCAGCACCTTCAAAGCCTTGGCCTGCTCTGCCTTGGCATTGCCGATCACGCCATCAAGTTCGCGCTCGGCATCGACATAGACCTCGCGGATACTGGACCCCGGCAAGATATCGTGAAACTCGTTCTTCAGAACGACCCGCCAATCCGCCTCGAGGCTTTGAGGTTTGGCAGCACCCAGCATATGGGCAAGCGAGGCCAACGTCTCCGCCGTGATCAGGGCGCGCTCGGCCTGGCGATGCTTGCGCTTGACGCCGCTTTGCGACGTCAGCGTCGCGCGGTGCAGTTCGAGGTAGATTTCGCCATCCCAGACCGGCAGCTGCTTTTGCGCCGCGGTGCGATGAGCCTTTTCATAATAGCCCTTTACCGTGCCCCAGCGTGCCCTGGGGATCGCAGGAAAGTCCCGCAACTGCACTTCGCGCTCGACCATCTCAGGCGTGACGCCGCCACCGCCGTCGCCATAGCCGACGGCCAGCAGCGATGTGTCGTGCTCTGTCTTGCCGCGAAAATTCTTCCACGTCGGCACGAAGCAATCCGGCTGCACGAAGCCGTTATATCCTTGCATGGGATTGTCGAACGTATGGGTCAGAACCTTGCTGCCGTCGAGCCCCTTCCACCAGAACAGGTCGGATGGAATATGATTGGTCTCGCTCCAGTTCACCTTGATCGTGAAGAAGCTGTCGATACCTCCGAGCCTGAGGATCTGCGGCAAGGCACCTGAAAATCCGAAGCAATCGGGCAGCCAGCAGACGCTATGGCGCAGACCGAAATGCTTTTCGAAAAAGCGCTGGCCATAGAGAACCTGGCGCACCAGGCTCTCGCCCGTGGGCATATTGGTATCGGGCTCGACCCACATGCCGCCGACGGTTTCCCACTTGCCATCGGCCACCTTCTTCTTGATCCGTTCCAGCAATTCCGGATCATCTTCCTCCATCTGCGCATAATAATGGGCAGTCGACTGGTTGAACCGGAAGTCGTCGGAGCGTTCCATCAGCGAAAGCGTGGTGTTGAAGGTGCGGCGCATCTTGCGGCGCGTCTCGCCATAGGGCCAAAGCCACGCCAGATCGATATGGGCATGGCCGGTCAACAACAGCTCGCCGTTTTGCGGAAAACGCTTCTGCAGCTCTTTCAGCTGCGCGAGCAGACGATCATAGGCAGCGGCCGCCGAGGCGCTCTGCGCTTCGTTGAGACCGGCTGGATTATCCTGAAGCTCCGGCAGCTCCCATATCTTCTGCTGCATCGCTGCGGTTGACGTGCGCGAGATATAGGCTGGCGTGTCCGAGGGCCAGTCCAGGCTGCGAAGCGCCTGTTCGGCCGCATCGATCAGATGCGGCACGACTTCGTGACCATCGAGGATATCGGCCGCCTCGCTGATCTGCTGCAACAGGAGATGCAACCTGTGGGCTGGTTCATCCAGCCAGATCAATCGCGCCTTGTTCAGCTTCGGTACCCTGTTCGGCTCTCCGAAGGGAAACCGCGCGACGCTCTCGGTTGCAATCGAGAATTCCCCGTGCTTGAGCGGAAACTCCTGGTGATAGGGGTCGAGCCCGAACGTCTCGGTATGGCCATCGGGATAACGCAGCGTCAACAGGCTCTCACCCCCAAGATCGAGCTGCAGGCGGGTCTGCTCAAGCGGCCAGTCTTGCGGCACCGTTGCCGTGGCAGCGAAGCGAACCGTTCCCTTGCGGTGCGGCCAATCCTGATGATGCGCAATAGGCTCCCCGTCAAACGTCCAGCCGTCGATCGTAAGGCTTTGCCTGTCGCGCCAATGCGCAAGCTCTGTAGTGCGGACTTTCAGGCGATCAAGGCGTTGGGCAATAGTGAGAGACATGGCGGGTCCTATCGGAAGATCGGCAACTGACGGCGGAGGAGAGAACATATCAGCGCAAACAGGTCGCAGGCCCTGCGTCCCATCTCCTCCAAGCGGATCGCATAGCCCGGTTTAGATTAAGTAACTTTGTTTTGGCGTCAAGCGCACAAGAAATAAGTTGCGAGAGTTTTGTCCGTGATACACAAGCGTGAAGGTACGCAAGGAAATCGGCTATGCGGTATCTTCGATCCGGGCCACGACGGCATCTGCCGGAGGAGACGGACGTTACGCGGGGTAAGACACTCGGTCTGCGGTCGGGAGAAATCGCCGACAGAAACATCCGCGTCATCCTGGAGGCAATCCGCCGCCACGGTCCCTTGACCCGCATGGAGCTCGGAAAGCATTCCGGACTGACCGGGCCGGGGATCACCAACATTCTGCGCCGGCTTGGCGATGAAGGGCTGGTGACGTCGCATCGGCGCAATGGCGCCGGCGGCGGTGCGACGTCAACGGAATTTGCACTGCGGCCCGAAGGAGCCTTCTCGCTCGGTGTCAGGGTTCGCCAGAGCCGCGGCGAAGCCGTACTGATCGACCTCAGTGGCCAGGTTCATGATCGCACCTATTTTCCGGTAGCGGCAAGGTCAAGAGTGGCCTCGGTTCTGTCAGTCGTCGAAGCCATGATGGCGCGTCACACCGGCGCGGCGATCATCGGCTTGGGAATAGGCTCGAATGACTGGAGCCCGGAAGAAAGCGACCAGCTGGATGCCGCATCGAAATTCCCGCGCAGCTATGTCGAGAACGAATGCACGGCAAGCCTGCTCGCCGAGCGCACGATCGGTACGCCAGCGCCGAAAGGCGGGCTCGCAATGATTATCATCGACGAGGATGTCCAGGCCGGCTTCCTCGTTCGCGGCATTCCCTACTCGGGCGTTCATGGACGCGCGGGCAATATCGGCGACATGCGCACCGGCCCCGACAATATCCGTCTGAACACGGTCGTCGGCTTCGATGCGCTGCGCAGATTGATGAGCGACGATGAATTCACACGCATTCTGGAGGGCGAAGAACCGGCTTCTCCGCTGCTGGCGCCGTGGATACGCGAGGCAGCAAGCCACCTTCTTGACCCGATCATCGCGATTGCCGGCTTCATTGCTCCAAGCGTCATCATGATCGGCGGCGACCTGCCGCGAGGCGTCATCGAGGCGCTGATCCATCAGCTTTCCGTCGAGCGCCGCGACACGTCGAAACGGCCCTTCCTGACGCCCTGGATTTCGCCGATGAAACCCGCAAGCTTCAGCGGTGGCGGCGTGGCGCTGGGGGCGGCACTGCTGCCTTTCCTCAACACCCTGCTGCCACCGGTTTCCGCCTGACCCACCGTCGCCGGTTCAGGCAAGCGCCTCGTCTTTATGGCTGGCATCCGAAGCCAGCGCCTTGTCCAGAACCTTCTGAATATTGGCTGCCCGGCGGAATGATGGCTCTTGCGTCTTGCCCGCTCTGACGGCCTGGACGAACCGCTGGTAGTTCGTCTCCACATCATCGAAGGGGATATCGCGCCATGTTGCCGTGTGAACATCTTCGCCAAGGCAGGCTCTAAGCGTCGACTTTCCCGTGTCGTAGATCATCTCGATCGAACCCGTCTCGCCATAGACCCTTAGACGCAGTTGATCCATCTGGCCGGCGGCGGTGCGCGTCGCTTGGATCGTGCCAATCGCTCCCGTCGTGAAGTCGACATTCATCGTGAAGCTGTCATTCGCATCGAGATCATATTCGCCGATCTTGTCACCCGGCGCCTTGTTGAAGGTCTTTAGCCGCGCAAAGACATGGGCGACGTCGAGCCCGGAGCCATAAGAGGCAAAGTCGACGATATGGATGCCGATATCGCCAAGCGCTCCGTTCGAACCGTGCTTCTTGCTGAGGCGCCACAGCCATTTGCTCTCCGACTTCCAGTCTCCCCAATGCCTGCCGACAAGCCAGCTCTGCAGATGAGAGGCTTCGACATGCCTCACCTCGCCGATCTCGCCGGCAAGCACCATTTGCCGACCTTTTTGCAAGGCCGGCGAATTGCGGTAGGTGAAATTCACCATGCCGACCTTACCGGCCTTTTCTATCGCCTCGGTCATTTCCATTGCCTTGATCGCGTCGGTCGCAAGCGGCTTTTCGCAGAAGACATGCTTGCCAGCCGCAATTGCCAGCAGCGTCGTCGCGTGGTGAACCGCGTCGGGAGTCACATTGGCGACGGCATCGAATTCGCCCCAGGCGAGCGCTTCTTGGAGCGAGCTGAAATGATTGGGAATGCCGTGTTCCGAGCAAAAGGCGGCCAATCGCTCGGGCACGACGTCAACGCCGCCTACGACGCTGACACCCTCGATCTCCTTGAAACTTGCCGCATGCTTGTTGGCCATTCCGCCAGTGCCGAGAATGAGTAGGCGCATCTGATCCTCCATAGATGTCCGGTTCGGCCAGCATCCGCCAGCCATGGCAAAACCCCGCCGCCCATCACGGATGCCCGCAATGGCTCGACTATTATGCGATCGGGAAATGCGGCTTGAGGCCGCTAGCTGCTGTTGAATGTCGCCAGCATCTCAATCCTCCCGAGCTGCGACTTGACATCAAACCAAAGTAACTTAATCTAATTAATGCAGCATGGAAATGAGGAGAGGTCAACTGGCCACCATGCTGTATCCGTTCAAAATGGGGAGGAGACCCATCATGAAGAGAGCGTTCGTCAGCGCGCTAGCGCTGAGCACAATGTTGTTTTCAGTGCCTGCCGCATTTGCCCAAGAACTGGCGACAAAGGACAGGATCGGCCTTGCCGACGCGCCGAAAACACTCACTGTCCGGCTCACGAACGACAGCCAGAACAATGCCGATCCGGCGATCGCACAGGGCTATCAGAAGCTCTTCGTCGACTTCATCAAGAAACATCCCGACTGGAAGCTGCAGATGCAGTTCATGTCCGCGGATATCGGCACGGAGCAAGCGAAAATGCTTGAACAGGCCAAGGCCGGCAACGCTCCGGATTGCGCCGCCGTCGACTCCTTCGTCTTGTCGCAGTTCATGGTCAACCATGTGCTTGCCGATTTCACGCCCTATTTCTCGAAAGACGAAATCGCCGACCTCTTCCCCTTCATCCGCAACGGCATCACCGACAAGGACCAGACCATCCGTGCCTGGTGGTGGGATACCGACCTTCGCGTGCTCTATCGCAACAAGTCCATCGTTCCCGACGCGCCGCAGACCTGGAATGATCTGAAGAAGGCTGGTATCGCTTCCGTCAAGGAAGGGATGGAAGGCATCCTCTTCAACGCCGGCCGCTACGAGGGCTCAACCTTCGACTGGCTCGCCAATTATTGGGCGCTCGGCGGCAAGCTCGTCGACGATAGCGGCAAGCCCGTCTTCGGCGAAGGTGAAAACAAGGAAAAATTCCTCAAGGCGCTCACTTATTACAAGGATCTTGTCAATTCCGGCGCCGCGCCCAAGCGTGTGACCACCATCGGCAACTATGACGACCTGAATGCTGCTGCGGCCGCAGGAACCACGGCGCTCTTCATCGGCGGCAACTGGCAGCTTGCGCAATTGAAGGCAACACTGGATGCGGACGAGTTCGCCAACTGGACCTTCTCGCCGATCCCCGGCCCGACGGCCGATCAGCGCTCCACCGGCACCGGCGGCTGGACGATCGCTTCCTTCAGCAAGGACAAGGACAAGGTCGAGATGTGCGCAAACCTTGCCCGCGACATCTATATGGGGCCGGGCAACGCGCTGCAGCAGCAATTGCCGACGCGCAAGTCGCTCTTCGACAAGTATGAGGTCTTTGCGACCGAAGCCAACAAGACCTTCGCGCAGGCGCTCGCCAATGGCCAGGCCCGTCCGGGCGCCTCGATCTATCCGGAAATCTCCAACCAGATCCAGATCATGATGGGTGACGTCCTGTCAGGAACCAAGCAGCCAGAAGAGGCCTTGAACGCAGCATTCAAGGCGACGATGGAGGCTTACAAGCGTCTCTAACGATTGTGATCGCGGCAGCGCCCCTTGCGGGCGCCGCCGGTAGTGTCAAACCCGGACAGAGAAGCCCAATGACCCCAATCGCCATCGAGGCCGCCAGTCGGCCTCACAGCAGATCGTTCATGCGCCGCTTTGCCGGCGCACCTCTGCCCTGGATCATGCCCGTGATCATCGTCATCGGCATCTTCTATCTCTATCCGGTGATCGACGTCTTCCGTCTGTCCTTCACCAATGCGACGCTGATCGGTGATAATCAGGACTATACGCTCAGCTCGATCGCCAACATGCTGAGTTCGCCGCAGCTTCCCGACATCCTTTGGGCAACCCTCGTCTTCGTCGGCGGCAGCGTCATCGGGCAACAGATTCTTGGCCTTGCCGTCGCGGTCGTTGTCGTTCGCGGCGAAAAACGCGGATTGTTCGGCACGACGATCCTTAGAACCACGGCGCTGATTGCCTGGGTCGTGCCGGGAATTGCCGGCGGCATAATCTGGCAGATGCTGTTTTCGGAGGCGCCCTATGGCGCGCTGAACAGCATTCTGCGGCTTATCCACCTGCCGACGGTGGCCTGGCTTTCCGATCCTGCGATCGCGCCATGGTCGGCTCTGATCTCGAACATCTGGCGCGGAACGGCCTTCTCGATGGTCGTCATGTATGCCGCGCTCAAGGCGATCGATCCGTCGCTTTATGAAGCGGCTGAGGTCGACGGTGCGACGGGCTCGCAACAATTCTTCTTCATCACCATCCCGCAGCTGCGCGCAGCGATCCTCGTCAACATGATCCTCATCACGATCATGACGCTCAATACCTTCGACGCGATCATCACCTTGACGGGTGGCGGGCCGGGACGCGCGACCGAGGTCATATCGCTCTACGTCTTCAACATCGTCTTCCGCAATTACGACCTGTCCGGCGGCAGCGTGCTTTCCGTGCTGATGCTGATCATCAGCCTCGGGCTGGCCGTCGTCTATGCGTCGTTCCTGCCGAAGGAGGACGAGCAATGAGCAGGCGCACCGGTACACGCTTCGGCGATTTCCTGAGCTATATTTTCATGCTGGCGATGTTCGTCTTTTTCGCCGGCCCGCTGACCTATCTCCTGTCGATGGCGCTACGCGACAAACGCGAAATCTACCGCGGCGTGGCGCGCTATATCCCGCACAATCCAACCATCGACAATTTCATCGCCGTGCTCAACAACAGCTATTTCCCGCTCTATCTCTGGAATGGTCTGAAGCTTGCGGCGCTCAGTGGCTTCGGCGTTCTGATCGTCGCCATGCCCGCGGCCTACGCCTTCTCGCGCTTCCAGTTCCGGGGCAAGGGCCTGTCGATGATGGGACTTCTGCTCTTCCAGATGATCTCGCCGCTGGTCATCATGGTGCCGCTCTACCGCTACATGAACCGCCTCGGCCTGCTCGATACGCATTTCGCCGTGACGATGGTCTATATCGCGCTTGGCGTGCCGCTCGCGACATGGCTGTTGAAGAGCACGGTGGACGGCATTCCGCGCAGCCTCGACGAAGCGGCGATGATCGACGGATGCAACCGCTTCTCGGTCTTCTGGCGAATTGTCCTGCCGCTGTCGGCACCAGGTATCGCCTCCGTCTTCATCATCACCGTGATTGCCGGCTGGTCGCAATTCCTGGTGCCTTTTCTGCTGCTGACTCAAAACAATTTGATGCCGATCGGCGTCGGGATCTTTAACTTCCGTGGCATGCAAACCGACTCGTCCATCCAGCTGCTGGCGGCCGCCTGCCTCATCTCCGTCGTACCGGCGATCGTGGCGTTCCTGTCGCTGCAGCGGCTGATCCTTGGCTCCATGACCAGCGGCTCCGTGAAGGGTTGAGGCGGTTACATGCCCGTGGCTGATAGAGGATCCCGACCATGAACCAAACAACCAGCGCCAAACTCTCTCCCGATCTGACGGGAGCCAATGTCGAAGATGCAGGCGAATATAACAGGGCCGTGGTTCTGCGCCGCATCCATCGGCAGGCGCCGATGTCACGGGCGGAAATCGCTCGCCAGACGGGCTTCACCAAGCCGGCGATTGCCCGGATCGTCGATCGCCTGCTCGACGAGGGCCTGATTATCGAGGCCCGCCGGCGTCACGGCCTCAGGGGACAGCCGGCAATCGAGCTCGAAATCAATCCGGATGCTTTCTTCGCCATCGGCATCAATATCGATCGCGATCACCTGACGATCCTTGCCGTCGATGCGGTCGGCAACGTGCGTGCTCGCGTGCACCACGAGAAACGCTACATCCTTCCGGGCGAATTCATGCAATTGACCGCCGACGCGATATCGCATTTCCAGCGAAGCCGCCTGATCGACGACGCGCATCTGGCAGGCATCGGCCTTGCCATGCCCGACTGGCTAGGCGAGATCGCCTTCATGGGCAAGCCTGACAATTATGGGGAATGGATGGATTTCGACGTGCGCGCCGCGCTGGAGAACCTCTCGCCACACCCTGTCTTCATCGAGAACGAAACCAATGCGGCAGCACTTGCGGAACTCGATTACGGGCTCGGCGCCGAAAGCCGCAGCTTCTTCTATATCGCGATCAATGCCTGCCCCGGAGGCGGCCTTGTGCTCGACGGCAACGGCCATCGCGGCGCCATGGGCCTCAGCGGCGAGATCGGCTGGCTGCCGATTGCCGACCCTCGCGACAAGGCGGCCCAGAAAGTCGAGCTTTTCGGCGAAATATTCTCGCTCTTCTTCCTCTACAAGTTCCTGGGCGAGCACGGCATCAAGGCAAGCGTGCCCTCCGACCTCCTCACCCTGGATGCCCGCGGCAGGAAGCTGGTCTCCCAATGGCTGAAAGGCATGAGCGCGCATCTCGCCGTCGCGGTCAAGCACATCGGTATGATCGTCGATCCCGACGCCATCATCCTCGGCGGCCGCTTGCCCATCCGCATGATCGATGAGCTGCTGCGCTATGTCCACGAACACCTCGATACCGACGACATGACTCTACCATCCATTCATCGCGCCTCACTCGGCGAAGACGCCTGTGCAATCGGCGCCGCCGCAATGCCGATGGCGGCGGCACTCATGCTCGCCTCTTCCGACGAGGTCCAGCGTACGCGTTCGCCACTCAAATTCATGGATCGCCTGAACAACTGAGCATGAACAACTGAATTGGCCGTCACGGCCGCAGGGAGGATTTTGATGAGGATCGGCTTTTATACGTCGACATTCAACGACAGGCCATTCGAGGAGGTCGTGGATTTCGCCGCCTCCGCCGGCTTCGATGCGATCGAAATCGATGTCCGCGGCCATATCAAGACGCCCGACAAGGTGCGGGCCGCCGTCGCCCTTGCCCGCGATCACGGCCTCTTCGTCTCCTCGATTGCCTTTTTCGGCAATCAGCTCGATGCCGATCGCGCCAGGCGCGGCGAGCTTCGAGCCCTCACCGAGGAATTCGCCGAAGCGATCGGCGAAGCAGGCGTACCGATCTTCGTGATCTTTCCCGGCCGCGACGACAATGCGGACGAGGAGGCCAACTATAACGATTTCGCCGACTTCGCCAACCGGCTGATCGAAAGAACGACATCGAGCGGCCTGATCTTCGCGATCGAGAACTGGCCAGGCCCGAAGGACAGTTTCATCGGCACCACGCCGCGGGACTGGGAGGAGCTCTTCAAACGCATTCCCGACAGACGCTTCGGTCTGGAATTCGACCCTTCCCATCTCATCCGCATCGGCGTCGATCCCTATGTCGCGATGGACGCCGTGAAGGATCGCATCGCTATCCTTCACGGCAAGGACACGGCAATCGATGCGACTGCGCAGCAAGCCCTCGGCTATCACCGCAAGGGCTGGTGGCAATACAAGCTGCCGGGACAGGGCCTTCTCGATTGGCCGCGCTTCCTGCGTCAGGCGCGCACCAATGGCTTTGACGGCACGCTTTCAATCGAACACGAGGATGCAGCTTTCGGTTGGCCGGGCAAGGATCTCGCCCAACGGAAGGAGGGCGAGCGCCTCGGCCTTGCCTATCTTCGAAATGTCTTGGACACGCTTTGACGCAGCCTTGGGAGGACGGAAATGGCACATGTCAGAGTGAACAACGCGCGCAAGGACTATGGCGCATTCAAAGCCATCAAGGGCGTGTCGGTGGATATTCGCGACGGCGAGTTCGTCGTGCTCGTCGGCCCTTCGGGCTGCGGAAAATCCACCCTGCTCAGAATGATCGCCGGCCTGGAGGGGATCACGTCGGGCGATATCCAGATCGGCAAGCATATCGTCAACGAGCTGGCGCCGAAGGACCGTGACATCGCCATGGTCTTCCAGAACTATGCGCTCTATCCGCATATGACGGTCGCCAAGAAC
Source organism: Martinezella sp. CNPSo 3964 (assembly GCF_057784375.1). Lineage (NCBI taxonomy): Bacteria > Pseudomonadati > Pseudomonadota > Alphaproteobacteria > Hyphomicrobiales > Rhizobiaceae > Martinezella > Martinezella sp. CNPSo 3964. Next base: position 136,389 of record NZ_JBXSOW010000012.1, read on the forward strand.
ATGGGCTTCTCCTTACGGCTGAAGCGGATGCCGAAGGCGGAAATCGACCAGCGGGTCGGTAACGCCGCAAAGATCCTCGGCCTCGAAAATCTTCTCGAGCGCTATCCGAAGCAATTGTCGGGCGGGCAGAGGCAGCGCGTTGCCATGGGCCGGGCGATCGTGCGTGATCCCGCCGTCTTTCTCTTTGATGAACCCCTGTCGAACCTCGATGCGAAGCTGCGTGTGCAGATGCGGTCGGAGATCAAGGAAATGCACCAGCGGCTGCAGACCACCACCATCTATGTCACGCACGACCAGATCGAGGCGATGACCATGGCCGACAAGATCGTCGTCATGAAGGATGGCTTGATCGAGCAGTCGGGATCGCCGCTCGATCTCTACGACCAGCCGGCCAATCTCTTCGTTGCGGGCTTCATCGGCTCCCCCGCCATGAATTTCATCAAGGGCAGCATGACGAACGAAGGCTTCCGCACCACGGACGGACTTATCCTGCCGAGCGAACGAAGCCCGCCAACCGCCGTCACCTATGGCATTCGCCCCGAGGACATCAAGCTGGTCGATGACGGCATCGAAGTGGAAACCGTCGTCGTCGAACCGACGGGATCCGAGACCATGGTCATCGCGCGCCTCGGTGTGCAGACGATCACTTGCGTTTTCCGCGAGCGGATCAGGGCCGCACCCGGCGATATGTTGCGTATCGCTCCGGCTCATAACGCCGTCCATCTCTTCGATGAAAGCGGACAGCACATCGACAGTGAGAGGACGCAATAGCCGGAATCCTTCTTTCCGCAGGCCCGGCATTGCTGCCAGGCCTGCGTGCAGTCGTCATGGTGACGAATCCGGCGTCGCACCAGCAACGTCCAGCTCCCCTCTCGTCGTGTCGATCGTTCTCCTGCCCTTGAAGACACGGCGGACGGAGACGAAGAGCAGCGGGATGAAGAAGACGCCGAGGACAGTTGCCGAGATCATGCCGCCCATGACGCCGATGCCGATCGAGTTCTGGCTGCCGGAACCGGCCCCATTGGCGATCGCCAGCGGCAGAACGCCGAGGATGAAGGCGAGCGAAGTCATCAGGATCGGCCGCAGACGCTGGCGGGATGCTTCGAGCGTGGCATCGATCAGGTTCTTGCCCTGGTTCTGCTGCTCGATGGCGAATTCGACGATCAGGATGGCGTTTTTCGCCGCCAGGCCGATAGTCGTCAAGAGACCGACCTTGAAGTAGACGTCGTTCGACTGTCCGAACAGGGTTGCGGCCAAGAGTGCGCCGAAGATGCCGATCGGTACCGACAGCATGACGGCGAGCGGGATCGACCAGCTTTCATAAAGGGCTGCGAGCGCCAGGAAGACGACCAGGATGGAGATGGCGTAGAGCTGGCTTGCCTGGTTGCCGGAAAGCTTTTCCTGGGCGGACAGGCTGGTCCATTCATGGCTGAAGCCCGGTGGCAGGGTCGCCATGATCTTGTCGATCTCGTTCATGGCGTCACCGGAGGAGACCCCCGGCGCTGCCGCACCCTGGATTTCGACGGCGGACGAGCCGTTATAGCGCTCCAGACGCGGCGAACCATAGGTCCAGATACCTGAGGCGAAGGCCGAGAAGGGCACCATGTCGCCGCCGGAGTTGCGCACATACCAGCGATCGAAGTCTTCCGGCTGCATACGGAACTTGCTGTCGGCCTGTACATAGACTCTCTTCACACGGCCACGATCGACGAAGTCGTTGACGTAGGTGCCACCCCATGCGGTCGACAGGGTTGCATTAATGTCAGCCAGATCGATGTTCAAGGCGCGGGCCTTTTCCTGATCGATATGGATCGAATATTGCGGCGTGTCGTCCAGTCCATTTGGACGTGTTCCGCTCAGCTTCGTGCTGCCGGACGCTGCGCCCAAGAATTGGTTGCGGGCACCGATCAACGCGGCGTGGCCGGAGCCGTTGATATCCTTGATGAAGAAGTCGAAGCCGCTATTGTTGCCAAAGCCGGGGATTGCCGGCGGTGCCAGTGCAAAAACATTGCCGTCCTTGATCTTGGAAAAGGCCGCCATCGCGCGCCGGGCGATCGCCTGGGCAGAGGATTGCGGGGTCCGGCGCTGATCGAAGTCTTTGAGGTCGATGAAGGCAACGGCAACATTCTGGCCCTGACCGCTGAAATTGAAGCCGACGCTGCCGAACACGCCGTCCACATAGTCCTTCTCATTGTTGAGATAATAGGCGATGACCTGATCGAGCACCTTCCGCGTGCGTTCGGCCGTAGCACCAGGAGGCAGCTGAATGCTGGTCAGAAGGCGTCCCTGATCCTCTTCCGGAAGGAAGGAACTCGGCAGGCGGTTGAAGAGATAACCGACACCGACGCCAATCAGGACGAATATCACCAGGAATACGGCACCGCGGCGGATCATGCCATGGATGGTTCGCTGATAGCCGCGCGTTCCCCGTTCGAAGTTGCGATTGAACCAGCCGAACAGGCCGCGTTCCCGCGCTCCATGCTCCGGTTTCTTCAGGATCGTGGCGCAAAGAGCCGGCGTCAGGATCAGGGCGACGATGACGGAAAGCACCATTGCCGAGACGATCGTCACCGAGAACTGCCGGTAGATGACGCCAACCGAACCGGAGAAGAAGGCCATCGGAATGAACACGGCCGACAGAACCGTGGCGATGCCGATCAGCGCGCCGGTGATTTCCTGCATCGACTTGATCGTCGCCTCGCGCGGCGACAACCCTTCTTCCTCCATCACGCGCTCGACGTTTTCGACGACGACGATGGCGTCGTCGACCAATAGACCAATGGCAAGCACCATGCCGAACATGGTCAATGTATTGATCGAGTATCCGAACAGCGAGAGTACGCCGAAGGTGCCAAGCAGCACGACCGGGACGGCGAGTGTCGGGATCAACGTGGCGCGGATGTTCTGCAGGAAGACGAACATAACGATGAAGACGAGCACGATGGCTTCGAACAGCGTCTTGACCACATCCTCGATCGACAGCTTCACGAAGGGCGTCGTATCATAGGGATAGACGACTTCGACATTCGGCGGCAGCGTGCTGCGCAAGCTATCGATCGTCGACACGACCCTCGCCGCTGTATCGATGGCATTTGCGTCGGTCGCAAGACTGATGCCGAGGCCGGCGGCGGGCATGCCGTTATAGACGCCCGAGGTGACGTAGCTGTCGGCACCCAATTGCACGGTGGCGACATCATTGACGCGCACCAGGGAGCCGTCAGGCTGGCTTTTGAGGATGATGTTTTCGAATTCCTCCGGCGTCTGGAACCGGCTGCCGGCCGTGACGGTCGCATTGAGTTGCTGACCACCAAGTTGCGGAAGGCCGCCCAATTGGCCAGATGAGACCTGTACGTTCTGCGCCTGGATGGCGGAGACGACATCCGATGTCATCAGCTGATATTTGACGAGCTTGTTGGGATCGACCCAGATGCGCATGGCATAGCGCGCGCCGAAGAGCGTGGTATCGCCAACGCCCGGAACGCGCTTCAAAGTATCATTGAGGGTGCTATCGACATAGTCGGCAAGGTCGGTCGGCATAAGCTTGCGATCCGTCGACACAAACGCCGCAACCAGGAAGAAGCTGCTGGTCGATTTCGAGACGGTGATACCGGTATTCTGAACAACTTGCGGCAATTGCGCGGTGACGAGCTGCAGCTTGTTCTGCACCTGCATCTGCGCAACGTCGGGATTGGCCTTGTTGGTGAAGGTGAGCGAAATCGAGGCCTGACCCGTCGCTGTCGAGGTCGAGGTCATATAGTCGAGATTGTCGATGCCGGTCATGCCCTGCTCGATGACCTTGGTCACCGAGTTTTCGACGGTTGCCGCATCAGCGCCGGAATAGGTGGCGGTGATACGCACCGTCGTCGGTGCGATCTGCGGATATTGCGCGACCGACAGCGTGAGGATCGAAAGTGCGCCCGCCAGCATGATGACGATGGCGATTACCCAGGCAAAGACGGGCCGATCAATGAAGAAGCGAGACATGTTTTACCCTCAATTCGTCGAACCGGTGACCGCGCCTTTGTCGGCGCCGTTGGCCTTGCTCAGTTGAGCGGATTGGGATGCACCCGTCGCCGACGCCTGTTCGAGATTTCCGCTGGCATCATCGACCGTCACCAGCGCGACATTCACCTCTTGGCCGTCACGGACGCGCTGGATCCCTTCGACAACGACGCGATCTCCCTCCTCTATTCCATTGCCGACGAGCCAGCTGTTACCGATGCTGCGCTGAACGGTCAGAACACGCTGCTGGATTTTGCCGTCCGCACTCACGAAGAAGGCGATCGGTTCGCCTTTCGTATTGCGGGTTACGGCACGCTGCGGCACCAGGAAGCTGTTTTCGGCGACGCCTTCCTGGATGGTGGCGCGCACATACATGCCCGGCAGCAGAACCCGCCCCGGATTGGGGAAGGTGGCGCGGACATTGAGCGTTCCGACCGTCTCGGCTACTGCCGCCTCGGCAAATTCCAACGTGCCGCTTTCCTTGTACTGGGTTCCATCCTCCAGCGTCAGACGGACCGAAACATTGTCGCCGCTTGTCTTCAGGCGCCCCTCCTCCACTGCACGCCTGAATCTCAGAAGGTTTGTGCTCGACTGGGTGACGTCGACATTGATCGGGTCGAGCTGGCGAATGGTGGTCAGCGCTGTGGTCTGCTCGGCAGTGACGAGGGCGCCGACCGTCACCGTCGATGCGTCGACACGCCCGGAAATCGGCGCCCGGATCTTTGTATAATCAAGGTTGATCCGCGCCGTCTCCAATGCCGCCTTGGCGGAGGCCACATCCGCTCGCGCCTGAACGAGTGTCGCCTGCGCGTCATCGGCATTTTGCTGGCTGACGGCGTTCTGTGCGCTCAGGCCCTTGTAGCGATCCAGCCGGGCCTGGGCATTGGGCACCGCGCCTTCAGCTTTCTGCAGAGCGGCAACCGCACTATCGTAGGAGGCCTGGAAGGAGGCCGGATCGATCTCGTAGAGCACGTCCCCCGCCCGAACCTCGCTGCCTTCCTTGAAATTGCGGCTGCGAATAATGCCGCCGACCTGCGGTCGCACCTCGGCAACGAGATTGGCGCTGATGCGGCCGGGGAGATCGGCGGTGATGGCGACCGATTGCGGATGCAATGCCATCGCACTGACCTCGGATTTCACCGTTCTGCCGCCATTCTGTGCTGCCGGCTGCTGGTTGCAGCCCGCCAACAATGTGACCACGAATCCCGAAACCACGGCCCGTGTTAGATGTCGTTTCATATAACCCTCGTTGCGTACGGATCTAAATCTGAAGGGAAGAAGGGAGCGGGAAGGCTGTTTCCCGGCGGCACAGCTCGGCGCGAATTCGCGATCATCCCGTCGTCTCAGGGAACCACCGTCAAGTCTGACGGGATCGACCGCGATTCACGTTTTTCATCGCTCCCGCTGAATGAACATATTCTCGTGAAGATCCGATCGATCTGCGCAAAAGCCGCTACCTGCATGAAACGGATTGGTGAGCATGTCTTGGTTGGTCTCGGCGATCTCTGCCGTTATTCTCGTATCAGCATCACATGAAATGGACGGATAAATAGTAAGTGTAGAGCTATCACAATCTCTGTTTGAATCGTACTTCTTGTATATCTGACAACTCGATATCAAGCCGATGATCACTGCTTTAAATCCTGTTTGATCAATGCCATCAGCAGGATTACTCCAATTTTGTTGCATGGTTTTGCCAAGAAATCATCAAAGTATGTCAATCGGTCTCGATACGACTATTCACGAAACCGTGTTGCAATATATGGTTTAGTGTACCACCATCTACTCAATCCTGATCGTGTTCATCATCGCAAAAACATCGATACTCATGCGGCACGATCACAGGTTAATGATCATACCATTCATCGATCACTGTGTATTGGCAATGCGATGGAAGATCAGTTGTGCATGACTATTACACCACCGCGAACCCGCGCCCAGCTTCCACCTGAGAAGCGAGGCTGTTACCTGTGTTCAGCCGCACTCATTGCAGTGATGCAGCAGAGGTCGTCTTGCGAATGGTAATTTCGATGCCACCCATGGACTTGCCGTCATCGGTCACATCCGGTACGCGAATGTAAAGGATCTCGGAATAGTTGCGGAACGTGCCGCCGATTAGCTCATATATCGCAAGTGCTGTATTTTCCGGGAGTTCTTCGACCGATATGTTTTTACGTCGCTGCATGGGATTCTCTTTCAAAAGTCGGGGCGCCTTCAAGAGATAGAATGACTGCCGGCACTTTAGTCGCGATTTGTCGCAAAGATATCCCAGGAATTCTGGAAACTGTCACAAATACGTGAGGGTCGCTTCCAGGGAAGCAGATACGGAATATTCCACGCGGCACCTCGGCGAAATCGTGGGGTCAAAGCTACCGACGCATCTGATCGAGACAATTTCCGTCGTATCCCGAAACTACCGCCACGCTAGCCTGTAACTCCCGAACCCCGGCTGCAAGCACCATTCCCCGCTCAAACGGTCAGATGCCGGCGGGCCTCCGGCGTATCCAGCGTCTCCGCCAACCCTTCATGCACGATCTCGCCGCGATCCATGATGTAGACGTAGTCGGCAAGCTCGCGGCAGAAATCGAGATATTGCTCGACCAGCAGGATCGCCATGCCGGTGGAATCCCTGAGATAGCGGATCGCCCGGCCGATATCCTTGATGATCGACGGCTGGATGCCCTCGGTCGGTTCGTCCAGAACCAGGATCTTCGGCCGCGTCACCATCGCCCGGCCGATCGCCAGCTGCTGTTGCTGGCCGCCTGAGAGATCGCCGCCGCGGCGCGACAGCATGGATTTCAGCACGGGAAACAGGCTGTAGATGTCATCGGGAATGCTGCGGTCGCGGCGCAAGAGCGGTGCATAGCCCGTCTCGAGATTTTCCTTCACCGTCAACAGCGGAAAGATCTCGCGGCCCTGCGGCACATAGCCGATCCCCTGTTTGGCGCGCGAAAACGGCGCCATGCCGTTCAGCGTTACACCATTGAAGGTCACGGTACCCGCCGACAGTGCATGCTGTCCGGTGACGGCGCGCAAGAGCGAGCTCTTGCCGACGCCGTTGCGCCCGAGGACGCAGGTGATCTTGCCCATCTCCGCCTTGACGGAGATGCCGCGCAGCGCCTGCGCGGCGCCATAATGCAGATTTGCGTTTTCGACTGTCAGCATCTCACCGCCCCAGATAATTCTCGATCACCTTCGGATCGCTGCTGACGAAATCGATCGACCCTTCCGCCAGCACCGCCCCTTCAGCCAGACACGTGACCTTGACGCCGAGATCGCGGATAAAGCCCATGTCATGTTCGACAACGACGACCGAGCGTGTCTTGGCGATCTCCTTCAGCAGCACCGCCGTTTCGGCCGTCTCCGCATCCGTCATGCCCGCGACCGGTTCGTCGACCAGTAAGAGCTTCGGCTCCTGGGCGAGCAGCATGCCGATCTCCAGCCATTGCTTCTGGCCATGCGAAAGGTTCGCCGCCAGCTCGTCGCGCCGATGCGATAGCCGAACGGTCTCCAAAATCTCCTCGATACGATCGCGGTCGGCAGGCGTCAGACGATAGAAGAGCGTCGCAAAGACACCGCGACTGCGGTTGAGCGCCAGTTCGAGATTGTCCCAGACCGTATGGCTTTCGAAGACCGTCGGCTTCTGGAATTTGCGGCCGATGCCAAGCTGGGCGATATCGGCCTCATCCTTCTTCGTCAGGTCGATCTGGCCGTTGAAGAACACCTCGCCCTCGTCGGGCCGCGTCTTGCCGGTAATGATATCCATCATCGTGGTCTTGCCGGCTCCGTTCGGGCCGATGATGGCGCGAAGCTCGCCCGGCTCGATGACGATCGACAGCGAGTTCAAGGCCTTGAAGCCATCGAAGGATACGGAGACATTGTTGAGATAGAGCATGTTGTTGGGTTTGATGTCCGGGATCATGGTTCTACTCCGCAGCCTGCACGGATTGCTGGCCCTCATCCTTCGCAGCCCTCGGTGGTGGGCTTGCCGGCTTGCTTTTCTTGCCGAGATATTGCGCGATGGTGCCGACGATGCCCTTGGGCAGGAACAGCGTTACCGCGACGAACAGACCGCCAAGGGCAAACAGCCAGAAATCGGGAAACAGGCCGGTGAAGATGGTCTTGCCTCCATTGACGAGGATAGCGCCGATGATCGGTCCGATCAGGGTCGCTCTCCCGCCGACAGCCGTCCAGATGACGACTTCGATCGAATTGGCCGGTGCGAATTCGCCAGGGTTAATGATGCCGATCTGCGGCACATAGAGTGCGCCGGCGATCCCGGCCATCATGGCCGAGACGACGAAGACGAAGAGCTTCATATGTTCGACGCGATAGCCGAGAAAACGCGTGCGGCTTTCGGCATCGCGCACGCCGACCAGCACCTTGCCGTACTTCGAGCGCACGATGGCCGAGGACAGCATCAGGGCGAGCGCAAGGAACACCGCCGTCACGGCAAAAAGCACGGCGCGGGTGCCATCGGCCTGAATGTTGAAGCCGAGAATATCCTTGAAATCGGTCAGGCCATTATTGCCGCCGAAACCCATGTCATTGCGGAAGAAGGCAAGCAGCAGAGCATATGTCATCGCCTGCGTGATGATCGACAGATAGACGCCGTTGACGCGCGAGCGGAAGGCAAACCAGCCGAAGACGAAGGCAAGCAGACCGGGAGCGACGAGCACCATGAGCATGGCAAACCAAAAATGATCGAATCCGTACCAGAACCATGGCAGATCCTTCCAGTTCAGGAAGACCATGAAGTCGGGCAGGATGGGATTGCCGTAGGTGCCGCGCGAGCCGATCTGCCGCATCAGATACATGCCCATCGCATAGCCGCCAAGCGCGAAGAAGGCGCCGTGGCCAAGCGAAAGAATGCCGCAATAGCCCCAGACCAGATCGAGCGCCAAGGCGAGCAGCGCATAGGTCAAATACTTGCCGAACAGCGACATGAGATAGGTGGGCACATGCAACGCGCTCGTTTCCGGCAGAGCCAGGTTCGACAGCGGCACTAGCGCCGCGACAGCAAGCAGGATCGCGATAGCGATGCTGATGCGGCGGTCGAGCGAGCGAAGGATAAAGGCCGTGATCATGCTTCCACCGCCCTTCCCTTGAGCGCGAAAAGGCCGCGCGGACGTTTCTGGATGAAGAGGATGATGAGGACGAGGACAAGGATCTTTCCGAGCACCGCCCCCGCATAGGGCTCGAGGAACTTGTTCAGAATGCCGAGCGAGAAGGCACCGACGAGCGTCCCCCAGAGATTGCCGACGCCGCCGAACACCACGACCATGAAACTGTCGATGATGTAGCCTTGGCCGAGATTCGGCGAGACGTTGTCGATCTGCGAGAGCGCGACGCCTGCCATGCCGGCGATGCCGGAACCAAGCGCAAAAGTGAAGGCGTCGACCCAGGACGTTCGGATCCCCATCGAAGATGCCATGCGTCGGTTCTGCGTCACCGCGCGCATCTGCAGGCCAAAGGCCGAGCGCTTCAAAAGAAGCAGGAGCGCAACAAACACACCGAGCGCAAAGACGATGATCCAGAGCCGGTTCCAGGTAATGGAGAGATAGCCGAGATCGAAGGAACCCGACATCCATGAGGGATTGCCGACCTCCTGATTGGTCGGCCCGAAGATCGAGCGCACCGCCTGCTGCAGGATCAGCGAAATGCCCCAGGTGGCAAGCAGCGTTTCCAGCGGTCGCCCATAGAGAAAGCGGATGACGCCGCGCTCGATGACGAGGCCGACTGCACCGGTTACGATGAAGGCGACCGGAAGGGCGATGGCCAGTGACCAGTCAAAGAGCTCGGGGTAGGACGTGCGAATGACGCTCTGTACCATGAAGGTGGAATAGGCGCCGAGCATCACCATCTCGCCATGCGCCATATTGATGATGCCCATGACGCCGAAGGTGATCGCAAGGCCGATGGCGGCCAGAAGCAGCACCGAGCCGAGCGACAGGCCGTACCAGACATTCTGAACCGCATCCCAGACCTTCAGCTGCTCCTGAATGCCGGCAATGGCGGCTGCGATGTCCGGCTTGAGGCTATCGTCTACGGAAACCGAAGACAGAATGCCAATGGCATCGCGCCCGCCTTCATTCTTGATCGTCTCGATTGCAGCCTTCTTGTCTTCCACAGGGCGATCCGAGCCAAGGATCGCAACGGCCCTTGCTCTTTCAAGCACGCCGCGAATTTCTCCGTCCTTCTCGCTCCGCAGCGCGGTCTCGACGGCTTCCAGCGAATCCGCGCTCGGCGCCTTCAGAATGGATTGCGCGGCCTCCAGCCGCGTCGCGCGATCTGGGCTCATCAGCGTCAGACTGCCGAGAGCCGCGCGAACGGCACGGCGCAGATTGTTGTTGATCTTGATCTTGCCGAGATTGTCCTTGGCTTCCTGGCCGGCCGCCTGTCCGGTCAAGGGATCCACCAGATCCATCATGTCGCCGGAGGATTTGGCGATGAACACCTGATTGTCCGATTTTCTTATATAAAGATCGCCGTCGGAAAAGGCCTGCAATGCCGGCACCACCTTCGGATCGCCTGTCTTCGCAAGACTTTGGACGATATCGCCGGCCTTCTGGAAATTCGCCTGGCCGAGGGAGTTGATGAGGCCGTGAGCATCCTCCTGGGCGCGCACGGTCGTCGCGGTCAACGCCAGCACCAGACAGAAGCCGGCGACCAGCGCCAAGGCCATGCGGTAAACGAATTTGTCGAACATTGCACTAGTCCCCTCAAGCTGCCGCGGGCAGAAAAGCCTGCCCGCGGCGGTCTTGCGTCGGCTGATATCAGGAGCCCTTGCCGCCGCACTTGCCGGTGGAAACGTTGAAGTTGCCGCAGTTCATCGGCATGCGCCAATCCGAGATCAGATCCTTGCTGTCAGGCAGATAGTCGGACCATTCCTTGCCGACCACGGCAGGGGTCTGCGAAACCACATCGAACTGGCCGTTTTCCTGCACTTCACCGATCAGCACGGGCTTGGTGATGTAGTGGTTCGGCATCATGGTGGCGGTACCGCCGGTGAGATTCGGAACGCTGACACCCACGAGTGCGTCGATGACCTTGTCCGGATCGGTGGTGCCGGCCTTCTCGACGGCCTTCACCCACATGTTGAAGCCGATATAGGCGGCTTCCATCGGGTCGTTGGTGACGCGCTTGTCGTTCTTGGTGTAGGCGTGCCATTCCTTGATGAAGGCGGCGTTGGCGGGCGTATCGACCGACTGGAAGTAGTTCCAGGCTGCGAGATGTCCGACCAGAGGCTTGGTGTCGACGCCGGCAAGCTCTTCTTCGCCGACCGAGAAGGCAACGACCGGAATATCCTCGGCCTTGACGCCCTGGTTGCCAAGTTCCTTGTAGAAGGGAACATTGGCATCGCCGTTAATGGTGGAGACGACGGCGGTCTTCTTGCCGGCTGCACCGAAGGCCTTGATCTTGGAGACTTCCGTCTGCCAGTCGGAGAAACCGAACGGCGTGTAGTTGATGATGATGTCTTCGTCCTTGACGCCCTTGGACTTCAAATAGGCTTCGAGGATCTTGTTGGTCGTGCGCGGATAGACATAGTCGGTGCCTTCGAGCACCCAGCGCTGCACGCCTTCGTTCTTCATCAGGTAGTCGACGGCCGGGATCGCCTGCTGGTTCGGAGCAGCGCCCGTGTAGAAGACGTTGCGCTCGGACTCCTCACCCTCGAACTGCACCGGATAGAACAGGATCGAATTCAGTTCCTTGAAGACAGGCAGAACCGACTTGCGCGATACCGAGGTCCAGCAACCGAAGACAGCCGAGACCTTGTCCTTCTGGATCAGCTCGCGGGCCTTTTCTGCAAAGAGCGGCCAGTCGGAAGCCGGGTCGACGACGACGGGCTCGAGCTTCTTGCCGAGAACGCCGCCCTTCTTGTTCTGCTCGTCGATGAGCATCAGCATGGCATCCTTCAGCGTCGTTTCCGAGATCGCCATCGTACCGGAAAGCGAATGCAGGACGCCGACCTTGATGGTGTCATCGGCTGCGAAAGCGCCGTGGAATGCTGTCGTGGACATGATGGCGCCAAGCAACGCGCCGGAGACGAGAGTCTTGAATTTCATCCGTGGTTCCCCTCTTTTTGTCTGCCGCAACGGCCGGTAAACAAGGATTGGCCGTTGCCTTCAGCGACTATCCGGCCGCCTCTTGGGAAACCACATACGTAAAATGACGTAGGCGCCGGGGCGAAATGTGCAGCTTTGGGCACTCTCATGCCCTTAAGCACGGTATCGATCCATGTTACGACATCCCTGGACTGCCAGACTGATTATGGCAGGACGGACGAAGGGCAAGCATGGCTGCGCGGCAACGCATCATTCCGGTAAGGCGCGAGTATAATCGCTGGGTCGCGAACCAGACGCTGGAAGACTACGCCCTGCGTTTCACGGCCAAGAGCGCCCGGCAGTTTTCCTCGCAGCGCATTTCGCAAACAGCGATCGGTGCCATTTCCTTCCTGGCGCTGGAAGCAATCGGCGGCGCGATCACGCTTTCCTACGGCACGACGAACGCCTTCTACGCCATCATCGTAGCGAGCATCGTCATGCTTTCGGTCGGCTTGCCGATCAGCCGCTATGCCATTCGTCACGGCGTCGATATCGATCTCCTGACGCGCGGCGCAAGCTTCGGCTATATCGGCTCGACCATCACCTCGCTGATCTATGCGAGCTTCACCTTCATGCTGTTTGCGATCGAAGCCTCGATCATGTCCGGCGCGCTGGAGCTGACGCTCGGCATACCCGTGTGGATCGGCTACATCATCAGCGCCGTCATGGTGATCCCGCTTGTCACGCACGGTGTGCGTCTCATCAGCCGGTTCCAGTTGCTGACGCAGCCCTTCTGGATCGTCCTCAACATTCTGCCCTTCGTCTTCATCGCCTTTGCCGATTGGGGAAAGTTCGATCTTTGGCGTGCCTTTGCCGGCATTCACCATACTGCCAGCGCGCCGGGCAGTGCCGCCCCTTTCGATCTGGTGGAATTCGGTGCCGCCTCCGCCGTCATCCTCGCGCTGATGTCGCAGATCGGCGAACAGGCCGATTTCCTGCGCTTCCTGCCGCCGGATGGCCACCGCAAATGGCGCCATCGCCTCGCCGTCTTCCTCGCCGGCCCCGGCTGGGTCATCATCGGTGCGCCGAAGCTGCTGGCCGGCTCCTTCCTCGTCGTCTTGACGTTGACCTCCGGCGTGCCGGCCGATCGTGCCGCCGATCCCGCCCAGATGTACTTGACGGCCTTCGGCTACATGATCCCCTGGCACAATGCCGCGCTGCTCTTGATGGCCGCCTTCGTCATGATCTCGCAGCTGAAGATCAACGTCATGAACGCCTATGCCGGCTCGCTCGCCTGGTCGAACTTCTTTTCGCGGCTGACGCACAGCCATCCCGGCCGCGTGATCTGGCTGGTCTTCAATGTCGCCATTGCGCTGCTTCTGATGGAGCTCGGCATCTACCGACTGCTGGAAGAAACGCTCGGCATCTTCTCGATCATCGCCATGGCGTGGCTCTGCACGATCTCGGCCGATCTCTTCATCAACAAGCCGTTGGGACTAGCTCCATCAGGCATCGAATTCAAGCGCGCGCATCTCTACGACATCAATCCCGTCGGCCTCGGTGCCATGGCGCTTTCGGCGACCATCGCCCTTGCCGCCCATTTCGGCGCCTTCGGATCGATCGCGGCATCGCTTGCGCCCTATATCACCCTGATCGTCGCATTCATCGCCTCGCCTGCCATCGCCTGGGCTACCAAGGGCAAATACTATCTCGCCCGCAAGCCGCGGCAGAGCTGGAAGAACCTCAGCACCATAACCTGCTCGGTCTGCGAGCATCCGTTCGAGCCGGAGGACATGGCCTGGTGCCCGGCCTATGCCGCACCGATCTGCTCGCTGTGCTGTTCGCTCGACAGCCGCTGCCACGACATGTGCAAGCCAAAGGCACGGCTCAACACGCAGGTCGCCACCGTCGCAAAGACCCTGCTGCCCGAAAGCATCGTCGCCAAGCTCGCAACACGCCTCGGGCGCTATGGCATTGCCGTCGCCGTGGCACTGATCGCCATTGGCGCCATCCTCGCAATGATCGCGCATCAGGTCGGCGCCGCTTCTCCCGAGACGGCATCCGTCGTCAATCGCACGATCCTCATCGTCTTCTTCGTCTTTGCCGTCATCGCGGGCGTGGCCTGTTGGTTCTATGTGCTTGCCCATGACAGCCGGGTGGTCGCCGAGGAAGAATCGTCGCGCCAGAACACGCTGCTCTTAAAGGAAATCGCCGCGCACAAGAAGACGGACGCCGCCCTGCAGGGTGCCAAGGAAGCGGCCGAGGCGGCAAACCGCGCCAAGAGCCGCTATGTCGTGGGCCTCAGCCACGAATTGCGCACGCCGCTCAATGCCGTGCTTGGCTATGCGCAAATCCTGGAGCGCGACGAGACCATTCCGGCGCCCAGGCAATCCTCCCTGAAGGTCATCCGCCGCAGCGCCGAGCATTTGTCGGGTCTGATCGACGGGCTGCTCGATATTTCGAAGATCGAGGCCGGCCGCCTGCAGGTCTATTCCAATGAGATCAACATCCAGGATTTTCTCGACCAGATCGTCGACATGTTTCACCCGCAGGCACAGGCAAAAGGGTTGAGTTTCATCCATGAGCGCTCGTCCGCCCTGCCCGATTATGTCCGTACCGACGAGAAGCGGCTGCGCCAGATCCTCGTCAACCTGCTCTCCAACGCCATCAAGTTCACCGATGCCGGCAGCGTTCGCTTCGAAGTGGGTTACCGCAATCAGGTCGCCACATTCACGGTTTCGGACACCGGCCGCGGTATCGCGGCCAAGGATATCACGCGCATCTACGAGCCCTTCCAGCGCGGCGAGGCCGACAGCGTCAGGCCGATGCCTGGCCTTGGCCTCGGCCTCACCATCACGCAATTGCTGACCAATACGCTCGGCGGCGAGATTTCAGTTACGAGCGAGAAGGATGTAGGCTCGACCTTCAAGGTGCGCCTGATGCTATCTGCCGTGATCCGGCCGATGAAACCACCTGCACAGGAACAGCGTATCGTCGGCTACGAGGGGCCGCGGCGTACCATCGTCGTCGTCGACGACAATGAGGATCATCGCGAGCTGATGCGCGAGATCCTGTCGCCGCTCGATTTCATCGTGCTGACCGCCGCCGGCGGCCCCGACTGCCTGACGCTGATAGAAGGCATCAAGCCCGATCTGTTCCTGGTCGATATCTCCATGCCCGGCATGAACGGCTGGCAGCTCGTTTCGCGTCTCAGGGAAAACAGCCAGACGGCGCCGATCCTGATGCTGTCGGCCAATATCGGCGATGCCGCCGCGGCGACCGACAGCGACGACAGCCATAACGACGCCATCTCCAAACCGGTCGACATCCGCCAGCTTCGCGACAAGCTTGCGCTGCATCTCGGGCTGAAATGGATCTACACCGATGCCTCCGCCCCGGCCGCACCGAAGCCGACGCCAACCCTGAAGAGCCCTGGCATCGAACATGTCCGCGAATTGCTACGGCTTGGCGAGATCGGCTATGTCAGGGGCATCGAGGCAAAGCTTGCGGATCTCGCCAGGCTCGACGAGAACAAGCCCTTCACCGACGCCTTGCGCGCTCATGTCCAGGCTTTCGATCTCGACGGATTCCTGAATGTGCTGCGCAGCTTCGACACTGAAAAGGTAGAACAGATTGGCTGAGCCCACCCATCCCCGCGACATAGTCTTGCTGGTGGACGATTCACCCGAAGCGCTCGGCTTCCTGACGGATGCGCTCGAGCAGTCCGGCTTCTCGGTACTGATCGCCACGTCGGGACTAGCGGCGCTCAACATCGTCGAACGCATCACGCCCGATCTCATCCTGCTCGATGCCGTCATGCCTGTCATGGATGGTTTCGAGACCTGCAGCCGGCTGAAGGCCAATGCGGGCATTGCCCAGATTCCCGTCGTCTTCATGACCGGCCTCACCGAGACGGAGCATGTGGTGCATGCGCTGGAATCAGGCGGCGTCGATTATCTGACCAAGCCGATCAATGTCGACGAACTGCGCGCCCGCATCCGCGTGCACCTGCGCAATGCCCGCTCCGCCCAGAGCGCCAGAGTGGCGCTCGACGCCGCCGGGCGTCATCTCCTGGCGGTCAAGGGCAATGGCGCCATCCACTGGTCGACCCCGCAGGCAACGCGCCTGATCAACGCCGCCACCGGCAGCGACGACGGTCTGGAGCTGGCATCCAAACATATTGCTGCCTTCATGCTCGAACGCGAGCGGCTCGGCCCGGCACGCGACGATCTTCTTTCGATCAGCAATGGCCGTCAGGCCGCCCTGCAATTCACCTTCCTCGGCGCGATCGGGGCCGACGAATACCTCTTCCGCCTGACGGCCAGCAATCAGAACGCCGACGATGAAACCTTGCGTCAGAGCTTTGCGCTGACGCAGCGCGAGTCCGAGGTGCTGCTGTGGCTCGCCAAGGGCAAGTCGAACCGCGACATCGGCGAGATCCTCGGGCTTTCGGCCCGCACGGTGAACAAGCATCTGGAACAGATCTATGTGAAGCTCGGCGTCGAGAACCGGGCATCTGCCGCGGTGAAGGCGGCCCACGTCCTGCATAGGCCCTAGCGATAAAACCGAAGCCCGATGACCGTCGGAGCGACAAAGAGCCAGTTTGACGACTCCGCCCTGCGCGTACGCAAAAAGGCAGCGGCACGGCCGCAAATTGATGCTTTCCACCGCCATCATCCTTGCCGTATCCGTTTAAGGACAAGACGCTGACGAGAGGACATGGCAATGGCGAAGCCCTTTTACTGGAATGAACTCAACACCTATGATTTCGCCGGTCTCTCGCCCGATACCACCATCGCGATCCTGCCGATCGCCTCGACGGAACAGCATGGTCCGCATCTGCCGATCGCAACGGATGTCGCGATCGCTGAGGGCATGTTGGCGGAGCTGAAGGTGCAGCGCCCGGACGATCTCGATTTCCTCGTCCTGCCGCTGCAGGAGATCGGCAAGGCCAACGAACACGTCTACGGCCCCGGCACGCTGTCGCTGAGCGCAGAGTTGCTGATCCCGGTTTGGACCGCCATCGGCGCCAAGGTGGCCGAGGCCGGCATCCGCAAGATGGTCATCGTCAACTCCCATGGCGGAAACCTCGATATCATGGGCATCGTCGCGCGCGAGCTTCGCGTGCGCTACCAGATGGCCGTGGTCGCCACGCAATGGACCCGCTTCGGCACGCCTGAGGGCATGATCGACGACCATGAGCAGCGCTTCGGCATCCATGGCGGCGATGTCGAAACCTCGCTCATGCTCCATTTCCGGCCCGAGCTCGTGCGGATGGACAAGGCTCAGAATTTCGCCTCCAAGGCCGAGTGGATGAAGGAACATTCGAAATATCTGCAGCCTTTGCCGCCGCATTCGCTCGCCTGGATCGCGCACGACCTCAATCCGAACGGCGTCGTCGGCAATGCCGCCAACGGCACGGCGGAAAAAGGCGCGCTGATCTGCCGTCATGAGGTCGCCGGCTTCATCGAGATGCTGCACGACCTGCGCGACTATTCGCTTGCCAACCTCTATTCGAAATAGGCGTCCGCGCGTCGTCGCTCGGAGGGCGGGATAATATGCCCCTTCGCTTGCAGCTCCTCAACGATCCCGGCCAACTCCGCGAGCAAATATTCGACAAAGAGGCTGGTGGCGGCATCGAGCGGTGCTCGCGTGCGAGCGAAGAGCTTCATCGGCTGAGGCCGTGAGTGTGGCTCGGCGATCGGCCGGAATACCAGCTCGCCGCGCCGACATTCGGTGATGACATCAAGCGGATTGAGCAGCGTCAGCCCCGCCCCGCATTTGACCATCTGCTTCAGCATCTCCGAAGCATTGCTCTCCAGAACCGGCTCGACCTGGACGGCAAGACGGGCGAGAGTCAAGTTGATGACGTCTCTAAGGCTGGTGCCGGGCTGCGCCAGGAGCAGCCGCTCCTCGACGACGTCAGCAAGGTTGATCGGCCCCGGTCCGATCAAGGGGTGACCGGGCGGCAGCACGACGCCGATCGGGATATCGAAATTGCCCAGCGAACGAATACCTGGTGTTGCTGGGATGTTGAAGCCAAGCCCAATATCGACCTCGCCCGAAACCACCGGCGCAATGGTTGTCGAGCCGGCATCGTTGCGCAGCTGGATGAAGACCCTTGGATGTTCGGAGAGAAAGCGCGCGATGATCTCAGGCAAGGGACCGCCCGTAAGACCGACGGTCGCGACCATCCTGACCTTGCCGGCCTGCTGCATCTTGAGACTGCGGATGCGGCCCTCCAGCCGCTCGTAATTCTTCAATACCTCGCGGATGTGCTCGATACAGAGTTCGCCGGCCGCCGTCAGCCGCAGGCCGCGCGGCAGGCGTTCGAAGAGCGGGGCGCCCATTTCCTCCTCCAGCGCCAGGATCTGGCGGTTGATCGCCGATGAGGCCACGTTCAGCCGTGCCGCCGCCTTGCGGATCGAGCCGCAGCGGGCGATTTCATTGATATAGAGAAGCCGTCTTGAGTGCAGCATGCGAGTTCCCATTGCTTAATTTTTGCCCAGGCCGCACAATTTAGGCACAGACCCGGGAACAGATGCCGAAAAGGCATCAATGCGCACGAATTTTGATGCTTTTCAAAGAGCAAGGCAACCGCTCAAATGCAGGAAATGGGCGCCAACAACGACGTCCCATGGCAGATAGAGGGAACAGTCAGCCATGTATAAAGCCTTGAAGACAAAAACATTCCTCGCCGCCATCGGGCTCGCCGCCGCAATCATGGCGGCCGAGCCCGCAAATGCGCTCGACAAAGTCACTTATGGCACCAACTGGCTTGCGCAGGCCGAGCACGGCGGCTTCTACCAGGCCATCGCCGACGGCACTTACAAAAAATACGGCCTCGATGTCACCATCGTCCAGGGTGGCCCCAACGCCGCCAATTCGGCCTTGCTGATTTCCGGCAAGCTGGATTTCTACATGGGCGGACCGCAGCAGGAGATCGACGCGGTCAAGCAGGGCATTCCGATCGTCGATGTCGCGGCGATCTTCCAAAAAGATCCGCAGGTGCTGATTGCCCATCCGGATGCCGGCGTGGAAAAATTCGAGGATCTTGCCAAGCTGCCGACGCTCTTTTTGAGCAAGGATGGCTACATCACCTATTTCGAGTGGATGAAGGCAAACTTCCCGGGCTTCAAGGACGAACAGTTCAAGCCATACAATTTCAGCCCCGCTCCCTTCCTCGCCGACAAGCAGTCCGCACAGCAGGGTTACGTAACCTCCGAGCCCTATGAGATCGAGAAGCAAGCCGGCTGGAAGCCGAAAGTCTTCCTGATCGCTGACGCTGGCTATTCGCCCTATTCTACGATGATCACCGCGCAGAAGGCACTGGTCGACAAGAACCCCGATCTCGTGCAACGCTTCGTCAATGCCTCGATCGAGGGCTGGTACAACTACCTCTACGGCGACAACAAGGCGGCCAACGAGCTGATCAAGAGGGACAATCCCGATATGACGGATGGCCAGATCGCTTATTCCATCGCCAAGATGAAGGAATATGGCATCATCGAATCCGGTGATGCCCTTGACAAGGGCATCGGCTGCATCACGGACGCCCATTACAAGAAATTCTTCGACGAGATGGTGCAGATCAAGCTCTTCGATGCCGACATCGACTACAAGAAGGCCTTCGACACGCAGTTTGTCTGCAAGGGTTTTGGGATGGCGCTGAAGAAGTGAGCCCTAGCACCTCCCCCTTGAGGGGGGAGGTCGCCGCAACGCGGCGGGTGGGGGTGACATTTGAAGATTAGGAGGATCACCCCACCCCGGAGCTTCGCTCCGACCCTCCCCCTCAAGGGGAGGGTGGATCAACAATGAGCCGAACAATGACACTATCGGAAACCACTACAACGGATCGAACGGAAATGCGCAAGCGACCGCTTGTCGTCATGGAGCAGGTCTCCAAGATCTTCTCCAACGGCACGCTGGCGCTATCGGGCATGTCGCTCAATGTTGAAAGCGGCGAGTTCATCAGCCTGCTCGGCCCTTCCGGCTGCGGCAAGTCGACGGCGTTACGCATCATCGCAGGTCTTGGCGGCGCCTCGAGCGGCAGGATCGACTGGCCGAGTTCGCGCATCAACGCAAAGGGCCTGCCGGAGGGCGATATCAGCTTCGTCTTCCAGGAGCCGACATTGCTTCCCTGGAAGACGGTTTTCGGCAATGTTCATCTGCCGTTGAAACTACGGGGCGTGTCGCAGGCGGCCGCGCACGAACAGATCATGGAAACACTGGCCACGGTCGGACTTCAGGACTTTGCCGACGCCTATCCGCGCGAATTGTCCGGCGGCATGAAGATGCGGGTTTCGATCGCCCGCGCGCTGGTGACGAAGCCGAAACTGCTTTTGATGGACGAGCCTTTCGCAGCACTCGACGAAATCACACGCCAGAAGCTCAATGATGACGTGCTTCGTCTCTGGCAGACAACGGGGATCACCGTCATCTTCGTCACGCATTCCGTCTATGAATCCGCCTACCTCTCCAATCGTATCGTCGTCATGAAGGCGCGGCCGGGCCGCGTCCATACCGACTTTCCATTGGAAACCAGTGGCGAGCGCGATCCTCTTTACCGTTCGTCCGAAGAGTATCGGCAGGTGTGTGAAAAAGTATCCCGTTCCCTGATCGAGGCCATCGGCTGGCCGGAGGTCCATTGATGAGCGATAGCACCAGCCTGCCCGCCACTCTGTCCATTGAAACGGCCGATATGCCCGCTACCGCAGCTGCGAGGCAGCGCAGTTTCGAACGCGTCCTCGGCATCTTCGTGCCGATTCTGACCGTCCTTGTTCTTCTTGTTCTCTGGCAGCTTCTGGTCGTCGGCACCGGTGTTCCGCAATATATCCTGCCGAGCCCGATTGCCGTCGCCAAGGCACTCGTTTCCGACTGGGGCATCTTGTGGCCCGCTCTATGGGTGACCACGGAGATCACCTTCATATCCTTGGTCCTGGCGCTGATTGGTGGCGTCGGCTTTGCGATCTTCCTCGTGCAGTCCCGCTGGATCGAGCTTGCCTTCTATCCGCTGGCCGTCATCCTTCAGGTAACGCCGATCGTCGCGATCGCGCCGCTGATCCTGATATACGCACCGACACGCGAAGCGGCGCTCTTAATTTGCGGCTTCCTCGTCGCCTTCTTTCCGATCCTCTCAAACATGGTTCAGGGCTTGAAGAGCGTCGATCACAATCTCCTCAATCTGTTCGATCTCTACGGCGCCTCGCGCTGGCAGGCGCTGCTGCATCTGAAGCTGCCGGCCGCCCAGCCCTATTTCATGACGGGCTTGAGAATCGGCGGTGGTCTGTCACTGATCGCATCGGTCGTTGCCGAATTCGCAGCCGGCTCCGGCGGCCCGAATTCAGGCCTGGCGTTCCGCCTTTTGGAAGCACAATACCGTCAGAACATGCCGCGGCTCTTCGCAGCCCTGCTTCTGCTCTCGGCGCTCGGCGTCGCCATTTTCGCCTTTACCTCTTTCATCTCATGGCTGAGCCTGCATCGCTGGCATGAGAGCAGCCTCAAGCGGGAGAACTGATGTCACACGCCTTCATGTCGCCGCCGAATGCCGCCCGCTTCGTGCTGAGCAAAGCCACCATTCCCGCCGTGACGCTCTTAGGCTTCAAGGCACCAGCCAGCGAGGGCCTCGTCAAGGCCGACATCGTCGTCACCGACGGTCTCGTCAGCGATATCCGCGCGCCCGGCACTGCGCCGGCCGAATATGCCAAGGTCGACGTGCGCGACGGCATGGTCTGGCCGACTTTTGCTGACATGCACACCCATCTGGACAAGGGCCACATATGGGAGCGGCGCTCCAACCCCGATGGCAGCTTCATGGGTGCGCTCGATGCCGTGCGTGCCGACCGCGAGGCCAATTGGTCGGCCGACGATGTGCGCAGGCGCATGGAATTTTCGCTGCGCTCGGCCTATGCCCATGGCACCGGTCTGATCCGCACTCACCTGGATTCATTGGCACCGCAGCACCGCATCTCCTTCGAGGTCTTCAGCTCGGTCCGCGAGGCCTGGAAAGACAAGATCGCGCTGCAGGCCGTCGCCCTGTTTCCGCTCGATGCCATGGTGGATGACGCCTTCTTCACCGATCTGCTCCGTGTTGTGCGCGAGGCCGGCGGCTTGATGGGCGGTGTCACGCAGATGACCCCGGAACTTGACGCGCAGCTAGACAAGCTTCTGCGCGCCGCCGCCGATAACGGCCTCGACATCGACCTGCATGTGGACGAGACGGAAGACAAGCAGGTCTTGACGCTGAAGGCGCTTGCCGAAGCCGTGCTTCGCAATGGCTTCAAGGGCAAGGTGACGGCCGGCCATTGCTGCTCACTCGCCCGACAGGACGAGGATGTCGCTCGCGCCACCATCGATCTCGTCGCCAAGGCCGGGATCTCCATCGTCTCACTGCCGATGTGCAACATGTATCTGCAGGACCGCCATGCCGGCCGCACGCCGCGCTGGCGCGGCGTCACGCTTTTGCACGAGCTTGCCGAGGCCGGCGTGCCGACTGCGGTTGCCTCCGACAATACGCGAGACCCCTTCTACGCCTACGGCGATCTCGATCCGGTCGAGGTGTTCCGCGAAGCCGTGCGCATCCTGCATCTCGACCATCCGCTGGATACGGCTGCAAGGGTCGTCACCACCTCGCCCGCAGAGATACTTGGCCGCCCGGATATCGGGCGGATCGCCGTCGGCAGCCCGGCCGATCTCGTGCTTTTCAGCGCCCGGCGCTGGAGCGAATTCCTTTCCCGTCCACAGTCTGACCGCGTCGTCCTTCGCAAGGGCAAGGTGATCGACCGCAGCCTGCCGGACTATCGTGAACTCGACAGCGTCATTGGAGCCTGACATGCCGGATTATCAGCGCATCAAGAAAGAACTCGAAGGCATCGCCGTCGAAGACAATCCGGCGCTCGTGCGCCAGAAGAGTCGTGACTTCTATTGGTATTCGCCGATCCTGAAAGCCCAGCTCGACAATGTCACGGCCGATCTCGTGGTCACGCCGAAGACCGAGGAGGAGGTGATCCGCACTTTAAAGGTCGCCTACGCGCATGACGTGCCCGTCACACCACGCGGCGCCGGCACCGGCAATTACGGCCAGGCCATGCCGCTTTCCGGCGGCATCGTGCTCAACCTCGCCGCCATGAACAGGATCAAGGAGATCCATCCCGGCCGCGTCATCTGCGAGCCCGGCATCGTCATTGCCGAACTCGACCGCCAGACCAAGGCCCATTCGGGCCAGGAGCTGCGCTTCCATCCCTCAACCGCCCAGACTGCGACGATCGGCGGCTTCATCGCCGGCGGCTCTGGCGGCGTCGGCTCGATTACCTGGGGTGGCCTGCGCGATCTCGGCAATATCCTGCGCCTGCGCGTCGTGACGATGGAAGCCGAGCCGCGTACCCTCGATTTGACTGGCTGGGACCTGACCAAGGTCAGCCACGCCTACGGCACGAACGGCATCATCACCGAGATCGAAATGCCGCTGGCGCCGGCCTATGATTGGGTCGATGTGCTGGTCGGCTATGACGATTTCATGGATGCCGTGCGCTTTTCCGATGCGCTTGCCAAGTGCAACGGCATTCTGGTCAAGGAAATCGCCCCGATCGCCGCCCCCATTCCGCACGAATATTTTGCCCGCCACAAGCCCTATATCCGTGAGGGGCAATCGATCGTGGCGCTGATGATCGCACCGCATGCGATGGATCCCTTCGTTGCCTTTACGCGGCAGCAGAAGGGCGAAATCACCTTCCGCTCCGACAAGGTGGAGAGCATGAAGGGCATTCCACATGCCTATGAGCTTGCCTGGAACCACACGACGCTGCGCGCCATCAAGGTCGATCCCTCGATCACCTATCTGCAGGTGCAGTATCCAGGACCGGATCACGTCGCCAAGGTCCAGAAGATGGTGGAAATCTTCGGCGACGAAGTGCCCGGCCATCTCGAATTCATCCGCTTCGACGGCCAGATCCAGTGCGCCGGCCTGCCGCTTGTGCGCTATACGTCCGAGGAGCGACTGGAAGAGATCATTAGGATTCACCAGGACCACGGCTGCCCGATCTTCAATCCGCACCGCTATACGCTGGAAGAAGGCGGCATGAAACAGACGGATGCCGTGCAGCTTGCCTTCAAGAAGGAGACCGACCCGAAGGGCCTGCTCAATCCCGGCAAGATGATCGCCTGGGACGATCCGAATTTTGACTTTAAATCGGGCAAGAACTACCTCTTCCCCGGCCTCGCCGACCTGATGGAGGCTTCATGAAGGTTCTCGTCCTTCATTCCCATCCGGTCGAGGAAAGTTTTGGCGGCGCGCTGCACCGGCAGACCATCGAGAGCCTGAAGCGAGCCGGCCACGAGGTCGACGACTGCAACCTCTACGCAGAGGGCTTTGACCCTGTCCTGTCACGTCATGACCGGTTGATCTACCATGACTATCCCGAAAATACCGATGCGCTGAAATCTTACGTGGAACGGCTGGAGCGCACCGAAGCCCTCGTCATCGTGACCCCGGTCTGGAACTTCGGCTTTCCCGCGATCCTCAAGGGCTATTTCGACCGGGTCTGGCTTCCGGGCGTTTCCTTCGAGCTCGTCAACGGCAAGGTGCGCTCAAAGCTGCAGCATATCCGCAAGCTCGGTGCGGTCTTGACCTACGGCGCGGACCCATTCCGCGCCTTCGTCGCCGGCAACCCTCCGAAAAAGATCGTCAAGCGCGTGCTGCGCGCCCAGATCAAGCCCTTCGCCCCGGTCGTCTTCCTCGCCCATTACGACATGAACCGCTCGACAGAGACTTCCCGCAAGGAGTTTTTGGCGAAGGTCGGCCGCGAGATGGGGCGATTTTAAGAGCGGCTTTTTCTAGCGGCCGGAATAACCATGACTGTCCAACGGACGACTCCTCCATTTCTGCGTGAGACTATCGATTAGCGACAATCGCGAGGCTCTTTCGCCTGAAGAAAGTCTGGCTTTGTGGGCAGCAGATGCCGGCCGATGTTCCGCAGCCGAAGAGACATGAAAATTGGCTCGTTGTTCCGGCTCGCGGCGAACTTCGATCCGCCTGCGCGTTTGGGGAAATGACGGATCGCATTCCCCCAAACCGCTTCAATGAGCATCGAAAGCTTAAGAGCAATTCCCGGAAAAGCGGAAGAGCTCTAGTTGTTCAAAGCGCCGCCGATAATGGCGCCGAGTGCGAAGGCTGCGGCAGGATACCAAAGACCATCACTGTGACGGCGATAGCCCGGGCGGCGATCGTGGTAACCTCTGTAGCCGTGATAGTAACCCGAACGGTCCTTACCCCGATATGGTCCCCATCCCGGGCGTCCCGGTCCCCGCGGCGGCATCTTGCGATGAACTTCGTCGGGACGATCGCGATGATGACGGGGCCATTCCTGCGCGTTGGCAAAGGGCGCTGCCAGCGTTACCGCAGCCATGGCGAGAACAAAAATCTTTTTCATTGGGCTTCCTTCCTTTTCATCAGGAAACCTTAGTAATCTTAAGGTGAACAGAGCGTTAATGTGCTGCTACCTTAAATGGCCGACCGCGCGGAATATCTCCCGGATCAATCCGGGCCGTCAGCCCTGAGAGCATCGTCAAAAGCAGGCCGAATATGCGCATACTTCAATCGACTCGGTTATATGGCAAAGTCTAGACGCCGGCCGACTGGCGCAGCGGCGCGGCAAGTTCGGCATCCCGGCGTTTGACGGCCTCGATGTCGCGATAGCCATTGGCCGGATGGGTCGCCGGCAGGTAAGGTCCCTCGCCGAAGAGCTTTTCGCGCAGCGTGCCTGGGCGATAGGCCGTCGGATATACCCCACGCTTTTGCAGTTCCGGAACGAGCAGATCGACCGCCGCCTCAAAACTGTCGGGCGTCACGGCATAAGCGAGGTTGAAGCCATCGACATCGGTCTCTTCTACCCATTCCTGCAGGATATCAGCGACGGTCGAGGGTGAGCCGACGAAAACCGGCCCAGTTCCGCCGATCCCGCCCCATTTGGCGAGTTCCTCGACCGTCCAAGCCCGATCCTTGCCGCCAAAATGCTCGATCATCGAGACGATGGCATTGGTCTCGACCTTCTTCAATTCGTCAGTGGGCGCATATTGGCCAAAGTCGATGCCGCTCCAGCCCGACATGAAGACAAGCGAGCCGTCATAGGAGGCGTAGCTCTGATACTCTTCGAAGAGCTGTTGCGCCTTTGCGTCGGTTTCCGCGATGATCAGCGTCGTGAGATTATAGATCAGCACCTTTCGTGGGTCGCGGCCGGCAGCCGCAGCCCTTTGCCTGATATCGGCGACATAGGCGCGCAGCAGGCTCTTGGTCGGAGCCGCCACGAAGACGCATTCAGCATGGCTGGCAGCAAAGGCCTTGCCAGGCCCCGATGCACCTGCCTGATAGAGCACGGGTGTGCGCTGGGGCGACGGTTCGCAGAGATGATAGCCGGGAACCTCGAAATACTTGCCCTTGTGACCGATCTCGTGAACCTTGGTAGGATCGGTGAAAATGCCGCGCTTGGCATCGCGCAGCACGGCGCCCTCTTCCCAGCTTCCTTCGAAGAGCTTGTAGAGAACCTCCACATATTCGGCAGCGATCTCATAACGGTTGTCATGGGTCTTCAAGCCACCCTGACTGATGTTCTTGGCGCCGCTCTCGAGATAGGAGGTCACGATATTCCAGCCGATGCGACCCTTGGTGTGGTGGTCGGCGGTCGCAAGCCGTCGAGCAAAGGTATAGGGATGCTCAAACGAGGTGGAGGCGGTTATTCCGATACCGAGATGTTCGGTCGCAAGCGCGATCGGCGCCGCCAGCTGGATCGGGTCGTTGACCGGTATCTGCGCGGCCTGCTCTATCGCATGGTAGTTCGAGCCCTTGTAGACATCGTAATAGCCGATGACGTCGGCGATGAATATGCCGTCGAAAATACCGCGTTCCAGCGTCCGCGCCAGATCCTGCCAATAGTCCAGATCCTTGTATTTCCATGATTTATCGCGCGGATGCCTCCACAAACCGGGGGACTGATGCGCGACGCAATTCATGTCGAACGCGTTGAATCGAATATGCCTTGTCATGCCAGCTCCGGACGAATTGAACCGACGATCAAGCTAGGGGCGGCAATGCAATTCGAAAAGTAATTGCATAATGTCTATATACTCTATGGAGAAATATTTTTCCCCGTTTCTCGCCGGCAATTCGCTATTCGATGCTTGTGATTGGTAACCGATCGGCGGGCTCGATCTAAAGGGCTGCCTTGTATGCAGACCATGTCGGCGGCGCGATCCGGAAGCCGTTCTTCCCCGACGACTTCGCTTCGTACAAACCACGATCCGCTTTCGCAAAAATGTCCTTGGACGAATGGCCGGGCACGATTATCGCCGCGCCGACGGAGGTTGCGATGCGAATGGTCTTCGCCGGCGTGGAGACGGTCCAGTTCAATCCCTTGACGACACGATCGGCGATTTTTGCAAGATGCTCGGTCGACAGGCATTCGTGGATAACGGCAAACTCGTCGCCGCCAATTCGCGCCACCATATTGGCCTTGGGGACTGCGCGCGAAAGTCTGCGCCCTGCCGCTTTGAGACAATCATCTCCAGCCTGATGCCCGAGAGTATCGTTCACGGATTTGAAGCCGTCGAGATCTACCAGCAGGAGCGCTCTGCCGGTTCGGCCCTCGGCCGCACATATTTCGTTGAAGAACGTTTCAAATCTGGTGCGGGATGTCAGTCCGGTGAGCATGTCATACTCGGCCAGTTGACGAAGCTGCTCGACCATCGTCTTCTCGGCGGTGACATCCTGTTTCATCCCGAAAATTCTAGTCGCGGCTCCATTCGCGAACTCGACGCAGGCGGTTATCCTGATCCATCGACGATTGCCCCTTGCGGTAATGATCTGCGCATCCAGGCTGAAGCCCTCGCCGGTGCGGATTGCTTTCTCGCGCACCTCATCGAGACGTATTCGGGTCTCCGGCGTATAAAGTTTAAGGATTTCCTCCCTCGTCAGCGGCGTTTGCGGCGCAAGATCAAAGAGCTCATAGACCATATCCGTCCAACTGAGCGTCTGGTCGGGGAGGCTGCATTCCCATACCCCGATGCGAGCGGCCTTGAACGATCGATCGAACAATTCCCGCAAATGCATGAACTCGCGGGAGCCGATTGCCTGTGGATCGAGTATTGCATTTCCATCGCAAGACACTGGAGGCCCTCACCAGCTGATCAAAAAGAGCGTCACCAGCTTTATCGCTGGGAATCTTTCCCAATGGAATGATTACATGGATTGTTTGCATTTTGGTTTCTAAAAGTACGAGCGCTGCGATTATCGCCGATATCAACAGCCCTGATTTGAGACCAAGCCTCCAAAGAAGGGGTTATTTCAAGCGGCAGACGTATTTGCAAAGCATGGAGCAACCGACGGGCGCAGCTTGACGGGGGAACTTGCTTCGCCGCCAGCCGCTTGAATGGCTGCAGCGCGCCATTTTCGAAAATGAGTCGAAGGTCAGTGCGGGCATTTGCTCCCAAACTTGGCGCCAGCGATTTCCTGATCACACCTGGCCAACGCCGCTCAGCCCGATCAACGCGCCAATGCCCAGAACGATGAGCGGATGAATGCGCGTTGTCGAGAGAACAAGCGCGCCAGCTGCCGCTATGGCCGCCAGAATCCAGCCCTGAGTTGACGCCTCGGTAATGACAGCCGCACTGGCGGTGACAAGCCCCGCGGTCATCGGCACCAGGCCTGCCTGTACGATCCTTCGCCACGGCCTGTCCTTGAAGCGATTCCAGAGATGGAGCACCAGATATGTCAGCACCGAAGAAGGCCCGAACTTTGCCGCCGATGTCACCAAGACGCCCGCCCATCCGGCAACATGCCAACCGACCAGGGGCACGACCATCAGGTTTGGACCGGGAGCCGCCTGCGCCAATGCGAACAGCGCACCGAATTGCTGCGCCGTCATCCAATGCTGCACGTCGACGACCTGCCGGTGCATTTCAGGGAGGATGGAATTGCCGCCGCCGAAGGCCAGCAATGAAAGCTGCGTGAAAATGATTGCGAGAGCGAGCAGGGTCGTGGTCATGATTCAAGCTTCCAGGTGGCGATGATGCTGAGAGGCGCCAGAACCAGCATGGTCGGCAGCAAGGGCAATCCGGCGATGGCGATGGCAGCAAAACAAACGGCGGCAATGACCAGGGCGACGGGCCTGCGGCGCAACGGCAGGACGATCTTGACGGCCATCGAGATCAGCAGACCGGCAGCTGCCGCGGCAAGGCCGGCAAACATGTGCTGGATCCGCGGATCGCTGTTGAACTGATCGTAAATGACGCCGAGACCGATGACGATTGCCGTCGGCGCGACGATCAGGCCGAAAAGGGCCGAAAAAGCGCCTGCCACACCTTGAAATTTCGAGCCGATCGCAACCGACATATTGATGATGTTGCCGCCAGGCAGGAACTGACAGAGCCCGAGCAGCTCGGTGAATTCCTCCCCGGTCAGCCACTTGCGATCCTCCACCACCATGCGGCGTGCAAGCGGCAAGACACCACCAAAGCCGATGAGGCCGAGCTTGAAAAAGCCGAAGAAGAGTTCGGCGACGGTTGGCTCTTCGCGTTGAACGGTGCTGTGAGGGGAAATGGCATCCATATCTTGGCCTATATGCTTCTTGTCGAACAAGGCGGCAAAATAGGCTTTCATCGACCATGCGTCCAATATATGGATTTATTAGTATCCATATGTTTGAGATATGCCATGATCGAGCTTCGACATCTTCGCTATGCCGTAACCGTTGCCGATGAGGGGCATATGACCCGTGCCGCGGAAAGGCTCGGCATCCAGCAGCCGCCACTCAGCCAGCAGATCGCCAAGCTGGAAGCGATCGTCGGTGCCCCGCTCTTCAAGCGTTTGCCGAGAGGCGTTGCACTGACGGATGCAGGGCAGACCTTCGTGGAGAGAGCAAGGACCATCCTGCATGACGTCGATCTTGCGATAGAGGCAACAAGACGCAACGCGCGTGGAGAGGAGGGAAGCCTCGCCATCGGCTTTACCAGTTCGGCCGCGTTTCATCCCCTCGTCACCTCGGCCGTCCGTTCGCTCGGCGAGACATCGCCCAATGTCGTGCTCAAGCTTGAGGAAGCCAGTACGCCCGATCTCATTACCATGATGCATTCCGGCCTTCTCGATGTCGCATTCGTGCGCTCTCCCGTCGCACAATCGAGCGGGCTGATAATTTCTCGAATTCTCGACGAAGAGATGCTGGTGGCTCTTCCCGATCGTCATCCGCTTGCTACGACGAGGGGCGAGAACCCCGTTCAATTGTCGGAACTCGCAAACGAGCCCTTCATCCTTTACCGGCGACCGTCGGGGCCGGGACTATATGACGGCATCATAGCGGCCTGCCTTGCCGCGGGTTTCAGCCCGAAAATACGGCATGAAGCTCCCCGGTTGCTGTCGACGCTCAGCCTTGTCGCCGCCGGGCTCGGAATCTCCATCATTCCAGGATCGATCGCCCGGCTGGAGACGAACGGCATCGCCTATCTAAGTCTTGACCCCCGCACCAACCTCATAGCGCCACTTTATCTCGCACAGCGCGATGAACAGCCAAGTGGCGCGCTGCGGCTGTTTGCCGACATCGTCCATCGGGAGAAAATGCCGCTGAAATACGGACCTTGAGCCAGCCTCCTGTCAGGAAAGATCGACCGGCTTGTGTCTGGTCCTTTGCGAGTGCGTTCGACCACGCCTGCGTAGCCTAGAAGCTCAAAGTCGTGTCCTTCCAGAGGCGAAATCCCCCAAGGAAGGCATTTTCGTTCTCGCCGACACGGCAACCGGCTGGCAGCTCCTTGAGCTTTTCAGCGTTGCCGCCACCGATGACGATTTCGTGTGGCAACAACGCCGCCCGCAACCTTTCCACGATCTCCTCGACCGACTGGCGCCATTTTTTCTTGCCGTATTTTTCAAGGCCGCGTTCGCCGATAAAATCTTCGAAAGTGTCACGCTTCTTGTAGGGCAGGTGGGCGAGTTCCATGGGCAGGCAGACGTGATTGGCGATCATCGCCGAACCCAATCCCGTGCCGAGGCCGAGAAACAGCATGTTGCCGTTCTTGTAGTTGCCGATTGCCTGCATCACGGCATCATTGACAAGCTTGACCGGCTTTCCGAAAGCGGAAGAAAAATCGAAATTCTGCCAGCCAGGTCCGAGATTGTGTGGTTCCACAGCCGGCTTGTTGTTCAATACCGGGCCGGGGTATCCCATGCCGATAACGTCGTATTGCCAATCGCTCGTCAGCTCCTTGACGGTCTGAACCATCTGTTTTGCCGACATTGTTGGACCGGAGACGGCCGCTCGGCGCTCACCGCCGGAGCTGAGACGCATCTTTACATGCGAACCGCCGAGATCGATTGCCAAGACGACCAGTTCTTCTGTCGCAGCCGGAGCCACGGTTTTCTTCGATTTTGCGTTTGCTTTGCGGCTCTCTGTTACCTGGCTCATCTTCGTCCACACTTTCTATCCATGACCGGCACCATGCATGCTATGGCATTTCAACGACCGAGACGGAGAAATTCTCTCCCTCCCAATGGTCGGTGTCAGGCCAGTAAAAGGTGAAGGCAATCACCGCGCCTTTGGGCAGGCGTTCGCTTGCAAGCTCCGCAACATTGATGCCGAAGCCATTCTGGCGCGTTTCGGTATCGTTGACACTCGCCCAGCCGTCAAAACTCCAGTGCACGACCGTCGGCGCCATGACCTCGACCCGCAGGCGCTTGCCGACGGCAAGCTGCGACAGCTTGTTGTTGAAACGCCATAGCACGAACGGTGCCGCAACGTTGTTTTTCACATAGCGTTCGATACCCTGCGGCGGCATGTCGAAAACGGCTTCGTCTCTCAGCGAGCGCAGGAGCTTGATATGCTCGGCGTGAGCCCAGACGAGCGGCATGGCGCTGCCGGAAGGTTTGCCCAGGACAAGGCCCAGTTCAGGAACATCGGGCTGGTCCCATACCTGCTCGGGCAACAATCCACCGTGGCCTGCGGACTGTTCGAGTGTTTTGAGCAATTCCAGAGCCATTTCAGGCCGGCCGGCTGCAAGCTCGTAATGGGCTCGTTCACCTGCGAGCAGCGGCCACGGGCGCCCAATGCCGGTGCCGTCGAATGGCCCACCATCTTCATGCTCGCCATAGCCGTCACCGGTGTAACGATACCATAGCCGGCCCTGCGGCAGGTCGCATTTGAGCTGTGCGTCGATAACCCTCACGGTGTCGAGAATGCGGGGATCGTCGGCGGCACGCAATCCGAACCGCACCAGCGCCAAAGCATCGGGACTGACGACGCGAGCGGTCGGCAAAAAGGATTCGGCTGGCGGCCTGTTCTTGATCGGCACGAAACCATCGGCCGGCGAGGTTCCGTCGGCTATTTCCGGCGGCGCAATGCGGACATAGTAGCCCTTGACCCCGGGAGCGGAGTTCTCCGCATCGCTGCTGACATAGGTCCAGCGCTCGATCTGGTCGTTCCAGGCATCCGCCGTCTGGCGCAAGTAGTCCGCATTGTGCGTCTGACCGGCGATTTCAAGAATATCGGCCGCCGCCAGCAGCGCAGCGATCTCAACCGCCAAGGTGAAGGGGGAAAAACCGCCATCCTCCTCCCAACGGTCCTCACCGGTGACCGGACCGTTGACGACCACGTAACGCGCCGCTTTTTCGACCATCGGCACGTAGGATGAAAGCAGTTCGCCCGTTAACACCCCTTCACGGCGCAGTGCATCTGCCAGCAGGATCGGGAAGGCGCATTCGTCCATCTGTATCCCGGTCCAGTAAGGCTCGCCGTCCAGCCAGCAATTCTGCGGCCAATGCCCGTCCTCTTCCTGGATGACGCGCAGATAGGCAAGAATGCGCAGCGCGTCTTGCGAGGCGCCCGCAGCCAGGAAGCCGCCGGCGGTCTCGACCAGATCGCGCGGCCAGACCAGATGATAGCCTCCGAGGTCCTCGTCACCCTTGGCAAAGCCCCAAGGGATGGACAGGGAAGCAACGGCCGGCCCTTCGAAGGACAGGGGCCGGTGCGTCGCCAGCACCGCTGTCGATATCCGATAGCGATTGAGCTCCGGCGGTGGTGCTCTCGGTTCGTCGAGCGCCAGCAACCCGTCCTGCCACGCCCGCCAGTCGGAGACATAGCTGCGCTCCGCATCGTCATAGCCGGCCTGCAAACTGGCAAGGGCATTGTAGCCGGCTTCTGTGGCATGGCTTCCAAAGCCGAGAGATACGACGACCGTATCACTGCCACCCGTAAGATCGATTTCGCCGGTCAGTGCGACGTTGCCATCGGCTGCACGCGCGAAGGCCGGGTCCAGTTGAGCCGCTTTCCGCAACTGCTGCCATCCGTCGGACACCCCGACATAGCCGGCAGATGCCGTCCTCCAACCGCCACTGACGGCAAGTGCGAGCGAGACGCCGCCTGTGCCGGTCGCAAAAAGCATCGGCGTGCCCTTATAATCTCCCACCCAGCCCGTATTGCCGTAACCGGCATTAACCAGATGCGGGGCCGCAAGCAGGTAAAGGCGATAATCGTGGATCGATCCTTCGAGCGGCTCTAATGATATCTGCTGAAGCAAGCTGCTGCGCATCGGATCGACGATGATGCGCTTTATGATCCGGTAACGACCGTCGATTGCGGTATTGATCAACCGATAGGCCGGAACGCCATCCTCGACCGTCGTGACGACGCTTTCCGTATCGCGCTTTTCGTCCGAGAAATAACCATCGGGACCCGTGACGATCAATCCGATGTCGCGGGTACAGGCGCTGTCGACGCGGGGATAATAGACTTCGTTCAGGATGCCGTGACTGAGTGTGAACCAGATGCGGCAGGCTGGCGAAAGCGCTGTGCCAATTCCGCTCTTTGCACTGGACGTCCAGCGAGGTTCGATACCGTTCACGTTGGAGCCGGAAGCATCGTAAAGCGCCATGCACTATCTCCTCTATCGCAGCAATCTGCTCCGACCAAAGTGTTTCGGCAAGACGGAACCTGGTTGCATTCGAGCCGAGATACCCTTGTTTTCACCACCATTGACAGCCCGCATGCGTCCTGTATTCTGTTATAAAATTGTATATAACATAATTGTGGAACATAATTGGGAGAATATCGATGAAGCTAAGTGCCGGCTTGCTGATTGCAGCTGCCTTGATTGCAACCCCCTCGCTATTGATGGCCCAGGAAAAAGGTGGCGTCATCAACGTCGCAACGATCGGCGAGCCGCCGACGCTCGATCCAATGACCTCCACGGCCGATCTCGTCGGCATCGTCACGCAGCACATCTTCGAAACGCTCTACACCTTCGACAAGGGCTGGAACGTCACGCCGCTGCTGGCCGACAGCCTGCCCGAGATCAGCGCCGACGGCAAAACCTACACGATCAAGCTGAGAACCGGCATCAAGTTCCACGACGGCAGCGTCATGACGTCCAACGACGTGGTCGCCTCGCTCAACCGCTGGATCAAGCTCGCCTCGCGCGGCAAGCAGGCGGGCGGCTTCATCGAATCGATCACCGCCCAGGACCCGGCGACCGTCGTCATCAAGCTGAAGCAACCCTATGCCCCCTTGACCTCGCTGCTTGCCTTCAACAACTCAGCCGCCATCATCATCCCGGCCAGCAAGCAGGCGGATACGATGACCGACTTCATCGGCACCGGTCCCTACATGCTGAAGGAGCGCAAGCCCGACCAGTATATCCAGCTGGTGCGTTTTGACGGCTACAAGCCGCGCGATGGCGAAAGCAACGGTTACGGCGGCGCCCGCCACCAATATCTCGACGAAATCCGCTTCGTACCGGTTCCCGACGCCAATACCCGCGTCGAGGCGGCCATTTCCGGTCAGTACGACTACATCGACAGTCTTCCGGTCGAATCCTTCGACAAGCTGAAGTCGTCATCGGCGACCCAGCCGCTGCTCCTGAAGCCATTCGGCTATCCGGTCTTCGTCTTCAATACCGCCGACGGCATCACGAAGAATATCGCGATCCGCAAGGCGATCCGTCAGGCGCTCAGCATGGAAGATATGCTGGCGGCCGCCTTCGGCAGCACGAATTTCTATACGGTTGACGGCAACATGTACCCTGCCCCCTATACCTGGAGCACGAATGCGGGCGTCAAGGGCAACTACAACATCGCCGATCCGGAAGGCGCGGCGGCGGCCGCCAAGGCTGCAGGCTACAAGGGCGAACCGATCCGCATCCTGACCAGCCGCCAGTACGAGTTCCATTACAAAATGGCGCAGGTCGCGGCCGAATATCTGAAACAGGCGGGCTTCCAGGTCGATCTTCAGGTGGTCGACTGGGCAACGCTCACCCAGCGCCGCACCGACAAGGCGCTCTGGGACATCTATATCAGCCACAGCCCCTTCCTGCCGGAACCGGCGCTGATCGGCACGCTGTCGCCAAGCTCTCCCGGCTGGTGGACCACGCCGACGAGCAAGGCAGCAATTGACGCATTCAACACCGAGGTCGATCCCAAGAAGCGTATCGAACTCTGGGCGAACGTTCAAAAGACCATCTATGACGAAGCTCCCATGATGAAGATCGGCGACTTCAACGCCGTTGCGGCGATCTCCACCAAACTTCAAGGCGTCGACCCGGCGCCATGGCCCTACTTCTGGAACGCATCGATCAAGAAATAAGCCTCCCAAGGCGCTCGGGCGCCGGTTACGGCCGGCGCCTGTTCCCGAGATTCGAAAAGAAGCGGAACCGCTCCAGGGACCGACCCAATGATACGCTACATCCTTCAACGCCTTGCCGGCATGATCGTCGTGATGTTTCTCGTCGTCACGATCGTCTTCGTGATCGTGCGCGTGACACCGGGCGATCCGGCCGCCGTCATGCTCGGTCCGGATGCGACCGCGCAGGATATTGCCGAACTCCGTACCCGGCTTGGCCTCGACCAGTCCATCCTCGTCCAGTACGCATTTTACGTCGGTCAACTGCTGAAGGGGGATCTTGGCCAGTCGATCTTCCTCAACATTCCGGTCGGCTCCGCCCTTCTCGAACGGGCCGAGCCAACCTTCTTCCTGACGCTGTTCTCGCTTCTGATCGCCAGTGTCATCGCGCTGCCGATCGGCATCTATGCCGCCTATCGGCGTGGATCGTTCGTCGACCAGGCCTCGATGGCAATCGGCATGCTGGCGGCAAGCATTCCTAGCTTCTGGCTCGGTCTTATCCTGATGCAGTTCTTAGCCGTGCGCCTGGGGATGTTCCCGGTTTCCGGCTATGGCGGACCGGGTGCAAGCTTCATGGATCGCATGTATCATCTGACGCTGCCGGCCGTAGCACTCGGCCTCGTCTCCTCGGCGCTGATCCTGCGCTTCACCCGTGCATCGATGCTCGACGTGCTCGGAGACGACTATATCCGCACCGCTCGCGCAAAGGGGCTTATCGAGCGGCGCGTGGTCCTCAAGCACGCGCTGAAGAACGCGTTGATCCCCATTCTCACCGTCCTCGGGCTGACCGCCGCTGTGCTGATTTCCGGCGCGGTCGTGACCGAGACTGTCTTTGGCCTACCGGGTGTCGGAAGCCTCGTCGTCTCCGCGGTGCTGCGCCGCGATTATCCGGTGATCCAGGGAGCCCTGCTCGTCATCGCAGGCCTCTACGTCCTGATCAATTTTGCGATCGACATGCTCTACCTGCTGGTTGATCCGAGGGTACGCTACTGATGGCCGATATCGCAACCGATACATCAAAGCGGGCATCGAGCGAGCGAAGCAAGTTCCTTCGCCGGCTTCTGAAGCGGAAGACGGTCGCCGCCGGCCTCATCGTGCTGACGATCTTCGTGCTTCTTGCCGTCCTCGCGCCTTGGATAGCGCCCTACTCGCCCTCGAAACTTTCGATCGTCAACAGGCTGAAGCCGCCGAGTGGGATTTACTGGTTCGGCACCGACGAGTTCGGTCGCGATGTCTTTTCCCGCACCATCTATGCTGGCCGGCTGTCGCTCCTCGTCGGAGCGGCCGTGGTGGCATTGTCGGCAGCGATCGGCGTCACGCTCGGCCTGCTCGCCGGCTTCTTCCAGAGGCTCGATACACCGATCGCCCGTCTGATCGATGCGATGATGGCATTTCCTGACATCCTGCTTGCCATCGCGCTGGTTGCGGCCCTCGGGCCGTCGCTGACGACGGTCATCGTCGCGCTGTCGATCGTGTACGCACCGCGGCTGGCCCGCATCGTCCGCGCCTCGACACTTGTCATCCGCGAGCTGCCTTACGTGGAGGCGGCCAAGGCTCTCGGCATCTCGACGTTTCACATCATGACGCGGCATGTGCTTAGAAACCTCCTGTCGCCGATCCTGGTGCAAGGCTCCTTCCTCTTCGCTAGCGCCATGCTCGCCGAAGCCGGGCTCTCGTTCCTCGGCCTTGGCGTCAGCCCGGAAATTCCGACCTGGGGAACCATGATCGCCGCCGGACGCCAATATATCGGCCAGGCCGACTGGATGACCTATTTCCCCGGCTTTGCCATCATCCTCTCCGTGCTCTCGTTGCAAATGGTTGGCGACGGCCTGCGGGACATGCTCGATCCAAGACTTCGAAAGGACCTGTAAATGACCGGTGAAAAAGCGGGCAAGCCGCTCCTCCTCACCAATGTGAAACCCATGGCCTTCGGCGGTGACGCGGCCGCGGGGGTCATCGATATCCTCATCGGCGCCGACGGCAAGATCGCCGCCTTCGGCCCGCAACTTGCCGCGCCCGGCGATGTCGAACGCGTCGATGGCAAGGGCGCCTGGATTTCTCCCGGCTGGGTCGACCTGCACGTCCATATCTGGCATGGCGGCACTGACATTTCGATCCGCCCGTCCGAATGTGGCGCCGAGCGCGGCGTCACGACGCTTGTCGATGCGGGTTCGTCCGGCGAAGCCAATTTTCACGGGTTCCGCGAATATATCATCGAACCCTCCAGGGAGCGCATCAAGGCCTTCCTCAATCTCGGTTCGATCGGCCTCGTCGCCTGCAATCGCGTTCCCGAACTTCGCGATATCAAGGATATCGACCTCGACCGCATCCTCGAATGCTATGCTGAGAACAGCGAGCACATCGTCGGCATCAAGGTGCGCGCCAGCCACGTCATCACCGGCTCCTGGGGTGTCACGCCCGTCAAGCTCGGTAAGAAGATCGCCAAGATCCTGAAGGTGCCGATGATGGTGCATGTCGGCGAGCCGCCGGCGCTCTATGACGAAGTGCTCGAAATCCTCGGACCGGGCGATGTCGTCACCCACTGCTTCAACGGCAAGGCCGGTTCGAGCATCATGGAGGACGAGGATCTCTACAATCTTGCCGAACGCTGCGCCGGCGAAGGCATCCGGCTCGATATCGGCCATGGAGGCGCATCCTTCTCCTTCAAGGTCGCCGAAGCAGCGATCAAGCGCGGCCTGCTGCCCTATTCGATCTCGACCGACCTGCACGGCCATTCGATGAACTTCCCGGTCTGGGATCTCGCAACCACCATGTCCAAGCTGCTCTCGGTCGGCATGCCATTCGACAAGGTCGTGGACGCCGTCACCCATGCGCCGGCCTCGGTCATCAAGCTTGCAATGGACAACCGGCTGTCGGTCGGCGAGCGCGCCGACTTCACCATCTTCGACCTGGTGGATGCGGATCTCGAGGCGACCGATTCAAACGGCGACGTTTCGCGCCTGCGCAAGCTGTTCGAGCCGCGTTACGCGGTGATCGGCGCGGAGGCGATTACCGCCAGCCGCTACATACCGCGCGCCCGCAAGCTCGTCCGCCACAGCCACGGCTATTCGTGGCGCTAATCGAAACACCAAGGATCGCATAGCAGGAGCATACGTGAACACGTCCCCAACACAGGCCGCTTCAGCAGCGCAAACACCTTACCAGCGACTGGCTGCGCTCGGGATCGAGCTTCCACCGCCGCCGCCGCCGATCGCCAACTTTGTGACCCATGTCCGCGAAGGCAACGTGCTCTATCTGTCGGGCCAGGGCCCGCGGGAGCTGGACGGCCATCTTCATTCCGGCAAGGTCGGCGGTGACGTCGGTGTTGATCGGGCCTATCAGCACGCGCGGCTGACCGGCATCAACCTTCTTGCCGTCATGCACGGAGCGCTTGGCGACCTCTCCCGGGTCAAGCGGGTGGTGAAGCTGCTCGGCATGGTCAATGCCGTGCCGCATTTCGAGGAC
Organism: Martinezella sp. CNPSo 3964; assembly: GCF_057784375.1. NCBI lineage: Bacteria > Pseudomonadati > Pseudomonadota > Alphaproteobacteria > Hyphomicrobiales > Rhizobiaceae > Martinezella > Martinezella sp. CNPSo 3964. The sequence continues at coordinate 175,543 of NZ_JBXSOW010000012.1, forward strand.
CATCCGAGCGTCATCAACGGCTGCTCGGACCTCTTCATCGAGGTCTTCGGCGAAGCAGGCCAACATGCCCGTTCGGCCGTCGGTTTCGGCTCGCTGCCCGGCAACATCACGGTCGAAATCGAAGCGATCGTGTCGCTCAACGACTAGTTTTTACGCAATTCCGGACGCAAAACCGCGTCACACTTTTGCTGGAATTGCTCTAAGGAGGACGAATTCAGTGGTTGCGCCAGCCCATCAGCTTTTCGATCCGCTCGGCAGCCGCGCGCACCTGCTCGCCATAATGGTTGCCGTCGGAAACGACTTTCTGTTCGGGCAGCACGATCGAAATGGTCGCGACACATTGGCCGTCCCGGTCAACGACCGGCGAGGCGATGCACGCAACCGCATAATCGGACTCCGCCACCTGAACCGACAAGCGCTCCTCAAACGCCTTGCCCGCAGCATCGGAAAGCACACCGGCATCGACCTCGGCCCGACCGGTCGGCGAGGTTCGGGCACAGCGCTTGAAAAGTTCGATCCTCTCGTCTTCCGGCAAGTGGCCGACCAGCAGTCGGCCGGAGGCCGTCCAGTTGAGCGGCACGCGGGTTCCGACCCGAGAGGCGACCTGGAAATGGCTTGGTCCGTCCGCCATCGCCAGCACCAGCATATTGTCGCCGTCGCGGCCGCAGACTTGTACGGTCTCGCTCGCCTGCCGGCAAAGGTCATGCATTTCGCGGGTGGCGACACTCATGAAATCCAGCGACCGGGCATAGGCGAGACCGTAATGATAAAGACGCGCGCCGAGCCAGACGGAACCGTCGGCATTGCGGCCGAGCATGTTCTTTTCGACCAGATCATCGATGATGACATAGACGGTCGAAAGCGGCGCCTTGATCGCCTTGGCAATCGCATAGGCTCCAGCCGGTGCGCCGGTTTCGTAGAGATAATCGATCACCTGCAGCGCGCGGTCGATGCCGCTTACGCGCGAGCGGCGTACGCCTTTGGCTTCCGTTTCCCCCGTGGAATCAACGTCTTCAGGGGGTGCGGCGGGTAGGGTCTTGGCGTCCAAATCAACGCTCCTCACGAGATTTCGAGAAGCTATTACATTACTATGGTATAGCTGTCGATGGCAATCGGCAGTCAGTCGTCACTTTGGAGAGATAGAATGTCCGATGATATCCGCGGCAAGATCGGCCTGAGGCCCGTCATCAACGTATCAGGCACCATGACCAGCCTCGGCGCGTCGATCGTCGTGCCCGAAGCCGTTGCGGCAATGGCGGCGATCCTGCCGCAATTCGTTGAAGTCAACGACCTGCAGCGCAAGGCAAGCGCCATCATCGCGCGGCTGACAGGCGGCGAGGCGGGCTTCGTGACGGCGTCCTGCTCCTCGGGCATCAGCCTCGCCGTCGCCGGCGCCATCACCGACAACAACCTGCTTGCCATAGAGAAGCTGCCTGATGTCACCCCGGACAAGAACGAAGTTATCGTGCAGATGGGCCATGTGGTGAGCTATGGCGCGCCGGTAGATCAGGCAATCCGCCTTGCCGGCGGCAAGGTCGTCCTGATCGGCCAGGCGACGTCGACCCATCGCTTCCACATGGAAAACGCCATCACCGAGAAAACGGCGGCAGCCGTCTATGTGGTATCCCATCATGTGGTCAACTACGGCCTGCTGCACCTCACCGAATTCGTCGAGATTGCCCATGCCAAGGGCGTGCCCGTCATCGTCGATGCGGCTTCGGAATATGACCTGAAGCTCTTCCTGGCGCAGGGCGCCGACATCGTGCTCTATTCCGGCCATAAGTTCCTCGGCGGCCCGACCTCCGGCATCGTCGCCGGCAAGAAGGAGCTGGTGCGCAACGCCTTCCTGCAGAATATGGGCATCGGGCGCGGCATGAAGGTCGGCAAGGAAAGCGTCTATGGCACCATGGCGGCGCTGGAGGCCTGGGAAAAGCGCGACCACGCCGGCATCCGCGAACGCGAGACCGGCTATCTGAACCTGTGGAAGCGGACCCTGGACGGCCGCCCCGGCGTCACCGCGTTGATCGAGCCCGATCCCACCAACAACCCGCTCGACCGCATGCGGGTCATCATCTCGGCGCCCGAGGCGCATATCAGCGCTTGGGATCTCGCAGCAGCACTCAGCCGCGGCAACCCGCCTGTCATCGTCCGGGACCATGAGGTGGAACACCATTATTTCTATCTCGACCCGTGCAACCTGCACCCCGGCCAGGAGACGATCGTCGCGACCCGGCTTGCCGAAGAACTCGACAAGGCGCGCGCCTCCAACGAGATCATCGCGACGCCGATCGAGAACCGCAGCAGGCATCGCTTCGACGGCGTGCTGAACTGGCCAGACTAAAGCTGTGGTAGGGATCGCAAGAAGGAAACGAGCATGAGCATGTCGCAGGCAAAGGCCGCGGGAGCCGCCGAACCTATCCTCTCCGTCGAGAACCTCACCACCTCATTCCTGGTGGATGGCGCATGGAAACCTGTCGTGCGCAATGTTTCCTTCTCGGTCGCGCCGGGCGAGACGGTGGCGATCGTCGGCGAGAGCGGTTCAGGCAAGAGCGTCACCTCGCTCTCGATCATGCGACTGCTGCAAAGCGATTCAAGCCGCATCGAAGGCAGGATCATGCTCGGAGGGCGCGACCTGCTTCCGCTCCCCGAGCATGAGATGCGCAAGGTACGCGGCAACGATGTGTCGATGATTTTCCAGGAGCCGATGACTTCTCTCAATCCGCTCTTCACTATCGGCGACCAGATTTCCGAAGCCTTGCTCTGCCACAAGGATATGTCGGCGGCGGACGCCAAGGCCGAGACGATCCGGCTCCTGGAGAAAGTCCGCATCCCGTCGGCCGCCTCGCGTTTCGACGAATATCCGCACCGCTTTTCCGGCGGCATGCGCCAGCGCGTCATGATCGCCATGGCGCTCGCTTCGAAGCCGAAACTGCTGATCGCCGACGAGCCGACGACGGCGCTCGACGTCACGATCCAGGGACAGATCCTCGATCTCATCAAGATGCTACAGGACGAAGAAGGAACCTCCGTCCTGTTCATCACGCATGACATGGGCGTGGTCGCCGAGATCGCCGATCGCACCGTCGTCATGTATCGCGGCGAGCAGGTGGAGACAGGCGCGACAGCGGACATTTTCCACCGCGGCCAGCATCCCTATACCCGCGCTCTGCTGTCGGCCGTGCCCGTGCTTGGCTCGATGCAGGCCTATGAGCGGCCGCTCCGCTTTCCGATCGTCAATACAAAGACGGGAGAGTCCGATACGCCTGTCGAGGTGCCGGATACGGTAGTGACGGAAAAGCCGGTGCTACAGGTAAAGAACCTCATCAAACGCTTCGACATCCATTCGGGCCTCTTCGGGAAGCTCAGAGGCCGCGTGCATGCGGTCGAAGACGTCTCGTTCGATCTCTTTGCCGGCGAAACATTATCGCTTGTCGGCGAATCCGGTTGCGGCAAATCGACGACGGGGCGCGCCATCATGCGGCTGATCGAGCCGCAATCCGGCTCCGTCATCGTCGACGGCCGCAACGTGCTCTCGCTTGGCAAACGTGACATGCGCGAGATGCGCAAATCCGTGCAGATGATCTTCCAGGACCCCTTCGCTTCGCTCAACCCGCGCATGACCGTCGGCCAGGCGATCGCCGAACCCTATCTCGAACACAGGATGGGTACGGCAAGGGAAGCTCGGGCCGTGGTCGCCGACATGCTACATAAGGTGGGGCTGACGCCTGACATGGCCAGCCGCTATCCGCACGAGTTCTCTGGCGGTCAACGCCAGCGCATCTGCATCGCCCGCGCGTTGGCATTGCAGCCGAAGGTGATCGTCGCCGACGAGAGCGTGTCCGCGCTCGACGTGTCGATCAAGGCGCAGGTCATCAACCTGATGCTCGACCTGCAGCAGAGCCTGAACCTCTCATTCCTCTTCATCTCCCACGACATGGCCGTGGTCGAGCGTGTCAGCCATCGCGTCGCCGTCATGTATCTCGGCGAAATCGTCGAGATTGGTCCGCGTGCCGCCGTCTTCGGCAATCCGCAGCACGATTACACGAAGAAGCTGATGGCGGCCGTTCCGGTACCGGACCCCGACCGCAGGCGCGAAAAGCGCATGGCAGCCGGCGACGAATTAAAGAGCCCGATCCGGCCGGTCGATTACCTGGTCAAGCCGCGCGAGTATCGAACGGTCTCTCCCAATCATCTGGTCGCGGTCTGACGCCTCACTCCGATCGGCCTGACGCCCTTCGTCATCCGTAAATTGAGCAGTCGCCAATACGGCAGACCGTGCTTCATCCGCGCGCCGCAAAGATACTCTTGCAAAAGCACGTTGCTTTGATTAATCGTTTAATCAAGGAAACCAGAGTGGACTCTTGAATGAGCCAGGCACGCCCCTCTTCCATTCGCGAAATCGCAACCAAGCTGGGTGTCTCCACGGCAACGGTCTCGAATGCCCTGCGCGGCACGGGGCGGGTATCATCAGCCCTTGCGGAGCAAATTCGGCTGGAAGCAGACAGGCTCGGCTATGTGCCTGACCATACGGCACGCGCGCTGCGCACCGGCAAGAGCAATACGGTCGGCCTGCTGGTTCCGAACATCGGGCAACCTCTGTTTCCTGCCTTTGCCCAGGCCATCGAGCGGGCAGCCAAACGGCGCGGCCTTGCCGTCTTGATCGGCGACAGTCAGGGCGATCCGCAACAGCAGGACTTCGAAATCAGAAACATGGTCGCCCGCGGCGTCGATGCGCTGATCGTGATACCGACGCGCGGCACGACCATTACGCAGGCGGATGTTCCGATTGCCGTCATCGACAGCGCTGCCACAACAGGCAATATCGCTGCCAGTGATCATCGCGAGGGCGGGCGCCTGATTGCCCGCCATCTGCTCGCGCTTGGTCATGAGAGGCTTCTTATCCTCGCCGGTCCTGAAAATTCGCTGGTCGCGCGCGAGCGCGTCGAAGGCATGTGCGAAGTCTTCCGCCAGGCTGGGGTCGAACCGGCATTGCAACACAGCGATGCGACTTTCGAAGCAGGCAGCATCCTCGGCCGCGAGCTCGATCTGCGGCATTTTACGGCCTGTGCCGCCGCCTATGACGCCCTCGCCATCGGCTTTGCTATCGCCGTCAAGGACAGGGGCTGCAGCATTCCGGAAGACATGTCGCTCACCGGTTTCGATGATCTGATGTGGGCGCAAATCGTCTCTCCGCCGCTCACGACAGTCCGGCAGGACCTGGAAGCGGTCGCGAACCACGCGCTCGCCTTCGTTGCCGGGGAAACCGGGACCAGCGGAATATTCCCGACGAAACTTGTCGTGCGGCAGTCGACCGCTCGCCCATCCGCATTTGCCAAGGGAGGCAAACATGCCGAATGAACCCCACGACCTCCATTCCTCCGAACTGCGCGATCGTGCCGTGCGGGCGGCACTGGGGCTTGAGCCGTTCGATGCGCTGATTACCGGCGGAACGTTGGTCGATGTCGCGACCTCGGAGATGAGGCCGGCCGACATCGGCCTTGTCGGTCCCTTGATCGCGAGCGTTCATCCCTCCGGCACCAGGAGCGACGCAAAGCAGATCGTCGATGCCTCGGGACGATTCATCACGCCCGGATTCATCGACACGCATATGCATGTCGAAAGCTCGATGGTGACACCAAGGCGATATGCCGAAACGGTCGTTCCCCAGGGTACGACGACGGTCTGCTGGGACCCGCATGAAATCGGCAACGTCGCCGGCCTCGACGGTATCAGATGGGCACTTGAGGAAACACGGCAATTGCCGCTGCGTTTCCTGACCTTGGCGCCGTCCTGCGTCCCTTCGGCGCCCGGTCTCGAGCTTGCGGGCGCGGAATTCCGCTCCGGCGAAATGGCAACCATGCTGAGCTGGCCGGACATTTCCGGCGTCGCCGAAGTGATGAACATGCGCGGCGTCCTTGAGCGCAGCGAGCCGATGCGCGGCATCGTCGAAGCCGGACTTGCAAGCGGCAAGCGTGTCTGCGGCCATGCCCGCGGCCTCGAAGGCGCGGAATTGCAAGCCTTCGCATCCGCAGGCATCCAATCCGATCACGAGCTCACCTCGGGCGAGGACCTGCTTGCGAAATTGCGAGCCGGCTTTACCGTCGAGTTGCGCGGCTCCCATGATTATGTCCTGCCGGGTGTGATCGAGGCGCTGAAAAAACTGCCGCATCTGCCGCAAACACTGACGATCTGCACCGATGACGTTTTCCCTGACGACCTCGTAAACGACGGCGCGATGTCATCCGTCCTCAGGCGTCTGATCGGCTATGGTATGAAGCCGATCGATGCGGTGCGAGCCGCCACGCTCAACGCCGCCATGTGGCTGAACCGCTACGATCTGGGGCTGGTCGCGCCCGGTCGCCGTGCAGACATCGTCATCCTCTCCGATCTGGAAAAGATCGCGGTTGACCGCGTCTATGCATCCGGGCGCGAAGTTGCCAGAGACGGGCGCCTTACTGGAAGCAGCAGGAGCGTGGCCTCGAATGCCTATCGCGACACCGTAAAGCTAGAACGGCTTTCTGCTGCCGACTTCGCGATCAAACTGCCGGGCGCGACCGAGGTACGCGTCAACACCGTCGTCAGTCCGCGCTTCACGAAATGGGGAGAGGCGGTCGTCAAGGTGGACGGCGGCAAGCTCGTACTGCCTGACAATACGCTCCTGATGGCCGTCATCCACAGGCACGGAAGGAAGGACCCGACACCCGTCATCGGCATCCTCGAAGACTGGGGTCATTGGCGTGGCGCCCTGGCGACGACGATTTCGCATGACAGCCATAACCTCACCGTCTTCGGTCGCGATCCCGCCGATATGGCCGCGGCGGCCAATGCCGTCATCGAGGCCGGCGGCGGCATGGCGACGGCAGCCGACGGCAAGGTCACGGCCGTCCTCCCCCTGCCCGTCTGCGGATTGCTGTCGGATGCGCCTGCAACAGCGGTGGCCGACGATTTCGCCAGGCTGCGCGCGGCAGCCGATTCGATCGCCGACTGGATGCCGCCCATTCGCACCTTCAAGGCAGTCGTCGGGGCAAGCCTTGCCTGCAACCCCGGCCCGCACGTCACCGATCTCGGACTGACCGACGGAACCACCCAGGAGATCAGACCGCTTCTGGCTACAAGCCAAAATTGAGGTCACCTGCCAAACGGCAGCATTTGCCGACTTAGGAGATATACGCAATGACCTCAAATACAAATGTCGGGCAGCCAGGCGACACATCCGAACCGGGGTGGAAGACTTACTTTCGCATGCGTGAGCGTAAGACCAATACGAAGACGGAAGTCATTGCCGGGATGACGTCCTTCCTGGCGTCGGCCTATCTTCTCGTCGTGATCCCCTCGCTTCTGTCTGCGGGAGGTATCGACCGCGCTGCGGCAACGACGGCAACCATTCTCGTCATCATCGGCGCGACCCTGTTCATGGCGCTTTATGCCAATATGCCCTTCGTTGTGGGGCCGGGCATCGGCGGATCGGTTCTGGTGGGGCCGACGATGGCGGCGGTGGAACACATCCCCTGGCAGACAGGTCTTGCGATCTCCTTCTGGTCGAGTGTCATTTTCGTTCTGCTGACGGTGCTTGGCGTACGCCAGGTCATCGCCCGCATGGTTCCGGCCCAGATCAAACTCGGCCTCGGCGCAGCGATCGGATTGTTCATCGCGCTTCTTGGATTCAAGAATGCCGGCCTCGTCGACGTCAACGCCAAGAGCCACGCTCTGATGCTTGGCTCGTTCAACTCGGGACAGGCGATCATTGCCGTCTTCGGCATCTTCCTCGCGGTCTTTCTGCGTGGGCGCAAGGTGCCGGGACCGATCCTCTGGGCCATTCTGGGCAGCACGCTGCTCGGCATTCCGCTTGGCGTTACCAAGGTGCCTGCGACACTCTTCGGTGCCCCGCATGGCATCTCAGAGATCGGCCTCCAGCTCGATTTCTTCGGGGCGCTGAAAGTAGAACATTTCCCCTATCTCTTTGCCTTCTTCGCATCCGAGTTCTTCTCGACCCTGGGCACGACGCTTGCCGTTGGTGCCAAGGCCGGTCTGGTCGACGCGGAGGGCAACATGGCGGATCTGGGCAAGCCGTTCCTCGTCGATTCGATTGCCGCAACAATCAGCCCGCTGCTCGGCATTCCCTCGGCCACGGCTCTCGTCGAGAGCGCCACCGGCGCAGAAGCCGGTGGCCGCACCGGTTTTGCTTCGCTTGCCACCGCAGCCCTTTTTGCCCTGACTTTGCTTTTTACCCCGATCGCGCTGATGATTCCGGCAGCGGCCACGGCACCCGCCCTGATCCTCGTCGGCATGTCGATGTTCAGCGCGCTGAAGCGCGTCGATCTGGAGAATTTCTCAGACGGTCTTTCCGCCCTAATGATGGTCCTGCTGACCCTGGTTTCCAACAGCTTCGGCACCGGTATTGCCGGTGGACTGCTGTTCTACGTCATCGTCAAGGTCTTGTCCGGCGAAGCAAGACAGGTCTCCATTGGCATGTACCTTCTCGCCATCCCGCTTGCCTATTATTTCTGGACCGTGGCTGCTCACTAAGCGGCCATAAATCCAGAAATTCCGCAGCGGCGATCCAGCATGAAACTGCAGACCGGCGACCTGATCGGCGATGCCTGTCGATAGGGTTTGGCGCGTCCTCTTTTCTGTCACATCCATGTCATGAAATACGCCGACACCTCATGCCAAATCAGGAGCGGGTATCGACATGGATTATTTCAGACGTTTCAACTTTCTGTTCGCAACGCCAACCTTCGACAATGAGGATCTGGAAGGCGCCCGCTACAACCAGATCGTCGAGGAGATCGAACGTTCCGGCTTCGAGGTGGTGCGTGCGCGCAATCTCGAAGATGCCGAGATCGCAGTGCAGACGGACGCCGCCATCGGCTGCATGCTGGTCGACTGGGGCAAGAAGGGGCTCGAGGGCAAGACGGCCTCCCTTATCAACCTCATGCGCCGGCGCGGCCTCGAATTCCCCATCATCCTGCTGATCCGCCGCAAGCGCTTCGAGGACGTGCCGGTCGAGGTGCTCGACTTCATCGACGGCTATGTCTTTCTGTCGGAAGAAACGCCTGCCTTCATCGCAAAAAGCCTCATCAGCCGGCTCAAGCAATATGCCGAGACGCTGAAGACGCCGTTCTTCGGCGCGCTGGTCGATTATGCTGAAGAGGGCAACCATCTCTGGACCTGCCCCGGCCATAATGGCGGCATCTTCTATAGCCGCAGCCCGATCGGGCGTGTCTTCATGGAACATCTCGGCGAAGCGGTCTTCCGCGACGACCTCGACAATTCCGTGCTCGATCTCGGCGATCTTCTGACCCATGAGGGGCCTGCGCTTGCCGCGCAGAAGGAAGCGGCCAAGATCTTCGGCGCCGAAAAGACCTATTTCGTGCTGAACGGCACCTCCACGTCAAACAAGGTCGCTCTGTCAGCCCTAGTCACCGACGGCGATCTCGTGCTGTTCGACCGCAACAACCACAAGGCCGCCCATCATGGCGCCCTGATGATCTCCGGCGGCATTCCGGTCTACCTGCCGACGATACGCAACGTCTATGGCCTGATCGGCCCCATGGATTTCGCAACCATGGACGAGGACGCCCTGCGCGAGCGCATTCGCACGCACCCGCTCGTGAAAGATCCCGAAGCCTACAAGAAGCCGCGCCCGTTCCGCGTCGCGGTCGTGGAACAGTGCACCTATGACGGCACGATCCACAATGCCGAGATGATCCTCAAACGCATCGGCCATCTATGCGATTACATCCTCTTCGACGAGGCATGGGCCGGCTTCATGAAGTTCCATCCGCTCTATGCCGGGCGCTTTGCCATGGGTCTTTCCGACCTCGGCCCGGATGCGCCTGGCATCATCGCTACCCAATCCACCCATAAGCAGCTGGCAAGCTTCTCGCAGGCTTCGCAGATCCACATGAAGGATCGGCACATCACCGGCCAGAAGCGCCGCGTCGAGCACCGCCGCTTCAACGAAAGCTTCATGCAGCACGCCTCGACCTCGCCCTTCTATCCGCTGTTTGCCTCGCTCGACGTCGGCGCGCAGATGATGAAGGGACGCTCCGGCGAGGTGCTCTGGGACGACACGATCCGCCTCGGCATCGAGCTGCGCAAGAAGATCCGCGCCGTGCGCCGCGAATTCGAGGAGAAGGAACATCGCCCCGAGCGACGCTGGTTCTTCGAGCCCTTTGTGCCGGATCGCGTCGCGATCCCCGATGTGTCAAGCCCGGGCGCCGTGCATGACGTAGCGTGGGAGAGTGTCGCAACTGACCAGCTCGCCACCAATCCCGCTTTCTGGCATCTGACGCCCCATGCAGCATGGCACGGCTTTTCCGGAGTGGAATCGGGCTTTGCCATGACCGATCCGAACAAGCTGACCCTGCTCACCCCCGGTTTCGACCGGGTGAGTGGCAAATACACGGAGCATGGCATACCCGCGCCAGTGGTTGCTCAATATCTACGTGAAAACCGCATTGTTGCGGAAAAGAACGATCTCAATTCGCTGCTGTTCCTGCTCACCCCCGGTGTCGAGGCCAGCAAGGCCGGCACCCTGATCAGCGGCCTTGTCGCCTTCAAGAAGCTTCACGACGACAATGCGCTGCTGGAAGAGGCAATTCCGGAATTCTATCGTCGCCGGCCTGGCCGTTATGCAGGCGTGCGTCTGCGCGACCTTTGCGCTGAAATGCACAATTTCTTCCGCCAGGCCGATGTCAGTGCGCTGCAGACAAAGCAGTTTTCCGCCGACCACCTGCCGCCGATCGCCATGTCGCCGCACGATGCCGCACGATGCCTCGTTCGCAACGATGTGGACTATCTGCCGATCGACGCCATTGCCGGCCGCATCGCAACGACGCCCTTCGTCGTCTATCCGCCGGGAATCGCGACGATCGTGCCCGGCGAACGCCTGACGGAGCAGGCCCAGCCGATGATCGATTATCTGAAGATGTTCGAGACCTGCTTCAATACCTTCCCCGGCTTCGAGGTGGAAATCCAGGGGGTCTATCGCGAGATTGATGCATCCGGCAAAATCCGGCTCTATACCTACGTCGTCGCGGAATAGGCTTGGAAATTCAGGTTCGAACATGAAGCAGGATAAAACAATCATCGTTCGCCCGTCCCGGGAGAGCGACGTCGATGCCATGCTGGCAATCTATCGCCGCCACATTCACCGTGGCGTCGAGGCCGGGGTGGACGATAGCGACACTCCGCAGCCCGACGATCTGCGCGAGCGACGCAAGAATTTGAAGGACCGCCGCTTCCCGCATGTGGTGGCGATCGAGGGTGAAAAGGTCGTGGGCTATGCCTATGTGGTGCTGTTCCGCAAGCGCCCTGCCTATCGCTACACGGTCAAGCACTCGATCTATGTGCATCACGACCATGTCGGCCAGGGCGTCGGCAGCCTGCTCATGCGCGGGCTGATCGACGCCTGTGCGGCTGCCGGGTTCCGTCAGATGATCGGCTATATCGATGCCGACAATGCCGCCTCTCTCGCCTTGCACGAACGTTTCGGCTTCGCTCGGGTCGGCCTGTTGCCGGCAGTTGCCTATCGTTACGGTCGCTGGGCCGATACCGTGATGGTCCAGCGTTCGCTCGGTCCCGGCTCGACCACACAGCCGCCCCCGCCGCCGCTCTCCACCCGGTGAGACAGGGCGAGTTGCTGCCCGCCCGGCAAAGCTTCGCGCTTATGCCGGGCGTCGCGTCGAAGCGGGCCTGAAACCCAACACGAAATCCACGACCTTCGATGAGGCCATTTCGCAAGGCTTGAGGGTGAGGCTTGCTCTGGATAGCACATAGAGATTGAAGCTGACGATGTCGGCCCCGCCAAGCTCTTCACCGTAAGGCCAGACCCGTTTCCCATCGGCCGATCGCTTGATCGTCACACCCCAGGGGCGACCTTGAAAACGCCCCTCCGAATAGCCGTCAGGTAGCGTCGCAAGCGCATGTTCGAATCCAGACAATTCGGCCGGCAGCAGCTGCGGCGCCTTATCCGTCATGGCGCAAGGCATTCGTCGCATATGCCGCAGCCGTCCTCATCCATCTTCCGCGCCGATCGCGTCCTTCGACAGCAAAGACATGCGATGCCGTCCGCACGGGACTCCTCGTCGCGCTCAGGCGGGAGGATCTCCATATGCAGGTCGGAAAGCGGATCGGTTGCGATTTGGCCCATCTTGAGGCTCCGTGTGGGGACCGACTAGAGATAGGAAGCCGCGGGCGCATCTCAAGGTGGCGTCCACGTCATGGCTGGCATGCGGCGATTTCCCTGCCTCTCTCCGGCAAGGCAACAGAGCCGGTTTGATATCGTCATGCAGGATGATATGTTCTGCATTTGTTTCAGCTTCTACAATTGAAGGCCCGTGCTGAAACTGCAGTGTGATGACCGAGACCGCCATGAACGACACGAGCTCAAGCCCCATCCGAAAGATCATCCATGTGGACATGGATGCGTTCTATGCGTCGGTTGAACAGCGAGACAATCCGGAGCTGCGCGGCAAGCCGCTTGCGGTCGGCGGGTCCGCGGCCCGCGGCGTGGTGGCGGCCGCAAGCTACGAGGCCCGCGCCTTCGGCGTTCACTCCGCGATGCCTTCGGTCACCGCGAAGCGCAAATGCCCGGACCTGATTTTCGTGCCGCCGCGCTTCGACGTCTACCGGGCGGTATCGCAGCAAATCCGCGAGATCTTCGCCGAATATACTTCGATGATCGAGCCGCTGTCGCTTGACGAAGCCTATCTCGACGTCACCCAGAACCTCAAGGGTATGGACATCGCCACCGAGATCGCGCTGGAGATCCGCACGAAGATCAAGCAAGTCACCGGGCTCAACGCCTCGGCCGGTATTTCCTACAACAAGTTCCTCGCCAAGATGGCAAGCGACCTCAACAAGCCGAACGGCCAGGCAGTGATCACGCCGAAACATGGGCCGGCATTCGTCGAGACACTTCCCGTCAAGAAGTTCCATGGCGTCGGGCCGGCAACAGCCGAACGGATGCACAAATACGGGATCGAAACCGGGCTAGACCTGAAGTCGAAATCCCTCGCCTTTCTGCAGGAGCATTTCGGAAAGGCCGGTCCCTATTTTTACGGCATTGCCCGCGGCATCGACGAACGGCAGGTAAAACCCGACCGGGTTCGCAAATCCATCGGTGCGGAAGATACGTTCGCCGAGGATATCGACGATCTCGCGCTGGCGACGGCGGAACTGCGCCCGCTTGCGCAAAAGGTCTGGCGCTATTGCGAAACAGGCGGCATCAGCTCCAAGACGGTGACCGTGAAGATCAAATATTCGGATTTCACCCAGGCGACGCGCAGCCGGACAAGCGCCTATCCGGTTGCCGACATGGACGAAGTCCTCCAGATAGCATCCGCACTTCTGGCGACCGTCCACCCGTTCGCACGGCCAATCCGGCTGCTCGGCATCACACTTTCGTCTTTGACGAACCAAGAGAGCGACGACGCTGGAGCACAGTCCCAGCTCGATCTCGGCATCTGAGAGGACCGACCTTCCTTCCATCGCTGAGGATAGTGCCCCTAATTTGTTTACCTTGCGCGGCCAAGTACGCGAACGAGGAAAGCTAAACCGTTTCCTCAGCCGAAGGTGAAGGCATAGGCCTGGGCGCCGGGGTCGAGAAACTTGATCTCGAACGTATGATCCGACACCGGGCCACTCGCACGAACGAGCTGGTAGAGCTTTTGCCCCGTCACCACGCCATTGCCGTTTGCGTCCGTATCGACGCCATGGCCGTCGCCCGGCGGCTTGCCATCGACGGTGATCTGGAAGCGCACCGGCTTTCCGTCCGCCGATGGTCCAAGCACCAAATGCAGGTCGCGCGCATGGAAACGGTAGTAGAGCCGGCTATCGGCGCTGTTTGAGGTCGCCTCCTGCGGGCCGACGGTCCAGTTGCCGGCAAGGCCCCATTCGTTGAGTTTCGGCGTCGCGGCAGCGTAATCGTGGGACGCATCGTTGACCGTGCCGGCATCGTCGACGAAATTCTGCGACCGCAGATAGCCGACATAGGTTTCCGGTGACTGGACGTCGGCCTCGTTGGAGGCGGCCTCCGCCCCCGTCGCCTTGACGTTCACGATGTCGCTGGCGACATTGCTCTTGCCGGCTTCCGCGAGAAGCTGCTGGATCACCCTTTCGGATTGATCGTAATCGCCTTCGCCGAAATGATGATGGCGCACCTGCCCCTGTGCATCGATGAAATAATGGGCGGGCCAATATTCGTTGTCGAAGGCGCGCCAGATCGCATAATTGTTGTCGATCGCAACCGGATAGGTGATACCGAGATCGGCAATGGCCTTCTTCACATTGTCGACGTTCTTTTCGAAGGCGAATTCCGGTGCGTGCACGCCGATGACGACGAGGCCCTGATCCTTATATTTCTGCGCCCATGCTTCGACATAGGGTATCGCGCGCAGGCAGTTGATGCAGGAATAGGTCCAGAAGTCGACAAGCACGACCTTGCCCTTCAGGCCGGTAGCCGTCAGCGGCGGCGAATTCAGCCATTGCACCGCGCCATCGAATGAAGGAACGGGACCTTCGACCGGCAGCTGTGTGACAGCAGGCTTTTGTGCAGTGGCCGCCGTCATGGAACCGTTGCCGGCCGCTCCGTCAGGCTTTGTGCTCATCATCGCCGGATTTGTCGCGCTCATCATCGCACCGCCATCACTCTTCATGACGACGGATGAGGGCTTGTTCGGGTCTTGGGCGTGGAAACGGTCGATGAGGTTCTGTTCAAGTGATGCCGTGCTTGCAAGCGACGCCTGCGTCAGCAGGCCGGTATCGAGCCCCATGGCGATTGCGACGACAGCGACCAGCACGGCAACGCCGACGCCGCGGCGCAGCCACTCGCCGATGCCAAGCGATTGCTTCATCGCCTGATAGACCCGGCCACCGATCAGAAGCGCAAGCGCAAGTGATGTGGCAGCCCCCAGCGCATAGGCGAGCAGCAGCAATGTCGTACCAACGCTTGCCCCCTGCAGCGCGGCTCCCGTCAGGATGAGGCCGAGCACGGGACCGGCGCAGGGTGCCCAGAGCAGGCCGGTCGCCACACCCAGCAACAGCGATGCAACAATCGTCGACCCACCGCTGCGGCTCGCACGATCAGCCGATTGCGACAGCCGCGCGCCGAGCGAGACGAGCGGACGCGTCAAACGATCGGACAGCGATGGAAAGAGAAGAATGATGCCGAAAACCGCAAGCAGCGCCATGGCCGCATAGCGCCCATATTCGTTGGCCGTTACGGCCCAGCCGCCGCCGAAGGCAGCAAGCGTCGCGACCGCCGCAAAGGTGGCTGCCATGCCGACCAGCAGCGGCAGCGTGCTGCGCAGGAAGGGCTGGCCCGCCCGCGCGAAGACGAATGGCAGAACGGGTAGGATGCAAGGGCTGACAATCGTCAGGACGCCGCCGAGATAAGCAAGGATGAATAGAAGCATCGTTCGGTCTCTGATCGTTCAGGCAGCAGCCCTATGGAATGTCATGGCGACGCCGTTCATGCAGTAGCGAAGGCCGGTCGGCTTAGGCCCGTCATCAAAGACATGCCCGAGATGACCGCCGCAGCGGCTGCAATGCACTTCGTTGCGCACCATGCCGAAGGAAGTATCGCGCGATGTCGCCACGGCGCCGTCGAGCGGCGCCCAGAAGCTTGGCCAGCCGGTGCCGCTGTCGAATTTCGTGGCCGAGGAAAACGCATCCTGATTGCAGCCGGCACAGGCGAAATTGCCCTTGCCATGCTCGTTCAAGAGCGGGCTGGTGAAGGGGCGCTCGGTTCCCTCTTTCCTCAGGACGGCATATTGGTCCGCCGTCAAGATCTTCTGCCATTCCTCATCCGTGTGAGAAACAGGGAAATTCACGGCGGTTTTGGCAGCGGCCGTGCCGTAGCCCAACCGCAGGCCGATGGCGCCAAGAACCGTTGCCAGAAGCACTCCTCGTCTGTTCAGCATCGCACCGTTCTCCTTCAGCGGACAAGCCGAGCTCACAGGACATCCAAGTCCGATATTGCTTCGGCGACGGGGCGTGTCCCGTCGCTATGGACTACGGAAAAGAGGGCCGTTTTGTTACACACATGCCGATGAGAACACCGAAACGTGAACAGTCTTCATTCCGCCGCCAGGGGCGCAGCAATGACGGCAACGAAACTCGCCAGGCTTGCCGAGCGCAACGGCAGATACGGCTTGTCGCTATCGCGGCAGAGCCGCTTCACCATGTCGGCCGCCGAATGGCTGATGCAGTCGACTGGGAAAACGGCTGATGACGCCCGTCCGACCAGCGCGGGCAACAGGGAGAGATTGTCCTCGACACCGCCATCGTGAAACAAGAGTTCAATGTTGCGCCCTTCGGCAAGCTTCCGCAGGCGGTCGAGGAGGTTCGGGCGACCGCCGACATAGAGCAGCGTCTCATGCCGAGTCGAACTCCCGGCGATGACAGGATCAGCAGCCGCTGCAATAGTTGCCTCCAGCAGATCCAGCTCGCGCTTCAATGCCAGATTCTCGTCTGCGAAAGACGATAGCTGCGACTGGGTTTCAGCAAGCTTCGCTTCCGACTGGGCAAGGCGTTTCTCGTAGGCTTCCGAACGCTCTCCGGCTGCCTGCAGCTTCTCAGACAGCCTTGCATCCTGGCGCTGCCCCGCGCTTGCAGAAGGGATTTCGCCGGCCGTCGCCTGCACGCGCCGCAGGCTCTCCTCCAATTCATCGAGGCGCTTCTGCAAAAGGATGTTGTCTTGAGCCGCCGCCTGGAGGCGGACTTCCTGGCGGAGAATCTTCTCATCTCTCGCCTCGACATCCAATTGCAGCCGACGCAGGCGCGCGAGATCAAGCCGGCTGGAGCTGCCGACGAGATGCGACAGCATGTGCACTTCGCCAAAAATATCATTCATCAGCGGACGATCGCTGGCCGGGTGGCTCATGGCCGCCCAATAGGCTCCTGATATATCGCCGTCATCGACAGCCTTGTCCCACTGCGCCTTGATCTCCGTCGTTGTCGCAAGCTTGGCAAACTGCTTGAGGATACGCTCGTGACGGCGATCGAGCGCCTTGTTCAACAGCTTGGCGGCGATATCACGCTGGCCGGCGGCCCGGACACCGCGGCTGTGCAGGGCATGGTCGGTCGCCACCTTCGTATCGATATCGCCCACTTTCGCCAGTACCTGCCGGAGCTCCGTCGTCGTCAGGCATGTGCCGACGATGGAGCAGTGGAACATCGGCGGCAGTTCCCAGGTCTTCAGCCGCTGAGTCCTGACCGCCGCCGCCGAAAGAGCGGGCCGCTCATCCAGCCGCTGTTCGACGATCGGAAGCGCAAAGGGCCGTTTATGATTGAGGAGAACCGACATATGAGCACTAGCGTTATATTTCTTCGAATATTACGCTAGTGCGTCTTTCGCCAACAGGCAAGCCCGGTCATCCAAACCGACACCATCAGGGCCAGACCCGCTCCTTCAGCCAACCCGCCTTTTCCCGCCTGTATCGCAGGCGATGGTGCCGCCGCTCGCTATCGCCCTGCCAGAACTCGACCTCATGCGGCATCACGATGAAAAGTGCCCAGTTCGCAGAAACGAGATCGGGCTCGTCCTGCAATCGCCGATGCTGCAGTGCCAATGCATCGTCGAGTTCCTGGGACGAGCCGAGAACCTCGCTCTGTCGCTCGGTCAAGGCGACGGCCTTGGCGCCTGCCGCGCGTGCACGAAAATCGGCATAGCGCTCATGGGCTTCGGCCTGAAACGCCATGCCCCGCAGCCGCACCTGCCGCCCAAGCTGCGGCCAATAGAAGGTGAGCGCCACGGAAGGATTGGCGGCGATCTGCCGGCCCTTCGGACCACTGCCCGTCGTTGCGAAGTGCCAGCCGCGTTGGTCGAGGTTTTTCAGGATGAGAACACGGGCATCCGGCACGCCATTCTCGTCGACCGTGGAAAGCACCATGGCGTGCGGTTCCTTGATCTCAGCCTCGATGGCATCACGCAGCCAGGTTGAAAACAACTCTCGCGGCTCGTCCGGCGTCAAATCCGCTTCAAACGCCGGAAACGGCCCTGCCAACGATTTCAATATGCGCAATTCGTCTCTCACGGCATTCTCCTTATGGTCTGGCAATGATGAGCCGCAGCGACCCCTCAAAGAACGGCTGTGTGCGGAGGATGCCATAACGGCGATCCCAGGATCCATCGGCGAGATCGCGGCCGAGCTCATCGACAAAACGTTCACCAACGGAGGCGTCGACAAAGCTCCATGCCGAATTGGCAAGCCGCGCGCCGGGATCGAGCATTCGTTCCGGCCTGCCATAATAGGCCTCGCCGAAGCCATCGACGCAATTCAGCGGGATGGGCACTGCCTTGATATCCACATCGCCACCGAGGGCCGCCGCTATCATATCCATAGCCGGATAACGTCTCGCCTCGACAGCAATCATCTCCGGCGCATAGGCATGCAGCCAAGACCGCTCCAGCAGATCCGGATCACAGCTTAGGACAAGAACAGGACCGCGCGTGACACGACGCATCTCGGCAAGCCCTTGGCTGAGATCAGACCATTGATGCACAGTGAACGTCGCCATGGCAGCATCGAAACTGCGATCGACAAAAGGAAGATGTTCGGCCGTGCCGTCGATCGCGACAGGAAGATGCGCCGGCCGCTGGGCGCGCATGGAGGCGGAGGGCTCGATAGCTGTCACCTGCCGATCAACCGGCTCATAGGAACCAGCTCCCGCACCGACATTTAAGACGGTCTTGGCCTCGCCGAGAGCAGCGCGGATGAATTCGGCGATATGGGGGTCCGGCTGGCGGTAGTTGGTATAACCCGATCCGATGACGCCGTAGTTCGCATCGCCTGCGCTGCCGTCCTGATGTCTGCCTTGCATGTCCTGTCTCCGTGGTATTTTCGGACAAAGCTTCGCCACCTGCGAAAATGCCATTGCATCGCCGCATCATTGTTCGGTATTCACATTGTCCATTCGTTTCGTCGGCAAGAAACACACTATTCTCTCGAAAGAAAAACGATATGTTCGAACAGTCAATGTTCGGAAAATGCACATGGCTAGACGAATACCCTCCCTGAACGCATTGCGCGCCTTTGAAGCGGCCGGCCGGCTGGGACGCATGACGCTTGCCGCGGATGAGCTGAATGTGACGCACAGCGCCGTTAGCCGGCAGATCCAGCATCTGGAGGATGTGCTCGGCATTCCCTTGTTCGAAGGGCCGAAGAACCGGCTGAGACTGACCGAAGGCGGGACGACCCTGTTGACAGGGCTCACGACCGCGTTCGACCAGATGGATCTGTCGGTGCGCGCCGTCGCCGACACCGAAGACGGTCAGCTCGATGTCTCCTGTCCGGGCACATTCACGATGCGATGGCTCATCCCTCGCCTCTACCGGTTTCAGGCGAAATACCCCAACATAGAAGTTCGTCTGTCGGCCTCGTCAAAACCCGTCGATTTCAACCGGGACGGCTTTGACGTGGCGATCCGGGTCGGTGTCGCGCCATGGCCCGCTGGTGCCGATGTGATTTCCCTTTTTCCGGAGCAGACGGGTGCGGTGCTTGCGCCGTCGCTCTATGTCGAGTCGACGCCCGCATTCGACGGCCTGCCTCAGCTCCACACGCGCACAAGGTTGCGGGCATGGGGTGATTGGCTGGCCCGCTCCGAAAGATCGGTCGCCACCGGGCCACGTGTCGAATACGAGCATTTCTATTTCATGTTGGAGGCGGCAAGCGCAGGCCTTGGCGTCTGCGTCGCCCCGTGGCCCTATGTCAGCGACGATATCCGCTTCGGCCGCTTGATGGCGCCCTATGGCTTCCTGGAAAGCGGCCACGAATATGTCGCGCTGCGCCGCGCCCGCCGGAACCGGAAATCCGCACTCTTCTGCGAATGGCTGCAGAACGAGACCGACGCCTATCTGCGCTCGAGCGCGCCACCGAGGAATTGATCCCCGATACGAGCGTGTTGCAGATCAGCCGACCGGAGAAAAGCCGGCTTTGCCGAGAATTTCCTGCCCTGTCTCCGACAGCAGAAACTCACGTAGACATTGGGTTTCGTCATCCGCGTCCCTTCGGATTGCCATGCCGTATTCAATAAGCGGCTGAAACTCGTCGGGGATATCGATGACGCTGAAAGCCGGATCGCCTGCCAGCAGGCGCGCATTCGAAGAATAGCTCATCATCAGGTCGACCACGCCATCGGCAATCAGATAGCCGCCGCCCTTGCCTGGCGGCGCCGGCGGCGAGTTGCGCCCGCCGACTAGTTGCCGCGACCGCGACTTGATCGCCTCGCCCTTGCCCGGATGCCGGGCTTCGATGCGGTCGAAAACCTCGAACGCATAGTCGCCACCCGGATCGTCGCCCGGCGTCGATGTGCCGATGCCGACGGCGGGATCGGACAGAACCGCGAGAAAGTTCTCCGTCGTCAACCCAAGATCGGCGCGCGAGAGCACGCAGAGCCGATTGCGGGCAAAGCAGACCGCATCTTCTGCAAGCCCCATCGAAACAAGCCGCTGCGGATGTGCCATGTTGGCGGATGCAAAGAGGTCGAAGCTGGTGCCCTCCTCGATCGTTTCGCGCAATAGTCCGGCAGGCCCCAGCGTCAGCGAAATGCCGATACCATATTCATGGCCGAAAGCACCGATGATCGCCGGAAAGGAATGGCGCAGACTGCCGGCCGACAAGACTTGAACTGCGTTGCTCACGGGCGATTTCCTTTCCTGTCTCGTTGCCGGAACAGCGGCACGAACGCGGTCTCCATGAGTTCGCCACTGCCGAGCGTCGCCGAGCGGACGGGAATACCATAAAGCGCCTCGAGATTCTCTTCCGTCATCACATCATCGGTGGTGCCGAAGACGGCTCTTGCCTCGTCGAGCATGAGCAGCACCTTGTCGGCGATGGCGACCGCGTGGTTCGGCTGATGCGTGGTGAAGGCAATCGCCAACCCCTGACGATCGGCAAGGGTTGCGAGCAGCGACAGCACGACATCCTGGTTCTTGAGGTCGAGCGCCGAGGCCGGCTCGTCAAGCAGCAGCACGGCGTTTTCGCCGGCCAGCGCCCGCGCGATCAGCACCAGTTGCCGCTCGCCGCCGGAAAGCGCTTCGATGTTGCGCGGCGCATAATCAGCCATGCCGGTGAGATGAAGCGCCTCCATAGCCTTCTCGACATCGACCTTGCGCGGTGTCTGGAACAGCCCGATGTGACGGGCACGCCCCATCAGCACCACGTCGAGCACGGAATAGGGAAAGGAGCCGGAAAACTCCTGCGGCACGAAGCCTGTCTGTAGGTTCAGCGTGACGTTGCCGACGCTCGGCTTCAAGAGCCCGGCGAGCACGCGCAGCAAGGTAGACTTGCCGCGACCATTCGGCCCGAGAATAGCTGTGATCTGGCCGGCGCGGAGATCGAGATGAAGATCGCGGAACTGCCAGCGCCTGCCATCATAGGTTTGGCTCGCGTTTTCGATGCGCAGCTTGACCGGATCAGAGACCACGCGCGCCTCGCTGAGTTTGCCTGAGCACCAAAACGAAGACCGGCGTGCCGATCAGCGCCGTTAGGATGCCGAGCGGGATTTCCGAGCTGGTCGCGGTGCGCGCGATGGTGTCGATGATGAGCAGGTAAAGCGCGCCGATCAGCAGGGATGCCGGCATCATCACGCGATGATCCGGCCCGACCAGCATGCGCGCCATATGCGGCACGACGAGACCGACCCAGCCGATAATGCCGCTGACGGCAACCTGCGCGGCGACGATGCAAGAGACCAGCACAAGGATCAGCCAGCGCAGCGGCTCGACATTGACACCAAGGGCACGGGCATCTTCATCGCCGATCGACAGCAGATTGATGCGCCAGCGCAGACCGAGCAGCAGCAGGCTGCCGATGACGACGGGTGCCGCAATCAGCCAGAATTTCTCCCAGTTCGCCGTCGCAAAGCTGCCAAGCAGCCAGAACACCATGGCCGGCAGCTTGTCTTCGGTGTCGGCGAGATATTGCACGAGACTCACCAGCGCTCCGAAGAAGCCGCTTACCACGACACCGGCAAGGACCAGCGCCAGGATATTGCGCCGCGCGACAATGCCATTCAGCGCGTAGACGATAACAAGCGCCGAAAGACCGAATGCGAAAGCGGAACTGAGCAGACCGTAGCGCGAGAAGCTTAGCAGGATGGCGAGCGTGCCGCCGAATGCCGCCCCCGACGAAACGCCCATCACCTGCGGCCCCACCAGCGGATTGCGGAACACGCCCTGCAGCGTCGCACCCGAGAGCGCCAGTCCGGCACCGGCAAGCAACGCCAGCAGGATACGCGGCATGCGCACCGTGAAGACGACGTTCGCCTCGGTCGCCGTCACGGGCACCGCCGGCGGTGAGATCGGCGACCAGAGGATTTCCACGACGCGCTGGAATGGAATATCGTAGCGGCCAACGCCGAGTGAAACGACGGCGACGATCAGAAGCAGGATCGCCAACGTGGCGATCGTTGCTCTAGACCCATATCGGCTGGAAGCCATCGCGCTCATTGCGCGGCGCGATAGTCGGTGCGGTAGAATTCCTTGTAGTAGGCGTCCGCTTGCCTCTGCATGTCGATATCCTTGAACCGCTCGGGATAAAGCTCCTTCGCCATCCAGAGCTCGCCGAGCGCCATGGCTTCCGGCATCGGATAGCCCCATGCCTTGGCATATTCCGGCATGAGGTAGATGCGCCCGCTCTTGACGGCATCGATCGTCTGCCAGGAGGCAGCCTTCCTGATCTCATCCACGACGGCCGGATAGCGCTCCTGAACGAAGATGACGGCGGGGTTCCACGTCAGCACGTCCTCCATCGTCACCTGCTTGAAGCCGCTGACCGAGCTTGCAACGTTGCGGGCGCCGGCGCGCTCCATCATCAGGCCGGTATATTTGCCGCGGCCATAGGTCGTCAGGTCCGGATTGGCCATATAGACCGGCACGCGCTTGTCCGCCGGGATATCGGCAAGACGATCGGCAACGAGTTTGCGGGTCTTCGTGGTCGCCGTAATCATCGCCTCGCCCTGTTGCTTGCGTCCGAGCACGTCAGCGATGAGGCGCACGCCGGTCGCAAAGCCGGCGTCGATTGCGGCTGGCTCATCCTTGACGGAGGGGTTGAGCTTGACGGCCTCTGCTGGCGGCACATCGAGCAGCGAGATCGCCACGACGGAAAGGCCGGCATCCTCGATCTG
This sequence comes from Martinezella sp. CNPSo 3964, assembly GCF_057784375.1. NCBI lineage: Bacteria > Pseudomonadati > Pseudomonadota > Alphaproteobacteria > Hyphomicrobiales > Rhizobiaceae > Martinezella > Martinezella sp. CNPSo 3964. The sequence goes on from NZ_JBXSOW010000012.1 coordinate 198,679, forward strand.
CTTCACCATATCGGCCGGCGCATAATTGGTCACGAAGACCACATCCGGCCTCAGCTTCAGAAGTTCCTCAATGTTCACCTTGGTCAGGCCGCCCGGCATCGGCAGATTGGGCAGCTGCGGTGCAAGCCGCACATAATTGGCACCGAGTTGCTTCTTCCATTCGTCGAGAACGCCAACCACCTTGTCCATCGCATCGAGCTGGACGGCGATATTGAGCGTCTGATGCTGCAGGATGACGACCCGGTTGACGGCATCGGGAATATGCACCTGCCGGCCGATCTGATCGGTCACGACACGGTCTGCCCAGGCGGAGGCGGAAAACAACAAGCTGCTGAAAATGATAGCGATTTTAACGAAAACAAGCAGACGTTGGCGCTGAAACATGGGATCCTCCTGAAAAGGTCCCAATCGCTATCATTATATTTCTTCGTATACAACGATCGCCAATCTGAAAACCAAGCCGCAAGCCGCGCCCTCATCAGCGCGGCGCGTCGATCTCTCAAGCCACCTGGAAAAAGTGACTGTCTCCCACCTGCTCGTATCTGCGCTTTGGTGGTTGGTAGTCGACTGTGCGGAACGGGCTCCCGATCTCCTCATTGGAGATGCGGCGCACCTTACGCCGCGTGGGATCGGCAACCGGAACTGCCGCCATCAGGCGCTTGGTATAGTCGTGCTGCGGGTTGTCGAAAACAGCCCGGCGAGGCCCGATCTCGACGATCTCACCGAGATACATCACCGCAACACGGTGGCTGATGCGCTCCACCACGGCCATGTCGTGGCTGATGAAGAGATAGCCGAGACCGTACTTCTCCTGCAGGTCCAGCATGAGATTGATGACCTGCGCCTTGACGGAGACGTCGAGCGCGGAAACCGATTCATCGGCAATGAGAAGCTTCGGCTCGAGCGCAAGTGCCCGGGCAATGCACACACGCTGGCGCTGCCCACCCGAGAACTCGTGCGGAAAGCGATCCGCCATCGAGGCCGAAAGGCCGACCCGTTCGAGAAGGCGGCCGACGCGATCCTTTGCCTGCGAGGCGCTTGCCAGCCCATGGGCAATGATCGGTTCGGCGATCGCCTGGCCGATACGCATGCGCGGATTGAGGCTTTCGAACGGATCCTGGAAGATCATCTGCGCTTCGCGCCTGATATCGGCGAGATCGCTCTTGCCGGCCTTCAGGACATCCTTGCCGTCGATGTGGATTTCGCCTGACATTGCCGGGGCAAGACGGATGATCGAACGTCCGGTCGTCGACTTGCCGCAACCGGATTCGCCGACCAGCGACAGGGTTTCACCCTGCCTGAGTTCGAGCGAAACGCCTTCGACGGCGTGGATGCTGCCGACGGTCCTACGCAGGAAGCCGCGCTTGACGGGAAAGCGGGTGATGAGGTTGTCGACCTTCAGGATGGGCGGCTCGCTGAGCTTTACCGTATCTTCGGTCGGCTTCACCGGCTGCACCTCGCCGGTCGCCATATCCACCTGCGGAAAGCGCAAGGGGCGGTCCTTTCCGGTCATCGAGCCGAGTTGCGGCACGGCCGAAAGAAGCGCGCGCGTATAGGGATGCCTGGCGCCGGCAAAGAGCGCTGCGGTCGTATCCGTCTCCACCTGCTCGCCGCGATACATGACGACCGTGCGATCGGAGATTTCAGCAACGACGCCCATGTCATGGGTGATGAAGAGAACCGACATCCCCTCTTCTTCCTGCAGCGTCTTGATCAGACCGAGGATCTGCGCCTGGATGGTCACGTCGAGCGCGGTCGTCGGTTCGTCGGCGATCAGAAGCTTCGGATCGCAGGCAAGCGCGATTGCGATCACCACGCGCTGGCGCATACCGCCGGAAAAATTCATCGGATAGTCGTTAAGGCGCGATTTCGCCGAAGGGATGCGCACCTTCTCAAGCAGGCGCACCGCTTCAGCTTCGGCCTGTGATTGCGACATGCCGCGATGCTGCACCAGCACCTCGGTGATCTGCTGGCCAATCCTCAGGACGGGATTGAGCGAGGTCATCGGTTCCTGGAAGATCATGCCGATCCTGTTGCCGCGGATCGCCTGCATATCGGCAAGCGGCAGGGACAGAAGATCGCGTCCCTCGAACTCGATCCTGCCTGTGATCTTCGAATTGGCTGGCGACAGAAGCCGCATGATCGACATGGCCGTAACACTCTTGCCGGAGCCGGATTCGCCGACAACAGCGACGGTTTCCTTCGGGCCGATATCGAAGCTGATATCGCTGATGACATTGCGCCACTCGCCTCCGACGCGAAAGGCCGTGTTGAGCTTGGAGATCGAAAGGATCGGTTTGGTCATGGCTCAGCCTTCCCGCCGTGGATTGAGGATATCGCGGAGCGCATCGCCGATGAGATTGATCCCGACGATGAGCATGAGAAGCGCAAGGCCCGGGAAGAAGCTGATCCAGTAGTCGCCAGAGAGCAGATATTCGAAACCGTTGGAAATCAGCAGGCCGAGAGACGGTTGTGTGACCGGCAGGCCGATACCGAGGAAGGAGAGCGTCGCCTCCAGCATGATGGCATAGGCCACGCGCATCGTCGCGACCACGATCAAGGGTGGCAGGCAGTTCGGCAGGATATGGCGAAAGAGGATGCTGCCATCGGGCAAGGCCATCGAGCGGGCAGCGTCCACATAGGCACGTTTGCGCTCCACCAGCGCCGAGCCGCGAATCGTGCGGGCATAATAAGCCCATTGCGTGACGATGAGCGCCAGGATGATCTTGTCGACGCCTTGCCCGAGGATGGCGAGAAAGATCAGCGCGATGAGAATGGCCGGGAAGCTTAGCTGGATATCGACTACTCGCATCAGGAAGGCATCGAGGCGACCGCCGACATAGGCGCTGACGAGCCCGATCGAGGCGCCAATGACCAGCGCCACGGCGGCACTCGATATGCCCACGAGCAGGCTGGTACGCAGGCCGTACAGGATCGCGCTCATCAGATCGCGACCCTGATCGTCCGTACCGATCAGGTAAAGCATGCCGCTCGTGCTATGCGAGCCGGGCGGCAGGCGCCCATCGAGAATGTCGAGCTGGGACAGGTCATAGGGGTTCTGCGGGGCGAGCAACGGCGCGAATATTGCAGCAACCACGAAGATGGCGACGATGATGAGGCCTGCCAGCGCAAGCCTGTCGTGCAGAAGAGCCGACATCGTCTGGCGGAACGGTGAGCGCGAGGCCGCCTTGCCTACATTCGTCTGGCCTGCATGCACCGAACCAGCGTCTGAGCTATTGTCGGCCATTACGAATTCCCTTCGAGACGAACGCGGGGATCGACGATCGAATAGAGGATGTCGACCAGGAGATTGATGACGCTGAACATCACGACGGTGATCATCAGATAGGCGAGGATGACCGGGCGATCGAGTACGCCGATCGCGTCGATGATGAGCTTGCCCATGCCGGGCCAGGCAAAGATCGTCTCGGTCACGACGGCAAAGGCGATCAACGAGCCGAGTTCGAGGCCGATCACGGTGATCAGCGGGATCAGCGTGTTCTTCAGCACATGCACGGTGACGATCCGCCGTTCGGTCAGGCCCTTGGCGCGGGCGAAGCGGACGAAATCGAGCTGCATCGTCTCCATGACGCCGGCGCGGGTCAGTCGGATGACGAGCGAAATCTTGAAAAGCGCCAGGTTGAAGGCCGGCAACACCAGATGGGAAAGGCCGTCCAAAGTGAAGAGGCTGAGCGGCACGCCGAAAACCGGCACTGTCTGGCCCCGGCCGGAGGCCGGCAGCCAGCCGAAATGCACGCTGAACAGCATGATCATCACGAGGCCGATCCAGAAAGTCGGCAGGCTGAAGCCGAGGATCGAGAAGGTCATGATCGATTTCGAGATCAGGCCCTTCGGCTTCAGGCCGGCATAGACGCCAAGCGGAATACCGATGACAAGCGCCATGACGAGTGCAACGAAGGCGAGCTCCAAGGTCGCCGGCATACGGTGAAGGATCAACGTCAGCGCGGGTTGATTATAGACGAAGGAATTGCCGAGATCGCCTGATAGCGCACGCGTGAGAAACAGCCAGTATTGCTCCCAAACAGGCTTGTCGAGACCGAAGGACTGGATCACCTGAAGACGTTCCGCCGGCGTTGCCGTCGGGCTCAACAGCACATCGACGGGATTGCCGACGAGATAGAGTCCGGCAAAGACCAGAACTGACATGACGAGCAGCGTAAGAATGGTCTGGATCGACCGGCTCAGCAAATATCCGCCCATGATTTTCAACCTCCCTGCGCTGTTGTCCCGAGCCCATCCCGCCCATAACGGGCGATACGCTCGATCAGCAGTGCGATGAACCCGGCCTCGTCGACGTCGGTGATGACAGTGGCATTCGGCAAGCGATCCATCTTTCCGTAAAAGTTCGCATAGGTGTAGCCCATGGTGAGGCCGGTTACCTGCACGCCGACGAAAGCCTTGCGGCCGGTGAACAAATCCGGGCGTATGAGCCAGGCAATCGTCGTCGCGTCGTGGATCGGGCCGCCCGGCCTGCCGAACCGCCCGACGTCGCTGCGGTCGAAGGTCGAAAGCAGGTTGAAAAGCGCGTTCCCTGCCTCGCCGCCGGCCCGAAACTGCTCGAAATGCTCCGCGGTAAACAGGGCCTGAAGCGTCATGTCGAGCGGCATCGTTACGATCGGCACGCCCGAGCGATAGACGACCTCGGCGGCGTGCGGATCGGCATAGATATTGAATTCGGCCCAGGGCGTGCGATGGCCGAGCGCCTTAAAGGCTCCGCCCATCGAGACGATCTGTCTTATGCCGGATGCCACATCCGGATGCTGGATGAGCGCCAAGGCGATATTGGTCATCGGCCCGATGGCACAAATGGTGATCTGCTCGCCGGCCGCTACTGCTTCGCGCGCGGAGCGCATGATGAAATGGACGGCATGCTCGTCGGATGGGCCTATATCACCGGCTTTGACCAAGGCATCGTCAAAGGCGCCGATCCGGGCATATTTGCCATAGACCTGATTCCGCACGAGCGGTCCGCCAGCCCCCGCATGAACCGGCACGTCATGACGGCCGCTAAGACCGACGATCTTGCAGGCGTTGACCACCGTATCACGAAGCGGAACATTGCCTGCGACGATCGACAAACCAAGTACATCGACTTCCGGCGATGCGAGCGCCATCAGGATGGCGGCGGCATCGTCCACGCCGGGATCGGCATCGATGATGATCTTTTCGCGTCTCATGCGACAGCCTTCTCGACATAGCGCGACAAGCGCTCGAGAAAGAAGGCGATCACACCCTCGGCATCGACCTTGGTGACGATGTCGGCATTCGGCTCGAGGCCGCTCTTGTCGTACCAGTCGGCAATCGTCTGACCCATGCAGAGTTCGCTTTCATATTCCACGAATACGCGAGCCTTCTCGGTCTCGAACAGATGCGGGGCGAGGATATAGGCGATCACCAGCGGATCGTGTAGCGGGCCGCCGCGCGAGCCGTAGCGGCGCACATCGTTGCGATCCCAGAAGGCCATCAGCTCGGCAAGCGTCTGCGAGATGCGCCCGCTGACGCGGGAGAATTCGGCGACATGCTCGGGCTTCAGCATCACCTGATGCGTCGCATCGAGCGCCAGCGCGACGAGCGGAATTCCGCTCGAGAAGACGACATGCGCCGCATGCGGGTCCGCCAGCATGTTGAATTCGGAGGTCATCGTCCGGTTGCCGGGTTCGCGATAGGCGCCTCCCATCATGACGATCCGCTCGATGCCCTCGGCAATCCCCGGCTTCATGCGCAGGGCGACAGCGACGTTGGTCATCGGTCCGAGGCAGCAGAGCGTGACACGCTCTCCCGTCCGCGCCGCTTCGCTCAACGTATCGATAAGGAAATCGACCGCCGATTTGCTCTCCGCCGTCTTTTCAGGCTCCGGCAAGATCGTGTTGCCAAGCCCGGTCTTGCCGTGAAACTGGCCGTGGATCGGCTCGCGCAGCATCGGGCGGAAACAGCCTGCAAAGACCGGAATATCGGGGCGTCCGCCGAGTTCGCAGACCTGAAGGGCGTTGCGCACGGTGCGCTCCAGCGGCTGGTTGCCGCAGACCGGCGTGATGCCGAGTATGTTGAGTTCCGGCGACACGAATGCGGTCAGAAGTGCGATCGTATCGTCAATTCCGGGGTCACAATCGACAATGATCGAAATCGGCTTCATGGTGAAATGCCTTCAATAGACGGTAAACGCGGTGTCAAAGGGCGCCGAGTTCGCGAAGAACGTCCGCGATCTCGGTTCGTGCGGCCTCGCCAAGCGGGAGTTGCGGATGCATGGGGCCGCCGACGGCAAAGCCCTGCAGTTCCAGCGCCGTCTTGATGCAGGCGGCGATCGAATATTTTGCGAAGATCTCGTTGACCCGCCAGAGCGGCCGCTGCAGCTCCATCGCCCTTGCCCAATAGCCGGCATTGGCCGCCTCATAAAGCGCGATGCTCTGCTTCGGCACGACGCAGGCAGGGCCTGCCATCCAGCCGACGCCACCGATCATCATCACGCAGACCGGAATGTGGGCCGAGGCGGCAAACACCTCCATTCGGCCATGGGTCCGTTCGATGATGGAGAGCAGCCGCCCCGTATTGGTCGAGGCGTCCTTGAGGTAGCGGATATTATCGACGCGACTCAGCCGCTCAATAACGGGCAGGCTCAAATCGGAACGCTGGAATTGCGGATTGGTGTAGAGCACCACCGGCCGCCCTTTTGCGGCCTTGGCAATGGCCGTGAAGTAGGCCTCGACACTCTCATCGTTGACCGGAAAATAGGATTCCAGCACGGCGAGGATACCGTCGGCCCCTGCCTCGACCATATATTCGGTCTGGGTGACGGCATCGCTGGTCGATGTCGATGCAACCCCCGCCACCACGGGAACGCGTCTGCGGCTGGCGGCAATCACGGTATCGACGACGCTGCGGCGCTGATCCCAGTTCAGATAGGCGAATTCACCGGTACTTCCGAGCGGCGTCAGGCCGTGGACCCCTGAAGCGATCAGGTGATCCACGAGATCGGTCAACACGCCCTTCATCACCTGACCGGATTGATCAACCGGGGAGACGAGATAGGGAAATACGCCGCGGAAAGACATCTTCGATCGTCCCTTCGCCGGCTCAGTTGGGCTTCACATAATAGGGAAGCGTGTAGCCATCCGAGCGACCGGGATAAGAAAGGTCCTTCTTCACCGCCCAGGTGTTGGCGAGGTAGAAGATCGGGATGACGCCAAGGTCGTTCATTGCGATCTCGGTCGCCTTGCGAAGAAGCTCCTCACGCTTGCCATCGTCGAGCGTCGAGCGTGCTTCGTTCAGCGCCTTGTCGAACTCCGGGTTCGAATAGCGCCCGCGATTGCCCTGCCCCGCCTTGTCACCAAAAGTTTCCAGGATCGGGCCGAGCACGCCGGATGCCTCGCCCGTCTCGACCGCCGCACCACCCATGATGAAACTGAACTCGAGATTGGAGGCGCGGGTGAAATAGACGCTGCCGGGCAAGGTCGCGACCTCGGTCTTGATGCCGACGCGGCTGAAGAACTGGCCGATCGCCTGGGCAACCTTTGAATCGTTCGGATAGCGGTCGTTGGAAGCATGGAAGGTCAGCGAGAACCCGTTGGGATAGCCGGCCTTGGCGAGAAGTTCCTTCGCCTTGTTCGGATCGTAAGGATCGACCTTGATGGACGGGTCATAGCCGAAATAGCCTTCCGGAACGAGCTGCCCGGCGGGTACGCCCTGCCCGTCCATGATACGGTCGACGAGTGCTTCGCGGTTGATCGAAAGCGAAAGCGCGCGGCGCACCTCCAGCTTCAAGAGCGGGTTCTTGCCGTCAGGCCCCTTGGCGAAGGGCGATTCCTCGCGCGCCTGGTCCATATGGAGATACATGATCCGGTTGCCGGCAACATTGACGACCTTCAGCTGGTCGGAGCCCTGCAGCCGTCGCGTGTCGGCCGTGGGGATGCTTTCGATCATGTCGACATCGCCGGAAAGCATTGCGGCAACACGCGCGCTGCTGTTCTTGAATACCTTGAAAGTGACCTTGTCCCAGGCGGCCTTTTCGCCCCAATAGGCGTCATTGCGCGCGAGCACGACGTTATCGTCGGGCGTCCAGGAGACAAATTTGAACGGGCCTGTGCCGATCACGCCCTTGCCGGAATTCATCTCTTCCGTCGTGATATCTCGCATCTTGGCCGGCAGGATCGCGATACGGCTGAGGTTGTTCAACAGCAGCGGCGTCGGGCCGTCGGTCTTGATACGGACCGTCAGCGGATCGACCGCCGTGACCTCGGTGATCGCCTTGACATAGGCCGCAAAGGAGCTCGGGCTGTTCTTGGACGCGAGCGGCACGCGCTTGACGCTGGCAACGACATCATTGGCGGTCAGATCGCTGCCGTCATGAAATTTCACATTCGGACGAAGCTTGAATTCCCAGGTCGTGTCGTCGATTGTCTTCCAGGATAGCGCCAGTGCCGGCTGCAGCCGCTGCTTCTCATCCTGATTGACGAGACCATCGAAAATATTGCGTGCCATCGCGCTGTTCGGCCCGACGACGTAGAACTGCGGATCCATGGATGTCGTCGAGGCAGCAAGACCTACGGTCAAATCCCTGGCCTGGCTTGCGAGCGGCATGGCAAGGACGGATGCCGCCAAGACGGCTGCGACCTTTAGAAATTTCATGATGGTGTTCCTCCGGCGTTTGCGAAATCCGCACTCTCCAAGCAGATTTTCTCTGCAACTAAAGAACCTGGCTCAAAAAGAAAAATTGCATTTTGTGTTCGATCCATGCCCTAATGTTATGGAAAGGGCGTTGGGATGCGATTGAAACCAAGACAAGTGGAAGCCTTCAGAAGCGTCATGATGACGGGGGGCATCACGGCTGCAGCCGATGCCTTGAACGTCACGCAGCCCGCCGTCAGCCGCCTCATCCGTGACTTGGAGGAAATCGTCGAAATCACGCTATTCGAGCGGGTGGGTGCCCGCCTCGTGCCGACGGTGGAGGCGACACAGCTCTTCCGGGAAGTCGAACGGCTCTATCTCGGCCTCGACCAGATCGCCCAGGCAGCCGACGATATTCGTCGGCACAAGAATACCGTTCTGAGGATTGCCAGCGTGACATCGCTTGTGCGGCCATATCTTCATCAAGCCATCCTCGATGTCGTCGGCAACCGGCGCGACATTCCGCTTGTCATCGATGTCGAAAACAGCCGGCACATTTGGGACATGGTCGACAAGAACCGCTACGACCTTGGCTTTGTCTTCGGTTCACCCCGTATGGCGGACAAGAATGCCGTTCTCCTGCACAGTTCCCATGCTGTCGCCGCCATGGCCCCGGGGCACCGGCTGGCCTCCCGAAACGTCATTCGACCCGCCGACCTCATGGAGGAACGCGTGCTGATCCCCGGCCGCAATTCGCCGCTCAGACTGGCACTCGATCGCGCCTTCTCCGCGCAGGATCATCAGCCAACCAGCACGATGGAGACATCGATGCTCAATTGCTGTCATTTCGCAGCCGCGGGCATGGGCGTTGGCATCGTCGACCACACAAGCCTGCAGTCTGCCGGAATCGATATAGTTGCGATCCCATTCGAACCGCAGATCGAGGTCGCCTACTTCGCCATTCGTCCTTCCGGCGGCCACCGCATCTCAATCCTGGACGACCTCATCAAACGAATGAGCGAGCTCATCGGCTCGGACATGGTGTCCGCGATTTGAAACATATCGCGTAAAAGTGTGCAGCGGCTTTTCGACAATGACATGCGGGAAATCAAAGGTCTAAAGCGCAAGAAGCGGTCCTGAAAGATTGCAAGGCGCTTCAGGCTAGAAGCAGGCGTTTAATCGCGCCATCCAAATGAAATCGCGTTCTGTCGCAGGACATCGGAATCTTACCGAGATGCCCGTTGAGCTCGGACGCGGGATGCGAGGATTAGCGGTAATCCTCAAGCCGAAGCTGCTCGGCATTCCTGATCCCTGGTATCTCCGCCGGCTTCCCTCGGTTCGTTTTCATCGCATCGCGGTTGAAGTCATTTACCGCCCAACAGACACCGATGGTTTGGAGATGCGCGGCGCTTTCTATTCCAATTTTGATAAGAAAAGTCAGCCGCCCGGCTAGCGCGTTGCGGCTATGCTCGTTGTTATCGAACCAGGGCTGGCTGGTGACGTTGTCCAGCACCTCCTGGAGTGTCGCGACTTGCTTCGGCGATAGGCTGCCTCCCATAAGGTGGCGAAAGCGTTCCATCATGCCTCCTTCCACTGCCGGTCCGACATCACAGATGGCCGAGCCCTTGCAAGTGAAACTACTCTGATACTATTGCAACGCATTACTTCAGCTTTGGCTATTCGCAACGGACGGTCCTCGGCGGCAAGCCGCCAGCCGAACCGGCCGCATCCATGTCTGCTGCTTGTCAGGTTAGGCAGACTGCCGCCTAAAGACTACGTCCATTTTTGACACCGCCGGTACGCCGGGTGTCCGAGCCCGCTACGAAACCGGCCGCAGCGCCGATATGGTGATCTGATCCCAAGGGTCTCGGCGAATCGTTCAGCAAGCCCGCCTGCGCTTCATCATCGCGCTCAGCCTCTCCATCCCGGCTTCGTCGACGGGCGTGTAAACGATCATGCGGTCGTCATTGCTGGGGCTTGCCCACCAATTGTTGGATTGCAGCGCCAGTATCGTGCCATCCGTCAAACGGAAGCGCTTCACGACATTCTCGATGCCCTTGAGCTGATAGCGGTCCCAGACGATTCGAAACTGATCGGAAGCGCTCATGTAGCGCTCCAGTTGCCGCTCCCAGGCCGGGTCGTCGATGTGTTCCGCCATCGAGGCGCGGAACAGCGCGGCCATGCCGGCCAATACCTCATCGGGATTGACCTGGCTCGCCCGCCACGCGGGATTGACGAGGGACAGATAGATGCAATTGCGATCTTCAAGCGGGATCGCATCGAGATCGACGCCGACGAGACGACGATAGGCTTCGTTGAAGCCGCGTATATTGTAGCGCTTCGTCTGGATAAAAGCGGGGTAAGGACAGAGCTGATCGAGGATGCGCTGGCTTGCCTCCGTGAGCGGCTCGCAGACCCGAGGATTTTCGAGCCGGGGCGGAACCGGCAGATTGGCCAATCTGAACAGGTGTTCCGTCTCGACTTCGTTGAATTCCAAAGCGTGGGCGACAGAGAGAAGCACGCGCGGCGACACGCGGATCGGCCGGCCCTGCTCCAGCTTGGTGTACCAGGTGATGCCGATATCGGCACGCGACGCCACTTCCTCCCGTCGCAATCCGGGTGTACGAATGCGCCCGGCGCGGCCAAGACCCAGTCGCTGCGGGTCAAGAGTTTCCCGCCGTCTTCGCAACATCTCACCAAGTTCCTGTGCCCGCGAGAGCATCTGATTGTGGGTGATATCGAGCGTACCGTGCATTTCCATTCTCCAGCCTGATACTTTTTATACCAGTCTAAACAGGTATCTTGTACCAGTTTAACATAGGTGTAGAACGCTGTGGACTCAGTTCTGGAAATCGTTTGAGGTCCCCATGACATCCGCACCAATCCGGCTTGGCCAATTCGGCCTGCTGATCCTGCTTGCCGGGCAATTGCTGCTGCAGCTCGATTTTTCCATCATCAATGTCGGCCTTGCCGCCATCTCCGCCTCGCTGCATGCCGGCGAGACCGAACTCGAACTTTTCGTCGCCGCCTATGGCGTCGCCTTTGCCGTCTGCCTGGCGATGGGTGCGCGCCTTGGTGACAATTTCGGCCGCCGGCGCATGTTCGGCCTGGCCGTCCTGATGTTCTGCCTCGCGTCCCTGCTCTGCGGAGTGGCGACTTCAGTCACCTTCCTGATCGTCGCTCGCGCACTGCAGGGAATTGCAGCAGCGCTGATGGTGCCGCAGGTACTGGCAACGATCCATGTCAGCCTGACCGGACGCGATCACGCCCGCGCCGTTTCTCTCTATAGCGCAATCGGCGGCATCGCCTTCATCGTCGGTCAGGTTCTCGGCGGCTTCCTGATCTCGGCCGATATTGCCGGCTCCGGCTGGCGCAGCATCTTTCTCATCAATCTGCCGATCTGCATCCTGATCCTGCTCAGCATGTGGCGGCATGTTCCCGAAACGCGCGGCCAAGGCAGAGTTCCGATCGACTGGTCCGGCATGATCACACTGGCGCTACTGACGCTTTCGGTGCTGCTGCCGACCGCGCTCGGCCCCTCGCTCCACTGGAATTGGCTTTGCCTGCTGGGCTTCGTGCCGATCCTGCCGCTGGTGGTGCTTCTTTGGCGCATCGAACGCGCCAAGGAGGCGCGCGGCGCCTTCCCGATCCTGCCTCCCTCACTCACACGCATCTCCAGCATGCGGTTCGGAGGCTTGATCGCCATACTCTTCTTCACCTGCTGGAGCGGCTTCATGTTCGTCTTCGCGCTGACGCTGCAGGCAGGCGCCGGGCTGACACCGCTGCAATCGGGCAATGCCTTGATTGCGCTCGGCGGCTCCTATTTCATCTCGGCCGCCTTCGTCACGCGTCGCCTTGCAAACATACGCCGGGAGCTCATGCTGGCGATGGGCTGCGTGATCCAGATGAGCGGGCTCATCCTGCTCATCGTGACGCTCGAAACGGTCTGGCCTCAGCCGGGCGTCATCAACCTTATCCCATCCACGGTCCTGATCGGTTTCGGGCAGGCTCTGATCGTCAACAGCTTCTACCGGCTGGGGTTGGCGGACGTGCCACATGAACATGCCGGCGCCGGCAGCGCCATGCTTGCGACCATGCAACAGGTGTCATTGGGTCTCGGACCGGCGATCCTCGGGGCTGTATTTGCCCAGGTGCTGCAGTATTCGAGCGCCTATCTCTCCGCCGGCGTAACGGCCATCGCCGTCGAGCTCGGGTTGATGGCCATCCTGCTGGCGGCTACGCTTCTACGGCTGGCGCGACAGCGCAGCCAACCTGAAGAAGCCGAGATCGACGACAGCCTGATCGTCGCACCCGAATGATCGAACGGTCACCGGCAGTTGCTCCAATAGCAAAGTCCGGCCTGTGACCAGGCCGGACTTGCAAGCATGAACCTCATCTTCTACCGGATGCCGCTATGACGGCAGCTGGAAAGCCCAATTGGCGATCAGCACGATGGCAAGCCCGCCGGCAAGCGCCAGATAGGGTAGAATGCCCGCCTTCCTGACACCCAGATCCTGGCCGACCAGGCCAAGATCATCCATGGCGCCGGCCGGGAACTTGCCGCCATCGCGAACATAATGCCTGTAGGCAAAGACCGGCAGGATCAGGGCCGCGAAGGCAAAACCGATCCAAAGGGCATTGGCATAGCCCCAGACCTTGGCGCCAGCGCCAAGGAAAAGCGCGTTGACGAAGGCAAGGATGGTATTGAGGCCAATGAGCCAGGACGGTGCCTTCCATGGACGCTCGACATGGCCGGAGTCCATGCGATGGATCCAGCCGGAATTGAGATTGAGGAAGTTGAAGATGATGTATCCGACGTTGGAGACGGCAAGCACGAAGAAATAACCGCTCGTGTCCGACGCAATAGCGAGAAGAAAGAGATTGAAGGCAAAGTCGGTCCACATCGCTCTCGTGGGCGCGCCGTTCTCGTTCACATGATCGAGATATTTCGGCAGCCAGCCATCCTTCGAGCCCTGATAGAGGGTGCGGGAGGAACCGGCCATTGCCGTCATGATCGCCAGGAATAGTGCCAGGATCATCAGGATGACGAGCAACTGCGTGACGACGCGGCCAGCGCCGATCAGGCCGCCGAGCGCTTCGGCGACACCAGTGCCGTCGACAATGCCCGGAGCCAGCATGCCAGCATGACCGAGCACGCCCTGAAAGGCGAAGGGCACGAGGAAGAAGAAGATGCAGCAGGCAAGGCCCGAATAGAAGATCGCCTTGAAGGTATCCGTCTTCGGGTTCTTCAATTCCCGCGTATAGCAGACCGCAGTCTCGAAACCGTAGGTCGACCAGGCGGCGATATAGAGACCGCCGAGGAAGAGCGTCCAGCCGCCATTGCTCCAGGTGCCGTCGGTCGCAGCGTACGCCGCTGTCGGCGGCAACAGTCCGGTCACGTTGGCGGAGAGGATTTGGCCGCTGACGATCGGATAGACACCGATAATCAGAAGCGGCACGAGTACGATGATGGCGAGCCATTTCTGTACGCTTGCCGTTTCGGATATGCCGCGATGCTGGATCGCGAAGATGATCAGCATCAGGATGCCGCCGATGAAGAAGGTGGCATTGATATTGGCGGTCGCGAGGAAAGGAATGTTGAAGCTGAACAGCGACCAGTTGCGAATGGCCGGCGTAAAAGCTGCGACGCCGTCGGCGCTGAGTAGCGCTTTTACCGCATCGTCGGGCGATGTACCGGCGTGGGCCGCGATGTATTCCGCAACACGCGGGCTATCGGCGGTGATCGAGGCCGCGTGTGCACTGATCCAGCTGAGCACCGCCTGCGAATCCGCCGCTGGAATGGGGAAGAAGGCATTGAGGATATAACCGGCCGCTATGGCGCAGCCGAGCGACAGCACCGGCGACCAGGCAAACCAGTTGCACCATACGGAAAGCGGCGCAATGAATTTCGAATAGCGCAGCCAGGCGGTCGCGCCGTAAACCGAGGCACCGCCGGACTTGTTGCCGAACATGCCGGCAATTTCCGCGTAGGTGAAGGATTGCAGGAACCCCATGATCATCGAAATGATCCACACGACGAAGGCAAGCTTGCCCGTCGTGCCGGCGATGCCGCCGATGGAGAAAAGAACAAGCGGCGGCACGCCCGCAGCCACCCAGAACGCGCCCTTCCAGTCAAGCGCGCGTATAAGCTTACCTTCGGTGCCGGCGGAAGCGCCGGCGTCCACGATATCCGTCATCGGTGATATTCCCCATTTTGTTCCGGACGTATCTCTCGTACGTCTCCCTGAACGTGCCTCCCATGGCATTGCGGGGCTTGCTGGAGGTTTTCATGAGCCGAGTCTGCGCGCGGTTTCCAGATACATGCCCTTTATACATAGTGAAGATATTTTCTTTTTAGTCAACATCCCTTTACTTTCGAACAGCATTTTGTCAGCATGATTCCGGTGTCCGACACACCTCATTTCCCGAGAGGGCTCTATGCGAGATCTCCATCCGCCGACCGCCGGAATACGGCCCGTCTCGGCAAGCATTATCCGCTATCCGGGCATTCCGACGCTGCCGCCCGACACCGAGCGCTACCGCTGCAAGGGCGGCGGATCGCTGGTCGTGCGCGTCGAGCCCGGTGACCGGATCACGGTCACGGACAGCGAGGGCGGACAGGTCTGCGAGCTGACTTTCCTGGATGAAAAGGGCCGCTTTCAATCCGCAGGATTGGGCTCCGCGTTCACCGGCGAAGCGACAGGATTGAAAGCCATTCTTTCGTCCGCAGATGAAAGTGCCGGACGCATGCGCAAGACGCTGGAGCGGCGCGGCGCGGACCTGGCCACCGCCGCCGCATTGCACCTTTTCGGCGGGTCATCGCCTACCGGCAGCACCGCGGAATTCACCATCGCTCTCAAAGGTCTGCTGATCGCCTGCGCGCCGGGAGCAGCTATGTCGCCAGAGGCACAGGACACGGCAACACCCATCGAGGTCAGGATACGCCACACGACGATCCTGCGCGATTATGCCTCCGCGCTGCCGGAACCGCTCGCCGATCCGATCGAGGACATTCGCATCAAGGCGGCAACCGCTTCGGCCTATTTCGTTCGTGCCGGCGAATATATTCAGATCATCGATGTCTATGGCCGGCAATGCACCGACTTTCAGGCCTTTTCCGCCCGCAAGGTCGACAAGGGCCTCGATCTTGCACTCGATTCCACAGTGACCCGCACCCTGCTTGGCCGCAGCTATCCGGCTCCCGGCCTTCCTTCCAAGGCTTTCGACCGTGATTTCGAGCCACTGGTGGAAATCGTGCAGGATACGGTCGGCCGCCACGACGCCTTCGCAACGGCCTGCAATTCGCGATACTATGACGACATGGGCTATCCCGGCCATGTCAACTGCACCGACAATTTCAACGCGGCACTTGCGCCCTACGGCATTGCCGGCCGAAAGGGCTGGGAGGCGCTCAACTACTTCTACAACACCAATGTCGATCACAATAACCAGCTCTATCTCGACGAACCCTGGTCGAGACCGGGCGATTACGTCCTGATGCGCGCACTGACGGATCTCGTCTGTGTTTCCTCCTCTTGCCCCGATGACATCGATGCGGCCAATGGCTGGGACCCGACCGATATCCACGTCCGCACCTTTTCCGGCAAAGAAAAATTCACACGAGCGGTGGCTTATCGCATGACCCCTGACGCCGACCCTGAATTGACGCGGGAAACCGCATTCCACCCGCGCCTCTCCGCCATGACGCGCGATTACACCGAATATCGCGGCTTCTGGTTGCCGAACCGCTTCTCTTCGGAAGGACCGGTCGAAGAATACTGGGCCTGTCGCGAACGCGCCGTGGTGATGGACCTCTCGCCGCTTCGCAAGTTCGAGGTGACGGGGCCGGATGCGGAAGAGCTTCTGCAATATTGCCTGACGCGCGATGTGCGCAAGCTATCGACCGCTCAGGTCGTCTATTCCGCCATGTGCTACGAACATGGCGGCATGATCGACGACGGCACGCTGTTTCGTCTCGGCGACAAGAATTTCCGCTGGATCGGCGGCGACGACTATAGCGGCATCTGGCTGCGCGAGCAGGCCGAGAAGAAGGGCTTCAAGGCCTGGGTCCGCTCTTCCACCGACCAGATGCACAATATTGCCCTGCAAGGCCCGAAGAGCCGTGATATCCTGAAAGAGATCATCTGGACTGCGCCCCGGCAGCCGACGATCGGCGAGCTCGAATGGTTCCGCTTCGCCGTCGGCCGTATCGGCCACTTCGAGGGAGCGC
Source organism: Martinezella sp. CNPSo 3964 (assembly GCF_057784375.1). NCBI lineage: Bacteria > Pseudomonadati > Pseudomonadota > Alphaproteobacteria > Hyphomicrobiales > Rhizobiaceae > Martinezella > Martinezella sp. CNPSo 3964. The sequence continues at coordinate 215,531 of NZ_JBXSOW010000012.1, forward strand.
CGGTCGTCGTGTCGCGCACTGGCTATACCGGCGAGCTCGGCTATGAAATCTTCTGCCATCCGAAGGATGCGGCAACCGTCTTCGACGCGGTCTGGAAAGCCGGCGAGCCCTATGGGCTGAAGCCCATGGGCCTGGAGGCACTGGACATGGTGCGCATCGAGGCTGGCCTCGTCTTTGCCCACCATGAATTCGACGACCAGACCGATCCCTTCGAGGCCGGCATCGGCTTCACTGTGCCCCTGAAATCCAAGCAGGATGATTTCATCGGCCGGGAGGCACTGATCCGCCGGAAGGAAAATCCGCGCCATCTGATGGTCGGCCTCGATGTCGAAGCAAACGAAGCCGTCGGCCATGGTGACTGCATCCATATCGGCCGGGCGCAGATCGGTGTGATTACCAGCGCGACACGGTCGCCGATCCTCGGCAAGACCATTGCGCTTGCCCGCGTCGACGTCACGCATGCGGCCGTCGGCACCAAGGTCGAGATCGGCAAGCTCGACGGTCAGCAGAAGCGGCTTCCGGCAGTCATCGTGCCGCTCTCCCACTACGACCCGCAGAAGACGCGGCCGCGCTCTTAGAGCATTTCCGACCCTTCCGCTTCCAGGCGTTGCTTGAAGCTATCGCGGTGCTCTTGTCGTTTCCCGATCGTTGACGGCGGCAGGCGGCGACCGATTTCAACACAAGCGAATTTATCGCGCGGCACATCGCGGCTTTCAAGCCGTGATATTCCGCCCCGTCTGTGATGTTCCGCACATTTCCTCGAAGCAGCGGCCTCTATTGTCGGGCTGCCTTGAGCAAGGAGGATAACCCATAGCCTCTCGCGCAGGACAGCTATGCGATATTCAACAAGAGGAGATGAAAATGGCAGTCGTCAATATACCACCAGATGGACAAATACACATACTAGGACCAGTGCCTGGAATTTTGCACGTCTATAATCGTGGTCCTAATGTATCGACGTACAATCTGACGATTGTTCACGTCAACAATTGGCAAAACGTCAATATCGCAGCAGGACACACAGATTCTTATGCTGCGAACGGCAATGCAACCTACATTCAGAATCTGGCTGGCGGTTCAACCCTGCAGTGCCTATGGGTCGGCCTGGCGGACGAACTTACTCCCGAACAGGCGGGCCTGGAGAAGGCGGAGAGCATGCCGGGCGTTTCCGGCCATTAAAACTGGCGTCTGACTGCATCGACTGGGTGTGGCCATGGTTTTCCAACCATGCGCCACCTCCGCCGGCCGCTTCTTTAAGGTTGCCGCAACGCAACACGGCTCTACGAGGGAACTCCTTCGCTCACGCACTATCGGAACCTGAGTTGCACCGAACTAACGAAAATACGCGGAGAACGCTTTATTCTGCCTTCCTCTGCGCGCTCGAAATCGCACGCGCTGCCTCTTCCGAGGAGTTTGCGAGCGTGCGCATTTCCGCCGCCAATACGGCAAAGCCCGATCCGGCCGTCCCTGCCCTTGCCGCCTCGATGCCGGCATTGACGGCAAGCAGCTTCAGATAGCGCAAGGACTGCAGGATCTCGTTCGTCTTGGATGCAGTGACCCGCATGCCTGCGGTCTGTTCATCAAGGCGCTGATAAAGGGATTCGACATTGAGGATGCTGCCCTCGAGATAAAGCAGCTCGCCGGCCTCGTCCCAGACACCGCCGCCGGTCTCCGTCACCCAGACAAGATGTCCGTCACGGTGACGAATGCGATATTCCATCGTCCAGTCCGTGCGAGCTTCCAGCGCCTTGCCGACGAGCTCGTCCATGAGCGGAATGTCGTCCTCGTGCATGATCGAGGTAAACGTTCGCGTGCGGTTACCGACAATCTCGTCGGCCGGATAGCCGAAGATGCGCTCGATGCCATCGGTCATTTCGAGCATCGTATAGTTTTCGTCTGCCCGGCAGCGATAGAGGAAACCGGCCATGCGGCCGAGAACGCTTGTCTGGAAATCCATGGATGCCATGCCCGAAGAGAAGGTTGCGGATGAACTCGTTTCGTCTCAACGCACAAAAGGGCCGGCAAGGGCTGCTCTTCGCCTCCCTTGCCGGTTAGGTGGGGAAATGACCGCGGATCAGTTGCGCAGATATTCCTCCATCGAATCGTCAAGCGCGTCGACCCAGGGTGTATGATGCGTCGGCGACATGGTGCCGGTCATCAGCGAGCGGTAAGCATGGTCGCGGAAGCCCATGATGTTCTCAGCCTTGTGATGTTCCCACTCCATGAAGGTCTTGTTGGTACCCTCGATGTCGAAGCTCGGATAATCGGTCTCGGCGAGCAGCTCCTTCACGTAGTCGCCCTGATACCAGATCATCTGCTCGGCATCCTCGAGCGTCTCCTCACGGGCGCGCCATTTGTCGAAGTTCGCCTGCAGCTCGGATTCCGGCGGCAGCTTGATGCGGCCCATGATGACATCGCGCGCCCACCATGCTTGCACGTCGAACATGTTGAAGGTGTAGAACTGATCCTGCATACCGATATAGAAAAGCTGCGGATTCTTGTCGAAGATCACACCCTTGTAGAGGTGGTCGGCCCAGAGGCGATTGGCCGTCTTCAGGCGCAGATCATCCGGCAAGAACGGAAAGTGATGCTGATAGCCGGTGCACAGGATCAGCGCATCGACATCCTTCGATGAGCCGTCGGCAAAATATGCCGTCTTGTTCTCCAGCCGCGTCAGCAGCGGCCTTTCTTCGAAGTTGGCAGGCCATTTGAAGCCCATCGGCTTGGAGCGATAGCTCGTCGTCACGGATTTCGCCCCGTATTTCCAGCATTGCGAGCCAATATCCTCGGCCGAGTAGCTGCGGCCGACGAGCAGCACGTCCTTGCCCTTGAATTCCAGCGCATCGCGGAAATCGTGTGCATGCAGCACACGACCGTTGAAGGTCTTCACGCCCTCGAAATAGGGCACGTTCGGTGTCGAGAAATGACCCGAGGCAACGACGACATAGTCGAACACCTCGTCATACATCCGGTCCTGCGTGCGATCGTGCGCCGTCACCGTGAATTTCTTCGTCTCTTCATCGAAGCGTACCATGCGTACCGGCGTGCTGAAGCGCACCCATTTGCGCACGTCGGCCTTTTCGACGCGGCCCTTGATATAATCCCAGAGCACGGCACGCGGCGGATAGGAGGCGATCGGCTTGCCGAAATGCTCCTCGAAGGAGTAGTCGGCGAATTCCAGGCATTCCTTCGGGCCGTTCGACCAGAGATAGCGATACATGCTGCCATGGACGGGCTCGCCATATTCATCGAGGCCCGTGCGCCAGGTATAGTTCCAAAGGCCGCCCCAATCCGCCTGCTTTTCGAAGCAGACGACTTCCGGGATATCAGCACCCTTCTTTGCGGCCGATTGGAAGGCCCGCAGCTGGGCAAGGCCCGAAGGGCCGGCACCGATAACGGCAACTCGTGTCATGTCGCATTCCCCTTCTCGATTCTATCGAAATTCTTATTGCCTGCAGAAGTTTGGCGTGGTGCCCGGCATCAATCCGGAAAAATGCCGGGGCTGGTCGGCGCCCCGTCGTCATATCTCGAAAGCCAGTCGATGGTGGTCTGGCGGAAGCGCGTCAGGCCCTTGTAATCGATGAGCTCCGGCGGCAGGGTTTTCAGCACACGCGGGAAGCGGCGCGCCCATTTCGGCACGGTGACGAGCTCGTCCATATTCATCAGATAACAGCGGATGACGAAGAGGATGGCGTTGGAACGCGGCAGGCGCCACAAGCTCTGCAGCTCGACGCGAAGATGCACCTTTTCGCCGACATTCTCAGGCGTCACCGTGGTGCGATCCGGACCCCATTTCGGATAGTTTTCGGGGCTGGTATCGAGGCGCGGATTGATGGTCATCGTCCAGTTGAACCGGCGTGTCGGCTTGCCCAGCTGCAGGTTCAAGAGGAATTTCAGGGCACGGTCGAAGACCCCGATCTGGTGGGCGAGCGGCACCGGTCCGTGCCATTCCATGAAGTTCATGCCGATGTCGAAATCGAGCGACCAGTCGGCTTGGGTCGTCACCATGCCGGCATCCATCCAGAGATTGCCGTCGCGCTGGTCGACGATGCAGAAATCGCCCTGTGCCTGTCGCGTGATGTATTCGAAGGGTTCGTAAGGCAGCGTCGACGCATCGCCGAACGTAAAGGTGTCGTCGATGCCGAGGGGACGGTTGATCCAGCGCCACTGGTCGCCATTCTTGGTGAGCGTGAAATGCTCGGGATAGCCGGCGGCCTGCTCCTCCATCAGGAGCTCCAGCGTATCCCATTGCGCGGACATCATGTGCGGCAGCGCCTGGTAGCGCAGTGGATCTTCCTTCAGGACCAGAGCCCGGTCGTGCATCTCGGCGACGTAATGCTCGTCGACGTCGATCAGGCTTTCAAAGACCGTATCCTTCTGCCCCTTCACATGCGGTTCCATGTTGACCGAATACATGTACTCGTCGCGATCGAACGGGAACGGAAAGCGCCGGACATTTTCCGGACTGTTGCGATAGCTGAAATCGTCCCGGAATGTTTCATTCTTGAAGGCGATTGCCATGTCCGTTCTCCTGGGTATCGGCCTGAAGCCTAAAGGTCGAGATGCAATGCGCTTCCTTCGAAACGGGAAACACAGATCATCACCTTTCGGCCGGAGGCCTTTTCTTCGTCGGTCAGATAGACGTCATTATGCAGAAGCTTGCCGTCGCAGGCGGCAACACTCGTCTCGCACTGTCCGCAGGCGCCGCCGCGACAGAGGAAGGGCGCGTCGATGCCGGCAGCCTCGATCGCCTCCAGCATGCTTTCGTGGTGGCCGACATGAACGGTCTTGCCCGACCGCGTCAACATGATGGAGAAGGGTTTGCCAGGCTGTGACGAGAGGAAGCGCTCGGAATGCAGGTTCTGTTCCGGCCAACCGGCCTCGATACCCGTCCTCAACACGCCATCGATCATGCCGGCCGGGCCGCAGACATAGAGATGCGTGCCGAGCGGCTGGCTTTCGAGCAGACGTGCCACAGGAATGAAATTGCGATCAGCATCGCAATAGATCTTCACCCGCTGCGGGCCATATTGCTCGATAAGTTCGCGGCAATAGGCGCCGCGATCGAGCGAGCGCACGGCATAGTGCAGCTCGAAATTGGCACCTTCGCGCGAAAACTGCTGCATCATCGCAATAAAGGGCGTGATGCCGATGCCGCCGGCGATCAGCAGATGCTTGCGGCCGCGCCAATCCGGCTGGAAAAGATTGACGGGATAGCTGACCTTGAGCTCGTCGCCCTCCCTCACCTTCTCGTGCATGAAGGCGGAGCCGCCGCGCGATTCCTCGACGCGCAGCACGCTGATCTCATAGGCCGAGCAATCATGCGGCGGCGACATCAGCGAATAGGCGTTGCGACGCACATGCCCTTCATCATTCATGGAAACGATGACGTGCGCGCCGCCGGAAAAATAAGGCATCGACGCACCGTCGAGACGCTCGAAGCGGAAGCGCTTGATGCGATCGGCGACCGGCGTCACCTTCGCGACGCGAACCGGAATTTCCGTACCACCGCTCACAGGAACAACTCCTCAGGATCGGGTGCCGTGCCCGGCTCTTCCGCATCGATGTTGACGCCCTGGAAAGCGCCGAGACGACGCGAATAGTGGTCGCGCACCAATAGCGGCAACCCGCAATGGCCGCAGGCGAAGGGACTGTGCGTGACATCCTCGGTGATGCCCTTGCAGTGAACGCATTGCACGCGACGGGACAGCGATCCGCGATGTTCCGTGATGATCGAGGCATGATCCATGCCGTAGTCGAGCGCCACCATCATGGCCTGGCCGATAAAGCCCTCGGTACCGGCGATATAAAGCCGCGTGCCCATATGCGCCGTTGCAAGCGAGCCTTTCAGGCGGAAAAGCAACGTCGCGATCGTCGGCGCAGTGAAGAACATGTCGGCGCCAAGCCTGCGCAGGCTCTCGTCATGACCCCTGCCCTGTGAGCCGCGCGCAACATAAAGGATTTCGCTGCGCGACAGCGCTACATCGTCAAGCGCCGGCGTCTGGTCGAGGAGGGCATTGGCCCCCTCGCCTTCCAGAGCAAACAGATGCCGCCGGGCATGCGGCTGAATGGAGAGACCCCTGTAGACCGGTCGGCTCTTGATGCCTTCGACAAGCATGAGCGCCTCCTTAGCCGATAGCCGTCCTCTTCTTCTTTTCCGGATCGTCGAACGGCAGCGTATGGGCAATCGCGCTCGCCTTGAGGCTCTTGCCACGAACTTCCAGTTTCGTGCCCTGAACGGCCTTGTCAACGTCGAGACGGGCGATCGCCATCGATTTCTTCGTCAAGGACGAATAGCAGGGGCAGGTGATGACGCCGACCTTCTTACCCTCAGCATAGACCTCGTCACCAAGATCGGCCGGGCCATCGGCATCGATGAGCATGCCGAAGATCTTGAAGCGTTCCTTACCCTTGAGGCGTGCATGTTCCTCGGCACCGCGGAAACCGGCTTTGCCGGGGCTGACGGTGAAATCGAGGCCGAGTTCCCACAGGCTGTCGCCGGGCGGCTGGTCGGCAAAGGGATACATCTGCGAGTTATCATAGGGGTAGAAGAGCAGATAGCTTTCGACGCGCAGCATGTCGAGAACGCTGAAGCAGCAGGGAATGATCCCCATTTCCTCGCCTTCGGCAACGATGCGATCCCAGACCATCGGCGCATCCTGGCCGCGGACGAAGATCTCATAGCCGCGCTCGCCCGTATAGCCGGTGCGCGAGATCATCACGGGCACGCCGAACAGCGTCGTCTGCATGTGATGGAAATATTTGAGGTCGCGGATGCCAGGCACATATTTGGCGAGATAGTCGACCGCGGCGGGGCCTTGCAGCGACAGATCGTGCAGATCGTCGTCGAAGAGGACGGCGCAGTTGCGGCCGGCGGCCTGCTTGACGAGCTCCTCGTGGCCGGAGCCCGAGCCATGCACCAGCATCCAGGAGTTCGGTCCCGTGCGGTAGACGATGCAATCGTCGGTGAAGTAGCCGCGCTCGTTGAGCATCGCGGCATAGACCGAGCGGCCGGGATAGATCTTGGACATGTCGCGGGTGGTGATATAGTCGAGCACGGCAATGGCATGCGGCCCGACGAGATGCACCTTCTTGAGGCCGGAAACATCCATCAGCCCGGCCTTGGTGCGGATCGCCACATGTTCCTGCGACATGTCCTTGTCGTAGGTCCAGGCGGTTCCCATACCGCTCCAGTCCTCGAGTTTCGATCCGAGAGCACGGTGCCGGTCCGCCAATGCGGAGAAACGCCATGATAATGCCATTTCGTTCCCTCATTTTCTTCTATGGAATATTTATTTCCTGACTATAATCGTCTTTCACGCCTTGGCAAGCCGATCCGAAGGTTTTTTCTCGACGCTCCGGACCGTGT